>JBCBKP010000006.1:0-109232 GCA_038521625.1 Planctomycetota bacterium
CTCGACGACGCGGTGAACTGGGACGACGTGCTCAAGGAACTCCCCGACGACGCGGACGCGTACTTCGACGATTGACGGGCGGAACACACAGTTCTGTGTTTCTCGCTTACAACCGCTGGGACGGCGACTTAGAAGAAAGTCCCCCAGGTTGTCGTCTTTGCCCTTGCGTCGAAGGTCGGGGGGGGGGCAGACTGGCGGCATGAGACCACCGATCGCGGCGATCATGCTTGTGCTGCTGGCGAGCCTTGTTCCGATGGCGTTCGCCCAGGACGAGCGGCCGAGATTCGACTCGGCGCGGGCGTGGTTCGAATCGGCGCGGCTTGACCCGTGGGAGTTCAGTGGCGGCCTGTATTACTTTCGGCTGCGCAATCAGTTCCCACGCTGGAGAACCGAGTCGGAGATCGCCGAGATCCGACGGCGGGTTGAGCGAGCGCCAGAGCATCCGGATCGCAATCTCCTGCAGCAGATCGAGGCGCGCGAACAGGGGCTGGATTTCAACATCCGAGAGGCGTGGTTCGGACCGCTTGGCACCTCTCGGGTGGCACTACAGATGGCGGATGGTTTCACGACCGACTACGGGATTCGGCCGGACGGCTACTGGGCAATGGACGGCCGATGGGCGGGCTACTTTGACATGAGCGGAGAACCGCCGCCCGGTCGCGCGTACTACGAGGACGACCTGAATGTCCGTCGGAATGTCGGGATGTTGATGGGCGGCGGCTTCCTACGCAATCTAACCGCACGGGGCTTTGTACCGACGGGCTTCGAGAAGACATCCCAGACGAAGTGGACCGCACAGTTCAGCGATCAAACACAGAAGATCTCCGTCATTGGCCGTTGGGACCAAGAGACCGGGCAGGGACGCTGCGACGAGATGCGGACCCTCATGCCCGCAGACGCGAGCGAAGGGCGATACGGCTCGATCGTCCGGCTGAGCGGGTGGCGGCAGCGCGAGGGGATCAGCGAGCCCGTTGCGAGCGAGTTGTCCCGTCTGGACCGATCGGGCCGTGTTCGCATGAAGACAACGCTTGAAGATGCGCGACCGATCTCGAGACAACGACTCGACGAAGTACTCGAGCGACCACGGCAACGATCCGTTGATCCGATCAGGGGTCGACTCAATCTACAAAGCATCGACGACTACAGAAATATTCGCCGCACCGCGATGCCCGCTCGTGTCGTGGGCGACGATCAACTCGATCCCGAGAACGTCGAGACAGATCAGATGCTGTCTGCGGAGTCTGAACCGCAATCCGGGATCTCCATCCGCGTCGCCGCCTCGATCTCGGCGATCGCGGCGCTCGGCATCGTGCTGGGGATCTGGCTGAAGCTACGCGGTTCATCTGATGTCACAAACATCTGAAGGAGATCAGGCTTATGCATTCGACAGTACCCGCCTCGATCAGCACGCTTGTCATCGGAGCGTCCACGGCACTAGCTGTTATCCCGACGTGCTACGTACTTCAGACACAGGACGTGATGTGTGCGAATGAACTCGGCCCGGTTGTCACATGCGGGACGGGGACCTGCCAGAACTCGGTTGGGGGCGACACGCACATTCAACGACCCGTCGATGCGGAGTCGGGCGAAACCGGCATGACACGAGCCGATCCCACCACCAACGTCGCACATTGCCATGTGGTTATACGGGACTGCATCGGCGGCGAGTGCCTAGCCACCGGTAGCACTCAGAACCAGACCGGCGAGAACCGCAAGGTCCTGGCAGGGAGCAGTTGTACCGGCGGCGGTGGTGGCGGCGGTAGCGGCGGAGGCGATGACGGGGACTGCTCCGGACCGACGATCATCCCCAATCCGTTCTGCGATCAGCCGGGCGGCGGTCAGTAGTGATCACGATCCGGGACGTTCCCACCTCGAGCCGCATCGTCGGGCACCTGCTCGCCGTCGCGCTGGGGCTCACGGCGCTGCTGAAGCTCCTCGACGTCGAGGCATTCGCGCAGACGCTCGCCGGATGGACGCTCATCCCGGACCGCGCCGCGGCGCCGATCGCCACGCTGATCCCGGCGATGGAGATCGGCGCCGCGGCCGCCTGGTTCATGCTGCCCTGGCCGCGCGCCGCGATCGCCGCGATGGGCGCGCTTATCGCCGCCTTCACCGCCGGCTACGCCGCCGAGATGGCCGTCGCCGAAGCCCCCGACTGCGGCTGCCTGGGCGTGCTCATGAAGTACGAAGCCTTCCGGTCCGAGGGCTGGGGCCTCATCGCCCGCAACGGAGTCCTCGTCGCCGCCGCGGGCGCCGCACTCTGGATCGCTCGCCCGACGGCCGGTTCTGAGAATCGCCGGTCCGATTCCGCGCTCTCCGAGACGGATCCGACGGCGAATCCCGCCCGCGGCTTCACCATCATCGAGCTGCTCGTCGTGATCGCCGTGCTGGCGGTCATCGTCTCGATCACGCTCCCGGTCCTCCGATCCATCCGACTCCGATCCGAGGACGCGGTCTCGCTCGCCAACCTCCGGACGCACGCCCAGACCATGGCCGCGTACCAGGCCGACCACAACGACGCCTTCCTCAACTTCGTCCCGCGTAACACCTATGAGACCGAGATCTCCTACGGCTATCTCACCGCCACACTCGAGTACTGGGACCAGCCGCACAGGTGGATGTGGGGGCTCGCCGACGGCTACTACAACGGACGGATCAACGACGAGTCTTTCGTCGCTCCGGGGTACGGCGAGTTCCTCGGGCTCGACCCCGGCGTCACCTACGCCGGGGGCTACCTCTACAGCTCGGCCTTCCTCGCGACGCCCGAGTTCTGGGATCGGAGCACGCGCGAGGGCTCGCACCAGTACGTCGTTGTCTACGCACACCAGGTGGTCTACCCGGACCGCAAGGCCTTCTTCAGCTACGCCGAGAGAACCGGGATCCAGAGCCAGACCGTCGGCTACACCGAGTCGTCGCCCTTCCACCTCGGCACGACCGACGGCGCCGCCCGCATCGTGGAGACCGCCGACATTGATCGCGGCGAATGGCTGACCGACTTCGTCATGACGTGGCCCGGCCTGAAACGCAATCTGTTCGAGCCGGGTGTGACGACCAAGCACGGCGTCCGCGGCCGCGATCTCGTCCGCTGACACCGGCCTGCGGGTCACGCCCGCCGGTCGATCGGCCGATATCGTTCGATGATGGAACCCTGGACCGTCTACCTCGCCGGCGAGATCCACTCCGACTGGCGGCGCGAGATCATGAACGCCGCCCTCGACCTACCGGTCCGCTTCACCGCGCCCGTCACCGACCACGAGGCCAGCGACGAGATCGGCGTCCACGCCCTCGGCCCCGAGTCGCAGGCCTTCTGGAAGGACCGCAAGGGCGCCGGCATCAACAACGCCCGCACCGGCACCCACGTCGCCCGCGCCGACCTGGTCATCGCCCTCTTCGGTGAGCACTACCGCCAGTGGAACACCGCCTTCGACGCCGGACGCGCCGCCGCACTCGGAAAGCCGCTGATCACGATCCACCCCGAGGCGCACGACCACGCCCTCAAGGAGATCGACGCGGCCGCCGCGGCGGTCTGCCGCGAGCCCGCCCAGGCCGTCGAGATCCTCCGCTACATCACGACGAAGAACTGACCGGCGCGGTCACCCGGCCGGCGATCGGGATCTCGGGAGCTCGCCCGAGGGGCGTCCACCCGGCGAGAGCGCTTCGCGCAAACGTTCTGATACGGATTCGTCAAAGCCGCGCGAAACCAGCGCCGTCCCTGCGATCAAGCTCTTGCGATCGTGCGGCGGGTCGGTAGTGTCTCGTCGGGCTGCGCGGATCGTCCGCGCCGCAACAGAGGCTCCCAGGGAAACCTGGGATCAAGAGAGAGAGAGAGCAAGACCATGAAGAGCACCATCAGTGCGATTGCTATCGCCGCGCTCGCCGGCACCGCCTGGGGCCAGACCACCTTCACCATCACCGCCAACGAGGCTCAGACGATCCAGTCCGGCGGCCCGCGCGACGGCGGAAACGATCCGTTTTTCCACAACGCCCAGGGCTCGAGCAGCGGCAGCTTCGCGTCGTACGCCGCCTCGGACTACAGCACCGCCGGCAGCGGCTTCACCGCCAGCGACGACCTGGACAGCATCACCTTCAGCATCTTCCAGGACAACGCCTTCTTCACCACCAACGGCCCGCTGAACTTCTACGTCGCCTCGGCGTCGAACAGCATGTTCAGCCTCAGCTATCAGGGCGACAACGTCGCCGCGAACCCGGGCGGCCTGCAGAACGTCCAGCTCGTCGGCTCGGGCCAGTTCATCGAGCTCGCGGGCAACCAGCTCAACGAGTACGTCTTCAACTTCGACGTCGCCGACGACTCGGCCCTCGAGTTGTTCATCGAGAACGCCCTCCTCAACGGCGACGAGCTCCGCTGGGTCATCGCCGCGGGCAACTCGAGCACCTCGGCCACCTTCGCCGGCATCGGCAACTTCGACGCACCGGCCCCGCGTCTGAGCTTCGAGTACAGCCTCATCCCGGCCCCGGGCGCGGTCGCCGCCCTCGGCATGGGCGGCCTCGTCGCCACCCGCCGCCGCCGCGCCTGATCGCGCGACCGGCGCGAGCCAGACTTGTTTGCATCCTCTAGCCTCGGGCCCGGCAAACGTCGGGCCCGACGCGCTTTTTGGGTGATCTCTCCACGCCGGATACGGGCGCTCCCGGGTTAGGCTCGCGGGATGATCCGCCTCATCACGCACACCGCCGGCGTCCTAATCACGATCCTCGGGTTCTCGCTCGGCCCGCCCGACGACCGGGCGCCGGCCGCAACCGCCGAAGACCTCGCCTGGATGGCAGGAACCTGGGAGGGCACACTCGGCAACACCGCCTGCGAAGAAGTCTGGTCCGCGCCGCGCGACGGCAACATCACCGGCATGTTCCGGACCTTCAACGAGGGCGGCGTCCGCCTCTCCGAGATCATGTCGATCCAAGAAACCGACGAGGGCCTGCTCTACCGGCTCCGCCACTTCGACGCCCAGCTCAACCCCTGGCCCGCCGAGCTCGAGTCGCCCATCGTCTGCCGCGTCGAGATCACCGGGCCGCGCTCGGCCAGCTTCAAGGGCCTCCGACACACCAACGGCGTCGCCGAGATCCGCTACGAATCGCCCGACAGCGACACGCTGATCTGCTTCCTGAGCTTCGAGAACCAGCCCGACGCCCTGCGGATCGAGTTCGACCGCGCGGACTGAGGCTCACGCCGCCAGGTCGTCGAAGCCGTCGCCGAAGCCATCGTCGGGGTCGTCGAGCCCGCCGTCGCTCGGCCCGGCGCGGTGGTGCACCCGGATCACCCGGCTGAGCTGCTGGCCGAACAGCTCGGCCGCCACGCCGAGCGTCCGCTCGTCGCGCTCGCTGTACCCCGCACGAGCCGAGCGGAACAGCGCGATCACCGCCAGCGTCTCCGGCTCGCTCGATCCCACGCGAGCCGCCTCGTCGCAGGAGCGCACCAGCGCCGCGCGGCCGCCCATCCAGTGCGACGACTCGCCGAGCTCGTCCTCGAACGCCTCGGGCGTCTCGAGTCGAGCCACACCCGCCCGGCCCGCGAAGGCCGGCGCCAGCGTCGAGGCCAGCTCGTCCAGCATCGGCTCGGCCTGGTCGCGCGGCACGTCGAAGTTGATGTACGCCCCGAGGCTCCAATCGCCCGAGTGGCCGGGCAGGAAGACGCCCGCGTTGGTCGAGCCGACACGGGCCAGCACGAACTCGAGGAACGTGCGCAGCAGGCTGTCGACCTCGAGCTCCTGACGCAGCAGGCTGTCGAGCTCGCTCGCCAGCGCGATCTCGCCGACCTGGTCGCTCAGCTCGCGGTACGCCCCGAGCAGATCGCTCGCGAGCTCGCCCACGCTGCCCGCGACCTCCTCCCGCGCCGCGTTGAGCTTGTGGCACAGCCGCCCCAGCCGCTCGGCGCGCTGCTCGCCCGTGCGCTGCGAACGGACCCGGTCGAGCACCGCCGCCGCGCGGTCGCCGACCACGCTGCGCTCCTCGGGCCACGCGATCACGTCGCTCGCGCCCGACCGCACCGCCTCGACCGCCGCCTCGCGCGTGCCGGTGCGGTCGATCAGCACGACCGCCAGCCCGGGCCGGCTCTGCAGCGATCGCAGGTCCTGCGCCGACCGGCCGTCCACGAAGACGATCGCCCCGTCCGCGTCGTGCGTCGAGGCCGCCGCCGTCGTCGCGTCCGCGACGCGAGACCGCGCCCCGAAGCCGTCGCCGAGGGCACCGAACAGCTCGCGCTCCAGGCGCGGGTCCTCGCTCACGAGCAAGACCGCCGCGCGGGCGTCGCGCCCGCCCCCGATCGTCCGAGGAGGATCTGACCGCTCACCCTGTCCCATGCACTCCCCCGACGCGGCTAGGCCGCCGATGACACGGGCGCCGCGGGCTTCTGCCGCGCAGGCGCCGGGATCGAAAGCGTCACACGGGCTCCGCCCTCCACCGCGTTCTCCAGAAGCACGTCCCCGCCGTTCAGCTCGAGGAGCCGCCGGGCGCGGCTCAGCCCGAGCCCGGTCCGCCGACCCGCCGGCTTCTCGCTGAAGAACGGGTCGAACGCGTGCTTCCTGGCCCGCGGGCTCAGCCCGGGGCCGCTGTCCTTCACACTCACCCACACTCGGCCGTCCAGCTCGTCCCGATGAGCCCGGATCCTGATCAGCGAGCCACCGCCCGCCTCCACGGCGTTCTGCACCACCTCGGCGAGCGCCGATGTCAGCATCCGTGCGTCACCCACCGCTACCAGGGCCGGATCGCACTCCACCGAGACCTCGAACCGGTCCCGACCGCCGACGGCCGGCGCCACCACATCCAGGCTCGCGTCGATCAGCACCGCGACCGGCGTCCGCGCCCCCTCGGGCGCCGGCGGGTCGGCGAGCAGGTGCAGGCTCGAGATCAGCTCGGCCAGATGCTCGGCCGCCTCGGCGATCGTCAGCGCGTCGGCCCGGTGCGCCTCGTCCTCGACGCGCTTGGCCAGGAGCTGGCTCCGACCGCGGATCACGGTCAGCGGGTTGTTCATCTCGTGCGCCGCGCCCGCGGTCATCTCGCCCAGGCGCGCCAGCGTCTCCGCCTCGGACAGCCGGCCCTGCGTCTCCGCCAGGTCGCGCGCGACCTCGGCCAGCTGCTCGCCCGCCCGCTCGAGCGCCGCCCCCGAGAGCGCCGCGTCCAGCGCCGCCGACCACGCCGCCCGCAGGGCCGCCGACTCGCCCGCCTCGAGCCCCAGCGTCGAGTCCCCGTCGTGCAGCAGCAGCGCCACCGGCCCGTCCCCACCCTGCTCGCCGCCCAGCAGCGGCAGCACGCGCAGCTTGCGAACATCGGGCGCGTCGCTCAGGTGATCGCTGAGCCAGGGGAGAACACCCATCGCCGCGGTGCTCGTGCCCTTGGGGTCCGCCAGCGCCGCGAGCGAGGCCGCGCCAATCCGCTCGCCCTCGGGCGGGTCGACAACCCCGTCGCTCTCCAGCCGCCCGCCGCCCGAGAACCGCAGCAGCCGGCACGCGGCCCCGGGCTCGTCCTGCAGCACCGCCGCCAGATACGCGGCGCCGCCGACCTCGGACGCGGACCGCGCGATCAGCTCGACCGCCTCGGCCGGGCCGGCGCAGCTCCCGGGCTGCGCGTGGAACGCGGAGATCGCGTCGAGCGCACGCGCCAAGCGCGACGCCCGCGAGGACTGCTCCCGCAGACCCCGGTTCAGCAGGCTCAGCCGCCGGTTGGCCGCCGAGAGCGACGCCATCAGCATCTCCGGCGCCGTCTGGTCGTCCAGGCGGAGCACCCGGCAACGGTCCGAGACCGCCTCCAGGATCTCGTCCGAACCCACGTCCTCGGGCGCCGGGCTCAGATCGAACGCCTTGACCCACTTGCGCACGTCCGGGGCCGCCCCGAAGTCGCCCGACCATCCCAGGTGGAACTCGCGGCACCACGCCTTCGCCGCCGTCACGATCCCGATCAACGCCTTGTGGTCGCGGTCGGGCACCGACTCGACCGGCTGGCTGTGCAGCCAAATGACCTCCTGCAGCGAGACCGGGAGGCCCCACCGCGCCGCCAGACGCTTGCCCGCCGTGTGATGGTCGAGACCCAGCATCGCGCGCTCGATGCCGGCGCTGTCGCTCGAGCGCCGCTCCGCGACCGCCGCGACCCGCGCCGAAGCCCGCGGCAGCACCAGCTCGAGCACCATCCGTCCGAGGTCGTGCAGCAGCCCCGCCACGAACGCCTCGTCGGGCTTGACCACGCAGCGCGGCGAATTCCGGGCGATCCACTCCGATGCGCACGCGACCGCGACCGCGTGCTTCCAGAGCCCCTGGCGGTTGATCGGCGGGTCGTCGGCCTCGCTCAGATCGAGCGCGCGACGGTCGAGTTCCTCGGCCTGGTCGCTCATCACGTCGAGCACGCTCACGCTGAGCGCCGCCGAGCGGACCGCCTCGAAGCCCAGCATCACGACCGCCCGCTTCACGGTGTCGATCCGGTCGCCGCCGCGCCCCGACTTGCGGCAGAGGCCCAGGATCGTCGCCGTCATCGTCGGGTCCGACTCGATGAGACGCATGACCTCGGGGAAGTCCGCCTCCTCGGCGCTCGAGATCGACATCAGACGCACCGCGATCGCGGGCAGCGTCGGCAGCCGGTCGATCCGCTCGAGGATCAGCTCGATCTGTCTCCCGCGCGACGCGGCCTCGCCGGTCATCCGTCCCTCCGGCCCGATGGGCCAACCACAGGACGGTCTCAGCGCGCCGACGCCTCCGAGCCGGCACCCAGGAGCTTCTCGATCTCCCGTCCCAGCTCGTCGATGTCGAACGGCTTGCGCATGAACGCGTCAGCGCCCGCCTGCATCAAGTCATCGACTTCGGCCTGATTCACCACCCCGCTGATGCAAAGCACACGGATCTGCGATGAACGATCGCTCTCGCGAATCCGCCGGCACACCAGCGTCCCGTTGATATCGGGGAGCAGATAGTCCAGCACGATCAGGTGGGGCCGGAACGACTCGGTCAGCCGCCCCGCGTCGTACCCCGTCGCCGCCGTCTCGATCTCGAACCGACCGTCGCGCCCGAGCAGGTCCCGGATCAGCCCGGTGATCTGGTCGTCGTCGTCCACGACAAGGATCCGCTTGCGGTCGCCCTCGAGGTTCTCGAGCGGGATGCTGTTGGACCGCATGAAGCGCATCAGCTCGTCACGCGGGATCCGCCGGAACTTCGAGCCCGGGACCCGAAACCCCCGCAGACGGCCGCTGTCGAAGCAGCGGATGATCGTCTGCTGGCTGACCTTGCACACCTGGGCGGCCTCGCCCGTCGTGAAGATCTTCTTGTCGGCCCAGTTCTGCGCGGTGTCGTCTGCGGGCTCGGGCATCGCAACGCTCCGTCAACTGCCCCGCGCGATCGGCACAGGGCGCGCGCCGTTCCGTGGCGCTCGATTCGGCCGCCGAGCCTCGCCCACGCCGGCACGGACGGCTATCGACCCCCAGCTTGCCCAACTTGACATGACAACCCAGAGGCCTCAGGTTGTAAACCCACCGATTATAGCGGGTTACCGCCCTCGGACCCCCATCGAATCCGTGGGTTCTCAGGGCCCGCCCGACCGCCGCTCCCGCCAGATCCGGACCGCCTCAGGCTCCCGCGCGTAGATCGGGACCAGCCGGACCGCCGGCACCGCCCCGAGCCCGAGCGAGGCCTGGAAGCAGGCCGACGCGTCCAGACGCGGGGCCTTGATCGAGGCCCCGCCCGCGACCGCCGCCTCCCGGATCGGGGCAGGCAGGTGCCCGTCGCCCACGAGCAGCCCAATGCCGCCGCCGATCAGCGACGCCATCGCCTGCGCGTCGATCATCCCGGGCGTGCGCACGATCGCGCCGTCGCGCACCACGGTCGCGTGCGTCATGGTGCCCTTGCTCGCCAGGCAGACGACCGCGTCGACGCCGAAGCCCAGCGACCGCGCCGCGACCATCGCCGTCGGCACCGCGACCGTCTCGCATCCGGTCGCCAGCGACATCGCCTTCGCCGTCGCGACCGCCACCCGCAGACCCGTGAACCCGCCCGGCCCGGTCGAGACCGCCACGCGCCCCAGCGAACTCGGATCGAGATCGTGCCTTCGGGTCAGGCGATCGATCGCCGGCATCAGGTCGTCGTCGTGCCGGCCCGCGTCGCTCAACGGCTCGACGCCGAGCAGCTCAGAGCCGATTCCCACCGCCACGCTCGGACCCGTCCGGGCACGTTCGGGGGCGCCACCGGGGGGACCGTCCGACGCGCTCGGGTTGCTCACCTCGATCGCGAGTGTCCAGCGATCCGATGCCGCAGCGCTCACGAGTCGGGCCCCCGCCGGCGCTTCTTGATCTCGCCGCGCCGCTTCTTCTCGTCCAGGCGGCGCTGGATCGCCCCGCGCGAGGGCTTGGTCCGGACCCGAGGCTTCGGGCGCACCATCGCGCGCAGGAGCAGCGCCCGCAGGCGATCCAGGCACGCCCGCCGGTTCTGCGCCTGCGTGCGCGCATCGTCGGCCTGGATCACGAGCTCACCCTCGCCGGTGAGCCAGGCCGACGCCAGACGATGCAGCCGCTGTGACGGTCCCGGCGGCAGGTCCAAGGCCGCGAGCTCGAGACGCAGCGTCGCCTTGGTCGAGCGCCGGTTCACGTTCTGACCGCCCGGACCCGACGAGCTCGAGTAGCTGAACGACAGCGCCGAAGGACGGACGCGCACGCCGGGCGCGAGCACCACCATCCCGTCCGCGTCGGTCTCGAGATCGCCCGCCATCGCCCGACGGTACGCTCGCCCGCATGCCACGCCCGCGCACGCTCGCCCTGGTCCCCGTCGCATTCGTGTCCGGCGCGTGCGCGCAGGACGTCCCCCTCGCGGACCGGCTCGACGAGGCCCCGCCCGAAGAGACGATCCAGACGCCTGAGCAGCTCGCCGAAGAGGTCCTGCCGGGCTGGACGCTGAAGCTCGACCCCGCCGTCTCGTACTTCGCCCTCTCGGGCGACATCGAGGTCCCCGGCAGCGCGGCGTCCGGCGCCGGCACGCCCTTCGACCTGGGCGAGCTCAACCTCGACAGCCCCGGGCTCGCACCCTTCGGTCGCCTGCAGCTCGCGCGCGGCGACTTCCGCGCCAGCTTCACCGGCGCCACCGCCCGCACCAACCGCGAAGCCGCGATCTCCTCGCCCGGCAGGCTCGGCCCCGCCACCGTCCTCGCCGGCGACGTCATCGAGAGCGACCTGAGCTTCCAGATATTCGACCTGTCCGCCTCGTACCGCGTCTTCAGCCGCGCGTACCGCGACGACATCACCGAGCCGGTCCGACTCGCCGTCAGCCTGCACGTGCTCGGCGGCCTGCGCTTCTACAACGTCAGCTACGAGGGCTCGGTCAGCCCGCTCGGCGCCGGCGTCCGTCCGGCGGGCTCGCCGCTCTCGACCTCGACCGATCAGTTCTTCGCCGAGCCGATCCTCGGGGCCCAGCTCGACGTCGAGATCTTCGAGCGATTCTCCGTGGAATTCACCGGGTCTGTCGGCGGCTTCGTCGCCGGAGACCGAACGAGTGCCTCCCTCGAAGCCGGGGTCGGCTTCACCGTTCGACCGGTCCCCAACTTCGGTGCGACCATTGGTTATCGCATCTTGGCCTTCGGTCTCGAGGATGACGACGGCTTCGATTCGTTTGAGTGGGACGGTGCGATCGCCGGGCTCTTCTGGGGAATCCAATTGCGGTTCTGAACGCGGAATCCGCGAAAACCAGGGCAGACGGATCCTCTCGCCCGGCGCTGGTCAAAATTCGACTAAATGTCTGCACAAACAAGGGTTGTCAATTCACAAGCTCCCGGATTGACCGCCCCCGCCGCCTTTGACATACTCCTTGCGTGCGTTCGAAAGGACGCGCCTGGACGAGAGTTCAGAGAGTGGTGGAGGCGTGAAGCCGCAGAACCTGGTCAAAAGGGGAAGGTATTGCCCCGGAACCGGGATGTCGTGGGGCGACCCGCGACGACCGGAGCGAACCAGCCTGCATCCCGCCTTCACCGCGAAAGGGCTTGGGGCGATCTCGACGGCACCCATTTCGGGCCGGCAACGGCGACCGGGGATCCGTCGATGGCGGTTAAGGGGTGCATCAAGGTGGGGACGACGACGAAGAAGCAGCTCGTGGACCGCATCGCGCAGGCGACGGGGCACAAGCAGATCGAGGTGCGCGAGATCGTGCAGCAGTTCCTCGATGGCATCATCGAGGAACTCAGCGAGGGCAACCGCCTGGAGTTCCGGGACTTCGGTGTATTCGAGGTCCGTGCGCGCCGGGCGCGGATCGCACAGAACCCCAAGACGCTCGAGCGCGTCCCCGTCCCGGCCAAGTCGACGGTGAAGTTCAAGCCGGGCCGCCGCATGCGCGAGATCATGGACGGCGAGCTCCCGGCCCCCAGCGCCAACAGCGCGGTCACGGTCGAAGCCAAGCCCGCGAAAGCCACCGAGGCCGTCGCCGACTGAGCCGACGGGCTAGTCCGGTGCGAGCAACGTCTCCATGCGCTGCGCGTGCCCGAGCAGACGCTCCTCGCCGAACGTCGGACCGACGAGCTGGACGCCGACCGGCAACTCGTCGCCCCCGTCCTCGGCCGAGCCCGCGGGGATCGAGACCGCCGGCAGGCCGGCCAGGTTGACCGACACGGTGTAGATGTCCTGCAGGTACATCGCCATGGCGTCGCCGGCCTTCTCGCCGATCCGGAACGCCGGGCCTGGCGTCGTCGGCGTCAGCACGAGCGAGCAGCCCGAGCCGTCCTCGGCCATCGCGCGGTCGAAGTCGCGTTTGATCAGCCGGCGGGCCTTGAGCGCCTTCATGTACATCGCGCGCTCGTAGCCGCCGGAGAGCACTTGCGTGCCGAGCATGATGCGGCGCCTGACCTCGGGACCGAAGCCCTCGGTGCGGCTGCGGACGTACATCGCCTCGAGCGTCGCGCCCTCGGCGCGGCGCCCGTACCGCACGCCGTCGTAACGCGAGAGGTTGCTCGAGGCCTCGGCTGGCGCGACGACGTAGTACGCCGCGATCGCGTGCTCCTGGTGCGGCAGGTCGATCTCGACGATCTCGGCGCCATCGTTCTCGAGCGCATCGGCGGCGCGCGACAGCGCGTCGTTCACCGAGGGATGGTTGTGCGCGCTCCGTGCGCTGCGCGGGATGCCGACGCGCACGCCGCGGCAGGACTCGACCGGAACCGCCTCGGGCACGGCTCTGGCCGAGCTGGTCATGTCGCGGGGGTCCTCGCCCGCCATCAGGCGCAGCGCGATCGTCGCGTCGGCGACGTCGCGCGTGATCGGCCCGGCCTGGTCGAGGCTGCTCCCGAAGGCGATCAGCCCGTAGCGGCTGACGCGCCCGTAGCTCGGCTTGAGGCCGACGCAGCCGCAGAACGCGGCGGGCTGGCGGATCGAGCCGCCGGTATCGGTGCCCAGCGCGATCGGGACCGCGCCGGACGCGACGGCGACGGCCGAGCCAGAGCTGCTGCCGCCCGGGACTCGCTCGCTCCCGTGCGGGCTGGTCGTGGCGCCGAACGCCGAGTTCTCGCCGCTGCTGCCCATCCCGAACTCGTCGAGGTTGGTCTTGCCGACGACGACCGCGCCCGCGTCGAGCAGCCGGCGCACGCAGGTCGCGGTGAACGGCGACTCGTAGTCCTCGAGGAACCGCGAGCCGGCGGTCGTCCGCCCCCACTCCAGGCAGATGTTGTCCTTGACGGCGATCGGCACGCCCGCGAGCGGCAGCCGGTCGGCCTCGCCCGAGGCGATGCGCGTGTCGATCGCGTGGGCCTGGTCGAGGGCGCGCTCGCCGAAGTCGTCGAGGAACGCGTTGAGCGGCGCGATCTCACGGATGTGGTCCAGCGCGTCTTGGGTGAACTCGACGGCCGGGCGTCGCTTGTGGCGCACGGCGTCCGCGATCTCGATCGCGGTGGGGGACTCGCCGGGAGATGAACCGGCCGGGGGTGTCACGCGCCGCCGCCTCCCGCGCTCGGGTCGAGCACCTTGGGCACGGCGATGAACCGCTCGACGGCGGCGTCGTCGCCGTCCATCGCGTGCGACTCGAAGGTCTTTGGCGCGAGGCGCTCGAGCACTTCGGGGTCGAGCGGCGCGGCGGGTTCGTCCTCGGCGAGTCGCGCGGTCTCGTCGTGGGCGTGGGGCATGGGCTCGACGTTCTCGAGGTCGAGCCGATCGAGGCACTCGAAGTGCTCGATCACGGCCGAGAGGCGCGTCCGGGCGTCGTCGACCTCCTCGTCGGAGAGTTCGAGCTTGCTGAGTCGTGCAACCCGGCGGACGTCCTGTTCGGAGAGAGGGTCCATCGGGGGATGGTACGGCGGGGCTTGTGATGAGACAGAAGCTGCGGGGGACGCATCGCACGCTGGGGTCGGGCCGGGGCTTTCTGCTCAGCGTCGCGGCCTTCATCGCGCTCGCGCTGATCTCGTTGCGGCCGGGCCAGTTCAGCCACAGTCCGGTCGGCAACCTCCTGCACAAGTACAACCCGTTCCGCGCGGCGCGGGTCAGCGTGACGTATCGACCGTTCTACGCAGCACTGTCCGAAGACGGAGGCCCGTGGATCGTCCAAGAAGGCGATGGGGCGCAGTCGCGGATGTTCGACGCGCTCAACGCGGGGAGCGAGCATGAATTCCGCCTCGTGTCCTGGATGCAGGGCACCTACCAAACGGGATGGTGGGCGCCGACATTGGCATCGGAGCGAGAGCCGGTGCTCGTGACGATCTCCGACCACTCGAGTTCTTCCCGCGAGCGGGCCGACATGGCCACGCTGCGAGCGATCCACGACGCCGCGCCCGGTGAGCGATCACCGTGGCTGTCCGCGAGTCTTGAAGAGCTTGACGTCTACATCGATCGTGGAGGTCCGGAGCGCCGTGTGCTCTGGTCCGGCTGGGCGTTGAACGCAGCGAGCTTGCTGTCATTCGTCCTGTTCGTCTGGTCCTGCTTCGCGTTCTCCTTCACGATCCCAGCGCGATGGAGGAAGCTCACGAGCCGGCGGAGGGCCCGGCTCCGCCGCGGCCTCTGCCCGTCGTGCGGGTACGACATCAGCGGCATCGATGATCGCTGCCCCGAGTGCGGTGAGGGGCTCGGTGTCCGATGAAATGGTTCGCCGCCCTGTATCGAACGCTCGGGACGGTCCGCTGGCTGATCGTCACGGCGGCGATGTTCCTCTTGATCGCCATCGTGGCGGTCGAGCCGGGTCCGGGGAGCGCGAGTGTCGTCGGTGCGAACCTGCCGAGACTCCCGAAGACGCTCATTTCGTTCGAGGAGAACCCGTGGTCACCGTCGCCGCATGGCGTGATCAAGTTGTGGCGGGACGAATACGGGGGCTGGGATTATCGATGGGAGGACCGATGGGCTTGGCGGCATAAGCGTGATCCCTTCGATCCCTCTGGTAAGCCTCACGCATACGTCGTTTGGGATAATCTTGAAGAGCGCAGCGGATTCTGGGCCGCGACCCGTCGCGTGCGCGACCCGATCTGCTTCAGGCCCGACGAAATGGCCGTCACCGAGCACGATCGCGCAAAGATCGTTGAGGTGATCTTCCTCGGTCTGTTGATGCAGGAGATCCGTTGGCCCGTTGCGGATCCGCACCGATTCCGCGAGCTGGCTCTGTCGGGCCGAGAGTCGACGCCGATCCCGCGCGGCTGGCTGCTCAATGCGCTCAGCGCCATCGCGTTCTCCGTGATGCTCTGCTCGATGGTCGCATTCATGGCGACCGTGCCCGGGCGTCTGCGGATCATGTTCCGGCGGCGTTCGATGCTCCTCGCCCGCGGCCTCTGCCCGAGCTGCAAGTACGACATTTCCGGGATCACCGACCGATGCCCCGAGTGCGGCGGGTCGCTCGGTGCGTGACCGCGTCGCCGGAGGGCGACGAATCAGTCGCGGATCTCGCCGTTCGTGACCGCGCGGTCGATCGCCTTCTTGCCCACCTGCGCCAGCACAAGCAGCACGACCACCGCCAGCGCGATCCCGCCGGGCAGCAGCCAGCCCGGGCGGGCCTCGCCGAGCGCCTCGCGCGTGAACTCGTCGGCGATCCGCGAGCCGACCCACGCGACGACCGCGGTCCGCGGCAGCATGCCCAGCGCCGTGCCGAGCAGGTAGCTCCAGATCGGAGCGCCTGTGCTGGCCAGCGCGAGGTTGGTCACGGAGAACGGCGAGTTGGGCGGGATGCGCAGCAGCGTCACCATCAGCAGCGTCTTGAATCCCCTGGAGCCGACCAGCTCGTTGCGCACGGCCAGCGCCCGCGGGTGCTTGGCGAGCGTCTCGGCCACGCTGTTCTCGCCGACCCGGCGCGCGATCGCGTAGCCGATGAGCGACGCCCCGGTGAAACCGCCGAGCGCCGCGAGCGTGCCCTCGACGGCGCCGAACGCGAAGCCGCCCAGGGCCGCCTGCGCGTAGGTGGGCAGCAGGCCGAGCCCGGAGGCGACGATGAAGCCGCCGACGTAGGCCGCGACCCCCAGCGAGCCGTTGTCGCCGAGCCACTGGCTGATCGGGCGGATGTAGTAGAACAGCACGAGGCTGCCGAGGACCGGCATCGCGAGCCAGAACGTGGCGAGGATCGCCGCCGGGCCGAGGTCCTTGAAGATCTCGCCGAAGCTGATCTCGTCGGTGTCGTCGGACGTGTTGGCGGGGGCGTCGGCGGACTCCCCCTCGGAACGGGGGTCGGCCGCGATCGCGTCGGCCTCGGCATGGTCTTCGGCGGGTGTCTCCGTCACGTCGGTGCGAGGCTAGGGCGCGCGATCCCCTGTGCGGCGCCCACGGAGCGGCTACATTGTTCGGCCTGGGAGTGGGCGCAGGGCGTTGCGCGGGCGGAGGCCCACGCGCGCGGTTCGGCGTGAGACCGGGAAAGGAACGGGGATGATCCCCAAGCCACCGCCGAGAGAGAGCTCGCTGGGATTTCTTTACCTGCCCCCGTACCGCGTGCAGGGGGTGTCGGTCGCCGGGGAGGCGACGACGGTGCAGATCCCGGAGCTGGACATCGTGTTCGATGTCGGCGTGTGCCCGCGCGCGATCCTGGCGAGCAAGTTCGCCGCGATCAGCCACGGGCACATGGACCACATCGGGGGCCTGGCGTACTGGTGCAGCCAGCGCAACTTCCAGGGCATGGGCCCGGGCACAATCATCTGCGACAGCCGGATCGAGGGCGACATCCGGGGGATGATGACCGGTTTCATCAACCTGGAGCGGCAGAAGACGCCGTACGAGCTGATGCCGATCTCGCCGGGCGAGGACATCCAGCTGAAGAACAACGTCGTGCTGCGGTGCTTCGAGACCGAGCACACCTGCCCGGCGATCGGATACGCGATCGTCGAGAAGCGGACGAAACTGAAGGAAGAGTATCACGGCCTGCCGCAGGACAAGCTCACCGAGCTCAAGGATCGCGGCGTCGATATCGTCCGCCGGCTGGAGATCCCGCTGATCGCGTACACGGGCGATACGCTGCCCGGCCCGCACCTGCTTCACGAATCGGTGCGGTCGGCGAAGATCATTGTCACCGAGTGCACGTTCTTCGAGCCCGAGCACAAGGAGCGTGCGAAGATCGGCATGCACATGCACGTCGACGACATCGCCGAGTGGTTGGCGGTGGCGGCGTGCGAGGCGATGGTGATCACGCATGTTTCGCGACGGACCCATCTGCAATTCGCGCGCGAGCGGCTCGAGGAACGCCTCGGTCGCGATCGGGCGCGCAACGTGCACCTGCTGATGGATCACCGCACGAACAAGATGCGGTACGAGCAGCAGTCGATGGAGGCCGAGCGTCGCGAGCGCGAGCTCCAGCGAAGACACTAATTGCTCGCGAATGGGCGCCGAGTTCGGCGCTTCGCGTTGACTCAAGCGGCGTGGTCGGGTAATTTCGCCAGACTGATTTTCGCGGGGTGAGCCGTTCCCGCGAGCCACCATCAGAAACCAGCGCGGGGCCCGTTCCTTCAACGGGCTTTGTGTCGACGCGCGGGCATCTCGGGGCACATGAGCCTGCCGGCGGGAACGCGGGCGGGCCGGGAGGGGCGGGGTCAGTGACCATCCAAACGGATAGCCGGATCTGGGAATCGATGCTCGGCTGTCTGCGTTCGAACCATCCCCAGATCTGCCGGCATTGGTTCGGCGATCTCGAACCGCTCGGCGTGCACGACGGGTCGATCTATCTCCGCGCCCACAGCGAGATGCAGCGCGACTACCTGCGGTCGAAGTGCGTCGACGCCTTCAACGACGCCGCCAGGGAGAGCACGAGCCAGCTGCTCGGCATCCGGTTCCTCGGGCCGCGCGAGGACGCGCCCCGCGCCGCCGGTCGCGACGCCGCGCAGCCGGCCGACCTGAACCACGCCGCGGACGGCACGCCGCCCGGGCTCGACGGCCCGCTCATCGAGATCCCCCGCCCGGACGCGCCGCGCCAGTTCGGGCGGAACGCCTCGGAGCCGCTGCGCGTGACGCCCCGCGCACCGAGCGAGCCGCGGCGCCGGATCCCGGGCGACACCGAGCGTCTCGACGAGCCCGAGCAGATCATCCTGAACCCCGACTACGGGTTCGAGCACTTCGTCGTCGGCCCGGGGAACCGCCTGGCCCACGCGGCCTCGGTCGCCGTCGCCAACAACCCGGGCCGCGCGTACAACCCGCTGTTCATCCACGGCGACGTCGGGCTGGGCAAGACCCACCTGCTGCAGGCGATCTGCGTGCAGCTGCTCACCGAGCGTCCGGGCCTGATCCTGCACTACACCTCGTGCGACGTGTTCGTCAACGGGTTCATGGAGTCGGTCCGCAGCGGTCACATGAGCCAGTTCCGGCACCGATTCCGCGACGTCGACGTGCTCGTCATCGATGACATCCACTTCCTGGCCAACCGCGACCGCACGCAGGAAGAGTTCTTCCACACCTTCAACAGCCTCTACCAGGCCAACAAGCAGATCGTGCTCAGCTCCGACGCCGCGCCCGACGAGATCCCCAACCTCGAGAACCGCCTCGTCAGCCGGTTCAACTGGGGCCTGGTGACCAAGGTCGATCCGCCGGGCTACGAGACACGCGTCGCGATCCTCCAGACCAAGGCGAGCCTCCGGGGCATCGAGCTGACCGACGAGGTCGCCAGCTTCGTCGCCGCCCGCGTCACGACGAACATCCGCGAGCTCGAGGGCGCGATCACCAAGCTGCAGATCCACGCCCGCGTCAGCGGCCGCGAGATCGATGTCGGCCTCGCCCGCGAGGCGCTCGGCGTCACCGACGAGGACCGCGTGGGGCGTGCCCCATCGATCGACAGCATCATTTCCACCGTCTCGGACCACTTCGGCGTCAAGCGGACCGACGTGCTCGGCAAGAAGCGTCACCGCTCGATCAGCCTCCCTCGCCAGATCTGCATGTTCCTCGCCAAGAAGCAGACCCGACAGTCCCTCCAGGAGATCGGGGCGTACTTCGGCGGGCGAGATCACACGACCGTGCTCCACGCCGTCCGGACGATCGAGAAGCGGCGCCAGGAAGACCCCCGGCTCGACCTGATCATCCAGCGGTTCGAGCAGCGCATGGGCCGCGGCGAAGCCATCTAGTCCACAAACTATCCCCATGTCGGACCGGTGCGCGAACAGGCCCCGTCCACCGACGCTGTCCCGCGCGCTCGATCTCGGCGTCGGAACTCCGTGGACAACCGGTGCCGAACCGGGCGCGCCCCGTCACCCGGCGCGACACCCTCTGGCGCGCCATCAAGCGGGAAACGAGCACCAAGGTATGACCTGTCGCGCCGGCCCGATCGCGCGCCAGTGGCGCGCCACGTTCGTGACAGGCGCTGCACACGATCCGAAGTTCAGAAATCCATTGTTTGCAAGACTTCTGAATCCGTATCGCTCGTTCTCCACAGTGCGCCAGGGCCCTATACCAGCAGCAGCAATTTCTCTATTTGATAGGAAGAGAGAAGAGAAGCCAACGAGCCACCCTGTCGACTGGCGATCGTCCTGCCCTATTTGGGGCATCGGTCGTGTGGAGAACCTGGTTCAGCTGCCCGCCGGGGCATCGCCCTGGCAGGTCCGGCACCAGACGGTCGCGCGCTGGGCCAGACGCCCCGTATCCAACGGCGACCCACACTCGAGACAGGGCTGGCCGCCGCGTCCGTAGACCGCGTGGTCGGCCTGATAGCTCCCCGCGACGCCGGCGGCATCGGCGTGGTCTCGGAGCGTCGAACCACCCCGTTCGAGTGACGATGCGAGCACGCGTCGGACGGCCTCGGCGAGGGCTCGGGTCTCCGAGGGGCGGAGCAGATTCGTCGGCCGGTGCGGATCGAGGTGGGCGAGGAAGCAGCTCTCGTCGGCGTAGATGTTGCCGACCCCGGCCAGCACGCGCTGATCGAGCAAGGCGGCCTTGAGCGACCGTCTCGATCGCTTGAGGCGGTCGTGGAGGTCGGCGGGGTCGATCGTGAGGGCGTCGGGCCCCAGTCGGGCCCAGCGGGCCTCGAGCTCGTCTCGGTGGATCGCCCAGAGGCCGCCGAAGCGGCGCGGATCAACGAAGCGGATTCTCGTGCCGTCGTCGGTGGTCCAGGTCGCGTGGGTGTGGTCCGGGATCCGGGCCCGCCTGCCCGGCCTGTTGGCGACGAACCGGCCGGTCATCCCGAGCTGGGCGAGCAGGACGCGCCCGTCGCTCGCGAGGATCGCGAGCTCTTTGCCGTGACGCCCGAGCGCCTCGATCCGAGCGCTCTCGAGGAGGTGCGCGCGACGCGCTTGCTTCGGCGGCCGCGTGGCGCGGCTGTCCGGCCGCTGGCGACCGAAGCCGCCGATCGGGTCGCCCGGCACGACCAGGACGTCGCGTCTGTGCAGCACGGCGCGCACGATCGTGCGGCCGACGAGGTGCGGTTCGAGGGAGCGGCGGACGGTCTCGACCTCGGGCAGTTCCGGCACGCCTACTTGGCCCGCAGCTTTCTGAAGAACGCGCGCAGGAGCTGCGCGCACTCGTCCTCGCGCACACCGGCGACGATCTCGCCGACATGGTGGTTGAGCCGGTCGTCGGCGAGCAGCTCGTAGAGCGAGCGGACCGCCCCGGCCTTGGGATCGCTCGCGCCGTAGATGACGCGGTCGATCCGAGAGTTCACGATGGCGCCGGCGCACATCGGGCAGGGCTCGAGGGTCACCGCCAGCGAGCAGCCCTCCAGCCGCCAGTCCCCCAGCAACTTGGCCGCGGCCCGGATGGCGAGGACCTCGGCGTGCGCGAGCGGGTCATCGTCGGTCTCGCGTCGGTTGAACCCCTCGCCCAGCACGCGGCCCTGCCCGTCGTAGACGACGGCACCGATCGGGACCTCGCCGATCTGTTCGGCCTCGCGCGCGAGCTCGATGGCCCGCGCCATCATCCGGTCGTCGAGCCCCGCGTCAGGCATCCGGGGCACCGTCGGAGGGCTCGCGCGAGCGTTCGCGCTCGTACGAGGGCGGGAAGAAGCGCAGCAGCACGATGCCGACCTCGAAGAGCAGGTACAGCGGGACGGCGAGCATGAACATGCTGCCGGGGTCGGCGGGCGTCAGCAGCGCGCCGGCGATCGCGCACACGAGGACCATGTACTTGCGGTACTTCTCGAAGAACGCCCGCTCGATGATCCCCGACCAGCCGAGCAGCAGCACGACGATCGGCATCTGGAAACCGATCGCGAAACCGATCGCGAGGCTGAAGATCGTGTTGACGTACTCGCTGACCTTGTACTGCTGGATGATGCCGGTGCCCGCGCTGAACTGCGCGCCCAGGATCCGCGGCGGCTCGGAGAGGTCGTCGTCTCCGAGCTGCGGCGCCGCGAATCGGAGCTGGTCGATGTGCTCGTTGAACCAGTACTGACCGATCTCGGGTTCGGCGGGGTCGCCGTCCAGCACGATCAGGCTGGGCAGAGTCACGCCCGGGGGCGGCTCGGCCTCGCCGCCCGGCAGCTGGACGATGTGCGTGCCGAAGTAGATCAGGTACCCGAGCATCAGCGGCAGCGTCGCGTAGTAGAGAAACGCGACGCTCCCGACCGTGAGCACGCCGCTGAACGGGATCAGCACATAGACGAACTTCTTCTCGTTCGCGTAGAGACCCGGCTCGATGAACTTCCACAGCTGGAAGAGCAGCCACGGCGCGCCCGCGATCACCGCGGTGACGAGCGCGATCTTGATGTAGATCATCACCGCCTCGGCCGGGCCGGTCTGGATCAGCGCGACCGGCTGCTCGGCGGCGCGGAGCTGGTCGCGCAGCGGCTCGACCAGCCAGGCGAGGATCTCCTGACCGAATACGAACGCCAGGATCACGATCGGGACCAGCCCACCCAGGCCGAGGATCAGGCGTCGACGCAGGTCCTCGAGGTGGGCCCCGAAGCTCATGCCGTCGCCGAACAGCCCGTCCGCGCCCGAGTCGGGCTCGTCGCGCTGCGCCGCCTCGACCTCGGAGCGCGTCGAGGGCGGGGCGTCCTCGGCCGGTGGGTCGTTGTTGGTGTCGTTCTCGGTCACGGGTCCCATTCTCGGCGCCGATCGGGAGCGCCGCTGAACGAGCGAGCGCTGCTTTCCGTATCAGGCTTATCCGGTCGCGTCCGCGCGCGGCCGGTCCCGGCAACCACAACCGGGGAACGCGGTACACGCCCAGAAGTTTCTCGCGACCCGCGACGGGACCGCCCGACGGAGCGCATCCGAAGGGTTCGGTCGAGAGATCGCGGGCCGTCGGTCCGTCCCCACGACACCGATGATCGCGGGGACGAAGCGGGGATGCAGGTTGGATATCGCCCTCGACAGATCCGCCGCCGCGTCGCTCGGGCACGAGGAGGCCGGCTCGAAGGACGCCCAGAGTCCGGGAGCCCGATCCCCGGTCACCGATCAGGAGCGCGGCGGCCCCTCGCTGGCCGAGCAGGTCTGGCGTGAGCACCGGCGGTGGGTCGCGGCGATCCTGCTGGCCCACAAGCCGCGTGATGCGGACCTCGACGACCTGCTCCAGGCTGTGGCGACCTCGGTCGTGCGGAAAATCGAGGACGTCCGGGATCGCGGCGCGATCAAGCCCTGGCTGCGGACGGTGGCGATCAACGAGGCCCGTCTGGCGGGCCGCAAACGCGTCCTGAAGCACCGCGGCCTGCGGCTTGTCACCGAACGCGAGGCCGTGGATGGCGGGGGGGTGAGCCGCGAGCACGCCACGGATGGGGCGGAGGTCAGCGATCGGGCCTGCCGCGTGATGGCGCTGGCGAACCAGCTTCCCGAGAGCTACCGCGAGCCGGTGCTGCTGCGGTGTGCCAGGGGTATGAGCTACCGGCAGATCAGCGAGATCACCGGGCTCCCGGAGACGACGATCGAGACCCGGATCGCCCGAGGTCGGCGGATGCTCCGCGAGCTGGTCGAGCGGGCCGAGTCCGAGAAATGCGATTCCGGTGGGGCTGGATGACGGGGATCGGCGGCGAGCGCATCGGAGTGCTGGAAGGGGTCTGCCAGGGTGGGGCGATCCCGGAACTCGGCGAAGGCCCGAGCGTGCAGTTGGGAGTCTCGTGGTGAGCGAATCGTGGAAGCCGAATGCTGAAGACCGCGACGCGCTCCTGAGCCGCGTCGTCGATGGCGAGGCCTCGGCGACCGACTGGTCGCGTCTGCGTCGCTTGGCCGGGCAGGATCAGGGCGTGTGGGGCGATCTGGCGGCCTGGCAGTACGACCGCGAGTCCCTCGAAGAGGTCATGGATGCCGCCGGGGATCGGGCCGAGCTGGTCGAGGCCGTCGAACCCGAGCGCGGCTCGCGCGGGCGTTGGGGCGGCGCGATCGCGCCGCTGCTCGGCTGGGGCGCGGCCGCGGCGCTCGCGGCGAGCTGGGCCGCTGCGGCGTTCCTGCCGCCGCTCAGCACCGTCGGCCCTCAGCAGACGATCGTCGAGACGGCTCTCGCCGAGGACGGCAACGAGATCGATCTCGACGCGCTGCTGGACGAGTACATCATCGAGGGCACGCGCCAGGGGCGTGTGATCCGCGAGCTGCCCGAGCACAGCGTGATCTCGGCCGTGCCGACCGAGGACGGCGAGGGCCTGGAGGTCACGTACCTGCGACAGATCCTGGAGAAGAAGGTCGTCGACCGGATCGTGCAGCTGCAGCGCGATGAGCACGGCAACCCGGTCCCGGTGTCGCAGCCGACCGAGCGTCTGTTCCAGCGGGCGTCCTACGTCCCGCAGTGAGGCGGCCGCGATCCGGTGATTCCGCCGGGTCGTCGCTTCATGCCCGAGAAATGCTGACGGCCCGCCGGTGCAGGCGCGTCGTTGAAGTTCGCAGGGGCCCGGATCGCGCGGGCGGCCGGGTGTCCGGCGCGCTCGATCCACCGCCCGATGAGGCCCACAGATTCGGATCCGCGCTGTTGGTGGCGGCGCGCGAGCGGAAGGAAACGAACCGATGGGACGCAAGCAAGTGACGATTCGCGCGGCGGCGCTCGCGGCCGCGGCCGGTCTCCTGGCCCCGTGGGGCGCGGCGGTGTCGCAGCCGGCGCTGGTGGAGCTCGAGCTGGAACCGATCGAGATCGTCGGCCTGATCGAGGTCGAGCCGGAGGCGCCGCCTCTCGAGGAGCTGGTCGTCGCCGAGCTGGGCCTCGCGCCGGTGCAGGCGGTGGCGCCCGAGTTCGAGAGCGTGGAGGTCGTCACGCTCGAGCCGACGGTTGCACAGCCTGTCCGTTCTCGGAGCGTGATGGTCTCGTCCGACGATGGCACGACCTACCGGATCGAGATCGAAGACGGCGACATGCTGGCGATGATCGATGGCCAGCCGATCGCGCCCGAGCGTGTGGAGGTGCTGGAGGACGGTTTCGTCATCCTCGGCAAGAATGGAGAGAAGCTCAAGGCGTTCACGCTCCCGACGCCGCCCGACGCCCCGAAGATCGTGACTCGACTCGGGCAGCGCAGCGGTCCGGCGGTGGTCAGCGTCGCGCCGAACCTGAACGTCGACGTCAGCGTCGACCGCGACTGGGCATCTCCGAAGGTCATGGTCGGCCTGGCTTGGGAGGAGCCGAGCGAGGCGCTCCGCTACCACCTCAACATCGACGGCGACAAGAAGGCGCTCCTCGTGACGCGGGTTGTCGACGGTCTGCCCGCCGACAAGGCCGGCCTGCGGAAGTACGACGTCATCATCGCGGTGGACGGCGATCGGCTGGGCAGCTACGGCCTGGGCGAGGCGCTGGAGGGCAAGAAGCCGGGCGACGATCTCGAGCTGACGGTGCGCCGCGGCTCGCGGACGGTCGATCTCGAGATCGAGCTGGCCGAGTACAGCCGGTCGAAGCTCGGTCTGGCCGCGACCAGCGCGGTCTCGGTGCCCGCGGCGCCGGCCGAGCCGAAGGCTCTGTGGACGACCAGGACTCCGGCGGCGCCCGCCGCGCCGACCCCGCCCGAGTGGGCCGACGCCAAGGAGGAGAACCGGTTCGTGATGCGGTTCGGCGACGGCGAGGGCTGGGTGCAGGCGTTCGGCGACGATCAGCGGGAGCAGATCGAGGCGGCGCTCGCGGCCAGCCGCGGCGCGATGGAGCAGGCGCTGGCGTCTCTCCGCGAGCGCGCCGACGAGCTCGACGGCGCCGACGCCGCGTCCCGTCGCGCGAAGCGTGAGATCGAGAAGGCGATGGAGGTGCTCCGCACGCAGATCGACGGCAAGATTCAGAACGAGCTGAAGGGCAAGCTGGCCGAGCTCCGCAAGGAGCAGGCCTTCGTGCTCCGCGACGGCGAGCTGGTCTTCCTGCGTGAGCAGGCGAAGCGCGATGCCGAGAAGTACCGCGAGCTGGCGGAGCGCGAGGCCAAGCGTGCCCGCGAGCTGTACGGACGCGTCGAGAAGCGTGAGGCCGAGCGGGAGGTCCGTCGCGGGGCGCTCATGAGGCGTGAGGCCGAGGTCCGTCGCGAGAAGGAGGGCAAGGCCCACCACGATCATGGCGGCCAGCACAAGCACGAGCGCGAGATCCGCGTCGAGGTGGAATCGCACGAGGCCCTGCACAAGGCGCACGCCCATCTGAAGGAAGAGATCAAGGCGATGCGCAAGGAACAGGCGCAGATGATGAAGCTGATCAAGGAGCTGCTCGAGCGGCTCGGCGAGCGGCACTGAAAAACCGAGAATCGTGCAACCGATCTCGGCGTTCGCGGTGAAATCTGACGACCCTCGGACCCAGCAAGATCGGCCGGGACAGGGTTGTCCGGGGATGCACGGCCCGCGGACGAGAGAAGCAGTGACCGGGGGATGACACGACCCCATTTCCCCGGGGGGGCAGCGAGCCCCGGACAACCGGATCCCCGCGTCGGGCTCACCGGACCCGCCCGATCTGGAACGCCGCCCTTCGGGGCACGTCGGATCGGGAGGTGAGCTCGGAGGCGGCGGACACGTGACGAGACCCCACGTGTCCGCCGCTGTCTTTTTTGGGCCGTGTGGTTCGGGATCGCCCGCTCGATCTCGATACAGCCGATCGGGCACGGATCACGCGCCACCGGTGCGTTCGCCGGGGTTACCATCGCGGCATGAGCGAAGAACACGCGAGCGAGGGCGGGAACGCGCACCCGGGGCTGGAAGCGGCTGCGGAGGTGCGCTCGGCGTACGACCGGCTGCGCAACGAGATCGCCAAGGTGATCGTGGGCCAGGAGGAGGTCGTCGATCAGATTCTGATGAGCATGTTCTGCAAGGGCCACGTGCTGCTCGTCGGCGTGCCGGGCCTCGCGAAGACGCTGCTCGTCTCGACGATCGCCCGCTCGCTGAGCCTCGAGTTCAACCGCATCCAGTTCACGCCCGACCTGATGCCGAGCGACATCACCGGCACCGAGGTGATCGAGGAGGACAAGGCGACCGGCCGACGCGGGCTGCGGTTCGTGCGCGGCCCGATCTTCGCGAACGTGATCCTCGCCGACGAGATCAACCGGACGCCCCCGAAGACGCAGGCGGCGCTGCTCGAGTCGATGCAGGAGCGGCAGGTCACCGTCGGCGGCGCGCGCCACGCGCTGCCGCGTCCGTTCTTCGTGCTCGCGACGCAGAACCCGCTGGAGCAGGAGGGCACCTACCCGCTGCCCGAAGCGCAGCTCGACCGCTTCATGTTCCAGATCCAGATCGGGTACCCGACCGCCGACGACGAGCTCGAGGTCATCCGCCGCAGCGCGAACAAGGAAGAGGTCCAGATCGACGAGGTGCTGCGGGCCGAGGAGATCGAGCGGATCAGCCACATCGTCCGCCACGTGCCGGCGCCCGACCACGTCATGCGGTACGCGCTTCGGATCGTGCGCGCGACGCGCGTGAACGAGCCGATGGAGGAGGGCTTCGAGCGGCCCGAGATCGTGCGCGACTACGTCGGATGGGGTGCCGGCCCGCGCGCCAGCGAGTACCTGATCCTGGCGGCCCGGGCCCACGCGCTGCTCCACGGCGAGCACTTCGTGCGTCCCGAGGACGTCCGCGCGGTCGCCCACCCGGTGCTCCGCCACCGCGTGCTGACCAACTTCAACGCCGAGGCGGACCAGGTCGGGACCGACCAGATCATCGACACGCTGCTGGACTGGGCCCCGGTCGAGTCGAACGAGGCCGAGGCGGCCGGGATCGGGCGGGTGATGCGGGGCTGAATCGGGATCGGGGCGTTCGATCGCCGATTCCGGGCATCCGGGTCGCCAATCTGGGCGAATCGCACCGATAACGCGAATTCTGCGTCCGCGAGATTCTCGACGTTGTTGTCTCGAATTCTGCTGACACGCGGAACGATCGCCGTAGACTGAGGCGGGCCCGATGGATCGGGCGCCGCCGATGACTGGTCGCCCTTGCGTTCCGGGGTCGAAAGAAGGCCCGAATGATCTCTCAGACCACCGAGTACGCCCTGCGAGCGATGGCGTGCCTCGCGTACGAGACTGAGGGGCTCACCCCAACGCCTCGGCTCGCGAAGCTGACCAAGGTCCCGTCGAATTACCTGGCCAAGGTGCTGCAATCCCTGGCGCAGGCGAGCCTGATCGAGGGCCGGCGCGGGGTCGGGGGCGGCTACAGGCTGGCGCGCGAGGCCTCGGCGATCTCGATGCTCGACGTGGTCAACGCGATCGACCCGGTTCAGCGGATCACCGAGTGCCCGCTCGGGCTGCCGAACCACGGCCCGAACCTCTGCCCGCTGCACAGCTGCGTCGATTCGGCCGCGGCCCAGATCATCGAGACCTTCGGGAGCACGAGCCTCGAGCAACTCGTCGCCGCCGGGATGGGCAGCCGACCCCTCTGCGATGTCGAGATGACCGAGAAGCTGGCGCTGACGCTCGACGGCATCGGACTCGGTACCGAGAACGGCAACGGGCACGCGAACGGCGGCACCGCGAGCCAGGGCCACGCGGTTGCCTCCCCCGATCAGCCCCCGAAGGCCTGACGAGCGCAGAGCCCGGCGTCCAGGTCGATCCGGATTCTTGCCAGAGTAGAATCGCTCCCGCGTGACCGGTCGAAGCTCCGCGAGGGGCACGAACGGTTGGCGCGGCGTGTCTGACCCCGCGCGACGGAGCGACCGATGCCGAAGAGCACCTACGAGAACGGCCTGACGCAGCACTACCTGCTGAAGAACATCCCGACCCCGCCGTACGGGCGCGTCGAGGACCGGCACGTCGTGTCGTACGAGGAGTACGTCAAGAACGGCGGCTACACCGGGCTGCGCAAGGCGCTCACGATGAAGCCGGGCGACGTCACGCAGGAGGTCAAGGACTCGGTGCTCCGCGGGCGCGGCGGCGCGGGCTTCCCGACCGGCGTGAAGTGGGGCTTCCTGCCGCCGGTGAAGCAGAGCGACGGCACGGAGGTCGGCGACGACTTCGCGGGCAGGGAGGCGGAGGTCGAGGGGCGCTACCTGGCGATCAACGCGGATGAGTCGGAGCCGGGGACGTTCAAGGACCGGCTGCTGATGGATTTCGACCCGCACCTGGTGCTCGAGGGCATCGCGATCACGTGCTACGCGTGCCGGCTGAACAAGGCGTACATCTTCATCCGCGGCGAGTACCACCACCAGGCGGACGTGCTCGAGAAGGCGATCAAGGAGGCGTACGACAACGGCATCTTCGGCGACAAGGGCCTGATCAACTCGGCCGAAAATACCGCGGGCCCGCGCTTCAAGGTCGACTGCTACGTGCACCGCGGCGCCGGGGCGTACATCTGCGGCGAGGAGACCGGCCTGCTCGAGGCGCTGGAGGGCAAGCGGGGCTGGCCGCGGATCAAGCCGCCCTTCCCGGCGCTCAAGGGCCTGTTCGGCAAGCCGACGATCATCAACAACGTCGAGACCGTCGCGCACCTGCCCGACATCATCAACCTCGGCGCGAAGTTCTTCTGCGAGCAGGGCGTCGAGAGCACGATCGGCGGACCGCCGAGCTTCGGCACCAAGCTGATGGGCGTCTCGGGGCACGTCAACGTGCCGGGCTGCTACGAGGCGGAGCTGGGCATCCCGCTGCGGACGCTCGTCGAGGAGTTCTGCGGCGGCATGCGCGGCGGCAAGAAGTTCAAGGGCGCGATCGCCGGCGGCGTCAGCATGGGCATCCTCGGCCCCGACCAGTACGAGGCCGAGCTCGATTTCGACATCGGGCGCAAGTACAACGTGCTCGGCCTGGGCACGGCCTGCCCGACGGTCTTCGACGAGGACACCGACATGGTCGCGGTGGCGCGCAACATCAGCCGTTTCTTCAAGCACGAGAGCTGCGGGCAGTGCACGCCGTGCCGCGAGGGTTCGGGCTGGCTGTACCAGCTGCTGACGCGGATCGAGTCGGGCGACGCGAATACCAAGGACCTGGATCTGGCGCTCGAGGTCGCCACCAGCATGGGCTCGATGCCCGGCACGACGATCTGCGGCCTGGCCGACGGCAACAACTGGGCGGTGCGGACGATCATGAACAAGTACCCGGAGGAGTTCGAGGCGCGGGTGCGTCCGAGCCACGTGCCGGTGAAGATGACCGTCGGCGCGGCGTCGAGGTAGCTCGATCGGCCCGCGAAGCGTCCGTCCGAGACGGGGGCCTTCGGCTGTCGGCAAGGCTCATCAGCAGATCGAGCGTTTCGGGGCATCGGGCCCGTTGCGATTGAATTCGCGACGCCCACGCCGGAGTACACGGCGAAGAGCCGCTCGAGTCGCACGGCTCGAGTGAGCAGTTCATGCCGTGCGACGTCTGGTTGCCCGGCGAAGACGGCTGAACGGCGGTTCAGGGGGATGACCCCGCGTGAGTCCCCGGCGCGGGCGTCGCTTGTCATCCCGGCCCGCGGTTCTCGCGTGGCCGCGTTCGCTCGAACATCGGGGCATCTGAGGCGGACGGCTCGTCCGCGGGAGTTCATCCATGCACGCCACCATCACAGGCCGCGCGGTCGCCGCGCGCACCGGTCTCGTCGTCGCTCTCGCGGGCCTGGCATGCGGGTCCACGGACGCCCAGAGCTTCTCGATCGGGGCCGGATCGCAGAAGACCTTCAACCCGTTCTTCCTCGACCCGGGCGACGTGCTCGCGCCGACCGGGTTCGGCTCGCCCGCCGTCGCGCTCGACGACACGCTGCTCGACCTGATCGGCGGCGACGAGGTCGACGCGATCTCGATCGCCCCGACCGGGCTGTACCCGAACGGGACGTTCCCGCAGGTCGGCTCGCTGATCTTCGGCGTTGATGAGGACGCCGTCGGGGCGGCGGGGAGCGCGGTGGCTTCGCAGGCCTCGGGGAACGGGACCGCGGGCGACATGTACATCTCGTTCGGCCCGCCGCTGCCGGTGCCGGGCAGCAACCTCGTGTTCGCGGACGCCGGGGCCTTCGATCTCGCGCCGCTGGAGCAGGACGAGCTCGACGGGTTCGACCTGGACGGCGCGAACCAGGTCATCGCGGGCGCCGCGACGCTCTACTTCTCTGTCGGGCAGCTGAGCTCGGTATCGCCGCTGCTGGCGCAGTTCCCCGACGCCGCGCCGGGGGATGTCTTCAGCTACAACCCGACGCGGTTCCCGCCCGTTCAGCGGAACATCGGCTTCGTCGATCTGGGGCTCGACCCGGGCGACGACATCGACGCGCTGGTCGTGATCGAGCGGGACAACGGGCTGCTTTCGGTCCTGTACTCGCTGACGGCGGCGTCGCCCTCGATCGGCACGATCGACCCGTTCGGGCGGCAGATCCGCCAGGGCGCGATCCTCGGGCAGAGCGGCCTGGGCGGCCCGGCGGTGTTGTTCGACCCCGACGAGCTGGGGCTCGATGACAACGACGAGCTGGACGCGCTCGACATCGAGGACGTGCCGCAGACGCAGCCCATCCTGCCGCCGCAGCCCCCGCAGACGCCGGTCTTCCGCTTCCCGCCAGTGCTGACGTTCTTCGGCTTCCCGATCCCGTTCGATCCCGTGGTCACGATCGGGTACGACTTCCACGTGCTCAGCGGGCCGGCGTTCGCGACGTTCGCGCCGCCGGACCTCGCGTTCGGCGACGACACGTACGAGGTCATCGCCGACGGCACCAGCACGACGATCGTCTTCGGCGAGCGCCACGAGTTCCCGCCGGGCGGCGTGAGCTCGTTCCAGGTCCGAGGCATCGAGGTCGAGGCGGGGATCGACCCGCTCGACGCCGAGGCGTTCGTCGCGGAGCTGGGCTTCGTGGCGACCGGGGTTGTCGAGATCGTGATGATCCCGATCACCGAAGAGGTCGGCGGGTGCAACGGCGCCGACCTGGCCGAGCCGTTCGGGATCCTGAGTCAGGCGGACGTCGCGGCATTCGTGGATGCGTTCTTCGCGAACGACCCGCGCGTGGCGCAGCTCGCGTCGCCGTTCGATGTCGTCAGCCAGGCCGACGTGAACGAGTTCGTGAGCCTGTTCTTCGAGGGCTGTCCGGTCCAATGACCGCGGCACAACAGCGGTCCTGATCCCCTCGGGCTCGTGGTGCGCCGCGCCCCTCCGCCGATCGGTCGGACGGGGCGTGGCCACCGCGGGGTGAGCAGCTCCGACCGACCGCGGTCCGGCTCAGCCGCCGAGCGAGCGAACGACCACGGCCCGGTCGACCCCGGCCTTGTCGGCGAAGCGGTCGAGCATCTCTCGCTCCTCCGGGGCGACCTTGCCATCGATCATCGCGATCTTGCAGAGCATGCGGATGATCTTCTCGCCGTCGGCTCCGACGAGCTTGAGCTGGCGGTCCACGAACTTCGGGTCGCTGGCGGCAAGATCGAGCATCGCCCTGACCGACGCGGCGCCGGCTCCGCACCGGTCGGCGAGGCGGTCGATCGCCGTCTGCTCGTTGGGCGTGACCTCGCCGTCGGCCGCGACGATGCAGCACGCGGCGCGGAGGAGCTCGACCTGCTGCATCGTGTCCATCGGTTTCCTCTCCCGGCGTGTCGGATTCCTCCGACCGTAGCGGTTCAGCGGTGTTCGGTCCGCCGGTCTCGCCGTTTGCTTCGAAATACCGGCCGATGGGGGCGTGTTGGTGAGGGCGAGGCCCGCGGCGAGTCGACGGAATCGCGGGCCGGACCGAGTTCACGCCCCGCTCGCACCGGGGTCGGACCACCGACGAGGGCCATCAGATGAGCGAAGCGACGACAGAGACGCAGACTGGAGGGCTCGGCAAGGGTCCGATGATCGCGGCCTGGGTCGCGCAGGCGATCGTGGTCGGCGTGTTCCTGATGCTCGGGCCGATCCCCAAGCTCACCAGCGACCCCATCTCTGTCGCGCTCTTCGAGAAGATCGGACCCGGCGATCCGCTCCGGTACGCGACGGGCGTCTTCGAGGCTATCGCGATCGTGCTGATCCTGATCCCGAAGACCGCCTGGGCCGGCGCGGCCCTCTCGGCCGGGCTGATGGTCGGGGCGATCGGGGCCCACCTGGTCACGCCGCTGGGCGTCTCGGTCAGCCTCGAGGTCGAGGGGGGTGACATCGGGCCGGTCCCGTTCGCCCTCGCCGTCCTCACGCTTCTCGCGTCGCTTGCTGTGCTCGCCATCCGGCGGAAACAGATCCCTGTGATCGGGGACAAGCTCTAGACCGACGGACATCTTGCCGGCCGCAGGGGGACTTGCGGATCCGGTGCGTGCGGCGGGCGTACTCGGGCGTTGTCCTGGGGCGCCCGCCGTCATTTTTGTTCAGGCGGTCAGGTCGAGCCGCGGGCGGTCGGATGCCCGCTCGAGCGCCCTCAGGCGTGCCTCGGCCTCGGCGTTGGACTCGGCGACGGCCCGCTCACGCTCGTTCTCGAGCCGCTGGTCGCGTTCCTCGAGCCTGCGGAGTCGGTCGAGCTCCGCCTGCCGCTCGCGGGCCTCGCGGGCCCGACGGATCGATTCGTCCAGGACCTCCCCGACGACCTCCGAGCGGCGGGCCTCGATCCGGGCCTGCAGCAGCCGAGCGTCCGGCAGGGCGTCCGGCCTGAGTGCCGGGGACGAGAGCGGGCCAGAGACGCCGTCGGGCATGGCCCGGAGGTCGGCGGCCACGCCGGGCGGGTGCAGACCGGTCCGGGAATCGAGTGAGGCTCTGGCGGGGTCGGTCGATCTGCATGGGCGAACCACCGAATCCGGCGGGTCGATCCGGGCGATCCGGGTCGGGCGGGATCCTCTTGGTCGCGGGCGTGCGAACCGATACAGTCCGCTGGTGGTGGTTGCGAGCCGTTCGGGGCCGGTGGAGGCTCCGGGGGGCTCGGCACGGGCCGGGAGTCGATGGAAGAGCAGGGCCAATCGTCCGCGGAGCCTCCTGAACCTTCGGGTCGAAGTTCGATGGGTCCCGTCGGGACCCCACCGCACACGACCGAACCGTCGCAAGGGCTGTCGATCGACCTGATCGGAGAGTCGTCGCGCGTCCACCCCGAGGATCGCGCGAGGATCGCGGCGGCGTTGCATCGGGCCCTCGGCGAGCTCGGGGCGCGGGGTGAGCTGCGGGTCCGCCTGGTCAACGACGCCGAGATGGTCCGCCAGCACGGCGAGCGGCTGGGCGAGTTCAGCACGACCGACGCGCTGACGTTCGATCTGTCCGACGGCTCGGCCGGCGACCGCGTGCTCGACGCCGACGTGCTGGTGTGCGTCGATGAGGCGATCCGGCGGTCCGGCGAGCGGGGCATCGAGGTCTGGCGCGAGCTGACGCTGTACGCGTTGCACGGCGCGCTGCACTGCCTCGATCACGACGACAAGACCGAGGACGCCGCCGCTCGGATGCACGCCGAGGAGGACCGGCTGCTCGAGCTCGCCGGCGTGGGCGCCGTCTACGCGGTGGGCGAGCGCGGGGGGGCGGCGCGATGATCGCCCCGCTGTGGATCGCGCTCGGCGTCGTTGCGATCGCGTTCGCGTCGCTGATCGCCTGCGTGGAGCGCTCGATCTGGTGGGCGTCGCGATCGGCGCTCGAGGAGCGGGCCCGGGCCGCGCGCCTGCGCCGGCTCGCGGCAGACAAGCAGTCGGGCGACGAGTCGAGGGAGTCGTCGAAGGACCTCGAGCCAGAGTCGGACATCAGGCTGCGTGCGTTGCTCGATGACCAGGCGGGCTACGCCGGGCCGCTGGCCGCGGCGCGTTCCGTGTGCGTGCTGGGCGGTGCGGGGCTGCTCTCGGTCGGGGCATCGGCGTACTTCGCGACGGGCGCTCCGGCGGCCGAGGTGGGCGAGACGGGCGAGATCGTGCTGAACTGGCCGGGGCTCGCGGTGGGTCTGGGCGCGACCGTCGTCGTCGGCTGGCTGCTCGTCACCGCGCTGCCGCTGGCAATCGCGGAGCACGCGGCGGAGCGCACGCTGCTCGCGCTGGGCTGGATCGCCCGTCTGCTGCACGCGGTGGGTGCGCCGCTGCGCGGGCTGCAGGCGTTCCTGGCAGAGGTGGTGCGTCGTCTCGCCGGCGTGGAGCAGCGCGACGACCTGGAGGAGGTCGAGGCAGAGATCCTGAGCCTGGTGGAAGAGTCCGAGCGCGAGGGCACGCTGGACGAGTCGGCGCGCGAGATGATCGAGGCGGTGGTCGAGTTCAGGACGACGACGGCCGAGCAGATCATGACGCCGCGCACCGAGATCGAGGCGCTCGAGTACACGGACGACTTCGACGAGGTGAAGCGGTTCGCCGAGGCCGCGGGTCACAGCCGCATCCCGGTGTACCGCGAGAGCCTCGATCAGATCGCCGGCCTGCTCTACGTCAAGGACCTTCTGAAGTGGCTCGTGAGCGAGGAGGCCGCGGCCGGCGGGTCGTTCGACCTCTCGAGGCTGCTGCGCGAGCCGACGTTCTTCCCGGAGAGCAAGACGGTCGCGGACGTGCTCCAGGAGTTGCTCGCGGAGAAGGTCCACATCGCGTTCATCACCGACGAGTACGGGGGCACCAGCGGGCTGATCACGATCGAGGACATCATCGAGGAGGTCTTCGGCGAGATCCAGGACGAGTACGAGCCCGAGGACGCCGGCGAGCCGCGGGTCCGCGTCGACGAGGAGACGCGCTCGGCGGAGGTCGATGCGCGTGCCGAGATCGACGAGGCGAACGACGAGCTGGAGTCGATCGGGCTCCATCTGCCCGAGCACGAGGACTATGACACGGTCGGCGGCTTCGTCGTCGTGAATCTCGGCAAGATCCCGCAGGCGGGCGAGTCGCTGCGCCGCAACGGCGTGCTCGTGACGGTCCTGGAGGCCGAGCCGACGCGCGTGACGCTCGTGCGGGTCGAGCCGGCATCGGACGAATTCGAGGGCTGACGAACTCCCGCTAGGGGCGGACGATCAGGCCGCGGCCCGGGGCGCGCCGGAGCCCCTCGCCCTCCCGGTAGAGCGCCGTCGCGATCCAGGTTGCGACCAGGGCCCCGGCCACGACGTCGCTGAGGTTGTGCGCGCCGGCGAGCAGGCGCGACAGGCCGCAGCCGGCCGCCAGCAAGACGAGCGGCCAGCGCACCGGGCGGAGCAGGAGCCCGAGCATGACGCAGCCGCCGAACGCGACGGCGGTGTGGCTGCTCGGCAGCCCGAGCCCGCCCCCGTTGCCCGGGATGAAGCCGGTGAAGGGTGTCGAGAACGTGACCGCGCCGTCGTTCTCGAGATTCGGGCGCGAGCGCATGAAGACCAGCTTGAGGATCTCGGCCGCGAGGCCCGAGAGCGCCGCCGAGAGCGCCACCAGCCCGGCGCGGTGGTGGTCGGGGGGCGCCGCCGCCGGGGGCGTATGGAGACCCGCTGGCGCCGGCGGGCGAGCGCGATCGTGCAGATAGATCAAGAACGCCAGCAGGAGCCAGGTCGGCAGGTAGCCGGTCTGGCGGAGGACCTGGTACCAGCCCTTCTCCTCGAGCGGCCCCTTGTCCTCCACGGCGAGCGCACGCACGAGGCCGGCGTCGAACGGCAGGCAGAGCACGACGAGCGCGACCGATCCCGCGAGCAGCAGCAGCGTGCGCCGTCTCACGGGGCGCTCTCTCGGGTGAGGCCGTCGGGCCCGCCCAGGTCGGGCGGGAACCCTCGGAAGCCGTAGGCGACGAAGGCCTGCCGGTCGGGCTTGTTCTCGCCGGGCAGCGGGTCGATGGGTTCGACGCGCTCGAAGACGCGTTCCCAGTCGCGGCGGACTCCGCTGAACAGCAGGGCCGGGCGGTCGAGGAGCCGCTGGTTGACGTCGAGCCGGGCGAGGTCGGTCGCCTCCCAGATGTCGTACTGCGTGCGTCTGCCGTCGCCGAAGTGCGAGCTGCTTGCGTAGGTCGTCGGCCGGCCCTGCAGATAGAACGCCAGCTGGCTCGCTCTTCCGTAGTGGATGGTCATTACGAACGGCTCGAGCCCGGTCTCCTCCCGGAGGGTGCGCAGGCGGTCGTCGGCCGCGCTGGAGAGCTCGCGCATGCCCGAGGCCCGGCCGAGCGGGACGAGCGGGGGGTCGAACGCCGTGGCTCGCGCGATCGTGATCGCGGGCAGCGCGAGCAGGCAGACCGCGAGCGTGATGACGCAGGCGTGCCAGGCGACGCGCACGCCGGCGTCGCGGCGCGCGGCGCCCTCGACGGCCGCCCAGCCGGCGAGCGCCGCGAGCGGGCCGTACGCGGAGATGTGCCAGTTGGCCTCGACCCTTGTGAACAGGCTGATCACCGCGTAGAAGGCGAGCGGGGCGAGGCTCAGGCAGAGCAGGTAGGTGACGCCCCCGCGGATGCCGCGCGGGCGCCGCTCGCGACGCGCGATCGCGGCGTTGCGCATGCCCATGAGCGCGAGGAGCAGCGTGGGGCTGCCGGCGCCGATCGCGATGCCGAGGTACTCGAGCGGCCAGAGCGGCGACCAACCCCGGCCGTCGCCCGAGCTCGGCCGGACGTCGCCGCCCTCGACGCCGAGGTGCCCGAGCAGGTGTCGCAGCGAGTCCCAGTCGTGCTGGGCGTTCCAGATGATCACCGGCGCGAGGCCGGCCAGGCCGAGCAGCATGCCCGCGGCGATCCAGCCGGCGCCGGCGGGGCGCAGCCGGCGCGGCCTGAGCAGCGCGAAGGCGAGCAGCGCCGGCGGGATCAGCGCGGCGGTGTATTTGAAGATGAACGCGAGGGCGAAGCAGGCGCCGAGCCCGAGCCAGGCCGGCCCGGAGCGGCGGGTGAGGGCGTGCCAGGCCGCCCACGCGGCGAGCGTGTAACACGCCACGTAGGGGCCGTCGATGGTCATCAGCACCGCGAGCGGCTGGAACGCGGGGATCGCCAGCCAGCACACGGCGGCGGGGAGCAGCACGCGCCGGTCACGGAATACCGAGCGTGCCAGCCCGGCGGATCCGACGGCGCCGATCGCCGCCCATATCGCCGCGGGTGCGCGGACGCCGAACTCGTTGTCGCCGAGCAGGGATGTCGAGAGGGCGATCAGCCATCCGACGCCCGGGCCCTTGCTGTAGTAGGACCAATCGAGCCGGCGGGACCACTCCCAGTAATGGGCCTCGTCCTCGATCAGCGTGAGCGGGCTCAGCAGCGCGAGCCACAGCAGACGCAGCAGCGTGACGCCGATGACGACCGCGAGGACGACGGTCCAGGCGCGACCGTCGTTCTTCGATGAGATCTTGGCGGGGTGGTCGTCCGGCACGCCGAGCGGGTTCTCCGCGGTCGCCGGCGGGCCGCTGGGGCTCTGCCGGCTTGGTTTCGGTCGGTCAGGCGTTGCGGCTGAGCGTACGCAGGGCGAGCGCCGCGTACACGCCGAGGGCGCCGACGCCGCCGTACAGGAGGGGCAGCCCGGCGGCCGCGCCCGACTCGTGGGTCGTCTGCTGGCCGACGGCGATCAGGATGATCGCGCCGAGCGCCGGGAGGAAGCTCCACAGGTAGACGACCAGCGGGAGCGCGTGGCGCATGCGCATCGCGGTGATCGCGCCGGTCAGCACCATGATGAGGCAGCTGAGGCTCATCGCGGCGCGCTCGTGCTGCTTGCTGGTGATCTCGCGACCGAGCCGTTCGATCCTCCGGTCGAGCCGCCCCGCGGCGTCGGCGATCCCCGGGTGCGGCGTCGTCTCGGCTTCGGCGAGCAGGTCGCGGGGCGGGAGACCGGCGAGTCGTGCGAGGGGGTCGGGGTCGAGGGCGAGGCCCTCGTAGGTCCGCGCGGCGCGGGCGGTCTCGACCGAGCCGAGCCCGGCGGGGTCGACGTCGCGCCGCCCGCGGATCGTCACGTCCGCGAGCTCGAGCCGGAAGGTGAGCTTCGCGGAGCCCCGCGTCCCGATCGTGACGTCCTTCTCCGAGCTCTCGGGCTCGAGTGTCAGCAGGGCCGAGGCGGCGCGCAGGTCATCGAGCCCGCCGCCGAGTGGGCCCGTCTCGCTATCGCCGTAGAACGCCTCGACACGGATGCGTTCTCCGGGCGGTGCCGCGAAGGTGAAGGGCCCGGAGCCCTCGAGCGCCGCCGCCCGGATCACCAGCGTGACGCCGGCGCTCTGGAGCGTGACGCGCCCGAGGTCCTCGAGATCACGTCGTATCTGGGCCGCGGCCTCGATGGACGCGAGCCCGCGCGCGAGCCGGGCGTGGCGGGATCGCACGAAGCTCATCCGCTCGGGGTGCTCGCGCAGCTCGAGGAGCTCGCCGAAGGTGAGAAACTTCGGGTCGTCCTCGAAGGCGTTGGGCACGCGGAAGAGCGGCGTGCGGAACGAGCCGACGACGCCGAGCGTTCCGTCGCGGTAGAGGGTGCCGTTGTTGAAGGCGATGCGCCCGGCGAGCGCGTCGTCGGCGCCCACGGCCTCGCCGGGCATCAGCATGACCAGCGCGTACTCGGCGGTCGCGTCGTTGGTGACGGCGCCGAAATCGTCGGTCTCGACCGCGGCGACGCGCTCGAGGAGGATCTTGCCCACGAGCGGCTCGCCCGGCTTGATCTCAAGGCGGCGCACGCCCTCGGCGTGGACGGTCATGCCGCCGACGGTGGCCGACTCGCCGCGATCGATCTTGTTGACCAGCGTCTCGATCGCGTCCCGGGTGACCATCTGCTCCATCGACTGGAGGAACCTGGGGATGATCTGCTCGTTCAGCGCCGTCAGGATCCCGCCGAGGGCGAGCCCGCTCGCGAGCGCGGGGACCAGCAGAGCCCTGTGGCTCAGCCCGCCGGCGAGCGCCGCGATCACCTCGTTGTCCTGGGCCATCCTGTGGTAGGCGAGCGTCGCGCCGAAGGCGGCCGCGAACGGCAGCGCGTACGCCAGCATCGGGACCGACGCGAGCGCCATGAACCGCAGCGCCTCCGCGGGGCCGAGCGTGCCGTCGGCGAGCGGCTTGACCGCGACGGCGAAGGCGATCACGACAACGAGCACGGCGGCGCTGAGGAGCACGAGGCGCCAGAGCTCGATGGTGGCGTACCGCCACAGCGTCCAGGACATCCAAAAATGATACGGGCCCGGGGGGAGGCCCGGGCCCGCGTCGGATCGGGGTTGTCGTGCGTCGTCAGTTCGGGCAATCCGCCATGAACTGCTGGACGAACTCCATCACATCGAGCTGCGTGCCCAGGTCGAGCGGCTCGACCAGCGAGATCGCGGCGGGCTCGCCGGCGAAGTACGCGTTCACGAACGCGTCGACGTCGGTGGTCGTCAGCGAGCCGAAGGGCTCGGTGAAGTCGACGGCGCCGCAGGGCTCCGCGGGCGGGACCTCGGCGACGACCTCGGGCAGCACCGAGTCGATCCAGTCGGCGAACGCGCTCATGCGCAGGCCGTCGAACCGCTCGCCGTACCGGGCCTGCGAGCCGAACTGCACGGCGCGGGTGATGGCGATGAGCTTGAACTGCCCGTCGTCGAGCACGAACCACCCGCAGCCGGAGTCGCCGTCGGCGACGGTCGCCTCGCGCGGGACGGAGGTGTCGATCGGGTCCCAGCGGGCGCCGATCAGGCTGTTCGGCACCGGCGAGCCGCCGAGGCCGAACGTGTCGCTGACGACGTTGGCGCCCCAGTTGAGGTTCCCTCGGACGCCCCACTGGTAGCCGACCTTCATCCCGTTGTAGAGCACGTCGGCGCCGCGGTCCTTGCCGAACCCGCCGATGACGAACGGGCGGCTCATCTCGTCCGCGCGGTCGTAGATATCGGCCCACTCGGCGAGGTCGGCGGGCTGGCCGCCGTGGTTCTCGATGCGGCAGATCCGCATGTCGGCGGAGGGGTGGTTGATGACCTCGGCGACGCGGTAGTAGTCGCCGTCGATGATCACGGTGGTCCCGACGCCGCCGCCTTGGTGCTTCGTCGTGATGATGTGGTTGGGACCGATGACCGCGAAGGACGCGTTGCCGGCCCAGCGTCCGACCAGCTTGCTGCTGGGCGTCTCGATCGTCATGGAATCGTGTTCTTTGTGCGTGATGTTGCCCGACGTAAGGCCGGCGGAGGCGGCAAGGGCGCTGGCGAGTGTCAGCGAGCGAAGCATTGTGCGGACTCCGGAACAGATCGATGGCGGTCGAGAAAGGCGCACGTGCGCCGGACAGCCCAATCCCCTCGCAAGGGGATCGATCGTCACGATCTGTGGAGTCCTTGAACGGTCGCGTCGGGAACCTGCCGGAGCCGGTGGCGATCACCGACCGAACGAAGCTGCGCAATATGACAGGTCTCGCGCGCGACCGCGATCCCGCGTCCGCGAGCGGGGGTGGGGCGCGGGCGCGTTATTGGCAGCCGGCGTAGTACGCGTCGAGGAACGCCTGGATGTCCGCCTGGCTGACGATGTCGCTCGGCGCCGCGAGCGCGGCGATGGAGGGGTCCTTGAGATACCACAGGGGGGCGAAGGTCTCGATATCGGTCCGGCTGAGGACGCCGAACGGCTCGGCGACGTCCGCGGCGCTGCAGGGCGGGGCGGTCAGGAACGGGGCGATGAAGTCCGCGAAGCTCGCGATCCGGACGCCGTTCATGAACTCGCCGAAGACGGACCTCTGGCCGTACTGGACCGAGCTGGTGAGCCCGGCGAGCTTCCAGACGCCGTTGTCGTTGATGAACCAGCCGCCGCCCGAGTCACCGTCGGCGACGGTGGCCTCCTTGACGGTCCCCTGGCCGGGCCGGTCGAAATCGGCCTGGATGATCCGGGCGTCGCTCGGGGACCCAGGCTCGGGGAGCGAGAAGCCCTCGACGACATTCGTACCCCAGCGGAGCTGCTTGTTGCCGTCGCCCCAGCCGTAGCCGATGAGCTCGCCCAGGCCGTTCCGCTGCTCGCCGCCGCGTTCGAGTCCCCAACCGCCGATGACGAACTCGCGCCCGGCCTCGCCGCCGCCCTCCCAGATGTCGACCCAGTGCTCGAGGTCCGCGGGCGTCGAGCCGTAGGTCTCGATCCGGCAGACGCGGAGGTCCGCGGTGGGGTGCTGGAAGTCCTCGGCGACGCGGTAGATGTCATCGCCGAGCAGGATCGGGCTGCCGGGCCCGCCGCCCTGGTGGCGGGTGGTGACGATGTGGTTCGGGCCGATCGCGACCGCGGTGGCGTTGGCCGCCCAGCGGACGATGACGTCCGGGTGCGGCGTCTCGATCACGATCGCGTCCGCACCCGGGTGGTTCACCGTCGCCGAGGCGATCCCCGACGCGGCGAGGGCGGCCGTGGCGGCGCGCCCGAATCTCGATTTTGGCATGGGTCGTGGGCTCCTCGGCGGCCACCTTAGCGGCCCGCACGATCGATTTCGACACGACCACCGGTCACGTCTTTGATCAAAAGCCCTTGTTTGAAGAGTGTTTCACGGATCGCGTCCGCGGCGGGGTAGTCCTTCTCCAGCTTCGCGCGCCGTCGATCCTCGATCAGGGCTTCGATCTCGGGGTCGGGGCTCAGGCCGTGAAGCCAGATGCAGAGCCCCGAGTCCGTTGATCTGGGCGCTCCCGAGCCGAGCTCCAGCACGCCGAGGGCGGGGTCGATCACCTCGGACAGCACCGCGGCGTCGGCCCTGGTCGGCGCGGTCACCGACCCGATCCACTTGTTGACGACGCCCAGCGCACCAGCGACGTTGAGGTCCGACGCGAGCGCGTCGGCGAAATCGCGGACGGCCGTCTCGTCGCGTGTTCCGGCGTCTTCGCTCGCGCGCGCGGATTCCAGGAACCGCCTCCAGCGCTCGATCATGCGGGCCGCGTCCCGGAGACCGTGCATCGAGAAATCGGCGTTGGCGCGGTAGTGCGTCTTGATGAGCTCGAGGCGGATCGCGGCCGGCTCGTGGCCGTCCTCCATGAGCCCGCGCGGCGTGAAGAAGTTGCCGCGGCTCTTGGACATCTTCTCGCCGTTGACCATCAGGAAGCGGGCGTGGGCCCAGTGGCGGGCGAAGGTCTCGTTCCCGGTCACGCCGGCGGCCTGGGCCCGCTCGCACTCGTGGTGGGGGAAGATGTTGTCCTCCCCCCCGGTGTGCAGGTCGATCTCGCCCCGGGATCCCTCGGGGTCGAGCCGCTCGAGCGACATCGCGCTGCACTCGATGTGCCAGCCGGGGTAACCGACGCCCCACGGCGAGTCCCACTTCATGAGGTGCGTCTGGTCTTCCTTCCAGAGCAGGAAGTCCGCGGGTTGCCGCTTCGAGGACTGGTCGGCCTCGCTGACGCGGCCGCCGGCGCCGCCCCGCAGCCGGTCGAGCGTGTTGCCGCTGAGCGATCCGTAGTCCTTGGCGCGGGTCACGTCGAAGTAGACAGCGCGCGAGCCGGGGCTCCCCGCGACGTAGGCCATGCCCTTCGACTCGAGCACGGCGATCTGTCGGATCATCGACGCGACGTGCCCGGTCGCACGCGGCATCAGCGACGGGTCCTTCTCGGACTCGATGGCGACGCGGAGTCCGAGGCGCCGCGCGTCCTCCTTGAACCGCGCCGTATAGAAGGATGCGATCGCGAACGGGTCGCCCGGGTCGACCTCCGCGCCGGGCGGGAGCTTCCCGGACTTCTTGGCCTCGGCGACGCGCCGCCCCGCGAGCGCCATCTTGTCCTCGCCGGCGCCGTCCGCCGAGTCGTCCTCGGTCATGTGCCCGACGTCGGTGATGTTCATGACGTGCACGACAGCGCGCGGGCCGGCGTGCGCGGCACCCTCGGGCCCGGTCACCTCGCAGAGCGGGTGCTCGATCCAGCGCCGGAGCACGTCCGCGAACAGAAACGCCCGGAAGTTGCCGATGTGGGCGTCGTCGTAGACGGTCGGGCCGCAGCTATACAGCGTCACGCGGTCCGGGTCGGCGGGCGTGAACGGCTCGATTCGCCGCGCGGCGGTGTTGTAAAGCCTGAACGGTGCCATCGCGGTGGATGGTAGAGGGGGGGTCAGTCGCAGCCGGCGAAGAACGCGTCGACGAACGCCGCCGTGTCCGGAGCGCTGATCACGCCCGCCGGCTCGGCGAGGTCGGCCCGCGGGTGCAGCGAGAAGAACAGCTCGACAAAGCGCGCGACGTCCAGCTGCGAGAGCACACCGTAGGGGTACGCCTGATCGGCGGCGGAGCAGGGCGTGCCTTCGGAGGCGATCGCGCCGGTCGCGGCGAGCCCGAACCCCTGCGAGCCGACGAGAACGTTCGAGCCTTCGAGGCGCACCGTCCACTCGCCGGCCTCGGGGTTGGCGAGCAAGACGCGCTCGACGGAGTTGATCGGGTCGGCGACGCCGCCGGGCAGGCTGACCGGCGACTGCGTGTCGAAGTTGTTCCCGCGGTAGACCGTGCCCGACGGGGAGTAGAGCACGAGGTCGAGGTCGTTGATGGCGGCGCTCGCCGCGCCGATGACCGCGGGGGCGTCGTAGAACACCATCGTGATCGCGAGCGGCTCGCTCGGGTCGTCCACCACGAGGTGCATCTCGTGGGAATCGCCGTCGCCGAGAGCCTCGGGCTCGTTGTTCGACGCCTGCGCGACCGAGAGCGAGCGCCCGGAGCCCGGCAGCGGGACCGAGGCCGTCATCAGCAGCCGGCCCCAGCCCTCGCGGTCCGTCGGGTATCCCGAGACGCCGGAGATGTCCTGCCCGCCGTTGACCAGCACCGCCTTCACGAGCGGGCCGAGCGGGACGAGCGGCTCCGAGCCGCCCTCGACGAAGCCGGGGTGGTACCCGCCCATGAAGTACTGGCGCACGATCGCCGCGGCGCCGCTGACTGCGGGCGTGGCCATCGAGGTGCCGCTCAGGAAGTCGGTGTTGCAGTTCCCGCCGAACGGGAATGCGCTCAGAACCCCGCAGCCGGGCGCGAGCAGGTCGGGCTTGCGGCGCCCGTCCTCGGTCGGGCCGGTTCCGCCCAGGCAGAACGACTCGCTCAGATTCCCGTTCTGTGTCGCCGCCACCGCGACGCCGTTCTTGGCGTTCTCCGGCGTGTAGAGAATCGATCGGTTGGTCGTCGCGATGAGCACGACGTGCTCGTCGTTGTCGTACGTGAACGCGTCCACGGCGCGGGCCAATCCCGTGTACGTGCGGACGAAGTCGTCGCCCCAGCTGTTGTTGTGGACGAACGCGCCCTGCGAGGCGTGCAGCTCGAACCGCGCGCGAACCTGGGCCTCCTCGAACACCGGGATCGTGTTGAAGACCATCCGCGCACCCCAGGCGACACCGCGGACGTTGTCGGCCGAGCCGCTGTCGCCGACCGCGAGCGCCGCGACGTGCGTCCCGTGCTGGTGGGCGCCCGAGGAGGCGTTGTAGGCCACGATCTTGCGGTGCCCCGGCCCGATGGCGACGGTGTCGCTGAACGCGCAGTGGGAAGCCGACGGCCGCGTGTCGATGACTCCGATGATCTGCCCGGCGCCGTTCAGCCCGAAGGCGTCGAAGGGCATCTGCCCGACCGAGCCGGATTGCACGATCGAGCGGCTGTTCGCGTCGCGTGTGGTTAGGACCGGGGCCGGCTCGAGCCATCGGATCCCGTTGTCGTCGGCGACGCCGAACACGCGCGATTCCGGCGCTTCGATCCGCACGACGTGACGCAGGCCCTCGCGGTCGACGCCGGCGATCGAGACGCCGGGCATCGCACGCAGCCGATCGAGAGCGCCGTCGAGATCCTCACCGATGTGCAGGTGCGCGAACAGCTTGATCCGCCCGCCCGTGGGCGCCGCGAGCGCGTCCCACAGCCGCTCGTCGATCCGTTCGGCGAACCCGTGCTCGCCCGCGGTCGCCACCAGCCCGGTCTCGTCGAGGGCGGTCAGGTCGGCGCCGGTGAGATCGGCGTCGAGCCGCCCGTCGCGCGAGACGCCGCGGATCTTGACGCCGCAGGCCTCGATCTCGTCGAGGGCCGCGCGCGTCGCGTCTCCCCGCAGCACCAGCCGCCCGCGGTGCGCGTGCCCGGCATCGCGCAGGCGCACCGCCGCGGCGAGCCGTCCCTCGCGGAACTTGGCGTCCGCGTCGGGCGTCGGCTCGGGCGGCCGCTCTGTGACCTGCGCGGGGAGCGAGCCGGCGAGACCCGCCAGCGCGACGAGAACCGACGGCACGAACGAACGGCTGGCACGCGGCATCCGGTCTGCTCCTCGAACGGAATCGACGCGGCCCCGATCGAGACCCGAACGGCCCCGGCGACGTCGAAGAAGAACCCTTAAAACGTACCCCAGGTTCCGCCCAGAACCCAACGTCGGGTGCGGGCGTTCATTCCAATACGGCCAAAAAACCCGGGCGAACCGCCCGGACGGCCGGTGCGGAGGACCGGGATGGCCTCAGGCGTCGTCCGCGCCCGTGCCGCGGCCGCGCTTCGGGTGGATGGCGGTCGAGGCGCCGCGGAGCTGCGAGGCGTCGGGATCGATCCGGATCGGGCCGGCTTTGATGCGCTCGAAGGCCCGCTTGGCGTTGGCCTTGCTGAACTCGGTGCCGATGAACCGGCGGCCGAGCGCGTGGGCGACGACGCCGGTCGTGCCGCTGCCGAGGAACGGGTCCAGCACGAGATCGCCCGGGTTCGAGCAGGCCCGGACCACGCGCTCGAGATAGACCTCGGGCAGCTGGTTGTCGTGCCCGTGGCGGCGTTCTTTGTTGTTGCCCTGCACGCGCCCCCAGTGCTGTCCGTACCAGACGTCCATCGGCACCCGCATGCCGGCGGGCATGCCGTCGCGCTTGTTCTCGGTGCGCGCGTCGCCGTAGATCGCGCGCCGGTCGGAGGTCTCGAGGATCGGGTCCGGGTTCCAGATTCGGCGCTTCGGGTCCTTGCAGAAATAGAGCGCGTGGACCTTGGAGTTGATGAACCGGCCCTTGGTGTTCTGCCCGAAGCGGTAGTGCCAGACGCACCAGTTGACCATCGCGAGGCGCTTGGCCTTGAGGTAGACGACGATCTCGGCGGCCCAGGTGTCGGGGATGTTGACCCAGATCGAGCCGTGGTCGGCGAGGGCCTCGACGCACAGGTCGAGCCAGGCGTGCGTGAAGTCGAGGTACTCGCGCTCCGGCATCCGGTCGTCCCACTCGTCGTAGGCCCGGGCCCAGTTGAACGGCGGGTCGGCGAAGACCAGATCGAACGCGCCGGCGCGGACCTCGGGGATCCTGGGCAGGATCTCGCGGCAGTCGCCGACGTAGACGCGGCACTCGGGCGACTTCACGCTGTGCGCCGGCCTCGGTCCGGGCGCGGCCTTCTTCGTCGTTCGGCGCTTGGCGGGTGCGCGCGCGGCGTCGGGTTTGGCGGGGGCTCTGGTCATCCGTGTGCAATCTAGCGCGGCGTGCAGCGTAGCGCAACGGCGGCGGTCGCGCCACCGCGATCTCTATTCCTTCGGCGCAGCGCGCGCCGGCGCTCCAGATTCCGCCTCGATCTCGTACGCGCGCCGGGGCGGGGCGAGTGGGTCGTCTCGAGGTGTTTGCCAGTCTTCGCGGGCCGCCTCGCGGGTGAGCCAAACAAAGATCTGGCGTCGATCAGTTCTCTTGCCATCGGCACGACGTGACGCGAGTGCGCGCGCGAATCGCATCGCCGAGGACCTGCTAGGCAAATGGGCGCAGGCACCACACTCGCGCACCATGCATTCGAACATTTCTTCGGCTTCGCCATGATCCACCCGCCCGACCTTCTCGATGGCGACCGAGTCGATGAGTGCGACCGGGCGTCCTGGGCTCAGGATCATGTTCGATGGCTTGTGGTCGAGGTTGGCAAGAGCCGGTCGGCCATCGAGCAGGTTGGCCGTGAGATCAGCGAGCGCCGCGCTGATCGCTTGCTCCTCCGCGATCGTCCGGTCGTCCGCCGCCAGGCGCTCCAGAAGCGTCGGGCCCTCGATCCAGCGCGCCACCAGCACCTCGACGAAGCCGGACCGGCCCTTGCCCCGCAGGATCGCGTGGCACGGCGAGCACGGGATCTTCTTCTTCTCGAGCAGCCGCGCGCCGTCGCGCTGCCGCCAGGCCTTAGTCTTGCGCAGCAGCGCCTGGAATCGCTTGCCGATCCCGCGCAGCGGCTCGACCTTCAGCACGCACTCCAGCGCCCGCTCGCGCTTGCCGCGACCGACAGGCAGCGTCGCTCGCCAGACCGTGCCCTTGCGGCCCGCTTTCAGGACCCACGCTTTCGCAGCCTCGTTCGGCCCGTCGCCGCGCCAGTCCACGCGCGCCAGCGCCTCGGACCACTCCGCGGCGCCGTAGCCGTAGCCCCCGGCGTACCAGGCCACCTTCACGGTGCCGGTGGGGGGGTAGAACACCTTCCGGTTCTGATTTCGGGTCTCGCGCACGAGCCGAGGCTAACGCTCCGCCGCGCGGAACGAGCCCCTCTCGTGGGAGAGGGGTCAACGCTGATCTCGCCCGAATGACCCCCGTCGTGCGACGGGGGCTCGTTCGTCGGTCCCGGCCAGCCTGGCGTCCTCGTACCATTCACCGCCATGCCTCCCGACACCGGACAGGCGCCGCTCTCGGTCGCGATCATCTGCAAGGACGCCGCGCGCACGCTCCGCCCGGTCCTCGCCTCGGTGAAGGGCCTGGCCGCCGAGATCGTCGCGGTCGATTCCGGCTCGACGGACGGCACGATCGGCATCCTGCACGCCCACCGCGCGGTGGTGCACCGCGAGCCGTGGCGTGGCTACGCGCACGCGAAGCGCGTCGCCTGCTCGCTCAGCCGCCAGCCCTGGGTGCTGCAGCTCGACGCCGACGAGCCCGTGACGGCGGAGCTGGCCGCCTCGATCCGCCGGATGATCGAGACCGACGACGGCACGATCACCGCGGCGAGGCTGAACCGCGTCGTCTGGTACCGAGGCGAGCCGCTCCGCCACGCCTGGCAGCCCGAGCACGTCACGCGGCTCGTGCGGCGCGACGCGCTCTCGACCGGCTGCGCCGCCTGGGAGGGCGCCGAGCCGCACCCGGCGCTGGTCGTAAAGAGCGGGCGGGTCGTCACGCTGGAGGGCGCGCTCCGTCACGACTCGTTCGAGACGTTCTCCGAGCATCTCGCCAGGCAGCTCAAGCACGCCCGCGACGCCGCCGGGGCGCTGCACGCCGCGGGCAAGAAGCCGAGCCTGCTCCGCCTGGCGACCAGCCCGATCGGGGCGTTCTTCAAGCAGATCGTGCTCAAGCGGGCCCACGCCGACGGGCCCGCGGGCTGGCTGGCCGCCGGGACCGCCGCCGCGGGGACGCTGATGAAGCACATGCTGCTCCTGGAGCGGCATCTGATGGCGGGCGAGGGACCCTCCTACCATGAGCCTTCCAGAGGCGCGGCCGCCCGGGAAACGACGGCCGCAACCGGGGCGAGCGCCAGGTCGGCGCCGGGCGTCCCGACCCAGTCCGTTTCTCGACGCGAGACGAGCCGCCCCATGGCCGCAGCCGACGAACCAGCCCGCGATCCCTCCCCCGAGGCCGAATCGGCCGAGGCGACCGAGACCGAGGCCCCCAGCTCCGAAGCACCCAGCTCCGAAGCATCCGGCTCCGAAGCCCCGGAGACCGAGCTTTCCCAGCCCGCGGGCGAGGACGGCGAGACCTCGAAGAAGAAGAAGCGTCGCCGGCGCCGGCGGAAGAAGAAGACCGCCACGGCCGAGGTCGAGCCGAAGCCGGCCGCGATCGACGACGACGAGGACCTCGACGACGACGAGGACGACCGCCAGTCGGAGAAGCTCCGCGCCGTCGTCCCGATGTCCGAAGAGGCCAAGAAGCACGTCTTCGATACCGAGACCAGCTTCAAGGACCTCGGGCTCAAGGACGAGATCCTGCGCGCGCTCGACGACCACGGCTGGGAGCACCCGACCAAGATCCAGGGCACGCTCGTCCCGGTCGCCGTCACCGGCAAGGACGTGCTGGGTCAGGCCAAGACCGGCTCGGGCAAGACCGCCGCGTTCGGCCTGCCGCTGCTGCAGCTCGCTGAGAACGGCCAGCCGTTCCAGGCGCTGATCCTCGCGCCGACGCGCGAGCTGGCGATCCAGATCAAGGACGACCTGACCGAGCTTGCCAAGTACACCGGGCTCAAGGTCGTGCCGGTCTACGGCGGCCAGAAGATCCAGACCCAGGCCGACCGGCTGAGGAAGGGCCCGGAGATCATCGTCGGCACGCCGGGCCGCATCATGGACATGAACAACCGGGGGCTGCTGCCGCTGGACAAGATCCGCTTCGCCGTGCTCGACGAGGTGGACCGCATGTTCGACATCGGCTTCCGCGACGACATCAAGCGGATCCTGGGCCTGTGCCCGAAGCAGCGCCAGACGGTCTTCGTCAGCGCGACGATCAGCGACGAGATCGAGCGCCTCGTCAAGAAGCACATGATCGATCCCGAGCGGCTGACGGTCGCCTCGGGCTCGCTCACCGTCGAGCTCGTCAAGCAGCACCACATCCCGGTCAACGGCTGGGACAAGAAGCGCATGCTCGCCCACGTGCTGACCCACGAGGAGCCCGACCTGACGATCGTCTTCTGCCGGATGAAGCGCACGGTCGACAAGCTCGCCGACTTCCTCGCCGACAAGGGCATCCCGGCGCTCGCGCTGCACGGCGACCTCAGCCAGGGCAAGCGCAACCAGACGATGAAGAAGTTCCGCGCCGGCACGCTCGGCGTGCTCGTCGCCTCCGACCTCGCCGCCCGCGGCCTCGACGTCGACGGCATCAGCCACGTCGTCAACTACGACCTGCCCGACGACCCCGACCTATACGTCCACCGCATCGGGCGCACCGCCCGCGCCGGTCGCGAGGGCATCGCCTGGTCGCTGGTCACGCCCGAGCAGGGCAAGCTGCTGACCGAGATCGAGAACCTCATCAACGCCGAGATCCCCAAGAAGGACTACCCCGACTTCGAGCCGCGCGAGACGCCGCCGGACGGCTGGAAGCCCGAGCCGACCGGCGGGCGGCCCCCCGTCGTCGTCGAGGGCGTCGATAAGCCCACGCGGAGCCGCTACGAGGACCTCGGCGCCCCCGACACCGAGAAACTCAGCAAGGAAGAGCTCGCGGCCAAGTTCCCCGGCGGCGTCGTGCCCAAGAAGCCGCCGAAGCGCCGCATCCGCGGCACGGTCCGCACGCACCGCGGCAACCGCGACGCCTGAGCGATCGTCGAACTCGGGAATTCACCTAGACGGATCCGTGCCCGATCGCGGTAGGCTGGCACCGCAGAGGGGCTCAGAGAGGATCCGCCGTGCACGCCAGCGTTCGTTTCGTCGTGGCCATCGTCGCGATGGTCTCGTCCGCCGCCCACGCCGCGGCGGGGTCGCAGCCGGTGCGGCCGCCCGCCGGGCCGGTCGCAGACACCGGGCGCTTCGGTCCGAGAACCGAGATCAACGCCGCCAACACGCCGGGCGACAACGACTCGGTGTTCCGCATCGTCAGCCCGGGCAGCTACTACCTGGCCCAGAACATCAGCGTGCCCGCCGGCTTCGCCGGCATCGAGATCTCGTCCAGCGATGTGACCATCGATCTCGGCGGATTCAGGATCGCCGGGTTCTTCGGCGAGGGCGGCGTCGGCATCAGGGTCGCGTCGCAGCAGGTCCAGATCTTCACCAACATCGCCATCCGCAACGGCATCATCCGACAGTGCAACCGCGGCATCGAGGTCGGCAACTTCGGCGTCTCCGGCATCGAGGCACACAACGTGCTCATCTCGGGCATCAAGATGGACCTGGTGCGGTCCGGCGTCTTCGCCCGTCGCGCGGTCATCGAGGGCTGCAACGTGCGGGCCCGCGAGATCGGCTACAGCCTCATTGAGTCGATGATCAACGGATCCACCGCCGTGCTCTACGACTCGGGGGCGACCTCGGTGGCCTTCGACCTCGCGCAGTCTTCCGCGAACGACTGCACCGCCGCGTCGGAGGACAACGCGTCCGGCTCGGTGGGCTTCGAGCTCACCACGAGCCGGGTCGGGTCCAGCCAGGCCGCAGGCGTCCCGATCCCCTTCAGGCTGCAGTTCACCTCGCTCGCGACCAGCTGCTACGGCATCCCCGCCGCCGGCAACTCTGTCAGCGCCGACTCTGACGTCTTCGACAGCAACTTCGGGGGGATGACGCCGTGAGACCGATCATCGCCGCATCCCTATTCGTCGTCCCGGGCCTCGCGAGCGCACAGAACCTCCAGCCGCCGGCCGGCGTGCCCGGCGAGACCGGCCGCTTCGGCGTCGCGACCGAGATCAACGCCGACAACACGCCCGGCGACGCCAACAGCTCGTTCAAGATCCGCGCCAGCGGGAGCTACTACCTCTCGCGTGACGTCCTCGTGCAGCCCGGGTTTGTCGGAATCGAGATCGCCGCGGACAGCGTGACGATCGATATGAACGGCTACACGATCCGCGGGTTCTTCGGCGTCGGAGGCTTCGGCATCGCGCCCCAGGACGGCGCCTCCGCGCAGACTTTCACGGGTTTCCGGTTGCACAACGGCCACATCCGCGAGGTTCAAGACGGCTTCAGCGCGCGTCGGCCGATCCCGCAGCAGGGCGAAACCGTGCTCGAGGAGGCCCTCGTCGAGGACATGACCTTCGACGTCACGCGCCAGGGTGTGCAGCTGGACGGCGGCGTCGTCCGTCGCTGCGCCGTCCGAACGCTCGGAGACGGCGTGATCATGATCGGGGGGATCGTCCGCGACTCCAGCGTGACGCTCGCCGGGACCGGTCGGGGCGGCGGATTCGGGCTGTCCGAAGCCAGCGCGGTCAACTGCATCGTGCGCGCCGACGACCCGACCGACAAGTCAGGCTTCAGCGGGCTGCGTAGCTCGATAACCGAGTGCACCGCGGTCGCCGTCGCCGACGGCTTCGTCTTGATCGACGGCATGGCCGCCAGGTGCTACACCAGCGCCCCGAACGCCGTGCAGTTCCTCGGCCAGGTCAGTTTCTTCGACTGCAACTTTCCCTGATCGGAGCCACGCCATGACCCGCACCGCTCTCACCCTCGCGTTCTCGATCGCGTCCACTGCGATCGCCCAGACGCAGCCGCCGGCCGGCGCCGTGGTCGATACGGGCCGTTTCGGCCCGCGCACCGAGATCAACGCCGTGAACACGCCAGGCGACGCCGATTCGACCTTCAAGATCACGCGTCCGGGCAGCTACTACCTCGCCGCCGACGTCATCGTCGAGGCCGGCTTCACAGGCATCGAGATCGCCGCCTCCGATGTGTCGATCGACCTGAACGGCTTCGCGATCCGGGGCTTCTTCGGCTCGGGCGAGAACGGCATCGCGCCCGACGCCAACAGCCGGACAGACACATTCAACGGCCTGCGCGTCGTCAACGGGCACATCCGTCAGATGCAGCGGGGCTTCCGCGGCAGGATCAACGCCGTGCCGAGCGGGCTCGTCTTCATCGAGAACGTCATCCTCGACAACATCACCATCGACGCCGACGTCGAGGGCATCCTCTTCGAGAGCGGCGTCGTCCGTGACTGCACCGTCTACTCGCGCGACGACGGCATCAACATGGTCGGCGGCCAGGTCGTCAACACGCACGTCCTGATCGCCGGCGGCGGAAACGAGATCGGGATCGGGCTCAACGAGGCCGCCGCGATCAACTGCACGGTCGAGGCCGAGGACCGGGGCTCGACGACCGGCATCGCCGCCGTCAACGGCTCGGTGACCGGGTGCACCGTGATCGGGGTCTCGATCGGGTTCGCCGGGACCAGTTCGCTCTTCAATGGGTGCTTCGCCAGCGCGCCGCAGCGCGGCAGTTTCACGCTGGACTGCCTCGTCTGGGACAGCAACTTCTCCGGCCCGAACCCGCCGTGATCGGGCCCGCCGGGTAGGCTCGGGCATGCTCTCCGACGCCCAACGCGCGAGCCTGCTCGAGCTCACCGGCCTGCCGACCGCCGCCGGTCGCGAGGACGCCGTCCACGCCTTCCTCGACCGGTGGCTCGCCGAGCGTCCCGACCTCACGAGCCGCGCCGACGCCCACGGCAACCGCGAGATCTCGTTCTCGCAGGGCACCGGCCGCCCGCTCTCGGTCGATCCGCCGATCTACTTCACGGCCCACCTCGACCACCCCGCGTTCGTCGTCGACCGCGTCGTCGCACCGACAGTCCTCGAGTGCGCGTTCCGGGGCGGCGTGATGGACGACTATTTCGAGAACGCCGCCGTCGAGCTCTGCCGGGGCGATGCCCGCATCCCGGGAGTCGTCACCGGTCGCGGCGATACCGAGGCGCCCGACAAGAGCTGGATCGTCGAGCTTGATGAGGAAGGCGATCCGGAGCCCGGCGACATCGTCCGCTGGCGCTTCGAGCCCGCGGAGATCGTCGAGCAGGACCTCCCGATCGGGGAGCGGGGCGAGATGCTCTGGACCAACGCCTGCGACGATCTCGCCGCCGCGTGGTGCGCGCTCGAGGCGATGGACCGGCTCCGCGAGCGCCGTTCAAGGGGCGAGCCGGTCGGAGATGCCCGCCTGCTCTTCACCGTCGCGGAAGAGGTCGGGTTCATCGGCGCGATCGGCGCGAGCCGCGACGCCTTCATCGAGAAGGGCGCCAGGGTCATCGCGCTCGAGACCAGCCGCAGCTTCGCCGACAGCCCGATCGGCGGGGGCCCGATCGTCCGCGTGGGCGACCGGCTGTCGATCTTCACGCCCCAGCTCACCGCCGCCGTCGCCAAGGCCGCGGAGAATCTCGCCGGGGCGCCCGCGACGCCCAAGGCGACCGAGAAGCGTGAGTCCGGCCCGCGCTGGCGCTGGCAGCGCAAGCTCATGGCCGGCGGCGCGTGCGAGGCGAGCGTCTTCTGCGCGTACGGCTACGACGCGACCTGCGTCTGCCTCCCGCTCGGCAACTACCACAACATGGCCGACCTCGACGCCTTGCAGGCGAAGACCAACACGTCGCCGCCCAGGCCCGGACGCGAACACATCGCGGTCGCCGACGCCGAGGGTCTGATCGATCTGCTCGAGGCGTGCGCCGTCGACTTGCCGCCCGTCGCCCGCCCGGTCTCGAGGTTCGAGAAGCTCTTCGATGAGCGTCGCGCCGTGCTCGGACCGCGAACCGAGACCGGCGTCGGGTGAGCGCACGAACCGCGCCCGCGCACCATCGATCGGGGTTCTTATGAGGGTCGGATCAGCCCAGCGCCTTCGCGATCGCGTCCGCCGCGCGGTCGATCTTCTCTTCGGTCAGGTAGGTGCCCTGCGCGATCTGTTCGCGCACGCGTTCGACGAGTTCGTCTCTCACCGAGCTCTCCGATTGGCGCTGGAAGCCGGGGCGCGAACGCGCGGCCCGGCTGAAATCGACGCGGTCCTCGCCCCGGCGGACCACCCGCGGCTCGCCGCCCTCTCGGGCACGCTCGAGCCGCGCGAGCACCCCGTCGGAGCGCCCGGGAAGACTCGAACTGATCGGCGAAAGATCGCTCATGCGGCCGCTCCTGATCGTCCCGCGAGGCCTGCCCGCGAGCCCGTCGGGACGTCGTCCGGGCCCGGCAACGTACGCCCGCCCCGACGCGTCCCGGGTGAAACTATCGACGGCTCGACCGGGCCGGCTCCAAAATCGTCGAGATCTTGGCAAAGTTGTCTAAAGTCATATTAATTAAGGTGTTAGCGATGGCGAACAACCCCGATTGCCGCACCGATCACAAGTCCTTCTTGCGCCTGCGCCGGCGACCCACACGATGCTGGTGGGAACAGCGACCGCATCTCGGCAAGCTCTGCGCATTCGCCCTGCTCGCGCCGATCGGATGCGCGTCCGAGAACACCTCGACCAGCGGCCCGCGGGGCGGTGAATCGACCACCGAGCTCTCTCGCCAGGAGGAGGGGCGGGCCCTCTTCGGCGGCAGGGCCCCCGCGAACTCCGGCGATCCGGCGCTGCCACGGAACCTCCCCGGCTGGGTCCTCGCCCTCGCCCCGCTCGAGCCTGGGACCGATGCGCAGGCCCTGCGGTCCCAGGCCCGCGCGATCCGGGGGCTGACTGACATCCGGGTCGAGCGATGGCGCGGGCAGGACCTGCTCGTCGGCGGCTCCTTCCGCGAGCGCGGCGACGAGGAACTCCTCGAGCTGCGCGCCGCGGCCCGAGCGTTGCAGGTCAACAACACGCGCCCGTTCGCCGGCGCCTTCCCGCTGCCGATCTCCGTCGAGCCGGTGCAGGGCTCGCTCGCCCCGCTCGACCTGCGCAACGCGGTCGCGGGCGACCCCTCGATCGCCTACACGCTCCAGGTCGCCACCTTCGGCGTACGCGCCGACCAGCCCGTCACCGACGACTCCCTGCGACGCAGCTACCGCCGGGCCGCCGAGTACGCCCAGGAGCTCCGGGCCGGCGGAGAGGAGGCGTACTTCCTCCACGGCAACTCGGGCAGCGTCGTCGTGATCGGGACATTCGCCGAATCCGACGTCGATCGCAGCACGAGCTTCCTGCCCCGGCACAGCCCCGAGGTGACCGAGCTGCTCGAGCGATTCGGGTCGCAGCTCATCAACGGACGCCAGGAGACCCGGACGGTCCGCCTCCGCGACGGGCGGCTCGAGCAACGCCCCGTTTCCAGTGTGATCATCGAGGCGCCGCGGTAGCCGTCATCGCCCCATGAACGGGGCCCATTTCAGCTCGACCTCGTTGGCGAGCCACTGGCCCTCGTCGTTCCGGCGCCAGTCGATCTCCCACACGCTGCCCACGTTCGACGCCAGCGGCACGTCCACCACGATCGAGACCTGCGATCGCGCCGTCACCGGCCCATCGACGACCGCCTGGATCTCCTTCACGTCGTACCGCTCGGGCTCGTAGTTGCCCCGCAGACGCGCCTCCGCGGTCGAGATGAGCTCCTCCCTCCCGGTGACGCCCGCGAACCCCCCGGCGTCGAGCCGCACGCGATCGGTCACGAGCCGGCGCAGCGCCGCGCCGTCGACCTCGGCGACGGCGGAGATCAGCGTGTCGGTCCGCTCGATCAGCACCTCCCGATCGGTGCGCACCAGGCCCGCGGTCAGCCAGACCAGGCCGCCCAGCACCAGCCCACCGATGGCGACGAGCGCCCCGGGCTTCGGCTTGCCCTGCGAGCGCAGCGCGAAACCGACCACCAGACCGAGGGCCGCGAGCGTCGCCGTGCCGAGCAGCGGTGACTCGAACAGCACGCGCTCCCACAACGGGGGTGATGGCAGCGGGGCGACATCCGCCACCAATCGGTCCAGCTGCGCAAGAACGGGCGTGAGCGTCGGGAGGGCATCGATCATGCCCGATTGTTCCGCGGAGCCCGGCCCGAGGCCGGCCGACGGGCTCCGGAGAGCGGACCTCGTTCTGGAGGACCCTCGGCCCCATCGCCGATCTGGACCGTTCTCGGCAGGACGTCGACGGGGTGGGCCACAGGGAGGCTGGCCGGATGGATCGATTCGAACTCGCCGCGGGCCCGTCCCGCGAGGACGCCGAGCGGCTCGAGCGAAACCTCGCCGCATTGGCCCGTCTGAACCCGCACCTCGTCGCACGGCTCCGGGCGGCCACGCCCCGGACCGACGTCGAGTTCGTCGAGACGCCCGAGGGCGTCCCGGGCCTCGTGCTCGGCGCGGCACCCGGCGCGACGGGCCGGGCCGTCGGTCCTGGCTCCGGCTCCGGCTCTGGCTCTGGCTTCGCGCTCGATCTCGCCGGGCTCGCCGGTCCGAGCGAGCCGCCCGCCCGGGTCACGCTCGCCAGCCGGCGCCGCCCGCTCACCGAGGGCGAGCGTCTCGCGTCCAAGGTCGATGTCCGCGAGTCCGCCGCCGTCGCCGCGATGGGATTCGGGGCCGGCTACCACCTCCGCGCGCTCGCGGAGCGGGTCCTGCGCACCGGGCTGATCATCTGCTTCGAACCAGACGTCTCGCTGCTCCGGGCCATCTTCGAGCGCGTCGACCACAGCCTCTGGATCCAGAAGTCGAACCTCGTCATCCTCACCGATCCCAACGACGAGACCGCGATCTCGCGGGCGATCGCTGGCTCCGAGGCGGTCGTTTCGCTGGGGGTCAAGATCCTCGCGCACCCGCCGAGCGAGGCACGAATCGCCGAGTCCGAGCCCGAGTTCACCAAGCGGCTCGTCAACGTCCTCGCCGCGGTCCGGACGAGCATCGCGACCACGCTGGTCCACGCCGAGAGCACGCTGCGCAACTCGCTGATGAACGCGGGCGACTACGTGCTCCGACCCGGCATCGGCGACCTGCTCGGCGCGCTCGAGGGCCGGCCCGCGATCATCGTCTCGGCCGGGCCGAGCCTGGCGCGGACGATGGAGGCGCTCGCCCGCCCGGGCGTCCGCGAGCGGTTCTGCATCATCGCGGTGCAGACGGTGCTCCGCCCTCTGCTCGCCCGCGGCATCCGCCCGCACTTCGTCTGCGCCCTCGATCACCACGAGATCAGCCGCCGCTTCTACGAGGGGCTCACCGCCGAGGACGTCGAGGGGGTGACGCTGGTCGTCGAGCCGAAGGCCAGCGCCGCGATCCTCGAGGCCTTCCCGGGGCGGGTCCGCGTCATCGCCGAGCCGCTGCTCGAGAAGGCCGCCGGTCCGCTGGCGCCCGACCATGCCGCGATCAAGCCGGGCTCGACTGTGAGCCACCTCTGCCATTACTTCGCGCGGGCGCTCCGCGCCGACCCGGTGATCCACACCGGGCTCGATCTCGGCTTCACCGACGGCCAGTACTACTCCGCCGGCGCCGCCATCCACGACGTCTGGGCCCCCGAGCTGAACGAGTTCCGCTCGCTCGAGATGTTCGAGTGGGAGCGCATCGCCCGCGGCAAGGCGACGCTGCACAGCAAGACCGACCACCTCGACCGCCGCATCTACACCGACGACCAGATGAACAGCTACCTGGCGCGGTTCGAGTCCGACTTCGCCGAGGACGAGGCCGCGGGGCGCACGGTCATCGACGCCACCGAGGGCGGCGTCAAGAAGCGGCACACCTCGGTCCTCACGCTCGCCGACGCGCTCGAGCTCTACGACCCGGGCTCGCCGCTCGAGCTCCCGGAGACGCCGCCGGGCGTCGCCGACGCGGACGGGCGAGCCGCCGCGATGCGCGAGCAGCTCGATCGCGTCGCCGCCCAGGCGGTCGATGTCCGGACGATCTGCAACCGCACGGTCGAGAAGCTGCGACAGATGCTCGAGCACTTCGAGGATCGCGACCGCGTCGACAGCCTGATCACAGGCGTCCACGAGCTCCGGGACGAGGTCGAGACGCTCCAGCCGGCCTACGGGCTGATCCAGTTCGTCAACCAGACCGGCACGCTGAACCGATTCCGCCGCGACCGCGCCATCGCGCTCGAGCCCGAGGGATCCGACGAGCTCGAGACGCAGCGCCAGCGCATCGAGCGCGACATCGAGAACGTCGAGTGGCTCGCCGACGCGGCCGGCACGGTCTCCTCGCTCGTCCGGCGCGCCGCGGGCGTGCTCGGAGGCTCGGGGCCGCGCGAGACGCGCGACCGGCTCGAGCGCGCCCCGACCCCCGGGCGCGACGACTCGACCGTCCCGGGCATCGCCGCGGTCGTGTTCGTCGATCCCGACATCGGCGGGCTCGGCCTCCGACGCGATCTCGGCGACGAGATCGCGCTCGGCCAGAACGCCCTGCGGCTCACCCTCCGCCGTCTCCGGCTCGCCCGCAGGCCCGGGCGGATCGTCCTCGCGACCGGCGACCCGGGCCGCGTCCGCGAGCTCGCCGGCGACGCGCTCGACGCCGACCCGCGCATCGAGATCGCCGAGATCGACCGCCAGACGCTGCGAGACCGGCTCCGCGCCGTCGGCAGCGCGCGCCAGTGGTCCCTCGACTCCTGGCGCGGCGCCCTGGGCAACCTCGCCGCCGCCGACGAGGGCTGCGACCTCCGGCTGCTCGAACAGCTCACGGGGCGCCTCGGGCTCGACGCCGCCCTGCTGGTCTCGCCGGACGCCGTCCTGCTCGACCCCGCGCTGATCGACGAGGTCGTCACCCGCTACGCCGAGGCGGTGGACGCCCACCGCCTCGCGTTCGTCCCCGCGCCCGCGGGGCTCGGCGCCGTGCTCCTCCGCCGCACGACCATCGAGTCGCTCGCCGCGGGCGACCGCGCCGTCAACCCGTTCGCCTCGATCGGCGCGCTGCTCAGCTACATCCCGGTCAACCCGCAGGCCGACCCGCTCGGCAAGGGCTTCTGCGTGCAGATCCCCACCGCGGTCCGCGACATCGGGCGCCGCCTGCTCGCCGACACCCGCGCCGGCCGCGAGCTCGCCGCGCGTCTGATCGGCAGGCTCGGCGACCGGTACGACGACCTGGACGCCGCTCAGCTCGCCGCGCTGTGCGACCAGGCCCCGCCGGACCGGCTCGCAGGCCCCGTGCACCTCGTGATCGAGCCGTGCACCGGGCGACTCTCCTGCGGGCTCTGGTCCTCGCGACTGCGCGAGGCGCTCAACCCCGGGCACCTCGACCGCGGCCCGATCGACGCGGCGCTGGTCGGGTCGATCGCGCGCCAGGCGGTCGGCCTCCGCGCCGAGACGACGATCACCTTCCACGGCGCCGGCGACCCGCTGATGCACCCGCACGCCGCCGAGCTCGTCGACGCGGTCAAGCTCGAGGGCGTCGGCGCGGCCCACCTCCGCACCGACCTGCTCCGCCCGGGCATCCAGATCGAGGACCTCGTCGACGGCGGCGCCGACGTCGTCTCGGTCGATGCGCTCGCGATCGACCCGCTCAGCTTCGTCACGATGCACGGCCACGACCGGTACGACGAGATCGAGTCCACGCTCGAGGCCCTGGCCGCCGCCGCCAACCGCACGGGCTTCGGGGGCCTGCCCTGCCCGTGGATCGTGCCGCGGATCACGCGCTCCGACGAATCGTTCGAGCAGATCGAGGGCTTCTTCGACGCGTGGATCATGGCCGCCGGGGCCGCGATGATCGACCCGCTGCCGGGGACCGTCGAGCACGCACGGATCGCGCCGCTGCCGACGAACCGGGTCGGGCGCCGCCGCACCGAGGAGACCACGCTGTTCATCGACGCCAGCGGCGTCGCGCACCACGCGGGGGAAGAGCTGGGATCGCTCCGGACCGAGCCCCTCGCCGCGATCTGGCGCCGGGCCCTCCGCGGCGCGGGCCCCGAGATCGTCACGCGCGGTCGCCCGGTGGCGGGGGTCGCGTGATGCCGAGCGAACCGGGTCTCGTCGCCGCGATCGTCCTTGCGCGAGGCGGCAGCAAGGGCCTGCCGAGAAAGAACGTCCTCCCGATCGCCGGCAAGCCGTGCGTGCGATGGACGATCGATCAGGCCCTCGACGCCGGCACGACCGACCTTGTCGTGGTCTCGAGCGACGACGCCGAGGTGCTCTCGATCGCCGCCGACGCCCGCGCCCGGACCCATCTGCGGGGCCCCGAGCTCGCATCTGACACGGCGACCGTCGACGCCGCGGCACGCTGCGCCGCGACGGACCTCGAGGCCGATACCCTGGTCATCCTCTACGGGAACGTGCCCGTCCGTCCCGCGGATCTGATCGACCGGGCCGTCCGTGCGCTGGGCGCGACCGGGGCCGACTCGGTCCAGAGCTTCGCGCGGGTGGGCAAGCACCATCCCTGGTGGACCGCCAGGCTCGACGAGGCGACCGGACTGGTCGGCCCGTGGGAGGGCGACCGGCTCAACCACGGCGTCCACCGGCGTCAGGACCTGCCTCCCGCCTACATCCCCGACGGCGGCGTCATCGCGCTGACCCGCGACGCGTTGTTCCGGCGAATCGAACGCGTCGAGCCCGGGCCCCACGCGTTCCTCGGTCTCGACAAGCGCGGGATCGCGACAGCGGAGGGCGACGTCATCGACATCGACAGCCGGATCGATCTGCTCGTCGCCGATGCCGTGCTCCGCGAGCGGCTGGACGCCCCCGGGGCGGGCCCGGAGATCGGCGTCCGGGCGCCCTCGATCGCGCCCGGCGCCCCCGGACGCTCGGTCGCGTAGCGTGACCCGATGCGGATCCGCGATCGCCACATCGCACGCGAGCTGCCCGTCTACGTCATCGCCGAGATCGGTGTGAACCACGACGGCGATCCCGACCGCGCCATCGAGCTCACCGAGGCCGCCGCCGACGCCGGGGCCAACGCCGTCAAGCTCCAGCACTTCGTGACCGACCGGCTGATGAGCCGGGCCGCCAAGCTCGCCGCCTACCAGCGCGCCGCGGGGGAGACCGACCCGATCGCGATGCTGCGGCGGCTCGAGCTGCCTCCCTACGACATGGCGCGCGTGGTCGCCCGGGCCCACGAGCTCGACATCGCGGCGATCGTCACCGTCTTCTCCGTCGAGCTGGTGGGCGTCGCGGCGTCGATGGGCTTCGACGCCTGGAAATCCGCCAGCCCGGACGTCGTCAACAAGCCGCTGCTCCGCGCGTACGCGCTGAGCGAGATGCCGATCATCGTCAGCACCGGCGCCGCCGAGCTCGACGAGGTCACGCGCGCCGCGGGATGGCTCGAGCCCGCGCGCGATCGCCTCGCCATGCTCCAGTGCGTGAGCAGCTACCCGGCGCCGGAGGACGCCCTCGGCGGCATCCCGGCGATCGAGCGGGCCACGGGACTCCCGGTCGGCTACTCGGATCACACCGAGTCGATCGACACCGGCAGGCTCGCGGTCGAGGCGGGCGCGGTCCTGCTCGAACGCCACATCACCCACGACCGCGGCGCGCGGGGCCCCGACCACGCCGCCTCGCTCGAGCCGCGCGAGTTCGCCGAGTACACGCGTCGCGCCAAGGAGGCCGCGTTCGTTGGCTCGCCAGCGCCGCGCAAGACCGTGCTCGAGTGCGAGCGGGACGTCCGGACCGTCGCGCGACAGTCGATCGTCGCGACGCGCGATCTCCCCGAGGGACACCTGCTGACGCGCGACGACCTGACGATCAAGCGGCCCGGCACGGGTCTCGGGGCCTGGTGGCTCGACGAAGCCATCGGCGCGCGCACCAGCGAGGCGATCGACGCGGACACGCCGATCACCGAGCCCCACATCGCGATGAGGACCGACGCATGATCGGCGACGACTGGGCCGAACCGATCCGGGAGAGCCGGGGCCGACCCGACGATGTCGGGATGCGGCGCGTCGCGGTCGTCACCGGCTCGCGCGCCGAGTTCGGGCTGCTCACGTCCGTCATGGACGCGATCGCCGCGCACCCAGGGCTCGAGCTGCTCGTCGTCGCCGCGGGCAGCCACCTCGTGCAGCCCGCGCTCACGTTCCGGGACGTCAAGAAGCGGTACGAGGTCGCCGACAGCGTCCCGATGCAGGTCGCCGGGCGGACGGGGCGGGACGCCGACGTCGAGGCGATCGGCAAGGGCGTCTCGAGATTCGGGCGCAGCTTCCAGCTGCTGCGCCCCGACTGGGTCGTCGTCCTCGGCGACCGCGTCGAGCCGCTCGCCGCCGCCGTCGCCGCGAACATCGGCGGGCGGGCGCTCGCGCATATCCACGGCGGCGACCGCGCCGAGGGCGTGGCCGACGAGTCGATGCGTCACGCCATCACCAAGCTCGCCCATCTGCATCTCGCCGCGACGCCGCTCTCCGCCGAGCGCGTCCGCCGCATGGGCGAGCCAGATCACCTCGTCCACGCGATCGGCTCGCCATCGCTCGACGAGCTCGGCCGGCACGAGCCGGCCACAGACGACCGCTGGCGCGACCTGGGGAATCCCGAGGTCCTGCTGCTGCTGCACCCGGTCGGGCGCACCGACGAGCAGGAGGAGCACGCCGCCGCCGTCGTGCTCGAATCGGTCGCGGGCAGGCGCGTGCTTGCGCTCTACCCGAACCTCGACCCCGGGCGCGATGGGATCCTCCGCGCGATGCTCTCGGCCGGCGAGAACGTCACGCTTGTTGAGCACCTGCCGCGCCCGGCGTTCGTCGGGACGCTCAAGCGGCTCGCCGGGTCGGGGGGCGTGATGCTCGGCAACAGCTCGTCCGGCCTGATCGAGGCCCCCGCGCTCGGATGCAAGGTGATCGATATCGGTCCGAGGCAGGACGGACGCGAACGCCCCAAGTCGGTGATCTCCTGCTCCGCCGCCGAAGCCGGGGCCCTCAGGTGGGCGTTCTCAGAGGTCGCGCGCCAGCTCGACCCCGAGCCCTCCACCATGTACGGCGACGGCAACGCCGGAACCAGAGCCGCACGCCTGCTCGCCGAGGTGGATCCCTACGACCCGGCGCTGCTCCGCAAGCGGATCGCGTATTAACGCGTGGACTCGGGAATCCACCCCTGTCGCCACAAGTTTCGCGAACCCCTCGCGCGGGGGTGAAGCCGAGGGCGGTGCTGCGCCGATGCTCAGGCGGGCTCTGAGGCACCGGGAGATCGATCAAATGAGTTCGACGACGCAGCAGCGGGAGCAGGTGGTCGAGCGGGTGCTCGGCGGCATCAGCCACATCGCCACGCTCCCAGAGATCACGCTCAAGATCATCGACCTCGTCGAGGACCCCTCTTCGACCGCCCAAGATCTCCACGACGTCATCTCGAATGATCCGACGCTCTCGACGCGGATCCTCAAGGTCGTCAACAGCTCGTTCTACGGGCTGCCCGGGCAGATCGGCTCGATCAACCGCGCGATCGTCATGCTCGGCCTCAACGCCGTCAAGAACATCGCCATCGCTGCGAGCCTCGCCAAGCTCTTCCGCGGCGGCGAGCTGACCAGCGACTTCAGCGCCAAGGACCTCTGGGCGCACTCGAACGCCACCGCCGCCGTCGCCAAGGTCATCGCCGACGAGCTCAAACTCGGCCTCTCCGACGAGGCCTACCTCGCCGGTCTCATCCACGACATCGGCATCATGGTCGAGCTGCAGGCCGACCGTGACGCCCTGATCGAGGTGATCGAGCGCATCGAGACCGACGAAAACGGCAACCCGACCGTCGACATGCGTGAGATCGAGGTCGAGGCCTTCGGTGCCTCGCACGAGGACTTCGGCCGCGGGCTCTGCACCCGCTGGCGATTCCCCGCGATCTTCGGCTCGGTCACCGGGTTCCACCACGAGCCCGCCCGCGCCCCCGAGGCGCACCGCACGCTGACGAACCTCATCGCCGTCGCCGACCGCGTCGTCGCCGGCATGGGCGTTGGATTCCGCCTGGACATCCAGGACGCCGAGCCGACCGCGGAGATGCTCGAGGCGATCGGCCTTAGCGCCGAGCGGCTCGAGTCGATGGCCGAGAAGCTCGACGAGATCGTCCAGAACCTCGAACACTCGATGGTCTGAGCCCGCCGGCACCCGTCGATCGCAGACGCCAGCCCACCCCATCGGGGGCACCCGCGCGCGGTGCCAGCGCCCACCCCGCGGAACAAGATCACGAATCCGTCATTCCAACCCACTCGATGGTCCTCGATCGACCGGCGCCGAACGCCGATACCGCTGCGGGCGCCCCGACGCGGGCGCGACAGACAGGGGAACACGCCATGAGCGGCAGCAGCAACGCATCCAGCACCCCGGGTGACATCCTCCTCGACGCCGGGACCAACGAGCTCGAGGTGCTCGTCTTCCAGCTCGACGGCGGATGGTTCGGCGTCAACGTCGCCAAGGTCCGAGAGGTCGTCCGAGGTTCCGAGCCGACCCAGTCGCCCGGCTCGCCTCCCGGCGTGCTCGGCATGCTGAACATGCGCGGCGAGCTGATCCCCGTCATCGACCTCCGCGCCCGCCTCGGCATGATGCCCTGCGAGATCGAGAACATCGAGAACCTGCGCATCGTCATCACCGAGTTCAACGGCGTCCGCGCGGGCTTCATCGTGGACGCGGTCGACCAGATCCACCGCGTCAGCTGGTCGAGCGTCAAGACCGTCCCGGAGATGAACAGCCTCGGCCGCTTCCCCGGCGAGTCGCTCTCCAGCTGCACGGGCACGATCGAGCTCGACGAGCGCCTCATCCTGATGCTCGACTTCGAGTCGGTCGCCGACTCGGTCCGCTTCCAGGACAAGCTCCACGTCGAGTCGGTCGAGAACCCGGACAACGTGGACCGCGAGTCGAAGGTCGTCATCCTCGCCGAGGACTCGCCCTTTATGCGCGAGACGGTGATCCGCGTCCTGCAGGCCAGCGGCTACCAGGGCGTCCGGGCGTTCGGCGACGGGCTCAGCGCCTTCAAGGAGATCGAGCGCATCGCCCGGAGCGAGGACCAGGCCCTTGACGCGATCATCAGCGACATCGAGATGCCGCAGATGGACGGCCTGCACCTCACCAAGCGCGTCCGCGAGCTCCCGGCCGTCGCCAAGACGCCGATCGTGCTCTTCAGCTCGCTGATCTCGAGCGACAACCTGAAGAAGGGCCAGCAGGTCGGCGCCGACGCCCAGGTCGCCAAGCCGGAGCTGCCCGAGATGGTCCGCCTCGTCGATCTCGCCGTCACCGGGCGCGTCAGCGAGCTCGTCGACACCCCGATCGCCGACCGCCAGGTCGACGGCCTCGCCGCCTGACAGCCCCGCCTACCCGGGGCAGCCCTCGAAGAACAGGCGGACGAACTCCGCCACGTCGGACTGGCTGACGGTGTCGAACGGCGCCGCCAGCGCGGCCACGCGCGCGTCGCCCGCGAAGAACAGGGCAACCAACTCGGCCGAGTCCGCCTGCGAGATCACCCCGTAGGGACGCGCGAGGTCCGCGTCGTTGCACCCGATCACACGGCTCGCGACGATGGCTTCCGACCCGTCGGTGAACCGCAGGATGTAGATCAACTCGCCCGCTCCCGAGAGCGACGGGCGGCGGTTGAACCCCAGATCGATCGTCTCGATCGTCCGGGGGTCGCTCCCGTCCTGCGCCGCGCTCGCGTCGAAGCCCGAGCCCTCCCGCGCGGCGAGCAGCAGGCCGTCCGCGTCGTCGATCCAGACGCCCGTGCGGTTCGACTCGGTGACGCCCGTGCCCCGGATCCAGGCCTTGAACGCGAGGTCGCCCCGGTCGTTCGTGTGGATCGCCGAAGAAACGCCCGGGAAGTCGAAGACCCCGCGCGTGCCCGGCGCCGTCTCGCCCTCGCGCAGGACGATGCCGAGGCTCTCGCCGAACATCGTCCGGCGCGTGCCGACGATCGCGCGATCGATGTCCCCGGTCACCCCGCCCGAGCCGAGCTCGAACTCCACCCCGAACGCCATCGTCCCGGAGTCGTTGATCACGACGGAGCTGTGGCCACGGATCTCGAGGCCCCGATCAGGCTGCCCTCCCGCGCGATCAGCGAGAGCGGATCGTCCCGCGCCGTCGCGTCGTACCGGAAGACCGCCGGCTCGCTGAGGCCGCCCACCCGGATCAGCGAGCGGTACCCCAAGTAGTCGCCGGCGATCGCGTCGAGCAGCAGGAAGTGGTACGTCGCGTCGCGGGCCCCGGCGACGGCCTGCCCCTCGTACGCGAGCACCTCGAGCGTGCCGTCCTTCCAGACCCACGTCCCCTGGTCGTTCAGCGCGTTGATCGTGCCCTGGTTGAGCAGGTTGCCGTTGAAGAGCACCTGCCCGTTCGCCGTGCGGGCCGAGGAGAAGATGTTCTCGAACTGGCCGTCCGTGCCCGGCGCGCTCAGCCGCTCGCGCGCGATCAGTGAGATGCTGCCGTCGTCGTACTCCCACAGGCTCTCGTACTCGTCGTCGGGGATCAGCAGCGGGGCGTCGAGGTACGCCGTGAACGAGAACCGCCCGCCCCCGCCCAGGCGGGCGATCTGGAACTCGCGGAGCGTCGTGCTGAACAGCCCCGGCGCCGGCTCGCCCGAGCGCAGGATGACCCGGTGCGCGATGCGCTGCGCGACCGATGAGGACACGGCGACCGCCGCGACGCACGAAACGGCCCAGATTTGCATACGACCCCCCGCGGCATTCGCACCTTGGCAGACTACCCGCTGCGCCGCTCCGGACAAAGCGAGAGCCGCGAACGGAACCCACGCCCTCAGAACATCTTCCGAAGTGGGTTCACCACCAGGTTGTCCCGACCCAGCACCAGCACGTCCGCGATCTCCACCGCCTCGCGGAAGCTCTCCTGCGCCCGCTCCGCGTCGTCCGCGCTCGGCAGCACCTTGCCCTGCTCGAGATGCTCGATCGTCGGGATCGCGTCCCCGCACACCAGCGTCGTCTCCCGCCCAGAGAGCAGCAGCCCGCAGCAGCCCGCCGAGACCCCCGGCAGCGGGAACAGGTCGACGCCCTCCGCCAGCGTGTCCGGCGCCGCCTCGCACCGCTGCAGCACCGCCACGTCCGAGCGCAGGATCGCCTCGACCTCCTCGTCCGGCGACTCGAAGTTCTCCGCCAGACGCTTCAGACCCTGCGCGAGGGGAACCCCAACCGCCTCGCGCTCCGCGCCCGAGATCAGCCACCGCGCCCGGTCGAAGGCCGCGATCGCGCGCCGCCGCTCGGGCTCGAAGCCCGTCAGGAAGACGTGCGTGATCTGCTCCGGGCCCAGGTTCGCCCGCTCGCGCAGCCGCGCCAGCAGCGCCGGCCCCGGCAGACCCGGGTCGACCAGCAGCCGCACCGGCGCATCGGAACCGGGCTCGGTCGATTCGATCAGCGTCGTCGTCGCGTGACCGGTCCGCGCCGCGTCGCGCTCGTTCCACAGCGGGTGCGCGGCCAGCGCCCCGATCGAGATCACACGCAGCGTCGGCATCAATCCCGGGCGCGGCGTCTCCGACGCGCCCGGCGCTCCGTCCTCAGATCGCCGGCGCCGCCGGGAAGTCGACGTCCGACTCGTTCACGTGGTTGAAGTAGTTGGTGAACGTCGCGAGCGCGTACACGCCCACGACCTCGGCCACCGCGCCGTCGTCGTACCCGGCGTTCTTGAACGCGCTCAGGTCGTCGTCACCCACGAAGCCCTTCTTCTCGTGCAGCGCCGCCGCGAACTTCGACAGCGCACCCAGCTTCGCGTCGCCCTCGACCGAGCCCCGCCGCGCCTGCTTGGTCTGGTCCTCGGAGAGGCCGGCGCCCTTCCCGATCGCCGTGTGCGCCGCCAGGCAGTAGTCGCAGCCGTTCGCCTGGCCGACGACGAGCTGCACGATCTCCTTCTCCTTGTCCGACAGCGACGCCCCGGCGAGGGCCTCGTTCATCTTGAGGTAGAGCCGCAGCACCGCCGGGCTGTTCGCCATCCCCTTGAAGATGTTGAAGTGCTTCCCGGCCAGCGGCCCGTCGAAGATCTCCTTGACCTCGCCCGCGGCACTCCCCGGCTCAACGACCTGCAACCTCGGCATGCTCGATCTCCTGTTCTCGGGCCACCCGACGGGGCGCCCGGGTCCAAATCCGCCGAGATGCTAGTGCCGCGATCCCCAAGAACCCGCCAGGGCCCACCCTTCCCCCCTCCCAGGGGTTACGATCTCCGGCACCGCGCGGCCGCGCCGAGGGAGGGCGCCCGCGCCACAGGACGGAGCGGGCGATGCCAGGCGGAAACAACGGGCCCAACCTCCTCGGGCGCGCGAACAAGCGCCGCGGCGCCGTCCGCGAGCCCTACCACGCCTCCGCCCTGCGCAAGCAGGTCGAGCGCGACTCGGCCCGCGGTGGCGTGACCAAGATCGACGCCCACGTCCATTCCAAGGCCTCCGACGGCGCCGCGATCTCGGCCCTCGGCCTCATCCGCTGCCCCGAGTGCTACTCCGAGCCCGAGGCCGTCTACGACCAGGCGATGGCGCGCGGCATGGACCTGGTCACCATCACCGACCACGACACGATCAAGGGCGCGATGGAGCTCGTCGAGCGCGGCTTCGACCGCTTCATCGTCGGCCAGGAGGTCTCGGTCCTCTTCCCCGAGGACCGCTGCATGCTGCACGTGCTCGTCTGGGACCTCACGCCCGAGCTCGACGACGAGCTCAACAAGCTCAAGCTCCGCGAGGACGTCTACGAGTTCGCCCGCTGGCTCCGGGCCCGCGATCTCCCGCACGCCTGCGCGCACCCGCTCTACATCCAGAACGGACGCCTGAAGCGGTGGCACGTCGAGCGCGCGACGCTGCTCTTCCGTGCGTTCGAGTGCCTCAACGGCGCCCACGCCAAGCAGGTCTCCGACGCCGCCGTCCGCTACGTCGACGGGCTCACCTCCGAGGCGACCGACGCGCTGGCCGCCGAGCACGGGATCACGCCGCTCTACGACGAGCCCTGGAAGAAGGCGCAGACCGGCGGCTCCGACGACCACGGCCTGCTCAACATCGGCCGCACCTGGACGCAGATCGTCTCGCCCGACGGGCGGAAGATCCGCGACCCCAAGGAGTTCTTCCGGCGCACCATGGCCGGCGAGAGCACCCAGGAGGGCGTCGGCGGGCACCCGGCGCTGCTCGCCCACCAGCTCGCCACCGTCGGGGCGCACTTCTACGCCGACCGGATGTACCGCGACCGCAGCCCCGCCGGCCGCTATCTCTCCTCCAAGCTCCTCAAGTTCGCCGGCGTCGACGTCAAGGCCCCGAGCAAGAAGAAGGTCGCCGCCTACAAGACCGCCCAGAAGCTCGCGGTCGGCAAGAAGCGCAAGACCCGCTCGCTCCCGATCGTCCGCGCGCTCAAGAAGCAGATGCGCCCGGTCCTCGAGAAGTACCCCGACCTCGCGGCCCGCCTCGACCCCGAGTCCTGGACCGGCGGCGCCCCCATCAGCGAGCACGAGCGGATGGCCGAGTTCATCCAGGACCTCACCGCCGCCCTCGGGCAGTCGATGAAGCCCGGGGCGCTCAAGGCCCTCAAGAAGCGCGACCCCACCGGCCTCGTCGAGCACCTCATGAGCTACGGCGTCCTGCACCTCGCGCAGCTGCCATACCTCATCAGCCTGATCTATCAGAACAAGGAGCGGAACTTCCTCGACCGCTTCGAGCACGAGACCAGCCGGTCGGGCGCCGGGATCAGCGTCCTGGAGCGACCCATGCGCGTCAGCCTGTTCACCGACACCATCGCCGACGTCAACGGCGTCTGCCGCTTCATCCAGAATGTCGCCGAGCAGGCCCACACCTCCGGCCGCGACCTCCAGGTCATCACCAGCTCGCGCAAGGCCCCGCCGCCGGCCGCCAACATCCACAATTTCGACCCGGTCTTCGCCGCCGACCTGCCCAAGTACGAGTCGCTCGACCTCTGCCTCCCGCCGGTCATGAAGATCCTCCGCCACGTCGACGAGCACCAGCCCGACGTGATCCACATCTCGACGCCCGGGCCCGTCGGCCTGGTTGGTTTCCTCGCCGCCAAGATCCACAAGATCCCCGTCCTCGGCGTCTACCACACCGACTTCCCCGCCTACGTCGACCAGCTCTTTGACGACCACACCATGACCAGCATCACCCGCTGGTTCATGCGCGCCTTCTACAAGCCGTTCAGCTCCGTCTTCACGCGCTCCGAGGACTACGTCCGCTCCCTCGTCGGGCTCGGCCTCGAGCCCGAGAAGATGGTCAGCCTCATGCCCGGGTTCGACACCACCCAGTTCCACCCGCGTTTCGAACGCCGCGAGATCTGGACCGGCCTCGGCGTGAATAAGGACGCCGTCAAGGTGCTCTACGTCGGACGCGTCAGCGTCGAGAAGAACATGCCCTTCCTCGAGCAGGCCTGGCTCCGCGCCCACAAGCAGATCATCGAGGCCGGCGGGACCGCCGAGCTCGTCATCGTCGGCGACGGCCCCTACCGCCCGCAGATGGAGAAGGCACTCAAGGGCAAGAACGCCAGCTTCCTCGGCTTCCGCCACGGCCAGGAGCTCTCCGAGATCTACGCCTCGTCCGACCTGTTCGCCTTCCCGAGCACCACCGACACCCTCGGCCAGGTCGTCATGGAGAGCCAGGGCTCCGGCCTGCCCGTGCTGGTCTCCGACCAGGGCGGCCCCAAGGAGGTCGTCGAGGAGGGCCGCACCGGCCACGTCCTGGCCGTCGACGAGCCGGCCGTCTGGGCCGAGGCCATCGCCGATCTCGCGATCAACGAGGAGCGGCGCAAGGCCATGGGACGCGCCGCGACCTCATCCATGCAGCGCTTCAGCCTCGACAACTCCTTCGACCACTTCTGGCAGGTCCACACCGGCGCCTGGCACAACCACCTCGCCAAGCAGGGCATCACCATGGAGTCCCGCGGGCGCGCCGTCCTCGTCGAGGACAAGCCCGCCGAGGCCGAGTTGCTCAACGGCGCCGCCGAAGACCTCGACTCCGCCGGCGCCGCGCCCAGCCCCGAGCCCGCCCGCGCCTGAGCGCCCCGGGACCGGCGAGCCCGCGCAAAAACAAAGAGCGGCCCGCGAGGGGCCGCTCCGGCAGATCGAGATCCGTGATCAGCCACCCCCGCCGAGTCCGTGGCCGGCGCGTGATCCGTGAACGTCTCAGGCGGCGCGACGCACGCGACGGGTGCCGCGGCTCGAGACGCCCTTCGGGCCGATCTTGGCGATCGGGTTCCGGGCCGCCGTCTTGCGGACCGGGCTCTTGCGCGCGGTCGTCGGGCGGCGCTTCGCCGTCGAAGCGGTGCGGCGCTTCGCGGTCGAGGTCGCCGTGCGGCGCTTCGTCGTCGTGGCGGTGCGGCGCTTCGCGGTCGTGCTGGCCGGCTTGCGGGCCGTGCTCTTGCGCGCGGTCGTGGTGCGGCGCTTGGCCGTCGAAGCCGTGCGACGCTTCGCGGTCGAGGTCGCCGTGCGGCGCTTGGCCGTCGAGGCGGTCCGGCGCTTCGCGGTGGTGCTGGCCGGCTTGCGGGCCGTGCTCTTGCGGGCGGTCGTGGTGCCGCGCTTGGCCGTCGAAGCCGTGCGACGCTTGGCGGTCGAGGTCGCGGTGCGGCGCTTGGCGGTCGAGGTCGTCGTCCGACGCTTCGCGGTGCCCGAGGCGGTCGTCTTGCGGGCCGTCGTCCGGGCCGTCGTCCGGGCCGCGGTCTTGCGGGCGCCGGTCTTGCGGGTCGGGCTCTTACGGGCGGTCGTGGTGGTCGAGCGACGCTTCGAGGCGGCGGTCGTCCGACGCTTCGCGACGGTCGAGCGGCTGGCGCTCTTCCGCGCGGTCGTGCGGGACCCGCTCCGGGCCGAGGTCGAGCTCGAGGTGCTCCGCTTGGCGGCCGGCTTCCGGGCGGTCGTCCGGGCGGCGCTCTTGCGGGCGGTGGTCTTGGTCGTGGTCCGGCGGGTGGTGCTCTTGCGGGCGTTGCTGCGGGCCGCCGGCTTGCGGCCGCTCGGGCTCTTGCGAGTCCGGCTCGAGGCCGCCGAGGTGCGCGTTCGCGTCGTCGTGCTGCGGCGTCGAGCCGTCGTCGTGGATTTGCGGGCAGGCATGGTCGATCCCTTCGAAATCGCGATTCCGTGACACTCCGCGGGTGACATGTGCGGGCCGGGGCCGGGTCTGTCACGCCCAGAGCCGGGGCCCTCCGCGGTTCTCGGCCCGTCCATCGGCCTGCCGAACACCCGAGATGAGAAAACGTCCCGCTGCGCACGCATAAGGAAGGACCGGCGCGCAACGATCCTCCGATCTTCAACCCAACGCCGGAGCACGGCGCGAGGAGCGGGCAGGATGAGCACCACCGAGCAGCAGAACTGGGCGCCCGACTCCTGGCGGGCCAGGATCGAGGCGCAGCAGATCCGGTACCCCGACGCCGAGGCCGTCGAGCGGGCCCGCCGGAAGCTCGCCAGCCTCCCGCCGCTCGTCACCAGCTACGAGATCGAGCGCCTCAAGGACGAGATCGCCCAGGCCCAGCGGGGCGATCGGCTGATCCTCCAGGGCGGCGACTGCGCCGAGACACTCGACGACTGCCGGCCCGAGCAGATCGCCGGCAAGCTCAAGATCCTCCTCCAGATGAGCCTGATCCTCGTCCACGGGCTCAAGAAGCCGGTCACCCGCGTCGGCCGCATCGCCGGCCAGTACGCCAAGCCCCGCTCCAGCCCGACCGAGCGCGGCAGGGTCGAGACCCCCGACGGGCCGGCCGAGCTGGAGCTCGCCAGCTACTTCGGCGACCTTGTCAACGCCGCCCCGTTCACGCCCGAGGACCGCGAGCCCAACCCCCACCTCATGGTGCGGGGCTACCAGCACGCCGCGATGACCCTCAACTTCATCCGCTCGCTCCTCGACGGCGGCTTCGCCGACATCCACCACCCCGAGCACTGGGATCTCGCCTTCATGGGCAGCGCCCGCCTCAGCCCCGAGCGCCGCGCCCAGTACGAGGCCATGAAGAACACCCTCGCCGACGGCCTCAAGTTCATGGAGGCCCTCGGAGAGCAGAAGATCGACGAGCTCACCCGTGTCGAGTTCTTCACCAGCCACGAGGGGCTCAACCTCATCTATGAGTCCGCCCAGACCCGCCAGGTCCCCCGGCGCGAGGGCTGGTACGACCTGACCACACACCTCCCCTGGATCGGTGAGCGCACCCGCCAGCTCGACGGCGCCCACGTCGAATTCTTCCGCGGCATCGAGAACCCCGTCGGCGTCAAGATCGGGCCCAAGGCCGACCCCGCCGCGGTGATCGAGCTCTGCCGGACGCTCAACCCCAAGGCCGAGCCCGGCAAGCTCGTCCTCATCGCCCGGATGGGCGCGGCGAACGTCGCAGAGGCACTCCCCGGGATCGTCGAGGGTGTCGCGGCCTCCGGGCACCCGGTGCTCTGGATGTCCGACCCGATGCACGGCAACGGCATCAAGACCGACCACGGCATCAAGACCCGCAGCTTCGACGACATCCTCAGCGAGCTCGAGCAGTCCGTCGACGTGCACCGCCGCATCGGCACGCACCTCGGCGGGGTGCACTTCGAGTTAACCGGCGAGGACGTCACCGAGTGCATCGGCGGCGCCTCCGGCGTGAGCGAGCACACGCTCGGCGAGAACTACGTCAGCCTCTGCGACCCGCGTCTCAATTACTCGCAGAGCCTCGAGTTAGCGTTCCTGCTCTCGAGCCGCCTCGGCGCCTGACCGCTCCGGACGCTCGCGTCGCCAATCCGCGACGCGCTCCAAAACTCGACATCACTCGCAATAAGCCTCCGGCTTCGGTGCATCTGCGTCTCGCATAAACGCGTTCGTTGATGGGGTTTACGTCAAGTCAACCTCGTGCGCGTGATCCGCTCGCCGGATCGCGACGTTCTCGACCGAGCGAGCAGCGTGGGTCCGGGGTTCGCGGTCGGCGACCGTGTTATCTAATATGTATTAATATAGACCGATTTTGGTCAACTAATTCTTTTCTCTAGATTTGGCCGCGCGACGCAACGGGCCGGACCTCGGGGCAGGAGCAGAGAGCCGCGGCCCGTCGAAGCGGGCGTGCGGGGACCGGGAGCGCGGGGGTCGCGCCACCCGATCGGTCACAGAGACAGAGAGATACCGGAGACACGAGCATGCGTCAGGCACACGACAGAAAGAGCGTTCTTCTCGGGTTGGTCGCGGCGGCGGGCGCCGCGACCGGTCAGACCATCGACGTCACGTCCGACCCGATGACCTGGCAGACCAGCACCGACGCCAACGCGATCGATATCCCGGCGGGCGCCGACGGGGTCGTCATCAACAACCAGCTCGGCGGCGTCATCCGCTCGGACAACCTCAGCGCGATCGAGACCCGCGCGTCGACGACCGTGAACAACCTGGGACAGATCTTCGGCGGCTTCAACGGCGTCAACTTCGTCAACGGGTTCGGCTCGGGCTTCCTCAACAACGGCGTCACCGGCGTGATCTCGAGCGACAGCCGCGCCGTCAACATCGGCGGCTCGGTCCAGATCGTCAACGAGGGCACGCTGATCGGCACCGGCGACCAGCGCAACGGCACCGTCTACTCCGACTCGGTCGCGAACAACTTCAGCGTCAACAACTCCGGCCTCATCGACGCCGGCGCCAGCAACCAGGGCTCCGGGCTCGCGCTCGAGATCGCCCAGACCACCGCCAATATCGTCAACAGCGGCACGATCCAGGGGCGGACCAACACGCCCGGCGTCTCCCCCGCCTCGGGCCTGTCGGGCGACGGCCTCCGCCTCGCCAACTTCACGCCCCTCGGCCCCTCGGAGCTCCGCTTCTTCGACGGCACGATCACCAACACCGCGACCGGCCTCATCGCGAGCGAGAGCGGCAGCGGCACGATCGCGGGCTTCCGCGTGGGAGACGGTGTCGGGTTCCAGGGCACGTTCGACAACGACGGCACCATCGTCGGCCCGCAGAACGGCGCCTACTTCGGAAACGCCGACCACACCGGCGGTTCTTTCGACAACTCCGGGCTGATCAGCTCCGACAGCCGCGCGTTCAACCTCGACGGCGACGGCCTGACCGTGAACAACTCGGGCCAGATCCTCGGCACGGGCAACCAGCGCAACGGCACCTTCTACGCCGACGGCACCGCCGACGGCTACGCCGTCAACAACCTCTCGGGCGGTGTCATCGACGCCGGCGCCGGCAACGAGGGCTCGGGCTTCGGCGCCGAGATCGGCAGCGCCACGGACGGGGCGAACACGTTCAGCCTCGTCAACGACGGCACGATCCAGGGCCGCGGCAACGCCTCGGCGGCCAGCAACGCCGCCGGCGACGGCGTCCGCATCGGCAACGTCGGCAACATCGGCGTCGCCGAGCTCTCGCTGACCAACACCGGTCTGATCGCCTCCGAGGGCGCCAACGGGACCGTCGCCGGTGTCCGATTCGTCAACGGGATCTCGTTCTCGGGCGAGCTGAACAACTCCGGCACCATCACCGGCGTCCAGAACGGCGTCTACTTCGGCAACCCGGTCGGCGGCCAGGGCGCTGATCATTCAAACGGCGTGGTTAATAACACCGGCCTGATCAGCTCCGACAGCCGCGCGTTCAACCTCGACGGCATCGGCCTGACCGTGAACAACTCGGGCCAGATCCTCGGCACCGGCAACCAGCGCAACGGCACCTTCTACGCCGACGGGACCGCCGACGGGTACGCGGTGAATAACCTGGCCGGCGGCGTCATCGACGCCGGCGCCGGCAACGAGGGCTCGGGCTTCGGCGCCGAGATCGGCAGCGCCACGGACGGGGCCAACACCTTCAGCCTCGTCAACGACGGCACGATCCAGGGCCGCGGCAACGCCTCGGCGGCCACCAACGCCGCCGGCGACGGCGTCCGCATCGGCAACGTCGGCAACATCGGCGTCGCCGAGCTCTCGCTGACCAACACCGGCCTGATCGCCTCCGAGGGCGCCAACGGGACCGTGGCGGGTGTCCGCTTCGTCAACGGGATCTCGTTCTCGGGCGAGCTCAACAACTCCGGCACCATCACCGGCGTCCAGAACGGCGTCTACTTCGGCAACGCGGTGAACGGCGAGGGCGCCGACCACTCGAACGGCGTTGTGAACAACTCCGGCCTGATCAGCTCCGACAGCCGCGCGTTCAACCTCGACGGCGACGGCCTGACCGTCAACAACAACGGCGAGATCCTCGCGAGCGGGCGCCAGCGAAACGGCACCTTCTACGTTGACGGCACCGCCGACAACTTCTCGCTCAACAACCTCGAGTCCGGCTCGATCGACGCCCGCGGCGGCGCGGGCTCGGGCGTCTCGATCCAGGTCGGCTCGAGCTCGACCGACGTCCAGAACGGCTCGGTCGTCAACGCCGGCTTCATCGCCGGCAGCGGCGACCTCCCGGTCGACGCGGGCGTGCGGCTGTTCACCAACGACTCCGGCGCGACATTCGCCGGCGACATCGTGAACCTCGAGGGCGGCACGATCACCGCCGGCGTCGCGCCCGCCGTGCTCGTGCAGGATGGCGTCAACTTCGACGGCACGCTCATCAACGGCGGGCTGATCGACGGCGGTGTCTCGCTGGCGTCGGGCGACGCCGAGCTGCTCGTCACGAGCGTGATCTCGCTCAGCGTCTCGGGCTCGCCCACCGACGTCTTCGAGACGTTCGACGTGCTCAACGGCAGCATCGCCGCCGACGGCCTGCTCGAGATCGTCTTCGAGGACCTCTCGGCGCTGAACGCCGGCGACACCTTCGACCTGCTCGACTTCAGCTCGATCTCCGGCGGCTTCGCGGCGATCGACTCCGGCCCGGTCGTGCTCGACGCGAGCCGGCTGCTCATCGACGGGAGCGTGACGATCGCCGCGGTTCCGACGCCCGGCGCCGCCGTGATCCTGGGTCTCGCCGGCGTGGCTTCGGCGCGCCGTCGCCGGGCCTGATCGGCGTCCGGCCGCACGCCGCTTCTGATCCCCCTTAGGCGTCTTCTTGGCGCCGATCCCACCCCTCCCGCATGGTCGCGTGCGGGAGGGGTTTTTCGTTCCAGCGCGCCGATGATCTACTGCGAGATGTTCGCGATCGCGCTCGTCGAGGCCGTGACACTGCCCCCAGTCACGACCGGAGCTACGTTCCCGGCGATGACGCTGAAATTGATCACGGCCAGGGTGTTGTTGAGCACGTTGTCGGTCGCGCGGCAGCCCCGGAGAAAGTTGCCGGTCGAGTTCACGTCGAAGCCGTTGTCGTTCTCCGTCGCGACGCAGTCGATGAGCGTGTGGCGGCCCCGGTTCTCGCCGGAGTTCGTGTTCACGAGGAAGCCGGCCACGGTCGTGCCGAAGTCGGCACGATTCTGGTACGCGCTGCAGGCGATGAGGACGCAGTCGTCGACCGTGAGCCGGAACCCCGCCGTGCCGTTGGACTGCGCGTAGCAGTTCGTCAGCCGGTTCGCGCGGCCGGCGGAGAATCCGTCCCCGCCGCTCAGGACGCTGTGGCAGCGGTCGAGCCGGTTGATGAAGTTGACGTTGAAGCCGTCGTCGGAGTTGGAACGGGCGATGCAGTCGACGAGGATGCAGTCACGGTTCACGTTGAATCCGAAGCGGTCGTTGTCCTCCGCGATGCAGCGCGTCATGACGAAACCGCTGTTGACGCCGATCCCGTCCTCACCGTTGTTCGATGAGGTGATGTCGGTCAGCGTGCCGACCGAAGCCCGGCTGCGCCCGTCGAGCCCGGTCTCGGCGAATCCGGCGATGTGGCCGTTCCGGACGTGCAGACCCTCGAGGAGTCCGAACTCGGGATCGGCGATGTCGATGCCGTTCGGCGAGGTCGGCGTTCCGAGGATCGAGTAGCCCATCATGTCGAGCGTGACGTTGTCGGACTCGATCCGGACGCCGCTGCGCCCGGCGTCCGCCTGGAGGACGCCGGTCAGGTAATACGAGCCCGGGCGGGTGATCACGAAAACCGCCGCCGAGTCGCCCGCCGTCGTCTCCTGATTCAGCGGGATCCGGGGCTCGATCTGGTCGGTCGTCTTGCCGGTCGGGGCGACCGGGCCCGCGGGCGGGTTGATCGGGCCGGCGGTGGCGAGGGTCGCGGCGACCGCGGTCGCGATGAGCGGAGCGCTGAGCGTCATGGGGTCTCTCCTTGCGTGGATCTGAGCGATCTCAGGCTACCGGAAGCTCGATATGCCACCGCCATGAGAGCCCCGGAGAACAGCCGTAAGCCGCTTAACTCGGGCGGACTTCTCGGTTGACTCCTCGTGCGCGCTGCCCCCTTCGCTGGCCCCTTCGCCGACCACAAACGCCGGCACGTCAGCGGACCGCCGCCGCCAGCCGCCGCATGTGATGCGCGTGCAGCGTGACACTCCACCCGAGCAGCGCGGCCGCCAGCGCGAGGAACACCACCCGCAGGGCCGAGGTCGTCGGCTCGAGCACGAGCATCGTCACGCAGACACCCGCGGGCAACGCCGTCGAGATCAGGAACAGCCCCGAGGCGATCCACGACCGGTAGCAGCCGACCCACGGGAACTCCGCCCGCTCGGCGATCCCGCGCAGGCGCCCGACGAACGATTGGTAGTGCACGCAGAAGTACAGGTGGATCGCGAGCATCGCGATCACGCCCCAGACGCTGATCAGGTCCGTGCTGATCGAGACACCGAGGATCGTGATCGGCGTGTTGCCCTTGCGGACCTGCTCGGTGAGGTACCGCTCCAGGTCCTGGATGCTCGCCGAGGGCAGCGTGTCGGCGACCTCGAGCAGCTCCGGGAACAGCTCCCCGGTCGTCCGGGCGCCGACGCTGTGCCGCGCGACCGCCTCCGCCGAGATCCCGAGCTCGCGCATCGCCTCGCCGACGAACGCGGGCTCCGCCGTCCGGAACATCACCGGCAGCGCCAGCTCGAAGCCGAACTGCTCGGGCCGGCCCTCATCGGCGGGGATCAGCGCCGAGCCCCGCACTCGGATCGTGTCGAAGCCGCCCGGGTACGACTCGTACCCGATCGGGTCCTCCTCAAGAACCAGTTGGGTGTGGGCGAACTCCGCGCGGCTCTCCTCGTCCGTGAGCTCGATCCCCCGCGGGGAGAGCGTCAGGCTCCAATCCTCGGTGTCGAAGCCGAGACGCGCCTCGACGACGTCCGACGCCGGGCGTGTCAACCCGTCCATCGTCGAGCCCGGGAAGAGGAAACCGGGGTCGAAGCTCGGATCGAAGCACAGCGTCCCGATCGCGAGCAGCCGGTCGAGCCGGTCACGCCGCTCGCCCAGCGACCCGAGGCCCCCGACCGGCAGATCGTTGGTGCTCAGATAGAATCGCTCGCCGTCGGCGAGCACCGCCAGAGACCGCTCGAACCACAGCGAGCCCTCGCGATCGTCGAAGTAATCGTCCGGCCACAGCTCGGTGTAGAGCGAGCTCGTGCGGACCGTGATCTGCTCGGGCGGCAACCGCTCGATCGCGTCGAGGAATTCCTCGATCGAAACCCGCATGAACCGCTCGAGATCGCCGCCGCGCCCGTCGACCTGGCGGGCGACCGACGCCGCGATCCGATCCGGCCCGAGCTCGTCGGTCAGCCGCACGAGATCGCGAAGCTGATCGAGCGCCCGCGCGAACGTCGTCTCGGTGTTGACGAACGCGAGAAGCAGCGTGCCCGAGGCGATGACCAGCGCGAAGTGCGTGCTGCGCAGATGCCGCAGGAATCCGATCTGTGTCTCGCCCGTCATCGCGCCGACGAGGATACCGGCGCACCCAAGAATCAGCGGGCGGGCGCGAGCGCCCCATCCCCGACGCGCGAGCCGCTCACCCCGCCGCCGAGATCAGATCGTCGTTCGTCTTGAACCGCTGCATTGCGTTCAGGAGCTGCTCGACCTGCTGCGGCGGCGGCATATTCATCAGACGCCGACGCAACGCGCCGATCGTCTTGTACGCCTGCTCTCCCAGCAGCTTCTCCTCCTTGCGCGTCCCGCTCGCCGCCAGATTGATCGCCGGGAACAGCCGCTGCTCCGCGATCTTGCGGTCCAGGATCAGCTCCATGTTCCCCGAGCCCTTGAACTCCTCGAAGATCACCTGGTCGCCCTGGCTGCCCGTCTCGACGAGGCACGTCCCGATCATCGTCAGGCTGCCCGCCTCCTCGGTGTTCCGCGCCGCGCCGAAGATCTGACGCGGCACCTCCAGCGCCTTCGAGTCGATCCCGCCCGAGAGCGTCCGCCCGCTGCTCGCGTGCCGCCGGCTTCGGTTGAACGCACGCCCCAGCCGCGTGATCGAGTCCAGCATCACCACCACGTGCCGGCCCGCCTCGACCATCCGCTTGCAGCGGTCCATCGTCAGCGTCGCGACCTGGATGTGCCGGTCCGTGTCGTGGTCGTTGCTCGAGGCCAGGATCTGGATCCGGTCCTCCGCCCACGGGTGCGGCCACGGATCGTCCGGGCGCGTCCGCGCGAACGACCGCTTGAAGTCCGTGACTTCCTCCGGCCGCTCGTCGATCAGCAGCAGCACCAGGTGCACGTCGTCGTGGTTGTGCAGGATCGACTTGGTCAGGTCCTTTAGCAGCGTCGTCTTGCCGGCCTTCGGCGGGCTCACGATCAGCGCACGCTGGCCGCGACCGATCGGGCAGAACAGATCCACCAGCCGCGCCGAGTCCGGGCAGCCCGGGTGCTCGAGCGTCAAACGCGGCTCGGGGTCGATCGAGGTCAGATCCTCGAACGCGCACATCGAGGCGTACTTCGAAGGCTCGAGCCCCTCGATCTCGAGGAAGTCCTCCACGACCGCGCGCGGCTTCGCCGGGCCCGACGGGCGACGCCCGCGCCGACGCCGGGGCTTGCGCTCGACGACACGCACCTTGACCTCCGCCCCGCTCCGCAGCGGGAAACGGTTCGCCAGATCGACCGGGACGTACGGGTCCTCCGGGCTGTCCAGCAGCACCGCCGCGTCGGAGACCTGGCGGATCCGCCCGTCCACGCTCGGCGCGTTCTCCCCGCCCTTTCTCGTCGTCGGCCACTCGAGGATGCCCGTGAGTGTGCGCGGCTCGGGTGCACCGTTCTCGCGGCCTTGCGACTGCTGATCGCTCATGATTTCGCGCTCATCCTGATGGATTGCCCTGAATCCGGGGCCCACGCGGCCTTCGTCCGCCGCGTGCCGGGGCGGGTGCGCACCGAGGGCGCACCGGGAGAGGCGGGGGCCCCGTGCTCGTGCGCGGGCGGCCCTCGGCCTGGAACGTGCTGCGTTCGTCGCGCCCCTCGACCGATCGCTCGTTGGGCCCCGGGGCCGCAATCTTGCGGCCCGGGCGTGCGACGCGGCCTGATGTTCGTGGGACGCTCGACTGGTCCGATCGGCAGGCCGGGGCCCGCCGCTGCACCAATGAGATCATGGAATCGCGCCCGAGTCAAGTGTTCTCGCACGCCCGTCGCGCCGGATGGGAGCGATTCCCCACCGAGGGGGGTCCACCCCGCAAGGTCCGGATCTTCCGATTACCATGCACCGCAGCCCGCTCCGGCCCCGACAGAGGCCGGCTCTGACGCTGCGGCGGGCACGCGTCGGGCGGTCGCCCGACCGATCCGCGAACGTGATCGACGCCGACGAGGGAACCGACCGTTTCATGAAGATTCTGCGCGGCATCGCGGTATCGCCCGGGATCGTGCGAGGCCGCGCCTTCGTCCTCGACGACGGCGCCGACCGGCACGTCGCCCGGCGACCGATCTCGCTCGCCAGGCTCGGCGCCGAGGTCGCGCGCTTCGAAGCCGCGTGCGCCGCCGCCAGCGACGAGCTCCGCGACGTGCACGTCCGCGCCCTCGACGAGTTCGGCGAGGACGCCGCGAAGATCTTCCTGTTCCACATCGCCGCGCTCGCCGACCCGATGATCGTCTCCCCCGTGCGCGAGATGATCGAATCCGAGGCGGTCACGGCCGAGTACGCCGTCTCCGAGGTCTTCGGGCGGCTCGCCGGGCGGCTGGCCTCGACCTCCGGCGAGGCGATGGCCAGCAAGGCCACCGACCTGCGAGACCTCAGCGGGCGGCTGCTCGACGTGCTGACGGGCGCGCGGCGCGACGCCCTCGCCGCCCTGGATCAGCCGACCATCGTCCTCGCCCGCGAACTCACCCCCAGCCAGGCCGCCGCGTTCGACCGCGAACGCGTTCTGGGCATGGTCACCGACCTCGGCGGACGCACCGGCCACACCGCCATCGTCGCCAAGGCGCTCGGGCTCCCCGCCGTCGTCGGCTGCCTGAACGCCACACGCGAGGCCGTCGACGGCGCCGAGATCCTCGTCGACGGCGACCGGGGCGCCGTCGTCATCGACCCAGACGAGCAGACGATCGGCGAGTACGCCCCGCGCATCGAACGCTCCGACCGCGACCGCCTGGCCCTCCGCGAGTTCGGCGGGCTCGAGGCCGTCACCGCCGACGGCACGCCCGTCGAGCTGCTCGGCAACATCGAGTTCCCGGAAGAGGCCAAGGCCGTCGTCGAGGCCGGCGGCGCCGGCGTCGGTCTCTACAGGACCGAGTTCCTGTACCTGACCTCCGCGACCGACCCCAGCGAGGAGGACCACTTCGCCGCCTACCAGCGGTGCATCCAACTGCTCGAAGGCCGGCCGATCACCATCCGCACCGTCGACCTCGGCGCCGACAAGCACACCCAGGAACGCTCCGAGACGCCCGAGCGCAACCCCTTCCTCGGCCTGCGCTCGATCCGATACTGCCTCAAGAACGTCTCGATGTTCCAGACGCAGCTCCGCGCCATCCTCCGCGCCTCCGCCCTCGGCAAGGTCAAGGTCATGTTCCCCCTGGTCACCTCGCTCCGCGAGTACCACCAGGCCAAGCACCTGCTCTTCGACGCCATGGAGGACCTCGCCGAGCACGGCATCGAGTTCGACCGCGACATCGAGATCGGCATGATGGTCGAGGTCCCCTCCGCCGCCATCATGGCGCCCACCTTCGCCCGCGAGGCCGGCTTCTTCTCCATCGGCACCAACGACCTCGTCCAGTACACCCTCGCCGTCGACCGCACCAACGAGCGGGTCGCCTCCCTCTACCAGCCCGCCCACCCGGCGGTCGTCAAACTCATCCGCGACGTCGCCCAGGCGGCCCGGAACGAGCACATCGGTCTCAGCTGCTGCGGAGAGGCCGCCGCGGACCCCGCATTCGCCGCGTTGTTGATCGGCCTGGGCGTGCGTACCCTTTCTCTCACCCCGCCGGCCATCGCGCCGATCAAACGGGTGGTCCGTAGCGTGACCGTGGCGGACTGCGAGGACATGGCCCGAACGGCCCTGGAACTCGATTCTGAGGCGGAAGCGGAGGCCTACCTCCGGGACCGCATCCGGAAGATGGTGCCCGAAGACGTCCGGGATCGCTTCGTGGACGACTGACCCCCAGGGGGCGGTCGGACGCGGGGACGGGCGACAGCGGGCTGGAAGAACCAACGACTGGGCCGAGCCCGCGTCGATCACGCGTGCCGGCCCAGGCCGAGAAGCGAGCGGACGCGGGCGCCCAGAAGGGCCGCCCGCCACGACGGGAACGCGTCGGCCCCACCCGGGCCGGCCCACCCCAGCGAGCGGGCGGCGCCGCGGTCCCCGGGACCGACGGGCCGAGGCCCGAGCGTCCCCCGCCCTCGGCCCCGCAGTGGGAGCAGCCCGCCGATGGCCGGGCCCGAGACCAGCGAGCACAACAGCATGAACGAGAACACCCCGCCCATGGACGCGGTCGACGTCCCCGCGCCCGAGAGCCTGAACGAGATCGCGCAGGCCGCGGACGAGAGCGACGGCTCGACGACGACCGCCACCTCCAAAAAGACGACCAAGAAGACCGCCAAGAAGAAGGTCGCGAAGAAGACCACCAAAAAGGCGGCAAAGAAGACGACCGCCAAGAAGACGACCAAGAAGAAGGTCGCGAAGAAGACCACCAAGAAGGCGGCAAAGAAGACCGCCAAGAAGAAGGTCTCCAAGAAGACCAGCAAAAAGACCGCCACGGCCGCCGCCGCCGATGAGCCCCAGTCGGCCGACGAGCAGCCCGCCGCGGTCGACGAAGTGATCGCCACCGAGACCGAACGCACCCCCGCCGAGCCCGAGCCCGTCGCCGCCGCCGAGCCCGAGCAGCCGGCCGAAGACGAGGCCGCCAAGGCCGAGAAGCCCAGCAAGAAGAAGGCGAAGAAGAAGGCCGCCAAGAAGGCCGGCCGCAAGCCCCCGTCGAGATCGCGCAGCGGCGACTCGCCCGAGCCGATCGAGATCGAGCCCGGCACCGCGCCCGCCGGCGACACCGACATGCTCATCAGCTACCGCCCCGGCGAGGAGTGCCGGATCTCCCTCGTCGAGGACAGACGCCTCGAGGACTACTTCTCCGAGCCGACCACCCGCGTCAGCCGCGTCGGCAACATCTTCGTCGGCAAGGTCACCAACGTCGAGAGCCAGATCCAGGCCGCCTTCGTCGACTTCGGCCTCGAAGAGTCCGGCTTCCTGCACGTCAGCGACCTGCACCCGCGCTACTTCCCCGGCAACGACGCCGAGGACACCGAGAAGGTCGGGCGCAAGACCCCGCGACGCGAACGCCCGATGATCCAGCAGGCGCTCAAGCGCGGCCAGGAGATCATCGTCCAGGTCCTCAAGGAGGGCGTCGGCACCAAGGGACCCACGCTCACCAGCTACCTCTCGGTCCCCGGCCGCATGCTCGTCATGATGCCCGGCATGGACAAGGTCGGCGTCTCCCGTAAGGTCGAGGACGAGGACGACCGCAAGCGCATGCGGAAGATCCTCGACAAGCTCGAACTCCCCGACGGCTTCGGCTTCATCCTGCGCACCGCCGGCCTCGAGGCCGGGCTCGAAGAGCTCCAGAAGGACCTCGAGTACCTCCGCCGCCTCTGGGACGACATGGAACGCCGACGCAAGCGGGGCGGCGGCCCACGTCTGCTCTACTCCGAGAGCGACCTGCTCCTCCGCACCCTGCGCGACCAGGTCGGCCCCAATGTCAAGCGGATCATCGTCGACCACGAGGGCGCCATCCGACGTGCCGCCGCCTTCCTCAAGATCGCCGCGTCCTCCGGAAGCCCGAGCCTCGAGCTCTACGAGGGCGCCGCGCCGATCTTCCACGCCTTCGGCGTCGAAGAGCAGATCGCGCGCATGCACTCGCCCGAGGTCCCGCTCCCCTCCGGCGGACGCCTCATCATCGAGCAGACCGAGGCCCTCGTCGCCATCGACGTCAACAGCGGCAAGAGCCGCGCCGCCAGGGACGCCGAGACCAACGCCTTCGAGACCAACCTCGAGGCCGTCGACGAGATCTGCCGCCAGCTCCGACTCCGCGACCTCGGCGGCCTCGTCATCAACGACCTGATCGACATGCGCCACGCCTCGCACCGCAAGGCCATCGAGGAGCGCTTCGTCGAACGCCTCCGCCGAGACCGCGCGCGGAGCACCATCCTCCCGATCAGCCGCTTCGGCCTGCTCGAGATGACCCGCCAGCGCATGCGCGGCAGCCTCGAACAGCAGCACTTCGTCGAGTGCAAGCGCTGCGAGGGGCGCGGCCTCGTCCGCCGCTCCGGCTCCGTCGCCGCCGAGGCCCTCCGCGAGCTCACCGTCCTGCTCGACCACGACAAGATCCAGAAGGTCGAGCTCGTCGTCGGGCCCGACGTCGCCGGCGCCCTGCTCAGCGAGCGCCGCGCCGCCCTCGCCCGGATCGAACGGCTCAGCGGCAAGACCGTCGACGTCCGCATCAGCGGCACCGTCGCGCCGGGACGCTTCGTCACCTACGCCTACGACTCCAACGGCTCCGACGTCGAGATCGCTCGCCTGCCCAAACGCGCCGCCAAGCCCAAGACGCTCCGGTGGGAGTACGACGACGCCGACGAGTCGCTCGACGCCGCCGCCGAGCTCGAGGCCGAACGCGCCGAGGCCGACGCCGCCGCCTCCGAGGCCGAGCAGATCGAGAACGAGAAGCTCGCCGCCATCGAGATGCCCGGCGACGACGACGACGACGAATCCGGCGGCAGACGCAAGCGCCGCCGCCGCCGCGGCGGACGCAAGCGCCGCAAGGGCGACGCCGAGGCCGACGCCGACGAGGACGCCGCCAAGCCAGCGCCCGAGGCCGGCGAGGACGGCAGGCCGGACGGCCGGGCCGAAGACGACGCCGACGACGACGAGCCGGGCGAGGGCAAGAAGCGCCGCCGCCGCCGCCGTCGCCGCCGCAAGTCCGACGAAGACGGCGCCCCCGGCGACGCCGAGCGCGACGAGGACGCCGCGCCCGAATCACCGGCCGATGAGACCGACACGCAAGAAGCGACCGACGAAGACGGCACCGAGGGCTCGAACACCAAGCGCAAACGCCGCCGCCGCGGCGGACGCGGCCGCCGCAAGGCCGAGGGAGACGGCGAGTCCAAGCCCGCCGCCACCACCGAGCCGAAGCCCGTCAAGGCCGACGCCGCCGACGACGGCAGCAAGAAGAAGCGCAAACGCCGCACCCTCTACGGGGCCGCCCAGCGGCAGCTCTCCGCCAGCGAGACCGCCAAGCTGGCCAAGGGCTCGAGCAGAAGCTGAATCAGCGTGGCACAGGCCTCCGGCCTGTGCGGCTTTCCCCGGACAGGCGAGGCGCCCGTTCCAGCGGTCAGACCGCGCTGGTCGTCTTCGCCGAACCGATCTGAGACTCGACGAACTCGCATGCGCGGCGCTCGGCATCGAGCGCCACATCGAGCCCGGTCAGCCCGACCGGCCCGATCGCGTCCATCGCCGAAGCGCACAGCTCCACGATCCGCCCGAACGGGATCCGGCGCTGCAGGAACGCGTTCACCGCCGCCTCGTTCGCCGCCGTGAACACCGCGCCCGCCGTGCCGCCCGCCTCGATCGCCCGGTGCGCCAGCCCGAGCGCCGGGTAGCGGTCGTGCGGCGCCGCCCGGAAGTGCAGCGTGCCGAGCTCGGTCAGATCCAATCGCCGCGGCCCGACGTCCTCCGACTCGGTGATCTCCGGCGCCGTCATCGCCAGCCGGATCGGCAGACGCATGTCCGGCGCCGCAAGCTGCGCGACGACGGAGCGGTCACGCAGCTCGATCAGCGCGTGGATCGCCACCTCCGGATGGATGATCGCGTCCAGCCTCGAGCTCGGCACCGCGAACAGCCAGTGCGCCTCCACCAGCTCAAGGCCCTTGTTGACCAGCGTCGCGCTGTCGATCGTCACCTTGGCGCCCATGTCCCACGTCGGGTGCTTCAGCGCCTGCTCCGGCGTCGCGTCGTAGACCTCGCGCGGGTCCCGATCGCGGAACGCCCCGCCCGAGGCCGTGATCGTGACCCTCTCGATCTCGTCCGGCAGCTCCCGCAGCGGCGCCTCGCACCGCGGCCCCAGCACGCTCATCAGCGACTGCCACAACGCCGAGTGCTCGCTGTCCACCGGACGCAAGGTCGCCTTGGTCCTCCGGCACGTCTCCGTCACGATCGCGCCGGCGCTGACGAGCGTCTCCTTGTTCGCCAGCCCGATCGTCCGCCCCAATTCCGCCGCCGCCAGCGTCGCGGGCAGCCCCGCCGAGCCGACCACCGCCGCCATCACGAACTCGGCCTCGATCCCGCGCACCAGACGCTCGCACGCCTCGGCCCCGCGTCGCACCGGCGCCGCCGACGGCCCGTCGTAGACCGCCGATTCATCGCTCAGCGCGACCGCCGGACCCGACGCCCCGCTCAGACCCGACGACACGCACCGCTCCGCCTGGGCCTTCAGCAGTTCGCCGTTCCGGCCGGCCGCCAGGCCCACCACCTCGAACCGCCGCGGCTGCCGCCCCCGGTCCGCCAGCGCGTTCAGGTGTTCGAGCACCTCCAGCGTCTGCGTCCCGATCGAGCCGGTGGAGCCCAGGATGATGACCCGCGTCGCGTGCATCGGCAGAGCCTAGCCGGGCTGTCTTGTGTTGGTGGCGCTCGCCGTGGCGCAGGCCTTTGGCCTGTGCATTGATCTCGGACAGGCGAGACGCCTGTCCCACCGGACGTTCAGCATGCCGTGGCACAGGCCTCTGGCCTGTGCATCGATCAGACAGTCGAGACGCCTGTCCCACCCCTCACCCCGCCCACCGCAGCGCCGCATTCGCGATGTTCGCGCCGAAACGGTCCGCCGTCACCCGGTCCGATTCCGGCGGCGTCTCGCTCGCCGGCGCGTTGTCGCTCTGCGCCATCAGCCCCAGGTAGCTCCCCAGCCGGTTGTGCTCGCCCTCCATGTGCACCCCCGTCGGCACCCACAGCATCGAGTGCTGGCCCGCGAACACCGCCAGCGTCGTCAGCACGTTCAGCTTGTCGCCCGACGGCGAACCGCTCGTCGTGAACCCCGCCGCCAGCTTGTTCGCCCACCGCTGGTCGAACCACGCGCCGCTCGAGGCGTCCATGAACCGCTTGAACTCCGCCGAGACTGTCCCCATGTACGTCGGCGTCCCGAAGACGATCGCGTCCGCGGCGTCCAGCTCGCCCCACCGGCCCGCGTAGACCGCCTTGCCGCTCGACATGTCCGGGTCCGGCAGCTCCGCGCTCTTGATCACCACCCCCTCGCACCCCCCGACCGAGCCCGCCCCGCCCGCGACGCGGTGCGCGAGCACCTCGGTGTGACCGAACCCCGAGTGGTAGACGACGGCGATCGTGGGCATGGCAGATCCTCCTGAGTCGGGCGAGATCCCGATGGTTCGGCTCGACCGCCGATTATTCCGCCCGGCCCGCAGCGCACCACCAGAATGCGGACATCCGTGGTTGAAAGCGTCGCGTGACGCACACCGGACCGCGGCCGCCGACCAGGCCGCAACCACCACGCACAGAGTCAGGGCAACCGCCCAACTCTCCTCATAGCAGGGGGAAATGTCATATGCGCTCGTCCGTTCTCGTGAGCGCGGCCACCGCCGCGCTGTCCGTCTCCGCGCAAGCTCAGGTCACCCGGATCGGCTCCGCAAACGACGCCGCCGGGCTCCAGGGCCTCGTCGACCAGTACCGGGCCGACCTCGGCCAGCTCAACCCCAACGAGCCGGGCTCCGTCGGCTCGGGACGCCGCCAGATCAACTGGGACGCCGCACCCGACGCCGTCTCGGCGCCCAACGACTTCGCCGGCGACTTCTTCAACGCCGGGTTCTCGCCCCGCGCCCGCGGCGTCGAGTTCACCACGCCCGGCAGCGGCTTCCAGCTCTCCGCCACCGCCTCCAGCGGCCAGGGCGAGCGGTTCGCCAACATCAACCCGGCCTACGCCGACATGTTCGGCACATTCAGCCCAGAGCGGCTCTTCACCGCCATCGACAGCAACGTCGTCGAGGTCGAGTTCTTCGTCCCCGGCACCGACCAGCGGGCCACCACCACCGGCTTCGGCGCCGTCTTCACCGATGTCGATCTCGACGACTCGACCTTCATCGAGTACTTCGATGTCGACGGCAACTCTCTCGGCAAGTTCTTCGCCGAGCCCGGCCTCGCCGAGAACGCCTCGCTCTCCTTCGTCGGCGTCAGCTTCGCCGAGGCGATCATCTCGAAGGTCCGCATCCAGTCCGGCAACTCCGCCCTCGGCGGCCTCGAGGGCGGCGGGATCGACCTCATCGTCATGGACGACTTCATCTTCGGCGAGCCAGTGCCCGGCCCGGGCGTGGCCGCGATCGCGAGCGTCGGCCTGATCGTGGGGGCCCGCCGCCGCCGCTGAAGCACGCGCCGCTGAAGCGCTCCGAAAGTGTGTCTCTTTCTCTCTGGGGGCCCTCGCCGGCGTGGCGGGGGCCCTTGTCGTTGCGCGCCCCGTGGCACGGGCCGCCGGCCCGTGCGCCCCCGTTCCGGCCTCACTTTCTCAAGAATCTGCGGCGCCGCGCGTGAGTCCGGACCTTTCAGTGCAGATAGGGACGCACAAGCGGGGGCCGAGCCGGAGCCCGAGACCAACTCGGATCCCAGAGACCGGCCGACCGCCACCAGTCAGACCGGAACCAGAGCACACGACACGGCGCGGCGACCGCGCCCGCGGGGGGAAACGACCATGCACATCGCACGGGCAGCCGTCGCCGCGCTCTCGCTCGCGGCCAACGCCGCCGAGAGCCAGACCGGGACCGAGCCGACCGGCGAGCACGACCGGACGACCGCGACCGCCTCGCTGGCGTTCGCCCTGGAGTTCGAGCACGACGGCCTCGACGACCGCGAGGAAGACCGCGACGACGCCTCCATCTCCGCGATGGTCGTCAGCTTCGATGTGTGAAACGTGCGAGCGGGTGCACCGACGACGTAGGGAACGGCGCCCGCTCAGGCCCGCCGGATTCACTCCGGCGCGGCCGTGAAGAAGCGAGTGTGCGCCCGGAGGGCGCTACGGAGCGATCAAGACAGCTTCAGATCCCCAGCGCCTCAACCATCGCGCGACCCATATCGCTCGGCGTCTCCGCGACCACGGCGCCGGCCTCCTTGAGCGCCTCGACCTTGCTGTCCGCCGTCCCCGTCGGCTTGCCGCCCGCGCCCGCCGAGATGATCGCGCCCGCGTGGCCCATCCGCTTGCCCGGCGGCGCCGTCTTGCCCGCGATGAACCCCGCCACCGGCTTGCTCACGTGCCGCTTGATGTAGTCCGCCGCCGCCTCCTCGTCCGAGCCGCCGATCTCGCCGATCATCAGGATCCCGTCGCACGCCGGGTCCTCCTCGAACAGCCGGATCGCGTCGATGTGGTCCATCCCGCGCACCGGGTCGCCGCCGATGCCGATGCACGTCGACTGCGCCAGCCCGAGCTGCGTCGTCTGGAAGACCGCCTCGTACGTCAGCGTGCCCGACCGGCTCACGATCCCGACCGCCTTGCCGGTCTTGGCGTCGCTCACGTGCGTGTGGATGTACCCCGGCATGATGCCGATCTTGCACCCGCTGCCCGTGTACGGGTCGTCCGCCGAATCGCCCGAGCCCGTCTTCGGCCCCGGCGTGATCACGCCCGGGCAGTTCGGCCCGATCAGCGTGAACTTCCCGCCGCCCATCCGGTCGTCGCCGCCCGCCTCGACGTTCATCTGATCCAGCTTCGCACGCACCCGGATCATGTCGTTGACCGGCACGCCCTCGGTGATGCAGCAGATCAGCCCGACGCCCGCGTCCGCCGCCTCCAGAACCGCGCCGGCCGCGAACCGCGGCGGCACGAAGATCATCGTCGCCGTCGCCCCGGTCGCGTCCACGGCCTCGGCCACCGTGTTGAAGATCGGCAGCCCGTTGGCGTCGGTCTGGCCGCCCTTCTTGGGGGTCACCCCGCCCACGAGATTCGTGCCGTAGTGCAGGCAGCCACGCGTGTGCACCGCACCGAACGAGCCGGTGATCCCCTGGCAGATGACCTTCGTATTGGCGTCGACGAGGACCGACATGCAGCGCTCCGTTTCCGGACAGAGGGTGAATCCCGAGAGAGCCCGAGGGTAGTCTGAACACCCACCAGACGCAGACCCCCGCCAACCCCCGCCCACCCCCGTCAACCACGCCCGAGGAGGCATTTGATGAACCGATCGAGACGCCGGTGGCCCCTCATCGCCGCGATCCCCCTCGTTCTCGCGTGGGGCTGCGGCCCCCGCGTCGAGGTCGTCGAGGGCGGCGCCTGGCCCGCCGAGTGGGAATCGCTCCGCCTCTACAGCGGCAAGCAGGCGGGCCTCCGGGCCTACTCCGCCGGCGACGTCAACGCCGGCCGCGCCATCAGCCTGGGCAAGAGCGTCAACAAAGACGTCGACCGCGCCGTCAGACGGGCCGGCGACAAGGCCAAGCCCATCGAGTCCGAGCCGATCGACGGCGGCGTCTCCCTCGTCGTCGTCCTCGGCAAGGACGACCCGACCCCGGAGCCCTTCCGGCGCGTCATCGAAGAAGAAGTCGTCACCATCAAGGAACAGATCGCCAAGAAGCTCAGCGCCCGCAGCGTCCTGATGGTCGCCGAGACCGCCCCGAACGCGGAAGCCGACGCCGACGAGGCAGAGCTCAAGGTCGCCGAGACCGAGGAAGAGATCGCCCTCGCCCGCGAGAAGGCCACCCAACAGATCGCCGAAGAGAGATTCAAGAAGCCCTGGAACGAACTCACCGACGAGCAACGCAACCAAGCGATCGCCGACTACGACCTCGCACTCGAATCCGCCAACGCCGAACGCGCCAAGATCCGCGACGTGCTGCTCGACGTCCTCGACCCCGAGCTGCTCGAGCAGCTCATGCCCCTCGGCCTCACACGAGAGCAGGCCATCGACGTCTTCCCCGAGTCCGTCAGCCGCGACGTCCGCTGGGTCATGATCCGCCCGAGCCCCGAGCGCGCCTGGCAGGGCCTCGAGCCCGTCGGCCACCGCATGATCGAGGAGCTCATCGACAACCCCCTCTTCCGCGCCGCCGCCCACGTCCTCCTGCCCGTCTTCCGCGGCACCATCCTCGACAAGTACGCCGACGTCGTCGCCCTCGCCGCGCAGTCCCTCGAGCTCCGCGCCCGCGGCATCGACGCCGAGAGCGTCGGCGTCGAGGACCCCTTCCGAGACTGGGTCGAGGCCTCCGGCAAAGCCGACGGCGAACGCATCTTCGGCGACGACACAGATGAGGCCGCGACCGAGCCGGCAATAGAGTCGGGCGACACGGACTGACCCCACGAACGCCCGAGGACCGCATGCCACAGATCGCTCGCTCCGTCCTGATCGCCGACGCCGCCCTCCTCGCCGCCGGCTGCGCCACCTCCAACCGCGCCGGCAGCACCGGCGAGCCGTTCGAGGTCGTCGCCGAGTCCGCCCGCTACCGATGGACCGGCGTCGCCGCCGTCATCGACGGCCGACGCGAGCGCATCTTCGTCAACTACCCGCACTGGAACGAACGCGCCCCCGCGCAGGTCGCCGAGCTCATCGACGGCCAACCCGTCGCCTACCCCAACGCCACCATGCAATCCTGGTCGCCCGGCCAGAACCCCGCCAGCCGCTGGGTCTGCGTGCAGTCCGTTCACGCCGACGACTCCGGACGCCTCTGGGTCCTCGACCCCGCCGCGCCCGGCTTCCAGGGACCCGTCCCCGGCGGCGCCAAGCTCGTCCACATCGATCCCGACACCGACCGCATCGTCCGGACGTACCTCTTCGACGACACCGCCGCCCCGCCCGGCACCTACCTCAACGACGTCCGCATCGACCTCGAGACCGACACCGCCTTCATCACCGACTCCGGCCGCGGCGGCCTCGTCATCCTCGACCTGGCCACCGGCGCCACCCGCCGCGTCCTCGACCGCCACCCGCTCACCGAGACCGAGCCCGGCGTCACCCTCACCGTCGGCGGCCAGCCCTTCCTCGCCCCCGACGGCACGACGCCACAGATCCACTCCGACGGCATCGCGATCGACCCCGAGACCCGCACGCTCTACTTCCAGGCCATCACCGCACGCACCCTGCACTCGATCCCGCTCGACACCCTCCTCGACGCCTCCCTCGGCGACGCCGCCATCGCCCGTGCCGCTTCGAGCCACGCGAACGCGCCTGTCACCGACGGCATGCTCTTCCACAAGAACCGGCTCCACTTCTCGGCGCTCGAAGAGGACGGCGTCGTGACCTGGGATCTCACCGGCTCCACCCCGCGCCGCGACGCCACCGTCTCCCACCCCCGCATCGCCTGGCCCGACAGCTTCGCCAAGGGCAAGCGCGGCTCCGTCCTCGTCACCACCGCGCAGATCCACTCCGTCCCGCCCTTCGAGCCCGGCGCCCGCGTCCCCGAGCAGCCCTACCTCATCCTCCGCGTCCGGCCCTAGGCCCTCCCGACGGCGCCCACCCGCCGGCGGTACCATGGTCGCCCGCGAGCGTGGGAGAGAAGCCGCGCCCCCCGCCAACGGGATGGGCAGCCGCGGCACCGCAAGGGAGAATCAACAATGTCCGCCGACAATGCCGCCGGGAGCTCCGCCCTGGTGCCCTGCATGCTGTCCTTCATCGCCGGCGCCGCAATCGCCAGCGGCATCTGGGTGCTCTCAGAGACCACCAAGGCCCCGGGCGTCCCCGATTCGGACACCACCGCCGTCAGCGGCGGCCCCGTCCCCCCGGGCGAGCGCGACGCCCGCCCCGCCCTGCCCACGACCGATCCAGCCGGGACCGCCGACGACGGCGCAAACCCAGCAGACGGCGGCCTCTACGACGAGTTCGCCGAGGTCCCGCCCGAAGAAATCCTCGCCATGATGACCGAGGCGGGCGAGCCGGGCGAGCCCCACGACCTCATCGCCCAGATGGAGGGCGAGTTCGCCATGGAGATGCGCTTCTGGGAAGCGCCCGACCAGGACCCCGAGCCCACAAGCGGCATCGCCAACAACCGCATGGACCTTGGCGGCCGCTTCCTCGTCGGCGAGATGCGCGGCGAGTTCAACTTCGGCGGCGAGACCGTGCCGATCGAGGGCCGCAGCATCCTCGGCTACAACAACCTCACCGAAGAGGTCGAGTCGACCTGGGTCGACACCTTCACCACCGCCACGACCCGCGACACCGGCTCCATCGACGGCAACGCCATCACCACCGAGGGCACCACGCAGACCCCCTTCGGCCCCTCCGTCGCGCGCCGCATCTACACCATCCACTCCACCAACCGCTACACACTCGAGTTCTTCGAGCAGGACACCGACGGCAGCTTCATCAAGACCGGCGAGATCGAGTACCGCCGCATCGGCGGCTGATCAGCCCGGCCCCAAGACCGCCCGGTACCGACCGGCCATCGCCTCCAGCGAGCTCGGGATCACGCGCACCCCGCCGACCGACGCCATGAAGTTGGTATCGCCGCCCCAGCGCGGCACCAGGTGCGCGTGCAGATGCCCGGGCACCCCCGCGCCCGCCGCCCGGCCCTGGTTGATCCCGACGTTCACGCCCTGCGGGTTGATCGCCCGCTCCATCAGACCCATCGCGCGATCCACCAGCGCCCACAGACGCGACCGAGCCCCGGGCTCGTAGTCCAGCAGCCGCGGCCGCGCCTCGCCGAGCGCCACCAGCAGATGCCCGTTCGCGTACGGGTACTTGTTCAGCAGGATCATCCCCGCGTCGTCCCGGAACAGCACGTGGTTCGACCCGTCCCGCTCCGGGTGCGCCCAGTACTCCCGCAGGAACCCCGCGGCCGAGGCCGCCCCCGGCTTCGGCCCGGCCCGCTTCGCCCCCCCGTCATCCGGCGGTGCGTCCTCCCCCAGCGTCTCCAGATACCGAAGCCGCCACGGCGCCCAGATCGCCTCCGGGCCCGCTCCGCCGCCCCCGTCTGTCGTCCGATCATCGCCCATCGGCCCGAGTCTACGGGTTGTGCCGATCCGCCCCGCACCATCGGACCGCCATCCGGACCTCGCCCTCCCGTCGAGCCCCGCCCCCGCCGACCTCCAGAGCGAAAGCCACGCGGCGTGCGTCCGCGCGGCGCGGACGGCGGGGGAGGTGCGAGCGTGCAGGTCGGCGAGATCATGACAACCGACGTCGTCACGGTCTCCATGGACCACACCCTCCGCGAGGTCTCCGAGATCTTCGAGCTCGAGGGATTCCACCACGTCGTCGTCGTCGAGAACGACCACGTCCTCGGCGTTGTCTCCGACCGCGACGTCCTCAAGACCGTCAGCCCCTTCATCGGCAAGCTCGCCGAGCGAGCCACCGACCTCAACAGCCTCGAGCGCCCCGTCCACCAGTGGATGACCCGCGACGTCATGTCCGTCGACCCCGACGAGTCCGCGGCCTGGGCCGCGCGCATGATGCTCCGCCGCGGCGTCTCCTGCCTCCCGGTCATCCAGGACGACAAGCTCGTCGGCATCGTCACCCTCCGAGACGTCGCGTTCACCGCCATCGAGCTCCTCGAGGCCGCCGCCGACGACGAGAACGCCCTCGGCGAAGCCGCCTGACCGACGTCGGCATCCGGCATCCGTGATTCGGCATCCGGCATCGGGCATCGGGCGCTGCAAGCGCATGGGCCGCCACGGTATTCCATCGCCCATCGCCCATGGCGCCGCTCCGTAGTAAGTGTGGGCTGGGTCGAGGGCTTTCAACCCCCGGCGTCGTTTGCGCCATCCGCCGCCCGACGCCGCGGGCGAGGCGGAGGGGGCGGTCCTCCCTCTCACTCTGGGAGAGGGCCGGGGTGAGGGCCTCGCGTTCAGTTCCGCGCCTCACCCGATGCCCATTGCCCACTCCCCATTGCCCGGATCCCGCTACCCTCGCCGCCGGGAAGCCGGAGCAAGGGAGGCCGCGCATGTTCGAGTCTGTCAGCATCGGGGGACGCGGCACCGCGTCCGTCGCCGTCATCGGTCAATTCAAGGGCGAGGATCTCGACCCGCGTTCCGCCGCGATCGACCCCGACGCCTACGCCGAGTTCGCCGCCGGCCAGAACGACGCCACCGGCGAGGTCGGCTCCGTCCTCTCCGTCTTCCCCGCGGACGGCTACGAGCGCGTGTTCATCGTCGGCCTCGGCGATCGCGAGGGCTTCAAGCCCGGCGCCCTCCGCAACGTCGCCGGCGCCCTCGCCCGCACACTCGCCCGCGCCATGATCGACGACGTCGAGCTGCGACTCCACGACGCCGTCGTCTCGCTCAACGACCCGCCGAGCAAGAGCGATTGCGGCCGGGCCCTCGGCGAGGGCCTCGGCCTCGCCTCATGGAACTACGACGAGCTCCGCGGCGAGGCCACCGACGTGCCCGAGCGCTGGCCGCTCACCGTCCGCTGCGAGGACGAGGCCTTCGAAGACGGCCTCAAGACCGGCGTCGCCATCGCCGCCGGATCCAACCTCTGCCGCACGCTCAGCCAGACGCCGCCCAACATCGCCACCCCCGAGTGGATCGCCGAGCAGTGCAAGAAGCTCGCGCGCGAGACCCGACTGAAGTGCTCGGTCATCTCGGGCGACAAGCTGCTCGACGAAGACCTCACCGGCATCTTCACCGTCGGCCAGGCCTCCGAGAACGAGCCCTGCTTCGTCCGTCTCGAGTACCGCCCGACGCGCATCGCCAGATCCGCCAAGCCCTTCGTGCTCGTCGGCAAGACCATGACCTACGACTCCGGCGGGCTGAGCATCAAGGTCGGCGGCTCCATGCGCGGCATGAAGCGCGACAAGGACGGCGGATGCGCCGTCATCGGCGCCATGCACACCATCGCCACCGTCATCAAGCCCGACATCCCCGTCGTCGCCCTGCTCAGCTGCGCCGAGAACTCGATCTCCGACGAGGCCTACCGCCCCGACGACGTCATCACCTTCCGCAACGGCGTCACCGTCGAGGTCACCAACACCGACGCCGAGGGCCGCCTCGTGATGGCCGACGCGCTCTGCTGGGCCTGCGAGAAGGAGAACCCCGCCGCCATCATCGACATGGCCACGCTCACCGGCGGCGTCGTCGTCGCCCTCGGCAAGGTCTTCGCCGGTCTCTGGTGCGACGACGACAAGCTCCGCGCCGCCGTCGAGGAAGCCGGGCAGGCCACCGGCGAACGCGTCTGGCGCCTGCCGCACGATCCCGCCTACCGCGAGATGATGCGCTCGCCCATCGCCGACATCGTCAACAGCGCACCCGTCCGCGAGGCGCACCCCATCCAGGGTGCCGCCTTCCTCAGCTACTTCTGCGAGGAGGGCATCCCCTGGGCCCACGTCGATATCGCCGGCGTCCACGCCATCGAGAAGGACCAGGGCCCGCTCATCCCCGGACCGACCGGCTTCGGCGCCCGACTCGCCGCCGAGGCGATCGCACGCTTCGCCGCCGCCGACTGACGTCCCCGCGGGTATCCTGAACGCGTGGGGCGGACCGATCCGTGGTCCGCAAAACGGGAGGTACTGACATGCGCTCGAAGCCCGCCATCGCCGGCGCACTCGCCGGTTCCGTCATCGCGTGCTCGCCCGCGTTCGCCCAAGAATCCGCACCGCGGGCCGACTTCGCCGGCTGGTGGCAGGACGCGGTCTTCTACGAGGTCTTCGTCCGCTCCTTCGCCGACAGCACCGAGGGCCCGCTCGCCGGCGACGGCGTCGGCGACCTCCGCGGCCTCATCGAGAACCTCGACTACCTCAACGACGGCGACCCCGACACGACCGACGACCTCGGCGTCACCGCGCTCTGGCTCATGCCCATCATGCAGAGCCCCAGCTACCACGGCTACGACATCGTCGACTACCTCAAAGTCGACGACGAGTACGGCACCAACGAGGACTTCATGGAGCTCACCCGCGAGGCCGAAAAGCGCGGCATCCGCGTGACCGTCGACCTCGTCCTCAACCACACCTCGTGGGAGCACCCCTGGTTCCAGGACTCGGCCAACAGGCACAACGGCAAGGACGACTGGTACATCTGGAGCCCGACCGACGACGACGAGCTCACCACCTGGGGACACCCCACCTTCCACGACCACATGCTCGAGACCCGCGGCGAGTACTTCTACGGCTTCTTCTGGCACGGCATGCCCGAGCTCGACTTCACCAACCCCGAGGTCACCGAGGCCACCTTCGACCTCTCGCGCTACTGGCTCGAGACGCTCGGCGCCGCCGGATTCCGACTCGACGCCATCAAGCACCTCATCGAGGCCAACGGCGTCTACGAGAACGCGCCCGAGACGCACGCCTGGTTCCGCGGCTACCAGAACTTCCTGACCAGCGTCCGCGACGACGCCTACACCGTCGGCGAGGTCTGGTCGCCCACCGAGGAGACGCTCAAGTACGTCCCCGACGGCGTCAACCAGGTCTTCGAGTTCGACATGGCCTACGCCATGGTCGGCGCCGTCAACGCCGCCGACGCCAAGAACCTCCGCGAGGTGCAGCAGCGCGTCTGGACCGAGTACCCCGACGGCTCCTTCGCGACCTTCCTGACCAACCACGACCAGAACCGCGTCATGAGCGAGCTCGTCGGCAGCCCGCGCCGCGCAGATCTGCGCAAGCGGTCAGAGGCCGGCATCGCCGCCTCGCTGCTGCTGCTCTCCCCCGGCACGCCCTATCTCTACTACGGCGAAGAGATCGGCATGACCGGCACCAAGCCCGACCCCGACATCCGCACGCCCATGCAGTGGGAACCCAACCGCCGGACCGCCGGCTTCACCTCCGGCGAGCCCTGGCGCGCGCCGAACGCCAACGTCCGCGCCGGCGTCTCGGTCGAAGCCCAGGAAGACCGGCGCGACAGCCTGCTCGACCACTACAAGACCCTCATCCACCTCCGCCGCGCCGAGCCCGCGCTCGCCCGGGGTGTCGGCCGCGTCGTCCCGACCGGCTCGGACAGCGTCTCCGCGTTCATCCGCCAGGAGGGCGAGGAGGCGTTCCTGATCATCGCCAACCTCTCCGCACGCACGCAGCCCGGCGTCTGGGTCAGCCCGGGCCGCTTCCCCGGGCTCGGCCCCGAGGTCATCCGCCCGCGCGAGCTGCTCGAGGGCGAGGACGTCGAGCCGACGATGGTCGACGAGAACGGCGAGATCGGCGCGAACGGCATGTGGACGCCCATCCAACGGCTCGCCCCCCACACGGCCTACGCCATCAAGATCTCCGGCTGATCCGACATCCGAGATCGATTCGGCGTGCCACCAAGCAGGCCACGACCCGATCAACGAGCCCCGAGCGCGAGCGAGGGGTTTCTGGCTCAGGCGTGTCCGGGCCGTCCGACGACCGCATCCGCTCCGGGTCAATCCGAGCCGCAGCACGACGGCTCTGGCGACCGCGCCGCGCGCCGCCACACCGCCGCCGCGAGATGCCCCGCGATCAGCGCCAGCATCGCGCCCGCGCCGATCATCGACCACACGCCCGCGTGCTCGTGGCCTCCCGCCGCGCTCGCGTCCTCGACGATCCGCAGCGTCGGCGCGAGCGCGTCGACGACGATGCCAGCCCCCAGCGCCACCACCGCGATCGATCCGAGATAGATCACCGTCGAGCGCGAGCCCAGCTCCTTCCACAGCCACGTCACCGTCGCGATGTTCGTCGCCGGGCCCGCCAGCAGCAGCACCAGCGCCGCCCCCGGGCTCAGGCCGCCGATCACCAGCGCGTGCGCCAGCGGCGTGCTCGACGTCGCGCAGATGTACAGCGGCACGCTCGCCGCCAGCATCACCAGCATCGGGACCGGCCCGCCGCCGACGTTCGCCGAGATCCAACCATCGGGGATCAGCGCCGAAGCGCCCGCCGCCAGCACCAGCCCGAGCGCCAGCCACGGCGCGATGCTCGACATCAGCGTCCCGAAGCCGTGACGGACCACACGTCCCACCGAGAACCGAGGACGCGGCGCCCCCGCGTCGTCTTCGCCCCCGGTCTCGGCCGAGCACCCGCACGAATCGCCGCAGGACGGATCCGCGTCCGCAACGCCGAGCGAAATCGTCTTCGACGGGCGCTCGCCGAACCGATCGACCAGCACGCCGGTGATCAGCGCCGTCACGATCGCCGCCACCGGTCGCAGGACCGCGAACGCCGGCCCGAACAGCGCCCACGTCACCGGGATCGATTCCTCGCCGGTCTGCGGCGTCGAGACCGTGAACGCCGCCGTCGCGCCCCGGCTCGCGCCCGACCGGCGCAGCTGCGCCGCCGCCGGGATCACCGCGCACGAGCAGAGCGGCAGCGGCAGCCCGAGCAGGCTCGCCTTGACGATCGGCCTGAGCCCGCGCCCGCCGAGCTGTCTTTCGAACCACGACCGCGGCACCGCCGCCTCGACCAGCCCGCCCAGCAGCAGCCCCAGAACGATCCAGACGCCCGTCTCCAGGCTGATCGACCAGAACGCCGCGCCAAACTCGGTCACGATTCCCACGATCCAACATTAGCGGGTCGCGGCTCGTTGCCGGAACCGGGTCTCCTTCTCCCTCTGGGAGAGGGCCGGGGTGAGGGCCTCCCGTTCCTTCGGCATCTCTGTCCCCGATGCCCGATGCCTGCTGCCCAGTGCCCGACTCAGACCCCGTACCCCCGCAGCGTCTCGAGCGGCACGATCTGCAGCGCCCTCTCGTGCGTCGCCTCCAGCACCACCGGCGGCGCCACGCCGGCCTGCTCCGCCTCCGCCCAGCGCGAAGCGCACAGGCACCAGCGGTCGCCGGCACTCAGCCCCGGGAACCCGTACTCCGGACGCGGCGTGGAGAGGTCGTTGCCCTCGGACCTCGTGAACTCGAGGAACTCCGCGGTCAGCACCGCGCACACTACGTGCACCCCGAGGTCGTCGGGTCCGGTGTTGCAGCACCCGTCTCGGAAGAACCCGGTCATCGGGTCGGTGCCGCATGTCGCCAGCGCACCGCCGAGCACGTTCCGCGACGCCTTCCCGTTCGTGCTGCCCGCGATCATCGTGTGCTCTCCCCGTTGTAGACCGCGATGTGGTCCAGGTTCCGGTACCGCCCGTCGTAGTCGAGCCCGTACCCGATCACGAACTCGTCGTCGATCTCGAACCCGACGTGCAGCGCGTCCAGGTCGAGCGCGAACTCGGCCCGCTGGGCGCCGCGTTTGTGGAGCAGGACCGCCGCCTCCACCCCCGCCGGGGCCATGTCCCGGATCCGGCGCGCCACCGCGTGCAGCGTCTGCCCCGAGTCGAGGATGTCGTCGATGATCAGCACCCTGTGGTCCGTGATCACCGCCGGGTCGAGCTGGTCGTCCCGGACCTTGATCTCGCCCCGCGTCGTCCCCCGGTAGCTCGAGGCCCGCAGGAACCGCATGTCGACCCGGACCTCCGGCATCCGCCGCAGCAGGTCGGCCGTGAAGAACACCGCCCCGCTCAGCAGGCTCACCGTGGTGATCGGCCCGCCCCCGAACCGGGCCGACAGCTCGTCCCCCATCGCGTCCACGCGGGCGTGCAGGGCGTCCGGTCCGATCAGGGGTGTGTGCGGGCTCGCCATGAAGGCCCATCATGGGCCCGCCGACGCGCCCGGTCGACCGTGTGCCTCTAGCATGCGGCCAGCGGCGAACAGACGCCGGGTTCGAGACGCGGGAGGGCCGACCACAATGCCGTACACGCTCCATCCGGACGAGGGACTGTCGGTCGACGCCGACAAGATCGACTACGTCAAGGACCACGTCGACACCGGCGACCGCTGGGTCCTCAACTTCGGCCCCCAGCACCCCGCCACCCACACCACGCTCCGCCTGGTCCTCGAGCTCGACGGCGAGCGCATCGCCCGCTGCACGCCGCACATCGGCTACCTGCACTCGGGCTTCGAGAAGCTCGGCGAGCACCTCGACTACAACCAGTACGTGACCATCGTGTCGCGCATGAACTACCTCTCGCCGATCGCCAACGACATCGCCTGGCACCACGCGGTCGAGACCCTCTTCGGCATCGAGATCACGCCGCGATGCAAGGTGCTCCGCACCATCATGGCCGAGATGGCCCGCATCCAGGACCACCTGCTCTGTCTCGGCGCCGCGGCGCTCGACCTCGGCGCCTTCACCGGATTCCTCTACGGCTTCAACCCGCGCGAGAAGATCTACGACATCTGCGACTTCATCGCCGGCCAGCGCTACCACCCCGACTGGACCCGCGTCGGCGGCGCCATGCAGGACCTGCCCGACGAGGAGACCTTCAAGCAGCTCGTCAAGAACTTCATCCAGGACGACCTGTCCGTCGCGCTCAGCGATATCGACGGCCTGCTCAGCCGCAACCGCATCTTCATCGACCGCACCCAGGGCGTCGGCGTCCTCAGCCACGAGGAAGCCATCGCCTGGTCCGCTACCGGCCCGGTCGCCCGCGCCTCCGGCGTCCGGCGCGACCTCCGCAAGGACGAGCCCTACCTCTGCTACGCCGACAACTGGGACGGCCAGGGCGCCGAGGCCGTCAAGTTCAGCGTCCCCCTCGGCTCCGAGGGCGACGTCTACGAGCGATTCCAGGTCCGCCTCGAGGAGACCAAGCAGGCCATCGGGATCGTCGAGCAGCTCATCGACAACATCCCCGGCGGCCCCATCGACACCTTCTCCGACTCCAAGATGGTCAAGCCCGACAAGACCGAGGTCTACGGCTCCATCGAGGGCCTCATCCAGCACTTCGAGCTGATCATGTCCAACCGCGGCTGGGAGCCCCCGGTCGCCGAGGCCTACGGCGCCAACGAGACCGCCAACGGCGAGCTGGGATACTACGTCGTCTCCGACGGCGGCCCCCGCGCCTGGCGCGTCAAGACCCGCCCGCCGAGCTTCATCAACTACCAGCTCATGGCCCCGCTCATCGAGGGCCACATGCTCGCCGACATCGTCGCCGTCCTCGGCTCGCTCAACATCGTCGCCGCCGAACTCGATCGCTAGGTCATGCCGGCGTGGCACGAGGTCGCTGACGCCTGGGTCCGGCACCTCGGGGAACACGGCGATTATGGGCGGCGCGCGGTCCTGGATCCGGCGCTGCAGAGGCACGTCGAGGGCCACGGGTTCCGGCGGGCGCTCGACGTCGGGTGCGGCGAGGGGCGGGCGTGCCGGATGATGCGCGGCTGGGGCATAGAGCCGGTCGGCGTCGACCCGACGACGGCTCTGATCGACCGGGCGAGATCGCTCGATGACGGCGGCGATTACCGCATCGGGCGTGCGGAGGCACTGGAATTCGACGACCACGAGTTCGACCTCGTGCTGAGTTGTCTCTCGCTCATCGATATCGACGGGCTGGAAGACGCGATCGGTGAGATGACGCGTGTGCTTGCGCCGGGCGGCTCGCTGGTTGTGATGAACCTGAACAGCTTCATGACCTCCGTGGGCAGGGGACTCGGGTGGCGGCGTGATCTGTTCGGTCACCGGAAGCACTTCGCGGTCGACCGGTACCTCGATCAACGCCGCGTGCCCGGGGTGTTCAGCGGTGCCACGGTCGACAACACGCACCGTCCGCTCAGCACATACATGACGTTGTTCTTGAATCAAGGGCTCCGGCTCCGGGCGTTCGAAGAGCCAGAGCCAGACGCGAACGTCGATCCGGCGTCGCGGGCCAAGTCCTACCGACGCATGCCGTGGTTCCACGTCATGCGTTGGGAGAGACCGCGCTCGGCGTGACCCGCCGCGAGCCGGACGCCGTGCGCTCCCGCTCCCGCTCGGCTTCTTCCGCACGGCACGCCCGCCGAGCTCGACCGCTGATCTTCAGTCGGAGCCGCGGAGATCGCGCCCGCGAACGCCGTCGATCGTGTGCGCCACCGTCGCGCCCCCATGGGCGACATACTCGATACCCGGCCAGGCCCGGTGATCGTTGATGTACTGTGTACCGTCCACATCGGCGTGTCGCAGCGAGCGTGCATGCCCGTCAACGAACGAGGCGGCAGAGTCGGCAGCGAGCACGACCTCGGCGCTGAGCCGATAGCTCACATCGAAGACCCCCTTCGCCGATGGGTACGCGACCTCGTGCAACCGAACGGCGCCCCACTGCTCCGGTCCGGTGCGGGTCTCGCGCCGCCAGAACTCAGGCCGAGACATCAGAGTGCAGGCGTATCGGAAGTCCGCCAGATAGCTCTCGGGATACGGACTGGTCGAGGAGCGGAAGAGCTCGCTCGAAGCCGCCGCCCCGTCGTAGTAGGGACCCGAGAGCGGCAGGTGCCACCACACCCGCGCGTTGAAGAACTCATCCTCGATCCGGCGACCACCACCCTCGAAGACGGCGGTCTCCGGCCGGGCCGGATCGGCGAGCATCGGTGCAACCCCTCGGTAATCGTTCGAGTACACCGCCACAACCCCCGCGTGCTGTCGCAATCGCGTCAGATCAACGGACATGCGCGCTGAGTCCCTCCCGCCACGGAGCGCGGGCAGGGCGATCGCGATCACTGTGGCGAGCACCGCGATGACAACGAGCGATTCGAGAAGCGTGAATCCGCGGTACCTAGCGGGGCTCCGACCACTGCCAGAGTCCGCTCCAGGCCTGCCAGCAGGCCCCGTTCCGGCACGGGCCGCCGTCCGGTCCGGCGTACCGAGCCCGCGCCAGCAGAATCTCAATGACAGCCCACCGATGGCGATGAACGCGAGATTACGCGCGATCGTTGACTGCCAGCTCTGCTCGTTCGATTCATGCGAAGCGAGCTTGGCGAAGCAGCCGCAGTCCGGAGCGCTCGTGAAGATAACATGGGCCGTATAGGTCAGCGTGAAGACAGACATCATCACGAGTGCGCCGACCCCGGCAGGCCTGCGTGCGAGCCCGAGCAGCCACGATCCTGCGAGAACCAACTCGATCAGTGGTATGGCGATGCTCAGGCTCGGCAACACCGCTACGGGGACCAGCGTCCAGGTGCGTAACGCATCAAGAAACGCCGGCGCATCAATCAGCTTCGCCAGTCCAACGACAAGGAGACCGATCATGAGAACATTGACGATCCACTTCGCGACAACGCCGCCCATGATCGGCCTCCCGGAACAGTCTCGCTGCCCAGCACTCAGGCCGAGTCACCCGGGCAGTCACCTTCTCCCAGGCCGGGCGTCGGGCTAGGCCCGCCATCGCCGTCGCACCCCGCGCCGCCGCCGCCGCCGCCGGCGCCGGCACTGTTGCAAGCGTCGCCCGCGGGCGCGCGACAATTGTCCGTCGACAACGTTGTGATCATGCCCAGCGGCGTGCATCCGCTCGTCCCCGGGATTCTCGTCTTGAACTGGTACTGGCATGTCGCGGTCACCGGTGTGTCCGTCTTCTTGCCGGAAGAGCTATTCGAAGTGCGAGGGCACTGGCCGTCAACAAAGAAATCCGTCTGGCAGCCGTTGACGGAATCCGCAACGCCGATGACGTCGCATGCGTCTTGGTCTGGCCCGCGGACAAGGCAGCCGTTCCCGGTCACGCCGGAAGCGACAAGGCCAAGGACGGCGCACACACTCATGAACAAACTCAGCTGCAGCGTTGATCTCATCTTCGTCTCCTGAACCTATTGTGAAGGCGATACTTCCGGATCAAACAACAGGTCGCCGGCCCGCGGCGGCTCGCCAGGCGATCAGCGCGAGCCCCACAATCACCGCGGCGCCGATGCCGAGCGCGCGAAGGCTGCTCCGCGCTTCGCGCACCTCGCCCTGCGGAGTGACCAGCCGGCGTTCCAGCTCGCCACCCTCGGCGTCATACCTCGCCTCGAACAGCCGGCCGGGCCTGTAATCGTTGAACTGCGCGGGAGAGATCGTGCCACGGATCACGTCGTCGCCGCCCATCTCGGGCACCCGGAGGCGCGCATTCAGATCCCCGCTCGAGAGCCGCTCGATCTCGAGGATCGACATCGAGTCGCCGTAGCCCGCGCCGAATCTCAGCGTCACGCGACGCGACACATGCCGATCGAGCGACGGCTCGAATCGCCAGTCCTCGAATGTGGACGTGACGGACTCGTCGAAGACGGGCGTGCTCGGGTCGTCCGGGGCGCTCCAACTCTCGACGAACGCACGGCCAAGCTCCGCATCCCATCGAAGCCGGTACAGGAGCGTGTCGTCATCGAAAGAGATCTCGGCCAGCCATCGATCGATCGACGGCTCGTACGAGATCTCACCTATCCGAACCGCGGCGCCCTCACTCGGACGCAGCCCGCCGTATATGGCGTCATCCAACCTGCGAATCGCGTCGAGCTCCTGCGAGCCGTAGTCGAAACGCTGCGCTTCGATCCGCGGATCCGTGAGTGTGACGACCCCAGCACTGAGCAGCCATGCGATCCCTTCTCGAGAGCGAGCGATGTCGGTGTAGCCGCCGTCCGGGCGCGTGCTGCTCAGCCGAAAGCGGCCCTCCTCCGGATACACCAGCTCGATGACGCTGCCGCCCTCGGGATCACGCGCGTCTTCTTCGCGGGCGAGCGTTTGCCGCTCCGGGTGGTCCGGCCGGCCCTCGACACGGGAACGCAGCGACTCGAGCGACGCATCGTCCAGGGTCGGGAGCAGTCGAAGTCGATACCGGAACACCACGTCGCCGAGGGTGATCTCGGCCTTCGCGGTGGCGATCTCTTGCTCGATCCATGATCGAACATCAGACGCGCCGATCTCTTGCGCGATGGACTCCGGACATACCCGCACGCAGAACGCCACCATGATCGCAAGCGTGGCTCTGATCATGATCCCGAGACTAGAAGCAGAATCCCGAGCTTAGATACAGAAATCACAGATGGGCCGATGAAATCATCTGAACGCATCCGGATTTGATGGCCGCCGACCTAAGAAGCAGGGATCCCCGATCGGGGAAGATGCACCCTAAAAAGGGTAGTGCCGAAGATTCTGCCCAACGCGGCTGCGGGACGCGGAGCGCGAACCGCGCCGATCGCAGGCCGCGATTGCGACGACAACCTGGGCAACGTGATCCCGCGCGAGGCGGCGCCGGATCGCGACGACATACGTCCGATCACGCCCGCGGACCCGCGATTCCACCGGGTTGACGCCACGGCGCTCAGAGATCCCGACGCTCTCCGTTAGCCTCGCGTCCCCACAACGCTCGGAGACGCGATGCCCACCATCCATAATCTCGCCGCCGCCGTCCTCATGTTCGTCGCCCCAGCCCTCGCCCCAGCCCTCGCCCAGCCCTCGCTCAACCCGCCCTCGGGCGCCGTCGGTCTGTCGCAGGTCTTCGGGCCGGGCACCGCGATCAACTCGCGCAACACGCCGGGCGACGGCAACTCGCGGTTCAAGATCACCCAGCCCGGGCATTACCACCTCGCGAGCAATATCCGGGTCATCGATTTGCCGTTCCTCGAGCAGCCGATCGCCATCGAGATCGCCGCCAGCGACGTCACGATCGATCTGAACGGCTTCACCCTCTCGCGCGGCCCGCTGATCTCGCCCGGACAGACCGAGCCCGAGGACCCGGTCGCCGGCGAGGACACCGTCGGCATCGGCGTGGACGACCAGGACGTGCGCAACATCACGATCCGCAACGGCACGATCTACGGCTTCGCGACCGCCGTCGGCCTGCGGCGGCAGGCCGGCGGGTTCAGCACGGTGAGCGCGCGTGAATCGGTGCTGGCCGACCTCCGCATCCGGGACGCGCTGCGCACCGGCGCCCGCGCGATCACGATCGGCACAAACGCCGACATCGAGCGGTGCGTCGTGCGGTCGCAGAACAGCGGCATCAGCGCCGGGTCGGGTCTCGTGCTGCGAGACAGCCGCATCGAAGCCGACGCCGACGGCGTGCTCTCGGCGGATGCGCTGATCGAGTCGTGCCGCATCGCGAGCGGGGGCAACGCGATCGACGCGTCCGATGCCATCATCCGGGACTCATGGATCCAGGCCAACGGGGCCGTGATCGTGACGAACCAGGCCGTGATCGAGGGCTGCCGGATCCAGAGCGACGCCGACATCAACGGGCCGCCGGCGGTGCGTCTCGGCAACGGCCTGATCCACGGCTGCACCATCATCTCGTCCGCCACACCCATCGACTTCCAGATCGAGGGCGCGATCGCCGACACGGTCGCGATCGGCGGCACGTCGAACATCGCGTCGGGCGTCTTCGTGACAGGGAGCAAGCTCTGATGAACAGGCCCATGCGCACCATCATCACCGCAGCGATTCTCACCGCGGGCACCGCGCTCGCCCAGCCCTCGCTCGCCCCGCCCGACGGCAACATCGCGAGCTCCCAACGCTTCGGCCTACGGACCGCCATCAACGCCGAGAACACCCCCGGCGACGACAACAGCGTCTTCAGGATCACCCAGCCCGGCTCGTACTACCTGCCCCGCAACCTCCGCATCGACGACCTCCCCGGCCTGCCCGGCAAGACCGTCGCCATCGAGGTCGCCTCCAGCGACGTCACCATCGACCTCAACGGCTTCACCATCTCCCGCGGCACCGTCTCGATCCCGCTCGTGGCCGAGGAGGAAGCCGACGACGGGTCCGATCCCAACAGCGTGTCCGCGCCGGACGAGACCGTCGCCATCAGCACCGAGGGAAACACCGTTTCCGGCCTCCACATCCGCGGCGGCATCGTCCGCGGCTTCCACTACGGCGTCCGCTCGAGCTTCGGCACCGGCCGGGGCACGCACTCGTCGGTCCGCCTGCTCGACATCGAGAGCACGGGCGCGGACGCGATCGGGCTGTTCCTCGCCGAGGACTGGACCGTCGAGGACTGCCGCATCCGATCGGACGGCCAGGGCATCCTGTCGTCGTCGATCACCTCCACCATCCGCCGATGCGACATCACGTCCGAAGGCCTCGGGATCAGCGGCGGAGGGCTGATGCAACTCGTGCCCACAAATCTGCACGCCGGGCCGTATCGCGGCTGGGTGGAGTGGTAGAACCAAATGCACCCAGATTTCAAACGACCTAAGTTCAAAGCGCCGCTACGCAGGGCCGACGTTGACGCGCTGGCGACATTGCTATCTCTTGAGTTCCCAGAGTCACTCAGTCGCTTTCTCGTCGAGTATGCCGGTAC
>JBCBKP010000007.1:0-106996 GCA_038521625.1 Planctomycetota bacterium
AGTTCGAGGAGCTCGAGGAACGCATCGATCTGCTCGTGGTCGAGCCCGGCCAGCAGTTCGGTGGGGTGGATCTCGTGGAGATTGCAGGTGTCGGCGGGGCCGTCGCGGAGGAAGTCGGTCGTGAGCGTGGGATCGGCCACTTGGGACTTGGGGTTTGGGGTTGTGGCAGTGGGCGATGGGGAATGGGGGATGGAGGAGGGGAGAGAAGAGCCCTCACCCCGGCCCTCTCCCAGAGGGAGAGGGGGGCCGAGCGGGCGCCGTCTTGTCTCTGGTGAGCCGCCTCTCGCGTCCGCGACGGGGGAGGCGAGGATCGCTGCGTCGGTCGATCGCATCGCGGACTGAGACATGCGCACCTCCTACCCCTTGGCGCGGCGGGACGGGTTTGTGCGCACGGATGGTGACATGCGTCTGCATGCGATCGCGGGTGGCGGCTCGAAGTGCCCGCGGCACAAGGGGTAGGGGTTCTCTGGTTTTCTGAGAGATTGCGGCCGGATGGGGGTGTGGGGCGTGGCGGCGCGCGCACAGGCGGGGAGAAAGGGCCGGGAGGGAGCGACGGGGCCAGGAAGCGAGGGCGCGGCGGCGGCAGATCGGTGTCGGCGGTCGGGCGGAGCAGGGCTGCGGGTCTCACGGGCGGGGCAAGAAAGTCGCGTCGTGCGGGCAAGGCTGCTCGCCGCGGCGCATCACGGCGACCGAGATACGCCAGGAGACGCGCCATGCGTACCGCACCGGTTCTCGCCGCGGCTTTGTCTGCGGCGGTTGCATCCGCCCAGCCCGTGTTCGATGAGTCAGCGGCGATCGATCGCATGGGCGATGGATCTTCGGCCGCGTGGATGGAGGATGGGGTGCTGCACGCGATCGTCCGGGTGGAGGCCGAGTCGGTGTTGCTGCTGGCCGCGGTCCAGGAGGAGCTCGAGTTGCTCTCCGAGCCGGACCTTTGGGGCGGGGCGTTCGAGATCGAGCGGGCCGACGAGGCGGTGATGTCGTGCGCGTTCGGCGCGCGGACCGAGGACGGTCTCGAGCGCGTCCACGAGACGCCGCCGATCCGGGGCGCTCTCGCTCGTCCGCCTGTTGCGTCGGCGGATCCGGTGCGTGGCACGATCGAGACCCACATGCTCGGTGCCGATCGCATGGGCGCGGATCGCGAGGTGTTTGTCTATATGCCGCCCGACGTGCGGGCCGACGAGATCCGCCAGGTCTTGTATCTCGCCGACGGTCAGAGTGTGACGAGCCAGGTGCCGCAGATCGAAGCGTTGGTTGTCTCGGGCGCGATCCCGCCGACGCTCGTGGTTGGTGTCTCATCTGCTTCTGGTGTGGCGTTCGGCGATCCGTCTCAGGACACGCGTGCCATCGAGTATCTCAGCGGCTTCAGTCGCTTCGCGGAGGGCGCCGACCCGGAGCGGTTCGACAAGCACTGGCTGTTCTTCACGCGAGACGTGCCGGATCTCATCGAGGAGATGGTCGGCGTTACGATCGAGCCGGGCGATCGGATCGTTGCCGGGACCTCCAACGGTGGTGCGTTCGCGGCGACGGTCGCGGCGCTCGCGCCGGAGCGGTTCGGCGCGTCGATCGTGCTGTCCTCGGGCTGGTTGCTCGTGGCGGACAACTTCGAGCCACTCACGGGCCGTGCCGATGCGCATCGCGCGTTCTTCTCGGCCGGCGTACACGAGCCGCGATTCCTCGAGCAGACCACGGCGGCGTCTCGCGCCGCTGAGGAGGCCGGCTACACCGTGTTCTTGGACGAACGCGTCGGCGGGCACGACCCGCTCATCTGGCGTGAGCAGCTCGCCGCGGGGTTGCTATGGCTCGGGAGCCCGGACTAAGAGAACAACCCGGCCGGGGCGGCGATGGCGCCCTCGAGCTCGAGGAGCGTGCGTTTGCGGTCGAGGCCGCCGCCGTGGGATCATCCTTAGCCGATCGCCGTGTAGGTGTTATCGAATCGGCCCTTGCGCAGATCGGCGTCGCGGATCCAGAGGCTGAGCGATTCGCCGTCGCCGAAGCTGAAGCCCGGTGACGACAGGAGCGGGCCTTTGGCGACCATGCCGCGGTTCTCGTCGTCGTCGGTCAGGACGACAAGGGGGCGCCACTTGGATCGTCTCGCGGAAGCTCGCAGCTTGGTGCGATCCGCCTGGCTCATCTTCCGGAATGGGTCGACGCCACGGCGGAAGGCCTCGGCTTCGAATTCGGGATCGGCTTGGAGCGGCCTGAATGCGCCGAGCAGTTGGTGCGTGTGCTGGGCGTCGCCGGCGAGGAGCTGGGATTGCAGCTCGAAGAACTCCTCGTCGCGGTCGAACTCGGGGTGATCCCTGGTGAGTGAGAGCTTCTTGGTCGCGGTGATCGAAAGAGCCGGCTTCAACTTGATCCGGCACTCGGTGAACGGCTCCCAGGGCTGACCCCACTCCTCGTACTCATCGAGATCAATCTCTGGGTACGGCTGACGCCGCAGCGAAGTGTCGGAGTCTTGGTATGTGCAGGTCAGGACGTTCGGTCCGATGTCTGAGCTCGTCGGGTTTTTCAGTCTCTCTCGGAGCCCGTCGTACCACACCTGGAGCAGTCCGCTCTCTGGCAGTCCGGAGTCGCCCAGGTGGTGGTGCGGCGCCTTCGCGAGATCGATCTGTGCGAGGAAGAAGAGCGGTCGATCGTCGGCGTTCGGCCAGTCGTCGGCAGAGAGCAGTGCTGGGAGGCCGCCGAGGCGGCTCGCTTTGGCCGGCGCACGGGTCGTGCCGGGGGGGCTGCGATCGATGAAGACAGCCGGGACCAGCGCATTCTCGATGAGCTCGCCGAGGTCGGTCAGCCCGTGCTTCTTGATCAGCGCCCGTGCGCCTCGCAGGTCTTTGGCCATGGCCGGCAGCTTAGAAGAGCGCGGGTTCTGTTGCGATGGCGCCCTCGAGCTCGAGGAGCTTGCGTTTGCGGTCGAGGCCGCCGCCGTAGCCGGTGAGGGAGCCGTCGGCGCCGATGACGCGGTGGCAGGGGACGACGATGGCGATTCGGTTGCGTCCGTTGGCGAGGCCGACGGCGCGGGAGGCGCCGGGCGTGTCGAGCGACTCGGCGATCTGGGCGTAGCTGCGGGTCTGGCCGGTCGGGATCTCGAGAAGCGCTCGCCAGACGCGGAGCTCGAAGTCGCTGCCGCGGAGGTCGAGAGGGAGGTCGAATGCGGACCGGTCGGCGGCGAAGTACGCGGCGAGCTGCTCGCCGAGGCGGTCGAAGAGCTCGGGGTCGTCGATGGCGTCCTGCGCGATGGCGCCCGCGGCGCGGGCGGTGCGCGGGCCGGGGAATTCGAGCGCGGCGAGGCCACGGCGTGTGGCGATGGCGGTCAGGGTGCCGAGGGGCGTCTGGAGCTCGTGGGTGGGGGCGTCCATCGTGGTCTCCCGGGCGGGCTCGAATCGTCGGCAGGCGAATCCCAATGGTACTGGCTCTGGGAGATCGGCCCCGCGCGCGCGGGGTGTTTCGCGGCGCCGCCGCTACACACGCAATCAGACGGGCACTTGTTCTTGCGGTGATGATCTACTCTGCGGCGATAGAACCTATACCCGGACGTTCTTCTCGACGCGACCGGCGGCCTGGATGAGATATGACCTAAATAGAGCAACGGTCGGATCCGTTTCCCTGAACGGATTCGCATCTATGAGTTTTTCATAAAATAGTCTGTCTGCAGACCAGAACATCGGGGCGATCAGGGCGGACAATGGGCGTCCTGGCGTCTCGTCTAGACTGATGCCAAATTCCTCAGGAATAGATGCATCGAGCACAGTGAAGTTTGAAAGACTGTAGAAATATGGAACAAGCGGATCCGCGCCGGGCTCTCGAACGGCAACCAGGATCTCGTTTCCAATGATCGTCTCAACTGCGTGCACGTAATACATCTGGTCAGAATATAGCCACTCGGGATCCCCTCCAACCGATCGTCCGCTGACGACTCCCGAAACCCTAGGCCGGGTATCGTGAGGCACAACAATCACTTGCGACTGCTTTCGAGCTGAATCACGGTGTTGCTCCTCGTGTAATATATTCATCGACTGACTTAAGTTTCACGTCCCAGCGCAAACCGCTTGCTGCGTGTTCACTGTAGTGAATCGCGAGGCGAGTGCCATCGGAGAGTACGCGTGTGACCCGATGCTTGAACCAGTCGCCTGCCGCGACCATCTGCAATGCAGGGTCGCCGAGCGGCGTGTGAATCTCCCGATTCGCGATAGATGGAGCGGTCTCGGAAGCGACTTCACGCGGCGTGCCGGGTGGCGGTCGGATCCGTTGGTGTCGCCGGTCGGGATCGGGCTGCGTGACTTGGAGTATGCGCGGACGCCGCCGGGCGAGCCGGCGGTGTACAAGGCCGATTGGATGGGCGAGGAGCCCGAGGACTATCTGGAGGTCTTCACGCCCGAGGGCGGGTACGCGGAGCCGTGGGTGTTCCGGATGCCGCCGGGCTGGACGCGTCCGGCGCGTGGCAGCTGGGGGCCGCGGTCGTCGGCGTTCCTCGAGCATCCGAACGGGGCTCGGGTGCTGACCGGCGCGACGTTCCACGTGGTGGGGGGCGTGTCGGCGTCGGTGGGCTCGGTGGGTTCTGTCGCGAACTTCCGGTTCGTTGAGGGCGACGCGCCGCTGATCGAGCTGACGTTCGACGGGCACGCGCAGGGCGAGACGCTGGACTTCCGTCCGGAGTCGCCGGTCGTGATTCGCTATTAGGGGCGCTCCGTCGCGGCCGTCGGGCGCACATCTCTGCTTTACCGTTGTACCGAGTGTCTTCAGCGACGCCCGGTGACGATCGGCTCGGGGTCGTGGATGGTGACCTGCGCGGCGCGGTCGCCGTCGCCGTCGCCGCCGAAGACGATGCGGACGGCGGGCGATCCGGCGGGCGCGAAGGCGTCGCCGCCCTGGTACTTGAGCAGTCGCATCTCCTCGCCGTTGAGGCCGATCTGGATGTCGCCGCGGCTTTGGGCGACGACGAGCTTGTCGCTCGCGTTGATGGGGTACTCGCCGGTGTAGCGCGTGATGCGGTCGGCTGGCAGCTCGATCTCGGGCTCGGGGGTGCCGGCGTCGCCGAGGCTCTGGAGGTAGTCGACGACGCTGGCGGCCTCGTCGCCGCCGAGGATGGCGTGTCGGAGCAGTGTGATGCCGTGGGGTCCGTGGACGCGTCGGAGCTCGGGCCGGTCGGCGACCATGGCGCGGACGGTGTCGATGTCGCCGAGCATGGCGAAGGTGAACATGTCGGGTCGTGCGCCGTGGGCGACGAGAAGCTCGACGATGTCGCGTCGGCCGACGTGCGAGGCGGCGCCGATGGCGGCTTCCCAGTCGCCGTAGCCGAGGTCGTAGGCGGACTTGGCGAGCGCCGGTCGGGCGGTGACGAGCTTCGTGACGGTGTCGAGGTCGAAGTGGCAGAGTCGGACGAACTCGCGGGCGGCGGCGACGCCCTGGCGGGGGAACTCGGTGAGGGTGCCGGCGGGTTTGGTGGCGGGGTTGGCCTCGGTCGGCGGGCCGCCGTAGGGCTGGGCGAGGGCGGGGCCGGCGGTGGCCCCGGCGACGGCGGCGAGGCCGGCGGCGGGGACGAGGCCCAGGAATCGGCGTCGGTCGTACGCGGTGGGCCCGGTCGGGTTGGCGTGATTGGGCTGGTTGGGCTCGTTGGTCTGGGTCGACATGGCGATCTCCTCGTTGTCGGTTTGTGGAGTCTATCTGACGCTTACGATGCGTCCCTCATGGATTCCCAGCACGACGACACGCCGCGGCACTTCATTACCGAGATCATCGACGGGGAGATCGCCTCGGGGCGTTGGGGCGATCCGGGCGACGCGTCGGTTGTCCGGACGCGGTTCCCGCCGGAGCCGAACGGGTTCTTGCACGTCGGGCACGCGAAGGCGATCTGTGTCAGTTTCGGTCTGGCGGAGCGGTACGGCGGGGCGTGCAATCTGCGGTTCGACGACACGAACCCGGAGAAGGAGGAGGACGCGTACGTCCGGGCGATCATCGAGGACGTGCGTTGGCTTGGGTTCGCGTGGCCGGGGATGGCGGACCCGTCCGCCGGGGGCGATCCGGCGGCGGGTGTGCTATTCGCGAGCGATTACTTCGGGCGGATGTACGAGCTGGCGCGCGGGCTGGTCGAGAAGGGGCTGGCGTACGTGGATGAGCAGTCGCCCGAGGAGATCCGCGCGCAGCGGGGCACGCTGAAGGGGCCGGGGACGGGCTCGCCGTTCCGCGATCGGCCGGCGTCGGAGAGCCTGGCGCTGCTGGAGAAGATGAAGTCGGGCGGGGTCGAGGACGGCTCGATGGTGCTCCGGGCGAAGATCGACATGGCGAGCCCGAACATGAACCTGCGCGACCCGGTGATGTACCGGGTGGTGCGGGCGGCGCACCACCGGACGGGGAGCGAGTGGTCGATATATCCGATGTACGACTGGGCGCACGGCCTGGAGGATTCGATCGAGGGGATCACGCACAGCCTGTGCACGCTGGAGTTCGAGCATCACCGGCCGCTGTACGACTGGTTCATCGAGGCGATCAACCGGGACAATCCGGAGCCGATCCATCACAGCCGGCAGATCGAGTTCGCGCGGCTGAACCCGAGCTACATCATCACGAGCAAGCGGAAGCTCAAGCAGCTCGTCGATGGCGGCGTGGTGGACGGCTGGGACGACCCGCGGATGCCGACGCTGTCGGGTCTGCGTCGGCGCGGGTTCACGCCGGAGGCGATCCGTGGTTTCTGCGACGGCGTCGGCGTGACGAAGTTCAATGCGGTGCACGACATCGGGCTGCTGGAGAACGCGGCGCGGAACGACCTGAACCGGCGGGCGCCGCGTCGGATGTGCGTGCTTGACCCGGTGCGCGTCGTGATCGAGAACTGGGGCGAGCACGGCGAGGCGGACCGCGTCGAGATGATGACGGGGATCAACAACCCCGAGGACGAGGCGGCGGGCACGCGTGAGATCCCGTTCGGCGGCGTGCTGTACGTCGAGCGGGACGACTACATGGACGACGCGCCGAAGAAGTGGTTCCGCTTGACCGAGGGGCGCGAGGTCAGGCTGCGTTATGGCTACTGGATCACGTGCCGCGAGGCGGTGAAGGAGAACGGTGAGCTGGTCGAGCTGCGTTGCACGTACGACCCGCTGACGCGGGGCGGGGACTCGCCGCCGGCGGACGCAGAGGGCAGGGTGCGGAAGGTGAAGGGGACGCTGCACTGGGTGGCGAAAGCGGGCGCGGTCGGTTGCCGCGTGCGTTTGATCGACCGGCTGTTCACGGCGGAGCGGCCGGGCAAGAGGACGGACGAGTTCATGGACGACCTGAATCCGGAGGCGATGCGTCTGCTGGAGGGCTGCCGGCTCGAGCCGAACTGGCGGACGACGGGCGGCGAGCGCGACGCGGGCACGGGCGTGTGGTCGGACGGGATCGAGCGGTTCCAGTTCGAGCGTCAGGGCTATTTCTGTGTCGACGCATGCGGGGCGGTCGATGGGGTGCCGGTGTTCAATCGGACGGTGCCGCTGCGCGATTCGTGGTCGAAATCGAAGGGGAAGTAGGCGCGTCGGTGTGTGCGTCTCGCTACCTTGCGGCGCTTCGGACGGAGGGTCGGATGTCTCATGGTGTGCGGGCGGCGGGTGTGTTGGCGTTGGCGGCGGGTCTCGCCGCGGCGGGCGAGGACGAGTTCGATCGCGGGCTTGCGCGGCTGGAGCTGCGCGCGGCGGCGCAGGCGGCGTCGGAGCGGGCGGAGCGTCCGAGTCGCGAGCGGATCACGCTGGGGGGCGACGACGGAGCGTCGCTGTGGGTGGGCGGCACGCTGCAGACGCGGTACCAGGCGTCGTTTCGCGACGGCGACGGGCTCGGGTCGGAGGACGACACGCTGGGGTTTTCGATCCGTCGGCTTCGGATCCGTCTGGAGGGCAAGCTGCCGGACGATCGCGCGAGCTTCCGGATCCGGACGGAGAGCGCGCCGGGGTCGGAGACGCGGCTGCTCGAGGCGTACGTGGACTTCCGGCCCGTGGAGGGGCTGCGGCTGCGCGTCGGTCAGTCGATCAACCGGTTCAGCCGGATCTGGTACACGCCCAACACCTACCAGCTCGCGGTGGACCGTCCGATCGTCGTCAACCAGACGCACCCGGTCGCGTTCCTGCGCTCGCAGGGCTTCGAGATGGAGCTGCGCAACGAGAGCGATCGGTTCTTCCTGCAGCTCACGGAGGGTTCGCTGAGTTTCAACAGCGGGTTCGATGGGTCGCCGGACGACTGGGCGGTGACGGCGCGGTGGGATCACAAGTTCGCGGGCGCGTGGTCGCAGCTCGGGCAGCTGACCAGCCCGCCGGGGAGCGAGTTCGCGGCGGTGGTCGGCGCCGGGTTCCACGCGGAGGGCTCGGACGACGATGAGGACGGGCGTCTGGCGTGGACGGTGGACGGCTCGGTCTACGGGGATGGATGGGTGGTGACGGCGGGGTATCTCGGGCGCTCGGCCGAGGACCTGAACGTCGGCGGGTCGCAGCCGGAGTCGGTGCACTCGGTATTCGTGGAGGGCGGCCGGTATCTCTCGGACCGCTTCGAGGTGTTCGCGCGGTACGAGCACTCGCTCACGAGCGACGACGGGGTCGAGGACTTCTCGTTCGTGACGGCCGGGTTCAACTACTACTTCTTCGGTCAGCCGCTGAAGCTCTCGGCGGACATCAGCTACGCGATCAACGAGGTGGACGACGTCTACGACCGCTCGGTCGACGGGCTGCTCGAGGACCTGGCGGGCGAGGACGGGCAGATCGTGGTCCGGACGCAGCTGCAGCTGCTGTTCTGACCGCGGCGGGGGCCCGCCGCCTACGCTGGCGGCATGAGCCTCATCGTCACCGGAACCATCAGCATCGACACCGTCTACACGCCCGAGGGCGGGCACCGCGAGGCCGTCCTGGGCGGCTCTTGCGCGTACTTCGCCGCGGCGGCCAGCCACTACGGGCCGGTCCGTCTGGTCGCGGCGGTCGGGGACGACTTCCCCGAGGCGCTGGACGGCACGCTCGCGAAGTTCACGAACATCGACGCGTCGGGGCTCGAGCGTCGCTCGGGCTCGAAGACCTTTCGGTGGGGCGGGAAGTACATGGAGGACGTGAACCAGCGCGAGACGCTGTTCACCGAGCTGGGTGTGCTGGAGGAGGCCCCGCCGCCGGTGCCGGAGCACTTCAAGGACTCGGCGTACCTGTTCCTGGCGAACAGCCACCCGGGCGTGCAGATGGGGATGCTCGAGAGCCTGCCGAACGTCGAGCTTTCGGTCGTCGACACGATGGACCTGTGGATCAACGTCGCGCGGGAGGACCTGGCGCGTCTGCTGGCGCGGGTCGACGGTCTGGTGCTGAACAACGAGGAGGCGGAGCTCTACACGGGCAAGCGCAACCCGATCACGGCGGGCAAGAAGATCCTGGAGGAGGGCCCGACGTTCGTGGTCGTCAAGAAGGGCGAGCACGGGGCGCTGCTGATCCATCGGGACGGGATCGCGGCGCTGCCGGCGTTCCCGGCGGAGGAGGTCGTCGACCCGACGGGCGCGGGGGACACGTTCGCGGGCGGGATGATGGCGCACATCGCGAAGACCGGCGACACGTCGTTCGAGGGCATCCGGGCGGCGATGGCGCACGGGACGGTGATCGCGAGTTTCACGATCGAGACGTTCAGTCTGGATCGGTTGAGCGAGTTGAACCAGGACCGGATCCAGGCGCGGTATGAAGAGTTCGCGCGGATGACGCGGATCGGGTGAAGCCGCGATGGGCGGCGCCGACTACCTGGATCCGTACCGCGAGGCGTTCGAGGACGCGGGGCCGCGCTTCGAGGCGCTGCTCTGGAAGAACCCGCGGGCGCAGATCGCGCGGTTCGATGCCGCGATCGACACGGTCTCGATGCGGGACGCGGTGGTGGCCGACCTGGGCTGCGGGCTGGGTGACCTGGCGCTGCGGCTGGACGAGCGCGGGGCGAGGCCTCTGAAGTACATCGGGGTCGAGGGCGTCGGGGGGCTGGCCGAGGCGGCGCTCAAGAAGATCTCGGGGCTCGGCTTTGCGACGGCGGTGCACGAGGCGGACTTCGTCGCCGAGGCGGGGGTGTTCGAGGACCTGGTGCGCGACCACGGGGTGCGGGTGTTGGTCTTTAGCGGCTCGCTGAACACGCTGAAGCAGCGCGAGGCCGAGCGGGTGCTCGATCGGGCGTGGGGCGCGATCGCGCCGGCGACCGGCGCGGGCCTGGTGTTCAACTTCCTGTCCGATCGGCACGGGGGGCGGCGGACGGAGGCGACCGGGCCGGCGAACCGGTACGACACGGTCCGGGCTCTCGGCTGGGCGATGGACCGGACGCCGCTGGTGCGGTTCAGCCAGGATTACCTCGAGGGGCACGACGCGACGATCGCGATGATCGCCGGCTGATTCGTGAAGCTTCCTTTAAGTCGGCCCCGCCGCCGAGACGCGGCGTTGCGGGCCGGCATTGTCTTGCCGGTTCTGATCATGGACACGGAGGCGCCCCGATGCACGCAGCCACGCACGCGCAGTTCGCCGCGCTGATCGCGACCGCCGTCATCGCCGGGCCCGGGACGGCCCGGGTGACCGTCGTGGACGATCTTACGGACGGGTCGTTCGACCCCAGGTTCGCCTACGACTTCTTCGGCGATGACGATCTCGCCTTGCTCGACGTCGCGACGCTCACGGGTTTCCCGGCGGACAGCCCGGTCGTGATGCAGCTCGACGCGCTGACCGAGGACCGCAGCGGGCTGACGGCGGGCGGGCTCTCGCTGAGCCCGGACCTCGTCGAGATCACGTTCGCGGGCGTGGGCGATCCGATCGTCGAGGCGGTGATCCGCGTGACCGACGCGTTCGGCCCGGGCCTGTTCATCATCGAGGCGGACTTCACCGACGAGACGGGATTTTTCACGATCGGCGCCGGCAACACGCCGGAGACCGTGCTCATCGGCACGCGCGTGACGGACCTGCTCGGCCCGATCCGAGCGATCCGGATAATCGGGTTCGACTCGCTCGTGACCGAGGTCTCGGTCACCGCCGTGCCGGGGCCGGGCCCGGTGGGCGCGGCGTTGCTCGGCCTCGCGGCGCTGCGGCGTCGCCGCGACTGACCGCCGCTACCATCGCGTCTCCATGGCCACGATCCTCGTCCTGCAGCACAGCCGTTACGAACCGCCCCGACGCCTCGGTCTGACGCTCCGGGACCAGGGGTTCAAGCTCGACATCCGGCAGCTCCACACGTCGCCCGAGGAGGGCGGCGACACGCTGCCGCCGGATCTCGACGCGTACGCGGGGCTGATCAGTCTCGGCGGCGGGCAGAACGTCGACGAGGGCCACTGGTGGATCGAGCCCGAGTGCGGGCTGATCCGCGAGGCGCACCGGCGCGAGCTCGCGGTGATCGGCGTGTGCCTCGGCGCGCAGATGGTCGCGAAGGCGCTCGGCGGTGCGGTCGGCAAGATGGATAAGCCCGAGGCGGGGTTCTGCCCGGTCTCGATCGTCGGCTCGGGGCAGACCGACCGCATCCTGGCGGGGCTGCGCTGGGACCACCACCAGTTCCAGTCGCACGGCTACGAGATCACCGAGCTCCCGCCGGGCGCCGAGAACGTCATCACGAGCCCGGCCTCCAAGGTGCAGTGCTTCAAGGCGGGGATCCGGACATACGCGTTCCAGTTCCACTTCGAGCTCGACCGCGAGGGCATCGAGGCGCTGGTGCGCGAGGAGGCTGGGATCTTCGAGCGTGCGGGCGTGTCGGTCGACGAGATCCACACGCAGTGCGATGCGCACTACGCGACGTTCGCGCGGCTGTCGGACCGGCTGTGCGTGAACCTCGCGGCGTTCGGCTTCGCGTTTGACGAGCTGCTGAGCGCCTGATCGGACGGGATGGGCTCGACGCTCACGATCCGCACGCCCGCCGACTTCGAGCTCGCGCGCGATGTCTGCTCGTACGGCTATTTCCTGCTCGCGCCGAACCACTGGGACACGCGCCGGCGGACGCTGTCGCGGACGCTGGATGTCGACGGGCTCGCGACCTCGGTGACGGTGCGGCAGAAGTCGGCCGGGGTTCTGAGCGCCCGGTTCGACGCGGCGCTGGACCGCGCGCGGCAGTCGCTGGCGCGTGCGCAGCTCTCGCGCATGCTCCGGCTCGACGAGGACGAGGCGGAGCTGGCCGAGTTTCATCGTGTCGATCGGCGCTGGAAGAAGTCGGGGCGGGGGCGTCTGTTCCGGTCGGCGACCCTGTTCGAAGACGTCGTCAAGACGGTGACGAGCTGCAACGTGGCGTGGCCCAGCACGATCCGGATGAACATGCGTCTGTGCGAGGTCTTCGGGAAGCGGTCGGCGAGCAAGGCCCCGGCGTTCCCGACGGAGCAGAAGCTGGCGCGGGCCCGCCCGGCGACGCTGCGCGCCCGGTGCGGCGTGGGCTACCGGGATGCCCGGCTGGTCGAGCTGGCGAAGAAGTTCATGAAGGGCGAGATCGACGAGGGGTGGCTCTCGGACGCTTCGACCGCGGACGACGAGGTCTTCGCGTTCCTCAAGTCGCTGCCGGGCATCGGGCCGTACGCGGCGGGGAACATCATGATGCTGCTGGGGCGGTACTCGCGGCTGGCGCTGGACACCGAGTCGGTGCGTCACGGCAAGGCGGTGCTGGGCATGGAGGGGACCGAGGCGCAGCTCTACAAGCAGCTGGCGGCGCACTACGAGCCGTTCGGACGGCACAAGTTCCGCAGCTACTGGTTCGAGCTTTGGGATTTCTACGAGAGCAGGCGTGGCGCGGCGGAGGAGTGGGACCGCGAGACGACGGGCCGGACGTTCACGGCGGCGCAGCTGGGGTAGTCGTTTGTGAGCTTTGCGCAAACATTACAACGCGTCCGCAACGCATCCCGGCGCCCCGCGTACCGACAAGGGCTCGCGCGGGGAAGAAGGGGATGCACATGATAACCCACCGGGTCTCGCGTTCGTTCGTGGTTGCGGTATCGGGCTTGCTGCCGGCGGGCTTCGCTTCGAACGCGGCGTCGGCTCAAGTCCCGCTATTCGAGGAGGTTGCCGTGGCGGGCGACCGCGTGGCGGGCGTGCTCGGCGCCGAGTTCGCCGGGCTTGGGCGGTTCCCGAGCGGGCCGGCGGTCTCGGCCGGGGGCGGCGTCACGCTGTTCGGCACGATCGCGGTCGATCGCGACAACCTCCCGCCGGAGGAGCGGCTCGCGTTGCTAGCGCGTGTCGGTGGTGGGCTCAGGTTGCTCGCGGGCGTTGGCTCGCGGCTGGACGATCTTGATCGTGCGACGATCTCCGAGCTGTCGGGGCCGCTGGGCGTGAGCGACGCGGGTGCCGTGCTGTTCAACGCGACGCTTGAGGGGCCGGGCGTCGTCGCGTCGAACGATCGCGTGCTTGTGTTCGCGAGCTCGGGTCGCCTCGAGACGGTTGTCCGGACGGGAGCGCCCGCGCCGGGCGCCGGCGGCGACCTCTTTGACTCCGTCACGGGCGGCGCGATCAACGACTCGGAGCGGATCGCGTTCGGTGCGAGCCTGCGCTCGCCGGAGAGCCCCCCTGGGGCGGACTGCGGCGGCAGCGCGGTGTTCTTTGCGGCAGATGGCGCGGCGCCGCGGCTGATCGCGCGTGAGGGCGGCATCGCGCCCGGCTCGGGTGGGGAGATGTTCTCCTGCTCGCTCTCGGCGCCGCAGATCGATGACCGGGACTCGGTGCTCATTGCGGTGCGGCTCGAGTCGTCCGTGCCGGGTTCCGAGACCCGTCAGGCGCTCTACGCGTGGTCCGAGGCGGACGGGCTGGCCCCCGTTGCGATTGATGGTCAGGTTGCGCCCGGTGTCCCCGGCTTCGAGTTCGCCGGGTTCAGCTCGCCGGTGCTCGATCCGCGCGGCGATTTCGTTGTCGGTGCCGGTTTGCGCCGGATCGAGTTCGAGCCGGGCGCGGAGGAGTTCGGCTCGGCCCTGTACGTCGGCGATGCCGCGTCGGATGCTGGATCGTTGCGCCCGGTGCTTGTGAGCGGCGATCGTGTCCCGGATGATCGCGATGAGGTCTTCGTGACGTTTATCGCGCCGACGATCGGCGGCTCGGGCGCCGTCGCGTTCGCCGCGATCGTCGAACGGTCCCGCGACAATGCGGGCGCGCTGAGCTCGAAGGCGCTGTTCTTGGCCGACGGTGAGGTCATCGAGATCGCCCGCGATGGGGAGCCGGCGCCTGGCGCGGACGGGGCGGTCTTCGATCGCCTGGGGACGGCCGGCGCGCCGTCGGTGAACGAATCGGGCGACGTCGCGTTCATCGCGTCTCTCCGCGATATCACCGGCGATCGGTCGGGGCGTGGCCTGTTCGTCTACGACCGTGCGGAGCGTGTGACGCGGCTGCTTGTCCGAGAGGGGGGGCTGTTCGAGCGCACCGGCGGTGAGACGGCGACGATCGGGCGGATCGCGTTCTCCAGTCCGAGAGGGCCACGGGTGACCGGGCTGGGTGACGGCAAGCGCGAGGTCGCGTACTCGCTCGCCTTTGATGACGGATCTTCGGGGGTGTTCCGCACCGCGCTGCCGCTGCCGTGCTCGGCGGCCGATCTCGGCGAGCCGTTCGGGAGCACGTCGTCGTCTGACATCGGGGCGTTCCTCGGTCTCTTCTTTGAGGGGAGCTTCCGCGCGGCGTCGCTCGCGGAGCCCGCGGGTGTCGCCTCGCAGGCCGATGTAGCCGAATTCGTGCGGTTGTTCTTCGAGGGGTGCGGGAACTAGGCGTCGCCCTCGAGCGCCTCGCGGATCATCTCGCCGTGCTCCGCCGGCTTGTCGTCGTCGCCGTAGGCCTCGACGATGCGCTGCACGAGTCGGTGGCGGACGACGTCGTCTCCGAGCAGCTGGCAGAAGGCGACGCCGGGCACGCGTGCGAGGCGGCGCGCGGCGTCGACCAGGCCGCTCTGGCGCGGGTCGGGCAGGTCGATCTGCGTGGTGTCGCCGGTGATGATCATCCGGCTGCCCTGGCCCATGCGGGTCAGCGCCATCTGCATCTGGCCGCGGGTGGTGTTCTGGGCCTCGTCGAGCAGGATCACGGCGTGGTTCAGGGTGCGGCCGCGCATGAAGGCGAGCGGGACGATCTCGATGACGTCGCTCTCGGTGAAGCGCCGGATCGAGCCGAAGTCGAGCATGTCGTGGAGGGCGTCGAGGAGCGGGCGGAGGTAGGGGTTGACCTTGTCCTGGAGGTCGCCGGGGAGGAAGCCGAGGCGCTCGCCGGCCTCGACCGCGGGTCGCGCGAGCACGACGCGCTGGACGCGCCCGAGCTTGAGCATGTGGACGGCGGCGGCGACGGCGAGGTAGGTCTTGCCGGTGCCGGCGGGCCCGACGCCGAAGACGAGCTCGTTGGTCCGGATGGCCTCGAGGTAGTTCGCCTGGCCGTCGGTCTTGGGTCGGACGGTGCGGCCCGAGACCGCGACGGTCAGCGGGCCCTCCCAGCCGTCGCCGGCGACGCTGGTGGTGGGCGAGGGCTGGTCGGCGAGCATGCCGGCGCTCTCGGCGCGGGCGGCCTCGGCGGCGATCAGGTCGAGGACGCCCTGCGGGCTCAGCGGTCGTCCGTCCTTCGCGGCCTGGGCCAGTTCGTCGAGGATGCGGCGAGCGACGGCGACGCGCCCGGAGGGACCGGACACGCGGATCGCGCCGTCGCGCGACGCGACGTGGACGCCGATAGCCTCACGGATCAGCTTGAGGTTCCGCTCCGCCGATCCGACGACCGCGATCTGCTCCGGGCCCGTGGGAACTCTGACCGTGACTTCCAAGCCGTGCGCACTCCTGCAAAGATTCGATCGTAGAGCGGTCGCGGCGGCCGGTTGCCTGGTTCTGGCCGGTTGCGGGGGGACGGTCGAGCGGCGCCCGGCGTTCGCTGCGGATCCCGCGAGCGCGGAGCGAGACGGGGCGACCGGGGTGACGGGCGAGACGGTCATCACGGCGGACTGGGCGGACGTGCCGGCGGCGCTGGAGCCGACGCTGACGCGGTGCGCCTGCGCCGTGGTCGAGACGGTCGCGTTCGAGGCCGATCTTCTGGATCCGCGTGACGACTCGCTGCCGTCGGCCGCGCCGCCGGTGTGGGGCTACGAGCTCCGCGTGCTCACGCTCGAGGGTCAGGAGGGGACGCTCTCGGTCCGTCGGCTCGGGCCGCTGGAGGCGGTCGATCCGGTCGAGATCAGCATCGCGGCGCGGGTCGGGCCGTTCGGCGCGCCGGCGATCGAGCGGTGTCTTGTCGAGTCGCTCGCGCACCGGCTCGGGCAGCTGCGCGGCGTTGGCGCCGCGGAGCTGAGCTGGCCGGATTGATTGAGTCAGGCCCTCCGGTCCTGAGGTGGGGCGGCCGGATCTACGACTCTTCGATGTCGCCCGGGACCTCTTCGATGACCGGCCGTCGTTTGGCGCGTTGGGTGGCGGCGCTGGCGCGTTCGACGCAGCGTGGCAGTCGGACGCGGATGGTGGTGCCCTGCTGGTAGATGGACTCGAGGTCGACGTCGCCGTCGAGGCGGCGGACGGCGTGCTTGACGATGGCGAGCCCGAGTCCGGTTCCTCGCCGTCCGCCGGCGCGCACGCGGGACTCGTCGACCTGGAAGAACCGCTCGAAGACGCGGTCCTGGTGCTTGATTGGGATGCCGACGCCGTGGTCGACGACCTCGAAGACCGCGGTGTCGCGGTCGCTCTCGAGGTCGGGCTCGACGCGACCCACGACGCGGATCTCGGTCTCGTCGAACGCGAACTTGGAGGCGTTGTCGACGAGGTTCCGCAGGACGAGCTGCAGGAGCTTCGGGTCGCTCCGGAGCCGCTCGAGCGCCGGGTCGAGATCGAACGCGAGCGACAGGTTCCGGCGGCGCAGGGTGTCGGCGAACAGCTGGTCGAGCGTCCCGGCGAGGTCGGTCGCGCGGATCGGGCGGTCGTCCGGGCGTTGCTCGTTCGTCTCGAGCGTCGAGAGGTCGAGCAGGTCCTCGACCATCTCCTCGAGTCGGACGACGTTGCCCTCGATCATCGCGATGAGCCGCTCGCGCATGTCGGGCTCGTCGACGCCGGTCGCGCGCATGGTCTCGACCGCGGCGCGGATCGAGGCGATGGGTGTCCGCAGCTCGTGGCTGGCGTTGGCGACGAAGTCGGTGCGCAGCTGCACGGTCCGCGCCAGGTCGGTCACGTCGCGCAGCGTGAGGACGGCGCCGGCGCTGGGTCTGGCGCGGGCGGGCAGGTCGGCGATGTCCATGCGCACCGGCGACGCGGTGATCTCGAAGACGTGCGTCTGTCCGTCCATGGGGATTGTGACCCGCTCGCGGACCGACTCGCCAGACTGCGCGCGTTCGTGGAGGTCGAGAACCTGGCGGGCGGTGAACAGCTCTTCGAGGGAGAGGCCGGCGAGCTTGCCGGAGCGCCGCCGGAACAGCCGCTCGCCGGAGCGGTTCACGAGCCGGACCTGGCCGGACTCGTCGATGGCGAAGACGGGCGCGTCGACGCCGTCGATGATCGCGCGCAGCGCCGCGCGGGCTTCGAGCAGCCAGATGAGCCGGTCCTCGAGCTCGGCCCGGCGGGCGTCGAGCCGCGCGGCGAGCCCGTCGAGCCCGGCGCGCGGGCCGACGTCGATCTCGACCGCGCCCTGCGTGCCTCTGCTGCGGTCCACGGGGCGCAGGACCTCGGCGCCGAGCCGCTCGATCCGGTCGGCGAGGTCCTCGAAGCGCGATTCGGCCTCGCGCCGGGCGCGGCGCATCCCGAGGTACATGACGAGCGCGACGCCGACGACGACCGCGAGTGCGATCAGCGGGTTTCCGAGCTGGAGCAGCACCGAGAGGAGGACGGCGAGCACGGCGCCGACCGACCACAGCACCGCCGGCGCGGCCGTCCACAGCCCCGAGCTCCGCTTCGGTCTCAGCAACTACGAGCCCCGCTCGGCAGAGCCGTCACTCGGCGCGCGCCGCTTCTTCGAGCGTCAGGCGGTAGCCGACGCCGCGCACCGTCTTCAGCATGTTGGCCTCGTCGCCCAGCTTCTTCCGGATCGAGGTGACGTGCACGTCGATCGTCCGCTCGGTCACGGTCACCCCGGGGCCCATGGCCTGGTTGATCAGGTGCTGGCGGCTGAGCACCTTCCCGTTGGCCTCCATGAGGGCCTGGAGCAGCAAGAACTCGGTGTTGGTGAGCGAGAGCGCCTTATCGCCGAGGTGCGCGTCGCGTGTCCCCGGGTCGAGGCGCAGGCGGCCGAACTCCAGCGGGCCGGCGAGGCCGCCCGCGCCCGCGGCTTCGGACCGGCGCATCACCGCCTCGATCCGGGCCTCGAGCACGCGCATCGAGAATGGCTTGATGACGTAGTCGTCGGCGCCGCTCGCGAGGCCCGAGAGCTCGTCGCGTTCCTCGGAGCGTGCGGTGAGCATGATGATCGGGATCGACCGTGTCTCGTCCTCCCGCTTCAGGCGGTCGGCGACCTCGAGCCCGCTGAGGCCGGGCATCATGATGTCGAGGATGACCAGGTCGGGGCGCCATTCGCCGGCGGCCCGGAGCCCGGCGTGGCCGTCGTGCTCGACGCGCGTGTCGTATCCCGCCCGGCGCAGGTTGTACGCCAGAAGTTCGGATAGATCGATCTCGTCATCCACGATCAGCACGCGTCGCGACACGATCTCAACTCCACGGCAGGTGACGGGTCGCCCTCAATCTACTCGATCCTCGCGGGAGCGTCGACCGTCGAGGTGCGGTGCGATCCCTGGGACCCCCACGGATTGTTACCCCGGATCAGGGTATTCGGGTGGTGGTCGTGACCTTTTTGTGCGGGTCCGCCTCGTTTATCTCACCATCTGGCGCAGCACAGGTCGATTGACCCGGTGATCGGTTCGTTTGTACCTGCTAATATCCGTGTCACCACAGGGAACTGGCGGCTCGTCGCCGCTCAGGGGAAAGGAAAGAAATGAGTCGCAGAATCGCCACCGTGTTGGCTGCGGGCTCGACGCTTGGCCTCGGCGGTTTCGCCCAGGCTCAGACCGCCGCCAGCCTTGACCTCGATCGTGCGTACGCCGCCGAACTCGCCGCCGATGCCGCCCAGCGCGCCAGCGCCGCCGCCGCCGACGAGAGCGCCGGCTTCGACATCGCCGGCAAGGACGGAGCCACGCTGAACATCGGCGCGCTCGTCCAGTTCCGTTACACCGCGAACTTCCGCGACGAGGACGCCGCCGGCGTCGGCTCGAGCGGCGACTTCACGCACGGCTTCGAGATCCCGCGTGCCCAGCTCCGCTTCTCGGGCAACGTGATCAACGACCGGATCCGTTACTACATCGAGGGCGACTTCGGTGAGGTAAACTCGGCCGAGAACGACTTCCAGATCGAGGACGCGTGGATCGAGTACGACTTCGCGGGCTCGCTCGAGGGCGTGACGGTCCGCGCCGGTCAGTTCAAGCTCCCGCTCATCTACGAGGAGCTGGTGCACCCCGAGTACAGCCAGACGGTTGATCGTTCGGTCGCGAACGAGGTCTTCAGCCAGCAGCGCTCGCAGGGCATCCAGTTCGCGTACACCAGCGACGCGTGGCGTGCGATGGTCGCGGTCAGCGACGGTCTCGCGACCGGCGGCAGCGGCTTCGCCGGTGCCGAGGCCGACATCGCCCTGACCGGCCGCTTCGACTACAAGTTCGAGGGCGACTGGGACGCGTTCAACGACTTCTCGAGCTTCCAGACGGACGAGGCCGCGTACCGCGTCGGTGCGGCGCTCCACTGGGAGACCTGGGGCGACACCAACAACGCCGCTGCGGGCGGCCTCGCGAGCGCCCCGCTCGGGACGCTCTCGGGCACGACCGACGGCCAGCTGATCGCGTACACCTTTGACGCTCAGCTCGAGTTCGGCGGCTGGAACTTCTACGGTGCGTTCCTCGGTAGCTACGTCGATTCGGACGCCAGCACCGCGGGCGCCGCGGGCGTCGGCGAGTTCAACGACTTCGGTGTCGTGGCCCAGGCCGGCTACTTCGTCACCGAGCAGGTCGAGCTGTTCGCCCGCTACGACGGCGTCTTCGTCGACGACGAGCGTGCCGGCTTCAGCGGCGCGGGCGCCGAGGACAACTTCAACTTCGTCACCTTCGGCGGCACCTACTTCTTCGTCCCGGAGAGCCACGCCCTCAAGTTCACGACCGACGTCGTGATCTCGATCGACGAGACCGCGTCGCTCAGCGGCGCCGGCCTTGGCGGCAGCAGCTCGATCACCGGCATCCTCGGCCAGGCCGAGGAGCCCGAGATCGCGGTCCGGGCCCAGCTCCAGCTGGTCTTCTGATCGCCGCGGCCTCGGCCGCTTGCTAGTCTCATCCGTGCGGGCCGGTCTCTCGGGGCCGGCCCGCCGTTTTTTTGCCGGTCGCCTTTTCGCCGCTGCACGGCATCGCCGCCCCGACGCCCGTCGAAGGATCAGCCCATGAAGGCAGCACGACACGTCGCCGTGGTCGGGGCGGGCCCGGGCGGGCTCGCGGCGGGGCTCGTCCTCGCGGGCAGCGGGGCCCGGGTCACCCTGTTCGAGGCCCAGGACCGCGTCGGCGGGCGGACGAGCTCGATCGACCTGACCGACGGCGGGGACCGGCCCTTCCGATTCGACTGCGGGCCGACGTTCTTCCTGATGCCCTACGTGCTCGGCGAGATCTTCGCCGCCGCCGGGGAGCGGCTCGAGGACCACGCGCGGCTGACGCGTCTCGACCCGATGTACAGGCTTCTGATCGGGCAGGCCGGTGGCGACCCGCTCGCGGTCGACACGACGCAGGACATCCCGGAGATGGCGCGCCGGCTCGCCACGATCAGCGAGCACGACGCCGGGAACTTCCAGCGGTTCATCGCCGACAACCGGCGGAAGCTGCAGCTCTCGGAGCCGATCCTCCGCAAGGCGGTGCGCTCGCCCCTCGATCTCATCGACCCGGAGGTGATGAAGGTCGTGCCGATGCTCAAGCCGCACAAGAGCGTGCACGCGCTGCTCGGCGAGTACTTCGACGACGAGCGGACCAAGCTGGTGCTCAGCTTCCAGAGCAAGTACCTGGGCATGAGCCCGTTCGATTGCCCCAGTCTGTTCACGATCCTGCCGCTGATCGAGTACGAGTACGGCGTCTGGCACCCCGACGGCGGCTGCAACGCGCTTATGGGCGCGATGGCCGAGGTCCTCGCGCGGAAGGGCGTCGATATCAGGCTCTCGACGCCGGTCCGCGGCATCGAGTTCGACGGCACGCGGGCGACCGGCGTCGTGACCGACGACGGGACGCGGAGCTTCGACGCGGTCGTCGTTAACGCCGACGCGACCTGGGCGCTGAAGAACCTGATCCCGCGGGGGCTCCGCGCGAGCAACGGGCGGTCGCGGTACGCGGATCGCCGTCTGGACGGCAAGCGGTACTCGTGCAGCACGAGCATGTACTACCTGGGCCTGGACGGCGCGGTCGATCTGCCGCACCACACGATCTATACGTCGGCCCGGTACCGCGAGAATCTCGACGAGATCGGCAGGCTGCGGACGCTGAGCGAGGATCCGTCGGTCTACGTCTGCAACCCGTCGCGGCTCGACGCGTCGCTCGCGCCGCCGGGCGCCAGCTCGCTCTATGTCCTCGCGCCCGCGCCGAACCTGCAGAGCGGCGAGGGCGAGCGGGTCGACTGGGAGCGTGACGCCGAGACGATGCGCTCGCGGGTGTTCGATCAGCTCGAGCGCGTCTTCGGGATCGAGGACGTCCGCGAGCGCGTGCTCTGCGAGCACCGGATCACGCCGGAGGGCTGGGCCGCGATGAACATCAACCACGGGGCGACGTTCAATCTGGCGCACAACCTCGGGCAGATGCTGGACCGCCGCCCGCAGAACCGGCTGAAGGGCTTCCGGAATCTCTACCTGGTCGGGGGTGGGACGCACCCGGGGAGCGGGTTGCCGACGATTTTCCTGAGCGCGCAGATCTCGTCGCGGCTCCTCTGCGAGGATCTCGGGCTCGACTGCTCGCTCGACATGGCGCCCGCGCGGCCCGTGGCCGAGCACGCGGGAGGCCCGATCTCGGCGACGCCGATCGGGGCTTGATCTTGTCGCCGCCCTCCGGCGGCGAGAGGCGTGACTTTGTCGCCGCCCTTCGGCGGCGAGGGAGGGCCTTGTCGCGGCCGTGCGAGGTCGAGCTTGCGCGGGGAGGGCGCTACGGAGCGCTCAGGGCGGCCGGCGGCGTCGAGGCGGGGTGCAGGTCCTGGAGTGCCGCGACCCTCCAGTCGCCGGCCTTGAGGGCTTGGATGGCTCGGACCGCTGCGTTGGCCGCGGGGACGGTCGTGAGCATGGGGATGCCGAGGCGGACGGCGGTCGAGCGGATGGAGCCCTCGTCGGTGTTCCAGCCGGTGCGTGTGGGCGTGTTGATGATCATGGCGATCTTTCCGTCGGCCATCATGTCGATGACGTTCGGGCGGACGCCGGTGCCGATCTTCTGCAGGACGGACGGGCGCATGCCGTGGCGGAGGAGTTCCTCGCCGGTGCCCTCGGTGGTGTAGACCTCGAAGCCCATGGCCATCAGCGCGCGTGCCGCGTCGACGATCTCGCGCTTGTCCTCGCGCCGGACGGAGACGAAGACGCCGCCGCCGCTCGGGAGCTGGGTGCCCGCGGCGAGGAGCGCCTTGAGATACGCGGTCGGGAGGCTGACGTCGACGCCCATGACCTCGCCGGTCGATCGCATCTCCGGGCCGAGGACGAAGTCGACGCCCGGGAACTTCTGGAACGGGAAGACGGGGGCCTTGACGGCGAACGTGCCGGTCTCGGGGACCTCGCGGACGCCCCGCCCGTCGTTCTGTTCGGCGATCGGGACGCCCATCATCGCGCGGGCCGCGACGGAGGCCCAGGGCACGCCCTTGGCCTTGCCGACGTAAGGGACCGTGCGGCTGGCGCGCGGGTTGACCTCGATCACGTAGATCTCGTCGTCCTTGATCGCGAGTTGCACGTTCATCAGCCCGCAGACCTTGAGCGCCTCGGCGAGGCTGCGGGCGGTCGCTCGGATGCGCTCGACGAGCGGTCGCGACATGGTCCAGGGCGGGATGGTGCAGGTGCTGTCGCCGGAGTGGACGCCGGCGTGCTCGATGTGCTCCATGACCGCGCAGACCAGGGCCCGCGGGCTGTCGGACCCCGGGCAGAAGTCGGCGACGACGTCGACGTCGACCTCGACGGCGGCGTCGAGGAACTTGTCGATCAGGACGGGGGCGTCGTCGAGGTCGCTGATGTCGAGCGCGCTGGTCATGTAGTGGACGAGCGCCCGCTCGTCGGAGCAGATCTCCATGCCGCGCCCGCCGAGGACGTAGCTCGGGCGGACGAGCACGGGGTAGCCGATCTCGGCGGCCTTGGTCTTGGCGTCCTCGAGCGAGCGGGTGATCGCGCCGGCGGGGCGCTTGAGCCCGAGGTCGCCGAGCAGGTGGTCGAAGCGGTCGCGGTCCTCGGCGAGGTCGATCGAGTCGAGGCTGGTGCCGATGAGCGGGACGCCGCCCTTGGCGAGGCCGTGGGCGAGGTTGAGGGGGGTCTGTCCGCCGAACTGGACGATGACGCCCTTGACGGGGCCGGATTCCGGTCGGTCGTCCGAGCCGCTGGCGCCGCCGCCGTTCAACCGCTCGATGACGTTCAGCGTGTCCTCGAGCGTCAGCGGCTCGAAGAAGAGCAGGTCGGACGTGTCGTAGTCGGTCGAGACCGTCTCGGGGTTCGAGTTGATCATCACGCTCTCGAACCCGAGCTCGCGGGCGGTCAGCGCGGCGTGCACGCAGCAGTAGTCGAACTCGATCCCCTGGCCGATGCGGTTCGGCCCGCCGCCGAGGATGATGACCTTCTCCTTGGCGGGGTCGCCGCCGATCTCGTCCTCGGGGGGGATGACCTCGACGGTGCCGTCGTCGAGGACGCGCCGCGAGCCGGGCTGGTAGGTCGAGTAGTAGTAGGGGGTGACGGCGGCGAACTCGGCGGCGCAGGTGTCGACGAGCTTGTAGACCGGCCTGACGCCGAGGGCCTCGCGCCGGCGGCGGACCTCGAGGATCTTCTCGCTGTTGATGGTTCCGAGGTACAGGTTCGCGAGCTGGGCGTCGGCGTAGCCGAGCCGCTTGGCCTCGAAGAGGATCTCGGCGGGGACGTCCTCGAGCTTCTCGTAGCCGCAGAGCAGGTCCTCGAATTCGACGAGCTGCTCGATCTGGTCGAGGAAGAACGGGTCGATCTTCGTGTGCTCGTGGACGCGCTCGACCGACCATCCCATCTTGAGCGCGTAGCGCACGTAGTAGAGCCGGCCCTGGCTCGGGACGCTGAGCTTTCGGATCAGCTTGTCGACGTCGATGGGCCACTCGATCCGCTGGCCGTCGGCGGTGCGCTGCCCGAGGCTGGTGCGCCCGCCGATCGCGGGGTCGCTGGTCGTGTCGTCGGTGCGCTCGCGCGAGAGGGTGGTCTTTGGGGCCTTGGGCGCCCCGCCGCCGACGAGCAGGCGGTCGCTCTCGACGGCGCGGACGGCCTCGAGCCACTTGTCGTTGCGGTCGAGCCCGAGCCCGAACCGCTTCACGTCCATCGAGCGGATGACCTTCTGCAGGCTCTCCTTGAACGTGCGCCCGATCGCCATCGCCTCGCCGACCGACTTCATCTGGGTCGTCAGCGTCTCGTCGGCCTCGGGGAACTTCTCGAAGGTCCATCGCGGCATCTTGGTGACGACGTAGTCGATCGAGGGCTCGAAGCAGGCCGAGGTGGTGCCGGTGATGTCGTTGCGGAGCTCGTCGAGGGTGTAGCCGACCGCGAGCTTGGCCGCGATCTTGGCGATCGGGAAGCCGGTCGCCTTGCTGGCCAGCGCCGAGGAGCGCGAGACGCGCGGGTTCATCTCGACGACGACGAACTCGAACCCGGGCTCGCCGCCGTCGTCGCGCGGGGCGGGATTGGGGTTGACCGCGAACTGGACGTTCGAGCCGCCGGTCTCGACGCCGACCTCGCGCATGATCGCGATCGCGGCGTCGCGGAGGGCCTGGTATTCCTTGTCGGTCAGCGTGAGGATGGGCGCGACGGTGACCGAGTCGCCGGTATGCACGCCCATGGCGTCGATGTTCTCGATGCCGCAGACGATGACGCAGTTGTCGTGCTTGTCGCGGACGACCTCGAGCTCGTACTCCTTCCAGCCGAGCAGCGAGCGGTCGACCTGGACCTGGCCGATCATGCTGGCCCGCAGGCCGCGGGTCACCAGCTCGTCGAACTCGGTCTGGTTGAAGGCGATGCCGCCGCCCCAGCCGCCGAGGGTGAACGCCGGGCGGATGATCGCGGGCAGGCCGATCTTCTCGAGGAATCGCCGGCCGTCGTCGAGGCTGGTGATGGTCTTCGACTCGGGCGTCGCGAGGCTCGCGCGCCGGCAGACCTCCTTGAAGGCCTCTCGGTCCTCGGCGCGGTGGATCACCTCGCGGTCGGCGCCGATCATCTCGACGCCGAGCTCCTCGAAGATCCCTTCGTCGTGCATCGCGCAGGCGCAGTTCAGGGCGGTCTGGCCGCCGAGCGTCGGCAGGACGGCGTCGACCGGCGTGCCGAGCTCGCGCTCGCGGATGAGGATCTTCTTGACCGACTCGGGCGTGATCGGCTCGATGTAGGTCCGGTCGCTAAGGGCCGGGTCGGTCATGATCGTGGCGGGGTTCGAGTTGACCAGGACGACCCGGTAGCCCTCGTCGCGCAGGCTCTTGCAGGCCTGGGCGCCGGAGTAGTCGAACTCGCAGCCCTGGCCGATGACGATCGGCCCGGAGCCGATCAGGAGGATCGTCTGGATGTCGTCGCGCTTCGGCATCGGCGGTCACGCCCCGGGGGGCGCCCCCCGCGACCGAGGACCCGCTCGGGCGCAGACGGCGCAAACTGGAAGAGCGTAAGGCGGAAACTCTTGTGAATCCATCCCCCCGTGCAACTGGGGGCCTCTCGCTCAGCCGTGCTTCTTCGCCGGCGGCCCGCCCGTCGCCCGCGCACGGAGCAGGTGCAGGTACGCCGCCCAGCCGTTCGAGTAGCCGCTGAGCTCGCGCTCCGAGCCGGTCCCGAGCTGGCGGACCGTCACGCGCGTGCCGCCCTCGATCGGATCGAGGAGCCATTCGGTGCGTGTCGTCTCGTCGCCGACGTGCGACCAGTCGTGCACGAGCCGGCGCGGCGGGTCGATCTCGACGATCGACCGGGGCCCGCAGTGGTTGCCGTTGATCTCCCAGCCGTAGTCGTACGCGCCGCCGGGCTCGAGACGGACGCTGGCGCCGTGGGTCAGCCAGGCGTCGAGTTCTTCCTTGTCGGTCAGGCACGCCCAGACCCGTTCGATCGGCGCCTCGATGTCGATCGAGAGCGCCGCGTCGCCGCCGGCTCGCCCGTGCTCGACCATGAGCGCCGGCTCGCCGCTGGCGAGGAACGACCGCAGGTTCTCCGCGGCGACACGCCAGAAGTCGTTCATCAGGTGCTCGCCGCAGCGCTCGAAGCCGGGGAACTCCCGCTCGGCGGTGTGGCGGATTCGCAGGGTGGCGGGCTCGCCCTCCTCGATCGCGAGCTCGACCCGGGTCGGGTTGCCGATCCAGCCCCAGGTGAACGCCAGCCGGCGGCCGGGCTCGAACTCGGTGAGCCGCTGGTCGGCCTGGTCCTCGCGGGTGCACATCGCCGTGTACCGGCCCCAGAACCGGAACGGGCCGCCGATTCTGTCGGACAGCTCGGTCTTCTCGGCGAACCATCGCTCGACCTGCGCCGGGTCGGTCAGCGCCCGGAAGACGCGATCGGCCCCCGCGGGCATCTCGAATCGGCCTTCGTACGCGAGCGTCGTCTTCGGATCGGTCTGCGTCGCCATCATGCCCTCCCGCGGCCACCGGCCGCTCCGCGGCCTTCGGCCGCCGCCTTGAGATCCACCAGCCGGCCCGCCCAGTGCAGCCGGTAGCGGGCCACCCATTGATCAACCTGTTCGAGTGGGTTTGCCGCCAGCGCGTACATCCGCCGGCGCCCCTGCTTCTCCGCCCGGACGAGCCCGGCCCGCTCGAGCACCGCGAGGTGCTTGCTGACCGCCGGGCGGCTCATCGAGAAGCCCGAGGCGATCTCGCCCGCGGCCCGCGCCCCGCCGCGCAGGCCGTCGAGGATCGCCCGGCGGGTCGGGTCTGCGATCGCGCCGAAGACGCCTGGTTCCTTGTTCGCAATGCCTTGCCGGGCCTCGGGTTCGTTCGAATGCGTAACCATGTAGTTACATATTGGCGTCTGGTGTGACCCGGTTCAAGACCGGTCTGGGCATCGGGCGGGAATTTCTGCCGAATCTCGAGGGCTAAGAATCTCGACCCCTCGCACCGGAGGTCTCTTGCAGACACCGAATACCCTCGTCGCCGTCCCCGTCTACAACGAAGCCGCCACGGCGGAGCGCGTGCTGCGTCGCCTGGCGTCGCTGGGCGAGAGCCTGGGCTTCGGGCTGCTCGTGATCGACGACGGCTCGAGCGACGACACGCCGGGGATCGTCTCGGGGCTGCGGCGTGAGCTCGGCTTCGACCTGATCGCGCGCGAAAACAACATGGGCTACGGGCGGGCGATGCGGGACGCGTTCCAGCGGGCGCACCAGCGCGGCTTCGAGTGGGTCATCACGATCGACTGCGACGAGCAGCACGAGCCCGAGCGGTTGCCGGCGTTCCTTGCGGAGATCGCCCGCGACCGCGTCGACATCGTCAGCGGCACGCGGTACCGCGAGCCCGTGGACGTCTCGGACCCGCTGGCCTCGCCGCCGGCGGACCGGCGTGCGATCAACCAGAAGATCACGGCGGAGATCAACGAGCGGCTGCGGCTGGACCTGACCGACGCGTTCTGCGGGTACAAGGCGTACCGCGTCTCGGCGGTCGCGGCGCTCGATCTCGACGAGGACGGCTACGCGTTCCCGCTGCAGTTCTGGGTGCGGGCGGTCGCCTCGAGGCTGCGTGTCGGCGAGCTGCCGGTCCGGTTGATCTACAACGACCCCAACCGGACCTTCGGAGGGGGGCTCGACGAGGCGACGCGTCGGCTGGCGCACTACCGCGAGGTGCTGCACACCGAGCTGTGCCGCTGCCGCGAGAGGCTGCCGGTGAACGCGCGGCGTCAGCTCGTCGTGGACTGTCAGGCGGTGGCCTGAGCTGCTTCAACGTTCCGGCGGGCTGGACGACGCGGCTCGCCTGAGTGCCGCGAGCGACCGCTCGTGATCCTGCAGCGCGGATCGTTGGAGCTTGGAGTGATCTGGCGAGAGCGGCTCTGTGCCTTCCTCTCTGCGTCGCGCCTCCTCATCCCCGGCGGCGAGTTCATTCGATTGGTCGCCTCGGGTCCCGGATCCTCGATCGCCGCCTCGGGCGACGACCTCTCGCCAGTAGCGGACCTTCTGTTCTGCGATCGCCAACGAGCTCTGGCCTTGCGCGTTCTTGCGCATGGGATCCGCGCCCGCCCGGAGTAGGAGCTCCATGCAGGCGAGCTCCGGGCGGTCCGCGGCGAGCATCAGTGGCGTCTCGCCTCGATCGTTCGCGAGGTCGGGATGGGCGCCGAGCGCGAGCAGCGTCTCGACGGCCGTCGCGTTGCCCCAATCGCCTGCGACGGCCACATGCATCGGGGTTGATCCCGCCGCGTTCCGCGCGTCGATCTCTGATCCGGCCGCGGCCAGCGACCGGATGATTCGCTCGCACGCGGCGTTGAGATCATTGTCCGAGTACTCGCCCTGCCAGCAGATCGAATGCAATGCGGTCCCGCCCTCCCGATCCCGCGCGCGCACATCTGCGCCAACGGAGATCAGAAAGCCCACGACGTCTGCTTGATGTCGAAAGGCCGCCGACGCGAGGCGAGTCTTGTCGAAGTGATCTCGACGTTCGATATCGACGCCGCGTTCGATCAAGAATCGGCCGATCTCGAACGCCTCGTGCGGGGAGCTGTCGCCCTCGGTTGACGCATGGAACGCCTGATCGAACGCGTCGCTGCCGTGTCGATCCGTCGCGTGCAGGTCCACGCCCGCTTTGAGGAGTGTGCGCGCTGCATCGACCGAGCCGGCTTGCATCAGCGCCGTCCCGCCGCTGTCGTCGAGCGTGCGAGGGTCGGCGCCGGCTTCGAGGAGGAGACGCACGGTCTCGGCAGAACCGGATCCGGCGGCGCAGAAGAGGGGGATCCTGGACGATGCGGCTCCCCCGGCGTCCATCGGCTCGAGATAGGTCGTGTGGAGCTTCGTCGTCAGGCGAGAGGCGGCACACCCGTCTGGGATGATGGGATCGAAGGAAACTTCGCGCTCGAGCAGCAGGCGGACACGCTCCGGATCTCCGACGGTGCACGCCTCGACCATGAGCGACTGGCCGATGAAGTTGCACTCGTGCGGATCGAGGCCGAGGTCGAGCAGGTACCGCAGCCGCTCGGCATGGTCCTCGACCGAGTCTCGGCTTCGAGGCTCCCATATCGCGCCGCCTCCGGCCGCGTACCACGCGGCGCTGTCCCGGCCTTCCGAGACCGCCCGCCAGTCGGCGCCGTGCTCGACCAGCCATCGCAGCGTCTCCACGCTGGCGCCGTCCACGGAGCGAGCGGCGAACATCAGCGGGGTCAGCTGTCGCAGGTGCGGGCCGTGGTCGAACTCGAGATCGGCTCGCTCGTCGATGCTCGCACCGGCGTCGACCAGGGCGGCGAGCTCGTCCGTCCGCCCGAGGCGTGCCGCCCGGTGGATCGCCGGCTCCTCCGGACGCGCGCGGTCCTGGTTGCTGGTGTCGCCTGTCTCGATGCTCATCCTCCGACTTCGTGGGTGCGGAGATCCTACAACCCCGCGTGCCGGCTCCTGCGCCCGAGATCCTGATCGACCCGCCGGCCCGCGAGTGGGCGGGGCTGCTCTCGGGCGACCCGGGCCCGCGGATCCTGTCCGGCCATCAGCCCGGCCTCTGGCACGCCGGCATCGCGGCCAAGCGGATCGCGTTGTGCGCCGCGTGCCGCGCGCTCGGCGGCGGGGCGACCTGGCTGGTGGTGGATCACGACGACGTCGATCCGTTCACCGTCCGCTACCCGGAGACGACCGAGGGCGGCTGGATCGCGGCGACGGCGCGGCTCGATGTCGATCGTCTGGTCCCGCCCGGCACGCCGGCGGCGTCCCGCCCGCGGGCCGAGCGCCCGCCCGAGGTCCCGCCCGGGTTCGGACGAGCGGTCGAGGCGCTGGACAACGGGGCGGCGACGGCGGCGCTCCAGGCGGCGACGGCGACCGAGTCGCTGCTGCGGGTCGATCTCGGCCTGACGGGCGCGGCGCTCCGCACGACGACCGACTTCGCCAGGCTCTCGGAGTTCGTCGCGCTGGTCGAGATGATCCGGGCCGATCCGGATCGCTGTGTCGCGACGTACAACGAATCGCTGGGCGTGGCGCCGGGGGCGCACATCCGGCCGCTGACGGTCCGGGCGAACCGCTGCGAGCTGCCGCTCTGGCGGCTGCGGCCGGGCGAGCCGCGGACGCCGGTGTATTCGATGCAGCTCGCGGAGATCCCGACCGAGCAGCTGGCGCCCAAGGCCGTGCTGCAGGACCTGTTCGTCCGCCGGCACCTGGCCGACGTGTTCATTCATGGCACGGGCGGCATGGGGTACGCGAAGGTCGCGGACCGCTGGGCGCAGGCGTGGCTCGCTGAGAGCCTCGCGCCGGCGGTGTGTGTCAGCGCGACGCTTCGTCTGGACCTTGGCGTGCCGGACGTGACCGAGCGTCAGGTCGCCGATGCGCACTGGCGGGCGCACCACGCGAAGCACGACCCCTCGATGCTCGGCGACCCGTGCGCCGCGACGGAGAAGAACACGCTGCTGCATCGCATCGAGAAGGCCAAGGCGGCGGGCGAGGACCCGGCGCCGCACTTCCAGGAACTGCACGAGCTTCTCGACGGCGTGCGCCGGGAGCATCCCGACCGGCTCGCGCACCTGGGGCGCCAGCCGGAGCGTCTCGAGGCGCTCCTGAGCGACGCCGAGATCGCCCGCGACCGCACATGGCCGTTCGTTCTGCATGACCCGAGCGAGATGCGGGCGCTGCACGACGAGATCGAGGCGAGATTCGCGGCGGTGGGGGGTGCGTCGTGATTCGGATGGTGCTTCTCCTGGCTGCGCTGGTTCTCGGCGCGTGCAGCAAGAATGCCCAGCCGGCGCCGCAGGCCGGGGCTGGTGCTGGGGGCGGGGGCGGGGGCGAACTTCGGATCGTGGCGCTCAGCCCGGCGATCGCGATCATGCTCCGCGACCTCGGCCTGGAAGAGAACATTGTCGGCAAGCATGACTACGACCTGATCCTGGGCGAGCAGATCCCGGCGGTCGGGCACCAGTCGGCGATCGACTATGAGGCGCTGCTGCGCACCGAGCCGACGCACGTTCTGATCCAGTGGGGCCGGCGGGAGCTGCCCGGGCGTCTGACCGAGCTGGCCGCGGCGAACGGCTGGGCGGTGACCGATTACCCGCTGCTAACGCTGGACGACGTGGTCTCGGCGTACGACGACATGGCGGTCGATCTGCGTGATCTCGGGCCGCGCTCGCCCATGACCAAGCGCGGCTTCATCCCGGAGATCGATCCGAGCGCGATCGACCTCGACCTGCCGAGCGCCGCCTTCGCCGAGGCGCTGCGTCCGAGCGATTCTGACCTCGGCTCGATCGGCCCGGTGCTGCTGCTCGCGGGCGTCGAGCCGCCGGGCGTGCTCGGGCCGGGCTCGGCGCACCACGACATCCTGCTGCGGCTGGGTGCCCGGCCGGCGGTCGTCGAGGGCAACCCGTGGATCGAGCTCGACGTCGAGGACATCTACCGGCTGGGGCCGTCGGCGATCGTGCTGATCGACAGCGACGCGCCGGAGGGCGCGACGGCCGGCGAGCGTCTGGGCGCGATCGCGGGGCTGCCGATCCCGGCGGTCGAGGACGGGCGTATGGCGCTGATCACCGACCCGCTCGCGCTGACGCCGAGCACGGCGCTGCTGGATGTCGCGGAAGAGCTGCGCGCGATCCTCGAGGCGTGGGCGGGGGAGTGACGCGGCTCAGGGCATCGAGAGCTGGAAGTTGTTGTTGATTCCCGTCGGTTGGGCCGGGAAGCCGAACGAGGCCGCGGGCTGAGTTCACTGAGATCGGGACCTGTATCCGACACGGACCCCGCCGGCGGCGTGAGCGGGCCGAGCTAGTCGAGCGCGTGCGATGCGGACAGTACAAGAGCGAGCGACGTGATGCGGATCATGTAGTTTCTCCTCAGCTCTGACCTAGTAGACGATGTTGGCGTAGGGGTCGGTCGTTCCGATACCGATCGAACCCGACGTGGTGGTCCCGTCGATCGCGGCGGTTGTCGCGGCAGGGGTGACGATGGGTCCGACGAAGTTGCCCGCGGGGAGCTCGAAGGCCTTGATGTTCCCCGACAGGGCGTTGCCGATGAAGATGCTGCCGCCGAAGCTGGATGTCCCGAGGATGCCGGTGGCGTTCCCGCTCAGCTGGTTGCCCTGGATGCGCGAGTCGCTGCTGAAAACGCGGATCCCGATGGCCGGGTTGACGGATCCTGTTCCGGTCACGATGTTGTTCTCCGCGAGGCAGTCGCCCGCGACGTTGATTCCGGCGGTCCCGGCCCGCGAGACGGAGTTGCCGGTGGCGGTGCCGAAGCTGCTGAGATCGATGCCGTAGGTCCCGGAGTCGAAGATGTTGCACCCGCGGACGATGCACGAGCTGGCGGCATCAACTCCGTGGACGCCGTCTTCGCGTGAAACGCAGTCGATGACGGACGAACCTGTACCCGCCGAGATGCCGTCGTCCACGTTCTGTTGGGTCGTGCAGCCCCGGGCGATCGAGCCAAGGCCGGTGCGGATGCCCGACCCCATGTTCCGCTCGGACTGGCAATCAACGATCGAGGAGGCGCGACCCATGTTGAAGCCGTCCTCGACATTGCGCAGCGCGGCGCAGCGGTAGATGAAGGCTGCATCTCCGAGCTGGAAGCCGTTGGCGACGTTATCGCTCGCGATGAGGTCGATGAGCCGGACCCCGGTGGAGTTGGTCGCGCGGATGCCCTGGTTGCCCCATCCGCTGACGGAGCCGTTGCGGATGGTGGACGAATCCGCTCGATTGAGGAAGATGCCCGAGGTGGACCCCGGGAGGCCGCGGACGGCGAAGCCGTTGAGATCAATGGTGACATTCGGGACGTTCACGCGGATACCGAATCCGCCTGAGACTCCGGAGACGTCACCGGTGAGGTAGTAGGACCCCGGCTGGTTGATCTCGAAGAGGGCCGAGCCGCCGCTCGGCGTGTTCTGCTGGTTGATCGCGATGCGCGATTCGGCCTGGTCGGCGACCTGCTGGAGGGTGAGCCCGGTGGGGGCCACAGCGCCGGCGGGCGGCGTGAGCGGGCCGGCAAGGGCCGGGGATGCGATGAGAGCGGCGGCCGGGATTCGTTTGATGAACATGGATCGATCTCCTTTCTCTTCACCGCGAGAACCGCGGTCATGGCTGTCGGTTATTGACCCCAAAACTCCCGTTTGGAGCAAACGCATGAGGCACAAATGAGGACAGCCTCTTCCGTAAATCACCGCAGCGGCAGAAGTCCGAACTGCTAGAAGATGATGTTCCCCCAGGGGTCGATCGTCCCGAAGCCGGAGTTGGCGGTGGAGTTTCCGGTGAAGCCCTGCGTGAGGGGCGGGGTGATGGTGGTGCCGATGACATGGGATCCGCTCGAGAGCTCGAACGCGTTGGTGTGCGCGCGGAACGCGTTACCGATGATTATGTTGCCGGTGTTGGAGGCTCCGGTCGCCCGGATGCCGACGTTGTTAAAGACGAGCTGGTTGCCCTCCACGAGGTTGTCGCCCGATGAGAGGAGGATCGCCGGGGTGCTGTTCGCGCCATCGACGCGGTTCTCGGTGAGGTGATTGTCGCGGATGGTGCACCCGCTCTGGACCCTGATGCCGGCGGTGTCGTTCCCCACGATCTTGCAGTTCTGGACCAGCGAGTCAGTGAACAGGAAGACCCCGGTGCCGGCGTTGTCCGTCGCGGACGAGTCGACGATGGTGGAACGGCTTGAGAGCTGGAACCCATCAAGCGTGTTGCCGCGTGCCGAGCACGACTTGATGAGCGAGTTGAACGATACGTTGAAACCGGTCGCGTTTCCTTCCGCGATGCACCCCGAGATGATCGAGTTTCGGCCTGCCTCGATTCCGCCGTCTGTGTTATCTCGCGCGACGCAGTTGGAGACGCGGCTGCGATTCAGCGGACTGATCCCGACGAGGTTGGAGTCGGTCGTGCAGCGGGTGATGATCGAGTTGTCGCCGGCGGTGAGGCCGAAGTTCGTATTGTTTGATGCAATGAGATCGGTGTACGTGCAATTCTTTCCGTTATTGAAGACGCCGCTGCCCCCCCAGTCTGTGATCCGGCCGTTCTTGAGGTTCAGCCCGTCCGCACTCGCCGTGACGATGCCGTCTCCCGCGGCGGGCATGCCGCGGACTGTAAAGCCGTTGAGGTCGATGGTCACGTCGTTCGCGGTGATCCGGATGCCGTTCTTTCCGGATTCGCCGGTGATGTCGCCCGTGAGGTAGTACGAGCCGGGTTGTGAGATGATGAACGTGTTGTTCGCGTCGCCGGGCGTATTCTGGGCGTTGATGATCGCCCGGGGCTCGATCTGATCGGTGGTCTTGCCGGTCGATGTCACGGCGCCGGCGGGCGGCGTGATCGGGCCGGCGAGGAGCGGGGTGGTCGTGGCCGTGAGTGCAAGGACGGCGATGATTCGTGCGTTGTGCATTGCTTGTGTCCTTTGAATGGTGGTGTCAATAGATGAGGTTTGCCATCGGGTCGGTTGTGCCGACGCCGGAGGAGGCGGCGGTGTTGCCGGTGAATGATGGGATCTGGGTCGCGCTAACGATCGTGCCGACCGTGTTGGTCGTGTTGATGAGATCGAACGCGGCAATGTGCGTCCGAAACGTGTTCGAGATGATGAGGTTGAACGAGTCGGTCGCACGGATGCCGACGTCGTTGTCGAGGAGGCGGTTACCCTCGACGCGGTTGCTCTGGCCGATGAGTTGAATCCCCGCCGTGACCGGCGTGCCGGGCGCCGCCGAGTTCTTGTTTCGGTAAATGATGTTGTTCAGGATCGAGCAGTCGAAGCCGGCGCGGATGCCCGCGGCGTCGTTGCCCGAGATATTGCACCGCTCAACAACCGAATCGCTGGAGAGTCCGATGCCGAACCTGCCGTTGTTCCTCGCGACCGAGTCCACGATCGTCGAGTCCGAGGAGAGCTCAAACCCATCGCCCTGGTTGTCGCTCGCGACGCAGTCCTCGGCGATGCTCCCGAGGGCCAAGTCGAACCCGCGCCCGTTCTCCGTCGCGACGCACCCGGAAGCGATGGAGCCGTTACCCGCGTCGATCCCGTCGCCGGTATTGCCGTGGGCGATGAAATCCACGATCCTTGCGCGGTTCGTGGCAGTGATGCCGTCGTCGCCGTTACCGATCGCCCTGCATCGGAGGACGATCGCGTCGGATCCCACAATGAAGCCCTCCAGGCCGTTGTTCTCAGCGCTGACGTCGGCGTAGGTACCGTTGGCGAGACTGGCGAAAACGCCCTCTTCCCCCCAGTTGCTGATTCGCCCGTTCTTGATGACGAGCCCGTCCGCGGCGACCGCGCGGATGCCGATTCCCGAGTTCGGGACGCCCCGGAGCGTGAACCCGTTGAGGTCGATCGTGACGCCTGGGGAAGTCACGCGGATTCCATTCTTACTGGACTCGCCCGTAACGTCGCCCGTGAGGTAGTACGAGCCGGGCCGGGAGATGACGAACGTGTTGCCGGCGTCGCCCGGTGTGTTCTGGGCGTTGATGATCGTGCGGGGCTCGAGCTGGTCGGTGGTCTTTCCGGTCGAACTCACGGCGCCTGCCGGCGGGGTGAGCGGGCCGGCGAGGGCGGCCATCGCGGTACACGCGAGTGCGAGGGCTAAGGCTGCGCGGATCATGGTTTTCCTCCTGATGAGCTTCGGACTCGGGAGTCCGTCTTGGACGGTGTTAGAACGAGTTGTTGAACTGGATCACGCTGCCGAGCCCGGCGCCGGCCATGCCTGTGCCGCCATAGAAAGAGCCGGTGATCATGCCGGCAGCGCCGTCGGCCCGGAACCCGACCGCGCCGGACGTCACTGAGCAGCCCTGCACGGCGCAGTTCGAGATCTCGATGCCGGTCGAGAACTGGAGCGGGGCCTGAACCCAGCAGTTCTCGACCTGCCCGCGCAACGCGCTGATGCCGATAACCCCGCCCTGCTGGCCCGCGTCGGCGTTCACCGCGCAGCCCGAGACCAAGCTATCGGTCGAGAGGATTCCGAAGAACCGAAAGGTCTGGCCGCTCAGCTCAACCCGGCAGTCCACCACCCTGGATTCCCGGACATTGATCCCGGAACTCGATGCCCGCACGCCGCACCGCTCGACCCGCCCCCTCAGGATGCGGATCCCGATCGAGGCGCCGTCAACTTCGAGATCTGTCGCCACGACTTGCGTGATTGATGTCTCGAAGATCTGCAGGTCCTCCTCGTTGTTCCCGATCTCGACTTCTCGTTGCCGCTCGAGGCCGGTCCTACAGCCGGAGATCCGGCCGTTTGAGACACGCAGGCCGTAGAAAGAGACGATTCCCGGTGTGTCCCCGATCGCCGGGCTGATTCCCGCCTCGGCGGTGCCATCGCCGCGGATCGTGAATCCGTTGAGATCGATCGAGACCTCGTTCGCGGCGATATCGACGCCCACCTGACCGGCGGGCACGACGACGTCCGCGGTGAGGACGTAGCTCCCCGGCTGTGTGATCTTGAAGACCGAATCGGCGTCGCCGGGCGTGTTCACCGCGCTCAGAACCGTCCGAGGCTCGAGCTCGGGCGTATCGGCGACGGGCCCCGCGGGCGGGTTCAGCGGGCCCAGCTGGGCCAGGGCGGGTCCGCACGCGCAGGCGAGCGAGACGGCGGCGGTCGAGAGCATCGAGCGGGTCATGGGGAGTCCTCCTTGCGATGCCAGCCGCCGCGGGGCGTGCGGTCCCGACATGCTTTTCGAAACTTTCTGCGGTGGTCGAGCGACTCGGGTTCTTTTTGGGCGGTGCCGCGGACGAGCCCGTGGGGTCGGGGCCGGGTTAGCAGACCACGCCCTCCCGATGTGGTCAAGGGAATCGACCGATCCCGGGCATCGAGAGGGGGCGGATCGTCGTTATCGGCGACCCGCCCGTGCCCGGCATGGCATTGCTCGATGTCGCGGGCGGGCGGCGCGGCGTCCTGGGACGGTGGGCCGGGGGCCGGCGCGCGTGCGCGGTCTGATCGAAGCAAGCTCGTGTTGGATCCGATCGGTTCGAGGAGCCCGCGTCCCTCCGTCCGTGTACGAGTAGGGTGCTCATCCGGGCGGACTGGCACGCGGCATGTTGGGTCTTCGCGCGAGGAGGGGCTCGATTCCGAGCCTCCCTACCCTTGACCCGCATGAGCCCGCCGAACGCCGACATCGACCCCGTCTCGCTCCTCGCGGACCGCTTCCGCGCCGCCATCGCCGCCGCGTTCCCGGAGCTCGGGGGCGAGATCGACCCGATCCTCGGCCCGGCTCGCCAGGCCCAGTTCGGCGACTTCCAGTCCAACGCCGCGATGCCGCTGGCCAAGCGGCTGGGGCTCAAGCCGCGTGAGGTCGCTCAGAAGATCGCGGACGCGCTCGAGATCGGGGATCTCGCCGAGCCGCTGACGCCGGAATCGATCGCGGGGCCGGGCTTCATCAATGTCAAGCTCAGGCCCGAGACGCTGGCGGCGTTGCTGGCGGCGTTGGATACCGAGGAGCTCGGCCTGCCGGCGCCCGAGACGAGGCCGACCACAGTCGTCGATCTCTGCGGCGTAAACCTGGCGAAGCAGATGCACGTCGGGCACCTGCGATCGACCGTCATCGGCGACGCGATCGCGCGGACGCTGGAGCGGCTCGGGCACGACGTCGTCCGCCAGAACCACGTCGGCGACTGGGGCCTGCCGATCGCGATGGTCACCCGCCGGCTGATCGACGCCAGCGCCGCGGGCGAGGTCGATCTCAAGAGGCTCACGCTGGCCGACCTGAACCGCCACTACCGCGCGGCGCAGCAGGCGTGCAGCCCCGACCGCAAGGGCCTCGCGGCGGTGAATAGGTTCGACCTCGGTCCCAAGGCTCTGGCCGAGCTCGAGGCCCAGGTCGGGTCGGCCGAGGACGAGCTGGCCAAGGCCAAGAAGACGCTGGTCGATCTGCAGTCGGGCGAGGCGGGCGCGAAGGCGGTCTGGGACAGGATCAATCAGATCACGATGGGCGAGGTGCTCGCGACCTGCGAGCGGCTGCACACGCGGATCACCGCGAAGGACTCGGCTGGCGAATCGAGCTACGCGGACGAGCTGGCTGGGATCGTCGAAGACCTGGAGTCTCGCGCGGTCGCCGAGACCAACGACGGGGCGCTGATCGTCCGCGTCGAGGGCGTGAAGGAGCCGTGCCTGATTCGCAAGTCCGACGGCGGGTATCTCTACGCGACGACGGATCTGGCGGCGATCCGTCGGCGCGTGCAGGAGTTCGGCGCGTCGAGGGCGATCTACGTCGTCGATGCGCGCCAGAGCCTGCACTTCCGCCAGGTCTTCGGCGCCTCGATCAGGGCGGGCTACGCCGACGTCGATGGTGAGACCGCGACGCTGGAGCACGCCGGGTTCGGGACGGTGCTCGGCGAGGACAACCGCCCGCTGAAGACCCGCTCGGGCGAGAACGTGAAGCTGAGCGACCTGCTCGACGAGGCCGAGGGGCGGGCGCTGGCGGAGGTGAACGCGCGTTCGCAGGACCTGAGCGAGGCCGAGCGTGCGTCGGTCGCGAAGGCCGTCGGGATCGCGGCGATCAAGTACACGGATCTGCAGACCGAGCGGGTGAAGGACTACGTCTTCGGCTTCGACCGCATGGTCAGCTTCGAGGGCAACACCGGGCCGTACCTGCTCTACGCGGTCACGCGCATCCGGAGCATTTTCCGTAGGGCGGACGAGCAGGGCATCTCGCACCCGGCGGACGCGCCGCTGGTGATCGGCGAGCCGGACGAGAAGACGCTCGCGCTCGCGCTGCTCCGCTACCCCGCGACGGTGCGGGCGGTGGGCGATTCGCTCGAGCCGCACCGGCTGTGCGCGTACCTCTACGACCTCGCCTCGGCGTTCAGCGGCTTCTACGACCGCTGCCACGTGCTCAACGAGTCCGACGAGACGATTCGAGCGAGCCGGCTGCGCCTGTGCGATCTGACCGGGCGTGTGCTCGCCGACGGGCTCGACGTGCTGGGCCTGCCGACCGTGGAGCGCATGTGAACGGCGAGCACGACGGCGGGTGGGCTCGGCTCCGCGAGCGGCTCGGCTGGGTCCGGGGCTTCCGGCGCCGGCTGGCCGAGGCCGAGCCGGAGATCACGGCGCTCATGGGGGAGGAGATCGGCAAGCCGCGGTTCGAGGGGCTGACCGCCGACGTGATGCCGGTCCTCGCGGCCGCGCGGTTCACCGAGCGCCACGCCTCGAAGATCCTCCGAACCGCCAAGCGGGGCGGCTCGCCGCTGCTCGGCATGGGCCAGACGCACCGCGTCCACCGGCTACCGCTCGGGCGTGTCGCGATCATCGCGACCTGGAACTACCCGGTCGGTCTGCTCGGCGTCCAGCTTGTCCAGGCCCTGGCCGCGGGGAACTCGGTCGTGGTCAAGCCGTCGGAGGTCAGCCCGAGGACGCAGTCGGCGCTGCTGGATCTGGCCGAGCAGGGCCTGCCGCTGGGGGTCCTGACGCGCACCGAGGCGACGCGTGAGGCCGGCGAGGCGTTGCTGCGTGAGCACCGCTTCGACCACGTGGTCTTCACCGGATCGACCTCGGTCGGTCGGGCGATCGCCGAGGCGCTTGCGCCCACGCTGACGCCCTCGACGCTCGAGCTTTCCGGGCGGGACACGGCGCTCGTGCTCGAGGACGCCCCGATCCCGCTGGCGGCGCGGTCGGTCTGGATGGCCGCGACGGCCAACGGCGGCCAGACCTGCATGGCGCCCAAGCGGGTGCTCGTCCGGCGTGAGGTCTATGCCGACTTCCTGCGGGCGCTGGGTTCGGTCGGCGCTGGCGCGCGCCCGCGCCGGCTGGCGTCCGAGGCGGCGGCCGCGGCGGCCTGGCGGCAGGTCCGGGCGGCGCTCGAGGACGGCGCGCGCACGCTCTCGGCGGTGCCCGAGCCCCCTGAGGGGGCCTGGATCCGCCCGGAGGCGGTCGTCGATTGCCCGGAGAGCGCCTGCCTGGTCGAGGGGCGGAACTTCGCCCCGGTCTTCGCGGTCCTGCCGGTGGACGACCTCGGGCACGCGCTGCGGATCCACGCCGGCTGCGACCAGCACCTCGCGACGAGCGTTTACACGCGGCGTGTCCGCTGGGCCGAGTCCGAGCTGGCGCCGCGGCTCCAGGCCGGCACGGTGACGGTCAACGACGCGGTCATCCCGACGGCGCACCCCGGCGTGCCGCTGGCGGGCCTGGGGGAGTCTGGCTGGGGGGTCTCGCGGGGCGTCGAGGGGCTGCTGGCGATGACGCGCCCGCTCCATACCGCCGCGACGAGCCGCATCGTCCGTCCGCCGCTGGACGAACCATCGCCGCAGCGGCTGGGCCAGCTCGCCGGCTTCGTCCGCCGGCTGTATCGTCGCTAGATCCGCCCCGGGCCGCGCGGGCACGCGGGCCGTACACAAGGGCTCCCGCGGAGCAGACATGATCCAGACCAACGAGACCTCCGGCGGGCTTCACCCCGCGTCCCAGATCGAGAGCAAGGACCATCCGAGCGAGCGTTCGGTCGTGATCGTCGGTGGCGGCCTCGCGGGCCTCGCAGCCGCGGTGGAGATGGCCTCGAACGGGCTGCGTGTGACCCTTGTGGAGCAGAACGAGCACCTGGGCGGGAAGATGAACTTGCTCGAGGACCGCGGCTTCGCGTTCGACATGGGGCCGACGATCATCACGATGCCGCAGGTGTTCCGGGGGATCCTGGAGCGCGCGGGCCGGCGTCCGGAGGACTACTGCGAGCTGGTCGATCTCGACCCGCAGTGGCGCTGCTTCTTCGAGGACGGCACGGTGATCGACCTGCGCCGGGACGCGGAGGCGTTCGCGCGGGAGCTGGACCAGCAGTTCCCCGCCGCGAGGCCGGGCGCGGGGTACAGGGCGTTCGTCGAGTACAGCCGTCGGATGTTCCGGCTCAGCGAGCGGGTGTTCTTCTACAAGGACCTCGGCGCGATCGGCGACCTGATGAAGTCGCCGCCGAACGACCCGGGCCTTCTGGGCGACGTGCTCGCGATGCGGATGCACTCGACGGTCGGCGCGACGATCGCCAAGCACATCAAGGAGCCGCATCTCGCGCAGCTCTGCGAGCACTTCCTGCAGTACGTTGGTTCGAGCCCGTTCCTCGCGCCGGCGATCCTGAGCCTGATCGCCGCGGCGCAGGTGGACAACGGCTGCTGGTACCCGATGGGCAAGCCCGGGCCGGGCGGGGAGCCGACGCCCGGGGGGACGCGGATGATCGCGCGGACGCTGGCGGCGGTCGCCGCCGAGCTGGGCGTGGAGGTCCGCACGGGCGTCCGCGTCGCGAAGATCATGTCCGAATCGGGCCGCGCGACGGGCGTGATGCTCGAGGGCGGGCGGACGATCCTGGCCGACGCGGTGGTCTCGAACTGCGACGTCCAGCGCACGTACCGCGATCTGTCGTCGGGCCCGGCGGCGGACAAGGCGTTCGACGCGGTGCGGTCGAAGTACGAGCCCGCGTGCAGCGGCCTGGTGCTTTACCTGGGGCTGAACAGGCCGTACGAGCATCTCGCGCACCACAACTTCTGCTTCAGCGGCGACAGCCACGACGAGTTCCACGACATCTACAAGAAGGGCATCCCGGCGCGCGACCCCACGCTCTACATCGCCGCGCCAAGCCGCACCGACCCCGGTCAGGCGCCCGAGATCGACGGGCAGCCGGGCGAGGCGCTCTACGTCCTGATCCACACCGCGTACAAGCGCGAGGGCCAGCGGTGGGAGGGCCCGGGCGGCATGCTCGAGCGGTACCGCCCCGTGGTCATCGAGAAGATGAAGCGGATGGGCATGGCCGACATCGAAGAGCGCATCGTCTGCGAGCACCATCTGACGCCCGACGGCATCGACCGCATGTACAACGCCGAGGGCGGGGCGATCTACGGTCTGGCCAGCCACGGCAAGCTCGCGGGCGGCTTCAAGCCGCGCAACCGCTCGAAGGCCATCCGCGGGCTCTACCTCGCCGGCGGCTCGGCGAACCCGGGCCCGGGCGTGCCGATGGTGCTGATGTCTGGCGTGACCGCCGGCAGGGCGGTCTGCGAGGACCTCGGCGTCGCGCCCAAGGGCGAGCCGACGGCGGCCGAGCCCGACGCGATTCCGGCTGGCAGCCGTCGGCTGGTCTCGGATCCTGCCGCGACGGGGCAGCCCGAGCCGGTCTGACGCTCGGAATCGCCGGGGGCGGCTAGGCTCCGCACCGATGCCCGAGGCCTCGCGCGAGTCCGGCGCCGCGTTCCTCCCGCCCGACTATTCGGAGCGGTTCGCGCGTTTCTTCCGCTGGTGGTGCCGGCACAACATGGTGCGGAAGAAGTTCTTTGCGCTCCGGGTCGCGGGCGAGACCGAGGGTGATCTCCGCGCGTTCGCGGGCCATGACGGTCCGGTCATCGCGGCCACAAATCACGTCAGCTGGTGGGATCCGCTCGTCATGCTGACGCTGCACGACCTCGAGCTGTGCACGCGGGAGCGCAAGCGGACCCTGCGCGCCCCGATGGACATCGTGCAGCTGGAGCGGTTCAAGTTCTTCCGCAAGCTCGGCACGTTTGGGATCGACCCCGACGACCCGGAGAGCCTCGGCGCGATGAGCGAGCATCTCGACGGGTACTTCCGCACGGATCACGCCCCGACGCTCTGGATCAACCCGCAGGGGCGGTTCGCCGACGTCCGCGACGAGCTCGAGATCCGGCCGGGCGTCGCCAGGGTCGCCGCGCTCGACGAGCGGGCGGCGGTCGTCGCCGTCGCGATCGAGTACGCCTTCTGGCTCGACGCCAAGTCCGAGGTGTTCGTCCGGTTCGAGACCGCCCGCCCGGAGGCCCGGACCACGACGGGCTGGCTTCGGGCGATCCGCGAGGCGATGGTCTCCAACCAGCGCCGCCTCGCCGAGGCGGTCCGATCAAGGGACGCGGGCCGATTCGTGAATCGGGTCGGCGGCGAGGGTGCGAACGTGCATCCGTTGTACGGGCTCTGGCTCCGGCTGCGCGGGAAGGCGGGCCAGATCGACGACCGCAGCCGACCGGGCGGAGAGCCCGCGACCTCGGAGGGGGAGCACGCCGGTGCCTGAGCAGATCGCCGCGCTCGAAGCCGCCCAGTCCGTCGCCCAGACGGCCGCCCAGACGGCGGCCTGGTGGGGTTGGCCCTGGCTCGCCGGCGCCGCGCTCGCGATCGCGGCGCTCCCGCTGGCGATGGCGGTCTGGAACCTCGGCCTGTACCGCCGGTCGGAGGCCCGCGGTCCGGCCCCGGCGGGGCGGGCCTTCGTCTGCATCCCGGCGAGGGACGAGGAGGCCAACATCGAGGCGATCGTGCGGTCGCTGCTCGCGCAGGACCACCCCGCGATCCGGGTCGTCGTCTACGACGATCAGAGCAGCGATTCGACGGGCGAGATCGTCGCCCGCCTCGCCGCCGAGGACCCCCGCGTCCTGCCCTGTCCGACCGTCCCCCTCACCGGCGATTGGAACGGGAAGCAGCACGCCTGCTGGCGCATGGCCCGGGCCTGCCTCGACGGGCTTGGGGTCGAGCCGCCCGCCGAGGATCACGAGCTGTTCGTTTTCACCGACGCCGACGTGCGCTTCGAGCCGGACGCGATCCGGCGTGCCGCGGCCGAGCGTGCGCGCGCCGATGTCGCCTTGCTCAGCACCTTCCCGCGTCAGATCACCGGCTCGCTGCCCGAGCGGCTGATGGTGCCGATGATGTTCTATCTGTTGCTCGGCTATCTGCCGATCGCGCGGATGCGCGCGTCATCGGATCCCGCGACGAGCGCCGGCTGCGGGCAGTTCATCCTGATGACCGCCGGGGCCTACCGCACGACCGGCGGGCACACGGCCTGCAAGGACTCGATGCACGAGGGCATCAAGCTGCCGCGCGCCGTCCGTGCCGCCGGTCTGAGGTCCGACCTGTTCGACGGCACCGACCTGATGTCGGTCCGGATGTACCGCGGGCTGGGCGAGACCTGGCGGGGGTTCGCGAAGAACGCCTACGAGGGGCTCGGCTCGCCGGCGCTCCTTGTCTTTATCACCGTGCTGCACTTGGTCGGCCACCTTCTGCCCTGGGTCGGCCTGGTTCTCTGGGGTCTCGGCGAGGTCGGTCCGCTGGCCGGCGTGCTCTTCGCCGGCGCCGCGGCGCTCGCGGTCGCCCAGCGTTTGCTCCTGGCGACCCGCATGCGGCACTCGGTCCTCGGGGCCCTGCTGCATCCGCTCGGGGTCGCCCTGATGACCGGCGTGCAGTGGTGGAGCCTCGCCCTGCACCTGCGCGGGCGTCGCGCGTGGCGGGGGCGGGTGCTCGGCGAGGCGGGCGGGGCCTGAGCCGAGGCCGGAGTGAAGGCCCGAGAATCGCGGGTGCGGTCGGGTGGCGGGCCCGGCGGGAGAGTCGTCCCGCGACCGCTACACTCGTCCGCATGCACTGGTGGCCCAGGCGATTGCGTGACTGGCGGACCTGCTCGGAGCGATTCCGTGCCGAGCACTCGCGGTTTCTGACCGCGGCGCTGCGGGCGCCGCGCCGGTACCCGAAGATCCCGACCAAGCGCGTCAGCCAGGGCGGGTACGAGCGGCTGTTGGCGCGCGAGTCGGGGCGGATCTGGGCCGACCGCTGGTGGGAGGGCGCGATGTCGCGGGTCGATGGGCGAGAGGGTGGAGTCTGAGCGATGAGTGAGCCTTCGTCCGAGGCCGGCCCCGAGACGGCGGCGCCGGCGCGACCGCCGGCGACCAAGACGTCCCTGAGCCCTGCTTGGTTGTGGCGGATCGGCCTGTGGGCCGTGCTCAGCATCGGCCTGGGGAGCTGGGGCCTCTACGACGCGCTGGTCGCGTACCCGAACCGCGGCGAGCGCTTCGCGAGCTTCGCGAAGTTCCAGTACCTGTCAAAGGCCGATGAGGTCAAGACCGACCTGCTCGGGATCTTCCGGGCCCAGCGCCTCACGATGGAGAACCCCCGCGAGGAGCGCCAGCGTCTGCTCGCGGAGAAGTCCGACCTGCAGGTCCAGGCGCAGTCCGCCGACGACGCCAGGTCGCTCGCTCGCGCCGCGCTCGACCTCGCCGCGCTCGAGTGGCTCGACGCGCTCGTCCGGATCGGGCGTCTCTCGCCGGAGCACACCGCGATCCAGGACCCCGGCGCCGAGCTCGCCCAGCTCCGCGAGCGTTGGACTGTCGAGACACCGCCGAGCCCGCTCTCGTTCTACGACATCCCGAGCCAGTGGGTCATCACCACCGTCGGGTACGCGGTCGGCGCGTACGTCGTCGTGCTCTTCCTGCGGGTCGCGACCAAGACCTACCGCTGGGACCCCGCGTCGAAGCGTCTGACGATCCCGGGCGGCCAGTCGATCGTGCCGGAGGACCTCGACGACCTCGACAAGCGCCGCTGGGACAAGTTCCTGGTCTTCCTCTCGATCCGCGACGGCCACGACACGCTCGGCGGCCAGGAGCTCAGGATCGACCTGTTCCGCCACGCCCACCTCGAGGGCTGGATCCTCGAGATGGAGGGCGCGCGGTTCCCCGACCGGGTCGAGGAGGAGCGGGCGGCCGCCGAGCAATCCGAGCCCCCGCTCTCCGAGGAAGACGTCGCGGGCGAAGCGGACGCGACGACGAACGCCCCGTGACGGCCGGTCTCGCCGGCCCGCGGAGACGACGGGCTTGATCTACTTCGCCGGCTCGATCATCGTGCTCTTCGCCATCGTCGGTGTGCTGCTCACCGCGGTGACGCTCCCGGGCATCTGGATCATGCTGCTGGTCGCGCTGCTCGTGCACGCGTTCTGGACGGACGGGCTCCTGGACTGGTACAGCCTCGGCGCGGCGGGACTGCTCGCGATCGGCGCGGAGATCGCCGAGTTCCTCGCCTCGGCGGCGGGCAGCGGCAAGGCGGGCGGCTCGCGTCACGGGATGATCGGCTCGATCGTTGGGTCGATCATCGGCATGATCCTCGGCCAGATCGTCATCCCGATCCCGATCGTGGGCGCGATGATCGGCGCCGTGATCGGCGCGGGCGCCGGCGCGACGCTGGGCGAGCGCGGGCTGGCGAAGCGCAGCTGGAAGGAATCGTGGCGGTCCGGCAAGGGCGCCGCGACCGGGCGTGCGCTCTCGATCGTGGTCAAGACGGGCTTCGCGGTCGCCACGGCCGGCGTGCTGATCGCCGGTGTTCTGATCCCGGGCGGCGCCGCGACGTCGGGCGCGGAGGGGCCGCCGGCGCTGGATCCGGCGATCTCGGAGACCGCGCCCGAGGCGGCGTACGAGACGGGGCCCGAGCCGGCGTCGTCGCGGGAGGCGGGCGCCGAGCCGCCGGGATCGGCCGGCCCGGATGGGGGAATCTGAACGAGATGTTGACGCCCCGGGCTTGCGGGCGGGCCGGTATGCTGCCGATGGGAGAGATCGTTGTGGGATGGGCGGGCGAGATTCGGCTGGGAGGCCGCGCCCGGGGAGGTCGTTCGGTCGAGCGCGGGTCATGACGGCCCGCGAGCTCGGAGCCAGCATGACCAGCATCCTGACCGCGGAAGACTCGTTGAACGGGGCACGCACGATCGAAACGAAAGCCGAGACCCGACCGGGGAGCCAAGGCACGTCGGAGAACGGGACGACAACACAGGTCAAGCACTTCGTGTTGGACACCAACGTGCTGCTGCACAACCCCGACGCGTTGTTCGTCTTCGAGGACAACCACGTCGTCATCCCCTTCCCGGTCATCGAAGAGCTCGACAAGATGAAGCGCCGCGACGACGATGTCGGCCGCAACGCCCGCGCCGCGGTCCGCCGTCTCGACCGGCTCCGCGTGCTCGGCGAGCTGACCAAGGGCGTCGAGCTCGATCTCATCCGCCAGGAGCTGCAGGGCGCGGTCTCGGTCGGGCCCGACGGCACGATGGGGTCGCTGCGGATCGACACGACCGAGCCGGCGCAGCGGCCCGGGATGATCAAGGCCGAGACGCCGGACAACCTGATCATCGCGTGCGCGCTGAAGCTGAAGAAGGAGGGCAAGCCCGCGGTCTTCGTCTCCAAGGACCTCGGCGCTCGGATCAAGAGCGACGCGCTCGGCATCCGAACCGAGGATTTCGAGAATCAGAAGGTCGACGCGGAACGCCTCTACTGCGGCTACCGCGAGCTCGCCGTTCCCGGCGAGATGATCGACAAGCTCTATGCGGATCGCATGCTCCCCGTCGAGGAGCTCGAGTCGATCCCGGGTCAGGACACGGTCAGCCCGCCGATCCCCAACGAGTTCGTCCAGTTCCAGGATCTCGAGGACCCGGGCCACACCGGGCTGGGGCGCCGGCTCGCCGACACCGACCACCTGATCCCGGTCCTGAGCCAGCGCAAGCCCGTCTTCGGCATCATGGCGCGCAACGTCCAGCAGACGATGGCGCTCGACCTGCTGATGGACGACGACGTGCGGATGGTCACGCTCCTCGGCTCGGCCGGCACCGGCAAGACCCTGCTCGCCATCGCCGCCGGCATGGCGAAGGTCTTCAACGAGAGCCGCTACGACAAGCTGCTGGTCGCGCGCCCGATCATGCCGATGGGGCGCGATATCGGCTACCTGCCCGGCGACAAGGACGAGAAGCTCACCGCCTGGATGCAGCCGATCTTCGACAACCTCAGCTACCTGCTCAGCACGCGCGGCAGCCCGGGGCAGCACGCCGAGAGCCACGGCCCCGAGCAGCGCATCGACAAGCTCATGGCCGACGGCACGCTCGTGCTCGAGCCGCTCACCTACATCCGCGGCCGATCGATCCCGCACCAGTTCATGATCGTCGACGAGGCCCAGAACCTCACGCCCCACGAGGTCAAGACCATCGCCAGCCGCGTCGGCGAGGGGACCAAGCTCGTGCTCACGGGCGACATCGGTCAGATCGATAACCCTTACCTGGACCGGTCCAGCAACGGCCTGAGCTACTCGGTCGAGAAGATGAAGGGGCTCGGCCTCGTCGGGCACATGACGCTGGCCCGCAGCGAACGCAGCGAGCTCGCCAGCCTGGCCGCCAACCTGCTCTGACCGTCGGCAACCGCGGTGCATCCGGCGGGTACGACCCCGCGAAACCGGACCCCGGCGGGCCCGAACCATCCGCCGCGCCATGATCCCGGTCTTTCAGGAGCACCACATGTTCGCACGCCCACTCGCCGTGCTCGCGCTGTCGCTGTGCGCCGCCGGCCCAGCCCAGAGCTCTTCGCAGGCCTCGATCGAGGCCGCGGCCCCGTACGAAGCCCGCCGGATCTCGCCCGAGTCCGCGGTGCGCGATGTCGAGATCCTCGCCCGCGTGCTGAGCGACGTGCACCCCGGCTACGACCGCTACACGAGCCGCGAGGCGATGGACGCGATGCTCGATGCGCTCCGCGACCGCGTCGCCGAGGGCGGGATCTCCGACGAGGAGCTCTACCGCGAGGTCTCGCTGATCCTCGCGCGGATCCGGTGCGACCACACCAAGGCCGAGCTCCCGGACGCGATCGAGGCGCACCGCAAGTCGGTGCCCAGCTACCTCCCGTTCGCCTTCCGGGTCCTCGAGGGCCGCATGATCGTCGACGCCGCGGCCGCGGCCGAGGGCGTCGGGCTGCGACGCGGCGACGAGGTCCTCTCGATCAACGGGCGCAGTGTCCCCGATCTGATCGCGGGTGTCGAGCCGTACCTGGCGGTCGATGGCTGGACCGACAACGCCAAGCGTGCCGAACTCGAGTATTCGACCGAGCTGCTCGGCGGGGCGATCGAGAACTTCTGGCCCATGCTCTACGGCTGGCCCGAGGGATGGACCGTGAAGGCCCGCAGTGAGAACGGCACGGACCGTTCGCTTGAGCTGCCGATGCTCACCTGGGAGGAGAACCGCGCGCTGCTCGAGCGCGGACCCGGCAGCGACGACTACAACTTCGATACCTCGGTCCGGCACGAGATGCTGGACGAGACGACCGCGTATCTGCGGATCGGGACGTTCGTCAACTACCGGCGCAACGCCAACGTCGGCGAGCTCTTCGAGCCGATCTTCGCGGGCTTCGCCGAGGCCGGCGCGGAGCGGCTGATCGTCGATCTGCGCGATTGCGGGGGCGGCTCGGACGGGCCGCCGAACTTCCTGTTCTCTTACCTGATCGACCGGCCGTTCCGGCTCTCCGCCGCGCGACCCTGGGTCCGGAACGCCTCGTACCCCGAGGACCTCAGCTCGCTGCTCGGCACTTGGGACCGCAGCGTCTTCGACCGCCCGGCCTCTTTCTACCGCGACCTCGGCAACGGCTTCTACGAGGTCGGCTCGGGCGGGGTCGCCCGCGCCAGGCCGCGGCCCGACCGGTTCGAGGGCGATGTCATCGTGCTCGTCGGGCCGCAGAACGCCTCGGGCGCGACGCACCTGCTCGCGCGGCTGAAGACCGCGCGGCCCGACGTCGTGTTTGTCGGCGAGCCGACCGGCGGCAGCGCGGAGGGGTGCACGGCCGGCATCATGTTCTTCGTGGAGCTTCCCGCGAGCGGCGTCGTCGCGCGCGTGCCGCTCTATCGCCAGTTCATCAACGCCTCCGGGTTCGCGCCCGGTCGCGGCGTCGAGCCCGACGTCTACGCGACGCAGACCGTGGAGGGGTTCCGCGCGGGCCGCGACGACGTGCTGGAGGCGGCGCTGCGGCTCGGCCGCTGATCAGCGCTCGCCGCCGGTGTTCCGCTCGGCGAGGCGTTGGAGGCGGATCTGGTTCTCGACCCGAAACTTCTGGCGTTCGATGTACGAGATCCACCGCGGGTCCGTCTCGCGGAACGTCGCGCGACGGATGTGGTCGAGATCGGTCTGCTCGGCCCGGCCCTCGCTCTCGGCGGCGCGGATGACACCCCGGAGAGATTCCAGGTCGTTCGGATCGCGCTCGAGCGCGAGCTCGTAGTACCGCAGGGCGTCGTCGGTCCAGCCGCGCTGGGCGTGCATGTAGCCCAGGTTCGCGAACGGGCGGGGGTCCGTCGTGGCCAGGTCGGCGGCGCGCCGGAACGCACGCGAAGCGCCGAGCGCGTCGCCCTGCTCCATCAGCAGCATGCCGAGGTTGTTGTGGGGCAGCGCGATCGCGTCGTACACCGCGATGGACTCGCGGTACAGCTCGATCGCCTTCAGTTCGTTCCCGCGCCGGCGCGCTTGCTCCGCCCGCTCGGCCAGGCGGAGCGCCTCGGCCATGAGCTGGTTGGGGTGGCGCAGCTCGTCGTCGCTGAATCGCTGGCCGGAGCCGCAGCCGACGAGCGGCGGGGCGGCGGCGAGCGAGACACAGATCGCGATGGCGGAGCGGGTGTTCATCGGTTCCTCTCGTAGCGCTGGAACGTGACCTCGAGGGTCCAGCCGGCCTCGCGGGGCGTGATCTCGATCGAGCGGACCGCCATGCCGGTCAGCTCGTCGTCCACGCGCCGGACGAAGTTCAGGAGCGACTCCAGCGAGCCGTCGTTGATCGTGTATCCGTATGACACGAGCGAGACGCCGGGGGCGCCCGACACGTTGAAGCGCCGGCCCTGCGGGATCGCGAGCCGCTGATCGATCCCGGTCTCGCGCGCGATCTGCTCGATCACCGAGAAGGGCTGTTGCGACTCGGGCACGACCGTGACGTCCGGGTCGGCGGGGGCCGCGTTCGTCCGCAGTCGCAGGAATTCGAGATCGATCAGATTCTGCTCGATCTCGCCCAGCTGGAACTCTGCGGTCCCCGCCTCGCTCGCCGCGGCCGCCCGCCCGGACCACGCGCTGGCGAGCCAGAGCAGTCCGCCCGCGAGGAGCAGCAGCGACACGAGCAGCAGCCCCGTTGGTCGGTTGCGGCGCTGCGATTCCTCGGCCGCGAGCGCGCGCTCGAACCGTTCGTCCGGCGTCAGCCGCCGGCCGATCGCCTCGGCCGGCTCGCCGCTGGGCGTCGCGACCGTGCTCATCGCTCGTCCCCCGCGGCCTGGCGCGTCCAGACGGCGCTGGCGAACAGGCGCACGCCGTCCTGCTGACGCTGCGGGATCGGGTTCTCCCAGATCAGGTTGAACCCGGCGATGTTGAACAGCGTCTCGGACAGCTGCTCGAACGCGGCGGTGTCGGGCACGACCGCGCGGAACTCGGCGCCGAGCTCGGTCACGCCCATGCGTTCCAGCCGGATGTCCTCGCTGCTCTGCGCGACGAAGCTCAGGTTCTCGAGCTCCTCGAGCACCGGCGGGGGCGGGCGTAGGCCCGCCGGCTGCGAGTTGAGCCGCGCCGCCGCCACCTTGTCGCCGATCACGCCCAGCAGGTCGAGGTCGTTCGCCTCGCTCTCGGTGAAGCCGGCCGCGAGCACGAGCTGCGCCTGCGCCTCCCGGATCGACTCGGCCCGAGCCAGCTCGGATTCGGCCGAGCGGTCCAGCGCGATCGATCCCGCGACGCAGAGCGCGAAGCCCGCGAGGGCCGCGACCGAGGCGAAGCGGTACATGCGCCGGTGCGGACGCCCGCGCCGCGTCGCGAGCCCCGTCAGCGCCGCACGCCCCCCCTCGCGGGCCGCTTCCGGCGAATCGCCGCGGTCGATCACGCCGAGCAGGCGGTCCATTGTCGCGCCGATCGGGTCTTCCTCATCGGTCGCCTCGGCGAGCGCCCCGGGCCAGCGCGCGGTCAGCTCCCGCATCGCGTCCGCCGGCCCGAAGCCGGGCTCGAACAGCGCCTCGCTCGAGAGGTCGCCGATCAGGCGGACCCGCGCCGGCGAGACGCCGAGCTGGGCCGACCAGGCGAGCCACTCGCTCATCAGACGGCCGACGCCGCCTCGACGCAGCGTCACCGCGCCGACGAGGCGGCCCGAGTCGTCGTGTCGGCCGATCCGCTGCGAGCCGGCGGCGAGCAGCACGCCGCCCCGCGACCACGCCCACACCAGACGCCCGGCCGGGTCGAGCAGCACGGTCGCCGCCACCGGCCGCTGATCGGCCACGAATCCCTCGTGCTCGGTCGCGCTCGAGGCCACCGCGTCCCAGGCCTGCGCCAGCGCGTGGAAGATCGATAGCACCGCCTGGGTCTCGATCCCGCGCGCGTCGAGCGCGTCGATCAGCGCCCGCGCCGGGGCGTCGGGGCTCGCCAGCAGCGGGATCGGCTCGGTGTGCCCGTTGAGGCTGCCGTTCTGGTCCCCGCCGCGCTTGCGCCGCAGTGTCAGCGAGCCCGAGCCCCCGGAGGCCGGCGGCGCGATCGGTTCGATCGTGATCTCGCCGGGCAGATCGGGGAAACGCCCGGCCTCGCCCGATTCCTCGATCGACAGCGCGTCGCCGCTGCCCGAGCGCTGCTCGACCATCGCTTTGATCAGCGCGGGATCCTGCTCGGGCGGTCGCAGCCAAGAGCAGACGGTGCCGTCGGCGTCGAGCACCAGCCGGTCGATCGAGCGCGAGGGTGCCAGCTCGCTCGCGATCCAGTCGGCGAGCTTGCGGGGTGTCTCGAGCGCGGGCTCGTCCTCGCTCCGGGCGGGCGCGGTCCAGCCGGCGTCGCTCGCGTGCCCGAGCAGGCGCGCCGAGGTCAGCACCGCCCCGCGATCGACCCTCTGGATGTAGCAGACGCGCTGGCTCATGGAGATCGGCTACGGGGGGCCCTCACGGGACTGGCCGCGGCCGTCTCGCTCGACGCCGCGTCCGGCCCGGCCGAAACGCTCGCGGATCTCGCGGTCGAGCTCGCGGACCTCCTGGAACCACTCGTTCTGCGCCTTGTAGTACGCCTCCTGATCCGGCGTGCCGTCCGGGCGGACGTAGTCGTTCGCGTCCGGCCGCGGCGGGCGGAGGCGCCCGCGCTCGATCACGATCTGGCGCTCGATCGGGTCCGCTGGCGGTGGCCCGAGATACGCGGGCCACTCGTCCTCGCTCAGCTCGCGCGACGCCGGGGTCGTGCTGACCGCGCGGGCCCGCTGCGCGGCTCGCTCCGCCGGGGTCATCGGCTCGAAGCTCGGCACGCCGGCGGCCGTCACCGCGGTCGGGTCCATCTGGTCGCCGCTCGCCGCCGACTTGGCGACCGCGACCAGCCCGCCGCGCGGCGCGAGCTTCAGCGTCCGACGGAAGCCGTTCTCGGTCAGCTCGACCTCATCGTCGCGGACCTCGTGCACCTCGACGTCGATCGCCGTGGCGATGTTGACCGCGATCGACGTCGTCGCGCCCTCGGCGACGAACGCCTGGATCACACCCGCCGCCAGCAGGGCGAGCTTCCGCTCGCCCACGCCGACCGCCCCGAGGTACTTCAGCTTGCTCGGCGGGCCGGTCTCGCCCGGCTCGACGGTCTCGATCCCCGCGGCCTGTGCCGCCTGCCGGCTCTCGAGCTCCGCCTGGGTGATCTGCTCGCCCGTCAGCGGGTCGGTGACCAGCTGCTTGCCCTCGATCCGAGCCTCGATCTCCTCGGGCGCCGGTGTCATGTCGACGTCGATGCCGGCGCCCATCGCGATCCGCTCGGCGGTGCCCAGCACGTCGATCTCGAAGCCGAACTCGTCGGATGGCGGCGGGATCTTCGCGATCCGAGCCTCCGCTTCCGCCTGGATCGAGGCGAAGCTGACCGGGGCCTCGCCCTCGCCGCCCCCGGCGGGCACGAAGATCGCTGCCGCCGCGCCCAGGCCGAAGGCGCCGGTCGCCACGATCCACAATCTGGAGAACTGTGTCGCCTGTTTGGGTGTGCTGATGCCCGCCATGCGGTGTCTCCATCGGAAGTCGGACTCTACGGCCCGACGCCCAGATCCTCCCAGGACAGGAACGGTTGATTCTGTCGACCGTTCTCGCTCGTCCGGAGCAGGAACGCCTTGAAGTTGCCGACCAGCCGGCCCGTGCGGTCGGTCACGCGGATCCGGACATCCCACAGGATCGGTTCGGCCGCGATCAGTTCGTTCGCGAGGTTCGCCTCGTACGCCGTCGCGTCGGCGTCGAGTGCCGCGTTCTGGATCACCTGCCGGCCGAGGACGTTGCCCTCGACCTCGAGCCGGTCATCGAGCTCGCGAACGAACCGGGTCGGGTTGCCCTCTCGGAAGATCGCCCTCGACAGAGCTTGTTTCACCTCCAGCGGCGCGTCCACCCAGCCGACCCGCTCGGGCCCGTGGGCCCTCGTCAGCTCGGCGAACCGCGTTGGCGGGACGGTCTGTCGCAGTTGAAAGAGCGCATCTTCCAGCGTCTGGATCTGGTCTGGGGGCAGGCCGACCGCATCGAGACGCAGCGTGCCCTGAGCCGGGTAGAAGTAGACCCGCACCGCCGTGCCGTCGCCCGGGCGGAGCGTGAAGCCCAAACCGTCGGGATCGAAGACGTCGCGGAAGTCCTCCGCCGGGCGCGTGTCGGCCAGGAACCGCTCGACGACCTCTTGCAGCCCGCGCGAGCCGTGGTTGGCCTGGTACGCGACGAGCTGGCGTTGCACGGTCTTCAGCTGGGCCGTGTGGCGCTGCAGCATCGCCGCGGTCACGAGCCCGATCACGACGGTCAGCACCGTGACGAGCGGGAGGATGAAGCCCGAGCGGTTCACAGGCCACCCCCGCCCTGGCCGCCGCCCGAGGTTCCGCCGCCGGTCTGGCCGCCGCGTCCGCCGCTCTGAGAGCCGCCGCCGCTGCCCTGGTTGCCGCCGTCGTCGCGGCCGCTGTTGCTGCCGCTGCTGCCGGTCTGTCCGCCCGATCCGCCGCCCGAGGAGCCGCCCTGGCCGTCGCCGCCGTCCGAGCCCGAGCCGGAGCCCGAGCTCTGGCCGGCGCCGTCTTCGCCGTCGCCGCCCGGTCCGCCGCCGCTCTGCTCTTCGTCGTCGACGACCCATGCGAGCTCGAAGATCCAGCTGTGGTAGACGCCGTCGACGGTCTCGAGCTCGAGCTCGATGAAGCCGGGGATGTCTTCCTCGCAGAGTCCTCGGTAGGTCGGGAGGCGCTGCAGTCGCTCGATGCCGTCGGCGCCGGCCAGGCCGGCGTGCATGGTCCAGCGGGCCACGCGCAGCCCGCGGATCATCGGCACCGCGCCCTGCAGCAGGTCCGGGCGGGTGTCGATGTCGAAGCCCTGGCCCTGGATCCGCGCGATGACCTCCTCGGCGTAGACCGGGCGGAACCAGAGCGTCCAGCCGGTCGGCTCGCGTCCGAGCCCGGGGATCTCGACCTCGCCGGCGCGGAGTTCGTCCAGCAGGCCGTTCTCCCGGAGTTCCCTGAGGCTCGCGGTGCCCATGCCGCGCATCACCCGCTCGCGCGAGAAGTCGGGGCGCAGGTCAAAGCACGCGCGGAAGCCCTGCTCGCCCTCGAGCGCCCCGCCCGAGTTCAGGAACAGGTCCTGCAGCTCCTCGGGGCGCTGGCGGGCCCAGGCCGAGGCTTCGGCGAATGTCTCGCTGATCAGCCGGTCGGCGAAGAGCATCTCGAGCCGCTGGGGCAGCCTCGGGATCCTGCCGATCTGCGGATCCGTGACGAGCGCGCCGCGTGTGTTCGGGTCGGGCAGCGGCACGCCGTCGTCGCGATCGAACAGCGCCGCCTCCGCCATCGCTCGGAGCGACGCGGTGTTCTCGAACTCCAGGACGATCCGCTCGCGGAGGATCCGCTCCGGCTCGTCGATCTCGGTCGCGTCGGCGATCTCTTGCTCACGGACCTCCTGCTCGGTCAGGATGTCGCCGCCGTCCAGGCTCGCGGGTTCGCCAGCGGACTCGTCTTCATCTTCGCCGGTGGTCCGCTCGTTGGCCTGCTCGAACGCCTCGATCTGCAGCTCGAGCAGGCGTTCGGCCTCGCCCTCGCGGGTCACGCAGGGCGCCGTCGCGCTGCCCATCACGATCCCGAGCATGCCGCGGCGGAGCGCGACCTGCGCGAGCGCCATCTCGTGGATCCGTGCCGCGCGGGTGCTCTGGAACCGGTCGCTGGTGCTCATCGCGCGGAAGAGCGAGAGGCAGGCGATCAGCATCAGCCCGCCCATCACGCTCGCGAGCGCGACCTCGAGCAGCGTGAAGCCGCGGCCCCGGTGTCCGTACAGCGACCGCATCAGTTGCCGCCCCCGCCCGAGCCGGAATCGCCGCCGCCGCTGCCGGGGCCACCGGTTGCTTCCATGAGCGTGCGCATCAGGCGCTGCACGCCCTCCTCGCTCTCGAGCGGGAATCGCCGCTGGAACGAATCGGCGTTCTCGAAATCCACGGGATCGACCAGCCGCACCGCGATCGAGCTGGGCACGCCCTGGTCGTACAGGAAGCTCCCGCCCGACTCCTCGCTCAGCCAGACGCGCACGGTGACCAGCTTGGCCCGCCCGGCGAATCCGTCGAACGCGTCGGGGAGGGACGGGACCTCCTGGGCCGCCGAGATCGAGGGCTCGAGCTCCACGCCGAACCGCTCGTTCACGTCCCAGCGGTAGCGCCACTGCTCACGCGGGCTCAGGCCGTCCCAGGTCTTGTAGGCCACGGGCAAGAAGTTGCTTGGCATCGACTCGGCGTCGTCGAGGTACATGATCATCAGCCGGCTCGCGAGCTCGGCCGCGGCCAGACGCTGCTGCTGTCGCAGGTCGGCCGCGCTGATCGACGAGATCGCGCCCATGAGCGTGGTCGCGAGCAGGCCGAGGATGACCGACGCGAGGACGGCCTCGATCAGGGTCAGGCCGCGCGCCGAGGCGCCGCGCCGCTTGGGCATGGCCCGGGTTGTCGGTTCGCTGGTCGGCATGGCTCGCGTCCGCCGGCCCGGGGTGCTCTGCTCCGGGTGTCAGTTCCCGCTGCCGAGGTTCGGGTCCCAGCCGTCGATATCGTCCTCGGTGTTCAGCTTCCCGTCCTTGCCCAACGAGACGAGCTTGAAGCCCTGGTCGGGATTGGTCGGCTGAATCCGGTAGTAGATCGCGTTGTTCCAGCCGTCCTCGAGACCGCCTTCGTCGACGTAGTCGGGCACGAGCGCGCTGAGATCCTGCGGGAGCACCGAGTAGATGCCCTCGTACTCCTGCAGCTTGCTCTTGATCGTCCGGAGCGTCACCTCGGTCGTGCGCACCTTCGCACGATCGATCTGCGGCGCGAACGCCACCGCGGCGGCGCCCATCAGGATCCCGAGGATCACGATCACGAGCGTCAGCTCGATCAGCGAGAAGCCCGCCCGCCCGCGGCCGCGGGCTCCCGATGTCGGGTTCGCGTTGTCAGCCATCATCCACCTCCGACTCCGGGCGCGGCCGCCCTCGGGCCCCGCGCCCTCTCGCCAACGACTCATCCCGCCTGTGCCGTGGTCCGCCCCGCCCGCCACCCGGGCGGGGCCCCGATCGAGAGTCGCCCCGACCTCGCGGTGGGACCGATCGACCTTCGGTTGTACGCCCACGGACTGGGCGGGTTGCGGGCACGCCGCCCGCGTCATTCCGCTCGCACCATCGTAAGCGGTCGGTGACCCTGTCTCGCCACCGGTCGTCGCGCGGGGCACGCCCGGCATCCGGTTCCTGTCAGGCCGCACCGCCGGCGCCTCCGACCACGCTGAACATCGGCAGCATCAGGCCGAGGATCAAGAATCCGATCACGAGGAACAGCAGCACGAGCAGGAGCGGCTCCAAGAACGCCAGCACGCGGCTCGCCGCTCGGTCCAGACGCTCGGCGGTGTCGTCCGCGAGCGCGTCGAACGTGCCGTCGAGCTCGCCCGACTTCTCCGCCGCCGCCAGGAGCTTGCGGATCGCCGCCGGGAAGACCGTCACGTCGTCGATCAGACGCGCGAACGAGCCGCCCTGCACCAGCCGGGTCCGCATGCGCTCCATCTGCGACCGGGCCTTCTGATTCACCAGGGTCCCGGTCGCCACGGCCAGGGCGTCGGACAGCGTCACGCCCGATCGAGTCATCGCGCCCAGCACGCTGAAGAACCGGGTGCCCTCCGACATGATGAAGACCTCGCGCAGCACCGGGATCACGCGCCCGACCGCGGCCGCGGACTGCGCGATCGCGTCGCGGGCCAGCACGATCAGCACGACGGCCGCCGCGACGATGCCCAGCAGGAGGAACCAGTACTCGCGGATCCACAGCCCCGCGGCCATCTGCAGGCGTGTGACGGCCGGCAGCTCGATGCCGGCGTCGGTCAGCGATTCGCCGATCGTCGGCGTGACGAACGTGAGCAGGATCAGGGCCGCCAGCACGCCGATCACGGCGACGAACGCCGGGTAGACCAGCAGCGTGATCGCCTTTCCGGAGACCGCCAGGCGTCGGCGGGCCGTGATCGCCAGCTGCCGCCCGGCGCCGCCGAGGTCGCCGGTCTTCTCCGCGGCGCGGTACACGGAGACGGTGACCGGGTCCATCCCGCCGGCCTCGCGCGAGGCGTCGGCGAAGCTCTTGCCGGCGGCGACCAGCTCGGCCATCCGGCGGACGCGACGCTTCTGCTTCTTGCCGACGACCGATTCGCTGACCTGCAGCGCGTCGACGAGCGGCACGCCGCGGTCGACCAGCTGCGCGAGCTGCTCGTTCAGCGTCGCCTGATCCGCGAGCGACATCCGCGACTCGGTCCCGATCCAGCCGGGCAGTTTCCAGGTCTGGAGCAGGACCGCCCGCTCGCGGCGGAGCTCGTCCGCCAGCGCCCGCTCGCTCTGGGCCGAGCGGACACCGAACCGGCGGCCCCCGCCCTGGCGGCTGGCGACGAACGCGAACGAGCGGGGTTGTTGGCTGAACGAACTCACGGCGGATGCTACCGAGCCGGCTCCCCGAACGGGTGCAAACAAACCTCGAATCGCGCGCACTTCGGCGGCCGTTCCCGCAACGCCCGCCGGTGTGCGCCGAATCAGGGCTATCGGCTCGAACGCGCGAACCACCCCCGGATCCCGCCGGTAGCATCCACCGGCACGCCGAGATCGGCGTCGAACGGAAGGCACCACGCATGGGCGATATCGACCGTGTCCTCGCCAAGGCCGCCCGCCGGCTCCTGATCAACGCCTGGATCCGGGCGTTTGTGACCGCGCTGATCGCGGTCGGCGTCACGCTGGCGGTCCTGCTGACGCTGCACAAGGCCGGGCTGGTCAGCATCCCCTGGCGCGAGGTCGTCATCGCCGCCGGCCCGGTCGCGATCGCGATCGCGCTGATCGCGGCCTTGGCGAAGCGCCGGCGGGGCGTGGACCTCGCCGACGAGGTCGACCGCCGCGCCGGGCTCCGCGAGACGCTCAGCACCGCGATGGTCGTCTCCGGGCGCAACGACGCCTGGTCCAAGGCGGTCGTCGAGAGCGCCGGCGAGCGCGCCCGGCGCGTCGTCGTGCACGATGCCGTTCCGTTCGAGGCCCCGCGGCTCTGGTGGGTCCCGCCGGCGATGTTCGCGAGCCTCTGCCTGCTCGCGTTCGTGCCGCGGCAGGACGTGATCGGTCTTCTCGCGAGCGACGAGCAGGAGGTCGAGGAGCAGCGGCAGGTCGAGCTGGCCAAGCTGGACGTGCAGTCGAAGGAGCAGCAGCTCGAGGAGGTCCTCAAGAAGGCCGGTGTTGATCTCGACGAGGAAGACGAAGCGGATCGGGGCGCCGAGGAGTTCCAGAAGCCCGAGCCGCGCACGCCAGAAGAGATCCGCCGCGCTTCGATCCGCAAGCTCACCAAGCTGCAGGACAAGATGAAGGAGATGCGGTCGGGCGAGGAGGGCCAGCGGCTCGACGCGATCCGCCAGGCGCTGCGCAACCTCGAGACCGAGCCCGGCCCGCTCGCCGAATTTGGTCGGAGTCTGGCGCGGTCCAACTTCTCCGAGGCCAAGCAGAAGCTCGAGCAGCTCGCCCAGATGACGCAGGACGGCACCATGAGCTCCGAGGAGCGCGAGGAGCTGCAGAAGTCGCTCGACAAGATGCAGGGCCAGCTCAAGCAGCTCGCCGAATCGCGCGAGCAGCTCAAGGAGGCCCTCCAGCAGGCGACCGGCATGTCGGAGGCGGAGGCCGAGCAGGCCGCGTCGGACCCTGCGGCGCTCGAGCAGGCCCTCCAGCAGCAGGCGCCGGGCATGGGGCAGGAGCAGATCGACCAGCTCCAGCAGATGGCCGAGGCCCAGCGCAACGCGATGGACGCCATGAACGGACTCGCCCAGGCGATGCAGCAGATGAGCCAGGGCATGCAGCAGGCCGGCGAGGGTCAGCAGGGCCAGCAGGGCCAGGCCCAGATGGAGACCGGAGCCCAGGCCGCGGCCGGCCAGCTGAGCGCCATGGAGCAGCTCGCCTCGGAGATGGCGGCGCTCGACCAGGCGATGGCCGAAGCGGGCGGCATGGCCCAGCAGATGGGCCAGGCGATCGCGGGCGCCGGCAACCAGCCCGGCGGCGGGCAGCAGGGGGCCAACAACCCGGGCGTCGGCAACTTCCAGCAGGGCGACTCGCAGAACCAATCCGCCGGCAGCGGCGGGGCCGGCCAGGGCGAGGGCGCCGATGCGCCGCCCGGTGCCGCGGCCCAGTTCGTCCTCAACCGCGAGAACGCCGACGTCGAGAACACGGGCGAGGGGCCGATCATCTCCTCGACCCTCGTCTGGGGCTCGCAGGTCCGCGGCCAGAGCACCGCGGCGTTCTCCCAGGCGGTCGAGGCCGCGTCGGTGCGGGCATCCGAGGCCGTCGAGACGATGCAGGTGCCGCGCGAGCTGCACGAGGCCGTCAAGGTCTATTTCGGCCGCCTCGAGAAGGCCGCGGAGGAGGCCCGCGAGCGGCAGCGCTCGGGCGGTGACGGGTCGGGGTCCGACGGTTGAGCCGGCACGCCTTCGCCGCGGTCGCGGCGATCACGACGGCGGCCACGCTCCTCGGGTGCGATGGCTCGCGCGACGACGACCGGCGCGTCGTGCTCTACAGCTCCGTCGACCGCGTCTACATGGACGAGGTCATCATCCCTGCGATCGAAGCGCAGACCGGCCTGGATGTCGTCTACGTCGGCGACAACGAGATCAACAAGACCACAGGCCTCGTCCTGCGCGTCGAGTCGGAGATGGACGAGCCGGTCGCCGACGTCTGGTGGTCGAGCGAGCCGTTCGGGACCATCCGCCTCGCCGGGGCCGGGGCGCTCGAGGCGTACGCGTTCTCCGGGCAGGACGCGGTCTGGCCGGAGCGGCTGAGCGGCGAAAACGACCTCTGGCGCGGCTTCGCCCAGCGGGCCCGCGTGATCGCCTTCAGCGAGTCCCGCGTCGGGGAGAGCGACGCGCCGCGCACGCTCGCCGAGCTGACGGACGAGCGCTGGCGCGGGCGCGTCGGCATCGCGCGGCCCGAGTTCGGCACGACCCGCGGTCACATGGGCGCTCTGCTCGACCGCTGGGGCGCGGACACCCTCGCCGGCTGGCTCCGGGACTTGGACGACAACGGGGTCCGGATCTACAGCGGCAATGCCGATGTCGTCCGCGCGATCGCCGCCGGCGAGATCGACGTCGGTCTGACCGACACCGACGACGTCTGGGCCGCGCGACGCAACGGCTCGCCGGTCGGCCTGGTCTACGAGGCGGTCGATCCCACTGCCGATCCCGAGAGCTTCGGCCCGCTGCTGATGCCGAACACGGTCGCGCTCGTCCGGGGCGGCCCCAACCCCGAGGCGGCGGCGCTGCTGATCGACTGGATCACGAGCGCCGAGTGCGAGCGGCTGCTCGCCGAGTCGGACAGCCGCAACATCCCCGCCCACGCGGCGCTCGCGGGCCGGTATCCCGACCTGGTTGTCCCCGATCCGGCCGAGGTCGACTTCGCGGCGGTCGCCGCGCGGATCGACGAGGCGATGGAGCTGGTGGGCGAGCACCTGGACCGATAGTCGGCCGGTGCGGATCGCGGCGGCTTGTCCCGGCGATGGGGCCCCGTAGAGTCCCCGATGACGACGCTGACGACCGACATCCGTTTGGCCATCGAGGCCGAGCTCGCCGCGATCATCGAGCTCCGGCGTGACCTCCACGCGCACCCCGAGCTCGGATTCGAGGAGTTGCGCACGAGCGCCGTGATCCAGCGCGAGCTGTCCGCCCTGGGCATCGAGCACAAGGCCGGCTACGCCAAGGGCACCGGCGTCGTCGCGCATCTGCCGGCGACCAACGGCAGCGACGCCGACACGGTGGCGCTGCGGACCGACATCGACGCGCTGCCGATCGCCGAGCGGACCGGCAAGCCGTACGCCTCCACGAACGACGGCACGATGCACGCCTGCGGGCACGACGGCCACACGGCGATTCTTCTCGGCGCCGCGCGGGTGCTGTCCAAGGTCGAGCGCCCGCGTCCGGTCACGCTGATCTTCCAGCCGGCCGAGGAGAACGGCGGCGGCGGCGAGCTCATGGTGGACGAGGGCGCCCTCGCGGGCGCCAGCGCCGGCGGCGTCGGACGCCCGGTCACGCGGATCTTCGGCCTGCACGGCTGGCCCGAGATGCCGCTCGGCACCGTCGCCTCACGCCCCGGCCCGCTGCTGGCCGCGACCGACGACTTCGAGGTGACGATCAAGGGCGTCCAGGCGCACGCCGCCTGGCCGCACGCCGGGCGTGACCCGATCGTCGCCGCCAGCGCGATCATCACGGCGCTGCAGACGATCACCAGCCGGGGGACCGCGCCGACCGACGCGGTCGTGTGCACGGTCGGGGCGATCCACGGCGGCACGGCGGACAACATCATCCCCGAGTCGGTCGAGTTCATCGGCACGATCCGGACGCTCTCGGACGAGAACCGCGCGAACGCCGAGCGGCGTTTGCGTGAGATCGTCGAGCACACCGCGAGGGCGCACGGCTGCGAGGCCGAGATCACCTGGAAGCCCGGCTACCCGGTCACGCGGAACGATGAGGCGCTGGCCGAGCGCTGGTTCGGTCTCGCCCGCGAGGCGCTCGGAGAGGGTCGCGTCTTCACGGTTCCGAACGCGTTCATGGGCGGCGAGGACTTCAGCTACTACGGGCGTGCGGTGCCGGCGTGCTTCTTCCTGCTTGGTCTGAGGCCCGGCGGCCACGACGGCCCGGTCCCGCAGCTGCACCAGCCTGAGTTCGACTTCAACGACGACTCGCTCGGTCTGGGCGTGGAGATGATGGTCCGCCTCGCGACGAGCTAGGACCGCAGCGCTCGCGAGGCGAGCCGCCGGGGCGAGCGCAGCGCGTTCAGCAGCAGCGCCGCGTGCACGGCGACCGCGAGAAACGCGAGCGCGTAAAGCAGCATCAGGTTGCCGTCGCTCAGCAGCGTGCGGAAGACGAACCCGTTGTACGCCCAGATCCCGGCCATGCCGAGCAGCAGCGCCAGGCCGGTCGTCCGAAGGGCCCGCTTGCCGGTGAAGGTCAGCAGTACGCCGCCGACGCAGGCCGCGACCTGGGCGACCGCGAGCGCGACGCCCGCCCAGCCCTCGTAGCTCAGCAGCCACGCCGCTCGCTCGAACGGCACGGGCTCGGCGCCGGGCTCGGCGACGGCGGTGCCGCGCACGCAGAAGATGTTGAACCGGGCGGCGGAGGTGTCCGATCGGCCGATCAGCCAGAACGCGGCATGGCCGGCCGCGAGGGCCATCATGGCGGCGTAGACCGAGGTCAGGACCGCGAAGACGGCCCGCACGCCGGGCATCGCCGACTTGGGCTCCGCGCGCCGGCGCGGGTTCTCGGTCGTTGTCTGGACGGCGGCGGTGCTCACGGCTCGGGGTTGTTCGGAACGCGGGGCGGGGCTTTCAGAGGTGGTCATTCCCCGATGGTCTTCTTGCGGCGCAGCACGTGGTGGTAGTGCTGCGCGAAGCGGTGGGCCTCGTCTCGGATCTGCTGGCAGAGCCGCAGCCCCGCGTTGTTGCGGCTCAGGCGGATCGGGTCGGCCTTCTCCTGGACGTAGATCAGCTCCTCCTTCTTGGCCAGGCTGATGACCATCGGTGGCCTGACGCCGAGCTGCTCGAAGGCGTCGAGCGCCGCGTGCAGCTGGCCAAGCCCGCCGTCGATCAGGATGACCTCGGGGAAGAGCTCCTGGCCCTGCCCGGCCTCGCGGTAGCGGCGCGAGACCACCTCGCGGATCGACATGTAGTCGTCGTTGGCGCGCCCGCCGGGGAGGTTCTCGAAGCCCTTGATGCGGTAGCGGCGGTACTCGTCCTTGAACGGCTTGCCGTCGACGAAGCAGACCTTGCTGCCGACGGTCTCGCCGCCCTGCAGGTGCGCGATGTCGATCCCCTCGATGCAACGGATTGGCTGCTCGAGCCCGAGCGTCTTCTGCAGGCTCTGGGTGCCAGCCTCTGGGTCGATGTAGCTCAGCTCGGTCTCGGGCTGCCAGCCGTCGGCGGTCGAAGCCCGCTCGTCGAGCCGCTCGATCGCGCCGATCTGGTCTCGGAGCGTCGCGGCCCGCTCGAACTCGAGGTTCTTGCTCGCGTCGGCCATCTCATCGCGCATCTCGCGCAGCATCTTGCTGCGCTTCGAGCCGAGGAAGCGGACGAAGTGGTCGATGTCCTGGCCGTAGAGCGTGGGCGTGATCGATTCGTTGCACGGCGCGGTGCACTGCCCGATCGCGTGCAGCAGGCACGGTCGGAAGTAGGCGTTCTTCGGGTCGCCCCGGGCGATGTCGAGCTTGCAGGTGCGGAACTTGAAGACCCGCTGCATGACCTGCACGGCCTCGCGCAGCGCCCCGGCGTTGGTGAACGGCCCGAAGATCTTCGCGCCCTGCATGTGGTCGATCTTCTCGCCGGTCTTGTCGTCGATCCCCGAGGGGTTGCGGCTCACGAAGACGCGGGGGTAGTCCTCGCGCGTCGTGACGACGAGGTACGGGAAGCTCTTGTCGTCGACGAGGCGGGCGTTGTACTTCGGCCTGACGTCCTTGATCAGCCGGTTCTCGGTGAGCAGCGCCTCCCACTCGCTGTCGCAGACCAGGTAGTCGAAGGTGTGGACCTCGCCCAGCATGGGCTGTTTCTGGTAGCCCAGGTCGGCCGAGGGCACGAAGTAGGACGAGACCCGGTCGGGCAGCCTGCTCGCCTTGCCGACGTAGAGGACCACGCCGCCCTGGTCCTTCATCAGGTAGACGCCGGGGACGGGGGGCAGGTCCCGCGCGGCCTTGCTCAGGCGCTTCATCCGCTCGTCGTGGGTCTCGGTGCCCCAGGCGGGCGGCGTGTCGGCGTGGAGGACGCCGTCCTCGTCGGTCTCGCCCGCGTGGCTGTTCAGGCTGGTCGGATCGGGTTCATCCGGCACGGGGGATGGTATGGGTGAGGGGCGGGGGGGCAGACCGGCAGCAGGACGACCTGTCGGGCGGGGTCGATCACGGATACCGCAGGGGCCACCGCTCGCACTCGAGCAGCGGCGCATGGCGAGACCAGACGCGCATCCAGTTGGCCTCGAATCGCGGCTGCGCGATCTCGCCCCGCACCGGCCTCCACCGACCTCATGTGAGCCGGTCGAGCTTGTCCTTGACCACCCCGACGAGCGCATCCGCGACGCCGCGGATTTCGCCCTCGAACGCTGGCGCATCCACGGCTGGCTCCGGCCCGGGCCGGGTCCGGTCGACTGATCGGCCCCGCCGGCTCGGGCCCGCGCTCGACCGGCTGGCGCGGCTCAACGGAATCCCGCAACGCCGGTCAAGAGCCCGGCCCGGGATCCGCCACAATGCCGGCATGAGCACGCGACACGACACCGCCCTCGATCACCGGGCCCGCCTGCAACGCGTCCTGCACGAGCTCCAGCGGGCCATCGCCTCGCCCGACGGCGGCGCCGAGGAGGATCTGTCGAACGCGGCCCTGGCGCGGGTGGCGCTCATGAGCCGCTTCCACTTCAGCCGGGTCTTCCGGGCGATGGTCGGCGAGACCACGCGGGCGCACATCCGCCGGCTGCGCCTCGAGCGGGCCGCGACCGAGCTCGCCCGGACCGACGAACAGATCGTCCGGATCGCGCTGCGGTGCGGCTACAACGCGCACGAGCCGTTTACGCGGGCGTTCGCCGCGCACTTCGGCGTGTCGCCCACCGAGTACAGGAACCAGTCTGCCCGAGGCGGCACGCGGCCGGCGTGGCCGCCGTCGCCCTCGGGCGTGCATTACGGGCCGGGCGACGCCGTCGAGCGGTTCGTCCCGGTCGTCAGGGAGAACCCGATGCTGAACGTCGAGATCAAGCACGTCCCCGCCAAGCGCGTCGCCGCGGTCGAGCACATCGGCGAGTACAAGAACATCGGCCAGGCCTTCGCCAAGCTCGTCGCGTTCGCCGGCCCCAGGGGGCTTCTGGGGCCGGGCACCGAATGTCTCGGCGTCTTCCTCGACGACCCGCAGTCCACGCCGCCCGAGCAGACCCGCGCGCTGGCGTGCGTCAGCGCCCCGCCCGGGTTCGCGGGCGACGACGACGCGGGCGTCCGAGCCGAGGAGATCCCGGAGGGCGAGTTCGCCGTCGCCGTCTTCAAGGGCCCCTACGAGCGCCTCGACGAGGCCTACGGCTGGCTCTGCGGGCGGTGGCTGGCCGAGTCGGGGCGAGAGCTCGCCGATCGCCCGCCGTTCGAGGTCTACTTGAACAACCCGATGGACACCAAGCCCGAGGACTTGCTGACCGAGATCCACATGCCGCTGGGGTGACGGCGGGTCCGGCGGGAATGAAACGGGCGGCCCGATGGGGCCGCCCGGTGGCACGGTCGAGGTTGGATCGCGGCGGTTAGGCCGGGCGACGGCGGCGCGTCGCGAGGACGCCCGCGCCCAGCAGGCCGGCGAGCGTCGGCACGCCGGGCACCGCGGTGCCGGCCCAGGCCAGCCCGAAGTCGGTCACGGTGCCGTCGGCACCGAAGTCCCAGATCTCGCCGAAGCCGAAGACCGCGATGCTGATCAGCGTGTCCTCCTGCAGCGTGAAGGAGAGGTGCTCGGTCTCGTTGAAGGCGCTGGTCGATTGCGCGAGCAGCGTGCGCTGGCCGAGGTCGTCGACCGCGTAGACCTCGAGGTCGAGATCCGCGTAGCGGTCGTCGGCCAGGAACTCCTGGCCGGGCGTCACGTCGAGTTCGAACTCGGCGAACCAGGTGAGCGTTACGGTCAGGTCGGTGCCGCCGGCGAGCGCCGTGTTCACGTCGTAGAAGACCCGCTCGCCGTTGGTGACCTGCCCGTAGTCCCAGCCGATGGTCTCGACGGTCCCGCCGCCGTCGCCGGCCACGTCGGTCGTGCCGGCGGTGTATTGGTCGAACGCCTGGTCGAGGTTCATCTGGCCGGCGCCGATCGCGAGGTCGAGCGACTGAAACGTCGTGATCACGCCGTTGTCGAGCATCTGGCCGTTGTCCCACCCGGCGAGCTTGTCGGCCGAGTTCATGAGCACGGCCTTGACGACGCGGCCGTCGATGGCGCGGTCGTTCCCGCCGTAGAGGTCGCGGCCGGCCTCGACGACCAGCGCCGCTCCGCCGGCGACCGTCGGCGCGGCGAAGCTCGTGCCCGCGGTGATCGTGAACGAGTCCGGGCTGCTGGTCGCGTTGACGAACGGCGCGGTGATGTCGGTGCCGGGGGCGACGATGTCCACCGCCGCGTACGCGCCGGGGATGACCGTGCCCGTGCTGCGGTCAAAGAAGGCGGTCGCGCCGAAGCTCGAGAACGGCGCCCGCTGGTCGTAGAACGGGTCCTGGATGCCGGTCTCGGTCGCGCCGACCGAGATCGAGTTGAAGCCGATCGCGGGGCTCCCGAAGACGCCGGGGCCGAAGTTGAGGGCGTCGTTGCCCGCCGCCGCGACGGCCACGAGTCCGGAGGCCTCGGCGACGGCGTCGACGATCACGTCGCCGAAGAACGCGGATCCGGAGTTGGTCGGGATCCCGTAGGACATGGTGATGACGTCGGCGGTCTCACCGCCGGTCGCCGAGCCGGTCACGCCGAGCGCCGTGAACGTCCGGAATTGCGTCAGGTTGTTCGTCGAGAAGCTGCCCGAGACCGAGTTCGGCGCGACGGTCGCCAGACCGGCCACCCACAGATCTGAGTCGAACGCGATCCCGGCCGTCACGATATTCGAGGGCCCCGGCGTCTCGCGGCCGCCGGCGACGAACGCGGTCTGGGTCGGGTGCTGCGTCTCGAAGAGCCCGACCGGGCCGCCGCCGGTCTCCGCGAGCCCGATCCGCTCGGAGACCCCGCTGGTCGTGATGTGGGTGCTGGACGCGACGCCGCCCTCGACGACCGCGAGGTTGGATCCCGTGCCCGCGTAACCCTCTGCGTAGAAACGGGTCGCGCCGACGAACTCGTTGATGAACGTGCCGCCGAACGGGAAGATGGGGTCGGACGGCAGGCCCGAGGACACGACCGGGGTGGTCAGGTCGAACGACTCGGTCGACATCACGTCGTAGGCGGTGGCGATCCCGCCCGTCGTCCCCGATGTCGCCTTCTGGTCGAACTGCGCCGCTGCCGAGCCCGCCAGGCCCGCCAGGACAGCGATCGCGATCGCACGATGATGCATCTCGTCTCTCCCGTCAGCCGATCGGTGAGCCCGGATCGGGTGGTCTGTCTCGCGGCGTTTCCGCCGGTGTCTTGCTCAGACAAAGTTGTACCAGCCGCGACGACCCTCGCAAAGACCAATCCGCCGGGATCGCGTGTTCGGGACCCGATTCAGCTTGATCTCCCGGACTGGTCTCGCGAGCGGGGCGGGGCCGATACGGTCTGGCGATGACCACCGCGCCCCGAATCGACGACGCCCCCGTCCACATCGACGCCTCCCGCCGCGGGGTCCACGAGCCGGCCCGCTGGGGCGTCGAGGACGGGCTGACGATGCTCAACCACGGCAGCTACGGGGTGTGCCCGGCCTACGTCCGGGAGCGCCAGAACGCCCTGCGGGACGAGATCGACCGAGACCCGCCCCGCTGGTTCTGCGTCACGCTCGAACGCATGCTCGACCGGGCGCGCGAGTCGCTGGGCGCGTTCGTCGGGGCCGAGCCCGCGAACCTGACCTTCGTCGGCAACGGCACCGTCGCCGTCGCGTCGATCCTGCGCTCGATCGACTGGCGGCCCGGGGACGAGGTCGTCGTGACCGACCACGAGTACGCCGCGACGTTCAACGAGCTCCGTCGCCTCGAGAAGGTCGCCGGCATCACGGTCAAGACCGCGAAGGTCCCGCTGCCGCTCGCCAGCCGGGGCGAGGCGCTGGCCGCGATCCTCGGCCAGATCACCTCGTCCACGCGCCTGGTCGTCGTCAGCCACATCGCCAGCGCCAGCTCGCTGATCATGCCGGTCGAGGAGATCGTCGCCAACTGCAACGACCGCGGCATCGAGACGCTGATCGACGGCGCGCACACGCCGGGCCAGATCCCGCTGAGTCTGAAGTCCCTCCGCCCGACCTACTACGCGGCCAGCTGCCACAAGTGGCTCTGCACGCCCAAGGGCACCGGCTTCGTCTACGCCGAGCCCGCGGCCCAGCACCGCGTTCAGCCGGTGGCGCTCTCCTGCCGGGTGCACCGCGACCGCCCCGACCGCGCACACTTCCACGCCGATTTCGACTACGTCGGTACCGGCGACTACACCGCCAACTGCGTGATCCCCGATGCGATCGAGCACCTCGGCTCTCAGCTCCCCGGCGGCTGGCCCGAGCTCTACCGGCGGAACCACGACATGGCGATCGAGGGCGCGAGGATCATCCGCGAGGCCTGCGGGCTGCCGAAGACCGCGCCCGACGAGATGTTCGGCTCGATGGTCACGCTGGTCCTGCCCGAGGACCCCGCCCCCGACCGCGAGTGCCTCTATGAGCAGCCGCTCTGGGACGCGATCCGTCTGAAGCACAGCATCCAGGCGCCGGTCTGGGATTTCCGGCCCGTCGCGCCGCGCGTGCTGCGCGTCAGCGCCCACCTGCACAACACGATCGAGGACTTCGAGCGCCTCGCCGAGGTTCTCCGCGCCGAGATCGAGGCCGAGCGGGCGCTCGAGTCGCAGCGCTAGACGCCGCCAAGCAGCGTGTGCACGCAGCTGACCGCCAGCGAGCCGTCGCCGACCGCGAACCCGCACCGCTTCGTCGTGCCCGAGCGGATGTCGCCGCCGGCCAGCACCCGAGCCATCGAGGTCTCGAGCACGCAGGGCTCGCGTTCCAGCGGCCACCCGCTCGCGCTGGCCTGCGGGCCGGTCAGCACGTAGCCCCGCTCGTCGAGGGCGATCGCGTCGGGAAGCCATTCGGTGTTGGGCCTCGCGCCGATGAACACGAACACGCCGGCGCAGTCCAGGTCCTCGCGCTCGCCGGTCTTGTTCTGCTCGAGCGTGACGCCGCGGAGGGCGTGGTCGCCGCGGAGGTCCTTCACCTCGGTGTGGTACCGGATCTCGATGTTCGGCGTGCGGTCGATCCGCTCGCGCAGGTACGCGGACATGCTCGCGGCGAGGTTGCCGCTCCGGATCGTCATGATCACGCGCGAGGCGTGCTGCGAGAGGTACATCGCCGCCTGCCCGGCTGAGTTCCCGCCGCCGACGACCACCGCGGTCGACTCGCGGCAGGCCACGGCCTGCACGCTCGTGGCCGAGTAATACACGCCGGAGCCCGTGAAGTCGTGCCCGTTCTCGAGCGGCAGCCGGCGGTAGTACACGCCCGATGTGATCAGCGCGGCCCGAGCCCGGACGGTCTCGCCCGTGCTCAGCGCCATCCGCACGAACTCGTCGCCGTCCGGCGCGAGCGACTCGACGCTCGCCGGGATCGCGAACCGAGCGCCGAACTTGAGGGCCTGCAGGTAGCCGCGGCTCGCCAGGTCCGCGCCGCTGATGCCGGTCGGGAAGCCGATGAAGTTCTCGATGCGCGAGCTGCTCGCCGCCTGGCCGCCGGGTCCCAGTCGATCGACCGTCAGCGTGCGCACGCCCTCCGACGCGGCGTAGACCGTCGCGGCGAGGCCGGAGGGGCCGGCGCCGACGACGACCAGGTCGTAGGGCTCTTCCCCGACCGGGTGCAGGATTCCGAGCGCGCTGGCGACCTCCGAGACTTCGGGGCGCTCGGCGGCGTACTCGGCGTGCAGCACGGCCGGCAGGCGCGGCTTGTCGGTTCCGAGGCACTCGAGCGCCTGGGCGCCCTCGGCGGTTGCCGGGTCGTGCAGCGAGAACGGCACGTGGTTCTTGTAGAGGAACTCGAGCAGCTCCTGGGTGCGTTGGTCGTCGCCGCTCCCGACGAGGCGCACGCCCGCGAACCCGGTCCCGCGGAGCAGCGTCCGGCGTGCGATGAACGCGTCGAGCAGCCGGGCGCTGACCTCGTCGGTCATGCACAGGGCCTCCCGCAGGACCGGGCGTTCGATCCTGATCAGCCTGCTCGGCTTGCTCGCCGTCGCGGTCACGAGCGCGACGCGGTCGGTGAGCAGGTCGATGTCACCCATGAACGCGCCGGGCAGGTGCGTCGTGAGCGAGCGCCGCTCGCACGAGGTCGACTCGCTGATCTCGACCGCGCCGTCGAGCACGACGTAGAACGGGAAGTCGCGCTCGCCCTCGGCGAAGATCACCTCGCCCTCGGCGAACTCGACGATCTCGCCCTTTTCCAGGGCGCAGGCGACCTCGGATTCGGTCATCCTCGCGAACGCGACGTCCTCGAGCGTTTCCATGGCGGCCTCCGGGTTTGGCGGGTCTCGGTCAGAGCCTATGACACCTCGCCGGCCCGGCCGCGACGCGGATCTTCAAGTCCGAGAGCGGCCGCGACAAGACCAAGGCCCCGCCCCGCGCGAACGCGTGGACGAGGCCCGTCGTGAGATCGCAGAAACAAACGCGAGAAACGCGTTAACGCTTCGAGAACTGGAACCGCTTGCGCGCGCCCGGCTGGCCGTACTTCTTCCGCTCGACCTTGCGGGCGTCTCGGGTCAGGAAGCCGGCGTCGCGCAGGCCCGGCTCGAACTGCGGGTCGAAGCCGACCAGGGCGCGGGCGATGCCGAGGCGGATCGCCTGGGCCTGGCCCATCGTGCCGCCGCCGTCGCAGCGGACGAAGACGTCGACGGCGCCGCGCGTGCCGGTCAGGTCGAGCGGGGCGTAGGCGTCGTGGAGGTCACGCGGCTGCGTGAAGTACTCCTCGGGCGTCTTGAACTTCTTGCGGGTGATCTGGATCTTCACCTCGCCGCGGCCCTCGCCCTCCTTGGCCGGGCGGAGCCGGACGCGGGCGACCGCGGTCTTGCGGCGGCCGACGCCCCACCACCAGCCGTGCTTGTCGGCCGGGACCGGGTCGGGCAGCTGGCGCTCGCGGACGGTCTCGCCCGACTCGGGCATGACGTTCTCGCCGGCGAGGTCGGGGTTGGTGATCGTGGTCTCGAAGGCTTGCTCTGCCATGGGGTTCCTTTTCCTCTCGGCTCTTCAGACCAGTCTCAGCCCTGCAGCGGGATGGGGTTGTTGTTCTCGTGGGGGTGGTCGGCGCCGGGGTAGACCTTGAGCTTCTTGAGCATCTGGCGGCCGAGACGGTTCTTGGGGAGCATGCGGCGCACGGCCAGCTCGATCAGCCGCTCGGGGCGCTGCTCGCGCATCCGCCCGTACGGCGTGAGCTTCAGGCCGCCCGGGTAGCCGGTGTACCGCTTGGAGAACTTCTGCTCGGCCTTCTTGCCGGACAGGCCGACCTTGGTCGCGTTGGTGACGATGACAAAGTCGCCGGTGTCGACGTGCGGCGTGTACTCCGGGCGGTGCTTGCCCATCAGCACGACCGCGACCTCGCTGGCCAGGCGGCCGAGCGGGACGTCCTGGGCGTCGACGTGGCGCCAGACCTTGTTGACCTGGCCCGGGTTCGTCGCGACCCAGGTCTGGCGTCGGAGGTGGGTGGCGTGTCCTTGGCTCATCGGTCGAGCTCCAATCCGTCTGACGCGCTCGCCGTGCGACGGGAACCGTCGACAGGACGACCGCGAGGGTCTTCGGTACGCCGCCTGCCGGGCGGGGCGGGCCTCCGGCGAGCCGGGGGCAGGGTTTCGACTACGTGCCGGGACGAGCCCGGCGGGCCACAACGATAGACCCGGCGCCCGAGCCGAGACCACCCGTGCGCAAAACCACCCCGAGGGCCCGCACCGTGGCCCTCGGGGCTCCCGGCCGGGGCCGGGCAGGGGGCAGGAGATCGGCGGCGGGCGTCAACGCCGGCGACGCGTCGCGACCAGCCCGCCCGCGGCCAGCACGGCGACCGAGCCGGGCGTGGGCACGAAGACCAGGTCGAACGCGAACGGGTTGCCGAGCCCGGAGGCGAACACGCTCTCGATCCCGCCCGGCGTGATCTGCACGATCGTCCCCGCCGCGGTCGAGCCGAAGACGCTGTCGTCGGGCCCGATCGCGAGGCCGCGGACATCGGCGTCGCTGAAGATCGAGACGTCGCCCTCGGGCGTGAACCGCAGGATCTGGCCGTCGGTGAAGCCGATCGGGTCGAGCTGGTTGACTGCGAACACGTTGCCCTGGCTGTCGACCTGCACGTCGAACGGCTCGATGATCCCGGACGAGCCGGCCGCGAAGAGCGAGACGTTGCCGTCGGTGTCGACCTGCGAGATCGCGCCGGCCGCCTGGCTGACGAAGAGCGTGCCGTCGGGCGCGAAGCCGAGCCCGCGCGTGCCCTGGACCTCGGCGAAGACGCTGACCTCGCCGGTCACGCCGTCGACGCGCAGGATCTGGTCCGTCGCGTTGTTGCTGACGAACAGGTCGCCCTCGGCGTTCACCTCGAGGTCGAACGGCGCGAGCGGCCCGCCGATGCCGGCGGAGTTCAGCGTGTCGGCGTTGAGCAGCGTCGACTGGAGCCCCGCGGGCGTGAACCGCTCGACCGATCCGAAGCCCTGGACCGAGACGAAGAAGTCGCCGTTCGGTGCGATAGCGGTGCCGCGCGGGCTGTCGAGCCCGGTCGCGAACGGCCCGACGATATTGCCGCTGGAATCGAGCTGCAGGACCTGACCCCCGGCGTTGCCCTCGCTGAGGAGGACAAAGAAGTCGGTTGTCTGCGCGAGACCCTGCGATGCGCCCATCGACAGCAGCGCAAAGACAGCGGACGCCGAGCGTGCTCGGTGCTTCATGGGACCTCTCCGATTCGTGGATGCCTGTGTGGTCTTCGGCGCGCCGTCGCGGCGGCCGCACTACAAGCCCGCGCGGCTCGGGCGCTATTCCGGTCTTCTGCCAACATGGCAGGCGCGGTGGCGGTCCGCGCCGGGTTACATCTGCGCTATACCAGGAGCCCGATCACGCCGAGCACGAGGGCGATCAGGGCCAGCGCGAAGCTCAGCACGGCGATCTGGTCGATGGTGCGCAGCGACCGGAAGCGTTCGACCGGCCCGCGTGCGTTCAGGCGGAGCGCCCGGACCGCCTGGCCGTACTTCGACGCCGATGATGGCTCGTACCCGAGGCGTTCGAGCTCGCCCGCGAGTTGTGCGCGGATCGGCTCGATCGCGGCGCGGCCGGGCTCGTTCTCGGCCTCGATCTCGAGCTCGTCGAAATGACGCGACTGGCGCAGCCGTTTCGGGTTGCGCTCGTCGATCGCGAAGAACCGGTCGATGCTCAGCGCGAGCTCTTGGTCCTCCCGCCGGATCCGGTACACCGCGCGCTTGTTGATGACGCGCACCGTGCGCGCGAGGAGCCGGCGGCCCTCCGTCTCCCCGTGCTTCGGCAGGTCCGGGAGCAGCTCGTCGAGCAGCTCCGCGAACCCGGTGGCGACGCACCGCTCGTGCCGCGCCCGGTCGATCGGGAACTCGGTCTCGCGGCGGTCGAAGACGCCGCTCGCGTCGCGCCCGCCCGCCTTCACCGTGACCCATCGGTCGCCGTCCTTGTTGCGGATGCGGACGCTGTGGCCCATCTCGTCGAGCGCGAGCTCGGGCGTATCGAAGTACTCGTCGGCGATCTCGTGCGTTTTTGGGCCGGCGGTCTCGAAGCCGGCCGACTCGAGGGCCGCGAGGACGGCGCGGGTGCGGTCGTCGTCGGTCCGTGCCGGGACGGCCGTCTCTGCACGGAGGGAGAACTTCAGCTCGGTCTCTCTCCCGGTCGCGGCCGAGATCTCGTCGCGTGTCATCCCTCGCTCGGCAGGACGACCAGCGGGTCGCGGTCGGTCATTGCCTGGCGCACGTCGAGGCCGGGGACCAGCTCCGCCAGCCGGTCGCGCAGGATCGGCAGGTAGCCGCGCTCGGTGTTGGTGTGCCCGGCGAGCAGCACGGCAACGCCGCGGTCGAGCGAGGCGAGCACGGCGTGGTGCTTCATCTCGCCGGTGATGAACAGCTCGCACTCCTCCCGCGCCGCGAGCTCGGCGACCGACTCGCCGGCGCCGGGGACGATGCCGACGCGCTCGATCGGGCGCGACTCCGCCCAGCCGTCGGGGTAGGCGAGCTTGATGCGCGAGCGCCCGAGGTGATCGCGCAGCGTGCGCCCGATCTCGGCCAGGGGCTTGGGCTGGTCGAGCACGAGCCGGCGGCCGGTGCCGGTGCGTCGCCTGGGCTGCGGCTGGAGCTCGTAGACGTCGAGCGCGGGCTCCTCGTAGGGGTGGAACTGGCGGAGCGTCTCGATCGCGAGCGGCAGGGCCGAGAGGCTGCAGACCATCTCGAGGCGCCGCTCGACGACCTTCTCGAGCCGCCCGGCCTGTCCGACGGTGGGGCTGGTGCCCTGACCGCCGAGGAAGGTGCCCTCGCCCTCGGCCGAGAACGAGCAGACCTCGTAGCCGCCGATGCGACCGGCGCCGGCGGTGGCCAGCGCGGCCCGGACACGCTCGACCTCGGCGGCGGGGACGAAGGTGACAAGCTTGCACTGCTGCGAGCCTCGCTTGACCTGCTGCGGGTCGAGGGCTCGGACGTCGCCCTTGATCCGCCGGTTCGGTCCGTCGGGATGGTCGACGCCGGCGATGCCCTCGCAGAGCCAGTCGGTGATGCCGCCCTCGGCGGCGTCGAGCGCGGAGTGCGGCGAGTAGATCGCGATGCCGTGGCGGACGGCGCGCAGGACGGTCCGCCCGGCGCGGGTGTTGGTCGTGACGCGGTCGATCGGCTCCCAGATGGGCGGGTGGTAGGCGATCAGCGCCGAGGCGCCGGCGTCGATCGCCTCGCCCATGACCGGCTCGGTGAGGTCGATGGTCAGGAACACCGGGCCCTCGATCGGGCTGGTCGGGTCGCCGACCTCGAGCCCGACGCGGTCCCAGGATTCGGCGCCCTCGAGCGGCGCGATGGTCTCCATGGCGGCGATGAGGTCGGCGATCGTGGGCATATCGGAGTGTAGGGATCAGGGATCTGGCATCAGTGATCCGAGAGGGGCAATGGGCGGTGGGAGGAGGGAACGAGCCCCGAGCGCGAGCGAGGCATTAGAGCGTGAGCACGATCGTCGCGGCGGCCGCGACCGACCACGACGGCCACGCGATCCATGACCGGCGGAGCGAAACGGCGAGAAGAGTCAGGGCGGCCGTCGCGGCTGCGACGAGATACACGCCGTCCGGTACGGCACCGGGCAGCCAGCGACTCGAGTGCAGGATCGATGTCCCGCCGATCGTGATGAGCGGGTGCCAGAGCAGCGGCGCGACCGTCCACGGGCTCGCGCGATGTCGCGCTCGGTGCATCGCGAAGATCATCGGCAGCCCGAAGAGTGCCGTGAGCTCGAGCAGCGTGAGCGCCGTCGGAACCGGGGCGATCCGTACGTTCCGATGGATCAATGGAGCGATCGAGAGGAGCACGCCGCCGAAGATCAGCCCGACGCTGACCCAGAACCTGAGCTTGATGGCGTCGAGCGGCGTCGTGATCAGCAGCCAGACCATCAGCGTGAGCGCGGAGAGCGAGACGCCGATCATCGCGCGTGCGAGCACCAACTCGCCCCGATCGACCGCGACGCCGGCCAGGGCGTTGCACGCAGGCGGAATCACCACCACCGCCGCCCAGACGGCGAACCGGCGCTTCGGCGTCAGCCAGCGCGGCGAGGGCGCGGCATCAGCTAGGCTCTCGTCATGAGCGGCCACGAGGCCAACCTACCGACGCTCGTCCGCAGGGCGCACGCGAAGATCAACCTCGCGCTGGCGGTCGACCGTCCCGACCCGTCGGGGATGCACCCGATCGCGAGCTGGATGACCTGCGTCGATCTCGCCGACGAGATCCGCGTCCGGCGCCGGCCCGAGGGCGAGAACGCCTCGCTCAAGATCCTGGGCGAGTCGGTCACCGTCGATTGGCCGGCCTGGGAGGACCTGACGTTCAAGGCCGTCCGGGCGCTCGAGAACGAGCTGGAGCGGCCGATGACCGTCGGGATCGAGGTCGTCAAGCGGATCCCGGCGGGCGGGGGGCTGGGCGGCGGCTCGTCCGACGCGGCGACGGTGCTCCGCACCGTCAGCGAGATCATGGGGCTCGACCTGCCCGTCGAGCGGCTGCGCGAGATCTCGACCCGGATCGGCAGCGACGTCGCGTTCTTCCTCGACGACGGCGTCGGCGATGACGAGCCGCCTCGCCCGGGGCTCGTGACCGGGCTCGGCGACCGGATCGAGCGGCTGGAGCGTCTCGACGAGGCCGTCACGCTCGTTTGTCCTCCGTACGGTTGTCCGACCGGTGAGGTGTACGGCGAGTTCGACCGGGCGAGTCCCGGCGCGTTTCCCGGCGAGGCGGTCTCAGAGCTCGCAAGTTCGGGCAGGCCAGAGGCATCGAGCTTGTTCAACGACCTGGCGGCGCCGGCGTGCCGGGTCCGTCCGGAGCTGCTCGACCTGCTGCGCGAAGTCTCTGCGGCCGCGGGGGTTGCGGCCCATCTGAGCGGCAGCGGCAGCACAGTGTTCGTCCTCGGGGATCACGGCGACGCTCTTTCCGAGATTGGTGCGCGGGTCATCGTGGCCCGGACCGTATAAAGTCGGGCTTGGGAGTGGATGACGGGCGAGCGGGCGGACCCGGGGCGGTCCGCCGGGCCCAAGTTCAGACAGATGAACGCGTTGCGCGTGCGGCGGTCTGGAGGCGGTGGTGTCGGATTCGGCGACGGACGTTGAGGTTGCGGCCACCGGGCAGGCCCCGAGCGGTTGCATGATCGGGATCGACCTCGGCGGCACCAACATGCAGTTCGGCGTTGTGACCCCGGACGGTCGGGTGCTGAGCCGGGCGAAGCGGAAGACGCTGGCGGACGAGGGCGAAGAGGCGATCCTGATGCGGCTCCTGAGCGGCGTCGAGGAGGCCTGCAAGGCGGCCGGGACGCCGATGGCCGAGATCCGGGCCGTGGGGATCGGGGCACCCGGCGCCGTCGATCCGCACCGCGGTCTGGTGCTGGAGGCGCCGAACCTTCGCTGGCGGGACATGCCGCTGGGCATGCGGCTCGAGGACCGTCTCGGGCGACCGGTGGCCGTCGACAACGACGTCAACGTGGCCATCTGGGGCGAGCTCCAGCACGGCGCGGGCCGCGGGGCGCGCGAGATGCTGGGCGTGTGGGTCGGGACGGGCGTCGGCGGCGGGCTGGTGCTCGACGGCAAGCTGCACCTCGGCCACTTCTTCACGGCGGGCGAGATCGGGCACATGACGGTCGCGCCGGGCAACCCGCCGGGCCTGCGGACGCTCGAGAACCTGTGCAGCCGGACGGCGATCGTGAACCGGCTCACCCACATGATCGAGGCGAACGCCGACTCGATCGTCCCCGAGCTGGTCGAGGGGAAGCTGAACAAGATCAAGAGCCGGACGCTCGCGGAGGCGTACAACCGCCAGGACCCGACTGTGCGGCTGCTGGTCGACGACGCGGCGCGTCGGATCGGCGTGGTCGCGGGATCGCTGGCGACCCTGCTCAGCCTTGAGCGGGTGGTGATGGGCGGCGGTCTGACCGAGGCGATCGGCGAGCCGTTCGTCGCGGCGGTCAGGGAGTCGGTGCACGAGGTGGTGTTCCCGTCAGCACTCCGTTCGGTGATCGTCGTGGGGAGCGAGCTGGAGGACAACGCCGGGGTGATCGGCGCGGCCCTGCTCGCGCGAGATCGCCTCGGGAGCGTGCAGCCGGCTTGACCGGCGGTACGTACCGGGAGAGACTCCCCCTCCCCGGGCGGACGCCGCGGCGTCACGGACGGCCCGGGAGATAGCTCGGGGGAGGGCCTCGGCGGGCGTCGGGTCGCCCGGGACGGGGTGCCGGCCGCGGGCCGGCTCCGAGAGCGAACGCAGACACTCGCACCGATGGCGGCCGCGTCGCGGCCGATCGAGAAGCGGAAGGGGCGTCAGATGGCGACGCGTCGTGGCGGCAGCCTGCCGACCATCATCTCTCTGGTGGTTGTGATCATCCTCGCGATGGCCGGGTTCATCACTTCGGTGGTCTTCTTCAGTCAATCCGACCGGTACAAGAACGATCTCGAGGCCGTCCAGGCGCAGTACGACTCGATCATCAACCGGGGCGAGCTTGACGACGAGCGCGTGGTCGCGGCCCAGCGGGCCTCGGGCAACGAATCGGTCGTCAGCGCGCTGATCGCGCAGAACCGTCAGCTGAAGGAGTTGATCGCGGGCACGCCCGACGCGGTGCATCAGGACGTGCTGGATCGCGCCGATCAGCGCGGGATCGGCGGCGGCTCGCTGATCGCGCAGATCGGCCGTCTCTCGACGCGTGTCGATTCGCTGCAGAACGACCTGGACCAGCAAGTCGCGCTGCGTGAGGCCGCGCAGGCCGACGCGACGAACGAGGCGAACCGGGTGCAGACGATCCGAACCGGGTTCGAGGAGGCGGTCTCGTCGGCCCAGTCGGAGATCAACTCCTACGGCGGTGGCGTGGACGACCTGCGTCGCCGTGTGGACGAGTTCGTGCAGACGGTGCTGACCGAGCGCGACGAGGAGCGGGCGCTCTACGACCGCCTCATCGACGAGCGCGACCGCGAGCTGGCGGAGGCGAACCAGAACGCGCTGGTGCTGCGCGACCAGATCGCCCGGCTCCGGGGTGAGGGGAACATCAGCGGTATCCGACCGCCGGACGAGTACGCGTTGATCGACGGGCGCGTGGTCGGGCGCGACACGAGCGACGGTCAGGTGCTGATCGACCTCGGCGCCGACGACAAGGTGCAGATCGGTCAGATCTTCAGCGTGTACAGCGAGGCGGCGGACCTGCGTCCCGACCCGCGGACGGGCGAGTACGCGCCGGGCAAGGCGGCGATCGAGGTGATCCGCGTCGATCGCAACGGCGCGCGGGCTCGCGTCATCCGTTCCTCGCGCGGCAACCCGGTCGTGCGGGGCGACCTGATCGCCAGCCCGGTCTACGACCCGAACAAGGTCTACCGGTTCGTGGTCTACGGGAACTTCGACGTGAACGGCGACGGCGTGCGCTCGGAGCTCGAGCGCCTGGAACTCGCGACCCTGATCCGTCGGTGGGGCGGCGAGGTCCAGGACGACATCGCCGGCGACACGGACTTCCTGGTGCTCGGCGAGAAGCCGGTGCTCCCGCCGGCGCCCGGCCAGCTCGCGCCGCCGGAGGTGGTGGAGCACTATGTGCTTCTCGATCGCAAGGTGGCCGAATACGACCGCCTACTCCGCGAGGCCCGCGCGAGCTCGCTGCCGGTGCTCAACGAGAACCGGCTGCGGACGCTGATCGGCGCGTTCCCCGAGTAACCTCGTCGGGTTGGCCTCGAGACCGAAATCGAAGAGCGGGCCCGGCGCCGCGCTCGCCTACGCAGGCGTGCGCGCCGCGATGGTGCCGCCGCTGGTGGCGGGGCTCGGGGTCTCGCGCGAGATCGCGCGGGGTCTCGGGCGGCGTTTCGGCTCGATGCCATTCAACCGGCGACGGGTCGACCGCGCGGCCGAGCGCGTGTCGCAGGCGTTCCCCGATCTCGACGCCGGCTCGTGCCGCGAGCTCGTGCTGCGCGGATATGAGCACCTGGCGATGCTGGCGGTCGAGATCGGCGCCGTGCCGCGGATGATCCGCCACGGTTCCTGGCCCCGGCACGTCGAGCTGGGGCAGATGCGCGAGGCCCTTGCTGGCGATCTCGAGGGCCGTGCGGTCGTGTTCATCACCGGTCATTGCGGGAACTGGGAGATCGTGGGCTCGTCGGTCGCGACGCTCGGACTGCCGATGCACGCGGTCTATCGCCCGCTGGATCTCAAACCCCTCGACGACTGGGTGCGGACGACGCGCGGCGCCGCGGGGATCCGACTGATCGACAAGTTCAGCGCGGCGGACGTTCTGCCCGGATTGCTGGAGCGCGGCGGGCGGGTCGCGTTCGTGGCCGACCAGAACGCGGGCGATCGCGGGCTGTTCGTGCCGTTCTTCGGCCGGCTGGCGTCGACGTACAAGACGGTGGCCCTGCTGGCGTTGCAGCGGCGTGCCTGGGTCGTGGTCTCGTGGGCGCGTCGCCTGGGCTGGGATTCTGGCGGGGGCGGGCCGGCCCGCGGAGCCTCGCGGACGGTCGGGGGCGACGGGCTGCGGTACCAGGTCGACGTGGTCGATACGTTCGGGCCGGAGGACTACGAGGCGCAGGAGGACCCGGTCTTCTACATCACCGCGCGGTACCGACGCGGGATCGAGGCGATGGTCCGGCAGGCCCCCGAGCAATACCTGTGGATGCACCGCATCTGGAAGAGCCGGCCCGTGCACGAGCGGAAGGACAAGCCGTTCCCGGACCGGCTGCGTCGGCGGGTGTCGGCGCTGCCCTGGATGGACGATGCCGCCGTCTCGGCGCTGGTCGATCGATCCGACAGGGACCGGGCGTGGCTGGCGGCGAACGGGGTCGAGCGGCTGCCCTAGGGCTGCGGGCCGGGCCTGTGGATATGCTGGCGCCGTGGGAGAGTGATCCGCTGGGGGCGGACGCCGCTGCGGGCGTCCCGAGTCTTGGAGCAGGCATGTCGAGCGGTGAAGAGGGCGGTCGTCTCGAGGGTTGTCGGATCCTGATCGTCGACGACGACCGGGACGTGCTGGAGTCGTTCGAGGTCGCGCTCTCGGCGGAGGGCGCCGAGACTCTCGCGGCGACGGACGGCACGACGGCGGTCTCGATGGTTAAGGAGGAGCGTCCGGACCTGGTCGTGCTCGACATGATGCTGCCCGGGCGCTCCGGGTTCTTCGCGCTCGAGGACATCAAGGGCGAGGACACCAGCCCGGTAGTGATCATGGTGACCGCGAACGAGGGGCGCCGGCACCAGCAGTACGCCGAGCAGATGGGCGTGGACGCGTATCTCTTGAAGCCGGTGCCGCTGGGCCAGCTGATCTCGACGGTCGAGGATCTGCTGCGGGACCGGGGCTGAGGGGCGGTCGTCCTTTGGGTAAGCGTCGCTCGCTCGTGCTGATCCGGCTGAACGACCCCGAGGATCACGCCTCGGGCCAGGCGTCGCTCGGGACCGCCAAGGAGTTCGCGGGCGCGCTGGCGCCGTTCAACACGGCCGAGGACGGATCGCCCCCCGACGGCGTGACGGTGCGGATGTACGGGCCGGGGATGACGGTCGAGTACGCGACGTCGAGCCGCGAGATCATGCAGGCGATGGTCAGCTGCTACGACGAGGAGACGGCGTTCCCCGTGCTGTGGCGGATGTGCCGCCAGAACGGCTGGAAGCTGCAGGACATCGAGACCGGTCAGATCTTCGGGTAGTCGGTATCCGCGGAGTTTCTGCGCCTTTGTGTGAGTAGGCGGCACGGGTGCCGCTTCTGTTGCACCTTCGCCGGGTGGGTAGCGCTGGGCGGGGCAATGCAGGGAGGTCCGCGATGTGTCAATCGTGTGCGCTGTCGGTCCCGCTGGGGGCGGGGGGGTTCGAGACGCGGCTGGTCCGGATGATCAACGAGGCCGGGCTCTCGCTGATGATCGCGATCGGGCACAAGACCGGCCTGTTCGACGCGATGGACGGCGCCGGGCCCGTGACCGGCGACGCCCTCGCCGAGCGGGCCGGCCTGAACGAGCGGTACGTCCGCGAGTGGCTGGGCGCGATGGCCACCGGCGGGGTCGTGACGCACGACGGCGCCCGGGGCACCTACGAGCTGCCGACCGAGCACGCGGGCCTGCTCACGCGACGCGCGGCGCCCTCGAACATGGCGCCGATGATGCAGTGGGTCGCGGTGCTCGCGAGCGCCCAGGACGAGATCGCCGAGTGCTTCCGGCGCGGCGGCGGCGTGCCGTACGCGCACTACGCCGGGTTCCACCGCGTGATGGCCGAGGAGAGCGACCAGACCGTGGTCTCGAACCTCTTCGAGCACATCCTGCCGCTGGCGCCCGGGATGCAGGAGCGTCTCGCGGCGGGGATCCGGGTCGCCGACCTCGGCTGCGGGCGGGCGCACGCGCTGATGGCCATGGCCGAGCGGTTCCCCAAGAGCGCGTTCGTCGGCGTCGACCTCTGCGAGGAGACGATCGCCTGGGCCTCGAACGAGGCACGCCGGCGGGGCCTGACAAACGTCCGGCTTTACTGCCACGACGCGACCCGGATCATCGAGGACGGGCTGGTCGCCGCGGGCGCGTTCGACCTGGTGACGACCTTCGATTCGGTGCACGACCAGGCGAGGCCGGACGTGTACCTGACGCAGATCCGCCGTCTGCTCGCCCCGGGCGGGCGGTACCTGATGCAGGACATCGGGCTGCAGTCCGCGGTGGCGGACAACATGGAACACCCGCTCGCGCCGTTCATCTACACGATCAGCTGCATGCACTGCATGTCCGTCTCGCTGCAGCAGGGCGGCGCCGGGCTCGGCGCGGCATGGGGGCGCGAGAAGGCGGCGGAGATGCTCGCCGAGGCGGGCTTCGGCGAGCCCGAGCTGCACGACCTCGAGCACGACCCGATGAACTTCTTCGCGGTCGCGGCCGTCTGATCGGGCGCGGGCGATCTAGCGGACCTGCTTCTTCTTGACCTTGACGACGGCGTGGGCCTCCGCGGTCCACCCGATCGCGAGGCCGAGGATGAGGACGGTCCACCAGGGCAGCGAGCCGAGGCCCGGGCTGGTGAGGGCCTGCGCGATCGTGTCGTCGACAGTCCACCAGAGCAGGAACAATGCCATCGCAGCCCCCTTCCGGCCGCCCGGTGTGTCGGCGGCCTATCTGTGTTGTTCGGAAACGGCCGCGCGCCCATTCGCGCGGTGTTGGGGTCGGCCCATATGATGGTCCATGCCGACCTACGTCTACGAGTACATGAATAAAGACGGCGAGGGCACCGGCGAGCACTTCGAGCTGGTGCAGTCGATCAAGGACGATGCGCTGACCGAGCACGAGGGGCGCCCGGTGCGCCGCGTGCCGCAGATGCCGAACATCGCCGGCCAGTGGTCGGATATGAAGGCGAAGGGCCAGCTCTCGAATGAGAACCTCGAGCGGCTCGGGTTCACCAAGTACGAGAAGAAGGGCGAGGGGTACCACGAGCGCGTGGCCGGCAAGCAGGGCCCGCGCGGGATCTCGCACTGATCCGGCATCCGGCAGCCGGCGGAGCTGCCGCCGCGTGTACCATCACAGTCATGACGACCACCGCCGCCTCGCCGAGTGAGCTCGTTCTGCCCGACGGCGTCCCGCCCACGATGCGGGCTCTGGTGAAGGCCGAGCCCGGCAAGGGCCTCGCGTTCGACGCCGAGCACCCGACGCCGCGCCTGGGCGCCCGCGACGTGCTGATCCGCGTCAAGAAGGCCGGGATCTGCGGCACCGACCGCCACATCTGGGAGTGGGACGAGTGGGCCGCGGGCCGGATCCCGGTCGGGATCGTGACCGGGCACGAGTTCTCCGGCGAGGTCGTGGCGCTGGGCTCGGCGGTGACCAAGGCCGAGATCGGCCAGCGGGTCTCGGCCGAGGGGCACATCAGCAAGGGCCTGGACTTCCTCAGCCGCACCGGCGAGGCCCACATCGCCAGCGACACGCAGATCCTGGGCGTCGACCGCGACGGCGTGTTCGCCGATTACGTCGCGGTGCCCGAGGAGAATGTCTGGCCGATCCACCCCGAGATCTCGGACACGGTCGCGGCGACGTTCGACCCGCTCGGCAACGCGGTGCACACGGTGATCTCGGCCGAGGTCTCGGCCAAGAGCGTCCTGATCTCGGGCGTGGGGATCATCGGGCTGATGGCCGTGACGGTGGCCAAGGCGGCGGGCGCGAGCCGGATCTTCTGCACCGACGTCAACCCGGATCGTCTGGCACTGGCGAAGCGCCTGGGCGCGGTCGACGCGTTCGACGTGCGCGACGGCGACGGCTGGGTCGCCGACGTCCGCCGGGCGTGCCGGGGCGAGGGCGTGGACGTTCTTCTGGAGATGTCGGGCGCGTCGGCCGGGCTCGAGTCGGGCTTCCGGGCGCTGCGCAACGGCGGCACGGCGGCGCTGCTCGGGCTGCTCGCGAAGACGCCGAAGTTCGACTTCAACGAGCACGTGATCTTCAAGGGCTGCCGCGTGCTCGGGATCAACGGGCGGCGGATGTGGGAGACGTGGTACCAGATGGAGGAGCTGCTGCTGTCGGGCCGCGTCGAGCTCGACGAGATCATCACGCACGAGATGCCCATCGAGGACTACCGCAACGCCTTCGAGACGATGATGACCGGCGGCGGCATCAAGGTGCTGATGGATCTGATCTGAGCGAAAGACACTATGTTTCGCACAGAGCTGAGTGAGCAAGATTTTTCTGGCAATGATCCGCTTCATTTGGTAGGTTTTCTCCGTACGTGTGACGGAGGACAGGCCGATGATCATCTTTGGCACGCGCGGCATCACGACGACGAGGGGCCGCGGACAGTTCTACTGCCCGCAGTGTTCCGGCGATAAGGACTTCGTCCTGAAGCGATTGCGCAGCTTCTTTCACATCTACTTCATCCCATTGCTCCCGATCTCGGGCAAGACAGAGTTTCTTCGTTGTAAGGGATGCCGTCAGGACTTCCGAACTGAGGTGCTGCAGATGGACCCGCGTGTGGCGGCGATCGCGCTGGCCGAGCAGTTCCAGCGGGCCTTGCGCCGGACAATCTCGGCGGTCGTGATGGCCGACGGCAAGATCGACGACGCCGAGATCGCGACGGCGCGTGAGATCGTCGCCCAGGTCGTCGGGCTCGAGCTGACGCCCGATGAGGTTGTGAGCGAGCTCGAAGAGGCGACTTCCATCGGCCACGACGCGGTCCTTGCCGATCTGACCGACCTCGGCCCGCAGATCAACGATCAGGGCAAGGAGCTCATCGTGCGCGCGGCGATGTCGATCGCGTCGGCGGACGGGTCGTTCGATGACGAGGAGCGCGAGCTGGTCGGCAAGGTCGCCGGCGCGCTCGGTATGTCTCCGGCGCACGTTCGCGGGTTGATGGCCGAGTCGGTTGACGAGATCGAGGCCGGTCTGACGCCGGCGTGATCAGTTCCGATATGGCACGTGGCACTGCTTGCAGCTCGCCCTGAGCCGCTCGAAGTTCAGCGTCGCCTCATCGCGTTCGTTCAGGATCAGCGCCCGCTCGGTCTCGGCCGCCAGCTCGGTCGCCTCGCGCATCCACGCCACGAACTCGTCGCCCAGCGCCGCCGACTCGGCGTCCTCGGTCATCGTGCGCAGGTGGTTCTCGATGATGCCGGCCTCGGCCGAGGGCACGAGATCGGGGTGCGTCAGCGGCACGGCCCAGCCGTTGCCCGCGAGCAGCTTCAGGTTGTCCCAGTGCCGGTCGAGCGCGGCCATGCCGGCGGCGAGCCCCGAGACGACCGCGATCTCGGGCGGGTGCTGATCTGAGGCGAAGATCTCGGCCTCGGAGAGCCCGTCGGCGTCGCGGACCGAGTCAAACAGCCCCGGGTAGCTGGGCGAGGTGCCGGTCGCGGCGAGCAGATCGAGGGCCTCGGTCTCGCTGAGCTGGCCCAGGGCGCGGAGGGCGCTGGCGATGGCGGCCGGGCCGCGGTGCTTGCCGTGGTGGCAGTGCACGTAGACGAGCCCGCCATCGTCTTGCTCGCGCCGGATCAGCGCGGCGAGGTCGGCGGTGCGGTCGTGGCCGACGGTGTCGTAGCCGATCGGCAGGTGGGCGTACCGCAGGCCGGCGGCGCGGGCCCGCTCGACGTCGGGGCGGGCGCCGTCGACGCTGACAATGGTCGTGACGCCCATTTCGCGGAGGGTGCCGAAGCCGGCGTCGCCGAGGGGCATGGAGCCGCTGATCGCGTGCTCATGGACGCGGACGACGTTGTGCAGGCCGGGCCGGTCGGAGACCACCGCCGTGTCGGGCGTCCGCTGCCGCGGCGCGCAGCCGGCGAGGAGCAGAGCCAGTCCGAGACATCCCCACGCGATCCTCATCGCGGGAAGATACCGCGGGTTTCCGGGGCGGTTGCGGTCACGGCTCGTCCGCGCGGAGCGAGGCCGCGATCGAGACCTCCTGCAGGCGCACGCTGGACTCGTCGAGGTCCTGCTTGAGCCGCGCCAGCTCGTCCGGGTCGGCCCTGGTCCAGTCCGCCTCGGCGGTGTTGAGCGCGGCGGCGAGGGCGGTGTGCTTGTCGCGCAGGTCTTTGGCGTAGCCGGGCTCGAGCTTGTCCTCGAACTTCTCCAGCCGCTCGCCGATCCATTTGAGGTCGAGCCGCCCGTTGGTGATGAGGTCGGCGATGCGGTGGCGGGTCATGTCCTCGCGGGCGTGCGCGAAGCTCTCGGCCTCGATACGGTCGACCTCCTCGGCGGTCAGGCCGTGGTTCGGGACGACCTGGAGCTGGGCGCGCTTGCCGGAGCGTCGCTCGTGGGCGGAGACCTTGAGCACGCCGTTGGCGTCGACGAGGAACTCGACCTCGAGCTGCGGCACGCCGGCGGGCATCGGCGGCAGCCCCGAGAGGTGGAACGCGCCGAGCGAGCGGCAGTCGGCGGCCATCTCGCGCTCGCCCTGCAGGATGTTGAGCTTGACCGAGACCTGGCCGTCCACCGCGGTCGAGAACATCTCGGTGGCGCGGGCGGGGACGGCGGCGTTGCGGACGACGAGCTTGGCGACGGCGCCGCCCTGCGTCTCGATGCCGAGGCTGAGCGGGATGACATCGAGCAGGAGCGACGACGAGCGCTCGCCGCGGGCGGCGCCGGACAAGATCGAGGCCTGGACGGCGGCGCCGAGGGCGACGACGCGGTCCGGGTCGAGCGCGGTGTAGGGCTCGGTCTCGAACAGCTCGCCGACCTTCTCGCGCACCATCGGGATGCGCGTCGAGCCGCCGACGAGGACGACCGCGTCGATCGGGTCGCCGTCCAGGGCCTTCCTGGCATCGCGGAGCGCGCGTCGGCAGGCGTCGAGCGAACGGTCGATCAGAGGGGCGATCATGGCCTCGAGTTCGGCGCGTGTGAGCGTGCGGTCGTAGGTCTGGTCGTCGTTGATCGCGATCCGCACCGCGGCAGTCTCGGCTTCTGAGAGCTTGTGCTTGACAGCGCGGGCGAAGTGCACCAGCGCCCGACGGGTGTCGGGCGGGAGCGCCTCGGGCGTCCGCATGTCGATCTCGAAGCGCTCGGCGATCTCGGACCGGAAGAGATCGACGATGGCGTGATCGATGTCGTCGCCGCCCAGGCGTGTGTCGCCGGCGGTCGAGAGGACCTCGTAGTAGGCCCCGTCCCCGGTCTCGCCGGCATCCGCGGGGTTGGGCGTGATGCGGAGGACGGAGATGTCGAACGTGCCGCCGCCGAGGTCGTAGACGGCGACGACCCGGGGCTTGCGGTGGCGCTCGGATTCGCGAGCGAGCCCGATGCCGTAGGCGAGCGCCGCGGCGGTGGGCTCGTTGACGATGCGGACGACGTCCAGGCCGGCGAGGCGTCCGGCGTCGCGGGTCGCCTGCCGCTGGGCGTCGTCGAAGTATGCCGGGACGGTGACGACGGCCTTGGAGACGGGCGTGCCGAGGGCGGTCTCGGCCTGCAGCTTGACGGCGCGGAGGATGTCGGCGGAGATCTCCTGGGGCGAGAGGACCTTGGGCGACTCGGGGTTCGGGATGGGGACCGCGACGCGGGCGGTGTCGTTCTCGCCCTCGACGACGCGGTAGCCGAGGAACGCGAGATCGGGCCGGGCGTCGTCGATCGAGCGGCCCATGAGCCGCTTGATGCTCGTGATCGTGGTGAGCGGGAACTCGGGCGCGCGCTCGAGGGCGTCCGGACCGACGACCGGCGCGACGCCACGCTGGTTCTCCGAGGGCTCGTACCGGACGACGGACGGGATGATCTGCAGGTCAGCGCTGTCGTCGGCCGGACTGAGGACGCGGGGGCCGCGCTCGTCGGCGAAGGCCGCCAGCGAGTTCGTCGTGCCGAGGTCGATGCCGATGATGGGTTCGGCCGGGGTCTCTGCGGTCATGGGCGACGGTAGGAGGAAGCCCCCTCCGCCTCGCGTTCGCTCGGCGCCTCCCCCGTCGGCGACGGGGGAGGCGGGGGGTCACGCCGTCGTTGGTCGCTGATCAGCTCCAGCCGCGCTCGTCGTTCACGCGGTCAATCTCACCGGAGAGGATGAAGAGGTCGATGATCGTGCCGATCAGGACCAGGCCGCCGGTGAAGAACCAGATGAGCCCGGTGAGCCATTTGCCGAGGTAGAAGCGGTGGATGCCGGCGAAGCCGAAGAAGCCCGCGAGGAGCATGATGTAGGCGAGGGTCTTGTCTTTCATCGGGAGCATGCGGCTCCCGGCGTGCGGATCGGTCATGGCGTGGCTCGCGTGGGCGTGGTGCGGTGCGTAGGTCGTCATGGCAGAGGCTTGTTGGGATCGCCCCGCCCGGCGTTTCAAACGCCCCCAGGCTACTGGGGGGCTGCGCAGCGGGGAGGGCTTGGTGGGCGGCGTGGGGGCCGCTATGGTCGGGGCTCTTCGGAGGAGGGCGCGATGCGTGCAATGCGGCTGAGTTTTGGGTGTGTGGCGTTCGGTTCGGCGATGGGGCTGTCGACGGGCCTCGCGGGGGCGCAGCTTGCGGACTTCGCGGACTGGCGGCTGGTCGAGGATCCAGCGGACCCGAGCTTCTCCGCCGTGGTGAACGGGCCTGAGGCCCGGCTGTTGGCATCGAACGCGATGCCGGGGGTGGTCCCGGCGGGGACCGACATCGGTCTGCAGTCGGTGGACGGGTTCACCGTCGCGAGCTCGACCGCCGGATTCGCGTTCAGCCCCGGGGCGAGTTTCGAGCTGGCGATCGATTACCAGGCGACGTTCGCGGCGGCGACGGGCGGGCTGAGCTTCGGGTTCGGGATCGGCGAGGACCTGGCCGGCGTGAATTCGGCCGGGGTCCTGCTGGTCACCCAGCTCGGGCTGCCGGCGGCGGTGCCGTTCATCGGGCCCGTCGGCGGCGCGGCGGTGGTCAACGACGAGATCGAGGCGTTCTTCGTGCAGCCCGCGGTCTCGGCGGCCCCGGCGACGCTCGCGGGGACCTTCTACGTGTCCTACGACGCGGTGTCGGGCGACCTCGTCGTGGGCTGGGGGGCGCTCGGCTCGGTCGCGCCGACGAGCGTGGCGACGATCCCCGCCGCCTCGGCCGTGGGGGCCTGGACGGGCGTCGATCTGCTGGCGACGTTCTTCATTCGCAGCGATCAGGTGGAGGCGCCGATCGTGGGCGTGGTCTCGACGCCATGGAGCGGCGGGACGGGCGAAGTTCGGTTCGACAACCTCCGGCTCGTCTCGGGCCCGGTGAAGTGGCTGGGCTGCGGGGTCGATCTCGTGCCCGACGGGGCCCTCGACGGGCAGGACCTGCTCGTGGCCGTGCAGGCGACGGCTTCCGGGAATCCGTCGTTCGACCTGGACCAGAGCACCTCGACGGACGTGTTCGACCTGATCGAGTTCCTGCGCCGGTTCGACGCGGGCTGCGGCTGAGCCCGAGGCGGGCGAGCCGCTCAGTAGTGCTCGGTCTTGCGGTCGCCGAACGAGGTGTAGACCGAGCGTGCGGCCTCGACGAGGTCGTTGGTGGCGGGCTCGACGAGGCGCTGCTTGTTGGCGGCCGACTCGAGCGGCACGTGGTCGAGCTTGCCCTCTTTCATCACCACGAGCCGGTTGCGGACGCCGGCGAGCAGGAGCTTGCTGGCCGCGTGGCCGAAGCGTGTGGCGAGCACGCGGTCGGCGGCGACCGGCGAGCCGCCGCGCTGGACGTGGCCGAGGACGACGCTGCGGCTCTCGATGCCGGTCTTGTCCTCGATGCCGTCGGCGACGTGCTTGCCGACGCCGCCGAGGCGCACGGGGTCGGGCGATGATTTGATCACGCGGTCGACGATCTGCTCGCCGCCCTTCGGCCTGGCGCCCTCGGAGCAGCAGACGACGGTGTACCGGCGTCCGCGCCGGGCGCGGGCCTCGATGAGATCGCAGACGTCATCGAGGTCGAAAGGGATCTCCGGGATCAGGATGACGTCCGAGCCCGAGGCGACGCCGGCGTGCAGCGCGAGCCAGCCGGCGTTGCGCCCCATGACCTCGACGACCATGGCGCGGTGGTGGCTGGCGGCGGTCGTGTGGACGCGGTCGAGGGCGTCGGTCGCGCAGGCGGCGGCGGAGAGGAACCCGAACGTGAGGTCGGTGCCGTGGAGATCGTTGTCAATAGTCTTCGGGACGCCGATGCAGTTGACGCCCTCGGCGGCGAAGGGGGCGGCGCCGGACATCGTGCCGTCGCCGCCGATGACGATCAGCGCGTCGAGGGCGTGGCGCTCCAGCGTCTCGAAGCACGTGTGGTTGACGTTCTCGACGATCGGCTCGCCCCGGTCGTCGAGGCCGGTGACGTACGCGGATGGGTTGGCCTTGTTGGAGCTGCCGAGGATCGTGCCGCCCCGGGTCAGGATGCCCGAGGCGTCGTCGCGGTCCAGGGGCCGGACACGGTCCTCGATGAGTCCGAGAAAGCCGTCCTCGATCCCGAAGACCTCGACCCCGTTGAAGAGCAGGTCCTTGGTGACCATCCGGATGACGGCGTTGAGCCCGGGGCAGTCGCCGCCGCCGGTGAGGACGCCGACACGTTCGGGCTTCGATGCTTTGGCCTGTGCCATCGCTGGAGACTACCTTTCGAGGTCGCCCGGGGCTTGAGGGCCGGCCGGCGGCAACGGTCGAGGGAGGATCGGCGATGCGTCACGAGCTTCTATGGTTGTTGTCGGTGGTTGTCGGGATCTCGGCGGCCGCGCCGGCTCAGCCGGCAGGACCTCCGGAAGCGGCACCCGAATCGGGCGTTCCGGCCGATCTCTCCTGGCGGTTCGAGACCGACGACGACCGTCTCTACGTCGCCCAGAAGCGCGTCTCGCTGCGCTCGACGACGCAGAGCGGGGCGCGGACCCGGGGGCTGAACGTCCAGCAGGACTTCCGGCTGGAGGCCGCGGGCGACGATCCGGGGCGGGTCCGGATCGGGTTCGGGCCGTTCGCGATGGTGATCACGGCGGACGGCGAGCCGAGCTTTAGCTACGTCGACGCGATCCACCGCGATGTCACCGGGGTGGTGCTGTCGCCGAACGTGCGGTACCAGGCGGCTCTGCGCGACGGCTCGGTCTTGTTCGACCTCGGGCCGAAGGGGATCGGTCGGATCGCCGGGGGGTACGACGCCCTGCTCGACGTGATGGTGGACTTCATCGAGGGGCACGGCATCGAGGACATCTACCTCAAGCAGTTCCTGCGCGAGGACGTCTTCACTCGTGATTTCTTGGAGGCCCAGCTGGGGCGCCAGTTCGGCGTGCTCCCCGGGAAGGCCGCGGTCGTCGGCGAAGAGTTCGAGCTGCTAACCGCCGATATCGTCGAGAACGTCGGGGTCGTGACGGTGGGGGAGCGGTACGTGCTGCGTGAGATCGTCGAACGCGACGGGCGGCGCATCGCGATCGCGGAGGGCGCCGGCGTGATCCAGAGCCGCGAGGGGGCGCTGAGCGCGACGGTCCTGAACCCCGTCGTGGAGTTCGAGCGGAACGAGGTCCGCTCGCGCCTGGAGTTCCTGCTCGACGAGGGGCGCGTCTGGGAGTTCCGTCGCGAGTACGACATCGTCGCGAAGGTGCGGTGGACGGACCCGGCGATCGGGGCGTCGGTCGCCGACGTCGAGGTGCGGATGCGGACCCGGATGGCCGATTCCGAGGCGGGGGGCGGGGACTGGATGGTCGCCCTGCCGGCGTTCGCGGCCCCCGCTCCGAACGCGCTGATCCCGTGACGGGCCGCCCGAGCGGGCGGGCGGGCCTGCCGGGCGCGATCCGGATGCCGTAGACTCCGGTCGTGGCGACGGAGGGCACGACGACGAATCCGGGCGCGTCCTCGGCACCGCGGAGCGCCGCGAGCGGCGGGGTGGACGCATCGCTCTACCTGCACCCGCAGACGCTGGCGCGTCTGGGCTCGTTCGAGCTCCGCGCGAAGATGATCGTCGAGGGCGTGATGAGCGGGATGCACCGCTCGCCGTACCAGGGATTCAGCGTCGAGTTCGCGCAGCACCGCCCGTACTCGCCCGGCGACGACGTCCGCCACCTGGATTGGAAGGTCTTCGCGCGGACCGACAAGCTGCAGATCAAGCAGTATCAGCAGGAGACCAACCTCGATCTGGTCTGCCTGGTCGACGCGTCCGGCTCGATGAACTACGGCTCGCGCAGCTTCGCCGACGCGAGCGGCGTGGGCCGCAAGACCAGCCTGGACGGTCGCGTGAACTGGACGAAGTTCGACCACGCGACGGGCTTCGCGGCGGCGATGAGCTATATCACGCTCAGGCAGGGCGACCGGACGGGGCTGATCGTCTTCGCGGACGAGATCAGCGCGATGGTGAGCCGGTCGAGCCAGCGGGGGACGTGGCGGCAGATCGTCGAGGCGCTCGCGACGCACCCGGTCGACCGGCCGACCGACATCCGGCGCGTCATCGATCAGACGCTGAGCACGATCACCAACCGGGCGCTGATCGTGCTGATCAGCGACCTGTTCGAGGACATCGAGTCGATCCGCCAGGCGATGGCCCGGGTCCGGCACCGCGGGCACGACCTGATCGCCTTCCAGATCCTCGACCGCTCGGAGCGTGAGTTCGACTTCAAGGACGCGGCGCCGTTCCGCGGGTTCGAGGGCGAGGCGCCGCTCCGGGTCGACCCGCGGGCGCTCCGCCCGGCCTACCTGGCAGCGATCAACGAGCACATCGAGGCCGTCGGGCGGACCTGCCGTGCGTTCGGGTTCGACCACGAGATCGTCAGCACCCACGACTGGCTCGGGCCGCCGTTGGCGGCTTTCGTGGCGCGTCGGAACGCGGCGTTCAAGCGGCTGAAGCAGGGCTGATGGGGGTGGCGCGTTGAGCTTCCTGCAGCCGGCTCTGCTCGCCTTCGGGCTCCTGTCGGTCGCGGCGCCGATCCTGATCCACATCCTGCTGCGTCGGCGCCGCAAGCCGATCGCGTTCGGCGCGATGCGGTTCCTGCTCGAGGCGCACCGACGGCAGCGCCGGCGGACCCGGCTCGAGCAGATCCTCCTCCTCGCGGCGCGGTGCCTGGCACTGCTGTTCGCGGCGCTGGCGGTCGGCGGGCCGGTGCTCGGGGGCGACGCCTACGCGGGGCGCCCGCGCGTGCTCTATCTGCTGGTCGACAACTCGCTGACGTCGAGCGCGATCCGCGAGGGCGAGCCCGAGCTGGCCTCCGGACGCGCCGCGGCGCTGGCCGCGCTCGGCGCGCTCGATCCGGCCCGCGGCGACCGCGCGTCCCTCATCACGCTGGCGGGGCCGGCCGAGGGCGTCATCCTGCCGCCCTCGAGCGATCTCGACGCGGTCGCCGAGGCCGTGCGATCGCTGGCGCCCAGCGATGCCCGCGCGGACGTCGAGGGCGCAGTCCGGCTGGCCGCCTCGGCGATGTCGGCGGGCGACGAGGGGTCCGCGGTCGAGTCGCTCTTGCTCGTCAGCTCGATGCGCGAGGGCGTGCTGTCGGAGCGTCCGCGCCTGACCCCGATCGAGGGCTCCGGGGCGGCGCCCGCGGTCTCGGTGACGAGGCCCGCATCCGGGGCGCTGCCGAGCGTGTGGATCGAGTCGGCGCGACCGCTCCGCCCCGTGCTCGTGACCGGGGACGGCTCGCCGACGCAGGACCGCCAGGTCGGCGTGCGGCTCCGTCGCGACGCGACCTCGGCCGTCGCGGGCACGTCGATCGTGCGGGTCGGCCTCGAGCGCGTGGGCGACGACGGCGAGCCGCGCTCGGCGGGCGAGTCCGCACGCCGGCTCGTTCGGTGGGACGCCGGGCAGCTCGAGCAGACGGCGACGCTCCCGATCGAGCTGCCGGCCCGGACGGTGCGCGAGACCCTGGTCCTGCGCACGACGCTCGAGCCGGGCGATCTCCCCGACGCGATCGCGCGCGACAACACGGCGCTGGCCGCGATCGAGCCCAAGTCGGAGCTTCGCGTCGCCATCATCGCGAGGCCCGAATCGTCGGACCCTGCGGCGGTGAGCGATCTGCGACCTGACCAGTGGGTCGCGGCGGCGCTCGACCCAGGGATCGACGGCGGGACCGGGCTGACGCCGAGCGTGATCGACACGGCGTTGATCGACCGGGCTCGGCTCGCCGGGTTCGACGCGGCGATCGTGACGCGCCCCGATCTGCTGAGCGACGCGGCCTGGCGCGAGCTGGCCGCGTTCTCGAGGGCGGGCCGCCCGGTGCTCGTGACGCCGCGGTCCGGCAGCGCCGGGCAGGGCTGGACGTCGTCGCTCGAGTCGGGCTTCGGCGTCGATCTCGGCGCGGGCGCGTCGAGCGTCGAGCACCCGGGCCTGGCGCTCGCGAGCCCCTCGGCCGCGAGCGTCTCGGAGGAGCTTCGGCTGCTCTCGAGCGAGATCGCGGACCTCGTGCGCGGGGTCGTCACGACGCGCTCGCTGCCCTTCGAGGCGGGCGAGGGCGCCCGCGTGCTGCTCGAATTCGAGGACGGTCGCCCGGCGCTGGCGCGGGTCGCGTCGGAGAACGGCTCGGCCTGCTTCGTGCTCGCGGTGGCGATCGATCTCGGATGGACCGACCTGCCCGCGCGACCGATCTTCCTCCCGCTGATCCAGGAGCTCGTGCGTCAGGGGGTGGCCGGCGAGGTGCGCGGCGTGGTGCAGGTCGCCGGGCCGGTCGACGAGGTCCCGCCGGGCACGCAGAACGTTGTGAGCCGCACGGGCAGCTTCCGCTGGTCGGCCGATGAACCGGCGGCGATCCGCACCGCGGGCCCGGCGGTCGCCGCCTCGGAGGGCGGGGACCGCGCCGGACTCGTGCTGGTGAACACGGACACCCGGGCCTCGACCCTCTCGGCCACCGCCGAGGACGAGGTTCTGGCGTGGCTCGGGGACCTGGCGGGCGAAGCACCCGCGCGGGTCTTCGGGGTCGACGAGGACGGCGAGTTCGACACGCGTGGCGTGCTCGGCGCCGGGTCCAGCGACGGACCGATCGACTGGCCGCTGCTGGTCGCGGCGCTGGTCATGGCGCTGGTGGACGTCACGCTCGGGAAGCACGCGAGCCACGCCGGCTCGGCCGCGCCGCGGGGCCGGCGGTCGGAGCAGGCCCGATGAGCGGGCTCGTCGACGCGATCTTCGGTCTCGAGGCGATGCGGTTCGGCGCCGAGGGCGTCGAGTTCGGCTGGGCCCGACCGCTGCCGGGCTGGCTCTGGGTGCTGGCGATCGCGCTCGCGCTCGGCGGCAGCTTCTGGAGCTACAGCCGGCTCGACGCGCCCCGCCGGGCCCGCGCGGCGCTGGTGCTGGTCCGAGCGCTCTCGCTGCTGCTCCTGGTGTGGATGCTCGCCGGGCCTCGCCTCGAGCGCGACCGATCGACGGTCGAACGCGACTGGGTGGTCGGCGTCGTCGATCGCTCGGCCTCGCTCGGCGTCGCGGACGCCGGCCGCGGTTCCCGAGACGATGAACTCCGCGGGGCGCTCGAGGCGGCGGCGGGATCGCTCGATTCGATCGCCGAGAGCAAGCGGCTCGCCTGGCTCGGCTTCGACGTCGCGGCGTACGAGCTCCCGACGGCCGACGGCGCGTCGGTGCCGGGCCTCGGCCCGCCCTCCGGCGACGGGACGCGTCTGGGCGCGGCCCTCGGCGCGGCGCTCGAGCGCGTGCGCGGGCGGCCGGTGAGCGCGTTCGTCGTCTTCTCCGACGGCCGCAGCGACGACGATCCCGGCGGCGAGGCCACGCGGGCGATCGCGCGTGCCGGCGTGCCTGTGTTCGTGGTCCCGCTCGGCGCCGAGGCCGGACGCGAGGACTGGCGCCTCCGCGCCCCGGTCTCGCCGGGCATCGCGTACGTCGACGATCTGGTGCCGGTCCGCGTCCGCATCGAGGGGCCGGCCAGCTCGGGCGGCACCGTCCAGCTGATCGACAGCCAGACCGGCGAGCTGGTCGCCTCCGAGCGCATCGAGGCGGGGGACGCGGCGCTCGCGAGCGGCGAGCCCGTGCCCGTGGTCTTCCGCCCCGGCGAGGCGGGCGATCGCCGGCTCGAGGTGCGGTTCGTGCCCGACCAGCCCGACCTGATCGCGCAGAACAACACCAGGTCAATCGCGATCCGAGTGGTCGACGATCCGATCCGCGTGCTGCATCTGGACGGCGCGCCGCGGTGGGAGCAGCGGTACCTGCGGGCGCTGATGCTCCGCGAGCGGTCGATCGTTTCGACATCGCTGATCCTCTCGGCCGATCGCCGGTTCCAGCAGGACGGGAACGAGACGATCCCGCGCCTCCCCGTGACGCCCTCGGAGTGGGAGCCGTTCGACCTGGTCGTCGTGGGTGACCTCCGGGCGCAGCTGATGACCGCCGATCAGCTCGAGGGATTGCGTCGGCACGTGACCGAGTCGGGGGCCGGGCTGCTCTGGCTGGGCGGCCCGGGGTCGACGCCGATGTCCTGGATCGGCACGCCGCTCGAGGACCTGCTGCCCTTCACCGTGCCGGGCTCGGTCGAGCTGCCGCTCTGGGACGAGCCGGTGACGCTTGCGCGCGAGCCCGCGGCGGAGCGGCTCGGTCTGATCGAACTGACGGGAGAAGGCGCCGCCGACGGGGCCGACGTCCAGGAGTACTGGGCCGGACGCGTGAGCAACCCGGACACCGGATGGTCGGTCTTCCGCTGGGCGCAGCGCGTGCCGGGGGAGTGGCTGAAGCCGACGTCCGAGATCTTCGCGTCGGCACGACCCGTGTCTGGCGCGGACGGCAGCGCCGCGGGTCGCCCGCTCGTGACCGGCATGCGGTACGGCTCCGGGCGCGTCGCGTACGTCGCGACCGACGAGGTCTGGCGCTGGCGGTTCGGGCGGGGCGAGGCGCTCTACGAGCGGTTCTGGCTGCCGATGATCCGGCACCTGGCGCGGGGGCGGCTCGAGCGCACGGGGCAGCGTGCGGTCCTGAGCGTGCGTCCCGAGGAGCCCATCCGCGGCTCAGTGGCCAACGTCGTCGTCGAGCTGTTCGACCAGTCGCTGGTCGACATCGCGCCACCGAGCCTTCGCATCGCGGTGACCGAGCCGGGCGGGGCCGAGGTGGAGCTGACGCTGATCCGAGAGCCAGGCCCGCGGTCGCGCGGGCGCTACAGCGCCGCGTGGACGCCGACGCGGACCGGCGAGCACCGGGTGGTCGCGACCGACGCGCTGCTCGCGGCCCTCGCGCTCGAGGCGAGCCCGCGCGTGGTCCCGCCGGGTGACGAGCTGCGTCGCCCGCAGACCGACCACGCGACGCTGCGTTCGATCGCGGAGGCGACGGGCGGCGCGGTCGTCCGACCGGACCAACTCTCGACGCTCGTCGATCTGCTCCCGAACCGCGAGCGGATCGTGGTGGGCCGTCCCGAGACGGCGGACCTCTGGAATCGTCCGCCCGTATTCGCGATCTTGTTCGTTCTTCTTTCGGTGGAATGGGCGGTGCGAAGGCTGATCCGGCTGTCGTGACCCCGCCCGGATCAGGGTTCCATCGCCCGCCGCGCTGGCGATGTGTCACAATGCATCGGGTCGCGTCCCGATCCGTATCAGGGCGGGACCGCCGAGCAGGAGGGCAGTTTGGGCGTACGACCGACAGCCGGGACCGAGCAGCTCCGCCAGGCGGAGCGCCTGCTGCGGCGGGTGCGCGCGCGGGCGCGGCTGGTGCTCGTCGCGCGCGCGGTCGCGGTGCTGCTGGCGTGGGGCGCCGCCTGGTTCCTGGCCTCGGGGCTGCTGGATTTCCTGGCGCGTCTGCCCGGCGTGCCACGGCTCGCGCTGCTGCTGATCGGGATCGGTCTGCTCGGGGCCTGGACCGTCCGGGTGCTGCGTCCGGCGGTCCGGTTCCGCCCGAGCCTGTCGCGGATCGCGCTGCGGGCCGAGCGGGTCGCGGCCGAGGCGCGCGGCGGGCGGAGCGAGGGCCTGCTGGCGGCGGGTCTCGAGTTCGCGCGCGACGCCGGCGGAGACGACGAGATCGAGCGCGACCTTCGCGGTTCGGTGACCGAGGCGTCGTTCAAGCGGCTGGCGTCCACGCTGAAGTCCGCCAAGCTCGTGCGGCTCGGCGCGGTGCTCTCGTCGCTGGGCGCGGCGGCGCTCTCGGTGGGCGTGCTCGGGGCGCTGGTCGCCGCCGACCGGCAGAGCGCCTCGATCGCGTTCGAGCGGCTGGTGCTGCCGTTCGGCGAGCGGCGCTGGCCGAGCCGGACGGACGTCGAGCCGCTGATGTTCGCGGGCGTGCACCCGTCGGACACGGCCCTGCCGCTGCGTGCGGTGCTCGTCGAGCCCGACGATCCGGCGACGCGGGTGACGGCGGTGTACAGGGTCCGAGACGAAGGCGGTTCGTTCGGTCCCGAGCGGCGCGTGGTGCTCTCGGCGCAGCGGGAGCGCGCACAGAGCTCGACGGGGTACATGGGTCTGGTGTACGAGCGGCTGCTCGAGCCGGCGGCGTTCGGCGAGACCGGAGCATCGGCGCGCGAGATCGACATCCGGTTCGAGTCGATCGACGACGAGACCGGGGCGTCGCGTCTGCGTGTTGTCGACCCGCCGCGGCTCGTCGCGGCGAGCGCGACGATCGAGCCGCCGGCTTATGCGGACGGGCTGACCGAGGCGACCGGGCTCCGAGCGGGGGCCGACCTCGATCTCGGCGACGGCGAGGACGAGCGTGCGATCGTCGGTCCGGTGCTGGCCGGCTCGCGCGTCCGGCTGGCCCTGCGGTTCAACAAGCCGATCGACGAGTCCGAGGAGGTGCCGGCGTGGCTCGCACCCCTGGTGATCGCCGGCGAGGGCGTCGAGGTCGCGCGCGACGGCTCGAGCATCGTCGCGGAGGCGATGCTGCCGCGATCGGTCCGCCTGCCCATCGATGGTGTCGGCGCCGACGGGCTCGAGCTCCGCGGTGAGCCCTCGTTCGCGTTCGACGTGGTCGAGGACGCCGAGCCCTCGGTGGCGGTGACCACGCCGCCGGCCGACGAGACCGTGCTCTCGACGGCGCTGATCGAGATCGAGGGCGAGGGGCGTGACGACCTCGCGCTGCGCGAGCTCTGGCTCGACGGGGCGCTGGCGCAGCGCGACCCGACGAGCGTCGGGGCCGAGCCGGAAGCGGACCCGCTCGGCGCCGAGCGCCTGTTCGAGGCCACGGAGCCGTCGCGCCGGGGCGTCGTTGGCGGGCGCCTCGATCTCTCGCGGTTCGAGCCGGCGCCCGGCGACGAGATCTGGGTCTGGGCGGTCGCGACCGACGTCTACGAGATCGGCGGAGACCCGCGCGACGCGGTGCGTTCGGTGCCGCGACGCCTGCGCGTCATCGAGGAGAGCGATCTGATCGAGGAGGTCCGCGGGCGACTGGGCGCCGTGAGGCGTTCGGCGATGCGGCTGGACGAGCAGCAGCGCGAGCTCCGCGAGCGTGCGGGCGAGGGCGAGGTGGACGGGCTGCAGCGCGAACAGTCGACGCTCGGCGAGCGGCTCTCGGCGCAGCAGCGCGTGGTCGAGGCGCTGCGCGAACGGGTCGACCGCAACCGCCTGGCGGACGACGCGCTGCCGACGCTGCTGAACGAGGCGGAGCGCGTGCTGGATCGCGCGGTCGAGGCGAGCGAGGCGGCGAGCGAGGCGCTGGCGGAGGCCGAGCGGGCGCCGGGCGCGGAGGCCCGGGAGGCGGCGACCGATGCGCAGCGCGAGGTGCGCGACGAGCTGGGTCGGCTCGCGCGTCTGCTCGACCGCGGCGAAGACGGCTGGCTCGCGCGTCGGGGCGTCGAGCGCCTTCTGGAGGACCAGCGCGAGCTCGCCGAGCGCACCGAGGGGTTCGGGCGCGAGACCGTCGGGCGCGAGCTGGCCGAGCTGACCGAGGATCAGCGGTCCGAGCTCGCCGAGATCGAGGCGGCCCAGCGCGAGCTGGCCGAGCGGGCCCGGAGCACGATCGACGAGCTGACCGAGCGCGCGCAGCAGCTGAGCGAGCCCGGGGAGAACCAGGACCGGGCGCAGTCGTCGGCGATGTCGCGTGCGGCGCAGGAGGCCGCGTCGGCGCGCGTGCCCGAGCGCCTGGACGAGGCGGCCTCGCAGATCGGGCAGAACCAGAGCGCCCAAGCCGGCGAGCAGCAGGAGGCCGCGATCGAGGCACTCGAGCGGGCGCTCGAGGAGCTCGACGAGGCCGAGCGGAACCGGGACCGTCAGCTCGAGCGGGCCGCCGAGGAACTCGTGCAGGCGATCGAGCGGCTGGTGCGGCTCCAGCAGGAGGAGCTGACGAGGCTGGAGGCGCTCGCGGGCGTCGCGGCGAACGCGCCGGCGCTCGCCGGCGGGATGGAGAGCCTGCACCGTCTCACGCTCGCGGCCTCGGCCCAGGCTGGTGAGGCTGGGGACGAGTTCGCGGTGGTCGCCGAGCTGCTGGCCGACGCGGCGCGGTCGCAGATCGAGTCGGTGACGGCGCTGCGGGGCGCGGACCCGACGGAGGCGGAGGTCGCCGAGCGACGCAGCCTGTCGCTGCTCGAGACGGCGCTGGAGGAAGCGCAGCGGATCGGCGAGGAGGCGGCGGGACGCGAGGCGGACCGCAAGCGCCGCGAGCTGGAGGGCGCGTACCGGGCGGCGCTGGAGGAACAGCTGGCGATCCGGGACGAGACCGAGCCGCTCGCGAACGGGCGCCTGAACCGGCGCCAGCGCGCCGACGCGCGCGGGCTGGGGCGCCGGGAGGCGGCGCTGCGCGAGCGTCTGGAGGCGCTGACGGCGGAGATCGAGGACATCGCCGAGTCGGTCGTGTTCGCGCTGGCCCACGAGCAGCTCGACGAGCGCACGGGGGCGGCCGCGGATCGGCTCGACGGCGGCGACGAGATCGCGGTCGCGGTGACCGACATGGAGGGCGCGATCGAGATCCTCCGAGGGCTGCTCGAGGCGCTCGACGACCAGAGCAATCGAGACGACGAGTTCGCCGACGCCGCGAGCGGCGGCGGAGGCGGCGGCGGCGGCGGCCAGGGGGGCGAGCAGCCGCTGCTGCCCCCGATCGCGCAGCTCAAGCTGCTCAGGTCGATGCAGGAGCAGGCGGCGACGCTGACCCGGCGCGCGAACGAGAGCGACGACGGGCGCGTCGGACGTTTCGGGCCGGCCGAGCTCGCCGAGCTGCAGTCGACGATCGCGGACACCGCCCGCACGATGCTGGAGTCGATGAATCAGCAGGACGCGCCCGCCCCGAGGCACAGCCCCGCGGGGCCACCCGGGGGCGGCGAGGGCGCCGGAGGACCCGAATGAGAGCGACCGCATTCTGCATCGCGTTGCTGTCGGCCTCGACGGCCTCGACGGCCTCGGCGCAGCTCCAGCCGATCGCGCCCGATCGCGAGGCGCTCACGCCGGTCGAACCGTCGGGCGGCTGGAGCGATCCGATCCCGAATCTCGACGATCTGCTCGGCCTGGAACGGCTCGACGATCGGGGGGCCGGGCCGGACGCGCTGCCGTCGCCCGAGCTGGCCGACCTGGAGCGCCGTCTGACCGGCGAGGAGGCGTCGCAGCAGCTCGACCAGGCGGTCCAGCTCATGGGCGACGCCGCGACGCGCCTGGCGAGCAACCCGGGCGACACGGGGATCACGACGCAGCGCGTGCAAGAGGAGATCCTCCGCAAGCTGCAGGCGGTGATCGACTCGGCCCGCGAGTCGCAGAGCAGCAACAGCTCGTCCTCGAGCCAGCAGCAGGACGACGCCTCGGGCCAGCAGCAGGCGAGCCAGGCGAGCGGCGAGCAGTCGGGGAGCCAGGGCGACGACAGCGCCGAACTCCTCCCGCCGACGCTTCAGGACGGGCAGCTGAACCCGGAGGCCGTGGCCGACGCGGCCCGCTGGGGCGCGCTGCCCGAGCGGCTGCGCGGCGCGTTGCGTCAGGGGTACGGCGAGCGTTTCAGCTCGCTCTACGAGCAGCTCACGCGACGGTACTACCAGCGTCTGGCCGAGACGGCCCGAGAGGAGGATCGCTGATGCCCGGGAGCCGATGGCAGTGCGCCGCCCTGGTCGCCCTCGCGTCGGGCGGCGCCGTCGCCCAGGAGGGCGAGCGTCCGGATGAGGCCGGGGTCTCGGCCACGAACGATGCGCTGGACAACGAGCTGACGCCCGAGCTCGCCGAGACGGTGACGCGCGGGCTGGAGTGGCTCGCGTCGCAGCAGGGGCCCGATGGTGCGTGGGACGCGGGGCGCTACGGCAAGAACGTCGCGATCACGTCGCTGGCGTGCCTGGCGTTCATGGCCGACGGGCACCTGCCGGGGCGCGGGCGGTACGGCGAGCACGTCGAGCGCGGCCTGCGGTTCATCCTGGACAACGTTGCGGAGAACGGCCTGATCACCTCGGACGCGTCGCACGGCCCGATGTACGGGCACGGCTTTGCGGCGCTGTTCGTCGGCGAGGTCTACGGCATGACGCAGGGCGGGCCCGACACGCGGCTGGCGGCTCGCACGCACGAGACGCTGGTCAAGGCGGTCCGGCTGATCGAGCGGACGCAGAACGAGGAGGGCGGCTGGCGGTACAACCCGGTGCCCTACGACGCGGACGTCTCGGTCACGATCTGCCAGATCATGGCGCTGCGGTCGGCGCGGAACGCGGGGATCGAGGTCGACAAGAACGTGATCGACAAGGCGGTCGAGTACGTCCGCCGGCTGCAGAACGGGGACGGCGGCTGGAGATACCAGGCGGGCGGCGGGACGAGCGCGTGGCCGCGCTCGGCCGCGGGCCTCGCGAGCCTGTACTACGCGGGCATCTACGAGGACGAGGCGCTGGACCGAGGCCTCACCTACCTCCAGCGGACGGCGACCCCGGGCGGGAGCTTCTCGAGCCGCACGCACTATTTCTACGGGCACTACTACGCGGTGCAGGCGATGTTTCTGGCGGGCGGCGACTACTGGGGGCGCTGGTGGCCGGCCATCCGCAGCGAGCTGATCGGCAGTCAGCTCGACACCGGGGCCTGGGACGACGCGACCGGCGGGCGTCCGTACGGCACCGCGATGGCCCTCATCGTGCTCCAGATGCCGAAGCGCTACCTGCCGATCTTCCAGAAATGAAACCTGTAACCGCTTGTGTCGAAAGTTCTTGGGTAATGGCCCGGCACGCCTCCTCTCCAGGGGGCACAATCTCGGGTGCGGGGCGGTTCATCCCGTTGGACGGCTGTCCCGTTTGTCGCTCGATCGCTTGGAGACTCGCGCACCGTGACCGCTTCGCCCGATAGTTCATCCATGGCCTCGACGCGCTCGAGACCCCCGATCCGGAGCCGCGCCCTCCCGGCGCTGGCGATCGCCGCCTCGGCGGCGGCCGCCCAGCCGGTCGATCCGAGCATCGTGGCGGTCTGGCCTTCGGACGCGGTGATCCGATCGATCCTTGACAGCTCGATGCGTGCGGAGCTGGGCGCGTTGATCGCCATCGATTCGAACGGCGTGCGATTCCTGGACGACATCGGACGCCCCCGGACCGTCGGCTGGGAGCGGCTTCTTGCGATCACGACGCCCGAGGGCATCGAGTCGTTCCGCCCGGCGCTCGATCCCGACGTGCGCGTCGATCTGAACGACGGCCGGCGCTGGATCGGCACGCTCGCCCGCGAGAGCGCCGACGAGGTGATCGTCGACCTGGCGTGGGGCGGGCGCGTGCGGGCCTCGCTCGAGGAGGTCGCCTCGATCGAGCGGCTCGAGGGCGGGGCGGACGTCGTGCCGCCGTCGGCGCCATCGGGCGGGGACGACGTGCTGGAGATGTCGAACGGCGATCGGCTGCGCGGCTTCCTAGTCGCGTTTGGGCCGCGCGTCGAGTTCGAGACCGATTCCGGTGTCGTCGAGGTCGGTCGCGAGCGCGTCGTCTCGGTCCGTCTTGCGGCCGAGCCGGCCGAACCGCTCGGCCCTCGGGTCTGGCTCAGCGATGGCTCGGTCGTGAACGCCAGCCCCGCCGGCGCCGCGCCGGGGACGGGTGCGCCGGACGGCCTCGGTTTCCTGTGGTCGCTCGGGGCCGCGGGCAGCGGCGGGCAGCCGGTCTCGTGGGAGCTCGACGCGGTCGAGGCGTACACGCCCGAGGTGTCCTCGCTCACCGCGCTGGCCACGATCCGTCTCGATGGGTTCACGCTGCCGAGCGAACGGCGGTGGAGCGAGCCGCCCGAGGTCGACGACCCGAGGGCGGTGCCGATCGGCTTGGCGGACATCAGAGTCCCGGGGCCGATGTCGCTCCGCTGGACGCTCCCGAGCGCCTCGGTCCGCCTGGTCCTCCAGGTCGAGGCGGATCCCGCGGTCGTCGGGCCGTGGACCGATTCGGTGGTGACCGCGGCGATCGAGACCGTCGATGGCATGCTCGAGGTCGGGTCGGTCCGCGTCACGTCGGGCGACCCGGGTCAGACGATCGACGCGTCGCTCCCGGGCGATGGTGGGCCGGGCCGCGTGCTCGTGGTCACGATCGATTCGGGCGAGTACGGGCCGGTGCAGGACGCGGTGATCCTGCGTCGCGGCGCGCTGCTCAACACAAACTAGTCAGAGGTCGGCGAGAAAGGCCTCGCGCGGGCCGTAGTCGAGGTGCATCGCCTTCTTGGCGCGGGCGAGCGTGTCCTCCGCGAGCCCGTTGGCGCGCCGGGTTCCCTCGCGGATGATGTCGAGGATCTTGGCCTCGCCGGCGGGCGTGTCGAGCTCGGCGCGGCGCTCGCGCTTGGGCGCGATGATCTCGTCGATCGCGGCCGTGATCTCGGCCTTGATGTGCCCGTCGCCGATGTTGTCGCCGGCGCTGTACTTCCGCTCAAGCTCGGCGACGCGGTCCGGGTCCTTGATGAACGCGCGGACGAAGTCGAACAGCAGGTTCGACGTGTCGCCGGGCTCGTCGAGCGCCTGGCGGCCGGTGTAGATCTGGCCGATCTTCTTCTTGATCTGCTTGGCGCTGTCGCCCAGGAAGATCGCGTTGTTCAGGCTCTTGGACATCTTCCGCCCGTCGATGCCCGGCAGCCGTCCGACCCGACCGACGTGGGCCTTGGGGATCGGGAACAGCCCGCCTTTGGAGGGGTAGTCCTCGTCCTCGGTGTGCGGGTCGACGTTGCAGTAGAGCTGGTTGAACCGGCGGGCGACCTCGCGGCAGGGCTCGATGTGGGCGACCTGGTCCTCCCCGACCGGCACGAGCTCGGGGCGGAAGACCAGGATATCGGCGCACTGTCCGACGGCGTACATGGGGAACCCGAACGGGTAGTTGTCGCCCAGCGCCTTATCCTCGATCTCGCTCTTCAGCGTCGGGTTGCGCATGACGCGGTTGAACGGCAGGAGCATCGCGAGGAACCAGGTCAGCTCGGCGATGGCGGGCACCTCGGTCTGCAGGACGATGGTGGCGCGCTCGGGGTCGATGCCGCAGGCGATCCAGTCCTTGACGATCTCGATGGTGCTCTGGCGGATGTCCTTGGGCTGGTCGGCCCGTGTCGTGTAGGCGTGCATGTTCGCCAGCAGGAAGTAGCAGTCGTAGTCGTCCTGCAGCTTCACCCGGTTCTCGACCGAGCCAACCCAGTGCCCGAGGTGCAGGGCGCCGGTCGGCGTGTCGCCGGTCAGTATGCGGGGCTTGTCTGTCGTCTCGGGCATGGCCGGCGAGTCTACGCGCGGACGAGAGCGGGTCAGCCGAGCCGCACCAGCGCGATGTTGAACGCGTTGAACCCGGCGTGCATCAGGACCGGCACGCCCAGCGACCGGCTGCGTTCGAACGCGACGCCCAGGAACACGCTGAGGACGAACAGGTTCGCGAGCGCGTAGCCCCCGCCTTCGCTCAGCGCCGGGACGTGCATCGCGGCGAAGACGACCGACGTCACGAGGACGGCCGCCCACGGCGAGCCGGTCAGTCGCCTGAGACCGGACTGGAGCAGCCCGCGGTAGACAATCTCTTCGAGCAGCGGTGCCCCGAGCGTGACCGCGGCGACCGTGAGCCAGACCCACAGCGCCGCGCCGCCCTCCGCGATCCGCCCCAGCGTCTCGTGGGAGAGCTCTTCCGGCGGCTCGCCCCGGGCGAGCGCGTTGACCCATGCCGCGAGCAGCCCGGCCAGCAGCACGACCGGCAGCGAGAGCCCGAGCCAGGCAGGCCCCGTCCACAGATCGCGCCCGCGGGCCCGCAACCCCGCGCGGGGCGCGATCCGCGAGACCCGCTCCACGACGATGATGCCGAACCCGCAGCCGACGACATAGGAGCCGAGCAGCGAGATCGAGACGGCCAGGTCGTCTTCGAGCGAGACGCTGAACCCGGAGAAGATGAACGCCGCCGCGACCTGGTGACCGAGCCAGACGGCCCCGGCTCCGATGAGCCAGCCCACCGCTGAGAGCGGCGCGACGTCGCGCGATCGCTCGCCCTCGCGATCCACCGCGTCCAGCCCGCCGCGGACGGTCAGCCACGCGAGCGAGGCGATCGAGAGGACAATGAGCACCGCGAGCAGCCCGAGGTCCGCCA
>JBCBKP010000008.1:0-94371 GCA_038521625.1 Planctomycetota bacterium
CGACGGGGAACACGCCGGAGATCAGCGCGAACATCTTCGGCGGGTTCCGGACGCTCGCCGCGAACATCGCCGTCGAACTGCCCGAGGCGCCGCGGGGCGAGACGCACTACCGCGTCCTAGTCCTGTGCGGGCTGGTCCTCTTCGCCATGACCCTGGTCGTGAACACCACCGCGGAGGTCGTCCGCCAGCGGTTCCGCAAGAGGAGCGCGTCCCTATGACCTCGGCGCGCGGGAGCCAGAGCGATCGGCCCGCCGGGCGTACGAAGCGGACGACGCCGATCGGCGCCGGCGGCGAGCCGTCGGTCTGGCTGATGGGCGCGAGCCTGATCGTCTGCGTCGGGCTGATCGTCGCGGTGTCCGTCCTGATCGTCCGTCGTGGGGCGGCGACGTTCTGGCCGCGGCCGATCGAGCGGATCACGTTGGAGTCGGGCGAGGCATTCTTCGGGCAGTCGGTCGAGAGGCGCGAGAACACAAAGACCGGCGCGTCCGAGGAACGATTCCGCGTCGGCAATCGCGACCTCGGGCAGGACTCGGCGCGCTGGGTGGACACCGAAACGATCACGGAGCGGAGCGCGCCCGAGGGAGCTCGCCTCGTCGAGCGCGACACGTGGGGGCTCTTCTTCGGGACGGTCGAGCGCGTCGAGCGCCTGGCACCGCCGGCGGGGGGCGGGGCGGGCGAGAGGAGCGTGACGGTGCTCGCCGAGGGCGCCGAGGCAGGGGCTGTCCTCGACGAGCTCCTTCCCCGGGCCGCCGAGCGCAGACGCGAGATTCGTGCGATCGCCGCGTCTCGGATCCCCGCCGTCGAGTCGCGGATCGAGTCGGCCCGTCTCGATCGTCGTGCGCTGCTCCGTGCGGACGGCGACGACGCCCGTGGTCTCGGATGGGGCGCGTTCGCGGGTCTGGTCGTCGTGGGCGGGCTCGCCGGCGCTGTGCTCGGAGCGGCGCGGCTCCGCCGGGTGCTCCCGAGCGCGGCCCGTCCGCTCGTGTGGTCTGTTCTTCTGGCGATCTTGCTCGCCGGCTGGCTCGAGCGGCCGTGGCAGAGCGGCCCGCCGACGGGTCCGGCCCTCGAGCGGCGGCTCGTCGAGATCGATGAGCGTGTGACGCGCCTCGAGGCCAGGCGTACCGAGCTGACCGATCGGCTCGGGGCGCTGCGCGAGGAGGACGCACGCGAGCGCGTGGTGATCGTCGATCCCAGGACAGGGCGCTTCGCGCCGGCTTCGCAGTCGAGCCCGGAAGACCCGATGCTGATCTCACAGGTCATCCGGGCGGCCGAGATCAACGCGATGGGGTTCGGCGATCGCCTCGGCCTCTACGGGGCGCGCTGGGGCGACTTCCTGAGCCGCGCGCCCGGCGAGGCGCCGGGCACGGGCGGCGTCTTCCCGGTGATCCTCGGGACCGTCGTGCTCACGCTGCTGCTGACGGTCAGCGTCGTGCCGCTCGGGGTCGTGGCGGCGCTCTACATGCGCGAGTACGCGAAGCAGGGTCTGCTCACGAGCATCGTCCGGATCGCGATCAACAACCTCGCCGGCGTGCCGAGCATCGTCTACGGCATGTTCGGTCTTGGGTTCTTCTGCTACTTCCTCGGCGGCTGGATCGACGGCGGCCCCGGGACCGCGGCGGTCTCCCGGGCCTCGTGGTGGTGGATCGTCGCGGGCGTTGCGCTCTGCGTCGGCGTCGCCGGCGCCATCGCGGCCCTCGGCGGCAAGAAGCGGGCGACGGTCGTGGGGCTCCTATGGGCCGGGGCGGCGGGCCTCGCGGCCTGGGCCGTCTTCGCGACGCCCTACTTCGGCGGGTTCTTCCCGGAGAAGCTGCCCGAGCAGCCGACGTTCGGCGGGCGCGGCATCCTCTGGGCGGCCCTCACGCTCGCGCTGCTCACGCTCCCGGTCGTGATCGTCGCGACGGAGGAGGCGGTCGCGGCGGTGCCCGGCTCGATGCGCGAGGGCAGCCTGGGCTGCGGTGCGACCAAGTGGCAGACGATCCGACGGGTCGTGCTCCCTTCGGCTCTCCCGGGCGTGATGACCGGCGCCATCCTGGCGATGGCCCGCGGGGCGGGCGAGGTGGCGCCGCTGATGCTGGTCGGCGCGGTCAACCTCGCCCCCGCGCCCCCGATCAGCTTCGAGCCGCCGTTCCTGCACGGCGACCGCACCTTCATGCACCTCGGGTTCCACATTTACAGCGTGGGGTTCCAGAGCCCGGATGTCGAGGCGACCGAGCCGCTCGTGTGGACGATCACGCTGCTGCTGGTGCTTGTGGTGGTGCTCCTGAACATCGGGGCGGTCTATATCCGGGCCCGGCTTCGCTCGAAGTTCGGCGGATCGGCGGTGTAGGCCCGGCGGCATAAGCTTGCCGATTGAGCGGACGGAGGCGGAGATGACGGCTGGCGGTGCGATGGCCAAGATCGAGGACGTTCCCGAGCGGGGCTCGGCGCTGGACGACATCCGCGAGGGCCGTCCGTTCCAGTCGGCGATCCATGCGGAGACGCTCTCCGGAGACCCGGTGCTCAAGGCGGAGGAGTTCAGCCTTTGGTACGGGGCCTCCCGGGCGCTCTGGGACGTCACGATGCAGATCCCGCGCGGCAAGGTCACGGCGCTCATCGGGCCGTCGGGCTGCGGCAAGAGCACGCTGCTCCGCTCGGTGAACCGGCTGAACGATCTCGTGGAGGGCGTCCGCACAGAGGGGGCGATCAATCTCGCGGGCGAGAACATCTACGGTCCCGGCGTGGACGTGATCGAGCTCCGCAAGCGGCTGGGCATGGTGTTCCAGAAGCCCAACCCGTTCCCGATGTCGATCTTCGAGAACGTCGTGTACCCGCTCCGCATCGACGGCGAGCGGCGGCGGAGCGTGCTGCGAGAGGCGTGCGAGGAGGCCCTCGAGGGCTCGGCGCTGCTCAAGGAAGTCAAGGACCGGCTCGACGAATCGGCGATGGGGCTCTCGGGCGGGCAGCAGCAGCGGCTCTGCATCGCCCGGGCGATCGTGGCCGACCCGGAGGTCCTGCTCCTCGACGAGCCCTGCTCGGCCCTCGATCCGATCGCCACGGCGCGCATCGAGGAGCTGATCCACGAGATCTCAAGCCGGTACACCGTGCTGATCGTAACGCACAACATGCAGCAGGCGGCCCGCGTCAGCGACATGACGGCCTTCATGTACCTCGGGCGGCTGGTCGAGTACGGCCCGACCGATCGGATCTTCCAGAACCCGAGGCTGACCGAGACCGAGCAGTACGTCACCGGGCGGTTCGGCTGACCGAGCGATCGCGACCCCCGGACCGACCGAATGCCCGGCCCGAAGGGGGGAGGACGGATCTGCGCGTCGATCCGGGCACGGATCCGAACACAACGCGGCTGGAACCCGCCGAAACCGCCCCCGAGAAGTGGAGGTCGGGCGCGTTTGGACCGATACGCGTGGGTAGACTTCCCGGACGCCCGAAGCCGGGCCGAGCGGGCGAGTTCGTGAACCGGTTCGTCCTCACGGGCGCCGTCGAGCGAGGATTGCGATGTCCACGGCACCGCGGGCCGTCCCGCCAGCGTTGAACAGTTGGAGCCCCGAGTACCTCGAGGCGCAATACCAGCAGTACCAACAGGATCCGTCGTCGGTCTCAGCGGATCTGCGGCTGTTCTTCGCGGGGTTCGATCTCGCTTTGGCGGGCTCGGTGCGACTCGCGGGCGAGGGCGAGCCCCCCCCGCCCGCGCCCGTCGAGCTGCCTTCCCAGAGCCCGGTTCCGATTCCGGCCCAGGTTCCGGGTCAGGTTCCGGGTCAGATCCCTGCCGCGGCGACGCCGGTCTCCGCCAACGGCGCACGGATCGAGGCGTCGCGTGCGATCATCACGCCGGTCACCGGCCAGCCGGCCGGCCGCGCGAGCCACTGGCAGGCCGTCGTCGACGACCTCATCGGCGCATTCCGCGATCACGGCCACCTGGCGGCCAGGCTCGACCCGTTCGGCCGGCACGCCACCGAGCCGGACTCGCTCTCGCTCGGCTACCACGGGATGCAGAGCGCCGACCTCGACCGTCCGGTGGACGCGACGGCGATCGGATACCAGGGCGAGACACCGCTGCGCGAGGTCATGGACCGCCTCCGCACGATCTACTGCGGGTCGATCGGTGTCGAGTTCATGCACATCCAGGACGACGAGCGACGGGGCTGGCTGATCGACCGGTTCGAGTCGTCGGGCGGCGGGTTCGAGATGACCCGGGGGGAGAAGGCGCACCTGCTCGAGCTGCTGACGCGGTCGGAGCTGTTCGAGCGGTTCCTCGGCAAGCGGTACCCCGGCGAGAAGCGGTTCAGCCTCGAGGGATCGGAGAGCCTGATCCCGCTGCTCGACAAGCTGCTCGAGACCGCGAGCGACCTGGGGGTCGAGGAGGTCGTGCTCGGCATGGCCCACCGCGGGCGGCTCAACGTTCTGAACAACACGCTCGGCAAGAGCTACCAGCAGATTTTCACGGAGTTCGAGGAGGCCTGGCTCGACGATTACGAGGACGGCGGCGGCGACGTCAAGTACCACCGCGGCTACTCGGGCACCCGCCGCTACCCCAACGGCCGGATGCTGCACCTCGCGATGGCCAGCAACCCCAGCCACCTCGAGGCGGTCGACCCGGTCGTGCTCGGACGTTGCCGGGCGAAGCAGGCGCTCCGCGCCGACAGCGAGCGCTCGCGCGTGATCCCGGTGCTGATGCACGGCGACGCCGCCATCGTCGGCCAGGGCGTCGTGGCCGAGTGCCTGAACTTCAGCGAGCTCGAGGGGTACACGACCGGCGGCACGGTCCACGTGGTCGTCAACAACCAGATCGGGTTCACGACCATCCCGGAGGACGGGCGTTCGAGCCGCTACTGCACCGACATCGGCAAGGCGATCGACGCGCCGATCTTCCACGTCAACGGCGAGGATCCCGAGGCCGTCGTCTCGGTCGCCCGCTTCGCGATGGAGTACCGCCAGGAATTCCAGCGGGACGTATTCATCGACCTGCAGTGCTACCGCAAGTTCGGCCACAACGAGCAGGACGAGGCGAGCTTCACGCAGCCCCTGCTCGTGAAGCGGATCAAGGACAAGCAGAGCGTCCTGACGATGTACGCGGAGCGCTTGCTCGCGGAGCAGGTGATCAACCAGGCCGATGTGCACGCGATCAGGCTCCGCCTCGACGAGGCGCTCAATCAGGCCCAGAAGCTGGTCAAGGAATCGCCGCACGACCCGACGATCGACCCGGGCAGCGCCCGCTGGGCCGGGATGACGCAGGAGTTCGAGTTCGGCGGCCCCGAGACCGGCATCGGTCGCGAGACGCTGGCGGAGATCTGCGACGCGCTTTCGAAGGTCCCGGACGGGTTCAACATCAACCGCAAGCTCGAGAAGCTGCTCAAGCAGCGCGGCGAGCTCAAAGACGGCGGCGAGCTCAGCCACGCCGACGCGGAGCTGCTCGCGTTCGGCTCGCTGCTGCTCGAGGGGCACCCGATCCGGCTCTCCGGTCAGGACAGCCGGCGCGGCACGTTCAGCCAGCGCCACGCCGTCCTCCGCGACTCCGAGTCGGGCGAGCCCTATATCCCGATCAATCACATGCGCGATCTCGGCGTCCTCGGCACCGACGCCGCCCCGGGCAGCGAGGGCGATGACGGGCGGGCGCGGCAGGCCAAGCTCAGCGTCTTGGACAGCCCGCTGAGCGAGTTCGGCGTGCTCGGCTTCGAGTACGGCTACTCGCTCGCCGACCCGGACGGGCTCGTGCTCTGGGAGGCGCAGTTCGGCGATTTCGTCAACGGCGCCCAGGTCATCATCGACCAATTCATCGCGTCGGCCGAGCAGAAGTGGGAGCGCTGGAGCGGGCTGGTGATGCTGCTCCCGCACGGCTACGAGGGCCAGGGGCCCGAGCACAGCAGCGCGCGGCTCGAGCGATTCCTCGAGCTCTGCGGTGCGAGCAACGTCCAGGTCGCCTACCCGAGCACCGGCCCGCAGATGTTCCACCTGCTCAGACGCCAGCTCAAGCGTGGCTTCCGCAAGCCGCTCGTCGTCATGACACCGAAGAGCTACCTCCGTGTGCCGACCGGCACGATCGACGAGGTGCTCGCCGGGTCTTTCCGCGAGATCTTCGACGACCCGCGAGCGGGCAAAGAGATCGACCGCAAGCGTGTGGAGCGGATCGTGCTCTGCTCCGGCAAGCTCTACCACGAGCTCGCGGAACGCCGCGACGCGCGGGAGCAGTGGGACACGGCGATCGTGCGGGTCGAGCAGCTCTACCCGTTTCACACCGAGCTCGCCCGGTCGATCATCGAGTCGTACCAGCAGGGCGCCGAACTGGTCTATGCGCAGGAAGAGCCCCGGAACATGGGCGCTTACCTGCACGTCGCCGACCGCGTGGAGACCGAACTCGGGCGCCCGCGTCCGCGGTACATCGGACGCCCGGCGTCGGCCTCTCCCGCGGTCGGATCGAAGAAGGTGCACAAGCAGGAGCAGGAGGCCGTGATCTCCGAGGCCGTAGGACCTCCGGCCGAGCCGGCCGGGTCGGCCGAGCGGAAGACGCCCGCGTCGAACAAGCGATCGAGCGGCGGCGGCAGGCGGCGGAAAGTGGCAAGCAAGTGAGGCGAGCACGATCGGCTCGCTGAGGAGCGAATAGAAGCCATGCCCACGGACATCGTCATCCCGGAGGTCGGCGAATCGGTCACGAGCGGCGTCATCGCCGCCTGGACCAAGGCCGAGGGCGAGTGGGTCGAGCGCGACGAGACCGTGCTCGAACTCGAGACCGACAAGATCACGATGGAGGTCCCGGCGCCCGCCGCCGGGGTCGTGAAGCACGGCGCGCGCGAGGGCGACGAGGTCGACGTCGGCGCGGTCGTCGGATCGATCGACGAGTCCGCCGAGCGATCGGGCGCCGCCGCGCCGGCGAGCGCCGCCGCCAGCGAGGGCGGGGACGCCCCGAAACAGCCCGCCGCGGCGACCGCGATCGCCGAGGCGCCGAGCAAGCAGCCGGAGACGCCGGCCCGGGCGAACGGCGCCGCGACGCCCGCGCCCGGGGGCTCCAACGGGGCGGCCCCGACGACCGCGGACGACGTGCACGCGACGCCCCTTGCCCGGAAGCTCGCCGCGGAGAACCAGGTCGATCTGAGAACGGTCCACGGGACCGGCGCGGGCGGTCGCATCCGAGAGCAGGACGTGCTCGCGGCGGTGCAGTCCGCGGGCTCGACCGGCGCGCCGGCCTCGTCCGCACCGGCGCCGGGGATCGCCCGCGGCACCAGCCTCGAGAAGATGTCGCCCATGCGGCAGAAGATCGCCAGCCGGCTGGTCGAGGCCCAGCAAACCGCCGCGATGCTCACGACCTTCAACGAGGTCGACATGACCTCGGTGATGGCGCTCCGCAAGCAGCACAAGGAGAGCTTCGGCGAGAAGCACGGCGTGAACCTCGGATTCATGAGCTTCTTCGTCAGGGCCGTGTGCGGAGCGCTCAGGGCCTACCCCGCGATCAACAGCTACATCGTCCGGGGCGAGGGCGGCGCCCCGGCGCTCCAGCACCACGACTACTGCGACGTGGCGATCGCGGTCAGCAGCCCGAAGGGGCTCGTCGTCCCGGTTCTCCGCAACGCCGAGTCGATGTCGTTCGCCCAGATCGAGGCGACGATCAAGGACTTCGCCGTCCGCTCGCAGGACGGCAAGCTCGGCCTCGAGGAGATGCAGGGCGGCACATTCACGATCACCAACGGCGGTGTGTTCGGCAGCCTGATGTCCACCCCGATCCTGAACCCGCCGCAGTCGGCGATCCTCGGCATGCACGCGATCAAGAAGCGAGCGGTCGAGCACCCGGAGAAGCCCGGCGAGGTCGCGCTGCGCCCCATGATGTACCTCGCGCTCAGCTACGACCACCGGGTCGTCGACGGCGCCGGTGCGGTGCGGTTCCTGGTCCACATCAAGGAAGCGCTCGAGAGCCCGGCCCGGATGCTCCTCGAGCTATGAGACCGGAGCCACGCATGCCCTTCATCAACGTCAAGGTCACGCCCGCGATCACCGACGAGCAGAAGGCGGAGATCATCCGCCAGATGACCGAGACCATGGTCAGCGTTCTCGGCAAGGACCCCGCCCACACGCACATCGTGATCGACGAGATCGACGAGGACAACTGGGGCTTCTCCGGCCAGCAGACCAGCGTCCTGCGGGGCACCAAGAACCGCTGATCGCTCGGGCAGCCCCCTCGGTTCCGGCGTTCGGTTCTGGTACGCTCGAGCCGGGAGGGGGCCCTGCATGACCGACCAGAACCAAGGCCGCATCTTGTGGCACGATCTCACGGTGCCGGAGGCGGAGACCGTGCGCGACTTCTACCGCGCCGTTGTCGGCTGGCGGCCCGACGGCGTCGACATGGGCGGGTACGAGGACTTCAACATGAACACGCCCGACGGCCAGACGCAGGCGGGCGTCTGCCATGCGCGCGGCGTGAACACCGGGATCCCGCCGGTCTGGATGGTCTACATCAAGGTCGAGAACCTCGACCACGCGCTCGAGCGGTGCGTCGCGCTGAACGGCAGAATTGTCAACGGCCCGATCGGCGATGCCGGGTCGCGGATCTGCATCATCGAAGATCCCGCGGGCGCGGTCTGCGCGCTGGCCGAGTGATCAGCTCCGGTCGGCGTCCGGATCGCTCGGCGGACCTGCGAGCAGGTCATCCAGGAGGCCCTCGCACGCACGGCGCAGCATCTCGAATACCTCGTCGAACCCCTCGGGGCCGCCGAAGTACGGGTCCGGCACGTCGAGCGCACAGCTCGGGTTCGTCGCGCCCGAGGCGTCGAAGCTCCGCATCATCCGAACCTTCCCTTCGGTCGCGCCCATCGCGATGACGTTCTGGTGATTCGAGCTGTCCATCACGACGAACAGATCGAACCGCTCGTCGTCGCCCCGGGCGAACTGGCGGCCGCGCGAGGGCAGCCGCACGCCGTTCTTCTCGGCGACCGCGAGGGCGCGGGGGTCGGGCCGCTCACCGATGTGCCAGCTCCCGGTGCCGCAGGAGTCGACCTCGAAGAGATCGTGCAGCCCGCGACGCTCGAGCAGATCGAGGAAGATGCCCTCGGCCAGCGGCGACCGGCAGATGTTGCCCAGGCACACGAAGCAGACTCGACCTTGCTCGACCATCGCCCGAGGCTATCGCGCCGACAGCGCGGCGTGCGCCTCCCCGACCGCGGCCCGCAGGTCCAGCGGGGGCGGGGTGAGACCGTCGAGCGAAACGGGCCGCCTCGCGGCGACGATGCGGAGGCCGAGCCGCTCGGCGAGTCGTCTCAGCGGCCCGTCGACGCGCGGGCGCAGCGTCTCACGTGCGGCGAAGTCTTCCAGGAGCAGGTCGAGGCCCGACATGACCGCCGACAGCGGGAGGGCGTGGCCGACGATCCGCATGCGGAGCCCGACCTCGCGGGCGAGGCGAGCCGCGCTCCCGCCGTGGAGCGAGTCCGCGGGGACAACCGCGGCGAGCCGGTGCCCGGCGAGCTCGAGCGCACCGAGGAGAAACACGATCATGGAGGCGTCGACGGTCCCGGGGCGGGCGCTGAAGGCCGCGATCGCGATCTCATCCGGCGCGAGCGCGAGCATCGACCGGGCGTGGTCCCGGGGCGTGGGTGTCGCCCCCGCCTCGGCGGGAATGGACTCTCCGAGGTCCCACCGAACGGCACGCACGCATCGGGCGGCCAGGCGTGAGGCGGCGAGCGAGCCCGTGGTGGAGTGCGTCACCCGCAGCCGGCAGGCGGAGGCGAACCCGACCGCCCGGTCTCCGCCGATCACGCAGACCGCATCATCCGCACAAGCGGCCGCCGCGCAGCCGAGGAGGGTCTCTTCATCCGCGACGCGCGACGATCGTCCGACCGGCGGCCGGACGACATGCAGCACGCTCAACGGCGCGAACTCAGTGGAATCTCGACGTTATAGAACAGCTCGGCGATGGCGGTGCCCGTCTTCTGGGCGAGCTCCATCTCGATCCGACGCGACTCCTCGCGGCCCAGCCCGATGGCGACGGTCCCGCGGAGCGGCAGCGACACCGACATCGACTCGCCGCGCCGGGCGCTCACACCGCTGGTCATCTCTTCCGGCCACAGCAGATCGCCGGTCGTGACGTCGATGATCATGATCTGAAGCGTCGACGTCGCACGCCCGGTGTCGGTCCGGCCCGCCTGCACCTCGAAGGCGGTGACGGCGGCGTACACGACGACCTCGGCGCCGACCGCATCGCCGAGCTCGGTGATGCTCATCGGCTGTTCGGCACTCTCCCGGAGCGCGAGCGCGGTCGCGGTTCCCGAGTCGACCAGGGCGTCCTCATCGAGCTTGTTCTTCTCGATCAGGATCTCACCGGCGAGCCGCATGATCTCCGCGCGGGCTCGGCGGGTCGGCACGAGGGACGCCGGGTCGTCGAGGAAGAGCAGTGTCGGCCGGCTGCGGTCGAGCGTGTACACCGCCTCGACATCTCCCGGGCCTGCGGCGAGATAGTACATGGGCCCAACGATGTTGCACCCCGCGAGGACCACCAGCGAGGCAACCGCCGCCAGAAGCAATCGTGATCGCCGCGGTCCGGAGGGTTCAGTACGTGATCGCATTGGGTTCATCGTGCTCATAGAAGAGCCAGGCCGATCTGTTGCTGAGCCGGTTCGCCAGCTCGGTCATCACGAGCTCCTCGGGCATCCGCTCTTTGAGCATCGCGTCGCCGTCGGGGAATGTCACGCGGAAGGTCGCCTCGAGGACGGGCTCGCTCGGCGCGGCCGAGTCGCTCTCGTAGACCCGGAGTGTCCCCTCCGCGGCGCCGTTCCAGAGGTAGGGGTTCCCGGACTCGATCGTCCGGAACTCCGCGAGATCGAGGACAACGAGCCGCTCGACGCCCAAGTCCTGCGCCAACTCATCGCGCGGGATCGCGTTCCACGACGGCCGGTCGTAGAGGTATCCCAGGAGCCGATCGGTGGGGATCCAGTAGCTCGGCTCGGCGTTCTCGTAGAGGAGCCGGTTCAGGCGTCCGGTCAGGTACCCGACCACGCCCGGGTGCTCCGCCTCGATCACCCGGTCGGTCGAGACGATCACGGCGTACGTCCTGCCGCGAAGCCCCTCATACTCGGCCGGGAAGGTCGTGCTCCCGGTCAGCTGATACGACTCGTACATCGCGCCGGCGAAGCCCACGATCGCGCACGCCGGCACGACGAACAGGCAGGCGATCGACAGAACCACAGCGGGAACGCGTCGGTGAGGCATCGTGACAGTCTATATCGCCCGCGACCCCCGGGCGGTTCCCCTTGCCCCGCCGGTTCGGCCCTCAGAGGCCAGCCCACGTCACCCATTTCCACGCCCAGGCCACCAGGACGACCGCCGAGGCCGTGACCAGGGCCGGTTTCGTGACCATCCACGCAAAGACGCCCTCGACGCGCGCCCCCCCGAGCGCCCCGTGCAGGCCGCCGAAGAGGCCCGCGGCGGTCAGAACCGCCATCGCCGCACCCGCGGGCTGTGCCGAGAGGGACGCCCACCCGTCGGCGGTCGCCGCGTGGGCGAACGCCGTCGTCATCCCACACGTCGGGCAGGGCGCGTCGAACGCCACCGCCCAGCCGCACGCCGGCAGACCCAGTCTCGTGTGCGTGCCGTGGCCCGCGTCGCTCGGACTCAGCCCGGCCGAGACGATCAGCAGGGCCAGGCAGCCCACGGCGATCATGGCTCTCGGGACTCTCGCGCTCGCGCCTCGCATGGACGCACTGTACGGCTCAGGCCGCGGCCAGCTCGCCGTCCTCGGCCGGCCGGCGGACGACCCAGCCGGGCGCGTTGGGCGCGCGCGTGATCTGCTCATCCGCCAGTCGACGCAGGAGGCGCTCGGTCTTGACCAGCTCTCGGGCGTTCCGGTGATGCAAGAACGCGTCGTCCTCGATCAGCAGCCGGACGCCGACCGCCGGGAGCGCGCGTCGCTCGTCGCGCGCGACGATCGCCGATCGCAGCACCGGCGCCAGCCGGTCGCGGAACCGGGCCACGATCCGAGGGGCGAGCCTCTCGATGCAGTCGTTCGAACCGACGATGATCAGCCGGTCGTCCCCCTGGTGGCCGACGAACGCGGTCTCGGGCACGGTCCCGAGGTCGTCGAACCCCTCTGCGACCGACGCGACCAGCTCGCGCACCACGTCGTCCCCGAGGTCGAAGCCGAACGTCTCGTTGAACTCCGAAAAGTTGCGCAGATCCGCGAAGATGATCCCGACGCCCTCGGCCCGGTTCAGGAAGTGCCGCTGCATCAGCTCCTCGCACGCGACCCGTCCGGGCAGGCCGGTCAGCGGCGAACGGCGCGAGCGAACCGTGCGCATCTCGAGCGCCGAGCGGAAGAGCACGTCCGTCGGATTCACGACACCGATGACCTGGTCGCCGCGAAGCACCGGCAGCGGCGTGGAGATGGGAAGCTGACGCGAAGCGAGCATCTGGAGCGCGTCCGCCAGCGGCGTGGACGCGTCGATCGGCACGCCCGTCGGCTCGCCCAGCCGGACCAGCTTCTCTTCCTTGCGCCCCGCGTCGGCCTCGCGCTCGGTGGTCTCGCGGTCGATCCAGTGCGATCCGGCGGCGCACTCCACAAGCATGCCGCACGCGCCCGGGCTGCTCCGCAGCGCCGCCGCGGCTTCTCCGATTGTCGAGTTGGGATCCGCCACGCAGCAGGGGCGCGACATCGGGCCGATGACGTCTCCGAGCGCGGAGAGCACGCGCGAGCTGCTCGTATCCGAGATCTTGGCTCTCAGCTGGTCGAGCTCCTCCTGATCGACGCCCGGCACCGCCGCCGGCCTCCCGAAGAGGTAGCCCTGGCCGTACGCGACCCCGATCGCGATCAGCCGGTCCAGCTCCTCGCGGCGCTCGATGCCCTCGGCGATCAGCCGCACGCCGCTGAGCTTCGAGAACTGCAGCATGAACCGCACGAGGTTCTCGCGGACCGGGTCGCCGTCGATCTCCGCGATGAGATCTCGATCGAGCTTCAGCCAGCCCGGACGCAGACGCATGATCCTGTTCAGCCCGCTCGTCCCGGCCCCGACGTCGTCGATCGCGATCTGGAAGCCCAGGCCCATCAGCTGGCGGCACCGGGCCCGAAGCGCCTCGTCCTGGCCCGGGTCGCCGCGCTCGGTGATCTCGAAGACGACCCGCGCGGGCGTCATCGCCGGCGAGCAATCCATCACCGACTCGATCGACGCGACGAACCGGCTGTCCAGCAGCAGCGACGGGGAGCAGTTGACGAAGACCAGCCCGCTGTCGATCCGTTCGGAGTAGCCCCGCAGCGCCGCGAGCTGCGTCGCGCTCTCCACCGGCCAGACCATGCCGCAGGACTCCGCGGCGTTGAAGAGCTCGTCGGGTCGGGCGAAGCCGCTGTCGGGCGAGGGGCGCGTCAGGCACTCGTAGCCCGCGATCGTGCCGCGCCGGAGGTCGATGATCGGCTGGAAATGGGGCGTGAAGAGCCGGTCGCGCACCAGCGCTTGCAGTCTTGTCTCGATCTCGAGTGATTGCTGCGACACCGCTGACAGCTCCGGGACGTCCGTGCCCTCTCGCCGGTCATCGGACGGATCCTGGCCGCACTTGCCGCCCGCTGTGCGCACACGACGGCGCTCACGGGCGCTCCGCCGGTCTCGGTGTGGGGACGATCCCTCGACGGGGATCAGTCGAAGCGGAAGACGCCCTTGCGGAAGCCGTACAGGTACGCGACCACGGTCGTGAAGAGGAAGAAGAGGATCCGGGCCAGCCAGAGCAAGCTGTCGGAGCCCCCCGGTTCCAGGCTCCCGAACGTCGCCGCCCAGGGGTACAGGAAGATGACCTCGACGTCGAAGACCAGGAAGACCATCGCGATCAGGTAGAACCGAACGTTGAACCGCTTGCGGGCGGTCCCGATCGGGTTCATGCCCGACTCGTATGCCTCGGCCTTCCGCTCGCCCTTGCGGCGTGGCCCGAGCAGCGTCGTCAGCACGACGTTGCCCACGCCGAACGTGATCGCGGCCAGCACCATCAGGCCGATCGGGAGGTAGCTGTTGAGGTCGGTCGTCGCGAGCGTCACGGCGGTCTCCGGGCCGGCTGTCTCGGGACGGCTTGTGCCGCCAGAGAGCCGATCGTAGCGGGGTCGGCGTCCGCGTACCACGAGCCGTGGTACCTCTCCCTGTGTCGGCCGAACCCACCCGCCTGCCACAGTGGCAGCGTCCGGCGCGCCCCGCGCGGGCGTGGCAGGGAACCCGCCGCCGGCGGCCCGGATCGCGGTCCGAGCGGATTGGCACCGGCGTTGCCTTGTCCCTCCGCACGCCGCGCTGCCGCGGCAGGACTTCACAAGCACCCGGAGCCGATCGGGACCGCCCGGACGCGGCCCCTTCGGCGGAGGAGCACACGTGGCAACGAAAGACCTGACGTTCGATCTCGAGGCCCGCCAGCAGCTGCTGGCCGGGGTGGAGAAACTCGCCAAGGCCGTCAAGGCCACCCTCGGCCCCCGCGGTCGCAACGCGGTGATCGACAAGTCCTGGGGCGGCCCGACGGTCACCAAGGACGGCGTCACCGTCGCCGAGGAGATCGAGCTGGCGACCAAGACGGAGAACATGGGCGCCCTGCTCGTCAAGGAGGCGGCCAGCAAGACCTCCGACGACGCGGGCGACGGCACGACCACCAGCACGGTGCTCGCCGAGGCGCTCTTCCGCGAGGGCCTGCGCTACATCGCCGCGGGCGTCGACGCCAACGCCCTGGTCCGCGGCATGAAGGAAGGCGTCAAGGCCGGCGCCGCCGCCATCGACAAGATGGCGACCCCGGTCGACCACGCCAGCAAGAGCGACATCCAGAACGTCGCCAGCATCTCGGCCAACAACGACACCGAGGTCGGCAAGATCATGGCCGAGGCGTTCGCCAAGGTCGGCAAGGACGGCGTCATCACGGTCGAGGAGGGCAAGAGCCTCGAGACCGAGATCTCGGTCGTCGAGGGCATGCAGTTCGACCGCGGCTACCTCTCGGCCAACTTCGTGACCGACGCCGACGACATGGCCGTCGAGTTTGACAAGGCCCTGGTCCTGGTCCACGAGGACAAGATCGACAACGTCGCCAAGCTCGTGCCGCTGCTCGAGAAGGTGATGAAGGCCAAGAAGCCGCTGCTGATCATCGCCGAGGACATCACCGGCGAGGCCCTCAGCACGCTGGTCATCAACAAGCTCCGCGGCACGCTCCAGGTCTGCGCGGTCAAGGCCCCGGGCTACGGCGACCGGCGCAAGGCCATGCTCGAGGACATCGCGGTCCTCACCGGCGGCAAGGCCATCATGAAGGACCTGGGCGTCAGCCTCGACGACGTCGAGATGGCCGACCTCGGCCTCGCCAAGAAGGTCGAGGTCGACAGCGACAACACGACCATCGTCGAGGGCGCCGGCTCGAGCCAGGACATCCAGTCCCGCATCGAGCAGATCCGCCGCGAGATCGACAACTCGACCAGCGACTACGACCGCGAGAAGCTTCAGGAGCGCCTCGCCAAGCTCGCCGGCGGCGTCGCCCAGATCAAGGTCGGGGCCGCGTCCGAGGCCGAGCTCAAGGAGAAGAAGGCCCGCGTCGAGGACGCCCTGCACGCGACCCGCGCCGCGCTCGACGAAGGAATCGTCCCCGGCGGCGGCGTCAGCTTCATCCGCGCCCGCTCGGCGGTGGCGAAGCTCAAGGCCCACAAATCGGTCTTCGGCAAGTCGACCGACGTCACCGCCGAGGACGCCGGGCGTTCGACCTACGACGTCGCCTGCGGCCAGAACGTCGTCTACCGCGCCCTGGGCGTGCCGCTGCGGACGATCGCCGACAACGCCGGCGCCCGCGGCACGGTCGTCGTCAGCCGCGTCGAGGAGGGCGAGGACGAGGGCGTGAACTACGGCTTCAACGCCCTGACCGGCGCGTACCAGGACCTGATCGCGGCCGGTGTGATCACGCCGGCCAAGGTCGACCGCAGCGCGCTGCAGAACGCCTCGAGCGTCGCGACGGTGCTGCTGACCGCCGACTGCCTGGTGACCGAGCGCCCCGAGCCCAAGGACGCGGCCCCGGCCGGCGCCCCGGGCATGGACGGCATGGGTGGCATGGGCGGCATGGGCGGCATGGGCGGCATGGGAGGCATGCCGGGCATGGGCGGCATGGGGTTCTAGACCGCGGGTTCGAACACACGAATACATCGCGGCATCGCCGCGCCGACCGAGGAGCACAGCATGGCAGTCAAACCGCTCGAGGACCGGATCCTCGTCAAGCCGATCGAGAAGGACAACATGACCGACTCGGGCCTCTACCTGCCCGAGGCCAGCAAGGAGCGGCCCATCCAGGGCAAGGTCGTCGCCGCCGGGCCGGGCAAGCTGCTCGACAACGGCCAGCGCGCCAAGCCGGTCGTGAAGAAGGGCGACACCGTCGTCTACGGCAAGTACGCCGGGACGGAGATCGAGCTCAAGGGCGAGTCGCACCTGATCCTGCGGGAGACGGAGCTGCTCGGGGTGATCGAGGGCTGAGCGGGCAATGGGGAATGGGCAGTGGGCAATGGGTCGGACGAAGCCATCCGCAGTTACCGCGATCTCGTCGCGTGGCAGCGGGCGATGGCGCTCGTCGAGCTCGTCTACCGCTGCTCGTCCTCGTTCCCGGCCGACGAGCGCTTCGGGCTGGTCAGCCAGATCCGGCGATCGGCCGTGTCGATCCCGAGCAACATCGCCGAGGGCTACGGCCGCGGCTCGGCCCAGGATTACCAGCGCTTCCTGCGCGTCGCGCGGGGCTCGCTGTTCGAAGTGGAAACACAGGTCATCATCGCAGAGCGGCTCGGCTACCTCACGGGGGACGCGGCCGCCGGGGTTCGCGAGCAGATCGATTCGGCCGCGAAAGTACTTTCAGGATTGATCAGGAGCTTGGCGGATCGGGCCTGATGCCCATTGCCCATTCCCCATTGCCCAACTCCGAAGGAGTTGCCAGATGAGCAAGAAACAGATCATGTTCGACACCTCCGCCCTCCTCGAGATGAAGAAGGGCGTGGACCGGCTCGCCGACGCCGTGCGCTGCACGATGGGGCCATCGGGACGACACGTCGTCATCGAGAAGTCCTACGGCGGTCCGCACGTCACCAAGGACGGCGTCTCGGTCGCCAAGGAGATCGAGCTGCCCGACCCGTTCGAGTCGATGGGCGCCAAGATGGTCCACCAGGTCGCCAAGAAGACCGCCGACAAGGCGGGCGACGGCACGACCTGCGCCACCGTCCTCGCCCAGGCGATCTTCAACGAGGGCCTCAAGCACGTCCAGGCCGGCGCCAACCCGGTCCACCTGCAGCGCGGCATCAACCGCGCCGCCGAGATCGCCGCCGAGGCGATCGACGGCCTGGCGACGCCGTGCCGCGGCAAGGCCGACTACCGCAAGGTCGCTACCGTCTCGAGCAACCACGACGAGAACGTGGGCGAGCTGATCGCCGAGGCGATCGCCAAGGTCGGGGCCGAGGGCGTCGTCGAGGTCGAGGACGGCAAGAGCGCCGAGACCACGCTCGACTACGTCGAGGGCATGCAGTTCGACAAGGGCTACCTCTCGCCGTACTTCATGACCGACCCGAAGACCGGCGAGGCGGTGCTCGAGGACGCGTACGTCCTGATCCACGAGAAGAAGATCAGCAACCTGCCCGACCTGCTGCCGCTGCTGAACAAGATCGCCGGCACCGGCAAGCCGCTGCTGATCATCGCCGAGGACGTCGAGAACGAGGCGCTCGCGGCGCTCGTGGTCAACCGGCTCCGCGGCACGCTGAACATCTGCGCCGTCAAGGCCCCGGGCTTCGGCGACCGGCGCAAGGCGATGCTCGAGGACATCTCGATCCTCACCAGCGGCGTCTACCTCGCCGAGGACCTGGGCCGCTCGCTCGAGTCGGTCGAGATCTCCGAGCTCGGCAAGGCCAAGAAGATCGTCGTGACCAAGGACGACACGACCATCATCGAGGGCGCCGGCAAGAAGAAGGACATCACCGCGCGGGCCGACCAGATCCTGGCCCAGCACGAGAAGTCCACCAGCGACTACGACAAGGAGAAGCTGATGGAGCGCCACGCCAAGCTGACCGGCGGCGTCGCGATCATCAGCGTCGGCGGCGCGACCGAGCAGGCCCAGAAGGCCGCCAAGGACCTCGTCGAGGACGCCCTGCACGCGACCCGCGCGGCCGCCAAGGAGGGCTACGTCCCCGGCGGCGGCGTCGCGCTGATCCGCGCGGTCGACGCGGTCGAGGCCGGCGCCAAGCGGATCAAGAACGACGAGCGCTTCGGCTTCGAGATCCTGGCCCGCTCGCTGGAGGCCCCGGCCCGCCAGATCGCCCTGAACGCCGGCTTCGACGGCGACCTGGCGGTCGAGACCATCGCCGAGAGCGAGGGCGCGGTCGGCCTGAACGCCGCGACCGGCGACTACACCGACCTGGTCAAGTCGGGCATCATCGACCCGGCGCTGGTCGCCAAGAGCGCGATCGTCAACGCCGCGTCGGTCGCGGGGCTGATGCTGACGACCGACGTGATGGTGACCGAGCTGAAGGAAGACACCGAGCCGGCCGTCGGCGCGGTGAGCTGATCGATCCCGCCGTCCCGCCGGGAGACCGGTGGGGGGCGATTGGGTTGGGCATCAGTAATCGGGCGACAGGCAGCGGAGAGGCGAATCGTGATCAATCAATGCCCCGATGCCCGATGCCCGGTGCCCGGTGCCTGACATGCCCACCACACGCGACTACTACGAGATCCTCGGCGTTGAGAAGTCCGCGGACGCGGAGGACATCAAGCGCGCCTACCGCCGCCTCGCGATGAAGCACCACCCGGACCGCAACCCGGGCGACGCCGAGGCCGAGGCCAAGTTCAAGGAAGCCGCCGAGGCCTACGAGATCCTCTCCGACCAGGAGAAGCGCCAGCGCTACGACCAGTTCGGGCACGAGGGCGTCCGCGGCGGCGGGGCCGCGGCCCACGACTTCAGCCGGATGAACGTCGAGGACATCTTCTCGATGTTCAACGACATCTTCGGGGGCAACGCCGGGGGCGGCTTCGCCGGCGCCCGGGGCCGCCCGCGCGTCGCGCGCGGGCACGACCTGGAGACCGAGGTCGTGCTCGAGCTGGAGGATGTCCTGAGCGGCGTCGAGCGCGACGTCGAGTTCACACGCCTCGACGTCTGCGAGATCTGCACGGGATCGGGCGCCAAGGAGGGCACGACGCCCGAGCGCTGCCCGACCTGCCAGGGCCAGGGCAAGGTGCAGCAGGCGGGCCTGGGCGGGATGTTCCGCATGGTCACCGCCTGCCCGCAGTGCCGGGGACTGGGCACGATCATCAAAGAGAAGTGCCCGGCCTGCGCGAGCCGCGGGCGCTCGCCGCGGAAGCGCAAGCTGAGCGTCCGGCTGCCGGCGGGCATCCAGGACGGCCAGGCGGTCCGCGTGCAGGGCGAGGGCGAGCCGCCGCCGCGCGAGCTGAGCCCGAGCGGCGAGGGCATCCGGGGCGACCTGCACGTGGTGGTGCGGATCGAGGACCACGAGCTGTTCGAGCGCGAGGGCGACCATCTTCTCTTGGAGATGCCGATCGGGTTCACGCAGGCGGCGCTCGGCGCCGAGATCGAGACGCCGACGCTCGACGGGCCGGAGACGCTGAGCGTCCCGAAGGGCACGCAGCACGGCTCGATCTTCCGGATCTCCGGGCGCGGGCTGCCGAACCTGCGGAGCGGGCGGCGCGGCGATCTGGTCGTGGTGACGCGCGTCGAGATCCCGAAGAAGCTGACCAAGCGGCAGGAAGAGCTGCTGCGCGAGTTCGCCGAGACCGAGGACAAGGACGTGCACCCGGAGAGCCACGGGTTCTTCCAGAAGATCTCTGATTTCCTGAGCGGCGAGAAGAAGTAATGGCAGCCCGGCAAGAAGAACACGAACAGCACGACCAGCCCGAGGCCATCCGGCCGACCCACCCCGAGGGGGCGCACGAGGAGGGGCTCTCCGAGCAATACGTCGAGGAACTCGTCGCGCTGGCCCGCGCCGGCGAGCTCGAGGTTCCCGCCGGCGCCGACGATCTCGCCGCGGCGCTGATCGCGGTCGCCGACGCGCGCGACTCGCACCTCGAGAAGCTGCAGTACACCGCCGCCGACTTCCACAACTTCCGGCGCCGGGCCCAGAACAACGAGATCGAGGCCAAACGCCAGGGAATCACCGGCGTCGTGCAGTCGATCCTCAGCGTGATGGACAACTTCGATCTCGCGCTTCAGCAGGACTCGGAGAAGGTCAGCGTCGAGCAGATCCAGTCGGGCGTCGAGGTCATCAAGAACGATCTGCTCCGCGTGCTGAGCGGCTTCGGCGTCGTCGTGATCGAGGCGGCGCCCGGCGAGGAGTTCGACCCCGGACGCCACGAGGCGGTCATGCAGCAGCCGGCGGGCGAGGTCGCGGCGGGCGGCGTGATCCAGACCCTGCAGGCCGGGTACGCCCTCGGCGAGCGCGTGATCCGCCCCGCGAAGGTGATCGTCGCGGCGGGGGAGGGCTGAGCGGTGCCGACCTACGACTACCGCTGCGACGCCTGCGGGCACACGTTCGAGCAGTTCCAGTCGATCAAGGCGGCGGCGCTCCGCAAGTGTCCGTCCTGCGGCAAGCTGAAGCTCAAGCGGCTCATCGGCCGCGGCGGCGCGGTCCTCTTCAAGGGTGGCGGGTTCTACGAGACCGACTACCGCTCGGAGAGCTACAAGAAGGCGGCCGAGAACGATAAGCCGGCCGAGAAGAAGTCCGATTCGAAGACCGCGACCAAAGCCGACGCCAAGCCGGACTCGAAGACCGAGAAGAAACCGGCGAAGAAGAAGGCCGCGAAGGCGTGACCACGCCGCCGAGAGCTCCGCTGCTCCACGGCGTCGATCTGATCGAGATCGCACGCGTCGCCGAGATGCTCGAGAAACACGGCGAACGCTTCCTGGAGCGCTGCTTCACCGAGGGCGAGCGTTCGTACTGCGAGTCGGGCGGCCGGCGCATCGAGCACTACGCGGCGCGGCTGGCGGCGAAGGAAGCGGCGTTCAAGGCGATCGGGACGGGCTGGGCACGCGGCGTCGGCTGGCACGACGCCGAGGTGGTCCGCGCCGAGTCGGGGGCGCCGGGGCTGGTCCTGAGCGGCAAGGCGGCGGAGTTCGCCGCGCAGCTCGGGGTCGTCGGTTGGGCGATCAGTCTGAGCCACACGCCGACGGCGGCGGTGGCGTCGGTCATCGGCTGGACGAGCTGAGCCGCCGCGACGCGAGCCAAGGCTCGAACGTCTCCTCGTGCCAGGCGCGCCACTTGTCGAGCTCGAACCCGAGCGCCTTCGTGGGCTCGCCCGTCGCCTCGGTCGTCATGCGCGTCAGCGTGTAGTGCAGGCCCATGCGGTACTCGAACGCGACCGCGTCGTGCACCACCAGCGTCACGCCCTCGGAGACGACCGAGAGCTCCGGATCGAACGCGACGGCGCTGTCCGAGACGACCGGCTCCTGGTCACTGACAAACGCTGTCTGGGTCCCGACGAAGATGAACGCAAGGTCGCCGGTGCGTTGGCGGCGGGCGGCGTTGCTGTTCGGTCCGGGCGTCGCGACCTGCGCCGCGATCATCGAGGGGACGACCTCGTACGCCCGCAGCCGCTCGGCCGCGAGGCCCGCGCGCTCGACGAGGATCGGGTCACGGTCCCCGAGCCCGACGCGGAGCACGTCGTGCACGGTCGCTCGGTGGGTGTCGTCGGCGTCGAGCGCGACGGCGAGACGCTCGAGCGAGCCCGCGCGCCACTCGGGCGCTCGCGCGAAGATCGTGTCCCAGGCGAGCGTCGCGATCGACTCGTGCGTGTTGGTGATCGCGAGCTCATCGTGGATGGTCGCCCGCACGTCCTCGCCCGCCGTGCGGAAGGTGTCGCTGAGCTCGGCGTAAACCGGCTCGCTGATCAACTCGCGGAGGCGGACCAGGCCCAGCTCCCGGACCTCGCGGACGCGGGTCGAGAAGTACTCGCGCTTGAGACGGGCGAGTTCACGCTCGATCTCGCGGCGCTCGAGGCCGAGTCGCCGGATCTCCTCGAGCTCGGCCTCGGTCGGCATGAAGTAGACGCCGGGCCCCTCGCCGCCGCCGGTCGGCATCACGAGCCCGCCCCCGGGCGCGGCGGTTCCTCCGGTCGACTGGGCGGCCGCGAGGCCGGTGGCTCCGAGGAGAACGGCGATCGTCGCGTCGAGTCGGTGCATGGTGGTCTCGCGATGAGGGCCTCGGGCCGGGCGCTTGGGCCGATGGATCCGATCCGCGGGCTTCTCCGACGGGCGATACGGTCGCATCGGCGCCGTGGTTGTCAACCGCCCAGAAATCCGCGCGCTCCGATTAGTATAAACTAACCGGATGCCGCCCGGATCTGTTCATCGCCCCATCCTCTCTCGCCTCCTCCGATACCCGACCCGAGTCGTCGCACACGACGACCGACGGTCGTACAAGGGGGCGGAGCTGATCGCAGGCGCGGCGCACATCGCCCGGCTGGTAAAGCGGACCACGAACGCCCCGCGGGTCGGGCTGATGCTCCCGACGAGCGGCGCGTTCCCGATCGCGGCCTTGGGATGCTGGTGGGCGGGCCGGTCGATCGTGCCGCTGAACTACCTGCTGACGCCGGACGAGCTCGACTACATCGTGCGGGACGCCGAGATCGACCTGGTCATCACGGCCGGGGTGCTGCTCGACGCGACGGGGCACGAGCCCAACGCGAAGACGCTCGTCCGGATGGAGGACCTGAACTTCAAGCGGGTGCCCTTCGTCGGGCTCCCTGCGGACGCCGACGGCGAGGACGACGCGGCCGTGGTCTACACCAGCGGGACGAGCGGGCGACCGAAGGGCGTTCGCCAGAGCCACCGGGCCATCGCGGCGAACGCGCGCCAGGGCGCGGACCGTTTCGAGTTCGGGCCGGGCGACGTAATGCTGGGCGTGCTGCCGCAATTCCACAGCTACGGGCTGACGCACCTGACGGTGACGCCGCTGCGGGCGGGCGTGCCGGTGGTCTACACCGCCCGCTTCGTGCCGCGCCGGCTGGTGGAGCTGATGCGCGAGCAGCGGGCGACGGTGTTCGTCGGGACGCCCTCGATGTACGCGGCGCTCTGCAGCGTCAAGAAGGCGGGCCCGGAGGACCTCGCGACGATGCGTCTGCCGGTGAGCGGCTCGGAGCCGCTGAGCCGGGCGGTCAATGAGCGGTTCCGCGAGAAGTTCGGCCGGCACCTTGTCGAGGGCTACGGGATGACGGAGATGGCGCCGGCGACGCACTGCCAGCGCCAGGACGACGTGAGCTTCGGGCATGTCGGGCCGCCGCTGCCCGACGTCGTGCAGCGCGTGGTCGATCCGGCGACGGGCGAGGAGGTCGGGCCCGGCGAGGACGGGGAGATCCGGCTCGACGGCCCGAACAAGATGACCGGGTATCTCGGGCTCGACGAGGCCACGGCGGCGGCGTTCGACGAGAAGGGGTTCTACCGCACCGGCGATCAGGGCCGGATCAACGAGGATGGGACGCTCTCGATCACCGGGCGGATCAAGGAGCTGATCATCGTCGCCGGCGAGAACGTGGCGCCGCGTGAGATCGAGGAGGCCGTCGAGGCGCACCCGGCGGTGAAGGCCTCCGGGGCGGTCGGGAAGGCGGACGATCTGCGCGGCGAGGTGCCCGTGCTCTTCGTCGAGTTCGAGGAGGGCGCGACGGCGAGCGAGCAGGAGCTGATCGACTTCCTCCGTGAGCGTCTCGCCGCCTTCAAGGTGCCCAAGCACGTGTTCGTCTCCGAGCAGCTGCCGCGCAGCCCGATCGGCAAGGTCCTGCGCCGGGCGCTGAAGGACCGGCTGGCTTCCTAGACTGAACGCTTCCTCGATTCAGAACCATCCGGAGGACGCCGCCGATGCAGCTCTACGTCGACACCGCCAACCTCGATGAGATCAAGGAAGCGCACGACCTCGGCGTGCTCGACGGCGTCACGACCAACCCGTCGCTGATCGCCAAGGAGGGCGTCGACTATGTCAAGCGCCTGGGCGAGATCTGCGAGGTCGTCGCGGGCCCGGTCTCGGCGGAGGTGATCCCGACCGACTACGAGGGCATGGTCCGGGAGGGGCGTGAGCGGGCCTCGATCGCGGACAACATCGTGGTCAAGCTGCCGAGCACGCTCGACGGGCTGAAGGCGTGCAAGACGCTCGCCGACGAGGGCGTCCGCACCAACCTCACGCTCTGCTTTCAGCCGATCCAGGCGCTGATGGTGGCGAAGGCCGGGGCGTTCTGCGTCAGCCCGTTCATCGGCCGCATCGACGACATCGGCATGGACGGCACCGAGCTGATCGGGCAGATCCGGACGGTCTACGACAACTACGGCTACGACTGCAAGATCCTGGCGGCCTCGATCCGCCACATGAAGCACATGCTCGAGATCGCGCAGATCGGCGCCGACGTCGCGACCGTGCCGATGAAGGTCATCCGGCAGTTCATGGACCACCCGCTGACCGACATCGGGCTCGACCGATTCATCAAGGACTACCAGAAGGCCTTCGGCTGATCGGCGATTCGCTCGGCGGCGCGATCGACGGGCCGATCGGCGGATAGTGCCCGCAGACCGGGCAGGCGACGCCCGCGTGTGGCCGCGAACGGAGCCCGCAGCGCGGGCACTCGATCAGGTCGCCGCGGCGCACGCGGGCGAGGTGCCGACCGGCCAGGGACGAGCTGAGCACGGTCAGCGCGAGCAGCGTGGGGGTGGTCGCGTACAGCACCCAGAGCCCGTACCGCACAGACAGGATGCCGGAGGCCGCGACGCCCGCGGGCAGCACGAGCGCCAAGACGCGGGTGACGCGTTCTGCGAGCCCGACCTCGAGCGCGGCGGACGGCATACTTAGAGCGTACCGGGCACTACAGCCCCCGGACGCGCGCGATCGCCTCGACTTCGACCGGGACGCCGAGCGGGAGCGAGGCCACGCCGATCGCCGAGCGGGCGTGGCGACCGACGTCCTCGCCGAGCACCTCGACCATCAGGCGGCTCGCCCCGTTCGCGACCTTTGGGTGGTTGGTGTAGTCGGGCGTCGCGGCGACGAACGCGACGAGCTTGACCATCTGCTCGAGCTCGCCGTGCTCGCCCAGCGCGTCGCAGAGAGCCGAGAGGATGAACAGCCCGCACCGCTCGGCGGCCCGGACGGCGGTCGGCTCGTCGACCTGGCTCGGGACGATCCCCGTCGCCATCGCGGACTTGCCGACCTCCTCCCACGGCACCTGACCCGAGACGAACACCTCGTGGCCGCAGCGACGGGACGGGACATAAGCGGCGACGGGCGTGCCGACGGGCGGGAACGTGTGTCCGGCGTCTTCGACGCGGCGACGGATCTCGGCGGCGTTCATCGGGGACTCCAGTTGGGAGGTATATGGCCGGGGGCGCCGGTGGAAATCTGGGATATCTGCCCGAGGTGCGGATCCGATGGAACCGCTTCTGTGGTACGGGCGGAACAGCGTGCGTACCGTACATGAACGCGCGTGGCGACGCGGCGCGGGGCATCCCAGAGATCGCACTCATCGGGCCGGTTGGCCCCCTCATGCCTTCCCCGCACCACTTCGCCGACAACACGAGCCCGGGTCCCTCGGTGGCAAGCAGGGATCTCGGGACCGCGACGGACCGCGGCGGAGAGCGATCTCGGCCGATGATCCCGTCGCGTGGTGCTTGCCGGAATCGCGGCGCCGCAGTGCGCCGTGCACGAAGCATCCCGTGCAGGGAGAATCGCACATGCAGAGTCAGAACCCCCGTGCCCGCAAGGGCTTCACGCTCATCGAGCTGCTGGTGGTCATCGCGATCATCGCGCTGCTCATCGGCATCTTGCTGCCCGCCCTGGGCCAGGCCCGCCGCAGCGCTCGCCGCCTGAAGGACTCGGCGAACATCCGCTCGATCGTCCAGCAGCTCATCACGTTCTCGGGCGCCAACCGTGATCGCTACCCGCTCCCGAGCCGCCTGGATTCGGCCAACAACACTATCGATCCGGAGTCGGATACGGATATCATCAAGGAGAACAGTTCGAAGTCGAAGGACGTGACGCAGAACATCTTCGCCATCCTGGTGCAGGAGGGGCTGCCGACCGAGATCCTGATCTCGGAGGCGGAGGTCAACACCGCGGTCTTCGCGGCCGACGAGGACTATGACTTCACCGAGCCCGACATCATCTCCGATCAGGACCGGAGTGAGAAGGCCCTCTGGGACCCGAGCTTCCAGGCCGTCGGCGGCTCGTTCAACGCTGCGTCCTCGAGTGGCGGCTCGCACATCGGCTACAACGGCCTCGGCACGCCATTCCCCAATGGCACCTCGAACATCTCGTACGTCCACGCCCCGCCGATCGACATCCGGGCCCAGAAGTGGCAGAACACCTTCAGCTCGACCGACGCGGTCGTGGGCAACCGCGGCCCGGCCTTCGAGGATCGCATCGATGCCTCCGAGGAGTGGGAGTTGCTCGGCGCGGGCGGCTCGACGACCGCAGACTCGTCCCTTGGCATCGACTCGATCACCCTGCAGTTCCACGGGAGCCGCAGCCGCTGGCAGGGCAACGTCGGCTACAACGATGGTCACGTGGACTTCGAGGAGAGCTTCGCGCCGACGGACATCACCTTCGTCTTCCCTGACGTGACCCAGCCGCAGTTCCGGACGTCGCCGGACAACCTGTTCGTCCACGAGGATGACGGCACGGGCGAGGCCGATCGGGGCGAAGACGGCCGCAACATGAGCCAGACGGAGACGGGCCGCAGCCGCAACCAGCTTCTCGTCCAATACGGGCTTATCATGACGCCGACCGGCGGCAACACGGCGTCGTACAACATCGAGGCGTTCCTCGACTGATCGATACGTCCGAGATCGTTCAGAGCCTTCGCTCTATCCACGGCGGCCCGGGACTGGTTCCCGGGCCGCTGTTCTTTTTGCGTCCGGGCGTCCGGCCTCAGCCGATCGAGCGGATGTGCTCGCGGAGCTCTCCGCGGCGGTCGTCCAGCTCGCGGCTGCGACGCGTCCGCTCGCGCTCGATCTCGTCCAGGCGGTCCTCCTGCTCGGTGAGTTCGCGCAGGTAGCGGGCGTAGAGATCGGTCTCGCGGCCGACCACCCGCATGTTCTCGCGCAGACGCGCCTGGCTCTGGCCGATCCGCCCGCGCCCGGCGTCGAGCGCGTTGATCGCCAGCTCGGTCTCCTGGACGTTCGCGCTGAGACGCTGCGCTTCCCGGATCTCGCGGGCGAGGCGGTCGGAGACACGGCCCTCGCGGACGAGAACCGCGAGCCGCTCCAGGTCGTAGCCGACGACCGCGATCGATTCGGCGATCTGACGCCGCTCGACGAGCGTGACCTCGTGCTCCGCGGCCGCGTCGACGACAGCCTCGATGCGGTGCGCCCGATCGGTGCGTTCGGTCTCGGCACCGCCCTCTACGGCTGCGAGTTCCCACGCGGGCGAGATCGGGTGCTGGATCAAGACGACGCGGTCGTCGCTCGGGTCGGCGTTGTCGATCGAGTACGTCGAGCGGCGCTCGTAGCTGGTCCGCTGGCGCAGGACGCCGTCCACGGCCGTCAGGCTGTCGATGCGGCTCGTGCTCGTGTCCTCTCGGTCGACGGTCAGCTCGAGGTCGACGGCGAACGTAAGCAAGCGGTCCTCGCCCCGCGCGACAAAGCCGATCTGGGCATCGCCCGCGTAGCTTGACCCGTCGAGCACGCTCATCGGGCCCGGCATCAGCTCGAGTCCGGCGTCGTTGGTGATCTCGACGCCACGCATCGGGTGCCGCCCGCCGGGGCTGGCGACGCTGTCGTACACGCTTAGGCGTCGGCCGGCGACCCGGGCGCCGACGATCGGGAGCATGGCGGAGCGACGCCGCTCGATGCTGATCGGGCTGTCGATGGTGTAGCTGAAGACGTCGCCCGTCGCCCCGGCGGTCGCGACCGCGCGGCTCACATCGGCGAGCGTGCTCATGAGACGCTGGACGCCCTCCTCGGATTCCATCGGGAATCGTCGGTGGAACGAATCGGCGTCTTCGAGCGCGAGCTCAGCGCGAGGCGTGGTCGCCGCCCACGGCGATTGGCCACGGCCCGCACGCCCGCGCTCGAAGACCTGGCTGGTGGCGACCGCGACGGCCGGGACCGGGACCTCCGGGCGGCTCAGGAACAGCGGCTCGTAGAGGTTCATCCGGAAGCTGACCGGCTGGCCCGAGACGAGCGAGAGCGTGACGTCGTCCCAGTCCTCGTCGGTGTGGTTCTCGACGATCGCCCAGCCCTGCAGGCCGACGGGATCCCCGTCGTCCTCGGGCAGGATCAGGCGGTAGGTCGCCTTCCAGACCGGGGCCTCGTGGACGTACGCGGCGACGATCTCCCGGCGCCCGTTGCCCGAGAATCGCAGCGACATTGCGGTCTCGTTCTCATCTCGCTGGGCGGCGAGCGCCTCCAGGGCACGCCCGAGCTCGGCCTCGAGCTCCGGGTCCAGGATTTTGACCGACCGCGCCGTCGAGAGGTCGATCGAGCGCAGCGTCGGCGTCGCAAGATTGACGTAGCCAACGCTGACCACGACGCCGCCGCGTTCCTCCTTGCGCGACTCCATCCCGAGGACTCGGCCGGTCACGCGCGAGCCCGAGGTCTCGATCTCGATCCGCTCGCCGCGGAGCTGCGAGATGATGTTCCAGAGTGAGGGGCTCCCGGAGACGTCGATGTCGAAACCCGCGAGTCGCCGCTCGAGCGGCTCCTTGCTGTCGTAGCCGACGGCCTCGACGGTGCCGCCGCCCAGGTCGAGCAGCACCATGCTCTTCAGGATGTCGTTGACACGCTCGCGGTCGAACCGGAGCTCGACCTCGGCGTCGCCGCGGACAACGGCTCGGCGTTCGAAGTAGCCGACGCCCGAGCGGTACAGCGTGAGCCGGGTCAGCGGCATCTCCGTCTCCCCCTCCTGGGCGAGGGCGGGCCCGGCGCAGGCGGCGAGACCCGCGGCGATCGCGAGCGCGGCGGCCGGTCGGGCGAGGGCGATGAGCGGGTGTATCTGGCTTGGCATCGGGGTCTCCTGCCCTGTGGGACTCGGGTCGGTCGTGTCTGAGTGGCCGTTTGTCTCAGAACGGTACCGCGCGCTCCATGCCAGGTTCCGGGTCGCATCGTCGGATCGGACGATCTAGCCTGCGGACTGAGACGGGCACCCGGGGGACGCATTGACTCGGATGGTTGCTGAACAACCGATCGACGACACGGCTCGGGCGCTCGCGAATGCCGTTCGGGGTGACGTGCGTTTCGGGCGTCACGACCGGCTGCTCTACGCGACCGACGCCTCGATCTACCAGGTCGAGCCGCTGGGCGTGGTCGTCCCCGAATCGGTCGAGGACGCCGTCGCGGCTGTCCGCTTCTGCGCCGAGCACGGCCTCCCGATGCTGCCACGCGGCGGCGGGACGAGCCTGGCGGGGCAGTGCGTGAACCGCGCGGTCGTGCTCGATCTCTCGGCCGGCTGTCGCGGGATCCTCGTGATCGACGAGGGCGGGCGTCGTGCCCGGGTCGAGGCGGGCCGCACGATCGACGATCTGAACGACGAGCTGCGCGCCGGCGGTCTCTTCTTTGCGCCGGACCCATCGACGGCTCGCCAGGCGACGGTGGGGGGCTGCATCGGGAACAACGCGGCCGGGTCTCGGTCGGTGCTCTATGGGCGGACGGCCGAGAACCTGTTGGGCGTCGATGTTGCTCTGGCGGACGGACGGCGGGTCACGCTCGACGAGGGCGCCGCGCTGCGCGATCCGACCGTCGCCGATCTGACCGAGCGCGTGTGCGGGATCGTGCGCTCGAACGAGTTGCTGATCCGCGAGCGGTTCCCGAATACGGTCCGCCGCAACGCCGGGTACGCGCTCGACATGATTCTGGCGCAGCTCGATTCTGGCGCTGGTTCCTACGAGAAGGTCAATCTCGCGCACCTGATCTGCGGCAGCGAAGGCACGCTCGCCGTCACGCTCGGCGCCGAGCTAAAGCTCGTGCCGATCCCGGCGGCCCGCGGGCTCGCCGTGCTGAGTTTCGATTCGTTGGACGCCGCGATCGCGGCCGTCGTCCCGCTGCTGGAGCTGAACCCCTCGGCGATCGAGCTCCTTGACGACCTGGTCGTCGGCCTGGCGCGTGAGAACCTGCAGCACCGCGGCTCGCTGGAGCTGCTGCCAGAGCCGCCGGGCGGTCGGACCGAGGCGGTGCTCTACGTCGAGCTTTCGGTCGAAGACGCCGGCGAGCTCCCCGGGCTGTTCGAGGGCGTTCGGGCGCGAGCCGGCGGCGCCTCGATCGCGACCTCGACCGACGCGCCCGGCATGGCCAGGCTCTGGGCGCTGCGCAAGGCGGGGGAGCCGCTGCTTCACGGCGTGCCGGGGGAGCGCAAGCCGCTGGGCTTCATCGAGGACAACGCCGTGCCGCCCGAGCGGCTGAGCGAGTTCGTGCGTCGGCTGCGGCAGATCATCGAGAGCCGCGGGACCCGCGGGGCGTTCTACGCGCACGCGTCGGTCGGCGTGCTGCACGTGCGCCCGCTGCTGACGCTCCGGTCGGAGGACGATCTCCGCCTGATGGAGGAGATCGCGGTCGAGGCGGCCGATCTGGCCAAGGAGCTCGGCGGGGTGATGTCGGGCGAGCACGGCGACGGGCGGGCCCGCGGGCCGCTGCTGGAGCGTTTTTATGGGCCCGAGCTGATGGCGGCGTTCCGCGAGATCAAGGCCGTCTTCGACCCCGAGAACCGTCTGAACCCCGGGAACATCGTCGAGCCGGCCCAGATCGAGACGATCCACGAGCGCACGCGCGTCGACCCGTCGGGCTCGGGCCCGCTCGAGATCGAGACCGAGACGTACTTCCACTACGACGACCAGACCGACTTCGCCCACGCGGTCGAGATGTGCAACGGGGCGGGGGTCTGCCGCAAGAAGACCGGCGGGGTCATGTGCCCGTCGTACATGGCGACACTCGACGAGCGGCACTCGACGCGCGGGCGCGGCAACGCGCTGCGGCTGGCGATCTCGGGCCAGCTCGGTCCCGATCCGTGGCGCGATCCGGGCACGCACGAGACGCTCGACCTGTGCCTGAGCTGCAAGGCCTGCAAGGCCGAGTGCCCGAGCAACGTTGACGTCGCGCGGTTGAAGGCCGAGTACGAGGCCCAGGCCCACGACCACCGGGGACGCGCGCCGCTCATCAACCACGCCTTCGGGCACATCCACCTGCTGACGCGGCTCGCGGGGATGGCCCCGGCCCTGACCAACTTCGTCAACAAGCTCGCGCCGATGCGGACGGTCATCAACGCCGCGATGGGGATCCATCCCGGTCGCTCGCTGCCGGTCTTCGAGAAGCCGCTGCCGCGGCGCTGGCCGGTGGACGACCCGTCGCTCTCGCCCGACGCGCCGCGGGTCGTGCTCTACGCCGACACCTTCACGGCGTACAACGAGCCGGCGATCGGCCTGGCCGCCAAGCGCGTGCTCGAGGCCTTCGGCTACCGCGTCGAGCTCTACCGCGGGACCGACGCCGGCCGTCCGATGATCAGCCAGGGGATGCTGCCGGCGGCGATCAGACGGATCGACCGCGAGGTGGGCGATCTCGACCGCCGGCTCGCATCGGGCGCCGAGGCGGTGCTGTTCTGCGAGCCGTCGGTGCTGTCAGCCGTGGCCGACGATTGGGTGATGCTCAAGTGCCGGAGCGACCGGAGCCTGCGCCGGTGGATCGCGTCGCGGTCCGGGCTGGTCGAGGCGTTCCTGAACGATCGGTGGGGGCGCCACCCGCGCGAGCCGCGGATTTCGGGGGACGAAGGGATCGGTCGCCTGCTGCTGCACGGGCACTGCCACCAGAAGGCCCTGTGGGGGGCTGGCTCGAGCGGCGGGCTGCTCGAGCGGCTGCTGCCGGGCAGGGTCGAGACGCTGGACACGACCTGCTGCGGTCTGGCCGGTGGGTTCGGCTACACGCGCGGGCGGTTCGATCTGAGCATGAAGATCGGCGAACTCGGCGTGCTGCCCGCGGCGCGCGGACTCTCGGACGGCGAGGTGCTGGTCGCGCCGGGGACGAGCTGCCGGCACCAGATCAAGGACGGCGCGGGCGTGCGGGCGCTGCATCCGCTGGAGGTGGTCGAGCGGATCGTGGGATAATGGACGAGCCAAAGAGGCAGCGGCGTTTGAAGAAGTGGCTGCTGGTCTGGGCCGTCGCACTCACCGCCGGCATCGTCTCATTCGAGCAGGCATCCAAACAGCGATGGCGTCGCGCCTGGCTCGGTGGTAGCACTGGCGTGCTTCACGGATGGATTCTCGCGGAGCACGCAGAACCGGACGGCTGGGCGCTCAGGATCCTCGCTGTTGAGCCCGTGACCTCGGATCTGAGGGAGCCTGAGTCGTTCGCGATCTACTCCCAGGTTGGGGAGCTTCGGCTGCACTACCCGCCGAGGTGGGGGCGGCGCATCAGCTGGCTATCTCTGTACGTCTTCGAACTCTGGGATCACGTGGAGCATGATTCGTGGGTCGACGTATCGGGGGAAGGAGCGATCCCGGAGTTCGATCAGTTCACCGCCAGATTGACCGAGTGCTTGCGCCCCGTGGCGGAATCGCAGGAGCTGAGAGATCAAGCCGCGATGGGCGAGAATCGCGTGAAGTCCTGGCTCGCCGAGCCAAGGCAGGCTGTGACGGGCAGACGATTCGCGATCGAGGAAAGTCGAGCCGACTGGCTGCTGCTCGCTCGAGGCCTCGGTCTCGCTCTGCCTCTAACGCTCGGGATCGTCGGTGTGGTCTGGTTGCCAGGAGTTGTGATCCGAAGATACGACGCGCGATGAGAGCCTTCATGGTCGCGGACACGACCGGATTTGAAGTGATTCCGAGCCTTGCTTCTTCGGGCCTCATTCGTTGGTGGTGGTCTGGAGGATGCTGGCCAGCATCTCAGCCGTCGTCCTGCTCCTCGACGATCTTCGTGCGCGAAGCGTCGTAGACGTACAGCCTGCCATCTTCCTCGGCCTTGCACGCCTTGTGGCTGCCGTCGCAGAGCGGCATGTTCTGGCTGAGCCCGCAGCCGCAGACGAACACGGGCTTGTCCTGCGGCTCGATCTTGACCGGTCCGGTGGCTTCGAATCTGACGAGTCGTGGCATCCCGTCAGCCTACAGGCGGGACGAGTCGCGCGGTTCAGCCGGGCGTCTCGATCGTGTCGAGAAGGCTCTGCAGGATCTCGCCGGCGATCGCCCACGCGCCCGGCGTCGTGTGCTGCTTGGTGATCACGCGGTGCGAGCAGACCGGGATGACGTTGTCGTAGACGTCGTCGGGGATGGCGTAGTCGCGCCCGTCCATCAGGGCCGTGGCCCGGGCCGCCTGGGCGAGGGCCAGCGAGCCGCGCGGGCTCAGTCCGACCTCGAGCTCGGTGGACTCGCGTGTCGCCGTGGCGAAGCGGACAACGTACTCCCGCAGCTCTCCGGAGAGCGTGACCTCGTCGCACTTGCTCTGCAGCGCGACCACGTCCTGGCGGGTGAGCACCGGTTTCAGTTCCTGGAGGCGGCTCTGCGCCGGGCGGAGCTCGAGCAGCTCGGCCTCGTTCTCGGGCGAGGGGTACCCGAGCTGCACGCGCATCAGGAAGCGGTCGAGCTGGTTCTCGGGAAGGAGGTAGGTGCCCTCGAACTCATAGGGGTTCTGCGTCGCGATGACGATGAACGGGTCCTCGAGCCGGTGCGCGGTGCCGTCGATCGAGACCGAGGCGTCCGACATCGCCTCGAGCAGCGCCGACTGGGTCCGGGGCGTGGTCCGGTTGATCTCGTCGGCCAGGACGACGTTGGCGAAGATCGGCCCACGTTTGAACTCGAATTGGGAGCCGTCGCGGTTGAAGATCGTGACGCCGAGCACGTCCGAGGGGAGCATGTCCGGCGTGAGCTGGATGCGGCTGAAGCTGCAGTCGAGGCTCTTGGCGATGGTCGAGGCGAGCACCGTCTTGCCCACGCCGGGGACGTCCTCGATGAGCAGGTGCCCTCGGGCGAGCAGGCAACGGACCACTCGGTCGACGGTGGCGTCGTGCCCGAGGTACACGCGGGAGATGTTCTCGCGGAGCGATGCGATGGTGTCGAGCATGGGGTGGTGGTGTGCCTGTCTGCCTGCCTGTAGGCTGGTGGGCTCGCGGTGCCCGCTGGGCCCGGGGCCGCGAGTATAGGGAAGCGGGCGTCGCCGCCCCGGGTCGCGTCTCGGCCCGTTACGGTGCGCCGCGACGGGCGGTTCGCTTGGCGGGATGAGCGCGAACGGGGACAACCTGCCCGAATGGGCCGCGGGGCTCGCGCCGGAGTTCGGTCGCGGGATGCGCTGCGCCCAGTGCGGCTACGAGCTGGGCGGGCTGTCGATCCGCGGGGCCTGCCCGGAGTGCGGGCTGCCGGTGCGGGCGACCCTGCTCGCCGCGGTTGACCCGCGGGCGAGCGAGCTCGCGCCGCTCTTCGCCCCGCGACTCACGGCGGTCGGGGTGCTCGTCTGGGCCTGGGGGGCCACGGTCGCGGCGCTGTCGGTCTGGGTGACGCGCCTCGGCGATGTCGCCTCACGCCACTTCGACATCCGTTTCTCGTCCGAGGGCGTGCTGACCGCGGGCCTCGGCGCGCTCGTGCTCTCCGGGATCGGCGCCATGACGATGATCCGCCCGCACCGCGGGCTGGGGGCACGACAGGTGCGGATGGCGGGCCTGGGCGTGCTGCTCTACCTGCCCCTGATCGCCCTGTTCTGGTTCATGCACATGCGATTCGATCCGCGGGGCGTCATGCCGTACGTCGGCTCGCTCGAGCCCTCGTCGACCCGGATCGCGCTGCGGCTCGCGACGACGCTGCTCATCGCGGCCGGGTTCGCGCTGCTGTGGCCGAACATCAGCGCGCTGATCGCCCGGTCGTTCCTCATGAGGACGGGTCGCGTCGACACGCAGCCGGTCTCGGTCCTGTTCCTGACGCTCGCGACGGCGACGGCGGGCGATGCGCTCGACCTGACGAGCCGTCTCGCGTCGGGGCTGGCCGCCGATGTTCTCGGCGTGGTCAAGGTCGTGCTGATCGCCGTCGGATCTTTCCTGTTCACCGTCGCGCTGGTCGGGCTCTCGTTCGACGCGTGGCGGCTCCGCCGGGTGCTCCTCGAGCACCCCCTCGGATTGGCCGATGTCCTCGCCGAGCGGTCGAGCGAGGGCGGCGACGAGTGAGACCGGCCGACCGAGACAGGTTCGACGCGCTGCTCCAACAGGAGATCGCCGCGCTGCCCGCGGGGGTCCTGGACCTGCTCGAAGAGGTCCCGGTCGTCGCCGAGGACAAACCGGCGCCGGACGTACTCTCCGAGTTCGGGATCGACCCCGCCGACGCCGACGAGCTCTGCGGGCTGCACTCCGGTCGCGCGATCACCGAGCGGGGTGTCGGAGACCCCCCGGAGCTGCCGAACGTCGTCATGCTCTACCGCGAGGGCATCGTCGCCCACGCGGGCGGTTGGGCGGTCGGCGATGAAGCCGTCGCGGAGGAGATCCGAATCACGCTGCTGCACGAGATCGGCCACGAGTTCGGCCTCGACGAGGACGACCTTGAGCGCCTCGGCTACGCGTGAGTGGCCGCCCGGTCAGACCTCGGCGATCTCTTCGCTCTTCGACTTGACCGCCGACTCGATCTGTCCCTCGTACTTCTTGAGAAGCTCCTGGATCTCGTCCTTGAGCGTCGAGACCTCGTCCTCGGGGATGTGGGCGTCCTTGTCCTTGCCGAGCGCGTCTGCGTGCTTGTTCGCGTCGCGCCGGACGTTGCGGATCGCGACCTTCTGCTCCTCGCCCATCTTCTTCGCCTGGGCGACGAGCTGCTTGCGTCGCTCGCTGTCGAGGGGCGGGATGGAGATCCGGATCGCCTTGTCCTCGGTCTGCGGGTTGAGCCCGAGGCCGGACTCCTCGATGCCCTTCTTGATCGCGCCGACCGCGGACGGATCGAATGGCTTGATCAGGATCTGGTGCGGCTCGGGCACGCTGATCGCCGCGTTCGACTTGATGTCGCTTTGCGAGCCGTAGTAATCGAACTTGATGTACTCGACAAGAGCGGTCGAGGCCCGCCCGGTCCGCAGGCCTCGGAGCTCGCTGCGCAAATACTCGACGGCCTTGGTCATCGAGGATTCGGCGTCGCTCAGGATGGCGTTGGGGGTCGTCGTCATGGTGTTCTCCGGAGCCGCGGCGTCGCCAGGCCGCGCGCGGGCACTATAGCGGTCGGGGGGCGCTAGGCGGTCTCGATGCGGGTCCCGACCGCCTCGCCCCGGATCGCCCGGGCCGCGGCGCCTCCGACCGCGAAGTCGAAGACTATGACATCGATCCCGTGCGCCCGGCACATGTCGAGCGCGGACAGGTCGAGCACACGGAGCTCACGCCGGATCGCCTCGTCGATGGTGAGGCGGTCGAAGCGCTGGGCATCCGGGTTGCTCTTCGGGTCGGCGTCGTAGACGCCGTCCACCTTGGTCGCCTTGAGGATCGTCCCGCAGCCGAGCTCGGCGGCTCGGAGCGCGGCGCCCGTGTCGGTCGAGAAGAACGGGGACCCCGTGCCGCCAGCCAGGACAACGACGTGATCGGCGTCCAGCAGCTCGCGCCCGCGCTCGCGGGTGAACTCCTCGGCGATCCCCCGGACGCCCGCGCCGGAGAGCAGTGTCGCCGGCGCCCCGGCGGCCCGCAGGGCGTCGCGGAGCGCGAGCCCGTTGATGACGGTGGCGAGCATGCCCATGTGGTCGGCGGTCGCGCGCGGCGCCAGGCCCGCTGCCGCGATCGTCGCCCCGCGGAGCAGGTTCCCGCCGCCCGGCACGACCGCCAGCCCGGTCGGGGCGGCGGCGAGGGCTTCGGCGACCTGGCCCGCGGTCTCGCGGAGGCGCTCGGGGTCGATCCCGGTCTTGCCCTCTCCGGAGAGCGATTCACCGCTGAGCTTGAGCAGGGCGGGCCGATCGTCGTGGGCTGGACTCATGTTCGGTAGCCTTTCGTGCCGGGGTCCCGGATGGCAAGCCCCCGACTCTTTCTAGCCGAATCTTTCCCGAGGGGCGGCGACACCGGGGCCCCGGTTCGCCCGTAGAACTGGGGGCGCGAGGGCGGCCCCCGACGGGGCCCCGCGAGCGGGGGGCCGATAATCCCAAGCGGATGACCCGAGCCGGGCCGCGAGAACCCGCGAGACGATGCAAGAGCAGACCCAGCAGCCACCGACCGACGCGCCGTTGCGGGGCCCGGGCTCCGCGCCGCCGCGGGGGATGCGCTGGCAGCGCAAGGCGCTGCTGATCGGTGCCGGGATCTCGCTCGCGGTGCACTTGCTCAGCATGCTGGTTGCGGCGCTCTGGATGGTCCGCTTGGGCGACGCCGGCGGGGCGGAAGAGCAGGGCGGGCAGGTCGAGTTCGCGATCATGAGCGAGGCCGAGTTCGCGGCGATCGAGGCGCTCGCGGCCGATCGGCCGGAGATCTCCGTGGACGCCGAGCTCGAGCGCGTGCAGCTCGACGCCGATCCGTCGAGCGCCGCGGAGGCGCTCGATTCGCTCAGCGAGCTCTCGGGAGACCTGGCGATCGAGGCGGGCGCCGGCGATCTCAGCGACACCGGCGAGGGCTTCGACGGCGGCGCGGGCGCGATCGGCGGCGCGAGCTTCTTCGGCCTGGAGGCGACCGGCCGCCGCTTCGCGTACATCGTGGACAAGTCTCGCTCCATGCAGTTCGAGGGCAAGATCGAGCGTGTGACGGCCGAGCTGATCCGCTCGCTGCGTGCGCTGCCGCCGAACGCGCAGTTCGTCGTGCTGTACTACTCGAACGACGCGGTCGCTCTGCTCCGCGGCGCGACCTGGACCGACGCGACCGAGCGTCAGAAGCGACGCGCCCGAGAGGCCGCGCTGGCGATCGTGCCCGACGGGGCCACCCGCCCGCTCCCGGCGTTCGACCGCGTGTTCGATCTCGCCGCGCTGCCCGACGCGATCTACTTCATGACCGACGGCGTGTTCACCGATGACTCGCGCTACAGGGGCGATGTCGTCGAGGTCCTCGCACGCATGAACCGCGGCGCCCGTATCCCGATCCATACCATCATGTTCGGCGATGTCTCCGACAGCCGCGAGGCACGCGACCGCGTGGAGTCGGACATGCGCCAGATCGCCCGACAGTCGGGCGGTCGGTTCACGAAGATCGGCGGGAGGTCGCGTTGAAAGGTATGCCGGCCTTCTCGCTGCTCATCGCCGCGGCGTCGGTCGCGGGGGCCCAGTCCGTCGTGCACCGCTGGGGCGCGGGCCCGGAAGCCCGCCCGGAGTCGATCGTCGGGATGGGGCCGCAGGGTGTGGAGCTCGAGCGGGCGCTCGACGGCCGTGACCCCGGTGTGCTCGGCTGGCACCGCGTCCGGCTGGTCACCGGGGACCTCGAGGAAGAGTTCAACGACTACCGCGACACGGCGCGTGATGCCTGGCGCGCCGTCGCCCGGATCGAGCGCGGCGATGCCGCGGCGGCGGAGCCGCTATTCGAGTCGCTCGCGGGCCGGTACGCCGGCGCGGCGGGCCCGACGAGCTCCGCGATCTCCGAAGGGCTGCTCCGCTGTCGCCTCCGCCGCGGCGCCGTCGCCGGCGGTGTCCGAGCCTGGCTCGAGCTCCTGCGATCGGTCCGCGACTCGGGGTCGACGCTGCTTTGGGCGCCACGCCTCCGGCTGCGACCCGTGCTCGACCGGGAGACCGGGCTCGTGCCCGCCCTGCCTCCGATGTGGATCGCCGGTCCGGAGCTCGCGCCGCTGGCGTCGCGGGAGATGCCCGACGCCTCCTCCGGGCGCGAGTCGGCTCTCGAGGCCTGGTACATCGTCGCGGCGCGGGCCGAACTCGGCATGCCGACGCCGCTTCCGGGCTCGGGTGCCGCCGATCCGAGCGGTGCCGTGGCATTCGTCGCGCAGATCGTTCGTGCCCGCGCGGGCGACTCGACGACGCGCGCGGCCGCCCGCGGGATCCTCAGGGCGGAGACCCTGGAGGTCCGGTCGGGGAGCGAAGATGACCGGCGGTGGCGCGCGGCCTGGGCGCATGCGGCGATCGGCCGGTCGCTCATCGCCGAGCCGGAGAGAGAGTCGAAGCTCCGCGGCGTCGCGGAGCTGCTGCACGTGCCCGCGCTCTACGAGGACGCGGTGCTCGGGCTCTCGACGCTGTGCATCGAAGAGTCGGCTCGGACGCTGGTCGAGCTGGGACTCATGGAGAGCGCCGAATCGCTTCGCCGCTATGAGAACGCGCCGGCGCCGCCAGGGTTTGCGGTCCGGCCGGAGATGGGGGCCGGATGATCGGATCGTCGTTGACACTGCTGCTGGCCCAGGAAGCGGCGGCAACGCCGGACCAGTCCCTGCTCGACTATGTCGCGCAGGGTCGTGAGATCGGGCTGATCATCATCCTGATCTCGCTGGTCGCCGTCGGGCTGATCATCGCTCAGCTCGTGCTGCTGCGGCTGCGCCGGCTCGCGCCGGAGCAGCACGCCGATGCGCTTCGTCAGCTGCTCGGGCGCCGCGACGTACCGGGCGCGATCGCCTTCAGCGGGCGCCAGGAGAACGATTCGATGATCTCCCGCACGATCGGTGCGGCGCTGCGCCGCTGCGCGAGATCGCCGTTCGGATTGCTCGAATTGGGAGGGGCCGTCGAAGAGGCGGGCCAGCGCGAGATGTCGCGCGCCGGTCGGCTGACCGATGCGCTCGGCGTGCTCGCCGCCATCGCCCCCATGCTGGGACTGCTCGGGACGGTGGTCGGCATGGTCGGCGCGTTCCAGACCGTCAGCGTCTCACAGGGCCCGGTGGAGCCCGACGCGCTCGCCGGCAACATCTCGCAGGCCCTGATCACCACCGTGCTCGGGCTGCTGGTCGCGATCCCGTGCACGGCCGCGCACGCGTTCCTGCGCTCCCGCGCCGAGTCGATCGGGCACGACCTGGCCGAGGTGCTCGAGGAGCTGATCGCACCGCTCCAGTCGGGCCAGCAGACGCGACCCCAGCCGGCCCCGGCGGGCCAGCAGGGCGCCGCGCGTCCCGTCCCCGCGCCCCAGGGCGCCCAGCCGGCGCCGAAGCCGGCAGCGGCCGCGCCCGCTCAGCCCGGACAGGCGGGCTCGATCGTCGGACCGCGCGTGCCGCACCCGGGGACGAACGCGTGAAGCTGACCGCGGCGCGCAAGAAGCGGATGCTCGGGTTCGATATGACGCCGATGATCGACGTCGTGCTGCAGCTCATCATCTTCTTCCTGTTCACCTCGCAGTTCGGGCGCGTGAGCCCGACGCCGGTCGATCTCCCCCGCCAGGCGGGCGAGCGTGATGTCGAGGCGGCCCCGGCCGACATCGTCGTGGATCTCCTGGCCGACGGCTCGCTGGAGCTCGACGGGCGCCCGATCACGCGGACGCGGGTCGTCGCCCGCGCGAGCACGCTCCGCGCGAGCGGAGTCGACCCCGTCGTCATCGTCCGGGCCGATCGCGCGATGCGGGCCGGCCCGCTGAACGACCTCGCGGTTGCGCTCTCCGAGGCCGGTGTGCGTCGCTGGCGGTTGGCGACCGAGCCGGCGGGGGGTGGCTGATGCGGCTCACGGCCCGGCGCCCGGAGCACGGCGTGGAGCTCCCGATCACGCCGCTCATCGACGTCGTGTTCCTGCTGCTGATCTTCTTCCTCGTCACGGCGAGCTTCTCGACCCCGCAGGACCAGCTCTCGGCGGGGCTGATCTCCGAGGACGGCGGGTCGGGCCGCGTCGATCTGCTCCCGCAGATCGTTCTCGTGAGCGCCGACGCGGACGGCGCACCGAGCTACACGATCGGATCGCGCACCGTGGGCGATGAGGCGGCCCTGCGCGAGATCCTGGAGAGGCTCCCGAAGGAGCCGGGCGTGATCCTCCGAGTGTCGAACAGCGCGGGAATCAAGCACGTTGCGGCGGGGATGCAGGCCGCGTTCGACGCCGGGTTCACGAGGCGGAGCTATGTGGCGGGTCGCTAGCGCGGTGATCGTGACGCTCGCGGCCGGGACCGCCGCGCAGCGGACGACCGACCCGGTCGAACGCTATCTCATCCACGCGGGGCTCCCCGACGTGCTCGGGGCGCACCTGCGCGCCCGACTCGACGCGACGACGCCGACCGAACGCCGGGCGGCGGCCGAGCGTCTCGCGGCGCATTACGCGGAGCGGCTCGCGATCGAGCGCGACCCCGACAAGGCCGCCCTGATCTCTGACGCGGCGTTCGCCCTGCTCCGAGACGTGCCGGAGATCAATCTCCCTTCGCTGCGCATCCAGCTGGCCAGGGCGAGGTACGCGGACGCGGAACGCGCCGCCGAGCGATGGCGGCTCAGGCTCATCGACGAGGACGAGCGGGACGCCGCGGCGGCGCTGCTCGACGAGATCGGCGGCGAACTCGCGGCGACCTTCAACGGGCTCGACAGGCGCGCGCGGACGCTCGAGCGCCGGCTCGCCGGCTCGACGCGGGACGCAGAGAATGACCGCGCCGAGCTGAGAGAGCTCGTCCGGCAGCGCTCGCTCTCCGCGTACTACGGCGGGTGGTCGCACTACTACGTCGCGCTGCTGTCCGGGAATCGTGCGAGCGCCGGGGAAGCGCTGCGTCTGTTCGGATCTCTCCTGAACGCGGACGGCGATCGGCCGACGCTCGAGCGGCTCGTTCGGGGTCAGCTCGTCCTGGAGCACGTCGCGCGCGCCGCGCTCGGCTCGGCCCTGGCCTACGCGCTGCTGGACGAGCACGAGCTCGCCCGGGCGTGGATCAACGAGATCGCGCGCAGCGGCGAGCTGCCCGACTCGGTCAGGCGGCAGATCTTCTCGAGGCGCGCCGAGGTTCTGGTACGCGCGGGCCGGTGGGACGCGCTGCGCTCGGTCGTCGCCGACCACCGGTCGGCGAGCGAGGGCTCGCTCGGCGTGCTCGAGGCGAGGCTGCTGGCCGTCACGGCGCTCGAGGCGATGGACGACTTCCGTCGGGCCGAGTCGCGCCGCGAGCTGGCCGAGCCGATCGTCGGCGTCGCGGTCGCGGACCTGATCGATCGCGGCGAGGCGGCGCAGGTCGTCGACATCGCACGCCGGTTCGGCACGCTCCCGCTCGACGACGACGGCTTCATCGGTCGATACGTGCGCGGCATCGTGGCGTTCCAGTCCGCACGCGATGGCGCCGGGTTCGACCCGTTCACCCTCGAGGCCCGCACGCTCGATGCGGAGCCGCGACGACTGTTCACCGAAGCCGCGGACCTGCTCGACGGCGCCTTCATCGCCGACAACGCCGAACGGTTCCCGGGCGAGCGACAGCGCTGCGGGCTGCTGGCGGGGGTCGCGCGCTTCTACGCGGGCGACGCCGAGCGAGCGGCGGCGAGGTTCGAGGCCGCGTACGGCGCCGACGAGTCCGGGCAGCTCGCGGACGACGCGCTCTGGTCGGCCGTGATCGCGATGCAGCGCACCGGGCGCGAGGCCGAAGCCCTCCCGCTCGCCAGGCTGTTCATCGAGCGATTCCCGGCTGGCGAGCGCGCGATCCGCCTGCTCCTGCGATCGCCCGATCTCGAGATCGATCCCGAGCGCGTCGCGGAGGTGCTGCTGCGGGTCGATCCGCAGTCCTCGCTCTGGGGCGTCAGCCGCCGCCGGCTCGCGTCGGTTTACTACGCCATCTTCCGCGAGGCGGCGCCCGACGACCGCGAGGCGGAGAGCGCACGATTCCTCGCGGCGGCCGACGCCGCGCTGCGCGTGGAACTCGAAGAGCTCGCGGTCGGGGGGGGATCCGAGGCCGCCCAGGCCGTGATCCGGCGCGCGCGGCAGATTCTCGATGCCGCCTTCGCGACGCTCAAGGCTCCCGATCTGACGCGCGCCACGCTCGCCTTCGATGCCGTCGACGAGGCGCGGACGCGCGGCTCGATCTCGATCGAGCCCGGGGTCGAGGACGAGCTGACGCTCCGCCGGATGCAGCTCGCGGACGCGACCGGGAACGGCGTGCTCGCGGTGTCGCTGCTGGAGCAGCTCGAATCGCGCGGCTCACCGCTCGCCGCCTCGGCTTCGCGCCTGCGGCTCCAGCGTGTCTATCAGAGCTGGCAGGACGGCGAGATCCGCGGAATCGACGGCCCGCGGGAGACGATCGGCGCGGCGCTCAGGCTGTCGCCGCAGCTCGGGGACTCGGGCGCGGCGCTGGGCGAGATCGAGGCGCCGGTGCTCGCGGTCGTTCTCGAGGCCGCCGCGGCGGTCTGGTCGTTCGAGAACGACGCGGAAATCGGTGAGATCGGCGTTCGGGCGGGGCTCGAGCTCGTACGCCGGCGGGCCGCCAGCGAGGCGGCGCTGATCCGACTCGCGAGCCTCGCCGAGGCGAGCGGGCGGCTCGACGCCGCATCGTCGTCCTGGTCACGGCTCTCGCTGGCCCGCGCCGCAGGCACCGACGCCTGGTTCGAGGCGCGGCACGAGCTCTTCCGGCTGCTCGCGCAGAGCGACGAGACGGTCGCACGCAACGCGCTGATCCAGCACATGGCGCTCTACCCCGGCGGCGGACCCGCGCCGTGGGGTGAACGGATCCGTCGGATCGCGGACCGCCTGGGAGCGAATCCGTGACGGGACGGGGAGAGCCACGCATCGCCGCAGGCCGGCCGATCGACGTCTCGCCGATCGAGCGTTTTCTCGGCGCGATGGCCGCGCGGGGCGGGGCGCACCGTCTCCTCGATGTCCGTTCGGACGAGCGTGCCCGAGCGCGGATCGAAGCGGCGCTGAACCGGAGGCTCGATCAGCTTGATCGGCATCCCGCCGGCGCCAGCCCCGCGGCCGATGAAGTCCGAATGGCGCTCTTCGCCGCGGCCGCCGAGCTGCTCTCCGGCGCCGCGCCCGAGCCCGTCGGCGCGGCCGGCGAACCGGCGGCGGCCTCGACGCCGGGTGACGCGACGCGTCCGCCGTGGCTCGAACCGGCGCTGCGCGCGGTCGTCGCGAGCAGCCGCGGATGGAACAAGGACGCGGCGCGTCGGCTGGCGATGATCGCCGCGCTCAAGGGCCGCTCGCCGTCTCAGCTCGCTTCCGATATCCGGGCACGCGGCGTTGTCGAACCCGAGGCGAGGCCTGCGACCTCACCGGATCCGCGGTCGCCGACGCTGACGTCGTCTCCCGAGACGCCCAGCGACGAGGGACAGACGCGGGGTGGTGGGTCGAACGCGCCGAGCGGTCTGCTCGCGATGGTGGCGCTCGTGGCCATCATCTCGGTCGTCGGCGGCCTGGTGTGGGGCGTGCTGGGCACGTCGAGCCCGGCCACCGAACCCAGGATCGACGGGGACGGCTCGTCCGGGGCGACCGATCGGGTGGCGTCGCGGTCCGATGCACGCGACCGGGACGCGGACGCGCGTCCGTCGGTGGCGCTGCCGCCCCCGCCCCCTTCGAATGATCGTGATCTCCGACAGCCCGAGGCGCTCCTGGCGGAGCTGCGCGGGGCGCTCCGGGATATCGAGATCTCGCCAGCGGACGCCGCCGACCGCTTCGAGCGCGCGGCGGTCTCGCTGATGGCCCATTGGGACGAATTCGAGCCGCCGGCGCGCCGGCAGATGCACGCGACCATCATCGCGTTCCTCTTCGCCGCGGCCCCGAACCGGGAGCTGGCCTCGTCGGTGGTCGCGACGCTCGCGGAGCCGCTCGAGAGCCTCGGCGGCCCGCAACTGCCGCGGCCCGCGGAGCTCGCCACGATCGTCTGGTCGGCCGGGTTCGGCACGAGGGCGCTGAGCGAGCCGGAGCTGCCGGTCACGCTCGCGCTGGTGCTCGATCCGGGGCTGTCGGTGGCTGGCGGCGGATTCGATTCCGGCGCCGTCGCGGGAATCCGGACCATCGCCGAGCAGCTCGCGCGCCTCGGCGCCGGGCCCGCGCATTGGAGGCGCTGGGCCGACCTCGTCGGCGCGATCACCGCCGGACAGCCCTCGCTCAGAGACGCTCTCGTGCAGCGTGGGATCGAGCGCATGCTCCTGGGGACCGCGGACACCCAGTCCGACCCGGACGCCCGGTCGACGGTGTCGCTGCTGGCCGAACGTCTGGATTGGTCGAGCGGCGGGGGCTCCCGACGCTGGCTGCTGGCGCTGCTGCTCGACCCCGGATTCGACTCGGCCGACCTCAACGCCCTCACCGCCGCGATTGTGGGGAGGACCAGCGCGAGCGGCGTCGATCCCTCGATGATTCTCCCGCCCTCCGCCGGCGACGACGAACGCGCGGGTCTGCGCGCCCGCTACGCCGCCGCGTGGGGGATCGAGGCGGACGCCGAGCGACGCGAGGTTCTTGCCACGCTGCGCGCCGAGTTCAACCGGCCGCTGGAAGCCGAGCGATTCGATTCGATGACCGACGCCGAGGCGATCGCGGACGCGGCGTCCTTCGCTCGCGGCAGCGCGGCCGCAGCTCTTCTCTGGCGAGGCCGCGATGACGAGTCCAAGACGATCGCCGAGAATGCACGCGAGCCGATCGAGAATCTGCTCTCCCAATCTCAGCGCCGGGTCGAGCAGAACGTCCCATCGGGCGCCGTCGGAGACGCCTCCTGGGCACGCCGGTACCTGGAACTCGGCCGCGCAGCCGGACCGCGCATCGATCTGATCATCGAGCTCGGCAACACCCGGGGCCCCCTCGGCACCGTGAACGCCGAGGTCCTCGTGGCCGAGGCGCTGCGCGGATCGCCATCCGAGGTCCGAGACGAGGCTCGCCGGCTGATCGAACTCGTCGGGCCCGACGACACGTTCCTTCTGAACGCCGCGCTGGAGCAGTTCGATCAGACGCCGCGATCGCCGGTGGCTGTCTCGCTCTTCCGGTACCTCGCCGATCTCGACGCGAGCGCTCTTCCCGGGCCCCGCACCGACGCCTGGGAGATCGCCATCCGGCGTGCGCTCTCGGGGCGGCTGCTCGCGAGGCTCGCCGCCGGCGGACCGCTGGGCGCCGTCGACGCGCTCGCCGACCAGCTCGCCGACGCGTACGAGATCGCGCTCCGCGGCGGGGGCTCCGCGGCGCCACGAGGGGCGGATTCGTTGGAGGGGCTGATCGCCGACGCCCGCTCGGCTTGGCCCGTGGTCTCGGGTGCCGAGGCGGCGGGCGGGGGCTCGCCAGAGGGGCGTCTCGCCGCTCGGCTCCGAATCGCCCGCGGGCCGATCCAGCGTGTGCTCGCCCACCAACTCGCCCTGGTCGAGACGGCCGCCGCGGCCGTCCGAGCCGAGCGTCCCGCGGCAGAATCGGCGATCGATCGGGCCGTCGCGGACCTCGAACGGTCTCTGCTTGACGCCGATCGCGTGACCATCCAGATCCGCCAAGCCGAGGCCGCGCGACTGCGCGTGTGGCTCGCCAGGCTCGAGGGAGTGCTCAGATGACACGGCTGATGATCCTCGTCGCGGCCCTCTCGTCCGTCGCGCTGGCGCAGCCCGACTATTCCGCGCTCGAAGCGAGACTGCCGGGGCTGCGCGACCGGCTCGAGTCGCTCGATCCACGCCGCTCGCTCGACTACCTCGAACTCGGTGAGGAGGTCGCCGCCGAGGCGTTCGGAGCGGACGAGCGGCGACTCGCCATCACGCTGTTGGCCCTCGCCTTCGATCGGGCCCGGAGATCTCCAGAGCCGGGATCGATCCCCTCGTCCGCGGCGCTCGCGCTCGCGGATATCACCGCGGAACCGAACACGCGGGAGTGGCTTCGCTCGCTGGCGGTGTCGCTCCAGGACACCGCGCCGGTCTCGGGCGCGAGACCCGCCCGCGAGACGGGCGGTGTCGACGCGACCGCGCTCCAAGCCGCGCGGATCCTCGCGATGCTCCGGGCTGGCAACGGGAACGCGGCCAAGCGGCTGCTCAGAGACGATCCGACTCGTCGCTTGCTCGAGCGATTCCGGCGCATCGCGATCCCGCAGGGCGGATCGCTGCTGCAGGTTCTCGACGACCAGGCCGACTTCTGGCCCTGCCCGGAATGCCGCAACGACCGAATTGTCCGAGAGCGCGTCAACGACGAGATCCGCACGCGGCTCTGCAACACATGCGGGGGCAGCCCGGGCTGGGCGCCAGACCCGGCAACGTTCCGCGGCGTTCTGCGGTTGGAATCCCGTCTGCTCAGGGGCGTGCAGACGTCCTGGTCGGCGCAGCTTGCGCTCGACCGCGGCGAGCCGCTCCGCGATCTCGATCCCGAGGCCCTCCCCGGCCTCCTCGGCGTCGACGTTTCGCGCGTCCGGTTCGATGCGGGCGAGTGGCGCCCGTAGACTCGCGCCCCGATCGAACCACGGAGCACGACATGGCCGAGCAGACCATCAAACCGCAGATCGCCTTCGACGACTTCGCCAAGGTCGATCTCCGCGTCGCGAGGATCACCCAGGCGGAGGCGCACCCCAACGCCGACCGCCTGCTCAAGCTGCAACTCGACGACGGCTCGGGGGAGCCGAGGCAGATCTGCGCCGGCGTCAAGGGCTACTACGAGCCCGACGAGCTCGTCGGTCGCCACATCGTCATCGTTGCCAATCTGGCGCCGCGCACGATCCGGGGCGAGGAATCGCGCGGCATGCTTCTCGCGGCGAGCGACGCGCCGAAGGGCGACGCAGGCGAGCGCAACGTGATCCTGCTCACCCCGATGAGCGAGATCGAGCCGGGCTCGGTCGTGTCCTGATCGCCGGCCCGGTCAGAATTCGCCGCGGTCCGGCCCCCGCCAACGCCGGCGATTCTCGCCGTCACCGTCGCGGAACGGACGCCGCGGGGGGCCGCCCTCCAGAAGACGCCGCAGTTCAAGGTCCACCACGTCGTCACGCTCGCCCCGCCGGGCGTCGAGCCGCTCGGCCTGCTCGGTAAGCCGCTGGCGGAATCGCTCGATCTGGAGTCGCTCGACGGCGAGCCGTGCATCGAACTGGGCGCCGATGGCCTCGCGGAGGCGATCGAGCGTGTCGGGGTCCTGGCGGAACGCCCAGGCCGCCTGGCGGACCTCGATCGCCGCTCGGAGTTCATCGAGGCGGAGGGTCGTGAGCTCGGGATCCCGCTCGAACGAGATCATGTGTGGGTAGACCCGGCTCGCGAACCCGTTCATGAACTGCTCGCCCCGGGCGCCGCCGAGCGCGGCCAGCTTCTCCATGCTCTCGGTCAGATTCGGGAGCTTCTCGCGGGCGAACGAGAGCACGTCGGCCCGCTGCTCGTCGCTCAGCTCGGGCGGTGCCTCGTCCCGGAACGGGTTCGCCCCGTCGCGGGCGCGGCGCGCCCGTTCGAAGAGCCGACGAACCCCCTCGCCGACGACGCGTGGATCCTCACCGTTCTCGAGCCGCTGCTGCGCGTTGAGGAACCGGGCCTCGAGCATCCGAGCGAACGCGAGGCCTCGCTCGATCGCCGCGCTCGGATCTTCTGGCCGGCCGCCGATCTCGGCATCCGCGGGGCGCGCGCGCTGCGGCTGACCGGCGATGCCACCGAGCGCGACCAGCCCGCAGAGACCGAGCGCCGCCAGCCAGATCCGTCGAGATCGTGTCACGGCATGCCTCCTTCGAAATCGGGCAAGCCCCATGAATCATCGATCAGCAGCCCGTCCTCGTGGCCGGAGCCCAGGTCCATCGCGAGCATCCCGAGCTCGTCGGTGTCGCCGAACGCGATCAGCGAGTCGGCGTCATCCTCGAGGAGGAACGCGAGCTGCTGAACAGCCTCGTCCGCGGTGGTCTCGGCGGGCGGACCCGACGGGATGACGATCAGGAGCGCCGCGCCGAGGACCGCGGCGGCGGCGACCGGAGCCAGAACCGCGAGGAGCAGCGGTCGGCGTGACTTCTCCCGCGGCTCGGCCTGCTCAACGTGCGCCAGCCGAAGCGGCGAGATCGAGGTCTGCGCGGCGATCCGCTCGGGCAGCCCGGGCGGGCAGGCCGCCCGATCGACCTCCGCCAGGCGATCCAGCGCGTGCTCGAGCACGACGTCTCTCACGGTTTCCTTTCGATCAGAGTTGCTCGTCATCGTTCCGCCTCGTTCCAAACGCGCCGCCCCGGCGGCCCCCCAATCAGACCCGGCCTACCCGGCCAACTCGCCCGCATCGATCCCACGTGCTTCCAGCGCCGCCCGGAGCTTCTTCAGCGCCCGATGGTGCCGGGCGAGCACCGTGCCGAGCGGCTTTCCGAGCGTCGCCGCAATCTGCGTGAAGCTCAGGCCGCCCTGGTGTCGCAGATCGATCATCTCGCGGTCGGCCGGTCCCAGCGACGCGATCGCCTCTCGCATGGCGGCGAGCGCCGCATCGGGCCGCAGCCGGTCGGCCGTCGCCTCCGGACTCGCGGCCTCCGCCGGCACCTCGGCCCGCCGCTTCCGGCTCCTCGCCTCGTCGCGGACCGAGTTGATCGCGATCCGGAACAGCCATGCCTCGAACACCCCGCGTTCCTCGTACCCCGCGCTGTCCGTCCGCGCGAACTGCCGCGCGACCTTGACGAACGTCGTCTGGGTGAGCTCCTCGGCGAGCTCGGCGGCCCCGACCTTCGAACGCACGAAGGCGAAAACCCGCGGCGTCAGCCGATCCACGAGCTCCCGCCACGCCCCCTCGTCACCGCCCCTTGCGGCCCGGACGAGGTCGTCCGTGGGGGTCTCGGAAATCGGCTCGGCTCGCACCAGGTTCATCCCCGCCGAACAACGCCGGCGAGGCCAGCGTATTGCGGCCGAATGCACGCCGCGGCCACGTTCCAGCCCGATCGCGGCCACCCGCCGCCCGCCGGCTCGGGTTCTGTACGATCCGAGAAGATGCCGCGGCTCGTGCGCCCGCGGGGGGGCCGGCGGAACGGGGCCATCAGCGTGGAAGAGCGAACGGACGAGGACCTCTTCCAGGCGTACCGAAGAGGCGAGCAGTCCGCACTCCGAACAATCATCGAACGCTACCACGATGATCTGCTCCGGTTCCTGCTGCGATTGGTCGGTGATCGCGCGGCGGCGGAGGACGTCTTCCAAGACACCTTCCTGCAGATCCATCTGTCGGCGTCGACCTTCGACGCCCGGCGGAAGTTCCGGCCCTGGCTCTTCACGATCGCGGCCAACAAGGGCCGGGACCTGCTGCGGAAGAACAGCCGCCGGCGGGCGATCGCCCTCTCGACGCCGGTGGGCGGTCCCGGCGACGGGGAGAAATCCGGCGAGCTCGTCGACCTGCTCGCGCTGGATCTTCCCGGACCCGAGGAGGGCCTTGAGCGGGCCGACCTCGAGCGACAGGTGCAGCGGGCGATCGATCGGCTGAGCCCGGTCCTCCGCGAGGTCCTGCTACTCGCCTACTTCCAGAAGTTCAGCTACGCCCAGATCGCCGACCAGCTCGGCGTGCCGCTGGGCACCGTGAAGTCGCGGCTGCACTCGGCCGTCGCGACCTTCGCCCGAGAATGGTCCGAGCTCCGGGCCGCAGACAAGAGAGAGAACACCGCGGGCGCCTGAGTCGTAGGAATTGGCCCCGTTTCAATCGAACCGCAGTGGGGGATCTGGGTCTCGATGTTCAACGACGATCACGACAGTTCTGGAACGCCGTCGCTCTCGCCCGAGGACCGCTCGCTGGTCGATGCGACGCTCGGTTCGGGGGAACCTCTGGTCGGGGCATCCGGTGACGATCGCCGACGCGCCCTGTCGGCGATCGGTGACGCCCTGGCGGATGTCCCGCTCGACGCCGACCGCGAGGCCCGCATCGACGCCGTGCTCGACGCGCTGCGGGCCGAGGGCGACCTCGCCGCGCCGGCGCGCCTCGATCTGCTCTCCGACGAGGCGGTCGAGGCGCTCGTGATGCGCGGATTCGACGCCGGCCGGGCGCCGAATGCGATCGAGGCCCGCGTGTCGCGTGCCGCGACCGCGTTCGCGGCGCTGGAAGGCGTCGGGGATCACGCATGGATCGCCTCGGGGCGAGCTTCACGCATCGAGACGGTTCTCGAAGCCATCGATCGGGCCGAGTCACCGCTCGAGTTCGAGCAGGCCCGCCGGCTCCGGATCCCGCGGATGGCCGACCTCGCCGCGATGGCGGCGTTGTTGGTTCTCGGCGTCACCCTCGTCAGCCCGCTCTTCGGCACCCTCCGAGGCGTGCAGCGCCAGACCGCCTGCCTGACGAACCTGGGCGCCGTCTCACAGGCCTTCGGCCTGTACGCCTCCGACCACATGGACGCGCTGCCCGCCGCGACCGACAGGTTCGGTGCGTCCTACGTCAACGTCGGCACGACGCCCGAGCAATCCAACTCCGCGAACCTCTTCGTTCTGACCCGAGCCGGCTATGCCGATCTGGCCGACCTCGCCTGCCCGGGCAACGAGCACGCCATCGAGCGGATGCCCGCGCCCGACGCCACGGACTGGGCAGAATTCCGCCAGGTCTCGTACAGCTACCGCCTCGCCGCAAGGCCCGGGCCGTCGCGCCGCGCGGCGCCGGCCGGACAGATCCTGATGGCCGACCGCTCGCCGGTGATGCTCGGCCTGGTCAGGGGCGAGCCGGTCATCATCCCCGAGGACAACTCCCCGCAGCACGGCGGTCGGGGCCAGCACGTCCTGACGATGGGTGGCGCCGTCACTTGGATCGAGTCCCCCGTCCTCCGCGGCGACAACATCTGGCTCCCGCGCCCGATCGAGGAGGCCATCCGGGACGCCCGCCGGCGCGCGGGGATGCTCAAGGGCAGCCCGACCGAGCTGCCGGCCGACGCCGCGGACACCTTCCTGGGGCCCTGAGGCCCGCGGGCCCGATCTCGGGGGCGGCTTCTCGCCCCGTGACCCCGGCCCGATGACCGCCTACCATCTTGGCCCGCCAGCGACCGTCCGGTCGAGGGCCGGAAGGAAGCCGCGATGAAGAACAAGCCGCACAAAGGCCTGCTGAAGCGGGTGCGTATCAGCAAGACCGGCAAGGTCCGTCACCGCAAGGCCTACCACCAGCACCTCCGCTCGCACAAGACGGGCAAGCGCCTGCGCCACCTGCGTCAGGACGCCTACGCGTCGGACGCCGAGGCGAAGCGTTTCGAGAAGCTGCTCTTCCGCCGCCTCCGCGGTCGGACGCAGCCCCGCGCCGCGCTGCGCCGCAGCCCCTCGCCCGAGCAGCGCCGCGAGATGCGCGAGGCGGCCCGCCAGGCCGCCGCCGGCAACGACTGAGATCGACCGAGTCCGTCGCCCGACGGGTGAGCAAGCCCGGGCAGACCTGCCCGGCTCCGAGAGCGGCCGCCACAGGCCATCGGGCGCGAAGAAGGAGTGAATCATGCCCCGCGTTCGCAAGGGCGCCGCCCGCAACCAGGCCCGCAAGCGCCTCCTCCGCCAGGCCCGCGGCTACTTCGGCAGCAACCACAAGAGCCCCTATCGCGCCAAGGACGCGATCATCCGCGCCGGCGTCTACGCCTACCGCGACCGCCGCCAGCGCAAGCGGAACTTCCGCCAACTCTGGATCACGCGCATCACCGCCGCCTGCAAGATGCGTGGCACGCGCTACAGCCGATTCATCAACGGCCTCACCAACGCCGGCGTCATCATCAACCGCAAGATGCTGAGCCAACTTGCGATCGAGGATCCCAAGCTGTTCGACCGTCTCGTCGAGCTCTCCGAGCAGCACGCCAAGGCCAGCCCGACCAAGCGCAAGCCGGCCACGGCGGCCTGATCACGCGCCGAGCCCGCGCCGGTGTGGATCCAGAGCCTCTGGAATTCGGGCCAGTTCGGCCCCGCCCTGGTGATCTCATGGATCGCCTGGGTGATCGTTTCGATCACGATGCACGAGCTCGCCCACGGCTGGGTCGCGATCCGGCGGGGTGACACCACGCCGATCGACACCGGCCACATGACCTGGAACCCCCTCGTGCACATGGGGCCGTGGTCGCTGATCATGCTCCTGCTCGTCGGGATCGCCTGGGGCGCCATGCCGGTGGACCCGACGCGGATCCGCGGCCGACACGGGGAGGCGCTCGTCCTGATCGCGGGCCCGGCGATGAACCTGCTGCTCGCGATCCTCGCCTTCATCGGGCTCGCCCTCTGGGAGCCGATCGCGGCTCGGGCCGGCGTGCAGGACCCGCTCCTGAGCAACTTCGTGTGGTTCTTCAAGACCGGCGTGATGCTGAACATCGTGCTGATGCTCTTCAACCTGCTCCCGGTGCCGCCGCTCGACGGCGGGAGGATCCTGGCCCACTACTCGCGCGGCTTCGCCTCGTTCGTCTACAGCCCGAACGGCCAGTGGATCACGTTCGGCGCGTTCCTGCTCGTGTTCCTCCTCGTCGGCCGCCAGATCTTCGCGGTCGGATTCGCGCTGGTCGAGATCGGCGAGGCGATCGTCCGCCTCATCCTGCCGGCGCCGTGAGCCGCTCCCGCGCGAGCAGCGCGGCCCCGCAGAGCCGGTAGAGCACACGGGCGCCCACGATCGCGTCGATCGAGTCCCGATCCGAGCCCGTCTCGGACGGCGCGACCTCCGTCAGATCGAACCCGACGACCCGACGCCCGCTCACAGCCAGGCGATGCAGCAGGTGCGAGGCCTGGGCGAAGCTCAGCCCGCCCGGCACGGGCGTCCCGGTGCCCGGGCAGAGCGACGGCTCAAGCCCGTCGATGTCGAAGCTGATCCAGACGTCGTCCGGCAGCGCGGAGACGATCTCGCTCGCGACCGAGGCGAAGCTCTCACCCCGGAACCCGCGGTCCGCCAGGTCGTCGGCGAAGAAGACGCGGACCCGCTCGTCCGATCGCGCGGCCCGCGTCTCCTCGACGCAGCAGTCGCGCATCCCGACCTGCACGAGCGAGCCGACCGCCTCGCTCCGCAGCACGTTGTGCATGACGGACGCGTGCGATCGATCGAACCCCTCGTACGACGCGCGGAGGTCCATGTGCGCATCGATCTGGAGCACCCCGAGGCCGGGGTGACGCGCCGCCGCCTCAACGATGCACCCCTCCGCGACCGCGTGCTCGCCCCCGATCACGCCCGGGAGCCTCCCGGCGTCCAGGATCTCGCCCGTCTGCCGGCGCACGAACGCGAACACCCGCTCCGACGCCGCGTTCACGGCGTCCCGCGCCCCGGGATCGCCCGCCGAGCGCGCACGCTCGGCGAGATCCAGGTTGCTCAACCCCAGCGATCGGATCTCTGGGTCCTCCGGACGCATGAATATCCCCCGCTCGTCGACGTCGCCGAAGCGCCGGTCGTGGAAGTCGAGCTGGGGCGACGCTGCCGCGATCGCCCGTGGCCCGTCCTCGCAGCCGCCGCCGTAGCTGGTGGTGAGCCGGAACGCCACGGGGACCAACACGACCGCCGCGTCGGCCTCGGTGCGGCCCAGCCCGAAGATGTCGAAGGTGTTCTCGTGCATGCCCGGCTCCCTTGGCGGGCAACGTATCCTGCCGCGGTGAAGTACGCGATCGTCATCCTCTCGGGCGCCGCCGACGAGCCGCGGGACGAGCTCCGCGGCAAGACGCCGATCGAGGCCGCCGCGACCCCGAACCTGGACCGCCTCGCGGTGGCGGGGCGGGTCGGGAGCATCGCCACGACGCCCGAGGACGCCAGGACGCTCACCGATGTCTGTGCGATGGGCATCCTCGGATACGACCCCATCGCCTCGCACACCGGCTGGGCGCCGATCGAGGCGGCCGCGCTCGGCCTGAAACCCCGCCCCGAGGAGTGGCTCCTCTGCGCCGACCTCGTCTGCGTCTCCGGGCGCGGCGACGACGACACGCTCGATTCGCACGAGCCGGAGGATCTCGACGAGGTCGACTCGGCCCGGCTCTTCGACGCGATCGACCGCGCCTGGCGCGACGCGCTGCCCGATCTGGCCAAGGACCTCGATCTCGCCCGCGCCCGCGGCCACCGCGCGGTGCTCGTCGATACCTCCGGGCGGTCGTACGAGGCGCTGGAGACCGAGCCGCCGCAGGAGATGATCGGGGAGGTCTGGTCGCGCCGGGCCCCCGACGGCCCGCCCGCCGACGACCTCGGCCGGCTCATCGCGGTCGCCGCCGAGGTGCTCGAGGACCACGAGGTCAACCGCGAGCGGGCTTCGCGCGGGCTGCGGCCCGCGAACATGCTCTGGCTGTGGGGCCAGGGGCCCGCGACGCCGCTCCGCCCGTTCAGGGAGCGCTTCGAGCTCTCGGCCGCGATGCTGACCACGAGCAGCGTCTACGAGGGCCTCGCCCGCCTGGCGGGCTTCGCGAGCCTGCGCGCCGACGGCGATCTCGGCGAGGCCCTGACCGACGCGCTCGACCGCTACGACCTCGTCTGCTGCGCCATCGACGGCCCGGAGCGGGCCTCACGCGCGGGCGACTGGGAGGCCAAGGTCCGGGCGATCGAGGCGGCGGACCGCGGGGTCGTCGGGCCGCTGCTCGACAAGCTCCATTCGTTCGGCGACGCCGAGACCGAGCCCGGGCGGCAGGGCTGGCGGATGCTCGCGCTGGCCGACGCGACGACGATGCTGAGCACGCGCACGCACGAGCCCGACCCGACGCCGCTCGTCATGGCCGGCTCCTGGGTCCGCTCCGTGGTGCAGCGCCCGTTCAACGAGGCGGCCGCGGCCGACAGCGACCTGCTGATCGACCCGGCGCACGAGCTGATGGAGTACTTCCTCTTCAGCGGGCGCACGGGCGCCCGCTGACGCGGGGCGCCCCGCGGCTCAGCCGTGCTCGGTGCCGTACGCCTCGGACTTGGCCTCGGCGATGTCCTCTTCTTCCTTCTCCTCGCCCTGGATGAACGTCTCGCCCTTGTAGAACGGCGCCCAGACGATGTAGATCAGGCTCGTGAGCAGCATCAGACCGCCGAAGAACCAGTAGTAGTTAGCGCCGTCGATCGGATTCGCGCCGGTCGCGTCCTCGATGAGCCCGACGCCGAAGTTGACGCCCGAGACGAAGAAGTTCCCGAGCGAGACGCCGAGGAAGTACACGCCCATGATCAGCGACTTCATCTTGCGCGGCGATTGGCTGTAGGCGAACTCGAGGCAGACGATCGAGACCATGATCTCCGCGGAAGTCAGGATCAGGTAGGCGAGGAACTGCCAGCCGATGCTGGGCATCTCGTTCAGGTACTCATCGATGATCCGTTTCTCGTCGGCGCGGAACTTGCCGTTCTCTTTTTCGCCCCAGGTGAGCCGCGCGATCTTCACGGCGCTCGCCAGATCGGACACCGGCTGCGCCTCGGTCTCGCCCTCGGGTGTGATCGTGGTGGAGCCCAGAGCCGCGACTAGCTCGGCAAGCTGGGCCGGGCTCATCATCGAGGCGAGCGCCGTGTCGGGCACCTTGGCGGCAAGATCCGACAAAGACAGATCGCCCGCGCTGCCGCTATCGGGCAGCAGGTAACCGCGGTCTTCCTCCGAGACCTGCGCCCACATCGCTTCGTTGCTCGTGCCGAGCAGCCGGGTGGCTGGTGATACTTCCCACGCAGCGGAAGCATCGGCGGCGAGAATCGCACGAATGAGCCTGGCGCGATCCGCCGCGCGTGCGTCTTCTTCGGCGTCCGCGTCTGGCGTCGCGCTGAGAAGCCCGTCTCCCATGTGCCGCACCGGGTTCGCGACGAACGGTTCCATCGCACTGATATCCGGCGCAAGATCGGTGTACATCCGCGAGCCGATCGCCGCCTGCTTCTGCTGGATCGGCTGCTCGACCAGCGCGCTGACGAAGAAGCAGAACGAGGTCAGCACGAGACCGATGCCGATCTTCCGCAACGGCGTGACCTTGAAGAACTTACCCATCGCCGGATAGATCAGATAGGTGAAGATCGGGATGCCGATCAGGATCATCACCGGGTTCACGAACTGGATCTGGCTCGGCAGCCAGTTGACGCCCAGGAAGTTCCGATCGAGCTGATCGCCCTGGATCACCCAGGCGCCGCCGGTCTGGTCAAAGATCGCCCAGAACATCGGCACGAACAGCAGGAATAGCGGCGAGAGGTTCTTGAGCGCCCGGATGCCCTCCGGGCTGAACGTCTCCCTCCTGAACCTGCTCCAGCCGGCCGGCGGGACGTGGATGAACTGGTGCCGCCCGAGCCAGAACACGAACGTCGCGATCCCCATCAGCACGCCCGGCAGGCCGAACGCGAGCCAGGGGCCGTAGCGATCAAGAAGCCACGGCGTGGCGAGCTGGCTCGCCGCGGCCCCGACGTTGATCGAGAAGTAGAACCAATTGAACACCTGCGTCATCAGGTGCTTGTTGCCCGTGCCGAATTGGTCGCCGACGTGGGCCGAGACGCACGGCTTGATCCCGCCGGCGCCGAGCGCGATCAGGAATAGGCCGGAATAGAGGAACGGCTCCATGTCCCACGCGCCGACGATCGGCCCGACGTCCATCAGCGCGAGCATCCCGTGCCCGAGGCAGTACATCAGCGAAATGATCAGGATTGTCTTGTACTTGCCCCAGAAGATGTCGCTGATCAGCGCGCCGATCATCGGCGTGAAGTATGCCGCGGCGACGAAGAGGTGATAGACGCCCTTGGCGTCCTCGTCGCTGAGCGTGGCGTCCTGCCCCTGGGCATCGACCAGGTACTTGGTCATGAAGACCGTCAGAATCGCCCGCATGCCGTAGAAGCTGAAGCGCTCCGCCGCCTCGTTCCCGATGATGTAGGGCACACCACCGGGCATCCCGGTGACGGAGTGGTCGGGCGTCGTGCGATGCTGGCTCATGCGTGGTCCCTAGGGCGGATCGCCGAATTGCGACACGGGGCCGCGACGCCGGCCACGGCGACGCGATCCAAGAACCTAAGGGCAATCAACCACTGGCACAACCGCCGCCCCAACCAGTATCCTGAACCGGGCCAGGATGTGGCTCGAAGGGGTACCGACATGTCTGTTTCCTTCGCACCGCTCGCGCTCGATCGAGTCCTGATCGGCATGGTGCACGTCGGGGCGCTGCCCGGCTCGCCAAAGTCAGAGACGTCGCCCGAGCTCCTCGCAACCGCCGCGGCGCAGGAGGCAGAAGCTCTCGAGGACGCCGGCTTCGATGCCTGCATCATCGAGAACATGCACGACCGGCCGTACGTCCACGGCGACGCGCTCGGGCCCGAGATCATCGCCACGATGGCCCGCGTGGCGATCGAGGTGGCGACGGTCGCCACGATACCGTTCGGCGTCCAGATCCTCTCCGGCGGCAACCGGCACGCGATGGCCGTCGCCCACGCGACGGGCGGCGAGTTCATCCGCGCCGAGAACTTCGTCTTCGCGCACATCGCCGACGAGGGGCTGCTCGCCGAGGCCGAGGCCGGCGCGCTGCTCCGCTATCGGTCGCAGATCAGCGCCGACATCGCCGTCTTCGCCGACATCAAGAAGAAGCACGCCTCCCACGCGATCACCGGCGACATCTCGATCGGCCAGGCCGCCGAGACCGCCGCGTTCTTCGGCGCCGACGCGCTCGTCGTGACCGGGTCGTTCACCGGCGACCCCGCGTCGATCGACGACGTCCGCGCCGCGCGCGCCGCGTCGGGGCTCCCCGTCGTCGTCGGCAGCGGGACGACCGCGGTCTCCGTCGCCGACACGCTCGAGGTCGCCTCGGGCGTCATCGTCGGCTCTGACATCAAGCGAGACGGCAAGTGGTTCAACCCGATCGACCCGGACCGCGCGGCGGCGTTCGTCCGCGCGGCCCGGGCCGGGTGATTCTCTTCCTCGGGCTCGGCTCAGCCCGCCAGCACCAGCGCCCCGCCGTCCGCATCGAGCGAGGCCGGCTCGAGATCCACGGCGCCCCGGAAGACCTCGCGGTTGCCCGACGCGGTCTCGATGACGAGCACGCCCCAGTCCTCAGGCAAACCGACGCGTGAGAGCGGGTCGTCGCGTCTGAGAGGAAGCGGACCGACTCTGAGCTCGACGTCGCCCCCGATCGCCAGCTCGGCCGTCGCGACAAGACGGAACAGACGCCCATGCTCGCCGGCCCGCTGCACGTCGTGCGACGAGACCGCTCCGGAGCCGGCGACGGAGACCGCCCGTCGCTGAGACCCGTGACCCGACCAGGCCGCGGCGAGCGCCACGATGGCGTCGCGATGACGCGAGAGACCGCCGGCGCCGCCCACCCCGCCGAACCGTCCGAGCATCGCTTCGGGGATCACGCCGTCGCGCTCGGGCAGGGAGAGCCTCGCACGCACGATCGAGTCGCCCGCGTCGATCGCGCGAAGGCCCGCTTCTCCGATGAGCCCCCCGGTGAGGTCCGTCTCGGCATCGCCCGAGGGCGCATCGTCGGGCGATCGCTCGAGCCGGAGCGCGAGGCGATCGGCGATGATGACAGCGAGGTCCGCGGCGTTGCCGGTCCCGAGCCGCCCGGAGCGCAGCCGGTCGGCGGGGATCACCAACGCACGCCGCTGGACGAGCTCGCCGGCGATCGCCCGCGCGGGCACCGTGAGGATGGAGCGCCCCTCGGCAACAGAGCCGCCCGGCCAGAGCGAGGGCGAACTGGCGGCGATCACGTCGTGCCCCTCGGCCCGCATCCGCGCCGCCAGCCGCTCGACACCCGACCCGTCGCCGGTTCCCGGCTGGGCCACGACGATGAGCCGCTCCGCCCGAGCCGCGGCGAGGCGCAGCCGGTCCGAGAGCGGCTCTTCTCCAAACCCCGCGGCATCGATCACCGCGGCACGATCCAAGTCGAGACTGGCAACCATGTTCTGCTCCTGCGTCGGCTTCGGTCTGCTGCGGGCTCTGGGAATCGGGGGCCGAAACAAACAAGGCCACCGGTTTCCGGTGGCCCTCGTCGATCCGTCAGTACTTTGCTTGGGTCTATCCGACCTGCTCAGCACTCTCCGGCGGGGCCACCGCGTTCGTCTGCATGACGCAAACGCGCGTGATAAGGCACCACTGGACTTTCGTGTGCTGAGAGGTCATCGTGACTCCGTACGGCGGGACCGCCCGCCGGGTTCAACGATAGGGATATCGAGATTCCGATCAAGACTGTTGCAGAAGTTCCCAAGATAAACGCGATCTGGGGATGGCTCGCCCCGTTTCCGGGCGAGCGCAGGGGAATCACATGCGATCGCTCTCACTCGCCACCGCCCTCGCACTCACGACCGCCATCGCCCCCGCCCAGGAGGCCGGCCTCGACGTTCGCCTCGAGCGGCTCGCCGAAGAGATCGAGCGCAAACGGGTCGAGCAGAACATCCCAGCGGTCTCGGTCTCGATCGTCCACGACGGCGAGATCGTCTTCGCCCGCGGCTTCGGGACCGCCGACCTCGAGGAGGCCACGCCCGCCTCGGCCGACACGGTCTACTCGATCGGCTCGACGACCAAGACGTTCACCTCGCTACTGGTGGGCATGCTGCAGGAAGAACGACGGATCGGGTTCGACGACCTCGTCTCCCAGCACGTCCCCGAGTTCGAGCTCTTCGATAGCGAGGCCGACCGCCGCGTGACGATCCGCGACCTGCTCAGCCACCGGACCGGCCTGCCGCGGCTGACGATGCTCTGGGCCGGGAACCGCGTCGACCTCGCGACGATGCTCGGCGCCGTGTCCCGGGCCGAGCCGCTCGAGCCGTTCGGCGAGGCCTGGCAGTACAACAACGTGATGTACGCGATGGCCGGCATCGCCTCGGCCAACGCCGCCGGGCGGAACTGGGAGGCGCTGGTCTATGAGCGCCTCGCCGAGCCGCTCGGGATGACCTCACTCAGCTTCGGCCCGAGCGGGCTGATCCGCGACTCCGCGTCCGCGACCGGCTACCGGTGGGACGAGGAAGAGGACGACTGGGACACGCTCGTCCCGCGAGAGACCTATCTGGTCGCGCCGGCCGGCGCGATCAACGCCAGCGTGCTCGACATGGCGACCTACGCCTCGCTCTACCTGGGCGGCGGCGTCTACGAGGGCACGCGGTACGTCGAGCCGCGGACGCTCGACGAGATCTGGGAGGAGCAGATGGAGATCACGCCGGGCCAGGGCTACGGGCTCGGCTGGTTCCTCAACGAGCACCGCGGGCGCCGGGCGGTCAACCACGGGGGCAACATCGACGGGTTCGCGTCGGCGTTCGGCATGCTGCCCGACGACGACATCGGCGTCTCGGCGCTCATGAACGTCACCGCGGCCCCGCTGCAGAGCGAGATCCTCGCGATGGCTTACGACGCCGTGCTCGGGATCGAGACCTCGGCCGGCGACCCGGCGGCGCTCGAGCGGTTCGCCGGCAGGTACTACTTCGCGCCCTTCGAGGCGTGGTTCACCGTCGCCTCGAGCGAAGACGGCTTCACCATCGACGTCCCCGGGCAGACGAACTACGAGCTCGTCTCGCGCGAGGGCGACGGCCCCTACGCCTTCGAGTTCTCGATCTCGGCCGACATCACGCTCGACTTCGTCGAGGCCCCGGACGGCACCGTCGTCGGCCTGACCTTCACGCAGGGCGGCGTCACGAGCGAGCTGCCCAAGGAAGACCTCGAGGACGCCTTCAGGGACGCCATGGATTCCGGCGAGCCCGTGACCGGCGAGGCGTTGCGGCTCCGCCAGGGAACGTTCTACTTCGGGGAGCAGGACATCGACATCGAGGTGCTGCTGAACGAGAACGAGCGGCTCGCGCTCGATGTCCCGGGGCAGACCGTCTACGAGCTCAAGTGGCCCGACGCCAACGGCTACTGGCAGTTCTCGCTCACCGACCAGATCCGGGTCCGCTTCCTCGAGAGCGACGACGGCACAGTGGACTCGATCGAGATGCACCAGGGCGGCCAGGTTTTCTTGCTCGAGCGGACCAGCGGTCCGCCGGCCAGAGAAGACGGCGAGCCGGCCGACATCGCGAGCCAGCCGGAATCACGGCTCCTTCCCTCGCTCGAGGAGGTCCTGGGCGACACGCCCGGCGCCTTCTCGCTCCCCTCGGGCACGCGGGCGATCAGGCTCACCGGCCGGATCCAGATGATCAACCAGGGCGTCGAAGGCGACGTCACGCTCGTCGTCGCCGGGCCCGAGCGGTACGTGTCGACGACCTCGTTCGGCCCGTTCGGGACCGACTCGCGAGCGCTCGACGTCGGCCGCGCGGTCGTCCGTTCGAGCTTCGAGCCGGACAGCGCACCCCAGGGCGTCGACCGCGACTTCCTCGCGCTCGCCAATCCGCTGCTCTACTTCGCCGACCCGCGCTTTATCCTCGCCGACGTCGAGGTCGCCGACGTCCGGACGATCGACGGCGAGCAGCACGTCGTGGTCTCCGGCACGCGCGGCGAGGCGGACCCGATCCGCCTGATCTACGAGCCCCAGAACTTCCAGCTCCGCCGCGTCGAGTCGGTGATCTACAACAGGACCGTCGGTGTCCGGCTCAACACGACCACCCGCCTCAGCGACTTCCGCGATTTCCGCGGTCTCTCGATCCCGCACCGCATCGAGTCGGCCAACCCCGCCGCGGGCCGTTCGGTCCTCGCGATCGAATCGGTCGAGTTCATCCCGGCGAGCGCGAGCGACCCGTTCGCCGCGGTCGTCTGGATCGCGGACTGAGCCGACGGGAGCGCTTATCGTCCCCGCGTGCCGACCCGCACGCCGCCCGATGTCCGACGGCTGATCCGCCGACTCGATGCCTGCACGCTCGCGGACGCGCGGCGGCTCCGTCGCCGGCTGCGCGGCCTGGACAAGCCGGGCCGGCGCACCGAGGGCCGGCGTCGCGAAGAGCTCGTCGCGCAGATCGGTGACCAGATCGCCGCCTCGGGCGAGCTCGTCGAGAAACGCCGGGCGGCCATCCCGAAGATCGCCTACCCCGAGGAGCTCCCGGTCAGCGGCAAGCGCGGCGAGATCGCCGAGGCCATCGACCGCGGCCAGGTGACGGTGATCTGCGGCGAGACCGGATCCGGCAAGACGACGCAGCTCCCGAAGATCTGCCTCGAGCTCGGGCGGGGCGTGCGCGGCATGATCGGCCACACACAGCCGCGGCGCATCGCCGCGCGCTCGGTCGCGGACCGGATCGCCGAGGAGCTCGGTGTCGCGACCGGCGGCGTCGTCGGCTACAAGGTCCGCTTCGGTGATCAGACCCGAGAGGACACGCTCGTCAAGCTGATGACCGACGGCGTGCTGCTGGCGGAGATCCCGCGGGACCGCCTGCTCGACGCCTACGACACGATCATCATCGACGAGGCGCACGAGCGCAGCCTCAACATCGATTTCCTGCTCGGGTATCTGCGGTCGGTCCTGCACAAGCGGCCCGACCTGAAGGTCATCATCACGTCCGCCACGATCGACCCCGAGCGGTTCGCCGAGCACTTCGCCGAGGACGGGTCGCCAGCGCCGATCGTCGAGGTCTCGGGCCGGACCTACCCGGTCGAGCTGCGATACAGAGCGCTCGGAACCGGCGAGGGTGAGTCGGCCCAGCGCGGTGAAGCGGATCCCATCGGCGGCGTGCTCGACGCCATGGCCGAGATCGATCTCGAGCCCCCGAGCCACGGCCAGCCTTCCGACGTGCTCGTGTTCATGCCGGGTGAGCGCGAGATCCGCGAGACCGCGAACGCCCTGCGCCGCCGCTACGAGCGGGAGCGTTCGCACGCGAACGTCGAGATCCTGCCTCTCTACGCCCGCCTCTCCGTCGAGGAGCAGAAGCGTGTCTTCCGGCCGCACCCCGGCCGACGGATCGTGATCGCAACCAACGTCGCCGAGACCTCGCTCACCGTCCCGGGGATCCGATACGTCATCGACCCCGGCAACGCCCGCATCAGCCGGTATTCCGCCCGCACCAAGGTCCAGGGCCTGCCGACCGAGGCCATCAGCCGCGCCTCGGCCGACCAGCGCAAGGGCCGCTGCGGGCGCGTCGGGCCCGGCGTGTGCTACCGCCTCTACTCCGAGGCCGACTTCGACGGGCGCGAACGGTTCACGACGCCCGAGATCCTGCGGACGAACCTCGCGAGCGTCGTCCTGCAGATGGCGGCCCTCGGGCTCGGCGCTCCGGAGCACTTCCCGTTCGTCGAACCGCCCGACTACCGCCTGATCCGGGACGGCTACGAGACGCTCCGCGAGCTCGGCGCGGTCGACGCCGACCACCGGCTGACCGAGCTCGGCGGGCGCCTCGCCAGACTCCCGATCGACCCGCGGATCGGCCGCATGATCCTCGCCGCCACCGACGAGGGCGCGCTTTCCGAGGTGATCATCATCGCGGCGGCGCTCGCGAGCCAGGACCCGCGCGACCGCCCGCAGGAGAAGCAGGACGAGGCGGACCGGGCCCACGAGAAGTTCGCGGTCGAGGGCAGCGACTTCCTGAGCTTCCTCGAGATCTGGCACTTCTACCACGACAGCATCCGCCCGCTCACGCGGAGGCAGCGCGTCCTCGCGTGCCGCGAGAACTTTCTCAGCGAGCGGCGGCTGCGCGAGTGGGCCGACGTGGTGGGGCAGCTCCGATCGCTCTGCGCCGAGCTCAAGATGCGCCCGAACAGCGAGCCCGCCGAGGCCGGCGCCATCCACCGCTCGCTGCTGACCGGCCTCCTGACGAGCATCGGCCGCCGGGACGAGGGCCACGAGTACGCCGGCCCGCGGAGCCTGAAGTTCCACATCCACCCCGGCAGCTCGCAGTTCCGCGAGAAGCCGGCCTGGCTGATGTCCGCGGAACTCGTCCGCACGACGAGGCTCTACGCCCGGACCGTCGCGGCGATCCAGCCCGAGTGGGTCGAACGCCTCGGCGGCCACCTGCTCAAGCGGACCTACAGCAACCCGCGCTGGGAGACCAAGTCGCAGCGCGTCGTCGCCGACGAGAAGGTAACGATGCTCGGCCTGGAGATCATCCCCAAACGCAAGGTCGGCTACGGGCCGATCGACGCCGCCGCGAGCCGCGAGCTGTTCATCCACCACGCGCTGGTCGGCGACGAGTACAAGTCGGACGCCGAGTGCCTCGAGCACAACCGGCGCCTGATCGACCAGGTCGGACGCCTCGAGGACAAGGCCCGACGGCGCGATCTGCTCGCCGAGCACTCGGCGATGTTCCGCTTCTTCGACGAGCGGCTGCCGCCCGACGTCTGGAGCGGGCGGAGTTTCGAGCGCTGGCGAGCACGGGCCGAGGCCGGCGATCCCAAGCTGCTGTTCATGACGCTCGACGACGTGCTCGCCGGCGAACCCGGCGTGATCGAGACCGACGAGTTCCCCGACGACGTCGAGATCGGCGGCCGACGCGTCGCCGTGGAGTACCGCTTCGATCCCGGCGAGGCGCACGACGGCGCCACGGTCGACGTCCCCGTCGAGGCGCTGACCCAGCTCACGCCGGCGGACACCGACCGGCTCGTGCCCGGCCTGCTGGCCGAGCGCGTCGAGGCGCTGATGCGCACGATGCCGAAAGGGTTCCGCCGGCACTTCGACATCGCGCCGCTCGCCAAGGAGCTCGCGCCCTCGCTCGCCGGCGACCCGCGCCCGCTCGACCGCTCGCTCGCCGAAGCGCTCGCCCGCCGCGCCGGGGTGCCCATCGGCGAGGACGACTTCCGCGCCGCCGACCTCCCCGAGCACCTGTCGGTGCGCCTGCGCGTCGTCGGCGAGGACGGCGCCGAGCTCGCCTCCGGGCGCGACCTCGCCGCGCTCCAATCGAGCCTCGCCGAGCGCGCCCGCGCCGCCGTCGCCGAGGCCGCCTCCGACGAGTGGCGGGCCGAAGGCCTCCAGGACTGGGGATTCGACGCGCTCCCCGAGTCCGTCGAGCTCTCCGCCGGATCACGCCCCGTCCGCGGCTACCCCGCGCTGCTCGACCGCGGCGACTCGGTCTCGCTCAGGCTGCTGGACTCCAAGGGCGCCGCCGAGTGGGCGACGCGCGCCGGGCTCGCACGCCTGTACTCGTTCCGCCTCCGCCGCGACATGAAGTGGCAGGCGAGGCGCCAGCCGCAGTTCCCCATGCTCACCGTCTACTACGCGCCGTTCGGGCCCAAGGAGGAGCTCGCACGCGACATCGAGTGCGCCGTCGCCAGCGCGCTGCTGATCGAGGGCCGGGAAGTCCCGGGCGACTACGCGGCATTCACGGCCCGCCTCGACGCGGGCTGGCAGGACCTCGGCCGAGTCTCGGCGGACGTGCTCGCATCGGTCGGCGAGACGATGAAGCTCGCCTCCGAGATCAGGGCAACCCTCGAGGCCGGGCTTCCCCCGGCCGTGGCGCACGCGGAGCGCGACATGAACCGCCAGCTCGCCGCGCTGCTCGAACGCGGCTTCATCGCGAGCCAGCCGTTCGCCCGTCTCCGGGGCTACCGCCGGTATCTGACCGCGATGAAGACCCGACTCGGGCGTCTCCGCGGGGCGGACCTGATCGAGCGAGACCGCAAGCACCAGGCCGAGCTCTATCTGTGGCAGACCAGATACGAGGACCGACGCGACTCCCACGAGCGGCGCGGCATCGTCGACCCCGAGCTCATCCAGCTCCGCTGGCTTCTTGAGGAGTATCGCGTCCGCTTGTTCGACCCCTCGGCGCGGGTGCCCGTGAAGATCTCTCCAAACGTGCTCGAGAAGCAGTTCGAGCGCGTCCTCGACTGACCCGGAGAGCTTTTGCCCGTCTAACATCGCCGCATGACCGACGCGACCACGGACGGCTCGAAGCGGCCGAATGTCTCGATCAAGGATGTTGCCGCCGCCGCCGGGGTATCCATCGCCACGGTCAGCCGCGTCGTGAACAACCCGTCGCTGGTCGCGCCCTCGACCGCCGAGCGCGTCCAGGCCGCGGTCAAGCAGCTCGGGTACCGCCCGAACCTGTTCGCCAAGGGGCTGATGACCAAACGCAGCCGCGTGCTCGCCGTCTCGCTCCCCGACTGGCAGGGCGACGCGTACTCCGAGCTGATGCGCGGCGCCGACGATCGCGCCCGGGAACTCGGCTACCACCTCCTGGTCAGCACAGAGGTCCACAACAAGCTCATGGATTCCGGCGAGCAGACGAGCTTCGCGCTCGATCTGGCGGACGGCCTGATCGCGATGATGACGCGAAGCGAGGCCCGCGACGCCGAGGCCATCGGGCGACTCAACAAGCCCGTCGTGCTCCTGGGCGCCACCGTCTCCGAGTACGCCGTGGACACGCTCGAGGTCGACAACGCCGCCGGCGCCCGCGAGGCGACGAGGCACCTCCTCGACGGAACGCGCGCCGACCGGTGCTTCTTCGTCGGCGGTCCCGAGGGCAGCTTCGACTCGGACCGCAGGGCCGGGGCATTCCGGGACGTCGTCGAGGCCACCGGCCACCGGATCCACGAGGACCAGGTCAACCGTGGCCGCTTCAGCTTCCAGTGGGGCTGGGACTGGGCCGGCAAGGCCCTCTCCAGCCACGGGCTCGCGCAGGCGGCGGTCTTCGCCGGCAACGACGAGATCGCCATCGGCATCATGCAGCGCGCCCGCGAGGCCGGCCTCGAGTGCCCGCGTGATCTCCGGCTCGTCGGTTTCGATGACAGCCGGACCGCCGGACTCCTCACGCCGCCGCTCTCGTCCGTGCGGGTCCCCAACCGCCAGATCGGCGCCGAGTCCGTCGACGTCCTTGTCAGACGGCTGAGCGATTCCTCCGCGCCCGTCTCACACACGTCTCTGCCCACCCAGCTCGTGATGCGCGAGAGCAGCTGGTACTGAGAAAATATTCATTGCTTGACTGATTATGCACTCGTGGCTACGATCCCGGTATGACCGGGCGTCGCCGCGAGCTCATTCGGAAACTGCTCGGGTCGCACGAGATCGCCAGTCAGGCGGAGCTCCTCGAGCTGCTCCGGGCCCAGGGACTCGAGGCGACCCAGGCGACCGTCTCGCGCGATCTTCGCGCCCTCGGTGTGGTCAAGGGGCCAGCGGGATACAGGCTGCCCGAGGACATCGGCGAGGCATCGGAGGCTTCGGCCGACGCGCTCGATGAGGTCTTCGCCGAGCACGTGCTCAGCGTCCGCCCGGCGGTGAATCTCGTCGTTCTCAAGACCGGCCCCGGCCGCGCGCAGTTCGTCGCGGTCGAGCTCGACCGTCGGCCCCCAGAGGGCGTGGCCGGGACTGTCGCGGGCGACGACACCATCTTCATCGCCGCCGAGACCGTCAAACGCGCGAACACGCTGGCAGATCACATCGCGGCGGTCATCGGCGTCCGCTCGCCCCGGGCGGCGGGGGTGGCGATATGACCGGACCTGTTCCCGCTGTTCCCGTCACGATCGTCGGTGTCCGCGGCTACACGGGCCAGGAGCTCGTGCGCCTGCTCGCCGGCCACCCCGCGTTCGAGCTCGCCGCCCTCTTCGGCTCCGAGCGGACCGAACCCGGCACGCCGATCGATGCCGTCGCCCCCGCGGTCGCCCCGTTCACAACGCTCGATGTTGGCCCGGGCGACGTCGGCGCCATCATCGCGTCCGGCGCAAAGGCCGTATTCCTCGCCACGCCCCACGACGCGAGCGCCGCCCTCGCACCCGAGCTCGTCGATGCGGGACTGACCGTCTTCGATCTCTCGGGCGCGTTCCGCCTCGCACCGGATGACTACCCCGCCTGGTACGGCTTCGACCACCCGGCCCCGGCCCACCTCGGCCGTGCGGTCTACGGCCTGGTCGAGCACGCCCGCGATAAGATCGCTTCGGCCGATCTCGTCGCGCTGCCGGGGTGCTACCCGACCGCCTCGCTCCTCGCGATCAAGCCCCTCGTCGATTCCGGACGGATCGATACAAGCCGCGATGTCATCATCGACGCCATCAGCGGGGTCTCGGGCGCCGGACGGAAAGCCAGCGAGGCCACGAGCTTCTGCGAGATCGGCCCGCGTGCCTACGGCGTTCTTGCCCACCGTCACGCCCCCGAGATCGAGCGACACGCCGGCACGCGCGTGCGCTTCGTCGCGCACCTGGGTCCGTGGAAACGCGGGATCCTCGCCACCATCCACGCCGACCTCGGCCCCGGCGAGACGGTCGGATCCACCCGGGAGTTCCTCGGCTCCGTGTACGCGGAACACGCACTCGTCCGGGTCCTGCCCGCCGGCCAATCCGCGGACGTCGGACGCGTCGAGCGGACGAGCTTCGCCGAGATCTCGATCGGCGGCGACGACGAGCGCGGAGCCCTCGTGATCTCCGTCGCGATCGACAACCTCCTGAAGGGCGCCTCGGGCCAGGCGGTGCAGGCCGCGAACCTGCGGTTCGGGCTGCCCGAGCTCGCGGGCCTGGGGGCCTCGCCCGGGACCGCGTCGGGGACGGAGGTCGCCCATGCCTGACGCGCCGGTTGTCATCAAGATCGGCGGCTCGGCGCTGGCGCCCGGCGCCGAAACCGGGACGCTCTGGCGCGCCGTTGCAGCGGTCGCGGAGTCCCGGCCCGTGGCCGTGGTCCACGGCGGCGGCCCACTCGTCGATCGCCGGCTCGCCGAGCGAGGATTCGTCTCGGACAAGATCGACGGCATCAGGGCGACGCCCGAACAGCACCTCTCGACGGTCGTCGGCGCCCTCGCCGGAGAGATGAACGCGCAGATCACCGCGAAGCTGATCGGCGACGGCGTACGAGCCGTCGGCATGGCGCTCGGAGCGGCCCTGAACGTTCGGATCAACCCCGATCCGCGACTCGGATCCGTTGGCGCGATCGGCGGCGGCGATGGTGGGGCGGTCCCGACCTTGCTCGGTGCCGGGTTCGTCCCCGTCCTGAGCTCGATCGGTATCGGGATCTCGGGCGCGATCCTGAATGTCAACGCCGATGACGCCGCGGTCGGTCTCGCCGGCGCTCTGCGGGCGGATTCGGTCTGGCTGCTCAGCGACGTCCCCGGCGTGCTCGACGAGAGCGGTCGTCCGATGCCGCGGCTCACCATCGGCGACATCGAGCGGCTCATCGATGAAGGCACGGTCTCGGGCGGCATGTGCGCCAAGATCCGCGCGGCGGCCCGTGCCGCGGAGGCGACCGGCGCCCGCGTCGTGATCGCCTCATGGTCCGATCCACGGCTCGCCGATGGTGTGGGCGAGATCGGGACGAGCATCGAGCCGAGCGGCACACCCTCAGCAACCACTGGAGCGAGCGCGTGACAACGACGACGACACCAGGCACCGGAGGACCCGTGGAGGTCATGGCACCCGAAGCGACCACGCCCCGCCACTGGCTCTCGGTCGACGACGCCCCGGCGTCCGAGATCCTCGAGCTGATCGATCTCGCCGAAACCCACCGCAAAGACTCCGCGCGCTTCGCCGGAGCACTCGGCGGCAAGCACGCCGCGATGCTCTTCGAGAAGCCCTCACTGCGCACGCGCGTCTCGTTCGAGGTCGGATTCAGCAAGCTCGGGGCCCACGGGGTCTACATGGACCACGGCAGCGAGCGTCTGGGCGCGAGAGAGGCGGTCAAGGACTACGCGCTAAACCTGGAGCGCTGGGTCGACGTCATCGTCGCCCGGGTGTTCGAGCACAAGACGCTCGAGGAGATGGCCGCGGTCGCGAGCGTCCCGGTCGTCAATGCCCTGAGCGATATCGAGCACCCCTGCCAGGCGCTCGCCGATTTCCAGACAATCCGCCAGAAGCTCGGCACGCTCGAGGGCGTCAAGGTCGTCTGGCTCGGCGACGGCAACAACGTCTGCCACTCGCTCATGCTCGGCGCCGCCTCGCTCGGCGTCAGCATGACGGTGATCACGCCCAAGGGCTTCGAGCCGAAGTTCGACATCGTTCGGCGCGCCCTCAAGGCGTCGCAGCACACCGCCGCGACGATCGAGCTCACCAGCGACCTCGCGGCCGTCCAGGGCCACCACGCGGTCTACACCGACAAGTGGATCAGCATGGGCCAGGGCCACCAGACCGGCCTGCGGAACGAAGCCTTCGAGGACTTCCGCGTCACCGCCGAGCTGATGGAGTCGGCCAACAAGGGCATCCCCGGCGAGACGCTGTTCATGCACTGCCTGCCGGCCAAGCGGGGCGAGGAGGTGACCGACGAGGTCATCGACGCCCCCTCCTCGGTCGTCTACGACCAGGCCGAGAACCGGATGCACGCGCAGAACGCGCTGCTGCTCCGGCTCTTCGGCGTCGCGTAACAATCACCGGCGGACCGGAATCTGCAGAAGGGAGGCCGGAGATGGCCGAGCGTGTCGTGCTTGCGTACTCGGGTGGTCTGGATACCTCGGCGATCGTGCCGTGGCTCGTCGACAACTACGCCTGCGAGGTCGTGGCGTTCGTCGCCGACGTCGGCCAGGGCGCCGAGGAGCTCGAGGGCATCGAGGAGAAGGCCCGCGCCTCGGGCGCGATCGACTGCCAGGTCGTCGACCTCCGCCAGACCTTCGTCGAGGACTACGTCTTCCCGACCATGATCACCGGCGCCGTCTACGAGGGCCGCTACCTGCTCGGCACCTCGATGGCACGCCCGGTGATCGGAAAGGCCCAGGTCGAGGTGGCCCGCAAGGTCGGCGCGACCGCCGTCGCGCACGGCTGCACCGGCAAGGGCAACGACCAAGTCCGCTTCGAGGCCGCCTTCGCCGCCCTCGGCCCCGACCTCAAAATCATCGCGCCCTGGCGCGAGTGGGAGATGCGCAGCCGCCAGCAGCTGCTCGACTATCTCAGAGAGAAGAACGTCCCGACCACGAGCACCCTCGAGAAGCTCTACAGCCGCGACCGCAACCTCTGGCACATCAGCCACGAGGGCGGCCTGATCGAAGACCCATGGAACGCCCCGCCAGAGGACGCCTGGATGATGACGGCGTCGGCCGCGGACGCGCCGGACACCCCGCTCGACGTCACGATCGCCTTCGACAAGGGCCGCCCCATCGCGGTCGACGGGAAGGTGCTGGCCGGGCACGAGCTGATCGAGCACCTCAACGACGTCGCCGGCCCGCACGGCGTCGGCCGCATCGACATCGTCGAGAACCGCTGCGTCGGCATGAAGAGCCGCGGGCTCTACGAGACCCCGGGCGGCACGGTCATCGTCGAGGCGCTGCGTGGCCTCGAGGAGCTCACCCTCGACCGCGAGACCATGCACCTCCGCCAGGAGCTGGGGCTCAAGTTCGCCAAGCTCGTCTACGACGGCCGCTGGTTCACCACCGTGCGCGAATCGCTCAGCGCCATGGCCGAGAAAATCGCCGAGCGCGTCACCGGCGAGGTCGTGGTCCGGCTCTACAAGGGGCAGGCCACGGCGATCCAGCGCAAGAGCCCGTTCAGCCTCTACAGCGAGGACTTCGCCACATTCGGCGCCGACGAGGTCTACGACCAGAAGCACGCCGAGGGCTTTATCCGACTCCTCACCCTGCCCGAGCGCATCGCCGGCCTCAACGGCCTCTCGCTCGCCGACCGCGAGCCCAAGCTCCTCCGAGACAACGCCGGCGTGGCGCCCGTCGTCGGCCCGCGCACCGGCCCCGTCCACGAGCCGAGCGAATCGCCCGTCGCCGACCCGATCATCAAGGAAGGCAAGGCGGTCTGAGATGTCCCCCGGCCAAGGCGCCGCGCCCGCGCTCTGGGGCGGCCGATTCCAGGACGGGCCCGACCCGCTCTTCCGCGCGATCAACGACTCGCTCCCCGTGGACTGGCGCCTCGTCCGCCAGGACATCGCCGGCTCCGTCGCGTGGGCGGAGGGCCTCGCCCGCGCGGGCGTCCTCTCCGCCGATGAGCTCGCCGCGACCAAGGCCGGGCTCGCCACGCTCTGGCAGCGCGCGCGAGACCTCCCCGCCCCGCCCATCGAGTCTGGCGCCGAGGACGTGCACACCTGGGTCGAGAGCGAGCTGACCGCCCTGCTCGAGCCCGAGCACGGCAGCCTCGGCAAGAAGCTGCACACAGGCCGCAGCCGCAACGACCAGGTCGCCACCGACCTCCGCCTCTGGACCCTCGAGGCTCTCGCCGAGCGCCTCGCCGAGCTCCGCGCCCTCGCGCAGTCGCTCGTCGCGCTGGCGGAGCGCAGCGCGGGCGTCGTGATGCCCGCCTACACGCACCTCCAGCCCGCCCAGCCCGTCCTCGCCGGCCACTGGTGCCTCGCCTACGTCGAGATGCTCGAGCGCGACGCCGAGCGCCTGCGCTCCGCGGCCGAGATCGCCGACTCGTGCCCGCTCGGCTCGGCCGCGCTCGCGGGGACCACCTACGCCGTGGACCGTCAGAAGCTCGCCGAGCGACTCGGATTCACCAAGATCACCCGCAACAGCCTCGACGCCGTCAGCGACCGCGACTTCGTCGTCGATGCGCTCTCCGCGGCCGCGGTCTGCGGCGTGCACCTCTCCCGCCTCGCCGAGGAGCTGGTCATCTACGCCTCCGCCGAGTTCGGCATGGTCGAGCTCGAGGACGCCGTCACCTCCGGCTCCTCGCTCATGCCGCAAAAGAAGAACCCCGACGCGCTCGAGCTCGTCCGCGGCAAGGCCGGCGGACTGCTCGCCGGCTTCCAGACCATGTGCGTCGTGCTCAAGGGCACGCCGCTGGCGTACAACAAAGACCTCCAGGAAGACAAGGCGACCCTGTTCGCCTCCATGGACACCCTCTCGCTCGTGCTCCGGGCGGCAGAGCGCGTCATCGACGGGATCCGCTTCGTCCCGGATCGCTGCCGCACCTCCGCCCTCCGCGGCGGGAGCAACGCGACCGAGCTCGCCGACCACCTCGTCGCCCGGGGCGTCCCGTTTCGGGAGTCGCACGACATCGTCGGCCGGGCCGTGCGGGCCGCCCAGGAGGACGGCAGCAGCCTCGAGGACTGGCCGCCGGAACGATTCAAGACCATCGACCCGCGTTTCGGCGACGATGCGCCGGCGTGGCTGACCGTCGATCGACTGTTGCAGCGGCGCGAGATCGAAGGGGGCACCGGTCCGAACGCGGTCAGCGCGGCGCTCGCGGCAGCAGGGGAGCGACTAGAGGGACTCGCTGGACCGGCGGTCGCGCCGATCGTGCGGGACCCGTCGGGCGAGTAGCGGGGGAGCGATGACGCGCATGAGCGCGACAGAACGGCATCCCGTCCGCGTGGAGGCGCCCGACGACGCGCCGCGCGTCCGCCGCGCCACCGGCGACGACGTCGACGCGATCGTCGGGCTGCTCGAGATCGGCGCACGCCGCCGGACCACGATCGCCCGCCGCGCCGCCGACGTCCGCGCTCATCTCTCCGGCTTCCGCGTCGCCGACGAGGCGGGCGTCATCCAGGCCTGCGGCGCGGTCGAGCCGGTCGTGCCCGGCCTCGGCGAGATCCGATCGGTCGCCGTCTCCGAGGGCGTCGCCGGGCGAGGCTTCGGGCGGGCGCTCGTCGAGGCGCTGATCGAGCAGGCGACCCACGACGGGCTCCTGCGCGTCGTCCTGCTCACGCGCGTCCCCGGGTTCTTCGCACGCTCTGGGTTCCTCGCGGCGCCGATCGATCACCTGCCGCACGCGTACGTCCAGGCGATCCTGCTCGACCGAGAGCGCAGCTTCGAGGGCAAGACCGCGATGCTGCTCTCGATCGCGTCAGCCCCCATCGAGCCGCCCATCGAGGCGCAGGGGCGGGGCTAGGCACGCCGCCAGAACGACACGCGGCCGGTCTCCCGACCCGCGCGTCCTTTCGAGAGTTCTTTGAATCAGAACGGGCCGGGAGGGCCGATCGGACGCGGCGAGAGCGTCACGCTCGTCGTCTGGTCGGCGATCACCGTCACGTCCGCGCTCGCGCCGCTGCTGGAGACCGTGTAGTCCCCGGGCGTCAGATCCGAGAACAGAACCGGCACGCCGGCCGGCCCGCCGCCGAACGTGCGCCCGTCCGGGCCGTCGACGACGATGATGAACGGGCCGGGCACGAGCGGGCTGTCATTGACGGTCACCGAGAGCGAGCCGGTCTCCGCCGCGGCCACGGCGCGGGCCGCTGCGTCCTGGGAGCCAGGAGGAGCGAATCCCAAGCCCGCGCCGACGCCCAGCGCAGCGCAGCACGAAACCCCGAGCACCGACGCGATCGAACGATTCTTCATAGTCAGACCCTTTCGAGAACGCCGAGCCGCGACCACGAAAGGCGGCCGGCGGCCCGCAGCGTAAGACGGCCAAGGCAGTCCTCCAAACATGAGATGATCGGATCTCATGCGTGACCACTCGTTCACGGTGGATCGCGCAGAGCACAGACGATCTAACGACAAACACCACGTGCGGCCGAACGCGGGCGTCGATCTCGTCTTACGTCGGACATCAGAACGGCGGAGGCGTGACGCACAGCACAGACCAAAGCCAGCGGCGATCGGAGACTGTTCTCGCACTCGTTCCGGGCGTCCCGCACGCGTTCCTCGCGCGACCCAACCGAGGTGCGCCGCGAAGCCGCTCGCGGCCAGTGTTTGTAACGCATTATAGAACAACGCATTGCGGCGGCAGCGATTTCGTGCCCGCCCTCTCTCGGCATCATCGTTAGACTCATCGCTCGACCGGGGCCTCGCCCGCAGAGAGAGGAGATCACATGGCAAAGGGAATCAACACGGCCACGACGTTCGCGTCGCTCGTCGGCACGATCATGGAGACGCCGATCGAGGCCGTCACGCGCGGCGAGCACGCCTACCTGCGCATCTGGCTGCACCGCCTCGAGGCCATCAAGCAATGGCTGGCGTCGAGCGACAACGCCCAACTCAGCGACGCCGAGTTCCGCGAGATGCTCCGCTACGTCCCGACGCTCTCGCTGATCGGCGAGATCAACGTCGCCGCCACGGTCCGCCTCGCCTCGGTGCGACAGATCGACGGCTCGATCGGGCTGTCGGTCGGCGCGGGACCGATCGGCATCGGCGGCAGCTTCGGCTACTCCAGCCGCCAGAGCGAGGAGAGCGTCATCCAGATCTCGGCGACGTTCAAGATCAACAACGGCGAGGCCAACCTCTTCGAGTACCTCAAGAACAACAACCCGGCGCTCGAGAGCGTCGGCGCCGGCGACCTCGACGCCGCGATCGGCACGCTCAAGGACCGGATGACCACGATCGAGACGGCCAAGGAACTGAGCGAGAACACGGCCGAGTAGGCCCAACGAACCGGGCGAACGCACCGAGCCCGACCGAAGGAACGACAAGATGGCCGACACGTCAACCGACGGCGCTGGTGGCTTCGGGCCGCCGACGCTCGACGAGATCCTGATCGCGCTCCAGAAATCGCTCAGCCTCGTCAGCGCCCGGACCGGCGCTGTCGAGAGCGACCAGGCCCGCGCCGTGATCACGGGCGCGGTCGAGTTCGACCTCGAGACCCGCTTCGAGGCCGGCGTCTCGCCCGACTCCGGCCCCGGGGCACGCCCCAACCGGTTCGTCCACCGCAGCGACGGGCCAATCACGCTCCGATTGAAGGGCGAGATCCAGACCGACATCCGGACCGAGGAGGAGACCGACGCCGGGGGGGACGCCGATGGCTGATTCCAAGGCGCCGATGACGCTCAAGGCCAAGCACATCGTCGACGTCTACCAGAGCGTGATCACGACGGTCCAGGGCACGATCAAGTCCGAGGAGACCGTCGTCGACGTCGACCTACTCTTCCGCGACATCTCGATCACCGAGAAGGGCTTCCTGGTCTTCTCCAAGCAGAACAAGTCGACCACCGAGCTCCGCCTCGTCACACGCGTCCGCAAGCCGCAGGACTGACCCGCCGATCATCTCTCGGCGACTCGCTCAGCTCGGGCACCCCGCGAAGAACAGCCTCACGAACTCGGTCACGTCCGCCTGCGAAACCACGTCGAACGGCGGCGCCAACGCCGCCGCGTCCGGGCTCCCGGCGAAGAACGCGTTCACGAACGCCGACACGTCCGCCTGCGACAGCGTCCCGAACGGCGGCGCGAAGTCCGCACCGTTGCACCGCAGCGTCTTCACGAAGTAGTCGTCACGACCGTTCATGTCGCCCGGCACCAGGTCGGTCGCCGACGACCCGAAGATCACCTGCCGCCCGTTGCCCGAGATCTTCGGCAGGAAGCTCGGCCCCGTCGCCTGCGTCCCCGCGGCGTCGCGGCTGACGATCCGCGCGGACCCCGACGCCGTCTCACGCACGAACACGTCGTACCCGTTGAACGTGCCCAGCAGAGCATCCGTCGGATCGATGTCCGTCGCGTACGAGTAGAACACCACGCGCGACCCGTCGTCCGAGACGTCCGGGTCCGCGGGGAATCCGAACGAGCCGATCCCGTTCAGCCCCACGTCCACCCGCCGCGTCGTGAACCCGCTTGGCTCGTCGAACACAGTGTTCCCGTCGCTGTCCCGGTCGTGGATGAATAGCTTCTGGGATCCCGGCAGGTCGTTCGGCCGCGTCACATCCAGGTTCGAGGCCGACGACGTGAAGACCACATAGCGCCCGTCGGCGCTGAGCCGCGCGCCCTTGGAGTTGGGGTTCAGTCCCGAGTCCTGGTCGGCCGGATCGCCGTTGTCGTTCTTGCTGATCCGCACCGAGGCCCCGCCCGTCCGGCGGATCACCCACACGTCGTTCGTCGAGCCCACGTTCGGCACGAACCGGTCCCCGCCGGCGTAGGTCACCCATTGCCCGTCCGCCGAGATCTGCGGGTCGCGGAAACCGATGTTCACCTCCGTCGGCACCAGCACCGAGGTGGTGCTCGAGTTGCGGTCATGCAGGTAGATCCCGGGCCCGCCGAACGCGACGTCGAACGGCGCGATGTTCCGCGACGACGACGAGTACACCACCCAGCGCCCGTCGTCGGACATCCCGACCTCGTCCGCCCCGTTGTCCGAGCTGTTCGCGTCGCCCCCGCCCACCGCCGAATTCACGCGCTCGGTGAGCCCGTTGCCCTCGTCGAGCACGCCGTTGCCGTCCGGATCGCGGTCGCGGACGAACACGTCGTAGAACGGCCGCCCGGTCCCGTCGTTCGGGATCAGGTTCTGCGACTGGCTCTGCCAGACCACGAACCGCCCGTCCGCCGAGCAGTCGATGCTGAAGAACCCGTTGAACCCCCCGGTCTGCTGGTCGCCCGGCTGGCCGTTCACGCCGATCGACATCAGCGTCGTCACGCCGTTGCCCTCGTCGAACACGCCATTCCCATCCGGATCACGATCATGGGCGAACAGCTGCTGCCCGCTCGTGACCGGCGCCAGCACCAGCGTCGTCGATCGGCTCGAATAGAACACGTGCCGCCCGTCGCGGCTGATCGCGACATTGGAATTGAGCCCGTTGCCCTGCACGCCGGCGCTCGAGACCGTCACCAGGCCGACCGGCTGCGCCGACGCCGTCGAGATCGCCGCCGCGAGCCAGAACACTCCGCGAATCCCCATCGCCTTCTCCTCTCGTCGCCCCTGCCGATCCCGCGTCCAGGGTACCGGCGAGGCCCATCGAGCCCAAACCCCGACACCCCTACGGTTCCGCGATGACCGAACCATTCACAGAGTCCAAGGAAGCCCTTCGCGAGCGGCTCACGCCCGAGCAGTACCGCGTCACCCAGGAGGCCGGCACCGAGCGGCCCTTCTCGGGCAAGTACAACGACCATTTCGAGGGCGGGGCCTACGCCTGCGTCGTCTGCGGCGAGGTGCTCTTCGAGTCCGGTGAGAAGTTCCACTCCGCCTGCGGCTGGCCCAGCTTCTCGGGAGTCCAGGGAGGAGACCGCCAGCGCGGCCCGGTCAGCGAGACCGAGGACCGCTCCCACGGCATGGTCCGCACCGAGGTCAACTGCCGCCGCTGCGGCGCCCACCTCGGCCACGTCTTCCCGGACGGACCGCCGCCGACCGGCCTGCGGTACTGCATCAACTCCGCGGCGCTCGAATTCCGGCCCGACCAGGGGTCCTGACCCCCGCCCGGGTAGACTCCATCCACGGAAGGGGCACCGAGTGGCGGACACCGCGGACGGACAGGGCGCCGCCCTGACACCAGACGACGAGGCTTTGCTGTCGGCCAAGGCCGCGCAGGGCGATCAGGACTCCCTCGAGCGTCTGCTGCGCTACTTCGGCCCGGCCGTCCGCGACCGCCTCAAGAGCAAGATCGGGACGCAATGGCGGTCCTCGCTCGACGAGGACGACGTCATGCAGGTCACCTATCTCGAGGCCTTCCTGCTCATCAGCCAGTTCCGCTCGCGGGGTCCCGGCTCGTTCCAGGCCTGGCTCGCGCAGATCGCCGAGAACAACCTCCGCGACGCCCTTCGCGGCCTCCAGGCCGCGAAGCGGCCCAATCCCAAGAATCGCGTCCAGCCCAAGCCCGGCTCCTCCGACAGCTTCGTCGCCCTCGTCGAACTCCTCGGCACCACCGAGGCGACCCCCAGCCGAGCCGCCGCCGCCCACGAGGCCGTCCGGTTCCTGGAGAACGCCCTCAGCACCCTCCCGCCCGACTACGAGCGGGTCGTCCGCCTGTACGACCTCGAGGGCCTGGCCGCGAGCGAGGTCGGCGAGCAGCTCGGCCGCTCCGCCGGAGCCATCTACATGCTCCGCGCCCGGGCCCACGAGCGGCTCCGCAAGAGTCTCGGGACACAGTCGAGGTTCTTCAGCGACGTCAGGTAGACTCCGAGCAGTTGGGAGCCGCCGGGATGACGCCACGCGAAGACAATCCCAGACCCACCGATCTGGGTGGGTCGCCCGATGACCTGCCGACGGGCATCTGGGGACCCTCAGACAGCACGCCGGTGCCGGAGATCCAGGAACCGCGACGCTCGCGCTCCAGCGACGACGACCTGATCTCGGCCGCTCGGATGCAGGCGAGGCGCACCGCCGCGCCGGCCCTCCCCGGTCTCGGCGCCGACGGCATCCCCGGGTACAAGGTGGTCCGCGAACTCCACCGGGGCGGGCAGGGCGTCGTCGTGCTGGCCGTCCAGCAGGGCACCGGCCGCGAGGTCGCGATCAAGGTCATGCACGATGGGCCGCTCGCCGGGCCCAACGAGAGGGCGCGCTTCGAGCGCGAGGTCAAGGTCCTCGCCCAGCTCCGCAACCCCAACATCGTCACGGTGCACGACTCTGGCTCCGTCGCCGGCTGCTTCTACTACGTCATGGACTACGTCCAGGGCTACGCCCTCGACGACCACGTCACCGCCGAGCAGCTCCCGCCGCGCGAGGTCCTCAAGCTCTTCGCGACCATCTGCCACGCCGTCAACGCCGCCCACCTCCGCGGCGTGATCCACCGCGATCTCAAGCCGAGCAACATCCGCGTCACGCCCGGCGGCTCGCCCCAGATCCTCGACTTCGGTCTCGCCAAGGTCTCCGACCTCTCGAATCCCGGCCGAACCGTCGCGACGCAGTTCACCATGACCGGGCAGTTCGTCGGTTCCGTCCCGTGGTCGAGCCCCGAGCAGGTCCGCGGCGAGGCGAGCAAGATCGACCTCCGTACCGACGTCTACGCCCTCGGCGTCATGCTCTACCAGCTCCTCTCGGGCGAGTTCCCCTACGTCGTCGAGGGGCCGATGCGCGAGGTCATGGACAACATCACCTCGGTCGAGCCGAAGCCCCTGCGCCGGCTCAACCGCGCGGTCCCGACCGACGCCGAGATCATCGTCCGAAAGGCCCTCGCCAAGGAGCGCGAGGACCGCTACCAGACCGCCGGCGAGATGGCCCGCGACATCGAGCGTCACCTCGAGGGCGAGCCCATCGAGGCCCGACGCGACACGCTCTACCTCGCCCGCCGCCTCGTACGGCGAACCGGGCCCGCAGCGGCCCTGGGCGCCACGCTGGTCCTCGCCGCCGTGCTCGGCGCGGCGATCGTCTACCTCCTCATGAACGCCCGGATCGAGACGCTCGAGCGCGAGCAGGAGGCGCTGCTCGAACGCCTCGGCCCGCTCGAGCCCTGAGCCCGATCGCGGGCATCCCCCTTCCCGGGCCCATGAGCAACCCCAGCGCCTCGAAGAACGCGCCCAGAATCTCGACATAAGTTCGCTCCGAGCGGATACCTTAGAGATCGACCCGTACGCGTGGGGGGAACGCATGTCGACACCGACTGACGCCGGCCTCGCAGATCAGCTCCTGGCCGACAGCCGCGTGATGCTGCGCTACGCCATGGACCGCGGCATCGAGCCAGACAGATCTGTTCTCGAGACCGTCTCCGCGGTCGGCGATGATCACGACCCGGCCGCACGCCTGGAGGCGCTCCGCTCGGCGTACGCCACGCTCGCGGGCGCGGTCGCGCCCGTGACGCCCGCGACGCTCCGAGCAACCCAGCGCCGCTTCTGGCTCCTCACGCAGAACACCGGCGTCAACGTAATGGCGATCGTGGGCCTGCTCGCGCTGGCCTCGCTGCTCATGACGTTCGGGATGGGCATCCCATTCGACGGCGCGGGCGCGGGGGAAGCGGACGGCTCCGGGGCGACCGGGCGCCGCCCCTGGCTCGAGCTGTTGAGCATCGCGAGCGCGGCCACCGTCGGTTCGGCCTTCATCGGGCTCTCGACCGCGCGCAAGTTCGTCACCTCGCGCACCTTCGACCCGCAGCGCGATCAGGACTACATCTCGCGACTCCTGCTCGGGCTGATCGCCGGGACGATCGTCGGGCTCTTCGGGCGCGAACTGCTCAGCGTGATCTCCAACGGGGGCGCACCCGCGGACCCCGCGAACGGCAACGGCGGTGGGGGCGGCGGGCAGGAGTTGCTCGGGCTCAGCACGACCGCCCTCGCCCTGATCGGCGGCTTCTCGGCCGACGCCGTCGAGGACCTGATCCGCCGCATCGCCGAGACCTTCCGCACGCTGGTCCGCGGTTCCGACGAGTCTCGGGCCGCCCGGCAGTTCGCCCGCGAACGCGCCCGCGTGGTCGCCGAGCTCGAGGCCGCCCACGCCGCGGCCAAGAAGGCCGGCGCGACGAAGGAGCAACTCGCGTCGATCCGTGCGATGATCCAGAAAGAGCGCGACGGCGCGCCGTAGCCCGGGTGCCGGCTAGCGATACCGCTTAAGCTCCGCCGGCAGACGCTTCATCCCGCGACGCACCGCCTTGTCCACCGCGTACCGCATCGACAGCTCGACACGCTTGCGCACCCCGTCGGTCACGTTCAACCCGTGCTCCTCCATCGCGGCCAGCGAGAACTGCCAGGCACGCAGCTCCTCGAGACACCTCGGCTTCACCGCGCCGACCCCGATCGCGTGGTGGCCGATCTCGTGCAGGAAAACCGCCGCCGACATCGGCCCCTTCGGGCGCGGCGCCTCGATGTACCGCGCTACCCGCATCGCCCCGTCCGCGCCGACCCCGCGGACCTCCCAGGCGACGCCCGACATGCTCGTGCGCCATTTGCGGACACGCACGCCGTACCGATCGAGCATCAGGCGCGTCACCGCCTCGTACTTCGCGGCCATCGGGCCCACGCGCGTGCGCGGCTTCGCCCGCGCCGCACGGCGCAACCGCGCCGGCTTCTTCGGCTTGGGAACCAACATGTCCCAGAGCGTCTTCACGACAAGCCCCCCGGCACCGCGACGAGCGGCTCGACCGGCGCTCCGGCCGCGACCTCGCGCCCGTTCACGAACGCCGACCACACCATCATCTTCTTCCCGGCCGGCTGCACCTCGAGGAATCTCAGCATTCCCCGACCCGTCGCGACCAGGCCCCCGCGCGGATCGGCCACGCGCCCGGGCTCTTGTTCGGCGTCGCCCTCGACCGCTTCCACCCGGCCCAGCTTGAGCGTGTGCTCCCCGACGCGCACCGAGACCCCGGGCCACGGCATCAGGCCATGGACCCGATCCCGGCACTCGACCGCCGGCCGCGCCAGATCCACCCAGGCGTCCTCGCGCCCCAGCTTGCCCGCCAGCGTCACCAGCGCTTCGTCCTGCGCGTCGTAGACCAGCTCGCCGGCCGCTTGTTTGGTGAGCACATCCATCACCAGCGCCGGCCCGTCCCCGGCCAGCAGGTCGTGCAGCTCGCCCGCGGTCTGGTGGGGCTCGATCGGGCGCCGCGACCGGCCCAGCACCTCGCCCGCGTCCATCCGCTCGGCGAGCGTGATCACGCTGTTGCCCGTCTCGCGGTCTCCCGCGATGACCGCCGCGTTGATCGGCGCAGCGCCACGCCACCGCGGCAGCAGCGAGGCGTGCAGGTTGACCGCGAACCGGTCCTCGAGCAGCGCTGCGCCGAGCTTCTGCCCGAACGCGATCACCACCCAGGCGTCGCACCCGAACCCGCGGACCCGCTCGCGATCCTCCCCGCGGTTGATCCGCTCGGGCTTGAGCAGCGGCACGCCCGGCGCGTTCGACGCCGCCCAGGCCCCGATCGGCGTCGGCGCCGTCCTGCCCCCGCGCCCGGCGGGACGGTCCGGCTGCGTGACGACGCCGACGAGCTCGTGCTCCCGCGCGATCGCCTCGAGCGTCGGCAGCCCGAACGCGCCCGAGCCGAGGAACACGATCCGCCGCCGCACGCTCACCGCGCGTTCTTCTCGAGCGACTGCACCTGCCGCCGGACCCTCGTCCGCGACATCTGCGTCATCCGGTCGAGGATGAGGACCCCGTCGAGGTGGTCGAGCTCGTGCTGCACGCACCGGGCGAGCAGGCCGCCGATCTTCCGGGTAAACCGTTCCCCGTCCCGCCCGATCGCCGAGACCGTCACCACCGGCGGCCGGATCACGTCCCCGTTGATCCCGGGCAGGCTCAGGCATCCCTCCTCATAGATCTCCGGATCGCCCTCGCTCGATTCGATGACCGGGTTAACGAAGACCTCCGGGCCCGCGTTCGAGAACGGGACCCCGGGTTCATCGGCGCCGCCCTCCATCGCCGGCACGTGGGCCACGAACAGACGCCACGGCAGCCCGACCTGGTTCGCCGCGAGGCCGATCCCGTCGGCGCCCCGCATGAGCTCCACCATCCGGTCGGCCACCGCCATCACTTCCGCCGTCGGATCGATCTCGTCCGACTTCTGCCGCAGGATCTCGGCGGGATAGATCTGGATGCGAAGCCCGGCCGTGTCGATCGCCATGCCGGGATCCTAACCGCTCAAGAACACGAATCCCCCTCCGGGCCCTCCTCGCGACGTACACTGCCGTCCCCCTCGCCCGCGAGGGTCCCGAGAACCAATCCAAGGTGGGAGCGACGACGCGTGGCGCTGTTCGGCAAAGGCAAGGGCAAGCACGAGACGACCGAGACGGAGACGGAGGGCACGCCGCCGGCGCCCGCCGAGCTCGCCTTCAGCCCGGAGAAGGCCGAGAAGTTCTTCGATTTCGCCCGCACGCGCTACGAGACCGGCAACTACGGCTACGCCATGCAGCTCTGGCTCAACGGCCTCAGCCAGGACCCCGGCAACATGGACGCTCTGCGGGGATTCCTCGACGCGGCCGGCGCCCAGCAGGCCGAGGGAAAGAAGGGCAAGGGCGAGATCAAGGACGTCGCCAAGGGCCTCAACGGCAAGGGGGCGCTGCTCAAGTACCAGTCCGCGCTCCTCGATTGGAGCCAGGCGATCGCCGACCCCGGCAAGGCGCTCAAGGCGACCGAGGTCGCCGGCTCGCTCGGCGTCACCGATGTGGCCAAGTACATCGGCAGAGTCGCGCTGAACGCCGCCAAGGCCGAGAAGAAGCAGTCCAAGGACCGATACGTCAAGCTGTTCGAGATCTTCGCCAAGTCGGGCGTCTACGACCTCGCCTCAGAAGCCGGCGACATCGCACGCCGCATGGACCCGGGCGACGGCGATCTCGATCGCCGCGTCAAGTCCATGATGGCCCAGGCCGCCATCTCGACCGGCGGCTTCGACGACAACGGCGGGCCCGGCGGTTTCCGCCGCAACATCCGCGACGCCGAGAAGCAGACGCAGCTCGAGGCCGCCGACCGCATCTCCAAGACCGAGGACGTGAAGGACCGCCTGCTCGCCGAGGCCGAGGCCGAGTACGAGGACCGACCGGGCGACGCGCCCACGATCACCAAGCTCGGCCGCGCCCTGATGGACCGCGGAAAGTCCGACGACGTCAAGCGGGCCATCATGGTCTACAACAAGGCCCACAAGGAGCTCGGCGAGTTCCGATTCCGCCAGGCCTCCGGCGACGCGATGATCGTGCTGATGCGCCGCAAGCTGCGGGCGCTGCGCGCCAAGCTCGAGAAAGCGCCCGAGAGCGACGAACTCAAGGCCGAGCTCGCCGCGACCGAGAACTCGCTCCTCGAGACCGAGATCAAGGAGCTGCGTCTCCGCGTCGAGAACTACCCGACCGACCTCGGCCTCAAGTTCGAACTCGGCAAGCGGATGTTCCTCTCCAAGGAGTGGGAGGCCGCCATCGAGCAGTTCCAGCTCGCCCAAGAGGACGCCAAGAACCGACGCGCCGTGCTCAACATGATGGCCCAGTGCTTCCTCCGACTCGGCGGCTGGGAGGACGCGGCCGTCTCCACCTTCCGCCAGGCCCTGGAAGGCATCGTCGATACCGGCTCCGAGCTCTCGCTCGAACTCAACTACGGCCTCATGTGCGCACTCCTGGACAAGGCGTCGGTCTCTCGCGACCTCGCCGCGGCCGAGGAGGCCGACAGGCTCGCCTCGCAGATCGCCATGAAGAAGTTCAACTACCGCGACGTCAAGGACCGCCGCGAGCAGATCAAGACCCTGCTCGCCGACATCCGCGGCTGATTCGCATGCCGCAGCCGCGCGCACACGTCATCATCCCCGCCCGACTCGCCTCCTCACGCCTGCCGCGCAAGGTCATCCTCGACGAGACCGGGCTGCCCCTCGTCGTCCACGTCTGCCGCCGGGCCGCCGAGGCCGAGGGCATCGACTCGGTCACCGTCGCGGCCGACTCTGAGGAGATCGTCGAGGCCGTGCGCAACCACGGCTTCGAGGCGGTCATGACCTCCAGGACCCACCCCAACGGCACGAGCCGCCTCGCCGAGGTCGCCCAGAAGCTCGGCCTGAGCAAGCGCGACATCGTCGTCAACGTCCAGGGCGACGAGCCCGAGATCGAGCCCGAGCTCGTCTCGGCGGCGAGGTTCGCCCTCGGCTGCGCGCTGCGCACCAGATCGCCCCTCGGCGACCCGCTCTTCCCCGCCTGCGCCACCGTCGCGTCCCCGTTCGGGCTCGCCGAGGACCCGAGCGACCCGAACATCGTCAAGGTCGTCACCGGCCTCATCGAGCCCGACTCCGGCGTCAGCGAGGCCCTCTATTTCTCCCGGGCGCCGATCCCCGCCGACCCCGACGCCACCAGCCCGCGCAGGCTCAAGCACCTCGGCATCTACGCCTACGCGCTCGGCGACCTACTGGGATACGTCAAGCTCCCGACCTCGCCGCTCGAGCACGCCGAACGCCTCGAGCAGCTCCGCTGGCTCGAGCACGGACTGCCGATCGCCGTCGCGATCCGCAACGCCGACCACGCCGGCATCGACACCCCCGCCGACTACGAAGCGTTCGTCCGCCGCTGGCGGGCCCGCAACGCCTGAACCGGACCCCGGACCCGCCTGCCGGCCGGCGCCCGCGCGGTTACACTCTGGGATGCCCACCCAGCCGAACTCGCCCCAGGACGCCGATCCCTCGCAAGGCCTCCTCGCCGACGCCGGCCGCAACCGAACCTCGACCGAGTTCTACTCACCGATCCCCGACGGCTACGTCAAGGGACGACACAAGTACGTCGTCGTCCTCGGGACCGTCATGTCCGGCCTGGGCAAGGGCATCTTCGCCTCGTCGCTCGCCAAGATGCTCAAGGACAAGGGCCTCTGCATCGCCCCCATCAAGATGGAGGGCTACCTCAACATCGACGCGGGCACCCTCAACCCGTACCGCCACGGCGAGGTCTTCGTCCTCCGCGACGGCACCGAGTGCGACATGGACCTCGGCACCTACGAGCGGCTGCTCGACCAGGACCTGACCAAGCGAAACTTCGTCACCGCCGGCCAGATCTACAACGAGATCCTCGACCGCGAGCGCCAGGGCGTCTATCTCGGACGCGACGTCCAGATGATCCCGCACGTCACCGGCGAGGTGAAGCGCAAGCTCCGCGAGCTCGCCCTCCGCGGCGACGGCTCACGCCCCGCCGACGTCGTCTTCGTCGAGGTCGGCGGCACCGTCGGCGACTACGAGAACGGCTTCTACATCGAGGCGCTCCGCGAGCTCGCCTTCGAAGAGGGCGAGGGCAGCTGCTGCTTCGTCGCACTGACCTACGTCATCGAGCCGCGGACGCTCGGCGAGCAGAAGTCCAAGGCCGCCCAGCTCGGCATCAAACGCCTGCTCGAGGCCGGCATCCAGCCCCACATCCTCGCCTGCCGCGCCTCCAACCCCGTCCAGCAGAAGGTCATGGAGAAGATCGCCCTGTTCAGCAACGTCCCGCTGAACCGCGTCTTCTCCATGCACGACCGCGACAGCGTCTACGCCATCCCCGACGACCTCCGCCTCGAGGGACTCGACCGCGAGATCCTCTCGATGCTCGGCATGCACGACCGCGTCCAGGCCGCACACGAGGACAGGGCCCGCCAGGACTGGACCAAGTTCGTCGCCAAGCTCAACGGGCCGCGCAAGTACTCGGTCACCCTCGGCATCACCGGCAAGTACGCCGAACTCCGCGACGCCTACGCCTCGATCGACAAGGCTCTCGAGCACTGCTCGACGCAGCTCGGCTGCGAGATCGAGCAGCGCTGGATCGACGCCTCCGAGCTCGAATCCGGCGGCCTCGGGTCCAAGCTCGCCGAACTCGACGCCGTCATCGTCCCCGGCGGCTTCGGCAGCCGCGGCGTCGAGGGCAAGATCGCCTGCGTCCGCCACTGCCGCGAGAACCGCGTGCCGTACCTCGGCATCTGCCTCGGGTTCCAGGTCGCCGTCATCGAGTTCGCACGCAACGTCCTCCGCATCGCCGACGCCAACAGCACCGAGTTCGACCCCGAGAGCCAGGGCGCCGTCATCAGCGAGCTCCCCGATCAGAAGAAAATCGAGGGCCTCGGCGGCACCATGCGTCTCGGCGCCCAAGAAGTCGCGCTCACCCCCGGCACCCTCGTCCGCTTCCTCTTCGGCGGCGCCGACCACGTCCGCGAGCGCTTCCGCCACCGCTACGAGGTCGAGCCGGCCTGGATCGAGCGCCTCGAGCAGGGCGGCCTCGTCTTCTCGGGCCGCCACCCCGACCAGCCCATCATGCAGGCGCTCGAGCTCCCGCGCACCGCGCACGAGGGCGCACCCGGCGAGGGCGTCGCGCACCCGTACTTCGTCGCCGCACAGTTCCACCCCGAGCTCACCAGCCGGCCCCTCAGGCCGCAGCCGCTCTTCATGGGCCTCGTCGCCGCCGCCATCCGCCACCGCGCCGCGACCGACGAGGAGATGTGGCGGCGCCACCTCGCCGACGCCGACCTCGCACGCTGGCTCCCCGACGCCGCCCCCGACGGCGCGGTCTCGGTCCACCAGCACGCCTGACTCACACGCGCCCGAGCTCACGCGCCGCGTCGAGAAGCAACAACGCCCCGAACGTGTCCACGCGACCGCGGACCGCCATCGCCGCGTGCAGCATCCCCTCCGCGTGCATCAACGCCTCCGCCTCGATCGCGGGCCGGCGCCCGGCCGCGTCGATCCAGACGTGCATCGCCCACGGATGATTCGTGGCGTTGTCCGGCTGGAGCGTCTCGAGATGCCAGGAGACAGCCCGGTCCAACCGCGCGATCTCCGCCTCGGTCCGGATCATCCTCCCGAACGCATGCAAGCACGCCAGCTCCGTCTCCGTCCAGATCTCGATACCGATCGAAGCCCGCTCCGCCGTCAGCGGGCCGTCGCCCTCGAGCAACCCGCTGAACCCTTTGAGCCCGGCCCCCGACGCGAGCGCGTGCCACAGCCGCAGATCAAGACCGGCGTCGGGCGCCGGCGCCACGCCCGGATCGACGCCGAGCCATGCCGCGAGGACATACCGGTCGATCGCACGCCGATGCCCGGCCTCGTCGGCGAACCCCGCGGCCGCCGCCGCACGCCCCGACGCGTCGGCCGGCGGTTCGAGAATCGAAGCCGGAATCTCGGACCGCACGGCCATCGCCCGCAGACGCCCAACCCAAGCAGATCGCGTCCCCATGCCAACCACCCGCTTCTTGCATCCCTACACGCGTGGCCCGCGCCGGTCCGATCACACGTATCGGGGGCACGCGGGCACACCGGACCGGCGCTCCCCCCGAATACGGCCGATTCTGTAGCGACGCAGAATAGGAGATCGCCGTGACCGCCACGCCCCGCAACCAGCGAGTGCCCGAAATGCCGACCCAGGCGTCGGGTGACGCCGCGCCTGCGGCGAAGCCCTCCCCGCCAGTCTGGGAACAGGCGCTGACGGACCGCCTGGACTTCGACGTCTGCACGCCGCGACCGAAGACCCGCCGGTTCATCACCGAACTGGACGTCTCCGAGGTCGACGACCGCAGCCGGCCCGGCATGACGTGGCAGGCCAAGACCCGCGAGCTGAGCGGCTCGAGCATCATCCTGGCCGCCCGGCGCATGTGCTACGTCGGCACGAATCTGATCATGGCGATCCACCTGATCGACGACGAGCCCACCATCCTGTTCGGGCGCGTCTTCGCGTGCGAGTACGAGGCCGCGGGCATCTACCTGCTGGACGTGGACCTGGAGCAGGTCCCGGTCTCCGAGGCCATCATCCGCTGGACGCACCACGTCGCCTGAGGCCCCGCGCCCGAACCGAACGCCCGACTTGACCCGCCGCTCGCCGGGGCCGAGGCTTGCGCGTGCGCACCGAGACCGATCCCAGCAAAGTCGCCCCCGGCTCCGTCCTCGTCCTCACGATGGGCGGGCTCCATGATGGCCACCGCGCGCTGATCCAGCTCGCTTCGGCCCTGGCGAAGATGCACCGCGCCGAGTGCGTCGCCTCGGTCTTCGTCAACCCGACCCAGTTCAACGACCCCTCGGACCTCGCGGCCTACCCGCGCACGCCCGAGGCCGACATCGCTCTCGCCGAGTCCGCGCGCGCCGACGTCCTCTTCACGCCGGCGCCAGACGCCATCTACCCGCCCGGCGTCTCGATCCCGCAGCCCGACCTGCCCCCGCTCGCGACCGAGCCCCGCCTGGAGGACGCGGCACGCCCCGGCCACTTCGCCGGCGTCGCCCAGGTCGTGCTCCGCTTCTTCGACCTGCTCGAGCCGGCCGTCGCGCTCTTCGGCGAGAAGGACTGGCAGCAGCTCCGGCTCATCCAGGAACTCGTGAAGTCGCACGCCCTCCCGATCCGGATCGAGCCGCACCCGACCGTCCGCGACGCCGACGGCCTCGCCATGTCCTCGCGCAACAAGCACCTCTCCGCCGAGCAGCGCACCAAGGCGGCCGCCGTGCCGCGCGCGATCCAGGCCGCCCGCGCCGAGCCGAACCCCGACGCCGCCGAGGCCGCCGCGCGCGACATCCTCCTCGCCGCCGGGCTCACGATCGACTACGCCGCCGTCCGCGACGCCCAGACCCTCATGCGCCCCATCGAGGGCACCGGCCGCGTCCTCATCGCCGCCCGCGCCGGCGACACGCGCTTGCTCGATAACGCCGCCTGGCCGGCGGTGGGGGACTGAGCGCCTTCAAATCGCCGGGCATCCGATGAAGAATCGGTTCACGAACTCCGCCACGTCCGCCTGGCTCACCACGTCCGCCGGCGCCGCCAACCGCGCGACGTACCGGTCGTTCTCAAAGAACCGGCTCACGAAATCAGCCACGTCAGCCTGACTGATCACGCCGAACGGGAACGCGTAGTCCACGTCGCTGCACGGGAACCGCACGGCGCTCGTGTACGTGCCCTGATCATCGTTTACGAGCGTCGCCGCGAACACGACCGTGTCGTCCAGGTCGATCGACCCGCCGTCACCGACCGAGGCGCGATCGACCATCCCGCCGTCGAGGAGATCGCCCTCCTCGATGACCTTGACCACACGCCCGTCTCTGGCCACGTAGACCCCTCTCCGGAAGCTCGCGTCGTTCGAATCGAACAGCACCGTGCCGCCGCGGATGGAGATGTCGAAGATGCTGTTCAGGATCCTCGACGAGCCGTACGGCCGGTCGCCCGTCTCGGCGACGACCTCAAACTCGTCTGTCGCGTTGTCATAGACCATCGCGAGGTCGATCGACTCGCGCGGGCCAACCTCGACGTCGGCCTCGAACGCGGCGAGGTCGCCGTCGATCGAGGTCCCCCCGAGAAAGCGGTAGGCGCCACGCCCACCCGGCGCGGCCTCACCCTGCCGGGCGAGGAGTCGCAGACCGAGGCCGTCGTCGAAGTCGGCGAAGAGCGCGGCGTCGTCCTGTGCCTCGCCCTCGAAGATCATCCTTCCGTCGCGGATGAACGGCCGGCCGAGAGACTGAAGCGTGTCCCCTCCGAGCTGCGGGATCGGCACCGCGGACTCCATGACCGCTGTGAGCTGGCCCGGCTGGTTCGCGTCCACCAGATAGATGCCGTCACGCCCAAGCGGTGTGTCGCTGGCCCCGATGATCGTCAGGTCGCCGCTCGTGTTCAGCGTCGAGACGGAGGCGATCGTCCGACCGGACGTGGCCACCACGGGCGACGAGAGATCCAGGATCGTCTCCAGAGCACCGCCGCCGGCCGGCGCCGCGAACAGGCCCGTGGGGCCGTTGGCATTAAACGCAACCCGCCCGTCGTCCACCGAAACGTCGCCGAACGACGTGAAGACCGTCCCGTTCGGAGCGGTCATCCCCGTGACCGCCAGACGCGTCAGAACGCCGCCCGACGACGCGTAGATCGCCTCGAGCCTCTCGCCGTTGAACGCCGCCGTGGCCCCGAACGCGGCCACACCATCGGAGATGTCGCCGTCGCCCGAGCCGAATCTGTCTAAGAGCCATCCCGCCGGGAACCCCGGCGCCTGCTCGCCCGTCTTGGCGATCCTGGTGAACTGCTGCTGGGCGGTCGCCGAACCCGCGACGAGCGCGAGCGCGATGGCGGACAGTCTCGGGCGTGTCATGGCTGTTCCTCGGTTCCTGACAAGTGATGTCGTGTCGTCGGGGCATCGCCGCCCCGCGCACCCATCAGCCGCGAACCCCCTTCCGAACCCGACAGGAGATCACACGCCAAAGCCAAAAAAGCGACCGGCCCGGGCGAACCCGGGCCGGCGCTGCGCCCGCGGGCGCAGGGTGTGTGCGATCAGTGCACGTCATCCGTGCAATCAGTCAGCGCGCTTCATACGCCAGAGCCGCTCGAAGGCCTGAGAATCCGCCTCGTCCACCTCGTCGTACGGCCACGCCATCGACGCGGCCGTGGGACCGCCGGCGACGTACGAATCAACGAAGACCTCGGTATCGGCCTCGTCGATCACGCCGAACGGCTCGGCCAGGTCGACGACGCTGAAGACGCCCGGCGACTGCTCGCTCTCGGCGTCGAAGTAGGGGGCCGCCGCGATGCCCGCGACCGCCAGCCCCGCCGCGAGGGCGAGGGCGGGCAGCCGGAGCCCGTTCTTTCTCATCTTCCGTGCCATGGTTTCGCTCCTTGCGGTCGGTGTCGTGCGCCCGCCATGAGCGGCGGGTCTGGTCGTGTCACCGCTTCAGCCGCGATCCATCCCGCCGCCCCGACATCCCGATCCAAAGCAGTTCCAAAAAGACAACCGGCCCGGGGGTTCCCGGACCGGCCGTGGGAATGAGAATGGTGTCGCCGGCCTCAGTTCGGGCAGCCCGCCTGGAACAGGCGGACGAATTCGTTGACGTCCGCGTTGCTGATCACGTCGTACGGCGCCGCCATCGAGGCGACCCGCGGGTCCTGAGCGAAGAACGCGTTCACGAAGGCCGTCACGTCCGTCTGGCTCATCACGCCGAGCGGGGCCGCCAGGTCCGCCGCCGAGCACGCCTGCGGCGGCGGGCCGACCTGGAACCGGAAGAAGCGGGCATCCTCCGGCGCGAGCGTGCCGGAGAGATCGACGCCGTTCTGTCCGTTGCCGATCGAGCCGGCGATCGTGCCGCCGGTCCCGGGCCCGCCGTAGGTGAGGACCGAGAAATTCCAGGAGACATAGGCAGGCCACCCCGCGACCGCGGCGTAGTACGTGCCCGGCTCGAGCGTGGTCAGGATCTGGCTTTGCGCCGTCCCGTTCGAGTCGTCGTTGAGCTGGATCAACTCGCCGTTCGCACGCAGCAGCGTCAGCACGGTGTCAAAGCTGCTGCCCGTGGTATTGACATCGATCGAACCAGCGGTCGCGGCGACGCCGAGATCCGTGATCTGTGACGCGGTCGGACCTGCGACATCGAAGCGGTAGAACTTGTACTCGTCGGGGGCGAGGCTCCCGGAGAAGCTCTGGCTGCCGACCGAGCCGACGTAGCTGCCGCTATCGCCCACCAGGGCACTGTCCCGGACGGTGAAGAAGCCATCCGGCACGTTGCGGTAGCCCGTGACCATCAGCCAGTAGCGACCCCCATCCAGATCCCGCGTGATCCGGCTGTCGCGGTTGCCCGCGCCATCGTCGTCCCACGCCAGCAGATTCCCCGAGTCGTCGTAGAGCCCGGTCACGGTGTCAAACAGTGAGCCAGCCGTCGTGGCGACGGTGTTGCCGAGCAGGCCGACGGTGCCGAGGTCACCGAAGCTCGTCGGACGCTCGCCGATGCGGAACCGGTACCACACGCTCCCGCCAGTCGGGACGTCTCCGCTCCGGCTCACGCCGTTGATGTTGATCGAGAACGGACCGCCCGCGACCTGGTTGGTCCCGACACGGAAGTTCTCCTGCGGTGAGTTCACGAAGTGCGCGACCACGACCCAGTAGTCGCCCGGCTCGAGCGACATATCGATGAGGCTCGAGAGCGAGCCCGGCTCGTCATCATTGAAGCCGATCAGCTTGCCACGCTCGTCGTAGAGCCCGATGACGGTGTCGAGCACCGAGCCGCGGGTGTCGATCTGGATCTGGCCGTTCAGGCCGACCGCGCCGACATTGATCGCGCTGCCGGGAGGAGTGGGAACGAAGGTGAACTCGTACGAGCCGATGCCGTTGTCGCTGCCCTGCAGGATCTCGGCGTTCCCGGTGCCGTAGCTGGTGTCGAAGTAGGAGCCGCCGCCGCCGCCGTCCCAGCCGTTGGCGCCGCCGCCGCCGCCGCCCCAGCCGCCGCCGCCACCGGCGGCGCTGTACGTCGAGCCACCGGTCCCGCCGGCACCGCCGCCGCCGCAGCCCCAGCCGCCCTCACCATGGCTGCCGTCTCGGCCTCCCCGGCCGCCGGCCGGGAAGCCCCTCCGGCCGTTGGACCCGGCACTATCCGGCGAGACGCCGTCGCTGTAGAACCCACCGCCGCCACCGGAAACCGACGATTCGAGTCCTCGGTTGACTCTTGTTCCGGGGAAGCCACCTTGGCCGGGGGCGCCGCCGTCACCAGGTTTTCCGAAATTGCCGGTGTTGCCTCGGTTGCCGGCTGGGAAGAGCGATGCGGGGAACGCGGGGTAGCTGCGGGTGAAGCCGCGGTACGCTCCGCCGCCGGCACCGGCCACCGCGAGCGGCACCCAGTCGTCGCCGACACCGTCGGCCTCGTACAGCACGCCGCTGCCGCCGCCGCCGCCGCCGCCACCGCCATCACCGTCCTTGCGCTTCTTGTAGCCCTCTTGTCCGATGATGAACCGGAGCCGGCCGCCGGGGCGGAGCTCGCCGGGCCGATCGCCGACGGTCACATTGAGCGTGACCGTGGCGCCCTGGCCGCCCTGCGTCGTGCCCTGGCCGTAGTCGGCGTCGCCGCCGTCGCCGCCCTGGACCTTCAGCCTGATCGTTGCGCCGGGATTGTCCGGGATCGTGAAGTCCTGCGTCTGATGGCCGATGTACGCGAGGTTCTGGACCCCGCTGGTGTTCATCTGGGACTGCCCGGAGGCCATCCCCGCCGCGAGGGCGACGACGGTCGCCCCCAGTCCTGCCGTTGCCGTGTGCCGTGCCATGCCCGAGCTCCTTACTGGGTCGCTGGCGCCCGCTAGGCGGGCGGTTGTGGTCGTGTCGGGGCTTCAGCCGCGGTCCGTCGGGCCCCCCCGACAGGGAATCGCGGCATCGGGATCAAAAACACGACAGGCCCGGGGTTGCCCGGGCCGGCCGTGGGGGGATGAGAATGCTCTCACGGGGCTCAGTTGGGGCAGCCGGCCTGGAAGAGGCGGACGAACTCGTTCACGTCCGCGTTGCTGATCACGTCGTAGGGCTCCGCCATCGAGGCCACCCGCGGGTCGTTCGCGAAGAACGCGTCGACGAAGGCCGTCACGTCCGTCTGGCTCAGCACGTCGTAGGGCAGCGCCAGGTCAGCTCCGTTGCACGGCATCGGCGGGGGCGGCGGCGCGCTGATCTCGAACTTGAAGTAC
>JBCBKP010000009.1:0-93212 GCA_038521625.1 Planctomycetota bacterium
AAGCGCTGAAGAAGCCCAGAGGGCAATCGACGGGACTTCTTGCTCCCGTGCCACGACAGACCGACCGCGAAGCCGAGCTTCATGTCGGCGAGCGGTCGACCCCTCGCCGCCGGACGGCGGCGACGAGGCCAAGCCGCACCCTCGCGTGAGCGAGGGGTTAGGTCCAACCCACGAGAGCCGACGGGGTCCGCGTTCTCATCAACACGCTCCCCCTCCGCGTCTCCGCGCACCCCCGCGCCTCCGCGTTCTCCGAAACCCGATCCAGCCGAAGCCCTTCGTCTCCCCTTCACACTCGAATCCCCGAGACCAGATAGCATGCGCCAAGGCGACGCATCACAACGCGCCGGCCGACACGGAGAGCAAGAGATGCACACCACACGGATCGCCGCCGCCATCACCGCCATCGCCGCCTCCAACGCCCTCGCACAACGCGCCACGCCCACCGGCGACGAGTTCTCCATCATCGCCCTCCCCGACACACAGAACTACGTCCGCAACGGAGCCTTTCCCCAGAACTTCAACGCCCAGACCCAGTGGATCCGCGACCGGATCCTCTCGAGCGGCAACCCCGACAACATCGTCTTCGTCACACACCTCGGCGACGTCGTCTCCAACGGCGACAACCGCGCCGAGTACATGCTCGCCGACACCGCGATGTCCTTCATCGAAGGACCGGACGACGGCGTCGTCCCCTACGGCATCCTCCCCGGCAACCACGACTTCGCCTCGACCGGTAACAAGTCCACCGGATCCGACCTGTTCGTCGAGTTCTTCGGCCCGACACGCTTTGCCGGCCGCACCTGGTACGAGGGCGCAGACCCCTCGGGCAACAACAGCTACCAGGTCTTCACCACGCCCATGGGCGACTTCATGCACATATCGCTCGAGTGGCGGCCCGACCAGAACGTCACCAACGGCCCGACCCGAGACCCCTCGCCGCTCGACTGGGCCCAGTCGGTGATCTCGGCCAACCCGGGCATGCCGACGATCGTCTCCAGCCACGAGCACCTCGACGACGACCCCGCCGGGCGCAGCGGCTCCGGCGAGAACGTCTGGCAACGCCTCGTCGCGCCCAACGACCAGGTCATCATGATCCTCAACGGCCACTACCACAGCGCCGCCGACCTGTTCAACGACGGCGAGTTCCACCAGGTCAGCCTGAACAACTTCAACGAGCCCGTCATCGAGGCCCTGCAGGACTTCCAGGACTACCCGGGCGGCGGCCAGGGCTGGCTCCGCATCATCACCTTCGACCCCGACGCCGGCCAGATCCAATTCCAGACCTACAGCCCCGTGCTCGACCAGTTCCAGACCGAACGCCCCGAGGACCCGGGCATCGGCGGCCGCGCCAGCGAGTTCGAGATCGCGATCGACTTCGCCACACGCTTCCAGTTCGCCGAACCGGCCCAGCCGCCGCTGAACCCGTTCCAGACCCTCCGGTTCCGCGACGGATCCAACGGCTACAACGGCACGCGGGACACCGAGGTCCGCCAGGACGACCCCGACACCAACCTCGGCGCCGCCCCCGAGGTGACGATCGACGCCGACGACGACGGCGCGCCCGGCCTCCAACGCACCCAGGGCCTCATCCGCTTCGACAACTTCATCGGCGCCGCCGGCCAGCGCGTCCGGCCGGGCGACTTCATCGGATCGGCCATCATCAACTTCAACGTCAACAACCCCGGCAGCGGCTTCGACGTCCACGAGGTCACCCAGAATTGGGCGCCCAACTTCACCTGGAACCGCTTCGGCAACGGGCTGAACCCCGGCGTCGACGTCGCTCCGACGCCCGAGTACCGCCTCGGCCTCGACAACGGCAACTCGAACATCCCCACCGGACCGCTCGAGATCTACGTCACCCAGATGGTCCAGCGCTGGGCCGACGGCCGGGGCCAGCCCTTCGGCACCGCCTTCCTCTCGCTCCCCGCCGGCACCAACGGCCTCGATCTCGACAGCTCCGAATCGGCGAGCCCGCCCGAGCTGGTCGTGACCACGCTGCTCCCCAAGTTCCGCGCCGTCCGGTTCACCCAGAGCGTCGACGGATACAACGGCGCGATCGACACGCAGCTGACCCAGTCCGAGCCCAACACCAGCGGCGCCGGCTTCACGTCGTTCAGCGCCGACGCGAGCGACAGCGGCGGGCAGAACCACATCCTGATCCGCTTCGACGACATCTTCGGAACCGGGCCCGACCGCGTCGGACCGTTCGACGTCATCGCGAAGGCCTACATCACGCTCACCGCCGACGACCCCGGCGACGGCGCGTCCGCCTTCCGTCTGCTCCAGCCCTTCACCGCCGGCGCTACGTGGAACAACAGCTTCGGCGGCGACGGCGTGCAGGCCGACAACATCGAGGCCGTCGCGATGCCGGCGGGAGGCGCCGCCGGGGCCTTCGGCCTCGGCGAGATCGACGTCACCGAATCGATCGTGGCCTGGCTCCAGGGCGCAACCAACCACGGCTGGGCGCTGCTCCCGAGCGGCACCAACGGCTGGGATGTCGCCAGCAGCGAGTCGGGACCGCAGCTCCGCCCGAGCCTGACGGTCATCATCGACCGGTGCGTCGCCGACCTGGTCGAGCCGTTCGACGCCCAGCCCGACGGCAACGACCTGCTCGAGCTGATCGATCGCGTCGATGGCGGCCTCGCGTCGGGCGACTGGAACGCCGACAGCGAGACCGACATCTTCGATGTGATCGACTATCTGGCCGAGGCCGCGATCGGCTGCCCCTGATGCCCCGATTCGACCACACGCAGATCGAGCCGGCCTACAGGAAGACCATCACGCCGATCAGGCCGAACACCGCGACCCAGAGCGACGAGAGGCCGATCGTGATCCAACCGAGCACCAGCCCGGTCAGCGCGCCCTCGCCGGCCGCGCGGTCGACGCCGCCCCGCCGGATCCGGGTCCGCACCCGCGTCCCCTTGATCACCGCCGGGATCGCGACGACGCCGGCGAACGGTCCCAGCACGACGAAGAACAGGATGATCGCGATCGTGCCCCAGGTCCGCGCCGCGTTCGCGTCGGCGAGCACACGCTGCACCGGCCGCCCCGACCACACCGGCGTCCCGCACTCCGGGCACCGCTCCTCGACCCGCAGACCGGTCAGGTCGTACCCGCAGTTCCAGCACACGGGCCTCCCCTCCGCGACCGCGCCGGTCACGGCGCGCCCGCCCGCGCCGCGACGAACACGATGAACGAGTCGTCCAGATCGCGCCCGTCGGCCAGCGGCGTTACGTACACGTTGCCCTCCTCGTCCCGGGCGTCGCAGGTCTTGTCGTACACCTCGACCGCGCCGAACCCCGCCTCGAGCATCGCGTCCCGCAGCTCCGGGATCGACCAGAGCCGCCAGCGGTACACGAAGGCGTCCTCGAACTCGTCCTCGATCCGCCCGCCGTTCTCGATCCGGAAGTGGATCACGTCGGTCACCATCCCGGTGCTCGCGTCGGCCTCGCGCTGCTCCCAGGTGTAGCGGACCATCTTGCCCGCGTGCGCCTCGAGGCTCGGCAGCGGCTCGCCCCCGGCGATCGGGTGCTCGCGGTGCACGTCGCCGACCAGGAACGCGGTCTCCCCGCCGTAGGTGTCGCAGGCGAAGAACCCGCCGGGGTTCAGCCGCGACCGAGCGCAGCGGAGGTATCCGACCAGCTCGGCCCGGGCGTGGAAGTAGCCGATCGAGAAATTGCCGACAAACAGCGCGTCGCAGGGCGTGGTCACCGCGCGGACGTCGGCGGCCAGCTTCTCGATCGAGGGGTGGGTGCCGCGGTAGGCGAGCGTCTCGGCGTCGAGGTCGACGGCGACCGCCGTGCCGCCGGTCAATTCGACCCAGCGGTGGGAGAGCGCCGCGGTGCCGGCGAAGTCCTCGCCGAGCACGCGTGGGTTCGCGCCGTGGACGGCGCGGAGGAACGAGACCGAAGCCCGGGTGTTCTGGACGCAGTGCTCGTAGAGGTCGTGCTTTGAGACGCTCACGCCATGCGGACCCACTTGATCATCGTGCCGAAGCTCGGCGGCTTGCCGAACATGAGCAGGCCGACGCGGAAGACCTTGGCGGCGAACCAGAGCGAGGCGAGCGCCGTGGCCGTGGCGACCGCGAGCGAGACGGCGATCTCCCAGGCCGGGACGTTGCCGGCGGCGATCCGGGTGATCATGACGAACGGGCCGAAGGCGGGGGCCATGCTGGTGACGCGTGCGAGCGTCGAGCTGGGGTCCTGGGCGATGAAGATGCCGAGCATGTAGGGCACCATGATGATCATCATGACGGGCGCCATGAGGCTCTGGGCCTCGCGGAGCTCGTTGACGGCCGAGCCGATCGCGGCCATGAGCGCGGCGATCATCAGGTAGGTCAGGACGAAGAAGGGCGGGAGGAAGATCAGGGCCTGGACCGGGATGAGGTCGGCCATGCTGATGGTGATCAGCGCGCCTGTGGCGCCGCCGCCGTAGACGACGAGGATCAGGCCGCCGACGAGCATCTGGCCGAGGATCTTGCCGGTCATGAGCTCGAAGGCAGAGCAGCTAGAGAGCAGGACCTCGACGACGCGGCTGGACTTCTCCTCGATGGTGGTGGTGAGGAGGTACTGGCCGCCGAACATGACGCCCATCATGAGCAGGGCCATGGCGACGAAGCTGACGACGAACTGGATGCCGGTGTCGGCGTCGCGTTCCTGCCCGGTCTCGGCGGAGTAGACGACCGAGTCGCCCCGGACGTTGGAGAGGGCGAGGATCTCATCGACGCTCTGGCCGCTGTTCTCGGCGCGGACCTCGCGGATGACGCGCTGGGCGCGGCCCTCGATCAGTCCGATGAGGCGCGGGTCGAGCTTGGGCTGGACGGTGAGGGTGTAGCCCCCGAAGTCGGTCTCGCCCTCGGCTCGCTGCGTCGCGTTCGGGTCGACCATGAGCAGGGCGAGGCGGCCGTCGTCCTCGGCGCTGTTATCGCGGACGGCGGCGCGCTGCTCGTTGAGCGCGTCGCCCTCGAGGTCGGGCCCGAGGTTGGTGATGCGGATGGTGGGGACCTTGAGCTCGGTCGTGGCGGCGGTGAGGGCGCCGCCTATGTCGCCGGACTCGGCGGCCTCCTGGACGCCCTGGGTGGTCGCGCCGACGCGGTCGGCCTGCCAGGCCTCGATCTCCTCGGGGCTCAGTGCCGCTCGGAACCGTTCGAAGACCTCGCCGGACTTGTCGACGACGGCCAGCTCGCCGACGACCTCGGGGGCGCCGCGGTTGATGAGCATGGGGCCGATGAACATGAAGGCGGCCATCAGGACGGCGGGGACGATGAAGCCGCCGATGATGAAGCCCTTGGTCAGCGCGGTCGAGGCGAACTCGCGGCCCGCGACGCGTGTGATCTTCGAGACGTTCACGCCATCACCTCCTCGGTGTCGACTTCCTCAACCGCGGCGCCGGAGCGGAGGCGTTCGCGGAGCTCTGCTTCGGTCTCGCCCGACTGTCCCTTGACGATGCCGATGAAGATGTCCTCGAGCGTCGGTCGCTTGAGCTCGACGCGGGCGAGATCGTCGACGCCGGCGATCTCGCGCATTGCGGAGGCCGGGTCGGTCCCGTTGGCGATCCGGGCCTCGAGGCCGCGGTCGTGGGGGACGACGTCGTCGATCGGTCCGAGCGATCGAACGAGCGCGGCGGCGGCGTCGAGGTCTGGGCCGGGGCGGTGGCCGGACATCGGCTCGAAGAGGACGCTGGTCACCGGGGTGCGGGCCTTGATGTCGGCGAGTGAATCGTCGAGGACCTTCTCGCCCTGGTGGATCATGACGATCCGGTCGCAGAGCTCCTCGGCCTGGACCATGACGTGGGTCGAGAAGATGACGGTGCGTCCGCCCTCGCACTGCTCGCGAATGAGCTCGCGGAGCAGGCGCATGTTGACCGGGTCGAGGCCGCTGAACGGCTCGTCGAGGATGAGCAGCTCGGGCTCGTGGATGACCGAGGCGATGAACTGGACCTTCTGCTGCATGCCCTTGCTGAGCTCTTCGCACTTCTTCGAGAGCACGTCCGGCAGCTCGACGCGGTCGAGCCACTCGCCGACCTTGCGGCCGACGCCCTGGGTCGGCACGCCCTTGAGTGCGGCCATGTGCCGGAGGAAGGCACCGACCTTCATCTTCTTGTAGACGCCGCGCTCTTCGGGGAGGTAGCCGATCTGGTCCTTGCTCTCGACGGCGGACCGCTTGCCGAGGACGCTCAGCTCGCCGGCGTCGGGGAAGAGGATCGACATGATCATGCGGATCGAGGTGGTCTTGCCGGCGCCGTTGGGGCCGATGAGGCCCAGCAGGCTTCCGCGCTCGATCTCGAGGTCGAACTGGTCGACGGCGACCTTCTTGCCGAAGGTCTTTCGTACGCCGCGCATTGAGACAGCGGTATCCAACGAATTCCCCCTTGGTGCCCGCGTCGGGCTTGATGCCCGGATCAGGATTTGAACCGATGCCGTGGGAGCGCCCGGGCGGGACGCGTGACGGCAAGTGTAGGGGCGGCCGCGACCCCCGCGGCGCGCCTCGCCGGCGCTGCGCCGTGGTCGGCCCCCGGTCCGGTCTGGACGTCGGCGGGCCGCCGGCGCGGCGGCGTTCACCGGGTCTGGTTGGGATCGCGGGCGTTGCGGTTTCGCGGGTCAGAACAGGCCAAGGAACTTCTTTCGCTTCTTCGTCTGCGAAGCCTCCAGGCTCTGCTTCGCGGCGAGATAGGCGTCGGGCCTGTCGGGCTTGATGACGAGCGGGACGTTCGCGGCGCCGAACAACTTGATGAGCTCGTCGGCGCCGGCCTGGAGCTTGAACGCCATCTCGTTTCTATGGATGGGGAGCATCTCGTAAAAACCGACGACGCGCCCGTCGCTGAGCTGAGTGGGGTTGTCTTCCGGGAAGAGCGGGGTAGGCCAGAGGAACATGCAACAGAGTTGCGTGTCGGGGGCGAATGGCTCGGGCGGGTCGCCGTTCGGGACGGTATGGCCTGGGCCGATCCACGACTCGAACTCGTGCGGCAATCGGGCGATCGTCTTCATCCACCGGATGACCCAGTATCCGGGCGAGTCTTGCTCGATCTTGCGATCCCGGAGCCAGACCCAGTCGGCGGGCACGCGCGAGACGATCTCGGCGTGGAGGGGGGCGCCCGCTCCCTCCGGCACGGCCATCGGTCGGTCGCTCATTCCGGTGGTGAAGAGCGTGAAGTAGGGGTGCTTGTCCGACGGGTCGATGATGTGCACGTCGAGGTGGACGAGGTCGGAGACGATCTCGTGGAAGACGGAGTCGGCGGGGCCGACGTGGCGTTCGAGGAGCGCTTTCACTTCTTCGATGGTTGTCTCGTTGCCCGTCGCGATCTCCAATCCGCGCTCGCGCGGCTCGTGACGGATCGTTTGGCCCTGCGGGTCGTCGCTGTCCATGGTTTCGCTCCTCTCTCCTCCGTGCGCTTCGAAGATACCATACTTCCCGTGAGAGCCGAGGACCGCAGCATGCATGGCTTGCCCGACGCGGTCGCCGCCAAGCTCGACGAGCTGGCCGCCCAGCACGCCGAGATCGCGGGCAAACTCGAGGACCCGGCCATCCTCGCCGACCACAACGCCGTCCGTGAGTTGTCGATCAAGAAGGCGGCGCTGGACCCGGTGGCCTCGGGGTACGCGCGGTACCGGGCGCTGCTCGACGAGGCGGCGGAGCTGCGGGCTTCGGTCGAGTCGGGCGAGGACCCGGAGCTGGCGGAGATGGCGGCCGAGGAGCTGCCGCGGCTGGAGCGCGAGGCCTCGGAGGCGATCGAGGCGGTGAAGGCGGCGCTGGTGCAGTCGGACGACCGGCGTGTCGGCAGCGTGATCATGGAGGTGCGCGCCGGGGCCGGCGGGGACGAGGCGGGGCTGTGGGCGCGCGACCTCTTGGCGATGTACGAGAAGTACGCGCAGTCGAAGTCGTGGAAGTGGGAGGCGCTGGACGTGAGCGCCGACGACGGCGTGGGCGGCGTGCGCAGCGCGACGGTGAACATCGCGGGCGACGGCGTGTTCGCAGAGCTGGCGTTCGAGGCGGGCGTGCACTCGGTGAAGCGGGTGCCGGCGACGGAGACGCAGGGGCGGATCCACACGTCGACGGCGACGGTGGCGGTGCTGCCCGAGCCCGAGGCGGTGGATGTGAAGATCGATTGGGGCAAGGACGTCGACGAGCACATCACGACGGCGCAGGGGCCCGGCGGGCAGAACGTGAACAAGGTGGCGACGGCGGTGCATCTGATCCACCGGCCGACGGGCGTCGAGGTGCGGATGCAGGAGAGCAAGAGCCAGCACCAGAACCGCGAGAAGGCGCGGCGGCTGCTGGCGGCGCGGGTGTTCGAGATCGAGCGGTCCAGGGTCGAGGCGGAGCGCGCGGGCGAGCGGCGTGCGCAGATCGGGACGGGCGAGCGGAGCGAGAAGGTGCGGGTGTACCGCTATCAGGACGGGATCGTGGCGGACCAGCGGCTGGGCCAGAAGTTCCAGAAGGCGGCGATCCTGGACCAGGGGGAGCTGGGGCCGATGATCGGGGCGCTGCTGGAGCAGGAGACGGCGCGGCGTCTGGCTGCGCTTTGATCGAGGGGTATCCCTCGGTCGGTCCTGAGGGCGCGCCGCGGCGCGGGGCGTCTTGGCGCACAGAAGAACTTGTGGTACCTTCCGGACCTTCTGGAGGGGAATTCATGAAGACGCCGCAGCGTCGAGCCAACTTTGTATCAAGCGTGTATGTCTGGTCGGTCTACGCGTTCATTGTCGCACTGCTTCTCGGTATCCCGGGGGGAGCTCTTGGGATCTACATGGCAGGCGAGGCCGCGACGAACAGCGAGGCCGACGGGCGCCAGGCGGCGGGCGTCATCGCGTTCGCGGCTGTGACGATGTTCATTGTCGGTGGCATCGCCTCGTCGATCGGGGGGATTCTCGGTCAGGTCCTCCTGTATCAGGGCTGGAAGGTCGTCCGTTCCCCGGTGTCTGGCTTGAGCCCGACTCTCGTGGTCTTGCTTTGCTACGTGCCGCTTCTTAACTGGTTCTGGGTTCCGATCGCGTTCGGTTTGCTGCCTTCGAGGCAGGCAAAGCTGGCCGCGCATGAATCGCTCGAGATCGCCGTGAAGGGCCGTGTCGCGACGATCATCTTCGGCGTTGCGTGGGTCTCGGTGTTCGTTGCTCTGTTCGTGCCGATCGAGTCTGCGGTCATCATGCTTCCGCCTCTGGTCGCTGTCCTGATCACGGCGATCCTCGTGAACGGCGCCGTTGCAAAGAACACGGTGGCAATCTACGAGGCGTATCAAGCACGGATCGACGCCATGGGTGGCGGGGCGGACTCGAATCCGGGGGATCCAGCGCTTGGGTTCGCGGCCGTGCCGGCCTGACCGGCCGAGCCGCTAGCCGGCGTGGTAGGTGTCGCCGAGGCGGCGGGCCCAGTGGTCTTCCATGCGTTCGATGCCGGCGCCGACGGTCCGCTGGCGGATGGGCTCGCCCGGCTCGACGAGGTCGAGGCGGCGGAGGGTCTCGAAGCCGTCGGCGCCGTCGAAGTTGATCTCGACGCCGAAGCGGTCCTGGAGCCAGCGTTCGACCTCGCGGTCGATGCAGGCCTCGGTGTGCATGGACTCCTTGGTCGCGTGCAGCATGGCGTAGCTGAGCAGGGCCTCTTTCTTCTCCTCGCGGCCGATCTGGGCGACGACGGTGTGGAGCACCGCGGCGTTGCTTGCCATGGAGCGCTCGTAGAGGTTCTGGGTGCGGCGGCCGTCGCGCATTTTCTTGGTGCGGCGGGAGCCGAGGAACCAGCGGAGGCCGAAGGCGGCGAAGGCGAGCAGCGCGGCCTTGCCGAGGCTGGAGAGCGCGGTGACGGCGGCGCCGCCGAGGAGCAGCGGGACGAGCTTGGGCACCAGGCTGCCGAAGGCGCCGGCGCCGCTTCCGAGGACGAGGAACTTGTCCCAGAGGCTCATGGAGACGCGGGCGTGGGGGAGCAGGGCCTCGACGTCGGCAACGGGGATCTCGCGGAAGAGGCGGAGTCGCAGCGCGTCCTCGCCCTGGAGTCGCGCGGCGACGGCGAGGCGGCGGTAGGTCTCGAGCTTGCGCGGGACGCGCTTCCAGGGGGTGAGCATGGGCCGGCGCCAGCGGGTGATGCGGCCGCGGCCCCTGACCCAGAGGTTGAGGGCGACGACGTCCTCGGGGTCGACGCGGACGCGGAGGCCGTCGCTGTTGGCGGCGGCGATGGCGCGCTCGATGGCGACGTTGTCGAGCTTCTCGTAGCTCGCCTTGTCCATGACGTAGTCGAGGCGTTCGAGGAGGGAGCGCTCGGCCTCGTCGGCGGAGAGGTCGCGGCCGTGGAGTTCGGGGCAGCGGATGGTGTCGCGTTCGGGGTTGATCTGCGCGTAGCGGGCGTCGAGCTCGGCGTGGAGGGCGCGGGTTTCCTGGTCGATGACGCGTGCGAGTGCGTCGGCGAAGCGGTCGATGTGGCGTGAGAGGGGGCCGAAGCGCGCGGGGTCGGTGCGGACGGCGGCGATGAGGTCGTCGAGGCGGACGGGGATGAAGCGGTTGTCGGGCTCGTGTGTGTCGGTGTCGGCGGCGGCGTCGTGGGCGGGCGGCGGGGCCACGCCCTCGTTGGCGGCGATCGCGTCCGCGGCCGGCTCGGCCTGGAGGGGGGTCATCCCGAAGGCGACACCGCCCTCGGGCTTGGCGTCGGCTCTGGCCGATGGTTTGTGTGTCTCTGGCGCCTCCACATCTTAATCGTACAGCGATGGAGCGCCCGATCGCTCACGCGCCAGCTAACCTGATCCGCGATGGCCGAGCCCGACGGGAAGACGCTGGTTTGTGTGCCGATCGCGGTCGAGACGATCGACCGGGCGCTGGACGACGCGCGGCTGGCGGAGGCCAAGTCGGCGGACCTGGTGGAGTTCCGGATCGACGGGTTCTTCTCGGGCGGGGACGACGGCACGGAGGGGGTCTACGAGCTGGCGCAGCTGCGTCGGCTGCTGGACGAGTCGCCCTTGCCGGTGATCCTGACCTGCCGCCCGGTCTGGGAGGGCGGGGAGTACGACGGGGAGGACGCGGCCCGGGTGGCGCTGTTCGAGAAGCTGTGCGCGGACGGGGGCAACCGGGCGCCGGCGTATCTGGACGTGGAGCTGGCGGCGTACACGCGTTCGGCGAATCTGCGGCAGAAGGTGAACCTGTGCGTGACGCACCCGAAGCAGGTGCGGGACGTGACGACGCGGCTGATCCTGTCGATGCACGACTTCGAGGGCCGGCCCGCGGATCTGGACCGGAACTTGCTCAGGGCGATCGACGAGCCGGCGTGCGCGGTGGTGAAGGTGGCGTATCGGGCTCGGAGCCTGCGGGACAACCTGGAGCTGTTCGAGATCATCGCACGGACGCCGAAGCCGACGATCGCGCTGGGGATGGGCGAGTTCGGGCTGATGTCGCGTGTGCTGGCGCCGAAGTTCGGCGGGTTCCTGACGTTCGCGTCGCTGCGGGAGAGCTCGGCGACGGCGCCGGGCCAGCCGACGGTGGACGAGCTGCTCGGGATGTACCGGTTCCGTTCGATCGGCAGGCAGACGAGGGTGTATGGCGTGATCGGTTGGCCGGTGGGGCACAGCAGGGGCCCGCTGATTCACAACGCGGGGTTTGCTGAGGTCGGGTGGGACGGCGTATATCTACCGTTGCCGGTCGCGGCAGACGGGTCCGATCCCGACGTGAGCCAGCTGAGCTTCGAGGCGACGCTCGGCTCGCTGATGAACCACGAGGGTCTTGATCTCGTCGGCGCGAGTATCACGATCCCGCACAAGCGGCACGCGGCCGCGGCGCAGGTCGCGGGGACGGGTCGTCAGATCGCCGATGAAGCCGTCTCTTGCCTCGGCGCTGCCAACACGATGCTCCGCACGGACGCGGATGTCGAGGGCGTGAACCAATCGATCCTCTGGCGGTCGAACACCGACGCGGCGGCGATCGACGAGCTCATGCTTCGTGCGTTGCTCGATCTCGGTGGCTCGAGGATCATCGACGGCGAGCATCATCTGAACGACCGGGCGATCGCGGTCGTCGGTGCGGGCGGTGCGGCGAGAGCGGCCGCCTACGCGGCGATGGTGCGCGGCGCCGAGGTCACGATCTACAACCGGACGTTCGAGCGCGCCGACGAGATCGCGAGCGATCTGATGGCCGCGCCGATGACGGTGCTCGCTCCCCGACCGGCGATGATCGGTGCTGCGCCGCTCGAGCGTCTCGGGCTGTCGTTGTGCGACCTCTACATCAACTGCACGCCGGTGGGGATGGAGGGCGGGCCGGACCCGGAGGGCTTGTCGATCCCCATCCCGGAGATGACGCTGGATCCGGCGAGGACGGTGTTCTTTGACACGGTCTACACGCCGGCGGAGACGCCGATGCTGCGGGAGGCGCGGGCGCGGGGCTTCCGGACGATCGACGGGGTGGAGATGTTCGTGCGGCAGGCGGCGCTGCAGTTCGAGCTGTGGACGGGGGAGCCGGCGCCGGCGGGGTTGTTCGAGCGGCTGATGGCTTGATTGTGTCGCGGGCCTGCGCCCGCGAGAAAGGGCCGCGCCTGTGCACGGGGCTCGAGGCCCGCTCGTTCAGAATTCGATGCCGCTGGTGCGCAGGAGGGTCTTGAAGCCCTCGCCGAAGACGAAGTTGTGCTCGGGGTACTCGACGCCGGCGGTGTTCTTGTCGAGGTGGCTGAAGATCAGGTCGATGCGGCCGATGGTCTCGAACTCGTCGGCGCCGGCGGGGCGGAGCTCGACGGTGCCGAGGGTGGAGGCGCCCTGGTCGGTGAGCGATCTGATCTGGGCGGTGTGGCGGATCTGGCAGCCGGGGGTGGCGTCGCGTTCGAGGGTGGCCTTGGAGACCTTGGCGAGGATGACCTTCTCGCGGAAGCCCTCGGCGTGGCCGACGAGGATGCCGGCGGTCTGGGCCATGCCCTCGACGACGAGCGAGCCGGGCATGACGGGCAGGGCGGGGCGGTCCGCGGTGGCGGCGAAGTGATCGTGGAGGTGCTCTTCGGCGAGGCTGACGTTCTTGATGGCGACGAGCTTCTCGCGTGGCACGAGCTCGACGACGCGATCGATCCACATCCAGCGCATGGGGCCGAGTCCTGGGTCGCGCGGGTGCTCAGGCGACCTTTGCGAGCTTGTGCTCGACGAAGCGGACGACCGTCTCGACGGTGAAGATCTCGCGGATCCTCTCGATCTTGGGGTCGGCCTCGATCGCGGAGAGGTCGATGTGGGGCGCCTTGTCGCGGAGTTCGGCGAGGCCCTTGTCGGTGACCTTGCCGTCCGCGACGTACTGCTCGTCCTGCATCACGCCGTCGGGGAACATCTCGCCCTGCTCGATCTTGAAGCCGAAGGCCTGCTCGAGCTGGAACTGGATGTCGAGCATGTCGATCGACTCGGCGCCGAGGTCGCCGAAGATCGTGGCCTCGGGGGTGACTTCGTCCTCGTCGACGGCGAGCGCCTCGACGACGACGCCCTGCACCTTCTCGAAGATCTCTTCTCTGGTCATGCGGTGTTGCTGCCCTTCGTTCCGTGCCGCGTGCGGCCGGTCCGTCGGCCGCTCGGGAACGCGGAGGGTACCACCCCCGGCGTCCGGATTCCCGATTCGGGCGATCGGACCCTTACGCGATGCGTACGGGTCGGAGCTCGAAGCGGCCGCTGGCGGCGGTGGCTTCTTCGCCGACGAGCGTGACGGACCCCTTGAAGTGGGCGACGCCGTCCTCGGTCTTGAGGCGTTCGACCTCGATGCGGACGGTGCTGCCGGGCGTGACGAAGCGGCCGTACTTGAGGCCGCGGACGGCGCCGAGGACGACGGGTTCGCCGGCGGCGTGGGATCGTTCGAGCTGGGCGCGGGCCGCCTGGACCATGGCCTCGAGCATGAAGACGCCGGGGAGGACCGGGAAGGACGGGAAGTGGTCCTGGAGGTACTCCTCGGCGATGGTGACGGCCTTGATCGCGACGAGTCGGTCGGCTTCGGCCTCGATGACGCGGTCGATCAGCTCGAACTTCATGGGCCGAGCGTACGCGGGTGGTGTGAACTACGTTCGTCTCGTGGCCCCGACGCGAGACGCCGCCATCTGTCTGTCGCATCAGGACTGGTCGGAGACGAGCCAGCTGGCGACGCTGCTGACGCGCGGGCACGGTCTGGTGCGTGGGCTGGCGAAGGGATCTCGTCGGGAGAAGTCGGCGTACTCGGGCGGGCTCGAGACGCTGACGCGTGGCGAGCTGGGCGTGATCCTGAAGGCGGAGGGTCTGGACGTGCTGGCGTCGTGGGATCTGGTCGATCCGGCGACGGGGTTCCGGGACTCGCTGCTGGCGTTCCGGCTCGGGCTGTACGCCGCGGACGCGACGCGGCATCTGCTGATCGAGCACGACCCGCACCCGAGGGCGTTCGACGGGCTGGCGGGGTTTCTCGAAGATGTTGGCGGGCGCGGCGCGGGCGAGCCGCGTGGGCCGCTGCTGTCGTATCTGTTGTTGCTGGCGGAGGACACGGGGCACCGGCCGGAGCTGGAGGTGGATCAGCGTTCGGGTGAGCCGCTCGAGACGGCCGACGTGTACGCGTTCTCGCTGGAGTCGGGGGGGGCGCGGGCGCATGACCCTGGTCGCGCGTCGACCGACCCGTCGGAGGTCTTGATGCGTTCTGCGACGCTCGGTCTGCTGCGTGCGGTCTCGCGGGGCGGGGCGGGCGATGCCGACGCCGAGACGCTTCGGCGGGCGTTGGGGTTCGTCGACGCGTGGCTTGGTTATCGGGTGGGTCGTCGGCTGCCGGCGTCGTCGTCGCTGCTGGAGGCGCTCGGCTGGGCGGCGAAGTAGGGGGTCATCCCCTACCCGTTCACGCCGGCGGCTGCCCGCGCCTGTCGGGCGGACTCCCGAGTTCAAGTACGGATTCGCGCCGGCCGATCGGGAGGAGGGAAGCGGGCGCGGTTGCGCCGACGCCGCAGAGCGCGGAGAACGGGCGGGATGACCATCGACGGGGACATGCTCGAGAAGATCCTCGGGTGCGATCAGCTCCCGACACTCCCCGCGGTGGCCCTGCGCGTGATCGAGCAGACGTCGGACGCGAACATCCGGATCGAGGAGTTGGCGCGGACGATCGAGCACGACCAGGCGCTCTCGGCGAAGATCCTGAAGACGGTGAACTCGAGCTTCTACGGGCTCCGCCAGCGTTGCGCGACGATCCACAAGGCGATCGTGATGCTGGGGCTGTCGCCGGTGAAGAGCCTGGCGCTCGGCTTCTCGCTGGTGCAGAGCGTCGGGTCCGACGCCTCCGGCGGGTTCCCGTTCCGGCAGTACTGGCGCCGCGGGCTGCACGCGGCCGTGGGCGCGAAGATTATCGCGGGGCACGTCCGGCTCGACGATCCGGACGAGTGCTTCATCGCGGGCCTGCTGCAGGACATCGGGATGGTCGCGATGCACCGGGCGCTCGGCGACTCGTACCTGCGGGTGCTGGAGCTCAGCGCGGGCGTGCACGGCGATCTGCTGAAGCACGAGCTCGCGCACTTCACGCGGGGCCACAACGAGATCGGCGCGATGCTCGGGCAGCGCTGGAAGCTCCCGTCGCAGCTGATCATGCCGATCCGTTACCACGAGCGCCCCGGCGCGGCGCCGCTGGACCACATCGAGCTGGTGCGGTGCGTGGCGCTGGCGAACATGGTCACGGACACGATCGACGCGGAACGGCCGGGGGACGCGATGCGCAGGCTCTACGGGCGTGCGTCGGAGTGGTTCAAGATCGGCGAGGACGACTGCGAGCGGCTCTTGGGCGAGATCGCGGTGGCGTCGAAGGAGATGGCGGGGCTGTTCCGACTGGACTGCGGGCCGTTCTCGGATCCTAAGGAGATCCTGGAGCGGGCCGAGGACCGGATCATCGAGCTGCAGCAGGAGGAGCCGCGCGAGTCCGTCGCGTCGGAGCGTTGGGAGGCGTTGCTGGCGGACCCCGGCGACAACGATCCGATCACGGGCGTGCTCGGGCGCATCGGCTTCGACGAGGCGCTCGTCCGGACGTTCGGGGCGGCCCGCGAGGAGGACCGACCGATCTCGCTGATCCAGGTCGCGGTCGACGGCCTGACCGAGGCGACGCGTCAGGGCGGCAACATCATCGGCGACCGGATCGCGATCGCGATCACGGCGACGCTGAACTCGCACTTCGAGCCGCACGGCGGGATCGTGTGCCGGATCGGGTCGTCGATCTTCTCGGTGATCCTGCCGGGGGTGGACCGCGCGCTGGCGACGAAGACCGCGGTGGAGTTCGCGGAGCGGTTCACGTCGATCCGGCGTCGGCTGGTGCCGGAGGCGCTCCGCTCGGCGGAGCTGCACATCTCGGTCGGCCTGGCCTCGGCCGAGGGCGCGAACGACGCGGTCTTCCCGGAGCCGAAGCGTCTGTCGGCGGCCTCGGCGCGCGCGGCGCGGGCGGCTCGGGACGCGGGCGGCGACTGCGTGCGTGCGTTCGTGCCGCGCGCGGCGGCGTGAGGCCGGGTCGGCCCGATCCTTCGTGGGGCTAGGCGGGCAGCAGGACGCCGCGCGTGGCGCCGGCGATCGGGAATTCGTCGAGGACGGCGCGGACGTCGTCGAGCGTGACCGAGTCGAGCATCTCGAGCTCGCGCTCGAGCGGCAGGTACTCGCCGGTGAGCGTGAGTTGGCGTCCGAGCCGCTGCATGCGGTCGCCGGGGCGTTCGCCGCTGACGGTGGCCCTTGTCACGGCGCGCGAGCGGAGCCGGTCGAGGTCGTCTTTGCGGACTCGGCTGGCGAGGGCGGCGACCTCCTCCTCGACGGTCTCGACGATCTGGCCCGCGCGGGCGGGCTCGCCCGAGGCGTAGCAGTAGAGCTCTCCGCAGCCGTCGTGGGCGTCGAACGCGGACTGGGCCTCCTCGGCGATGCCCGGTTCGATGAGGGCCCAGTGCAGGCGGCTGTTGTCGGGGGCGCCCAGGGCCTGCGATGCGAGGGCGGCGGCGAAGCGTCTGGGATCGGTGGCCGACGGGGCGGGGGCGACCCAGATCAGGTAGGCGCGGGCGACCTTGTCCTCGCGGATCTCGAACCGGTCGCCGGACGTGCGCGGTGGCGTGTTGTCGCGGGTCGGCGCGGTGGCGTCCCAGCGGCCGCAGAGCGACTCGATCCGATCGCAGGCCGCGTCGAAGTCGAGCCTGCCGGCGAGGCTGACGACGGTGTTGTCGGCGGAGTAGCGCTCGCCGAAGTAGTCGAGCATCGCGTCGCGCTGCATCGCCTCGATCGTCTTGTCGGTTCCGAGCACGCGGTGACCGAGGGGGTGGCCGGCGTAGTGGCGTTCCATCGCCTGCTCGTAGAGAACCCAGAAGGGGTTGTCCTTGTACATGGCGATCTCTTCGAGGATGACGCCCTTCTCGGTGTCGAAGTCGTCCTGGCGCAGGGCGGGTCGCATCATCTTCGAGAGCAGGTCGGTGGCCTCGCCGATGTGCTCGGGGAGGACGTGGGCGTAGAAGCAGGTCATCTCGCCGCTGGTGTAGGCGTTGTTGCGCGCGCCGAGGTCGTCGAAGCCCTGGTTGATCTGGTCGGCGGAGAGCTCGTCGGTGCCCTTGAACATCATGTGCTCGAGGTAGTGGCTGACGCCCATCAGCGCGCCGGCCTCGTCGCGTGCGCCGGTTTTGACGAAGAACCCGGCGGCGGCGGTGGCGGCGTCGTGATCGATCTCGGCTGCGATCCGGATCCCGTTCGGCAGGCGGCGCTCTTTGAACTCGATCGGCATGGGCGGAGTCTAGCGGTGGTCGGTCCCGAGCTCGGGGCGGGTCATCGCGGTGGCCGGGGCGAGAGCGTGTGGACGAGGGACTCGCAGACGGCGCGCGGATCGGCGGCGCTGCAGACGCAGGCGCTGACGGCGACGCCGCGTGCGCCCGCGGCGGCGAGCTGGTGGGCGTTGTCGGGCGTGATGCCGCCGATCGCGAGGTGGGGCACGGGCGCGGTGCGCGGGTCGGCGAGGTAGGCGCGGAGGAAGGCCGGGCCGGCGATCGAGTCCTTGCGCTTGGTGGTGCTCTCGAACATCGGGCCGACGCCGCAGAGGCTGGCGCCGGCCTCGGCCGCGGCGCGGGCCTGGTCGAGGTTTGTCGTCGAGACACCGACGTGGCGTCCGGGGCCGACGATCGCGCGGGCCTCGGCGATCGGGAGGTCGTCCTGGCCGACGTGGACGCCGTCGGCGCCGGCGAGGGCGGCGACGTCGGGTCGGTCGTTGATGATCGCGTCGCATCGGTCCGCGCAGATTCCGACGAGCGTGCGGGCGCGGCGGAGCAGCTCGGCGTCGGGTAGGTCCTTCTCGCGGAGCTGGAGGCAGCGGGCGCCGCCCTCGATGGCGAGCTCGGCGACTCGGCGCCAGGGGAGTTCGCAGAGAGACTCGGTGATCAGGACGCAGAGCGTCCTCTGCGGCGCGTGGCTGGGCAGGGCGCGGAGCAGGCGGGCCTCGGCGTCGTAGAGCGCGTAGCGGAGCGACTCGGGAGAGGCGGCGTCGGCGGAGGTGAGCTTGGCGATCTCTTCGATCGAGCGGAGCGCTTCCTGGGCGCGTCGCGCGGCGGCTCGGGCGACCGAGGCGGCGGCGGTTCGGGTCCGCTCAGCGTCGGTCGATATGGAGCGGCCGACGTCGCCGGGCGTGTCGCGGCCGAGGAGGCCGATCAGGCCGGGGTCGAGGTCTCGGGTGATCTGGGCGAGGTCGTGTCGGAGGCTCTTGAGCTCGGCGGAGAGCGCGGCGTCGTCGAGGACGAATCGAGCGAGGTCCTCCATGACGCGGAGGCCCTCGCTCGCGCGGTTGGCGGAGGCGTCGAGCATCCTGGCGAGTTTCTGATCCAATCTGGGCTCCCGCTCGCCCCGGGGGTGTGGCGTGCGCACAATCATTGCGATGCCGGAGCGCGCGGGCGAACAGATCTCGGTGGAGCCGAACGGGCGTGTGACGTTCGGGGTGCGGTACGAGGACGAGCACGTGCTGGTGGTGGACAAGCCGGCGCGGGTGGTGACGACGCCGGGGGTCGGGCACCAGCACGACACGCTGCTGAACGGGCTGATGGCGCGGGACCCGAGGACGCTGGCCCGTCTGGGTCAGCGGCGGGACTACGGGCTGTGCCACCGTCTCGACCGGGACACCTCGGGGCTGATCGCGGTCGCGCGGACGGCGGAGGCGTACGGGGGGCTGACGGCGGCGTTCCGCGAGCGCCGTGTCAAGAAGTTCTACTACGCGGTCTGCCACAAGCCGCCGAAGGACGGGTCGGGCGTGATCCGGCGCGCGATCGAGGAGCGCGTGGAGCGCGTGGACAAGTACACGTCGAAGAAGACGTCGGTCCTGAGCTCGGGCGGGAAGCCGGCCGTCACGGCGTTCCGGGTGCTGGCGACGGCGGACACCGGGATGGCGCTCGTTGAAGCGCGGCCGGTCACGGGGCGGCTGCACCAGGTGCGGGTGCACCTGGCGTCGGTGGGCGCCGCGATCGTCGGCGATTCGGAGTACGGCCCGCGCTCGGCGGCGAACGCGGCGAAGCGTGTGGCGCTGCACGCGCACCGGCTGGCGTTCGAGCATCCGGTCACGGGCGAGGCGGTGGACGTGCGCTCGCCGATCCCCAAGGACATGCGGGTGATCATCCGGCGGGTGGGTCTGCCGCTGCCGAGCGAGATCGAGGCGGCGCCGGCGGGTCCGGGCTCAGAGGGCGGCCATGAGCTCGGCGGCGATGCCGTCGGCGAAGAGCAGGCCTGATCGGGTCAGGCGCCAGGGCCCGCCCGCGAGTGACGCGGGCTCGATCCGTCCGAGCGCGGCTTGTTCGCTGATGACGGCGCGCAGGCGGTCGGGCGCGGCGGGGCGGATCGATTCGGCTTCTCGGAGCGTGATGTCGGCGTCGAGGCCCTCGCGGAGGCGGAGGCCGGTCATGATGCGCTCGGCGAGCGCGCGGGCAGGGTCGGGTGGCTCGAGATCGATGATGGGCGCGAAGCCGTCGTCGTCGTTCTCGAGATAGTCGTCGAGGCGTGGGCTGTTCTTCCAGCGGTGGCCGCCGATGTGGGCCGAGGCGGAGGGGCCGGCGGCGATCCAGGGCTCTTGTCGCCAGTAGGCGAGGTTGTGGCGGCACTCGGCGCCCGGGCGGGCGAAGTTGCTGATCTCGTAGCGTTCGAGGCCGGCCGCGGCGAGCCTGTCGCCGACGAGCTCGAACATCTCGATCTCGAGCGCTTCTGGGGCGGGCTCGAATTCGCCCTTGGCGAGACGGGCGGTCATCGCGGTGCCGGGCTCGTAGGTGAGCGTGTATGCGGAGACGTGCTCGGTCCCGAGGGCGACGGCGCGGTCGAGATCGGCGGCCAGATCGCCCGCGGTCTGGCCGGGGATGGCGTAGATGAGGTCGATCGATGTGCGGTTGATCCCGGCATCTCGGAGGCGTCCGACCGCGCGCTCGACCGAGTCGGGTTCGTGCCAGCGTTCGAGGGTCTCGAGGTGGCGGGTGTTGAACGTCTGAGCGCCGACGCTGGCGCGGGTGACGCCGCCGGACGCGAGGACGGCGGCGGTCTCGTCGGTGACGGTCTCGGGGTTGCACTCGACGGTCCACTCAGTGCGGCCGTCGATGGCGAATCGGTCACGCAGGGCGGCGATCAGGCGTTGCCAGAGGTCGGGGCGGAGGAGCGTCGGGGTGCCGCCGCCGACGAAGAGGGTCCGGAGCGGCTCGTCGCGGGCGAGGGGGGCGAGCGCCGCGAGCTCGCGGATGAGGCGGTCGGTGAACGCGTCCTGGCGGTCGCGGGTGTCGACGATCGAGTAGAAGTCGCAGTAGTGGCACTTGTGGAAGCAGAACGGGACGTGGAGGTAGAGCGACCGCGCCGGGCCGGCGTCGGACGCGAGGGTGGCCTCGACCGGCGGCCTCGCGGATCCCTGAGGTCGTTGCCGGAGGATTCGCACGCCCATACTCTTGCGCGCCCGAGGGCGTGATGCCGGCGGGTCTCGGGGCGACGGGTGTGTGTCGTTCCGGGGGATCTCCGTCGAGGGGAAGGTTCGCGATGCCGACGGTCACGCTGATCCGGATCGACGCCGACGAGGCGAAGCGTTCGATCACGCTCAAAAAGTCTCGGTCGGTGATCGGGCGGCAGACGGACTGCGAGATCCGGGTGCCGGTGGGCGAGGTCTCGCGCCAGCACTGCGAGATCGTGATCGAGGACGGCGGGGTCCGGATCTCGGATCTGGGTTCGTCGAACGGCACCGAGGTGAACGGGCGGCAGATCCGGTCGCACGAGCTCTCGCCGGGGGACGTGATCGCGGTCGGTCCGCTGGTGCTGGTCACGAGGATCGACGGCGAGCCGTCGGAGTTCGACGTGCACGAGAAGTTCTTGATCGCCAAGCCTGTGCGGGCGCCGGTCGCCCGGGGCGAGGACCACCCGGGCGCGTCTCGCACCGGCGGGCTGCTCGCGGCGGAGGGGCTGAGCGGCGATCCGGACGACAGCTCGGTCGCGGACTTCGACTTCGATTTCGATGATGACGAGGACGAGGAGCAGCCGCCGCTGTGATCGGCGCGCGGTTCAGCCGTCGGTGCCGGTCTTCGGCGGACGGCGTGACGTCGTGCCCTCGGCGGGCACCTTGATCACGGTCCCGCAGGCCCGGCAGCGGACGGTCTTCCCGCGTGCCTGCGTGGGCACGGCGAGGATCTTCCGGCAGGTCAGGGCCGGGCACATGATTCGGATGGAATCGTCCGACATATCGGTCTCCCGCAGACCTCGGCAGGATCGGCGGATTCGCCGTCTGGCTTGATCGCTCGTGTCGGGGGCGTGCGGTCGTGTGTGGGACGCTCCGCCGGCCCGCCGTCCTGGGGGAGGCTCGCGGCGCTAACCTCCCCATTCTGCCGTCGGCGCGTCCGTGGTTGCGCCCGCGCCGCCGCCCGACCTGACGGAGCCAGACCGCATGCCACTGTCCGAGCCAGCCAGCGTCCCGGCGTCCGCGACCGCGGTGGTCGGTCTGCAGTGGGGGGACGAGGGCAAGGGCAAGCTGGTCGACCTGATCGCGGCGGATCACGGCGCGGTGGTCCGCTACAACGGGGGGGCAAACGCCGGGCACTCGGTGGTGGTGGGCGGCGAGCGGTACGCGCTGCACCTGGTGCCGTCGGGGATCCTCTCGCCCGGGACGCGTGCGGTGATCGGCAACGGCGTGGTGGTCGATCCGGGTCGTCTGCTCGAGGAGATCGAGGGTCTCGAATCCCGCGGCGTCTCGACGGAGGGGCTGGTGGTCTCGGACCGGGCGCACGTCGTGGTGGAGTATCACAAGGCCGAGGACGGGCTTCGTGAGGCGCTGCTCGCGCAGGGCCTGGTCGGCGAGCGGGTCGGCTCGGGCGCTTCGCAGGAGATCGGCACCACGCGGCGGGGCATCGGACCTTGCTACGCGGAGAAGGTGACCCGCGGCAGCGGCGTTCGGATGGGCGACCTTCGCCGTCCCGAGGTGCTGCGGCGGAAGGTCGAGTCGGCCTGCACGGTCAAGAACGCGTTGTTTGCGGGGCTGGCGGAGTCCGTCGGGGTGAGCTGGGAGCCGTTCGACGCGGCCTCGATCTGCGAGGAGCTCGAGGCCCACGGCGAACGGCTGCGGGCGCGGATCTGCGACACGACCTACCTGCTGCACGAGATGCTCGATCGGGGTGAGCGGGTGCTTTTCGAGGGCGCGAACGCCACGCTTCTCGACGTGGATCACGGGACGTACCCGTTCGTGACGAGCTCGAACGCGAGCGTGCTCGGGATCGGGCCCGGGACCGGGGTGCCGCCGCAGCGGGTGGGCCGGGTGATCGGCGTGCTGAAGGCGTACTCGACGCGGGTCGGCGGCGGTCCGATGCCGACGCAGCTGAACGACGGCACGGGGGACCGGATCCGGGAGCGCGGGCGGGAGTTCGGCACGACGACCGGCCGGCCGCGCCGGGTGGGCTGGCTCGATCTGGTCGCGGTCCGATACTCGGCGATGCTGAACGGGGCGACGGAGCTGGCGATCATGCTGCTCGACGTGCTCGAGGGCTTCGACGAGCTGAAGATCTGCACGGCCTACGAGATCGACGGGGACCGGACGGACCGGTTCCCGCCGGACGCGGCGGATCTTGCGCGCGTCCGTCCGATCTGGGAATCGCTGCCCGGCTTCGCCGAAGAAAGCACGACGGTCGCGCGGTCGCTCGGCGAACTCCCGGAGGGGGCGCGGGCGTACGTGGATCGGATCGGGTCGTTCGTGGGCGTGCCGGTCGGCGTTGTGAGCGTCGGGCCGGGGCGCGAGCAGACGATCCTGTGCGGGGTGGATGCATGACGACCGCCGGGCCGACGATGTCGAGCGAGACCGGTGAGGCGTTGGTCGAGGGCGTGACACCCGACCGGATGCCGCGCCATATCGCGATCATCATGGACGGCAACGGCCGCTGGGCGGCCGAGCGGGGATTCCCGCGCGAGTTCGGGCACCGCAACGGTGCGTCGGCGGTGCGTGCGGCGCTGACCGAGTGCGCGCGGCTGGGCGTCGAGGTGCTGACGCTGTATTCGTTCAGCAGCGAGAACTGGCGTCGGCCGGCGCGCGAGATCGGGGCGCTGATGTCCCTGTGCGTCGACTATTGCGAGGGCGAGCGCGAGCATCTCAAGCGGCAGAACATCCGCGTGCGTGTGATCGGTGATCGGGAGGGGCTTCCGGACGAGGTGCGGGAGGCGGTCGTTCACCTGGAGCGGGCGACGGCCGGCTGCACGGGGCTGACCCTGGTGCTCGCGCTGAACTACGGGTCTCGGAACGAGATCGCGCGGGCGGCGCGGCGCATCGCCGAGGACGTGTGCGCCGGCCGGCTTGCGATCGAGTGCGTGGACGAGTCGGCGATCGACGAGCGGCTCGACACGGCGGGGCTGCCGGACCCGGACCTGCTGATCCGCACGGGCGGGGAGCTCCGGCTGAGCAACTACTTGCTGTGGCAGGTCGGGTACGCGGAGATGCACGTGACCGAGACGTTCTGGCCGGACTTCGGGGTCGCGGAGCTTCACGCGGCGATCCGCGATTTCGCGGGCCGGCGGCGGCGGTTCGGCGGGCTGGATGGCGGGGACCCGGACGGGCGCTGAGCGCGCCCGGGTACCTTCTGCGGCGTGCTGGCCCAGCGACTGATCTTCGGGACGATCCTGATCGCGCTCCTTCTCGGGGGGGCGTGGCTGGATGCCCATCTCGACGGGCTCGCGACACCGGCGTTTCTCTCTGGTCTCGTACGCGGTGACACACTCCCGCCCGGGATCGTGGTGCTCCCGGTTCTGGCGCTGCTCGGTTGGGTCGCGTCGGGCGAGCTGGCGGTGATCCTGCGTGGGACCTCGGTGCAGGCCTCGGGCATGCTGATGCGGTGCGCGGCGCTCGCGGGGCTGCTGTCGGTCTCGCTCGGGCTCGGGCTTGGCGCGGCGGACGAGGGCGCGGCGCTGGTCGCGACGGCGGCGGCGTTGGTGATGGCGGGCTCGATGCTCTGGTCTTCGCGGGACGGTGATCCGTCGGGCGCGGCGGCGTCGGCGGGGGGCGCGCTGCTGGGCTTCGTGTATCTGGGCGTGCTGCCGGGGTTCCTGGTGCTGGTGCGCGCCGATCAGGGCATGTGGGTGCTCGCCTGGCTGCTGATCGTGACCAAGTCGAGCGACATCGGGGCGTTCGCGGCGGGCAAGTCTCTGGGGCGGCGGAAGCTGATCCCGTGGCTGAGCCCCGGCAAGACCTGGGAGGGGCTCGGCGGGGGTATCGCGCTCGCGGCTCTGCTGGGCGCGGCGCTGGCGCCGCTGGCGGCGGCGCTCGGCGGGGGCTTCCCCGACCCGGGCGGTCTGGGGGTCGCGTTGACGGGGGCGATCGTCGGGGCGCTGCTGGCGGTTCTCGGACAGGCGGGTGATCTGTCGGCGAGCCTTCTGAAGCGGGACGCGGCGATCAAGGACGCGGGGCGGTCGATGCCCGGTTTCGGCGGCGTAATCGACGTGATCGACTCGTTGCTGCTCGTGGGGCCGTTCGCGTTCTGGTTGCTCGGGGCGGCCTCGGCGGACTGAACTTGCGCGCCCGGTGGCACATGCGGCTACAGTGGAAGCGAAGCAAGCGTCACCGCGGTGTCTCCAGGTCAGCGTGGCACCCGGCGACGGGTCTACGCGGAGGTCATCGCATGACGGTCACCGACAAACTGCTCCGTGTCTACCGGGTCGACCGCCAGATCGACGGACTCAAGAGCAGACTGCGGGCCGCCGAGCGATTCCTCAACGAGCAGACCAGGCTTCTCAAAGAGCTCGATACCCGATCGGACAGCCTCGACACGCAGTTGCGTCAGTTGAAGGCCAGCATGGCGGACGCCGAGGGCGAGGCCCAGGCGCTCGACCAGAAGGTGACCGAGCTCCGCGAGCGGATGTCGACCGCCGCCAACAACAAGGAATATCAGGCGCTGCTCACCGAGGTGAACACGTTCAAGGATCAGAAGACCGCGGCGGAGAACCGTGCGGTCTCGCTGCTCGAGCAGATCGAGTCGCTGACGGAGGAGCGCGGCGGACTCGACGAGCAGATCGCCGAGAAGAAGAAGGTCGCCGGCGTCGCCAAGGGCGAGCGGGACGCCCGCGAGGACGAGATTCGGGCGCGGCTGCAGGAGCTGGAGTCGGAGCGTTCGGGCCTCGTGGGCGACGTGCCGAACTCGGTCCTGGGCGTGTACGTGGAGCTGGTCGAGCGTCTCGGCGACGAGGCGATGGCGCCGATCGAGATCCAGGACCGCAAGCGTCACGAGTACACGTGCGGGGCGTGCATGATGTCGGTGCCGATCGAGGCGATGAACGCGCTGCTCGGGCACGGCAACCTGACGACCTGCGTCTCGTGCGGGGCGATCATGTTCCTCGAAGAGACGACCCGCGAGCGCATGACCGCGACCTCGAAGCGGTGAGCCCGCGATGGGGCACGACTGGATCCGGTTCTGGGTCCGGTTCTGGGTCCGGGTCCGCGTCTACCTCATTCCGATCGTTCTGCTCGGCTGCCTGACGCTGCCGCACCTGGATCAGGGCGACTGGCGCACCGACACCGGGCGGTACGCGGGGGTCGGGCTGCAGGCGTGGCAGGACGGCGAGCTGCTGACGCTGCGGACGCACGCCGAGGCGACGTACTTCAAGAAGCCGCCGCTGGCGATCGTCGCGCACGGGTGGGTGCTCTACGCGTTCGGTGGGGAGGTTCATGTCGACGATCTGAGTCTCGCCCGGCTGCCGACGGTCCTGGTCGCGATGGGCGCCGTCGGGGCGCTGGTCTGGTCGATGCGGGCCTTCCACGGGCGGAATGCCTCGATGCTCGGCGGGGTGGTGCTGGCGACGACGTACGAGTACTTCCGCCGGACGCGCGAGATCTCGCTGGATATGTGGCAGCTGATGTTCATGCTGATCGCGCTCGGGCTGCTGGCGCGGGCGGTGGGTGGCCGGGGCGTCGTGCGTTCGCTGCTCGCCGGCGCTTTGGTCGGGTTGGCGCTGCTGACCAAGCCGCTGGTGGGGCTGGTCGCGCTGGTGCTGTGCGCGGCGTGGCTGCTCGCGATCGGGAGGGTTCGGCGGCTCTGGATCGTGGCGCTGGCGCTGGGCGCGGCGCTGCTGGTCGCGACGCCGTGGCACGCGCTGATGCACGTTCGCTATCCGGACACGTTCCTCGGCGAGTACTTCGGGGCCGAGGTCGTCGATCGAGCCGCGGGCCAGATCGCGAGCCGGCCCTGGTGGTACTACCTCGAGCAGCTCGGGCGGACGCACTGGCCCTGGCTGCTGTTCGCGGCGGGGGGGCTGGTCTGGCTGGCGGTGAAGGGCCGGCTGGGACGCAGCCGCGCGGGGCCGCTGCTGGCGGCGGTCTGGTCGGGCGGCTGGCTGGTGTTGATCAGCGTGTTCCCGGACAAGGCGCCGCGGTACGCGCTGCCGGTCTACGCCGGGCTGGCGTGGATCGCGGGTGTGTTCCTGGCGGCCGGGCCGCTGCAGGGGGCTCGGTCGATCGGGCGTCGGCTGACGCTGCCGCTGACCGGCGCGGCGGTGGTGGGGGCGGTCGTGTTCGCGCTGCTGCCGGTGCGGGTGCAGGCGCCGCCGGACCCGGGCTGGGAGGCGGCGTTCGGTGAGATCGCGGCGCGGCCCGGGGCGGCGGTGTACGTCGAGCGGGTGAACACGAACGAGCAGGGGCGGTTCGTGCTGCGGGGGCTGGCCTGGCCGGCGGAGGTGGGGGGATCTCCGCCCGAGATCGGTTCGCTGGTGCTGCGCACGGACGAGGAGGAGTTGCCGGGCCGCGAGCGTGTGCTGGTGGCGGAGGGTCGCGTGCTGCTCAGTGAGGTGATCCGGGAGTGAGCACAGGCGGGACGCCTGTGCCGCGGGCTTCAGCCCGTGAAGAGCTCGTCGGAGCCGCTGCCCGCGAGGTTGCCGGGCTTGAGGCCGAGGTGGTCGGCGGCGGCCTTGGTGAGCATGCGGCCGCGGCGGGTGCGTGCGAGGAAGCCGAGCTGGAGCAGGTAGGGCTCGACCATGTCCTCGAGCGTGCCGGCGTCCTCGTTCATGGTGGCGGCGGCGGTCTCGAGGCCGACGGGCCCGCCGTCGTAGGTCTTGGCGATGGTGGTCATGTAGGCGCGGTCGAGCGTGTCGAGGCCGAGGGCGTCCACGCCCTCGAGGCGGAGGCCCTCGGCGGCGGTCTGCGTCGAGAGTTCTCCGGAGGCCCGGACCTGGGCGAAGTCGCGGACGCGTCGGAGCAGGCGGTTGGCGATGCGGGGTGTGCCGCGGCTGCGCTCGGCGATGACGGCGAGGGCGAGGTCGTCGGCGGACTCGAGGCCGAGGAGCCGGGCGCTGCGCCGGAGGATCGAGAGGAGCTCGGGCGTGTCGTAGTAGCGCAGGTGGTGGGTGAGGCCGAAGCGTGACCGCATCGGGGCGCTGAGCAGGCCGGCGCGGGTGGTGGCACCGATCAGTGTGAATGGCTTGCAGCGGATCTGGACGGTGCGGGCGTTGAGGCCGGTATCGAGCGGCACGTCGATCCGGAAGTCCTCCATCGCGGGGTAGACGAACTCTTCGACGGCGACGGGGAGCCGGTGGATCTCGTCGATGAAGAGGACGTCGCCGTGCTCGAGGCGTGTGAGGGCGCTGACGAGGTCGGTGCCCTTGGAGAGCGCGGGGCCGGAGGTGGTGTAGGCCTTGGCGCCCATCTCTGCGGCGACGACGTGGGCGAGGGTGGTCTTGCCGAGGCCGGGCGGGCCGTGGAGGAGCAGGTGCTCGAGGGGGTCGCCGCGCTCGCGTCCGGCGCGGATGGCGATGGAGAGGCGCTCGATGAGCTCAGACTGCCCGACGTAGTCGTCGAGGTTGGTCGGCCGGAGCGCGGGGCTGTGGGATTCGGCGAGGTCGTCGGGTTTGCCGCGGGCGTCGTCGGGGTGGGGTTCGGGCGAGATGAGGCGTTCGGTGGCCATGCGGGCAGGCTATCCGTTCTTCTGGAGTCGCCACGCGGCGCCGCACTCGGGGCATGTGACGAAGCCATCGTTAGCTGCTTGTGATCCTCGAAGGTCGTACGCGCACGCTCCACAGATCCTTCGGCGCGCGGCGAGTACAGCGGCCATCTGTGAGGCCCATCGCCGTGTCGCGGACGCGTGCAGGCCGACCACAGCGATCGGGAATACGACGCACGACACGAAGAAGTGCGTATCGAATGGGGGCGGTGTGCTGGCTCCCGAGAGGGCGAGCGACGCCGCGAGAACGATCTTCGGTGCGGTCGCGAGGATCGCGATGCCGTAGAGCGTGATCGAGAGCGATCGGCGCCGCTTCTTGGAGAGCTCGCGATGCTGTTCTGGCGGCAGCGGCAGACTGAGCAGATGCCGCGTTCGGAGCGGCACGTTGCGGCGTTTCTCGTCGTGGATCCGCATTGCACCAGGCTAATCCACCGGCAGTCCCTTGCGGCGCCAGAGGTCGAAGAGGGCCTGGGGGTCGATCGGTTCCCAGATGAGGCCGGTGTCGAGCGTCGTCCGGGCGGGGCGGCCGTTTCGGTCGATCGTCGTGATCTGGGCGCGGCCGTCGGGGTCGGAGATGGTGACGCGGAATCCCGAGTCGAGCGTGCCGGGCTCGACCGGCTCGACGTTGAAGGTGCGCAGGCGGATGGCCTCGGCGTTCTGGTCGTAGCTGTAGAAGGCGAAGCTGCCGATCTGGGATCGGCTGGCGAGCAGCTCTGGCAGGTAGAAGCTGAGCCCGCGGCTGACGTAGCCCTCGCCCTGGATGCGCGGGGCGACGGTCTTGGCGGGCGTGCCGGTGCGCGCGATCTGGACGCGCATGGAGGTGTCGTCGCGGGCGCCGATCTCGGTCCAGACCTCGGCTCGGGCCCGCCGGTCGCCGGAACGGCGGATCGCGTTCTGCACGGTCCAGGTCTCGCTCTGGTCGTCGCGGGCGACGAAGTAGATCGCGCGGCTGTCGATGAGTCCTTCGGCGGCGGTCTCGCCCAAGAGGAGGCGGGCGTCGATCTCGACGACGTAGCCGGGGTCGGCGTCGGAGCCGGTGGGGTTGCGGGCGTTGCCGGAGACCTCGCCCCGGACGCCGGCTTTGATCCGGGTGCGTCGATAGCCGCGCTCGTTGACCTCGCCCGCCTGTTCGCCGGGCGCGTAGAGGCGTTCGAAGAGGTCGGTGCGGGTTCTGGCGAAGGCGTCGAGGTCTTCGGGCGTGATCTGGGCGAGGAACGCGATCCCGGCCTCGGCGGCGGCGGCGCGCTCGCCGATGGCGGCGGAGAGGTTGATGGTGAGGCCGGCGAGCATGGTCTCGAAGTGGGCGCGGGCAGAGGTCAGCTGGCTGTCGAGTGTGAAGAGCCGGGCGATGAGGAACGTCTTGCCGGCGACGTCGCGGGAGACGGGGAAGACGGCGATGCCCTGGCCGAGTTCGGGCGCGTTCGGCCCGGGGCTCTCGAGGGTGAGGTAGACGGGTCGGATGAGCCCATCCTGGAGGCGGATCTGGGGGCCGGGGGCGCGGATCCGGCCGAGCGGGGTGACGAGCGACTGCTCTGGGTCGACGAGCCCGGGGACCTGGATGCTGAGGGCGGCCTTGATGAGGGCCGACTCGATCTCTTGGACCTCGCGGCGGCGGTCGCCGACGCGCTGGGCCTCGAGGACGACGGTGCCGAGTTGGTCGGGCAGTTCGATGCGGGTGTTGGATAGGTCGCCGGCGGCGAGCTCGAATGTTCGGGCGCCGACCGGGAGGGGGACGGAGAGTCCGATGCTGTCGATGGTGGCGCGGTCGTCGGAGAGCTCGACCCTGGGCGCGGGTGGGAGCTCGGGGAGCGGCACCTGGGCCCGGATGTGGCGGGTTTGGAGGAGGAATGCCAGCAGGCAGCCGGCGACGATCATGGCCCGTTGAGCTCGCATGCCCGAGCGTATCGGCCGTTTCCGTTCAGACTCGTTGAGCGCGTGGTTGACGCACGTTCTTTGCCCGGTATGCTTCCGGGCTCGGTTGTTCGCATTGCGGCGCCGGGACGTTGGGCGTGGTGGCCCGGCGATCGGGTGGCTTACTCGGCCGAACTGATGGCGGCGTGACGCTCGGGCCCGCGAGATTCGCGAAGGCCCGCGGGGGCTCCGTCACCACTCAGCCGGGAAGGTCCGAGAGGTACGAAGGAGCGTTCGAGTCGATGAGCAGCGGACCGCGCATTCGAATCAGGATGGAGGCCTACGACCACATCGCCCTCGATGCGTCGGCTCGCGAGATCGTCGATCACGCGAAGCGCACGAACGCGAAGGTCAAGGGCCCCGTGCCGCTGCCGACCCGTATCGAGCGCTACACGGTGCTCCGCTCGCCGTTCATCGACAAGAAGAGCCGCGAGCAGTTCGAGATCCGCACGCACAAGCGGATCATCGATATCGAAGAGCCGAACGCCCGCACCGTCGAGGCCCTGAACCGCCTCGTCGTCCCCGCGGGCGTCTTTGTCAAGATCAAGGCGTAGAGCACGGGACGCGAGCCATGGCGATGCTGATGGGAACCAAGCTGGGCATGACTCGCGTCTTCAGCGACGCCGGTGTCTCGATGCCTGTCACGGTCATCGAGGTCGGCCCGTGCGTGGTCACGCAGCTGCGGACCGAGGAGACGGACGGCTACGACGCCGTCCAGATCGGCTTCGGCGAGGCGAAGGCCCGCAACTCGTCGATCCCGATGATCGCGCACGACCACAAGGCCGGCACGTCGCCGAAGCGTGAGCACGCGGAGTTCCGCGTCGACGACTCGGGCGAGTTCGAGCTCGGCCAGACGCTGTCTGTCGACGCGTTCGAGAAGGTCGCGTACGTGGATGTGATCGGGACGAGCAAGGGCAAGGGCTACCAGGGCGGCATGAAGCGTCACGGCTTCAAGGGCCAGCTCGCGAGCCACGGCGTCGAGCGGAAGCACCGCTCCCCGGGTTCGATCGGCGGGCACGGCAGCAACGCGGGTAAGTCCGGCCGCCCCAAGAAGGGCAAGAAGATGGCGGGCCACATGGGGGACGAGCGGGTCACGGTCCGCAACCTCGACGTGGTGCGCATCGACGCGGAGAATAACTTGCTGCTCGTGAAGGGTCCGGTGCCGGGCCCGAACAAGGGCACGGTGATGGTGCGGCCGGCTGTCCGGCTCCGCACCGGCAAGGCGGCTAAGGCCGCGGAGGTCGCGGGCTGAACGCCCGGGACCGCTGAGCAACCGTCCCGTTCGGCTCGGAGCCGGTCGGGACGCCCGGAGCGTCGGGCGGGGGGCGACCCTCTCTCGAAACGGCCGGGCAGCACATTGGGATCGGCCGGGCGAGCGGATGGCCACTCGCCCGGATGGACAGCCGAGTCGATCCCGAGCCGACCCCACCGCGGGGCGTTCCCGCGGTGCTCCCAGATCTGGGAGCGACAGGAGGCGGCCGGGTAGGCAAGGGCGAGCCCGCCGAGGCGGGCCGCGAAGGCGTCAGGACGAGGTCAGACGATGGACGTCCCCGTCTACAACATGCAGGGCCAGGAGGTCGGCACGCTGCCGATCGACGAGGAGGCCCTCGGCGGCACGGTCAACCCCGTGCTGATCAAGCAGGCGTACGTGCGCTATCACGCGAACCTGCGCCAGGGCTCGGCCCGCAGCAAGAACCGCGGCGTGGTCTCGGGCTCGAAGACCAAGATCTACAAGCAGAAGGGCACCGGCCGGGCGCGGCACGGCTCCAAGCGGCCCCCGCAGTTCCGCGGCGGCGGCCACTGGAAGAGTTCGCGCCGGACGCGTGAGGACTTCCGCCTCGACATGCCCAAGAAGATGCGCCGCAAGGCCAATCGCAATGCGCTGCTCGCGAAGCTGCGCGACGCCGAGGTCAAGATCGTCGACAAGATCGACGTCGCGGCGCCCAAGACCAAGGCCATCATCGAGCTGCTGGCGGCGTTGAACGTCGACAAGACGGCGGTGCTTGCGCTCGCGTCGGGCGACGGCTCGAAGAACGCGCGTCTGAGCGCCCGCAACGTCGAGGGGCTCGGGCTTTGCCGTGCGGACCAGCTGACCTGCTGGGAGATGCTCAACCACCGGTACCTGGTGATCGAGAAGGGTGAGCTGGAGTCGTGGCTGGCGGGCCCGTCGGGCCAGACCGGCAAGGACGCGAAGCTCGAGCCGAAGGGCCGGCCTGCGGAGCGTGCCGAGCGGAAGCCGCGGCCGAAGCGTGGCCACAAGGTCAAGCAGGCGGCGCGGGCCGCGTCCGGATCAGGGTCCGGGGCTGCCCCGAAGTCCGCCGAAGGGGAGGGCTCGTAAATGGCGCTCGATCCCATCTACATCGTGAAGAAGCCGGTCTTGACCGAGAAGACGACGGCCGCGATGAACGATCACGGCCGGTACACCTTCGAGGTCGACCGGCGGGCGACGAAGACGGACATCCGCGGCGCGATCGAGCGGCTCTACGGGGTCAACGTCGTCGGGATCGAGACCCGGACGAGCAAGGGCCGGCTGCGCCGGACCCGCTTCGGGATCTCGCAGGACTCGGTGCGGAAGACCGCGACCGTGAGGCTCAAGGAAGGGGAGGCGATCGAGCTGTTCTGAGGCCCTGGCCTCTGAGCGGCGATCGGGAAGACCATGCCGATCCGCAAGTACAAGCCGACCAGCCCGGGGCGTCGCAACGCGTCGGTCAACCTGCACACCGAGGTCACGAAGACGCGCCCGGAGCGTTCGCTGCTGGCGCCCAAGCCGGGCACCGGCGGGCGGAACAACCAGGGCAAGATCACGGTCCGCGGCCGCGGCGGCGGCGTGAAGCGGATGTACCGCAAGATCGACTTCCGGCGGCGTGACCGCGACGGGGTCCGGGGCACGGTGGTCGGGATCGAGTACGACCCGAACCGATCGAGCCACATCGCGCTGATCGAGTACGCGGACGGCGTGAAGCGGTACATCATCGCCCCGAGCGGTCTTGAGCCGGGCGCGGTGGTGATGAGCACGAGCGAGCCGGGCATGGAGCCGACGGTCGGGGCGTGCATGCCGATGCGGTTCATCCCGCTGGGCCTGAGCCTGCACTGCATCGAGCTGAACAAGGGCCGCGGGGCGCAGCTGTGCCGCTCGGCGGGCAGCTCGGCTCGGCTGATGAACCGCGAGGGCGACTACGTGACGCTGCAGCTTCCTTCGGGCGAGCTGCGGCGCGTGCACGCGGACTGCCGGGCGACGATCGGCGCGGTCGGCAACACCGACCACCAGAACCGGCGCATCGGCAAGGCGGGCATCAACCGGCTGAAGGGCCGGCGTCCGAAGACGCGCGGCGTCGCGATGAGCCACCACGCCCACCCGCTGGGCGGCGGCGAGGGTCGCTCGAAGGGCGGGCGTGCCCCGGTGAACAAGGCGGGCACGCCGTCGAAGGGCGGCGGCACGCGTGACCGTTCGAAGCCGTCGCAGAAGCTGATCATCCGTCGTCGCAAGAGCAAGCGTTACGGCCAGCTCCGCTGAGGGACCTGTAGGAGAACACTGCCATGAGCCGCAGCCTGAAAAAGGGACCCAACGTCGATGAGCGCCTGTACTACAAGGTGCAGAAGACGGACGAGGACGGGAGGCGCGGGCCCATCAAGACCTGGGCGCGGTCGTGCACGATCGTGCCGGAGTTCGTGGGGCACACGTTCTCGGTGCACAACGGTCGCACGTTCCTCGAGGTGTTCGTGACGGAGGACATGGTCGGGCACAAGCTCGGCGAGTTCTCGAACTCGCGGACCTTCCGGGGTCACACGAACAAGAAGGAAGGCATCAAGGGCCGCTGATGCGGCCCTCTGAGGACGGGATCCGGCGATGAAGCTGCGACCACAAGAACTCGGCGGGCGGGCGACGGAGGCGGGAGTCTCCGTCGAGGACCTCGCGCGGGCGATCGAGCGCCCGGGGCTGACCGGCCCCCAGGCGGTGAGCGCCGTGCGGAACTGGCTCGGCGGGCGTGACCACCCGCGGTGCAAGAAGTCGGACATCGAGGCGATGTCGGCGGCGGTCGGCTGCCGCCCGAAGGACATCTCCCGTTTCGTGAGCCGGGTGCGCAACCACCGGGGCAGCCCGAAGAAGGCGCAGCTGGTCATGGACATGATCCGCGGCAAGACCTTCGAGGACGCGCGGCTCTCGCTGCAGTTCAGCACGAAGCGTGCTGCTGTGAACGTGCACAAGGCCCTGATGGCCGCGTACGCGGAGGCCGAGGAGCTCGGCGCCGACGGCAACCGTCTGGTGGTCGCGGAGTCTCGGGTCGACGGTGGCCTGCACATCAAGCGGTTCCAGCCGAAGGACCGCGGGCGTGCCCACCCCATCCTCAAGCGCACGAGCCACATCACCGTGGGCGTGCAGGAGCGATAAGAGACACATGGGACAGAAGACGCATCCATTCGGACTCCGGCTCGGCGTGACCGAGGCGCACCGCAGCCGCTGGTACGCGCCCAAGGCGTTGTACGGCGAGCTGCTGGTCGAGGATCAGCGGATCCGCGAGTACCTCGACAAGCGGCTGAACCGGACGCCGCCGAACGCGATGGTCTCTGAGGTCGCGATCGAGCGGACGCGCGAGGAGCTGAAGATCATCGTCCGGACGGCGCGTCCGGGCCTGGTGATCGGCCCCAAGGGCGCCGAGGTCGACCGGATGACCGAGGAGCTGCGGTACATGACCGGTCGCAAGGTGGCGATCTCGATCATCGAGATCAAGCAGCCCGACCTGGACGCCCAGCTGGTCGCCGAGTCGATCGCCGAGGCGCTGAAGAAGCGGATGAGCTTCCGGCGTGCGGTCAAGATGCGTTGCGAGTCGGTGATGCAGGCGGGCGCCAAGGGCGTCCGGATCATGATCTCGGGGCGTCTGGGCGGCGCGGAGATGTCGCGCAGGCTGGACGTCCGTCTGGGGTCGCTGCCGCTGTCGACGCTGCAGGCGAACGTAAACTACGGGTTCGCCGAGTCGCGGACGACCTACGGGGTCATCGGCGTGAAGACGTGGATCTACAAGGGCCTGTACGCGGAGGGCCAGGAGGACGACACGACCTCCGACGCCGCCGGCGGGCGTGCCCGCGCCCGGGGTCGCCGCTGAGCCGCCGTTGAGCGAGCGGGATAGGAACGCAGGAGCCAGAGCATGCCCCCTTACAAAATCCCCAAGCGAGTCAAGAACAGCCGCAAGGAGTTCCGCCGTGTGCGCGACCGCCGCGCCACGAAGGGGAACTACGTGGCGTTCGGCGACTACGGCCTCCAGGCGCTCGAGGGCTGCTGGCTCAAGAGCAACTGCATCGAGGCGGGCCGCATCGCGATCCAGCGCGTCCTCAAGCGTGAGGGCAAGATCTTCATCCGGATCTTCCCGGACAAGCCGGTGGCGAAGAAGCCGCTGGAGACGCGCATGGGCAAGGGCAAGGCGGACGTCGACTACTGGGCGGCGCGCGTGAAGCCGGGCACGATGCTCTACGAGCTCGCCGGCGTCTCGGAGGCGCGGGCCAGGCTGGCGTTCAGCCGCGTGGCGATGAAGATGCCGGTCCGGTGCCGGTTCGTGACCCGGAGGATCGAGGCATGAAGCGGACCGAGCGTCGGGCCGAGATCAAGGGCATGAAGGACGAGGAGCTTGACATCGAGCTGAAGAGCCTGCGCGACAAGCTGCACCGGCTCCGCGTCCAGTCCGTGAGCGAGAAGGTCGAGGACAACAGCCAGTTCAGGACGCTGCGGCGTGACATCGCCCGCGTCATCACCGAGCAGGGCGCCCGCCGCGCGGCGGCGGCGGCCGGCTGAGGGGCCCGCGGGAGCGGCCCGGGAGACCACCGATGAGGAACCAGATCGCATGAGCGGCACAGGCACGGCGGACAACGCGGCGCGGGAGGAGGTCGTGGGCACCCGGATCGGTGTCGTCTCGACCGACGCGCGAGACAAGACCCGCAAGGTCGTGATCGAGTACCGCGCCCCGCACCCCAAGTACGGCAAGTACGTGGGCAGGCGGACCGTCCTGCATGTGCACGACGAGGCGAACGAGTCCACAGCCGGCGACGTGGTCGAGGTCGCGCCGTGCCGTCCCATCAGCAAGACCAAGTCCTGGCGCTTGGTCCGGATCGTCGAGAAGCGTTCGGGCGTCTGACGGACGCCCGCAGACGGAAGGTCGGAGCGAAGACATGCTTCAGTCCGAATCAAGGTGCGAGGTCGCGGACAACTCGGGGGCGAAGATCGCCTACGTGATCCGCGTGTACGGCGGCTCGACGCGCCGAGGCGGGTTCACCCGTCAGACGGCCGGGGTCGGCGACCGCGTGCTGATCAGCGTCAAGAAGGCCCTGCCCGGGTCCGAGGTGAAGTCCGGCGACATGTCGAAGGCGGTCGTCGTGCGGACCAAGAAGTCCAAGCGCCGCGCCGACGGCTCGTACGTCCGCTTCGACTCCAACGCGGTCGTCCTGATCAACCAGGACGGCAACCCGCGCGGCACGCGGATCTTCGGGCCGGTGGCCCGCGAGCTGCGCGACCACAACTACATGAAGATCGTGTCCCTGGCATCGGAGGTCGTCTGACATGGCACGCCACATCCGCACGGGCGAGACGGTGATGGTCACCGCGGGCGACCACAAGGGTCAGGCCGGCGAGGTGCTCCGCATCGACACGAAGCGCGACCGCGTCTACGTGAAGGGCGTGAACGTCAAGACCAAGCACCTGCGTCGGACGCAGGCGAACCCGCAGGGCGGCACGATCTCCGTCGAGGCGCCGATCCACATCTCGAACGTGAGCCCGGTGGTCGACGGCAAGCCGACCCGGGTGCGGTTCGAGCGCAAGAGCGACGGCAGCAAGGTGCGTGTCGCGGTCCGGGGCGGCAAGGAGCTGAGCAACGTCAGCTCGCCGAAGGCGGCGCACGCCGGGAAGGGCGGCTGAGCCATGGCCGACGAGAAGAAGAAAAAGAAGAAGGGCGGCGAGCCGACCGAGGCCCAGAAGGCCGCGATGGAGAAGAACCCGCCGCGGCTGAAGCAGCTGTACGACGACTCGGTGCGGACGAAGGTGCACGAGAAGTTCGGCGTGGGCAACCGCAACGCTCAGCCGAAGCTCGAGAAGATCGTCATCAACGTAAACATGGGGCGTTTCCTCGACGGCACCAAGGTGCCGCCGAACGTGAAGAACACGGTCCTCGACACGCTGACGTCGATCTCGGGGCAGAAGCCGGTCATGGTCGCCGCGAAGAAGAGCGTCTCGAACTTCAAGGTGCGCGAGGGGTACGAGACGGCGGCGATGGTGACGCTGCGTCGCGAGCGGATGTGGCACTTCCTCGACCGGATGATCAACCTCGCGGCGCCGCGTATCAAGGACTTCCGGGGCCTGCCGCCCAAGGCGTTCGATCGCCAGGGCAGCTACAGCTTCGGTCTGACCGAGCAGGGCGTGTTCCCCGAGATCGACATGGCGGCGGTGACGTTCACGCACGGCATGAACATCAACCTGACGTTCTCGAACTCGACGCCCGAGATGAGCCGCTTCGTCCTGGACGAGCTCGGCTTCCCGTTCCGCAAGCCCGAACCGAAGAAGAAGAAGGCCGAAAAGCCCGCCTGACCGGGGGCCGCCGAGGCACGAACCCAGGAAACGACCACCCATGGCGACCAAGGCACAGATCGCGAAGAGCAAGAAGACGCCGAAGTACATGTCGCGGACGGTGCGCCGCTGCGAGCTGACGGGCCGCTCCCGGGCGGTGTACCGCAAGTTCCGCATCAGCCGCATCATGCTCCGCAAGCTCGCGCTGGAGGGCAAGATCCCCGGCATGCGCAAGGCGTCGTGGTGATCGGCCGGTCTGAGAAGGACGCACGGAGTCAACGATGTCGATGAACGACCCCATCTCGGACATGCTCACGCGGATCCGCAACGCCACGCGGAACCGCGCGAAGACGGTGACCTGCCTGAACACCAAGGTCTGCCGCGGCATCGCGCAGGCGCTGAAGGACGAGGGCTACATCACCGACTTCGACGTCGTCGAGGACGGCAGGCAGGGCATGATCAACGTGCGGCTGAAGTACGGCCCGCGCGGCGAGAAGATCCTGCACTCGGTCACGCGCGAGTCGAAGCCCGGTCGCCGCGTGTACAGCAAGGTCAGGGACGTCCCGCGCCCGCTGCAGGGGCTGGGCATCGCCATCCTGACCACGAGCAAGGGCGTCATGAGCGACCGAAGGGCCCGTACGGAGAACGTCGGCGGAGAGCTGCTCTGCACCATCCTCTGATCCTGTCAGGGGAGGGCGCGCCGGGAAGCCCCCGCGTCACCGAGGAACACGCCATGTCGCGAATCGGAAAGAAACCAGTCCGGATGCCCAAGGGCGCCAAGGCGTCGGTCAGCGGCCAGACCGTCCGGGTCGAGGGGCCCAAGGGCACGCTTACGCTCGAGGCCAGGCCCGAGATCGGCCTCTCCGCCGAAGACGACACCGTCTCTGTGACGGTGGACGAGTCGCTCGCGGGCGAGAAGGCCGTGCGGGCGCTCTGGGGCACGACCCGGGCGCTGATCAACAACATGGCGATCGGCGTCACCCAGGGCTACGAGAAGAAGCTCGAGATCTCCGGCGTCGGCTGGACGGGGCAGGTCGCGGGAACGAAGCTGAAGCTCAAGGTCGGCACGGCCAACGACGTCGAGGTCGACATCCCGACCGGCGTCGCGGTTGCCGTCGACAAGCAGCTGATCACGGTGACCGGCGCGGACAAGCAGGCCGTCGGCCAGTTCGCCGCCGAGGTCCGCGCGAAGCGCAAGCCCGAGCCGTACAACGGCAAGGGCATCAAGTACCTGGGCGAGGTCATCCGGCGCAAGGAAGGCAAGAAGTTCGGCTCCTGAGCCGGGCCGGGAACGGGAAGAACGCCATGGAACGCAACAAGCTCAAGACCAAGCGCCGGACCCGTCGCCGCATCGGCATCCGCAAGGCGGTCCGCGGCACGCCCGACCGCCCGCGGCTGTCGGTCTTCCGATCGCTCAAGCACACCTACGCGCAGGTCATCGACGACATGTCCGGGGTCACGCTCGCGGCCGCGTCCTCGCAGGACAAGGACTCCGAGGTCCCGGGCGGCGGCAACGTCGACGCGGCCAAGGACGTGGGCGCCCGGCTCGCCGAGCGGGCGAAGGCCGCGGGGGTCGAGAACGTCGTGTTCGATCGTGGTGGTTTCCGCTACCACGGACGCGTGAAAGCACTCGCCGACGCCGCCCGCGAGGGCGGGCTCAGGTTCTAGTTCGGGTCTGATTACGGAAAGCAAGGCACCATGCCCGAGATCCTCGACGAATCCAGCAATCTCGAGTCGCAAACGCTGAACATCTACCGCAGCTCGGCGACCGTCAAGGGCGGACGCCGGTTCAGCTTCGGTGCGCTCGTGGTCGTCGGCGACCACCGCGGCAAGGTGGGCTACGGCTACGCGAAGAGCACCGAGGTGCCGCAGGCGATCGAGAAGGCGCAGAAGCGCGGACGCCGCGGCCTCACGAGCGTGAAGCTAACCGGGACGACGATCCCGCACGAGGTCGAGGGCACGTTCAGCTCGTCGCGTGTCCGCCTGCTCCCGGCCTCGCCGGGCACGGGAGTGGTCGCCGGCGGCACGGTCCGCACCATCCTCGAGATGGCGGGCGTGACCGACTGCATCGCGAAGTGCTACGGCTCGACCAACAAGCTCAACACGCTCCGGGCGGTCTTCGAGGGCCTCGCGCAGCTGCGGACGCGCGAGAGCGTCGCCGATCTGCGCGGCGTCGAGATCGAGACGACCGACATCGAGGAGCGGATCAAGCGCGGCCAGCGGTTCATGCCGACCACGACCGGCGAGAAGATGAAGGGCCCGGTCAACACGATCGGGCAAGAGCGGCGCGGCGGCGGTCGCGGCGGGCGTGGCGGTCGCGGCGGGCCGCGAGGCGGTCGCGGCGGACCGCGCGACGGGGGCCCGCGTGACGGGGGGCCGCGTGACGGTGCCCCGCGCGACGCGGCGCCGGCGGGCGACGCCGCCCCGGCGGGCGGCGAGCAGAAGGCCACCGAGAGCAGCGGGGGTGACAAGTCATGATGATCCACGAGATCACGGCGCTCGCCGGCAAGTACAAGAGCCGCAAGCGCGTCGGCCGCGGCCCGGGCTCGGGGCGTGGCAAGCGCTCGACCCGCGGCCAGAAGGGCGCCGGCTCGCGTTCCGGCTACAGCCGGCGCATCGCGTTCGAGGGCGGCCAGATGCCGTACTTCCGGCGCATGCCCAAGTTCGGCTTCGCGAACACCAACTTCCAGACGCTGTTCTGGGAGGTCAACCTCCGCGACATCCTCCGCAGCGACGCCCTCAAGGGCGGCGGTGCGATCACGCCCGAGGCGCTCCGAGGGGCCGGCCTGGTCCGCGACGACACCCGCGACATCAAGATCATGGGGGCGATGCCGGAGGGCGTGAGCGAGCTGGGCATCAAGCTCGAGGTCCGCGTGGCCCGCGTCACCGACTCGGCCAAGAAGCTGATCGAGGAAGCCGGCGGATCGGTCCATCAGACCGGCACCCGGCGGGATAAGGTTCGCGGCATCGACCGCAACAGCGAGGAGCGCTCGCCCACGAACCAGACGAAGAAGGCCAAGCGTCGGGCCTTCCAGGAGGCCAAGGCCGAGGCCGCGGCCAAGGGCGAGGTCCTCAAGAAGAAGTAGGCCGGTCGAGCCGGAGGCAGCGGCAGCGTGGCATTCTTCTCAACGTTCGCGAACGTCTTCCGCGTAAAGGAACTGCGCGAGAAGCTCCTCTTTACGATCGCGATGCTCGCGGTCTACCGGCTCGGATTCTGGATCCCGCTCCCGGGCGTCGATCAGGCCGAGCTCAAGGAGTTCTTCCGGGTCCAGACCGAGACGGGCGGCGCGCTGGCGAGCATCGCGAGCTACGTCTCGGTGTTCTCGGGCGGCGCCTTCGGCCAGTCGACGATCTTCGGTCTCGGCATCATGCCGTACATCACGGCGTCGATCATCTTCCAGCTTCTGGGCTCGGTCATGCCCTACCTCAAGCAGCTCAAGGAAGAGGGGCCGACCGGTCAGCAGAAGCTGATGGAGCTGACGCGGTACGTCACGATCCTGCTCTGCATCGTTCAGGCGGTCGGGTTCCTGGTGTTCCTCCGCCAGAGCAACCTCGTGTACAGCGAGTGGGGCGGCAACCCGCTCTGGTGGCTGACCGCGGTCACGGCGCTGACCGCCGGCACGGTTTTCCTGATGTGGCTCGGCGAGCAGATCGACCGTTTCGGCATCGGCAACGGCGTCAGCCTCATCATCATGGCGGGCATCCTGACGGGCATGCCGGGCGCGATCACGCAGGTCTACGGGAACTTCGAGCCGGGCGACCCCTCGAAGATCGGCTGGCTGGGCGTCTTCGGCCTCGTCGGGGGCTTCGTCCTGGTCGTCGCCGGCTCGGTCATCATGACCGTCGCGCAGCGTCGCATCCCGATCCAGCAGGCCAAGCACACCCGCGGGCGGCGTGTATTCGGCGGCCAGAAGAGCTACCTGCCCCTGAAGATCAACCACGGCGGCGTGATGCCGATCATCTTCGCCAGCTCGCTGATGGTCTTCCCGGGCTGGATCATCGGGGCGATCGAGGGCCCGGTCCGCGCCGCGCCCGAGGGCACGTTCCTGCACGCCGCCTGGATCCGCGACACCGTGACGTGGCTCAACGGCCAGATGCAGATGGGCGCGTTCCCCTACGTGCTGCTCTACATCGTCATGGTGTACTTCTTCAGCTACTTCTGGATCACCGTCCAGTTCAACCCTGAAGAGATGTCCAAGCAGATGCGCGACAACGGCTCGTTCATCCCGGGTCTGCGCCCCGGCCCGCGCACGGCCGAGTACCTCGAGACCGTGATGGAGCGCATCACCTACGTCGGCGCCGGGTTCCTCTCGATCATCGCCGTCGTCCCGATGATCGTCACCAGGCTGCTCGGCCTCGACTTCACGGTGACCCAGTTCCTCGGCGGCACCGGCCTGCTGATCGTGGTCGCGGTCGGTCTCGACCTGCTCCAACGCATCGAGGCGGCGCTGCTCATGCGGAACTACTCCGGGTTCCTCGGCGGCGGCGACGACACCGGGCCCGGTCCGAAGCCCGGCCCCAAGCTGCGGAGCAGCCGCGCCTGAGCCGCGGGTCGTTTGGCCCCCTCGCCGGACACACTCCTCGCCGCCGGCGCCGCCCTGGACGCGTCGCTCGCGTGCGTCCGCACCTTCGTCGGGCCGGGGAGATCGACCCGGGAGATCGACCGTTTCGCGGCGTCCGTGCTCCGCCGCTTCCGGCTCGAGCCCGCGGCGCCCGCGCTCGCCGATGATCGCGGGCGGTCGTTTCCTGGCGTCTGCTCGGTCGGCGCGAACGACGCGTTTGCGAACGCGCCGCCCTCGGACCGTGTGGTGCGCGTCGGCGACCTCGTCACGCTCGACCTGCCGGCGCGGCGCGGAGAAGTCGTGCTCGACGCGGCCGTGCCGCTGGTCGTCGGTCGCGACCCGGACCGAGCGGCGTTGGCGGAGGCGGCCGGGCGGGTGCTCGGGGCGATGATCGGGGTGCTCGGCCCGGGGATCACGCCCGAGCGGCTGTGGCGAGCCGGGCGTGAGGAATCTGCTCGGGGTGGGGTGCGGCTTGTTCGCAGGCCCTTCGGCCACGGCCTCGGGCCGGGGCTGCACGAACCGCCGGCGCTTAGGCCCGATTCGCAGTCCCCGATCGGGGTGGGGTGCGTGCTCGCGCTCGAGCCGGTGGTCACGCGCGGGGCGGGGCGGATCGTGTCGGGCGAGGACGGCTGGTCACTGCGGACCGCGGACGGGGCTGACGCGTGCTCGGCGGAGGCGACGGTCGCGGTCACGCGAGGCGGGGCAATCGTCGTGTGCGGGAGGCCCGAAAATCCCTGTCGGCGGGGCGATTCCGGGTCGTGAAACGGGGCTAGTATTTCGACCCGGTCGAGCGAACGGCGGTCGCCCGATCGGTCCCCAAGGTGAGGTTCCCGGCCCGACGGAACAGGCGCGACGGAGCGGCCCCGACGGAACAGGGTTGAGGCGGCCGGCCGCGAGCCGGGCCGCACGAAGGATGTGGTGACGAGATGAAGGTTCGAGCGAGCGTCAAGCGGATCTGCGCCCAGTGCCAGGTGATCCGGCGTCGCGGCAAGGTCCGGGTGATCTGCAAGGCCGACCCGAAGCACAAGCAGGTCCAGGGCTGAGCCGAACCGGCGGGTTTCGCGCCGCGATCGGCGCGTGAAAGGAAGACGAGTGCCCCGTATCGCAGGCATCGATGTTCCGGATCGCAAGAAGATCTACTACGCGATCCAGTATGTGCACGGGATCGGGCCGAAGTTCGCGGCCGACCTGCTCGCGCAGGCGGGAGTGAACCCGGACACGCGGGCGAACGAGCTGAACGAGCAGCAGCTCGCGCAGATCAACGCGCTCATCGACGCGGGCTACCTGGTGGAGGGCGCGCTCCGCCGGCAGGTCGCGCAGAACATCCAGCGCCTCCGCGACATCCGCAGCTACCGGGGCGACCGGCACCGCCAGGGCCTGCCGACCCGCGGCCAGCGCACGCAGTGCAACGCCCGCACCCGCAAGGGACGCAAGAAGACCGTGGCCGGCAAGAAGGGCGTGAGGGGCTGATCGCCCGAGCGGCTTCGGAGACAACACATGGCGAAGCAGAAGACCAAGAAGATCCGCAAGAACGTCGTCAAGGGTGTGGCGCACATCAAGGCGACGGGCAACAACACGATCGTGACGATCACCGACACCAACGGCGAGACGCTCGCCTGGGACTCGGCGGGCACGATCGGGTTCAAGGGCGCCCGCAAGTCGACGCCGTTCGCGGCGACGCGCGCGGGCGAGCAGGTGGGCCAGAAGGTCCGCAAGATGGGCATGAGCGAGATCGAGGTGAAGGTCAAGGGGACCGGCGCCGGGCGCGAGTCGGCGGTCAGCGGCATGGTCTCGACCGGGCTGCGCGTCACCGCGATCGAGGACCACACGCCCGTCCCGCACAACGGCTGCCGCCCGCCCAAGAAGCGGCGCGTCTGAGCCCGCGACCGGTCCCGCACGCGGGGCCGGCACATCCGACGACGGCCCGGCGGAGAGAAGGGGCGCGTCCCGGCGGCGGGGGCGCCCGACCCGATACCCGCCGCGGCCCGAGACCCCGCAAGGTCACGCCGCACGCCGGTCATCCCGGCACCGAGGTGAACGCATGAGAGTCCGCTGGAGAGGCCTGGAGCTGCCCTCGAGGATCAGCTCCGATCCGAAGTTCAAGTCCGACATCTACGGGCGGTTCGTGGCCGAGCCGTTCGAGCGCGGCTTCGGCACGACGGTCGGGAACAGCCTGCGTCGCGTCCTGCTGAGCTCGCTCCGCGGCTCGGCGGTGACCGCGGTCCGGATCAAGGGCGCCGAGCACGAGTTCACGAGCCTTCCGGGCGTGATGGAGGACGTGACCGACATCGTCCTGAACGTGAAGAACCTGGTGGTCAAGCTCGAGGGCGACGAGCCGCGGGTGATGCGTCTGGCGGCGCAGGGCCCGGGCGACGTGACGGCCGACCTGATCGAGGCCGACACGAACGTCACGATCGTCAACAAGGACCTGATCCTGGCGACGCTGAGCGACGACGTCGCGTTCGAGATGGAGCTGCACGTCGGCTCCGGGCGCGGCTACGTCCCGGCCAGCGAGCAGTACAACGATCAGGACGAGCAGGAGATCGGGCTGATCCCGGTCGACGCGATCTACAGCCCGGTCCAGCGGGTCCGCTACAAGGTCGAGGACACCCGCGTCGGCCAGCGGACCAACTACGACAAGCTGAACCTCGAGATCTGGACCGACGGCACGGTCACGCCCGAGATGGCGATGGTCGAGGCCGCCAAGATCCTCCGCAAGCACCTCAACCCGTTCGTCCAGTTCACCGACGTCGGCGAGAGCCGCGTCAGCGAGGAGGCCGCGGCGGCGGCGGGCGTGGACGAGGATCTGATCCGCAAGCTCAACATGCCGGTCTCCGACCTGGACCTGTCGGTCCGGGCGAGCAACTGCCTCGAGTCGGCCCGGGTGGACGTTGTCGCCCAACTGGTGACGCAGAGCGAGAACGATCTGCTCAAGCTGCGGAGCTTCGGGCGGACGAGCCTCCGCGAGGTCAAGCGCAAGCTGCACGACCTCGGCCTCGAGCTCGCGATGGAGCTGCCCGAGGGGTACCAGATGCCGCAGAACGCCTGAGCGGGCGTTCGAACGGTTCGCGGCGGGCGGTGACAATCGCCCCGCGGCCGCCAAAGATCTTTTCCCGCGGCCCGCCCCCGACCGGGCGGGCTCGCGATTCGCAGGACCGAACCAGACCCCACCAGCTGCCGGGGATGAACGATGCGCCACCGCAAGGCCGGATACAAGCTCGGACGCACGACCGCCCACCGACGGGCGATGCTGCGCAACATGGCCGCCTCGCTGTTCGAGCACGGCCAGATCACGACGACGATCCCGAAGGCGAAGGCCCTCCAGCCGTTCGTCGAGAAGATCGTCACGAAGGCCAAGCAGGGCGACCTGCACTCGCGCCGTCGCGTGGTGTCGATGCTGGGCGGCGACCGCAAGGCGTTCGCCTGGTCGCACATCCCCAAGAACGCGACCGAGGACGAGCGCGGCGCCGTCGAGACGCTCCGCGAGCGGGCCGGCGAGTACTTCGAGATCCCCGCCGCCGAGGAGATCGAGCGCAACCGCTACGGCGAGCTCCGCAAGGCGCCCAAGCTGGTCCGCCACATCTTCGAGAACGTGGGCCCGCGTTTCGCCGACCGCGCCGGCGGCTACACGCGGATCATCAAGCTCGGCCGGCACCGTCTGGGCGACGGCGGCGAGCTCTGCGTGATCCAGTTCGTCGGCGCCGAAGAGGGCCCCGAGATCGGCGGGCGCACGAGCACCCGGCGCAAGCAGGCCGACCGGCGGACCGCGTTCGCTGCCAAGCTCCGCAAGGACGCCCCGGCCGCCGAGACGGCGGCCGCGGAAGCTCCGGCTGTCGAGGAGCCGACGTCGGAGGCCCCGGCAGACGCTCCGGCGACGCCCGCCGACGAGCAGAAGTCCGAGGACTGATCCGGGGTTCGGCCGCGTGGTCGAGCGGCGTCCGGTCACTCGCCCGGTTCGAGCTCGCCGGGCGCAAAGTAGACGCGCTCGATGGCGTCGTCGCCGTCGACCCAGTACGACGCGACGAAGCCTCCGTCGATCTCGATGAACGCGGTGCGGCGCTCGACGGTCTTCTTGCTGCCGCCGAAGAGCAGCAGGAAGTTGCCGCTGGCCTTGCTCTTGCGCTTGTATTCGTAGACCAGGACGCGGTCGTCCGCGGTGCGGGCTCGGACGCGCGTGGGCGCGCCGAGCAGCTCCACGACTTCGGACTCGGTCATCGTCGGGGCGAGCTCGGTGAGCGTCGTGCCGGAGATGGCGGTGCCGGTGGTCTTGACCTTGGTGCTCCCGCTGGCGATGCAGCCGGCGAGCAGGGCCGGGGTCGTCGCCAGGCATAGGGCCAGGCTTGGGGCGAGGGCGGGAATTCGCGCGGTCTTCATGGGCGGGTCTCCTCGGGGTGAGCGGGCTTGGTGGGCGATGCTTCCGGGCGATTTCAGCCGAGGTCGTTCTCGAGCACGATCCGGTACCGGGCCTTGCCGTCTCGCAGGTGCTGGACGGCGTCGTTGACGCGGCTCATGGGGAACTTCTCGATGACCGGGGCGATCCCGTGGCGGTCGCAGAACTCCAGCATCCGGCCGGTGGTCGCCGGGGCGCCCAGCGGGGTGCCGGAGAGCGATTTCTGCCCGGCGATCAGCGTGAAGGCGGGCGTGGGGATCGGCTCGAGCACGGCGCCGACGGTGTGGAGGCGACCCTTGGGGCCGAGCGCCGCGTAGTAGGCGTCCCAGTCGAGCGGCACGTTCACCGTGGACATGATGAAGTCGAGCGAGCCGTTCAGGGCCTTGATGTCATCGCTGCTGCGGCTGTTGACGCACTTGTGGGCGCCCAGCTTCTTCGCCTCTTCCATCTTGGACTCGCTGCTGGTGAACGCCGTCACCTCGCAGCCCCACTTGTTCAGGAATGCGAGCGCCATGTGGCCGAGCCCGCCGATGCCGATCACGCCGACGCGGTCTGTGGGGAGTACGCCGAACTGCACGATGGGGTTGAAGACGGTGATCCCGCCGCAGAACAGCGGGCCCGCGGACTCGTCGCTGACGCCGTCGGGCAGCGGGACGGCCCAGGCGGCGTCGGTGCGGACGTGGGTCGCGAATCCGCCGTGGTGGTTCACGATCAGGTCGCGCCGGTCGGCGCAGAGGTTGTGGTCGCCCGACATGCACCACATGCAGGTCATGCAGGACCCGCGGTACCAGCCCAGCCCGACGCGCTGGCCGAGCTCGAGGCTGGTCACGTTCGGGCCGATCTGGGCGACGGTGCCGGCGATCTCGTGGCCGGGGACGAGCGGGTAGTGGCTCTGTCCCCAGTCGTTGTCGATCATCGAGAGGTCGCTGTGGCAGAAGCCGCAGGAATTGACCTTGATCTCGATCTCGTTCGGCCCGAGCTCGCCCGGGTCGTACTCGAAGGGCTTGAACTCGCCGCCGGCCGTCTCCGTCGCCACCGCGTTGATCGTCGCCATCTGATGTTCTCCCTGGGTCGCTGCGGTCAGGCTAACGCCTCTACGATGGCGGCATGCCCGGACTGATCGACGAAATCTCGGCCACGAAGGCGACCGCGCTCGGCCAGCTCGAGGGCGCCGGCGACGCCGCGGCGCTCGAGGCGTGGCGTCTGGAGTACCTGGGCGGCAAGGGCAGGCTCAAGGCCCTGATGCCGCGGATGAAGGAGGTCCCGAAGGAGCAGAAGGCCGAGGTCGGCCAGGCGCTCAACGGGCTCAAGTCGGCGCTCGAGAGCGCGTTCGAGGCCCGCAAGGGGGCGCTGGGCGGCGCGGGCGGGCCGGCGGGCGGGCCGAAGCTCGACATCACCGAGCCGGGTCGGATCACGTCGGACCGCGTCGGGCACCGCCACATCATCACGCGCGTGGTCGATGAGCTCGTCGAGGTCTTCGGGCGGATGGGCTTCGACGTCGCCGAGGGCCCGGAGCTGGAGGACGACGAGCACAATTTCGTCAAGCTCAACATCCCGCCCGAGCACCCGGCGCGCGACCCGATCGACAATTTCTACGTCGACGACCCGAGCAGGACCGCCCGCCCGCGGATGCTCCGCAGCCAGACCTCGACGGTCCAGATCCGGACGATGGAGAAGGCGGCGCGCGAGGGCTCGGGCCCGCCGATCAAGATCATCTCGCCCGGGCGTGTCTACCGGCCCGACACGGTCGACGCGACGCACAGCTTCATGTTCCATCAGCTCGAGGGTCTGTACATCGACAAGGGCGTGTCGATGATCGACCTCAAGACCACGCTGCACCAGTTCGCGCACGCCTACTTCGGCCCCGAGGCGGACATCCGCCTGCGTCCGAGCTTCTTCCCGTTCACCGAGCCGTCTGCCGAGCTGGACATGAAGATTGCGCTGAAGCCCGGAACGGAGCCGGCGTGGGTCGAGCTCGGGGGCTGCGGCATGGTGGACCCGAGCGTGCTCGAGGCGTGCGGGATCGATCCCGAGGTGTGGACGGGGTTCGCGTTCGGCTTCGGGATCGAGCGACTGGCGATGGGGCGGTACCGCATCCCCGACATCCGCATGCTGTTCGACAACGACGTGCGGTTCCTCGCCCAGCTCTGAGGCCTGCTTCGATCGCTCCCTCGCGGCCGTCCGGCCGCACGCTCGCTCGCGGGGGCTGTGCAGGATGGAATCCTGCGGCCAGCCTCCCGGTGGCGAGCACGCGCGACGCGATGTTTGGATCGAGGGCGCTCCGGCCAGCCGACGCGCAATTCGGGATCGTGCCGGAATTCGGTCGCTCCGATCTCCAAATACAATATGAACGCGGGCCGCGGGCTGGTGTTGCCGGCTGCGCCCGAGCCGTTCCGCAGGGGGGTCCACACATGCCGCAAATCGTCACGCCGCCGAAGGCCGAGGGAGACGTCCAGGAGCCGTGGCTCGGGCGGGAGGCGACGCGCCCCGGCTGGCCGATGCCGGTCGGCATCGTGAGTATCTGCTTCGGCGCGATCGCGGTGATCGCCTCGATCCTCGGGGTGGCTTCGATCTTTATCTTCGGTGGGAGGGTCGAGGGCCAGCTCAACGGCGCGCCGATGCCGCCGAGCATGCAGGTGACGCCGATGCTCATCGCCGCCACGGTGCTCGCGGCACTCGTCAATCTCTTCCTCGTGATCAGCGGTTTCGCGCTCGTCATGCGGAAGCCCGGCGCGCGGGGCCTCCACCTCGCGTACGCACTCGCGATGATTCCCGTCACGCTCTTCGGGACCTGGTACCAGATGGAGGTCCAGTCGCAGATGGCGGTGTGGGCGAGCGACTACCCGGACAACGAGATGGCCCGCCGGTTCCAGGCGAGCCAGCAGATCGGCGGCGGCGCGATCGGGCTCGTGATCGGGCTGCTCCTGTCCTTCGCTTGGCCGGCGTTCTGCATCATCTGGTTCGGCATGATCAAGCGGACGCCCGAGGACGTCGTCGGCTTCGAGCCCGACCTGGCGGCCGAGCTGGAATCGCAGCCGGCCTGACGCCGCCGATCGCCGCCGGCCGACGGCTCGCGGATCTTCTCGCATCGGCGGCCGATCAGCCGACGAACCGGTCGGTATGCCTTCCGAGTCACCCGTCTATCTCCTCATCGGCGGCGGGGGCGGCCAGGGCCGCGCCGTCGCCCGACGCCTCGCCAAACGCGAGTCCCACATCGTCTTTGCGAGCCGCGACGGGGATCGCGTCAGGGAGGCCGCCTCCGAGATCGGGGGCGAGGCCCGCACGCTCGACGCCACCGACTTCGGGGCGGTCGAGAGCCTCGTCTCGGACATCTTCGAGACCCAAGGGCGGCTCGACGGCGTCGCCAACCTGGCCGGCTCGATCCTGATCAAGCCGCCCCACATGGTCTCCGAGGCCGAGTTCGAGCAGACGATCGGCCTGAACGCCCGCACGGCGTTCGCGACGGTCCGCGCGGCCGCCAGGCCGATGGGCAAGCAGGGGCGCGGCTCGATCGTGCTGATGTCGTCGTGCGCCGCCCGGACGGGCCTGATGAACCACGAGGTCATTGCCGCCGCGAAGGGCGCGGTGATCGGCCTGACCCAGTCCGCGGCCGCGACCTACGCGGCTTCGGGCGTCCGCGTGAACTGCGTGGCGCCCGGGCTCGTCGACACGCCGATGGCCGAGCGGTTGACCAAGTCGGACGCGGCGCGCAAGGCGAGCGAGTCGATGCACGCGCTCGGCCGGCTCGGCCAGCCCGAGGACGTCGCGCCCGCGATCGAATGGCTTCTGACCAATGACTCGTCCTGGGTCACGGGTCAGACCGTCGGTGTCGACGGCGGGCTGGCGGCGATCAAGGGCACGGGCAAGTGACGACCGGTGACCGCGCACCACGCTGGATGTCCGGCTGGCTCAAGGCCGCGGCGGTCTACAACGTCGTCTGGGGGCTGCTGACAGTCTTCTACCCGGCGTGGCTGTTCGACCTGACCGGGATCGAGACCCCGAGCTACCCGTTCATCTGGCAGTGCGTCGGGATGATCGTCGGCGTGTACGGCGTCGGTTACTGGATCGCCGCTTCCGATCCCTACCGCCACTGGCCGATCGTGCTGGTCGGGTTCTTGGGCAAGCTCTTCGGGCCGGCGGGCTACGTCTCGGGGCTGCTCTTCGCCGGCACGGCGCTCGGGTCGCTGCCGTTCGTCTCGGAGATCCCGGCGGAGTTCGGGGTGACGCTGCTCACCAACGATCTGGTCTGGTGGGTACCGTTCGGAGCGATGCTCTACGGGGCGCTGCGGGCGAAGCACGCGGGCGACGAGAGCGATCGGACCACGCCCGAGGCGGCGATGGCCGAGTTCCGGGCGCATGATGGCCGCACGATCGCCGAGCACAGCGCGGATCGCCCGACGCTGGTCGTCTTCCTGCGCCATTCGGGCTGCACGTTCTGCAAGGAGGCGGTCGCGGACATCGCGGCGCAGCGCGGGCGGATCGAGTCGGCCGGGAACGGGCTGCTGCTCGTGCACATGTCCGATGATGCCGCGGCGGGGCGGTGGCTCGGGCGGCACGGCCTGGGCGACGTGCCGCGGGTGAGCGATCCGGGCCGGCGTCTGTACCGCTCGTTCGATCTCGCCCGCGGTCGCTTCGCGCAGCTCTTCGGGCCGGGCGTCTGGCTCCGCGGCCTCGCGGCCACGCTCCGCGGGCACCTCGTCGGCAAGCTCGACGGCGACGGGTTCCAGATGCCGGGCGCGTTCCTGGTCGCGGACGGGCGGATCGTCCGTGCCTGCCGCCACGAGACGGCCGCGGATCGGCCCGACTACCACGCCCTCGCGTGCGAGACGCCCGCGGGCCGGCCGGCGGGCGCCTGAGTTGAAGCCGATCGAGCTCATCGCGCTCGTTCATGCCTTCGCGACCCTCGCGATGACCGGGCTGATCTGGATGGTGCAGATCGTCCACTACCCGCTCTTCGAGACGGCCGCCCGGGGCGGGGAGCAGGTCTGGTCGGCGTACGAGCGGTCGCACCAGAGCCGCATCACGCTGATCGTCGGGCCGCTGATGCTCGCCGAGGTCGTCGCGGCTGGGCTGCTGCTTGTGATGCGTCCCGAGGTCGTGCCGGCGTGGATGCTCTGGGTGGGCGCGGGCCTGCTGGCGGCGGCGTGGCTCACGACGTTCTTGGTCTCGGTCCCGGCGCACGCGAGGCTGTCGGGCGGCTTCGATGCGCGGGCGCACGCGACGCTCGTGAACACGAATTGGATCCGGACGGCCGCGTGGACGGCCCGCGGCGTCCTCGCGCTGCTGATCCTCCGGCCGGTCTTCGCCGGCGAGCCGAGACCATGACCGCCTTCCCCTCGCTGAACGACCGAAAGAAGGCCCGCCGCCTCGTCGTCGTGCTGGGCGACCAGCTGGACCGCAACGCCGCGCCGATCGTCGAGATCGACAAGGACCGCGACGTCGTCCTGATGATGGAGGTGGAGGAGGAATCCACGCATGTCCCGAGCCACAAGCAGCGGACGGCGCTGTTCCTGTCGGCGATGCGGCACTTCGCCGTCGAGCTCGCCGAATCGGGCGCGCGCGTCGATTACGTCACGCTCGATGATCCGCGCAACTCGCACGCGTTCACGACCGAGATCGAGCGGGCGGTCCGGACCCACAAGCCCGAGTCGATCCACTGCACGCACCCGGGCGAGTGGCGCGTGCTCGGGATGGTCGAGTCGTGGCGTGATCGCTTCGGCGTCCCGGTCGAGGTCCACGAAGACGGCCACTTCTTCACGACCCTGGACGCGTTCGGCTCGTGGGCCAGCGGTCGCAAGAGCCTGACGCTCGAGTATTTCTACCGGGACCAACGCAAGAAGCACGGCGTCTTGATGCAGCCCGACGGCAAGACGCCGGTGGGGGACGTGTGGAATTTCGACAAGGACAACCGGGAGGCGTTCAAGAGGACGCCGCGTCCGCCGGAGCCGTACGCACCGCGGCCCGATGAGATCACGAACGAGGTCCTCGATCTGGTCGAGTCACGGCTTCCCAAGAACCCCGGGGAACTCGGCTCGTTCAGGTGGCCCGTGACGCCCGACGAGGCCCGCCGGGCGCTGGACGACTTCATCGAGCATCGCCTCGCCCGCTTCGGCCCCTATGAGGACGCGATGTGGACCGAGCAGCCGTTCCTTTACCACTCGCTGCTCTCCAGCTCGGGCAATCTCAAGCTCCTTGACCCGCGGGAGGCCGTCCGCAGGGCGGTCGGGGCGTATGAGGCGGGCGCGGCGCCGCTCAACTCGGTCGAGGGGTTCGTCCGTCAGTGGCTCGGCTGGCGCGAGTTCATCCGCGGCGTCTATTGGACCCAGGGCCCGGGCTACCCGAACCGCAACGGCCTCGGCCATCGTGGCCGGCTGCCCGAGCTGTACTGGACCGCGGACACCGACATGGCGTGCATGCGCGACTGCGTCTCGCAGGTCCTCGAGCACGGCTACGCCCACCATATCCCGCGGCTCATGGTCATGGGCAATCTTGCGCTGATCGCCCGCGTCGATCCGCGCGAGGTGGGGGACTGGTACCTGGGCATGTTCGTCGATGCCGTGGACTGGGCGAGCTGTCCCAACACGATCGGCATGAGCCAGCACGCCGACCACGGCGTCGTCGGCACCAAGCCGTATGCCGCCAGCGGCAAGTACATCGCGCGGATGTCCAACTATTGCGAGCACTGCCGCTACGACGTCAAGCAGCGCACCGGTGTCGACGCCTGCCCCTTCAACAGCCTCTACTGGGACTTCCTGATCCACCACGAGGACCGCTTCAAGCCCAACAACCGCATGGCGATGATTCTCAAGAACGTCAAACGCATGAACGAATTCCAGCGGGTCGAGCTGACCTCGTCGGCCAAGAATGCCCGCGAGCGGCTCGGTGTGATCGGCTAACCTGCCCGCGTGACAAGATCGCCGCTCGAAACCGCGATGCTCCGGAGCGACCTCTACCGGGTCTACGCCCTGATCGCGGTCTTCTCGGTCAGCTTGATCCTCCGCATCGTGCTCCCGATGATTGACGAGGAGACCGACGCGACCATCGGCATCGGCCAGGCCTTCTGGTACTTCACACCCTCGGTCCTGGTGTACCAGGGTTCGCTGATGCTCTGGATCCGCTGGACGCTCAAACGCGATCGCTCGATCCCGCCGGTGTTCTGGTTCCTCAATGCCGTCATCGACTCGTCGCTGCCGACGTTCACGATCGCGCTTGCGCTCATGGGCGAGATCCAGACCGCCGACGCCGCGCTCCGGTCGCCGAGCCTGCTCGGTTACGCCATCCTGACGATCCTCGCGATCCTCCGGCTCAGGCCGGGCCTCACGCTGCTCTCTGGGATCGTCGCCGCCACCGGCTACACCATATTGACCTCGATCGCACACACGCGCGGCGACATCCCCAGCCCCGACGGCGGGCCGACGCTCGTCGGCTATTACACCAACGGCATCGTGCTGCTCATGGTCGCCGGCGCAGCGACCTGGGTCACCGTCCGTGCCCGGCAGCACGTGTTCACCGAAGTTCGCGAGACCGAACGCCGGCAGATCTACGAGCGCGATCTCGCCGCTGCCGCGACGATTCAGAAGGGGCTGCTCCCGGTCGCACCCCCAGCGATCGCAGGATTCACCTTCGCAGGCTGGTCCCGTCCGGCCGACGCCAGCGGGGGGGACTACTACGACTGGACCGATTTGCCGGGTGATCGTGCTGTCGCGTACGTCGCCGATGTCACCGGCCACGGCCTGCCGGCCGCGACGATCAGCGCGTTCTGCCGCGCTTATTCACGCGCGACGTTCGACCCCGAGGTCCCGCTGCACGAATCGCTCCGGACGCTCGACACGCTGCTGCAGGAGGACCTGCCCGAGGCCAAGTTTGTCACTTTTGTCGCGGCCATGTTCGAGGCCGGCTCCGACGAGATCCGCCTGCTCTCCGCCGGGCACGGGCCGATCCTGATCTATCGCTCGAAGACCCGGACCGTCGAACGCCGGTCTGCCGACGGCGTCCCGCTCGGGCTCGGCGTGGGCGGATACGCCGACACGCCGACCGTCGCGCTTGAGACCGGCGACGCGCTGCTCATGCTGACCGACGGCTTTTTCGAATGGCCGAACGCCGCGGGCGACCGATTCGGTCTTGACCGCCTCGATGACTCTGTTGTCCGGCACGCGAGCGATGATCCAGCCGCGTGGATCCGCCTTGTGCTCGCCGATGTCGAGGTTTTCGCAAGCGGCGTCCCGCAGGAGGACGATGTGACCGCCGTTGTCGTGCGCCGCACATGACCCGCTGCGACGTCTTCATGCTCGGTCTCGGCAGCTGGGGCGACGTGCTGCCGCTGATCGGCGTCGGCACCGAGCTCGCCTCCGGCGGCCTGGCCGTCCGCATCGGCTGCAACGAGCACTTCGCGGGTGCCGTCACCGCCGCCGGCCTCCAGCACGAGCAGCTCGGCGACGAGGAGACCTACCGGACGGTCACGGCCGACGCGCGGCTCTGGCACCCCACCAAGGGCCTCCGTCTTCTCCTTGGGTACTGCGCGCGCGCGGTCGAGCCCACCCACGAGGCGACGCTGCGCGCGATCGACGACGGCGCTGGCGCCGTCATCTGCCATCAGCTCGGCTGGGGCGCGAAGATCGCGGGCGAGGAACGCCGAGTGCCGGTGGCGACGGTCGCGCTCGCGCCGGCCTCGATCCTCTCGCGCGAGTCCCCGCCGGTCCTCGGCACGGGGCTCGACGTCTCGGGCTGGCCGCGCTGGCTCCGCGGTGCGCTGCTCGGGTTCGCCGAGCGACTGCTCGATCTCGGCGTCGCGGGGCCCGTCAACCGGTTCCGCCGTGACCGCGGGCTGCCGCCGATCTCGCGTGTGCTGGCTCGCTGGGTGATCGCGACCGACCCGTTCTTGTGCCTCTGGCCAGATTGGTTCGGCCCGGTGCCGAGCGACGCCCCGCCGGGAGCGATGGCGACCGGGTTCATCCACAACGACGGGCCCGAGGAGACGCTTGCCCCCGAGGTACGCGACTTCCTGCTGGCCGGCGAAGGGCACGCCGTCGTCGCGACCTTCGGAAGCGGCAACCAGCACGCGGCGAGGCTGCTGGAGGCCACCGCGCGCGCCGCCGATGCGCTCGGGCGGCGCTCCCTCCTGCTGACCCGGTTCCCCGGCGAGATCGGGGCGCTGCCCGGGTCGGCGTTGGTGGCACACCACGCCCCGCTCGCGGCGGTGCTCGAGCACGCCGGGTGTCTCGTGCATCACGGCGGGATCGGGACGACGGCGCGGGCCCTGCGCGCCGGCGTGCCGCAGGTGGTGACGGCGCTGGCGTACGACCAGCACGACAACGCCCTCCGGCTGAGGCGGCTGGGCGTGGGCGAGCGGCTGAAGGGCGCCAAGGCCGACACGCCGTCGATCCGGGGCGCGATCGAACGGGCGATCGGGAGGGCCGAGACCGCGGCCGAGGTCGCCTCGCGCGAGGACGGGCTCGGGCCGGCGAGGGCCGCCGATCGCATCCGGGCGATGCTCGCGCGGTAACCTTGCTCGGTCACGAACCAAGCGGAGACCCCATGCGCGGACCAGCCCCGATCCTCATCGCCTGCCTCTCGATATTCGCCGCGGACGCCCTTGCGCAGTTCCCGCGCCGCCCGCCCGGCGAGACGCGGGCCCGACCCCCGGTCGTCAGCGTGCAGCGGATCCAGGGCGCCGGCCACGTGTCGCCCCTCGTCGGGCGGACGGTCTCGGTGCTGGGCGCGGTGGCGCTCGTCACGAGCGAGACCGAGAGCGGCGGCGTCGGCCGGATGGTCATCCGGGCGATCACCGACGACGGCGACCCGCGGACCTCCGAGGGGCTCGACGTCTTCGTCCGCCAGAGCGACGCGCCGGCCCTCGTCCCGGGCGACGTCGTACGCCTGACCGGGACGGTCACGGAGCTGCCCCGCTCGCAGCGCCGGCAGCGCGATCTGACGATCACGCACCTGATCGCCGAGCGGCTCGAGGTCGTCAAGCGTCAGGGCGAGCCGCCGGCGCCGGTCGTGATCGGCGCCGGCGGGCGCACGCCGCCGACCGAGATCGCCGACGACGACGGGCTCCGCCAGTTCCAGCCGGCGACCGACGGCATCGACTTCTGGGAGTCGCTCGAGTCGACGGTGGTGACGATCCGCGATGCCAGCGTCGTCGGGCCGACCGTGCTCTTCGGCTCGGGCGGGACCGGGAATCGCGAGGTCTACCTCGTCGCCGACGGCGGCGCGGGCGCCACCGGCCTCACGCCGAGCGGTGCGCTGGCGCGGACCGCCTCCGACGTCAACCCCGAGGTGATCGTCGTGAACAACCGGCTGCACGAGCTCGCGGGCGCCGATCTGGGCGCGTACGCGCTCGGCGAACGGTTCGACGGCGAGATCACCGGCGTGGTCGATTACGGCTACGGCAAGTACCAGGTCTGGTACACCGAGCCGCTCCCGCCCGCGTCGTTCCCGGCCGACGCCGCCGCGGGGGCGTCGGTCGCCGCGGTCGAGCGCACCGACGACGACCGCGAGATCCTCGTCGCGACGTACAACCTGCTCAACCTCTTCCCGCGCGAGACCGGGCGGATCGGCAGTATCGCGCGGCAGATCGCGGGGCCCCTCGGGTCGCCCGAGCTCATCGGCGTTCAGGAGATCCAGGACGACTCGGGCTACGCGAACGATGGGCGCACGAGCGGGCTCGGGACGTTCGCTGCACTGAGCGCCGCCATCTCGCAGGCGGGCGGGCCGCGGTACGCCTTCGCGCAGATCGATCCCGAGAACAACGCCGACGGTGGTGCCCCGGGCGGCAACATCCGGGTCGGGCTGCTGTTCGATTCCGAGCGCTTCGCGCTCGCGCGTCCCGAGCGCGGCGTGGGCGGCGCTCGCGAGGCGGCCGTCGTGCTCGGCGGTCCGTCGCTCTCGGCGAACCCGGCGCGGATCGACCCCGTCAGCGAGGCCTTCTCGGATTCTCGCAAGCCGATCGTCGTGCACCTGACCGATCGCACGACCGGGGGCAGCGTGTTCGCGATCGTGTGCCACTTCAACTCGAAGAGCGGGGACGATCCCTTGTTCGGGAGCGTTCAGCCCCCGACCGAGCCGAGTCGCGTCCAGCGCGAGGCCCAGGCGTCGGCCGTGGCCGCGTTCGTCGCCGAGATCCTCGCGGCCGACCCGAGCGCTGACATCGTGCTGCTGGGCGACCTCAACGACTTCCCGGGCAGCCCGCCCCTGGCGATCCTCGAGAGCGAGGCACGCCTGGTCGGCGCCGTCGAGGCGGACGGCAACCACACGTTCATCTTCAACGGCAGCGCCCAGACGCTCGACCACATCATGCTCAGCCCGGCGATCGCGGCGCGGGGCTACGAGGCGCGATCGGTCAACCTGAACACGCCGCAGGCGGAGAACGCCGACGAGGAGCCCGCCTCCGACCACGACCCGCTCGTTGCGCGGATCCTGCTCGGGGGCTGAGCTCTCGCCGGCCGGAGGGTCGGGCGGGTCAGCTCTGCTGCTGGCACTCGGGCGCGAAGAACGCGTCGACGAACGCCTGCACGTCCGCCTGAGACACCGTGCCCTCGCCGGTCAGGTCCGCCGCGAGATCGTTCGCGAAGAACGCGTTGACGAACAGCGTGACGTCGTTCTGCGAGGCGAATCCGTTGCCGTCGAGGTCCGCGGCGCAGTCCTGCACGTCCTCGACCGTCAGCACGATCGACTCGATCGTCTGGGCGTTCTGATCGTCGAGCGCCTGCACGAGCACTGTGAGCGGGGCGCCGGACAGCTGGGCCGCCGAGACCGTGGCCTGGTAGGGCGGCGAGAACGAGAGGCCCAGGAACTCATCGCCCGGGAACTCGTAGACGCCGTCGCCGTCGTCGATCACGAAAGCGACGGAGGCCACGGAGCCCTCGAGGTCGCTGGCCGTGGCGCTCACGACGACGCTCTCGCCCGGGGCGGCGGGCTCGGGGTTCGCGGAGAGATTGAGCGTCGGGCCGGAGTTCACGAAGGTGAAGTTGATCGTCGAGATCGCGCCCTCGCCGCGGTCGTCGATCGCCGCCGCGAAGACGGTCCGGCCCGGACCCAGCAGGTCGACGAACTCGGCCGGGGTCAGCACGTCGCTCGGGCTGAACGCGATGTCGATGCTCGACGCGGGCGAGCCGGTGGGGCCCGACGCGATCAGGGTGTCGCGGTCGCCGAACTGCCCGTCGGGGTTGTCGTTGAGACGCAGCTCGAAGCTCGAGATCGTCCCGTCCGAGTCGCTCGCCGAGACCGAGATCTGCGACGAATCGTTGTATCCGACCGAGAGCTGGCTCGCGGAGATCGCCGACACGTTCGGCGCATCGTTGACGAACGCCACGTCGACCTGGGTCACCGACGCCGGGTTGATCCCGTCCGAGGCGATCGCGAAGAAGCGGCGTGTGCTCCCGAGAGACTGGTCGAACGAGGCCTGCGACATGTACGACGACGGCGCCGCCGAGAAGACCGCGTCGGACTGCCCCGACGGGTTCGAGGGCGTCACGAATCCGATCGTCTGGTCCATCGCGTCGAGCTGGCCGTCGAGATTCGAATCCTCGACGAACTCCACGTCGCCCACGACGCTGCCGTCGGGATCGAAGACCGACGCGGTGAGCGTCAGCGTCTCGTTGAAGCTCACCGTGCCCGGATCGGCGAGGAACCCGCTGAAGATCGGAGCGCCGGTCTGAGCCTGCAGGGGGAGGATCAGGTCCACGATCACCGGGCGGTGGTCAGAGGCGATTCCCGAGAGCGAAGTCGGGCGGGGGCCGGTCGCGACGGGCTGCGGCAGCGGGAACGGCGTCCTCCCGGCGTTGAAGATGAACTCCCGCCGGAGTGTGGCGATCGAGTCCTGCCAGGCGATGTAGTCCAGCTTGCTGCCGCTCTGCGTCGAGGCGTCGCTCGTGCCGGGCACCAGGGCGAAGTCACGCTGCGCGTCGCTGCCGTCGCGGTCGGTGCCGTCGTTCAGCCCGAACGCGCTCGAGACCATGTACTCGACGGGGTTGATCGAAGTCGTGCACCCGCCCGGGCCGTCGAAGGTCGGTGTGTTGTTCCAGTCTCCGCCCCACACCACCGGCGTGTTCGCGTCGAGCACCGAGCCGGAGTTCGGGAAGTTGATCCGGCCGCGCGGGTCGCTCGTGCCCGTTTGGTCGCCGTTCCAGTAGTGCTCGATGAAGTACGAAATGTTCTGCGCCGCACGCACGCGCTGCTGGTAGCTGTTGCAGTCGCCGAAGGCCTTTAGGTGGCTGTTGCCGATGACCATGTCGCCCGAGTAGGTCGTGTCCGGCAGGTCGATCTCTGCGAAAGAGAACCCGCGGATCCCGCCGTCCGGGCCCGGGGCCCAGAGGTCCGACTGGACTGAGATGTCGTCGCCCACCGATACGCCGTCGCCGTTGATGTCCGCGATCGGGAACCGCGACAGGATCACGTTGCGGTTGAAGCCGTCGGAGTTCTGGTTGAGCACGTAGCGGTAGGGCAGGTCGTAGCCCGGCGTGAGCGCAAGGCCCGTGATGAACGAGGTCACGGTCCCGCCGATGAACGGGTCCGCGCCGCCGTTGCGCCAGAGGTCGATCACCTGGTTGGTGACGTTGACCGAGTCGGCTCCGCCGCTCGCGCCGACCTCCTGGAGGATCAGCACGTCGGGCTCCAGCGCCGCGACGATCCGGGTCACCGCGTTCCAGTTCGAGAACGAGTCCGACTGCTTGCCGCCCTGATTCGCGAACAGCCCGTCGCCGATGTTCCAGGTCATCACCCGGATGTCCGCCGGGTCAGACTTCAGCCACTGGCCGGCCGAGGGGTTCCACTGGGCCGCGGCCGTGCCGGCCACGAGAGCGAGAGTGGCCGGGGCGATGAGGTGGCGCTGCGTCTTCATATCTGCTCCAATTCGGCGTGAACGCCGGATGCCAAAAAAAGAGGGCGGGCCGGCTCCGGCCCTTTCCCCCCGTGAAAGCGTGGCGGCGGCTCTCACCGCCGCCATGCTTGATTCTAAGGATCACCATCGCCCGGTGGATCATTCCCGGGCGTTTCGGAGGTTCTTACTGCGGCTGGTTGCACTCGGGCGAGAAGAAGAGGTCGACGAACGCGTTGACGTCGGCCTGCGAGATCACGCCGAACGGCGCGGCGAGGTCGGCACGCGGGTCCATCCCGAAGAAGAAGCCGACGAAGGCGTTCACGTCGGCCTGCGACACCAGGTCGAGCGGCGGGGCGTACGAGGCGATCGGGCACGGATCGACGACGTCGATCGAGCTGGTCGCGCCGACGTAGATGAGGGCGTTGTAGGCCTCGTCGAGGCTGGTCGGGTCACCGGCGCTCGAGGTCGGATCGTCGAAGTCGCCGTCGCCGTCGACGTCGTAGACGATCTCGGCCGAGAGGATCACGCCGCCGTTGCTCTCCGCGTCAATCGGGGAGAACTGCGAGGCGTCCTGGCCGAGGTGGGCCGCCGTGGTGGCGTTGCTCGAGAAGAACGCGCCCGACGAGATCGAGTTGCTGTCGGCGATCGAGATGAACTGCACCTGGTACGGCGTGCCCGAGTTCAGGCCCGTGACCGTCGTGCCGGTGCCGAAGCCGCCGCGGACGACGAGCTCGAGATCGAAGCTGAAGTTCGCCGGGTTGTAGACCGCGCGGAACAGGCCGGTGTCGGCGAATTGCTCGTCGTTCGCCTGGAACGGCGCGACGAACCAGACGTTGCCCGACGAGTCGATCGCCGGCGAGGTGACCGAGGGGCCGGTCGCGCCCGGGAACGCCAGGTCGATCGGGAGCAGCGTGCCGAGCACGTTGCCGCCGGGGCCGTCCAGGTACTCCTTGCTCGCGCTGAACGTGGCGTAGGCGACGAGGGTCTCCGAGACATTGCCCGAAGCGTCCTCGCGGAAGGCAACGATGTAGTTGTCCGGGTCCTGATCGAAGCGGGTCGACTGGTTCAGGCCCAGGGTCACGACGCCGAGGAGGTCGCCGTTCGGGATCACCTGCACGTCGACCTGGCCCGAGCCGCCATTGAACGCGGCCTGGCTGAAGTGGTGGATCGACGCGCCAGTGGCGGCGTTGAGCACGAAACCGTTGCTGTTGTCGGTGATGTTGCCGTTGGTCGGGTCGAACAGGCGACGCGATGCGCCGATCGGGGCGCCGCTCGCGTCGACCGCGAACACGTTGATCGTCTCGGTCTCGCCGGTGTCCGGCTGGCCGCCCTTGGCCAGGATGGCCATCGTCGCGACGCCCGAGTCGTTGAAGCCGCCGAAGGTGTTCGGCGTGAGGGCCAGGCCGCCGCGGTGATCGACACCGCTGGGGGCACCGGCGCCGAAGAGGTGCTGGGTCGAAGTGCCGAGCGGGGATGAGCCGCCGAAGCGGTACTGGCTGCTGAAGTTCGGGCCGCCGATCAGGCCGTTGCCGCCGAAGATCGACTGCGGCAGCGCCTGCGGAACCGAGTGCGTGTCGCTGTCGCTAGTGCTGAGCAGGCGCTCGGTCGCCTGTGCGCCCGTCGGGGTGGCGGCGCTGAGGACGTTGAAGACGCCATTGTTGCGAAGGTCCAGATTCACGCGGTAGTAGTTCTGGCCCGGGACGGCGCCCGCGCCGGCGAAGAAGGTGTCGGTGCGGAAGTAGGCGTTGCCGTTGGCGTCGACGCCGCCCACGCCGGTCGAGAAGAAGTCGTCGCCGGGGCTGACCTGGTTGTTCGCCGCGAGGACGCGGGTCACGAACAGGCGATCGCCATCGGACGGATCGATGTTGATGATCGTGCCGTTCAGCGTGTTGCTGGTCGTGTTGCCCACCGTGCTGGTCGTGCTGAACGCGTTGAAGAGCGTCGACAGCTGGACGTAGTCGATCGTGCTGCCGACGAGCTCGATCTCCTCTGACGGCACGCTGTTGTTCGGCCCGACGCCGAAGCCCGGCTGATCCCAGCGGAAGAAGAGGGGATCGCCATTGATCGGCCCGACGACCAGATCCTGGCTGATCGCCTGACCCGAGATCAGCGTGCCGAAGAAGCCGCCCTGGCTGGCGACATTCGGAGCCTTGTGGATCGGGCCGATGCCGAAGGTGGTGCCGAACGACGTGGTGATCGGCGCGAGGTCGAGAACGAAGCGGTCGACCTGATCGGTGGCGCTGAATACGTCCGGCGCGTCGCCCGGGAGGCCCGTGCCAAGGTTCGAGATCGAGTCCTGCGCGAACACCGAGCCGCTGAGGCCGGCGAGCGCAACGAGAGCCGCGATGCGAGTCTTCATGATCTGCTGTCTCCGTGAATACAAGTGGCGCCCAAACCTTCGCCTAGACCGGGCCGTGCACAGCGGGTCGCAAACCGTGCATACGGCGCGTCCGGCGACAGTCCAGAATGCGTCAGGTGATTCGAGGCAGTCGCCTCCCCCGAGGCGACCGGCACCAACCTTCGACGCAAGCTTAGATCTGCGGTGACCCAAGGCAAAGCCCGAGAGGCCCACGCGGGCCGCTAAGTTTGCGCAAAGGACCCCGAGGCACCGTTTCGCGCCAGGATCGAGCCCCGGTCATACCGGGCGAAACCACGGCCCGCCAAGCGGTTGGAATCGGACCGGACCGTCCGCTCATCGCCGCAGTCGATCGGGCCGGCCACCGGGCTGATCTCCGGGCTCAGTTGATGATGTTGCCCTGCTCGGCCATGAAGGCGTCCGACTCCGGCGTGTTGCCGCCGGTCTGCCAGACCGTTCCGGTCGGGTACCACGGGTTCGGGTCGGTCCAGACCTCGGTCTGCGTGAGGCTGCTCACCGAGCCGTCGAACTTCGCCACATTGACGGTGTTCCCGGGGTGGCGGAACGTCAGCGGCAGGTTCTCCTGGTTCGGAGCCCGGTTGAACTCGCGCCCCCAGGCGGTCGAGCCGATGAACTGGGGCGACGACGACGCGAACGAGCCGTACAGCCCGGGCGAGGGGCTCGGATCGATGTCGAGCACGCCGCCGAACTGGTTGGTCCGGTAGCGCGTCGCGTCGGCGAACATGATCTTGTCCGACGCCGTCCGCCCGACCAGATCGAGGCGCGGGCGGAAGTTCGCCGGCGACTGCACCGGCGCGCCGCCGAAGATCATCATCGAGCCCGTGTTCGCCGGGAACGGTCGGATCACGTTGCCGAACGTGTTCGCCCGACGCTCGAGGTAATCGCGGTTCAGCTCGTTGTTCGCCAGGTGCGCGAACGCCGACGGCATCAGGTAGCTGACCTGCAGAAGGCCCTCGAGCTCGCGGATTCGATCGAGCTCGTCGAAGTCCGGCGTGCTGCCGAGCGAGCCGGTGTAGAGGATCGTGTTCTCGACGCGGGCCGCTTCGCAGCCGAAGTTGTTCAGGATCTGCGCCGTCCGGCGCGCCCGATTTGGCGACAGGTTCACCGCCTCGCCCAGGATCGGGCTGATCCAGTCCTGCGTGCTCGTCGGAGTGGTCGGTGTCGTGTCGAACGCGAGGGCGTCGCCGCCGCGCACGAACCCCTCATCGGTGAGCGCCTGCCCGATGTACGCCACCCCAACGTTCGCGGGCGCCGAGTAGTGGTCGCGGTTGCTGTTCGCGTAGACCGCGTTCAACTGCGCGATGTTGCGCATGTTTGCCGAGCAAACCAGCTTCCGTGCCGCTTCGCGCGCCGTGCCGAGCGCTGGCAGCAGGATCCCGATCAACAGCGCGATGATCGCGATCACCACAAGCAGCTCGATCAGCGTGAATCCGCGTTCCCGTTCCGTCATCGCTCGCTCCATCGCCATCGTCTCAAATCCTTGAATCCCGGCCAAACGACCCGTTCGCTCAATCCCAGCCCGGGGCGACATACCGCGGGAACGAATCCGGGCTCATCGGCCCGAACTGCTCGCCACGGGCGACCCCGTGCAGCCCGCCCAGCCCGCCGTAGTCGTCCGGGTTCGGCGTGTACCCCTCGCTCAGCCGCCACATGCCGCTCGCGTCCTCGACACGCTCGAGCGGGAAGAGCACGCGCTCCTTCGATTCCGGGTGGCGCGCCGGGATCGACAGCCCGCGCGTGGACTTCACTGGCGCTCGGAACACGTCGCCGGTCCGCACGTCCACCAGGTACATCGTGTTCGTGAGGTCGCCGCCGGGCCCGGCCGCGAGCAGGTCTCGGGCCACGAGCACGCCGCCGGCGCCGAGGCCCAACACGACGACGATGAGCTTGATGAGATTGGCCTTGTCCATCGATCGCATTCCTCGACGCGCCGACACGTTGCCCAGATTCTCAGGTCCACCCCGGACAAGGCGGCCCGCCGCTCGGCGCGGCCACAACAATAGCGGACGGACGGCACCCGCGGGCGGCCCCGTCGTCAGACCCGGCCGGGCCCGGCATTCCGCTGGGCCAGTCCAGTCGAGATGATGTAAAGAGTTCGTAAAGCTTGCTTCGGGCGCGTGAGCGAAGCCATCCGTCCGTCGGCGCCCGGTTACCCTTCATCGATCCGCGGGGAGACGCGCGGCGGAGACGAGCACGCATCACCCGGTGAGGACCGGGACCGAACCCAAAGAGGAGAGCAGATATGAAGAACGTTGCCATCGCCGCGATCGCGGCGCTCGCCGGCACGGCCACGGGCCAGATCACGATCGCCAGCCAGGACTTCAACGACGTTGGCTCGGCCGCCTCGAGCAACCCGACCGAGACCTTCGACATGGTCTCGAGCGGCGGTCAGCTCACGAACTTCGGCGCCTCGGACCAGGGCTTCGGCACCCTCGGCTTCGACACCTTCTGGATCGACACCCGCGGCGTGGGCACCGGCCCCGTCACCGCGACCAGCGACACTAGCGACTTCATCGGCGCCAACTCGTTCACCGGCTTCGGCGCCCCGGTCGAGTCGTTCGACGGCGTCGCCTACGCCGCCTTCAGCGAGTACAACTACGAGTTCAACGACGGCGACGGCCGCGTCGAGGCCCGCTTCGACAGCGTCGACGCCTCGGGCTTCAGCGACGTCCGCCTCTCGATCGACTACTTCGTCGCCAACACCGGTTTCGAGAGCGACGACCTGTTCGAGATCATCCTGAGCGATGGCTCGAACTCGCAGACCATCCTCTCGCTCAGCGAGCCCGGCCTCGAGGCCGCCAACCCCGGCGTGACCGACCGCAGCGGCTGGTTCCGCATCGACTTCGACATCTCGGCCTCGGGCCTCGACCTGAGCAGCCTGCAGCTCACCGTCGCCGTCGACACCAACAGCGGCAGCGAGAACGTCTTCATCGACAACGTCGCGTTCACCGGCATCCCGACCCCGGGCGCCGCGGTCGCGCTCGGCCTGGGTGGCCTCGTCGCCGCCCGCCGCCGTCGCGCCTGATCGCCGACTGAGACCCGGCCCCTCGGGGCCGCACAACCGACGGAGAGAACTGAGGCAAGACATCTCAGAACTCCCTACGACGCCCCGGCCCACCGCCGGGGCGTTGTCTTTTTGGCGTTCGTCGGCCCGGGCGGGCCACGTGCCCGCTCTGTGGTATTACAATGGGCCCTGACAACCACGGAGGCAGAGCGATGACCGAGGCCACCGCCGTACCCGCAACCTCGCTCCACAAGCAGGCCGTCGACCGGGCCGAGCAGACGATCCGGACCGCCGGCTCCATCGCCGAGGCCGACGACCGCTGGCGTGTCCTCGACCGCCTGCGGCGCCCGGACCGGGTCATCCGATTCCGCGTCACCTGGCTGGACGATCTGGGCAAGGTCCAGATCAACAACGGCTGGCGCGTGCAGTACTCCAACGCCCTCGGCCCGTACAAGGGCGGGCTCCGCTTCGACGGCGCCGTCGACGAGGACACCCTGCTCTTCCTCGGCTACGAGCAGTGCTTCAAGAACGCCCTCACCGGCCTGCCCATCGGCGGCGGCAAGGGCGGTGCCGACTGCACGATGCGCGACCTCTCCGAGACCGAACGCATGCGCTTCTGCCAGGCGTTCATGGCCGAGTATCACCGCCACGGCGGCCCCGACATCGACGTGCCGGCCGGTGACATCGGCGTTGGCGCGAAGGAGATCGGCTACCTCTTCGGCGCCTACCGACGCCTCACCGGTCTGCACCACGGCGTGCTCACCGGCAAGCCGCTGGTGCTGGGCGGGCTCGCCGGCCGCGCCGAGGCGACGGGCTACGGCGTCGTGGAGTTCGCGCGCCTCATGCTCGAAGAGCAAGACGCCCATCTCCGCGGCCAGCGCGTCGCGATCTCGGGCTCGGGCAACGTGGCGCTCTACGCCGCCCAGCGGGCGCTCGAGCTCGGCGCTCGCGTGCTGACGCTCTCCGGGCGGGCCGGCTTTGCTCACTTCGAGGACGGGCTCAGCGAGGCTCTGCTCGAGCGCATCATCGACGCCCGCGAGAACAACGGCCACAGGCTCGAGGACATGGTGCGGGGCGAGAGCGGCGTGAACTTCGTCGCCGGCGGCGAGCCCTGGGACGTCGCGTGCGATGTCGCGTTGCCGTGCGCGACGCAGAACGAGCTCGACGGCGCCGCGGCGGAGAAGCTGATCGGCGCGGGCGTGAAGGCCGTGGCGGAGGGCGCCAACATGCCGCTGACCGACGACGCCAACGACGCCTTCATCGATGCCAAGATCCCGGTCGGCCCGGGCAAGGCGGCCAACGCCGGCGGCGTCGCCTGCTCGGCGCTCGAGATGTCGCAGAACGCCCAGCACGCCACCTGGGACAAGCAGACCACCCTCGACCGCCTCGACGGCATCATCGGCTCGATCCACCGCGCCTGCGTCCGACACGCGGGCACCGAGGACGGCTTCGTCGATTACAACCGCGGCGCTGACGTCGCCGGATTCCGCAAGCTCGCCGACGCCATCATCGCGCAGGGCGTCGTCTGAACCGGCGTCCGACCGGGATCGATCAGCGCACGTAGTTCACGCCGGGGTTCGTGTTCGTCGCGGCGCCCGTCTCGTCGACGAGCGGGCCCACGGTGTTCTTGGGCATCGCCAGGATCGTTCCGCCGGCGTTGTCGGCCACGCTGTTGCTGACTACGAGGCAGGACGTGCCGCCGATGATCATGCCGGCGCCACCGTTCCCGTTCGCCGAGCACCGACGCACCACCCCGCCCTGGGAACTCGAGAGCCGCAGGCCCGCGAGCCCGTTCGCGTCCGCGCTGGAGTCCAGAACGTGCACGGGACCGGTGGGGACGCCGAGCAGCGACTCGACGCTCAGGCCGTCGAGATCGTTCTCGCCGAGCGAGCAGCCGAGCAGCGACAGCGGCGCGCTCGCGTCGACGACGTGCACGCCGTGGCCGCGGTTGTCGGACGCCACGACGCCGTCGCAGCTGTTGTCCTGGGGGTGCGAGCCGCGGATCTCCAGCCCGGACCCGCCGGTCGGCCCGCCGCCGTTGGCGACGAAGTGGCATACGTGGAAGGTGACCGCGCTGCCCGTCGCGACGACGCCGCTCCCCCCGTTCTCCGAGCTGCGGCACCGCGAGGCGTCCGCGACCGTCTCCTCGATGGCGAGCCCGCCCGAGACGTTCCGGCGCGTCACGCACCGCGCCAGCCGCGCGACGGCCCGCACCAGCCGCATCCCCCAGCCGCCGTTGCCGCCGGCGGTCATCACGTCCATGTCGATGCTCATGTCCATCGAGCGCTCGCGGTCGCCGATGATCGTCAGGCCGTTCCCGCCGTTCCCCGACGCCATCACCTCGTGCGCCATCATGTCCACGCTGTGCCGCCGGATGCCGCCGTCGGCGCGGAGGCCGTCGCCGCCGTTCCCGTCGAGCTCCGTGTCGAAGATCTTGACCGCGGTCCCGCCGCCGTCCGAGTCGTCCGCCGACGGGCCCCAGCTCAGATCGACGCCGTGAACACCGTTCCCCGACGATTCGATGCCGCGTAGCTCGATGTTGTTCTGTCCGCCGAACGGCGATGTGATCGAGACGCCCGAGAGATCACAGTTGAAGTGGCTCGTGTAGCACTTCGCCCGCATGGACTTCGGGTTGCTCGACGCGCGCAGCCCGTTGCCGCGGCAATCGGTGACGTCCACGCCGCTCACCGAGACGCTCTCGACCGCGACGAATTCGATCCCGTCGCCGCCCCACCCGCGGACCGTCGAGAACCTGGGATGGCCGATGCCCGTCATCCCGTGGATCGAGACCGATTCCTCCAGCTGCACACCGCCGTTCACATGGACGGCGTCGTCGGAGCCCGGGACGCCGACCAGCGAGAACCCCTGCAGCTCGATCACGACCGAGCTCGACGCCGACTCCGTCGGATCGATGCCCGAGAGATCGACCTCGATCCCGCGCTTGCCGACCTCCCCGAGCACATCGGCCCTGAGGAAGTACACGCCCGGCTCTGTGATGCGGTGCACGCCCGTGGCCGAGCCCGGCAGGTCGTTCACGCAGATCCGCGGCTCGATCGCGTCCAGCGGCTTCATCGTCGATCGCACCGGTTCCGCCGGCGGGTCGATCGGCCCGGCGCCCGAGGCCCCGCCGGCGAACGAGCCGAAAGCAGCGCACGCGACCGCACGCCCCGCGACACGGATGAGTTCGTGTTCCATTGCAGCTCCCCTGCGAGCGAGAACCCCGCGGCTGCAATCTACCGGCGTCCTTAACGGTTTCTAAACGAAAACCGCCCGGATCGGGCCATGGAGATCAAAACCTAGGGATTGACCGGTCTCTCGAGTGCACCGCGCGCCCGTTCAGAGCCGCACGCAGCGGGCTCGGATCCGGCCTGTCCTGATCAGGATGCCGAATCTACGACCGGCGCGCGATCGATTGGTCACGCGGCAAGCGGGACGCTAGCGTTCCCAGTAATGATTCCGCGATCGTCTCGCCTGTGAGAGCTTGCGATCGTGCCGCGCCGGAGTTCTCCGGCAAGCCGATCTCACCGAGGCACTCGATCCAATGACAAGCCAGTCCCCGGAAGGATCCGGACCGCAGGCCGACCCGAGTCCCGCGGCTGTTCTCGGCGTGCGCGTCGTGAATCTTCTGCTGGTCTTGATCCCCTTTGCCGGGCTGATCGCCGCGATCACGCTGCTCTGGGGCATCGCGTTCAGCTGGGTTCATCTCGTCGTGATGGGCGTGATGTACCTGATCACCATGCTGGGCGTCACCGTCGGCTACCACAGACTCTTCACCCACAAGAGCTTCAAGACCCCGAAGCTGGTCGAGGCCGCGTTCGCCGTCATGGGATCGATGGCCGTCCAGGGGTCGGTGATCGACTGGGTCGCCGACCACCGCCGCCACCACCAGCACAGCGACGAGGAGGGCGACCCGCACTCGCCGCACACCCACGGCGGCGGGATCTGGGGCACCATCCGTGGCATGTTCCACGCCCACATGGGCTGGTTCTTCCGCAAAGCGCCAGACGGCCACGGCAACTACGTGCCCGACCTGAAGTCACGCCGCCTGATCCGGTGGCTCGACCGCCTGTTCCCGCTCTGGGTCGTCGCCGGCATGCTGATCCCGGCGCTGCTCGGCGGGCTGCTGACGCTGAGTTGGTCGGGCGCTCTGCTCGGGTTCATCTGGGGCGGTCTCGTCCGGATCTTCTTCGTGCACCACATCACCTGGAGCATCAACTCCGTCTGTCACATCTGGGGCACGAAGCCGTTCAAGAGCCACGACGAGAGCCGCAACAACGCCATCTTCGGGTTCCTCGCCTTCGGCGAGGGCTGGCACAACAACCACCACGCGTTCCCGGCCTCGGCCCGTCACGGCCTGCGCTGGTGGGAGCTCGATATCAGCTGGCTCGTGATCCTCGCGATGTCCAAGGTCGGCCTCGCCAGCGACGTCCGCGTGCCCTCGCCAGCCCGCATGAGGACGAAGCTCGCCTAGACCGGATTCGATCGCGGCCGTCTAGACGCATCGTGCTCCGCGCGTCAGTAGCGGGGGACCGAGGCGTCGACGGCGCGCGACCACAGGTCAATCCCGCCGGCGACCGATCGCGCGCCCTCGAAGCCCTCCTGCTGGAGCAGAAGCGCGATCTGCAGCGATCGCACGCCCGTGTGGCAGATCACGCCGACCGGCGTGTCCTCCTCGATCTCGAGCCCGCCGAGCTCGCTCGCGAGCCGGCTCATCGGGATCTCGGTCGCGCCGCCGACACGCGCGAGTTCGAACTCCTGGTCCTCGCGGATGTCCAGCAGCACGAACCCCTCGCCGCGGGCCATCGCCTCGGCCGCCGCCCGCGGTGTCATCTCGAGGCCGTCGCGCAGCGGCACGCCCTCGGGCATCCCGCGCTCGTCGAGCGGGCGATCGGAGTTCGAAGCCCGGAACCTAACCATCCGTATCGGCCGGCGTCTGCGATTCGGCGTCCGGCGCGATCGCCGGCTCGCCCACGCGGTAGGTCCCCTGGCGCCAGCGCTTGTAGACCACACGCGGGCTCCGCTGCTCGCCCCACAGCGGCGAGACGAACAGCCTGACCGGCATCAGCGCCACGTCGCCGAGTGCGATCATCGGAGTGACGATCCCCTCGGACGCCGCGGCCCGGGCGTTGGTCTTCAGGTCCAGCGCCGACTCCGGCGATGGGTACAGGCCGCCCGACCGCTCGATCCGCCCGTCGGCCAGGACCAGCCTGGTCGCCCAGGTCGGCCCGTGCGCCGTGCCGTCGACCGGCACCAGGAACTCCTGGCGCGACCAGCCCGCACGCGAGACCGTCGTCGTCGCCTCGCCCGGCCCGCCCCAGTCCTCGGGGTCGGTCAGCGGCGCGCCCTCCGAGCCCGTGTCGAGCGCGGGCACGACGACCCGGCCGCCCAGCACCGGGCGGTCGTTCTTCTGCCCCGCACAACCGACGAGCGAGAGCCCCACGCACACGATCAGCAGCGTCCTTGTCATGACCAGAGCTTAGCGGCTCCGATCTCCGCCTCGGCCGCCTCCCGGGCGATCTCCGGCTCGAAGCCCCGGCGCGACAGCGCCCCGAGCAGCCGCCGGCGGACCGCGTCGGGCTCAAGCGACGCCGGCATGGTGCGCAGCTTCCGAGCCGCCAGCCGCCGCGCGTCGGCGAGCGCGTCCCGATCGCCCGCGGCGTCCCGCGCCGCCGACTCGGCGACGCCGCGGTCGATCCCGCGCCGCAGGAGCTTCGCCTCGACCAGCCGGCGCCCGGTCGGCGAGTTCTCGAAGCTCACCCGCGCCACCGACTCGGCCAGCGCCGCGTCGTCGATGATCCCGTTCGAGACCAGCCGCTCGACGACCGCCTCCACGACCTCGCGCTCGAACCCGCGGCGCGCCAGCCGCTCGCCGAGCCGGCGCCGGCTGGACGCGCGCACGCCGAGCATCCGCAGCGCGAGCGCGTACGCCGCCTCGGTGTCGCCCGGGTCCTTCGCCTGCTTCCGTACACGCATCAGCGTCGTCCGCTCTCGCCTCCCCCGTCGCCGACGGGGCAGGTGACTCGCCGGAGGCGAGACTGATCGGGTCTCATCCGTCCAGCTCTTGCAAGAACCCGGCGATCTCGTCCGCCGCGTGCGCATCGCCCGCCGCCCGCGCCGCGCGCAGGCCCGCCGCCAGCGTGTCCCGCGCCCTCAGCGTCTCGTTCATGTTCAGCAGCGTCCGCGCCTTGTGGAAATACGCGTAGCTGTACGCCGGGTCCGCCTCCAGGCATCGGTCGTAATACCCCACCGCCTCGGCGTGGTTCCCCGTCTTCTCGTGCTCCTGCGCCAGGCCATACAGCACAAACGTGTCCCGCGGGTCGGCCTCCAGCAGCTTCTCGAGCTCTTCGATCGTTGGCATACCACAGCATATCATCGGGCCCCCGGGCATCTATCCGAGAGCCCTCCGGGGAGAGGACCCCAACATGAGCAACCACAACGTCAGTCGCGTCGGTGTCGTCGGCTCCGGTCAGATGGGCGGCGGCATCACGCAGATCGCCGCGGTCGCCGGCTTCGACGCCGTCGTCTTCGACACCTCCTCGGGCGCCCTCGAGCGCTGCAAGGCGACCCACCACAAGCTGCTCGCCCGCTCGGTCGAGAAGGGCCGGATGGAGCAGGCCGACGCCGACGCGGCGCTCGAGCGCATCGGCTACGCCGAGTCCCTGAGCGCGCTAGCCGACTGCGACATCATTGTCGAGGCCGTCGTCGAGGACGCGGGCGTCAAGAAGACCGTCTTCGCCGAGCTCGACAAGACCGCGAAGCCCGGCGCGATCCTCGCCAGCAACACCAGCTCGATCAGCATCACCGAGATCGCCACGGCGGTGGGGGACCCCGCCCGCGTCATCGGCATGCACTTCTTCTACCCCGTCCCGGTCATGGGTCTGGTCGAGGTGATCAACGGCCTGGCGACGAGCGAAGAGGTCACGCGGCGCACGATCGCGCTCGCCGAGGCGATGGGCAAGACCGCGCTGCCCGCCAACGACCGCGCCGGTTTCGTCTCCAACCGCGTGCTGATGCCGATGATCAACGAGGCGTTCTACGCCTGGATGGAGGGCGTCGCCGAGCCCGAGGCGATCGACGGCATCATGAAGCTCGGTTGCAACTTCCCGATGGGCCCGCTGCGCCTCGCCGACTTCATCGGGCTGGACACCTGCGCCCACATCATGGACGTCCTCGCCGAGGGGCTGAACAGCGAGCGCTACCGCCCCTGCCCGCTGCTGCGACAGCTCGTCACCGCCGGCCGCCTGGGCGACAAGACCGGCCACGGCGTCTACAAGCACGAGAAGTGAGCGTTCACCGAACGTTTGTGCGCGCAGCGTGAGGTGTTGATGATGTCGGATCACGCGCGATCGCGCCCGAAGCCCATCTACCGCACCCGAAATCTCGTCCTCGCCGCCATCGCCCTCTTCGTCGGTTGGCTCGTCTTCGAGGTTGTCTTCGCCCTCACCGCGACGCCAGGCGACGGGGCCGTCGCGCGCGGGCAGTTCCTCGAGCTCTTGGGCGACGCCGCGCCCGCCGATCAGAACGACGACGATCCGTACGCCGGCGACCTCATCCTTCAGATCGCAGTACTCCACGGGCGTGCCGCCTTCGCGCTCGAGCAGAATCGGGAGAGCGTGTACGCGAGCAATTTGTTCGTCATGGCCGAGCCGGGGACCGAGGCGTTCGAACTCGGACGCCGATTCCTCGATCGGTGGATTCAGCTTGGATACGACCTCCGGCTCGAGCAACTCGCCGCCACGCGGAACCTCCGATTCCGCGCGGCGCTGATCCAAGACCAACCGCTCCTCGTGTCGGTCATTCTCGATCCGACGCACGGCATCTCACGGAGGATCGCACGCTTCGAGTCCCGTCGGGCCGAGATCGCCGCCGCCAGCGGGGATTGGGACACGTTCGCCACGCACTTGAACAACTCGACGGTGCTGGTCGATTTCTCGAGCCGTCAGGGATCCCTGATCGCGCGATTCAACGCGATCGGGATCGAGATCCTGACGCTCGAGACGATCCGGACCGTCGCACTCGATCGAGACATGCCAGCGGAGGTGTTATCGACGCTCGCGGACGTTCTCGTTCGAGTCGAGTCCATGCCCGATATCGCGCTCGCGATGCGTGGAGAGAAGATCATGATTCTCGAATCCATCGATCGCGCGCACACCGGCGCTCCGGGCGAGAGCGGGAGGTACCTGCCAGCGGCGTACCGAGGCGGTGCTCCCTCGCTGGAGAATCTCGCCGGCCTTGTCTACCCGGGACGCCGGCACACCGAAGACGATGTCGAGCGGTACTTCGACAACATGGACTCCCTGCTCGCGCTCGAGCCGTCCAAGGCCCTCGCCGTCCTCGAAGGAACGAGCCAGGACGAGACCATCGGCGTGCAACACCCTGATCTCATCGCGCAGCAGCTCCGCGCGCCCGTGCTCGAGAACGCCTTCGGCTACCTGGTCGAGTCCATCCTCTCCGAACTGAAGCACCTCCGCGTCCGCGCCGGCGTCCGAGCACTCCTCGCCGTCGAGTCATTCATCGCCGAGAACGGCCGCCCGCCCGACTCGCTCGACGAGCTCATCGCGTCCGCCGGTCGTGACGCGCTGATCGATCCGCTGACCGGCGAGCCGTTCGCCTACGCCGCGGGCGCTGCGGTCGCGGACGATCCCCACGGCCGTCCGTTCGTCCTCTACGTCGGCAGCGAGGTCACGCTCGAGGACCTCTTCGACTTCTACGCGGCACCAGCCGACGACACAACGGCGAACCTCGGTCGCCGCTCGACCGCCGACGTCGACTTCACGACGCCCGAGTCCAGCCTGAGATAGGGAGGATGGGGCTTGGCCGGGCCCATCGGCCCGCATCCGCCCTCGGGTCTTCCGGTATCAACTCGCGATCCGCCAACGCCGGCGGGGTGAGGGGGATCCCTATGTCCGACAGCACCGTCGCCGCGTCCAAGAAGCCCATCTACCGCACACGCAACCTCGTCCTCGCCGCCGTCGCCCTCTTGGTCGGCTGGCTCGTCTTCGAGGTGACGTTCGCCCTCACGGCGACCCCCGGCACCGGCCAGGCCGCACGCGAGCGGTTCGTCGAGCTGCTCGCGGAGGCCGCCCCCGACGACCAGAACGACGCCGACCCCTACGCCCTCGGCCTGATCAGCGACATCGACCAGATCCTCAGACAGGCCGACGAGGATCTCGACGCCGAGGCCGACGCCCTCGCCGAACGCCTGCCCGAGTTCCAGGACGAGTTCGGCGGCGACCCGATGACGGCGTTCCGCCTCGCCGAGTCCGGCTCGGAGCCCTTCGAGCTCGGGCGACGCCAGCTCGATCGCGCCGTCGAGCTCGGCCTCGACGACCGCCTCGACGAGCTCGCCGCGACCCGCAACCTCCGTTGGCAGCCCGAGATCCCTGGGGACGGTCCGCTGTTCAACATCCTCCTCCCCGAGCTCGGCGTCGGCCGGAGCATCGCCCGCGTGGAGGTCCGACGCGCTGCGCTCGCCGCCGAGCGCGGCGACTGGCGCGCGTTCGAGGACCACGTCTCCCGCACCGCGGCCATCGCCGAGGTCACCTCGCGCCAGCCGTTCCTGATCTCCAGGCTCGTCGCGATCGCGATCGAGGCCCTGCTCTACAGCCGATGCCGCCAGCTGCTTCTGGAGCGCGAGCTCCCCACGCCCGCGATCGATGCCATCGCCGCCACGCTCGATCGGTTCGAGCACACGCCGGGCATGCGACAGTCGTTCCGCGGCGAGAAGGTCGCCATCCTCGACGTCATCGACCGCACGCACACGGGCGAGCCCGGCGGCGGCGGCCGCTTCCTGCCCGCCGAGTTCTCACAGCACGCCGGCGCGATGATGGGCGGCAACACCGTCCCGAAGATCGCCAACGTGACCGGCATCGTCTTCCCCGGCCGGGCCACTACCGAGCGTGAGATCGACGAGTTCTACGACACGATCGACGCGATCATGGCGCTCGAACCCGCAGAGACGCTGGCCGTCTTGGACGGGGCGACGCCCGCCGATCAGTACGGTCTCCGCGATCCTGACGACATCGTCGGCGAGAGCCGCTCGCGCATCCTGCAGACCTTCCTGCCCGCCGTCGGCCACGCCGTTCGGACCGAGATCGAGGCGCAACGCCGTCGCGCGGGCGTCCGGACACTGATCGCCGTCGAGGGGTTCATCGCCGCCCGCGGCCGCCCGCCCGCCTCCGCGGCCGAGCTCACCGGGTTCGCGGGACCCGATGCGCTGCACGACCCGATGTCCGGCGAACGCTTCGCCTACGCCTCGGGCGGCGAGATCGCCGCGGACCCGGTCGGCAGACCGTTCATCATCTACGTCCCGGGCGAGGTCACGCTCGAGGACCTCTTCGAGTACTACGCGAAGCCGATCGAGGACGAGAGCGCCAACCTCGGCGGCCGCGCCCCCGAGGACGTCGACGTGACGGCGCCGGCCGATTGGAACAGGTGAGCGTCTGGGCGTCGCCTCAGCGCAGCCCGACCTGCTTCGCGAGCATCATCGACAGGTTGAACAGCAGCAGCGCGATCACGCCCGTCACCACGTCGTAGACGATCAGGCCCCACCCGCCGCGGAGCTTCTCGAGTTCCCGCAGCGCCCGGCCGAGCGGGCCGTTGATCAGCCGGAACAGCGCGACCGCCCAGGCGATCCGCACCAGCACCCGCCCCGCGGGGCCCTCGTAGTACACCGCCTCGGCCACGACGATCGAGCAGCCCGCGACCTTGTCGGCGACGACCTCCCGCGGGTTCCGTCGCCCGAAGATCTCGACCGCCCGCCGGCCCCAGATCAGGCACGAGGCGATGCCGTAGACCATCAGCACGCCGCCCACCGCGTTGAGCATCCAGAGACGGGGCGCGCCCGCGAGCGCCATCACCGCCGCGACCCCCGCCGGGACCAGGCTCGCCCAGAGCGGACCGAGCCGCGACACGCCCAGCCCGCCGACGCTCAGCATCGACCGGCCCACCGGAGCACGCGTTGTTGTCATGAACCCGAGACTATTCGAGACTCGGACGCACCGCGAGCGCGACGACCAGGCTGCGGTCCGAGACCACGACGCCGCCCGGTTGCTCGACCGTCACCGCGAACGCGAGGGCCTTCCCAACCGGCAGCTTCGCGTCGATCGGCACGATCACCTCGCCCGACGGCAACACCTCGGCGTCGGCAAGATCGAACACACCGCCGTCCACCGGACGCTGCGAGAGGAAGCTGTCGCCGAACTCCGGCAGATCGCCCGAGGGGCGCTGTTCGTCGAAGATCCAGAGCTGGTACTGCGTCTCGCTCGGGTCATTCACGTCGAGGCCCGCGAACCGCATGAAGCCGCGGTCCTCCGAGTCGCTCCACTCGACCTCGCCGCCGAGGCCGTCGGTTTCCGCCGGAAGCCCGTCCGCCGGGTCGTCCCAAGCCCACGAGACGAAGTCCGCGACCGTCCGAAGCTCCGCCTGCAGCTCCTGAACGGTCGGATCGCGGTCCGGAGCCCCGAGGACGAACGCGAGACCGAGCAGCGCCGCCGACGCCGCCCAGCCCATCCATGCCCAGCCCGGCACCCGGCTCTCGACCGAGATCGACCGAGTCGCGTCCTCGAACTCCCCTGTGAGCTTCAGAACCGGCGCGTCGTCCTCGTCGGCACGCTGGCCGGCCAGGAACGCGTCCGCGGTGCGGCTCAGTCGCCCGGCCACGTCCGAGGGGATCCCCTCGACCTCCAGCTCCGCCAGCGAGACCGCCGCGGCCGCCAGCTCGAAGGACTCGCTCAACTCGCGGGCGTCCTCGCCGCGTCCGAGAAGCCGGGTCAGCTCCCGCTGCTCGGACTCGCTCAGGCCGCCAATCGCGCGATCGACCAAGAGGTCCGTGATCCGCTCGTTCTCAGGCAGCGACGTCGCACTCATGGCGTCACCTCAACAGATTGCCCGCGATCAGAGCCCGCCGACGCACGCCGTTCGGCCAAGACCTGTCGAACCTTGATCAATCCCCGGCGGATATGCGTCTTCACCGTCCCGAGCGGGAGGCCCGTGGCCTCCGAGATCTTCTCGTGACTGACCCCGTGCAGCACGCTCAGCCGGAGCACGCGCTGCTGGTCCTCAGAGAGTTCGTTCAGAGCCTGCCGGGCGATGTCGCTCTCTTCAGAAATCTGGACCCCGGCGTCCGGCGATCCGCCCGGGCCCATCTGGCGGTTTCGGGGTTCGGACGGGTCCAGGCCGCTGCCCATGGCCGCGTCGAGAGATGCGGTGTCCGGGCGGCGCGTCACCCGACGCACCCGATCGATCAGACGCCGCCGCGTGATCATCGCCACGAAAGTGGGCTCGGACCCCATCGACGCGTCGAACCGTCCCGCGCTCTTCCAGAGCGAGATGAACGCGTCCTGCACCGCGTCGTCCGCGTCCGCGGGGTTCGAGCAGACCCGCCGGGCCAGCGACCAGACCAGCCCGCCGTACCGCTTGATGCAGGCGTCGACCGCGCCCGCCTCGCCCGCCGCGACCCGCGGCAGGATGTCATCACCCGGTGCGTTGCTCGTTGCCGGGTCCGAATCCGAAACTGCCGTCATCGATGCGTGCCCTCTGCCACGCACCGAGTCTAGCGGACGCAAACGGACATCGCGATCTCCCGACCTCGGCCCGAGCCCCAGGATCCGATTCCCGACCTTCCGCCGTTCGATGGCAATCATCCGAGCACCCCGTTCAAGCGTTCAAGAAAGCGGGGCCACACCCTCCGGCGCGGCCCCACGACTTCTGAGATCGACGTTCGTCAGCGACTCAGCCCGGGATGAGCACGGTGTCGATCACGTGGATCACGCCGTTGCTCGCCTCGATGTCGGTCGTCAGGATCGTCGCGCCGTTCACCTTCGGCGTGCCGCCGTCGATGCGGAAGGTCACCGGCTGGCCGTTCAGCGTGTCGCCACGCTGCGCGGCGAGGGCCTGGTCCGAGTAGACGCGGCCCGGGATGACGTGCAGCTTCAGGATCGCCGCCAGCTGGTCGCGGTTCTCCGGCTTCAGGAGGCTCGCGACGGTGCCGCGCGGCAGCTTCTGGAACGCCTCGTCTGTCGGCGCCAGGACCGTCAGCGGGCCCTCGCCCGAGAGGGCGCCGGCCAGGCCGGCGGCCTTGGCGGCGGCGATCAGCGTGCTGAACGAGCCGGCCGCGTCGGCGACACCGACGATGTTCTGGGTCTCGGGCATGATCACCGAGTCGATCACGTGGATGATGCCGTTCTCGGCCTCGATGTTGGCCGTGACGACGCGGGCGTTGTCGACACGCACGCCCCAGCTGCCGACGGCGAAGTCGACGCGCTGGCCGTTCGCCGTGGCGGCGTTGCTCAGCGAGCTGACGTCGTCGGCCGTGAAGCGGCCCGGCACGACGTGGTAGGTCAGGATGGCGCGCAGCGTGCCGAGGTTCTCCTTCTTGAGAAGGCTCTCGACCGTGCCGGCCGGCAGCTTCGCGAACGCCTCGTCCGACGGCGCGAAGACCGTGAACGGGCCCTCGCCCATCAGCGTCTCGGCCAGGCCGGCGGCCTGCACCGCGGCGATCAGCGTGTTGAATGTGCCGGCGCTCTGAGCGACCTCGACGATGCTGTCCGGGCCCTGGTGGCCGTGATGGTCCGAGTCCGAGGCGAGGACGACGCCGTAGCCGCGCGACTCCGCACGCTCGTTCGACGGCTTCGAGCCGCACTGGGCCGAGGCGAGACCGGCGAGAGCAGAAACAGCAGCAACACTGGCAATCCGCGAGATGCGCATGAGACAACCTCCGTACTTCCGTCGGGGGTCATGCCCCGACGCGGTTCCAACGACAATCCGTGGGGGACCGGGTCTGCGTACGAGCGTGGTCTCCACCCGCGTTGCCCGGCGCCCTGGCACACGCCCGGGCTCAACGCCTTTGGCTTCGGGACCGCGCGGTCGGCGGATTCAGCGTTTCACGGCGCGACGGGCGTCGCCCGCAACATCGGGCGGAACGCCGAATCACGACCCCCGAATGCCGAATACCAAGCGACGAACTACGAGCCGAGCACCAGGTCCAGCAACTCCGGCACGCCCTTCGCCCGCGTCGCCACCGTCTCGACCACCGGCCGCCGGCCCGCGACATCCCTCAGGTCGCGGACCAGCTCGTGCTCGCCCGGGTGGTCCGCCTTGTTGCAGACGAACACGTCGGCGATCTCCAGGATCCCCGCCTTGTCCATCTGCACCGCGTCGCCCATGCCGGGCGTCAGCACAACGAGCGTGCGGTCCACGTGCCCGCGGATCCGCGTCTCGTTCTGGCCGGCGCCCACGGTCTCGACGAACACCGTCTCGAACGCCTCGGCGCCCTCGGCCGCGCCGCCGATCAGGCCGAGCACCGTGTCAAGCGTCGCGTAGTCCTCGCCCGAGATCGCCAGGCTCCGGTAGAACACGCGCTCGCCCAGCGTGTTGAAGTCCACACGCAGCCGGTCGCCGAGCAGCGCCCCGCTCGTGATCGGGCTCTTCGGATCGAATGCCACGACGGCGCAGCGCCCGAGCGACGCGTCCTTTTCCGCCCGACGGCTGTACTCGCCGACGAGCTGCGCCACCAGCGTGCTCTTGCCCGCGCCCGGCGAGCCGGTCACGCCGATCACGCGCGTCGGACGCCGACGCGGCGCGTCCGGCCTGACCTCCCGACCGCCGTGCGCCAGCGAGATGTCCCGCGCCAGCTGCGCCGTCGGATGCTCGTAGGCGCGGGCGCCGCCGCCGTACGCCGCGACCGATCCCTTGACCGCCTCGACGATGTCCAGCAGACCCGTCCCGGTCGTAAAGCACGCCGCGATCCCCGCCGCCTTCAGCTTCGGGATGTCCTCCTGCGGCAGGATCCCGCCCATGTAGACCGGCAGGTCGGGTCGCCCGACCGCGCGCAGCGATTCGAGCAGCTTCGGCCCCAGCACCAGGTGGCTGTTGCTCATCATGCTCGCCGCGATCACGTCGCAGTCCTCGTCCCGCGCCGAGACCGCCAGCGATTCCGGCGTCTGCCACAGCCCGGAGTAGATCACGTGCACGCCCGAGTCGCGCAGCGCGCGGGCGATCACCTTCACGCCCCGGTCGTGACCGTCGAGCCCCATCTTGCCGAGCAGCACGCGCGGCCGATGCTCGAGATCACCGCAGCGATCGAGCTTCTCGAACTCGTGCGTCGCCGTTCCAAGATTCGTCGCCATCGCAGCCCAGCCTCCGCGGTGCCTCGCTGTGCCACCACAGCAGTGCCACGATAGGGACCGGGCGGCGCCCGCGAGATCTCACGCCGGAACAGGTCTCCCGGGGCGTGATCAGCAGCCGACCGCGGACGCCTCGCTTCCGCACTGTGACCGCGCCGCACGCGTGAACCGCTCGCGCGCCGCCCGGGCGCGATCGCTCTCGACCAGCCAGCTCGCGCGCCCGCCGCGGTCGCAGTTCGCCGCCGCGAACACGCCCAGCGCGGCGCTGTCCATCCGGTGCAATCCCGCACCGGTCGCGATCTGGGCCAGGCCGACGGTCGTCTCCTCGCCGAGCTTCTTGCCGAGCAGCGTGCGCCGGCGCTCAACCGCCTTCACGGTCCGCTCGAGCGCCCCGGCGATCGCGTCGCGGCGCAGCCCCATCGCGAGCATCCGGAGCACCTCGAGCTCGCCGCGCGTCAGCAGATGCAGCGCGCCCGCGCTGCTCACACGCTTGTACCTATAGATCTCCCACCCGCCCGGCATCGGCGTCGACGCCGGCGGGTGCAGGCTGAACACGATCACGCCCGTCCCCGGGTCGCCGACCGGGCCGGACCGCACCGCCAGCTTCCAGATCTCCGTGCCGTTCACCATGTCGATCGCGAGCACGCGATCGCTCGCGCCGCTCTTCAGCTGACGGTGAAGCAGCTCGCGCTCCTCACCGGCAGGGTCGACCATGTACTCGGTCGGCTTGCGCCCGATCAGCTCTTCGAACGGAATGCCCGCCGCGAGCCAGCCTCCGCCCGCGCGCTCCAGCCGCCCGTTCGGGCCGAAGATCAGCATCGTCGAGCCGACGCACGCGCCGCCCTCGCACAACGACGTCATGAGCTCGCCATACAACACATCGAGCGCAGGCATAGCCGAACGCTCGGTCACCCCGTTTGGACCCAGACCCACGACCAGCTCCGATTGTTAACGCATCGCGAAGAACCCGCGACGCTGATCCCCATGTGCGCCGAACCAAGAACGGTTCGGTTGCTCTCTATACTCGGGTCAGCCCCGATCGCTGCATCGTTTCACGGGTATTTCGTTGATTTGTACCCAGACTTGAGTTCTGCCTTCATCGAACAATGACAAATGAAATCGGGAGACCCCTACACCATCGCCCTCCCTGCTTCGAGACCCAAGATTCGCACCGCGCTCGTCACCGGCGGCGCCTCCGGCATCGGTCTCGCCATCGCCCAGCGACTTGCAAGTTCCGGTGCGAAGATCATCATCGTCGGACGCGATGCGTCGAAACTCGAAGCCGCAAGTCTCCAACTCATTGCTGCAGATGGTGTTGCGCACGCGTTGCAGCTCGATCTGCTCGAGCCCGACGCCCCGCAGCACCTCGCCAGCGAGGTCCAGAGCCGATTCGGATCACTCGATGCTCTGGTCAACAACGCCGGCGCGAATCTGCGAAAGCCGACCGAGGCCTACGCCGATGACGAGATCGATCGCCTGTTCAAACTACTTCTGTCCGCGCAGCTGAATGTCACCCGCGCGCTCGCGCCGGCGCTCCGCGCATCGGGCCGCGGGGCCGTCGTCAACATCAGCTCCGTCGCCTCGTCAGTCTCCGTCGGCTCCGGCGCGCCCTACGCCGCCGCCAAGGCCGGGCTCGATCAGCTCACCCGGTACCTCGCCGTCGAGTGGGCGCCCACGCCGGACGCGCCCGGCATCCGCGTCAACGCCGTGAGCCCCTGGTACATCGACACGCCGCTCGCCCGCCCCGTCCTCGACGACCCCGAGCGGCTCGAGCGGATCATCGCCGCTACGCCCATGCGCCGCGTCGGCACGCCCGACGAGGTCGCCGCCTTGGCCGAGTTCTTGCTGTCTCCGACTGCCGCGTACATCACCGGTCAGTGCATCGCCGTTGATGGCGGCATGCTGGCCCACCGGCTCGACGCGCCCGACCGATGAGGAGCCCCGCATTGCCCGACCTTCCCCGCCTCGTCTCAGCGCTCTCGCTCGCGCTCGCCGCGCCGCTCCTCGCGGGCTGGGGCGCCAAGGGGCACGCCGTCGTCGCCGACATCGCGTGGCGTGAGATACGCCCCGAGACCCGTGCCGCCATCGAGGAGATCCTCGGCCCCGAGACGATCCAGCAGACCGCGTCCTGGGCCGACGCCGTCCGCGGCACCGACGCCTACCGGTTTACGGCACCGTTCCATTACGCCAATCCCGAGCCCGGCGCCCCGTCGTACGACCACGCCCGCGACTGCCCCGAGGTCGGCTGCGTCGTCTCGGCCGTCGACCGGTACGCCGCCACGCTCGCCGACGAGGACATGCCGCGCGCGATGCGCGCCGAGGCGCTCAAGTTCGTCGTCCACTTCGTCGGCGACCTCCACCAGCCCCTCCACGGCGGGCGCGCCGCCGACCGCGGCGGGAACGACATCCGGATCACACTCCGCGGCCGCGACCGCAACCTCCACTCCGCGTGGGACTCGGGACTGATGGACGCCACCGATACCGCCCCCTGGCCGATCTGGTCCGAGCGCCTCGCCGCCGGCATCTCCGAGACCGACCGCCTCGCGTGGACCATCGCCGATGCGCCCAAGTCGCGCATCGAGTCGGCCGGGCGATGGCTCTTCGAGTCCCACCAGCTCGCGCTGGCCATCAGTTACTCCGACGGCGCCGACGGCGAGCTCGACGAGGCGGACATCGCCCGCGCCGCGCCGGTCATCGACCTGCGTCTCCGGCAGGCCGGCGTCCGCCTCGCCAGGCTGCTCGACCAGACACTCGATGCCGATTAGGCGCACCTCACGGCGCCCGCGACAGCACGAGCCGCGCCAGCGCGAAGTGGTGGTCGTCGTGGTCGGCGAAGAACGTCAGCGTGTCCACCACGCGCTTCTGGATCCCCAGCCGCTCGTGCCACGCCGAGCGCGCGAAGAAGTCGCGCGGATACGCCGACACCCGCTCGATGGTCTCGGCGCGACGTCGCAGCACGAGCTCGAGCACCTCGCCGATAGGCCGGTCGTCGTGGTCGGCGTCCACCGTCGCCGCGTTGCCCATGTCCGCCGCCGGCAGCACCGCGTCGCCGCGCTCGTACGCGTCGAGCCGCGACCAGAGCAACGCCTCGAGATCCGCGAGATGCCCGAGGTGCCGCTGCGCCGACCACCCGTCGCCCGGCCGCCAGACCAACCGGGCAGCCGGCTCGCCCTCGGCCAGCGCCGTCGCCCGAGCTGGCGTCCCGCGCAGCCGCTCGATCACCGCGGGGTGCAGCTCCGCCGGGTAGTCGAACCGCCACCTCCGGTACATCCACGGCGTGAGCACCTGACCCTCCATCGCTCGCCCCTTTCCGGAGTCCAAAACGGATCGGTCGGTCCCGAACACCACGCGATCGAACCGTCGGGTCGCGCAGAGGCCCGGGCCGCCGCTACACTCCTGTCTTCTTCATAGGCCCGAGGAACGGAGCTTCCGCGGGCAGCGAACGTCGGCCGCACCGCCCGATCGAAGCGGTGAACCACGGACCGGAACGGCCCGTTCCCGCAGGAGCAACCTTGTCCGACATCCCCATCGCCGCGGCGGAACGCCTCCCGGCCCCCGACACGATCGTGCGCGGCCACATCCGTTGGGGCTACGCGACCGTCCTCGTCGGCATGCATCTCCTGGCCCTGCTCGCGTTCGTGCCCTGGCTGTTCAGCTGGACCGGCCTGATCGTGATGGTCGTCGGCGTGCACGTCTTCGGACAGGCGATCAACCTCTGCTACCACCGCGTCCTGACGCACAAGAGCTGCAAGCTGCCGAGGTGGCTCGAGCACCGCTTCGTCGATATGGCCCTCTGCTGCCTGGAGGAAACCCCGGCCAAGTGGGTCGCGATCCATCGTTACCACCACAAGCACTCCGACCACCAGGACGACCCGCACTCGCCCCTCGTCCATTTCATCTGGTCGCACTTCGCCTGGATGGTCGTCCACAACACACGCCTCGATGACCTCCGCCTCTACGCGAGCCACGCGCCCGACGTCCTCCGCGACCGCTACTACATGAACCTCGAGAAGCGTCCGAGCATCAAGCGCAACGTCATCCTGATCCACGCGTTGGTCTTCGTCCTGGCCGGCGCCGCGATCGGCGCGATCACGCAGCAGACCGCGATCGGCGCCGCCCAGATGGCCGCCAGCATGCTGGTCTGGGGCGTCGTCGTCCGCATCGTCGCCGTCTGGCACATCACCTGGTCGGTGAACTCGCTGACCCACCTCTTCGGCTACTCCAACCACGACACCGACGACCACTCGCGCAACAACTGGCTCGTGGCGATCTTCACCGTCGGCGAGGGCTGGCACAACAACCACCACGCCGACCCCCGCAGCGCCTCCAACCAGCACCGCTGGTGGGAGATCGACATCACCTACTACCAGATCAAACTTCTCGAACGCCTCGGCCTCGCCACCGACGTCGTCCGGCCCAAGCACCTCCGCCACGCCGAGCGCGAAGGGCCCGCGGCCCCGGCCAACGCCGAGGTGAACGCAGACTGATCGAACATCCGCGAAGCGCGTGAATGCGTTCACGCGTCGAGAGCGGGTGCCTCGATCCGCGCTTCAGCTGGGGACGGGTCGAACGAGGCCCGGACCCGGAGGCAATCGATGCTGCACCGCGCCCGCCGTCTCGCCGACACCCGCCCGAGAACCCTCGCCGCCGCGGTCGCGACCGCATTCGTTTCGATCGCCATCGTCGGATGCATGACGACCGCCTCACATCACCGCGAGCACGAGCCCGGCAGCGAGACCGGCGTTTACATCAACGGCCAGCCGGTCACTCTCGAGCAGTGGATCGCGCTGAGCAACGCCGCGGGAACGCCTGTCGCTCCCGGGCATTATTGGGTAGACGGCAACTCCGGGTGGGCCGGCTACGCCGGCAATCCGACACCGCTCGTCAACCTCTACACCGGGCAATGGAACAGGCATGCGGTCGCCGGCGGCAGCCCTGCGGACGCGTGGCTCAGCGGCACCGAGTGGTCCGGCGGCATCTCGAGCGGCACCGTCGCGCCGAATGGCGATCCCTACAGCTCCGTCTACTCCGTCGACGGTGAGGTCCTGACGCTGCCGTAGGTCTTGGCCGTTCGATCGAGCACGAGCCATCTCGCCGCGGCGCGTCGCCCTCGTCACTCCCGCTCGAAGCTCGACGCCTCGTCGTCGTCGTCGAGCGTCAGTTCGATCGCGGTGACGCGCCCGTTCTCAACCTCGAACCGCCCGCGCATCTCTCCCCACGCCGAGCCGACAACGAAGGCGTCGGTCGAGTCGCCGGGCGACAGATCCAGCCGCATCATCCCGAGCGAGCCCACGAGCCGCCCGCGATCGAAGCCCATGGTGAGCGTGCCGAGGTCGGGATTCACGAACCGGCCCGCGTACGCGCGGGCGGGCAGCGAGAGGTCGGCGGCCGACAGCCGCGGGCGAGTCACGGCGTCGGCGCGCTCGGCCTCGATCTCCGCCAGCCGCTCTGCGTACAGCTCGACCAGATCCCTCGGCTCCTCGACCTCCAGCTCCCGCTCGTAGACGTCGATCGAGACGATGTCGCACAGGCCCTGGCCGGCCGGGCTTGCGTTGGCGAGCACGACCACGCCGAGGCCCTTCTCGGGAAGCATCGAGTAGTGCGCCGCCGTGCCGATGTAGCCGCCGCCGTGGTTCAGGTACGGCGTGATGCCGCGCCAGGTCCCGACGAACCACGCCAGACCGAAGCCCTCCATCGCGCGGATTCGTCCCTGGGTCTCGTCGAACGCCGCCGTCACGCCGCGCATCTCGCGTGCCGAGGACGCCGAGATGATCCGCGTCCCGCCGATCTCGCCGTCGCGCAGGTGCATCAGCAGGTACCGCGCCGCGTCCGAAGCCGAGGCGCCCATGCCGCCGGCGGCGTGCATCACCGCGTCGGTCTTGACCTGGTCGGCGACCACGAAGCCGTCGCCCTCGCGCACCATCGGGAACGCGGCGTTGGCGTCGGCGTACATCTCGCTCGCGTAGCCGGTCGTCCGATGCAGCCCGGCCGGCTCGAGGACGTGCTCGTCGAGGTAATCGCGCCAGCTCTGCCCGGTCACCGCCTGGATCACGCGACCGAGGATCGTGTAGTGGACGTTCGTGTACTCGATCCCGCCGGGCTCCGAATCGCGCAGCGCCCGGTAGTACCGGTCCTCGGTGATCTCGCCCGTGTAGGCGTCGAGCAGAACCGCGTCGCCGCTGTTCAGGCCCTTCGCGTGGCTCAGCAGATCGCGGAGGGTGATGGTCTCGGTCGCGACCGAATCGGCCAGGCGGAACCGCGGCAGATAACGCCGCACCGGCGCGTCCAGATCGACCCGGCCGCGATCCGCCAACTGCACGATCGCGGTCGCGACGTAGGTCTTGGTCACCGAGGCGATGTAGAACATCGTGTCGGGGTCGACAGGTTCCTCGCCCTCCCGGACGCCGAACCCCTCGATCGCGACCAGCTCGCCGTCCTTGATCAGCGCGATCGCGGCGCCCGGCACGCCGAACCGCTCGGCCACGGCGCGCCAGCGCTCCATCATCTCGCCGTACCCGGCCTCCGAGAACGGCATCGTGGGCGTGGGCCCGGCGGAAGCGGCCGCGGCGGCGGCGGTCAGGACGGCTGCGGCGAGTCGGATCAGCACGGCGGATCTCCGGTTCGGTGGTCGTGGCTAGCAGAGCGCATCGATCACATGGTCGCGACCGAGCGGGTCCGAGTCTTGAACGGATGCAACTCGATTCGAGCGCGGGTGCCGGCGGATCGGGCTCAGCCGCCGGCGGTGGGGGCGAGCGCCCAGACCAGCAGCGCCGCGAGCACGCCCGCGACGACGGCCGCGGTGAGGTCGAACCGGGCCGAGGCGCGGGCGTTGAACCGGGCGAGCCATCCCGCGATGAGCGCGAACGCCGCGCCGGCGATCGGCAACTGCAGGAGGATGGCGTCCGCGGACTGGCGCACGAGCGCCGCCGCGAGCGCCACGCCCACGGCGCCGAGTGCGCCGCCGGCCGCGGCGGCGATCGGCGAGAGCGCGACCTCGATCACGCCGGCCGCCTGGGCGACCGAGGCGGGGCGGACGCTCATGACCTCGCCGCGCTGCGGCCAGGACGGGTCGTCGAGCTCTTCGGAGATGCGCAGCGCGAGGGCGTTGAGGGCGCGGGCCGCGGCGCCCTGCTCGCGCGAGCTCTCGCCGGCGAGCGCCGGCGGTCGCGGCCAGACCAGCGTGTGGGCGCGGACGCGGTAGGTGCCGGGCCGGCCCTCGAAGGCCCGGGAGATCCGGGCGGCGAACCCGGGTCGGCGTTCGGCGCCGACGGTGACGATCGCGGTGGTGCGGGCGCCGGGCTCGAGTCGCCCGGCGGTCTGCTCGATGGTCTCGCCGAGCCCGCGCCCGATCGGGAGGACGACGCCGACGTCGCTCGCGGTGCCGAGCTCGGGCGGGAGGGTGACGCGGGTGGTGAGCTCGCTGATCCAGACGGCCTCGGGCCCTCGGTTGACGAGCTCGACGGCGAGCTCCCAGCGTTCTCCGATGCCGACGCGCGGGCGCGAGGGCTCAAGCGTGATCTCGACCGCCGCGGCGCCCTCTGGCTTGGGCTCGATGGCGGAGGTCGCGGCGGGATCTTCGTTGGATGCGGGGGTCGATGCGGCGGTGTCGTCGCGGCTGATCTGAATGGCGGGCTGATCGCTCACAACCCGCACGATCGCAGGATCTTGGGCGGGCGTCAAATCAGCCCGCGTCGGTCTCGCCCAGGGCCCATTCGAGGGCCTCGACGAGCACCCGGCGGCCGGCGGATCCGGTCGGGAACTCGTGCCCGCGGCGTGGGAGCTTCTTGACGCGGACCTCGATGCCGGCCGCTGTCATGTCGCGCTCGGCGGCGTCGTATGTGGTGTGCCAGGCGTCGCGGGCGCCGATGAGCAGGTACCACCTGGGCGTGTCGTCGCCGGCCGTTTGCACGTTCGCGACGTCGGCCTCGTAGTGCCCGCAGACCGGGATGACGGCGTCGAAGAGCTCGGGGTTCTGGTTGCCGACGGCGAAGGCGATGTTGGCGCCCTGGCTGAAGCCGGCGAGCACGATCTTGTCGGCGTTGTAGCTCTCATTGGCCTGGCGGACGAGGTCGCGCACGTACCAGGCGGACTCGTCGCGGTAGGTCCAGGAGAAGCCGCCGCCCTGGGCGGGGCGGACGGCGTCGGGACCGCAGACGACCGCGCCGATCCGGGCGGCCGCGGCGCGCCAGGCCTGGGCCATGTTCTTGCCGTTGCCGCCGGTGCCGTGGAGGGCGATGATCACGGTGACGGCGTCGCCCTCGCGGTAGCGGGGCGGCTCGATCCATGTCGGCTCGGACTCGGCGGCGGCCTCGCGGAACGCGCCCATGCGCGCGTCGGCGTTGGCGCGCACGGCGGCGACAGCGGCTCCAAAGCGGGCACGGGTCTCCGGGTCTGTGCGCAGCGCATCGAACTCATCGTCGCTGGTGATCGAGGCGATGCCGGAGTAGCCGCGCTCGCCGGCAGCTTCGAGCCAGTCGAGCGATTCGGTCTGGTCGCCGGCGAGGGCGCGGGAGAGCGCGGCCCGGTACGCGAGCGTGCCGCTCTGCGGGTAGAGCTCGGCGGCGTTCTCGGCGTAGCGGATGGCACCCTGCGTGTCGCCCCGGATCAGGAATGCCTCCCACTCGTCGAACGAGGGGCTCTGCGCTGCGGCGAGGGGGGCGATGTATATCGCGGCGATGGTGGCGAGGATCCGGTGCATGGTCCGCGATTCGGGCGGCCTGCCCGGGGGTTGCCCTGATTCCCGCGGGCCGGCGCGAATCGGCTGGATTGCTCGGACGCCGAGCGACGTCGGGTCCCCGTCGCGGTGCCGATATAGTCGCGGCGGCGGGCATGAACGGGCCGCCGGGGGGCTGCGATGCGATTCGAAGGTACAGGCCGGTGTGTTCTCGTGCTCGTCGGGCTCGTGTGTCTTGTCGGTGGGTGCGTGCCGAACAAGATCTACAACGCCGAGCGATCGGAGTATCTGGTCGAGCTCGACACGGCGGACGAAGAGGTCGGGGTCGATCTGGCCGTGATCGAGTTCGACGAGTTCGGGATGTACTGGGACCGCGAGCAGCTCGAGGACACGCTCCGGCTGATCGAGCGGCGGAACGCCGAGTCGGAGCGCGGCATCGTCGTCTGGACGTACACGCACGGCTGGCAGAACAACGCGAACCCGAAGCCGGACGAGAACGACCTCGCGAGGTTTCGCGAGCAGATTCGGGAGACTTCCGAGCGTCTCTCTCGGATCAACCGGCTCGGCGGGCTCGTCGGGATCGGCTCGCTGCAGCCCGACCATGTCGTCGGCGTCTATCTCGGCTGGCGCGGCGCGACATCGAACTTCCCGGTCCACAAATTCTCGACGTTCTGGGAGCGGCTGCGCGTGGCCGAGCGCGTCGCTTCGTACAGCATGCTGGAGACGATGTTCCGGCTGACGGCGGCGGCCAAGGCGCGGCCGGACTCCAAGGTGCTTATCACCGGGCACTCGATGGGCGGGATGATCGTCGCCAAGACGCTCGCTCGGCCGCTGGTCACGACGCTGATGACGCGCGGTCTCGAGGGGTTCGAGTTGGACGCGGACCTCATCTTGCTCGAGAACCCCGCGCTCGATGCGCTGTCGTCGATGCAGGTGATCGAGTACCTGAAGCGGTTCGGGACGGTCGCTGAGCTGCGGTACAGCGACGGGCGGGTCGAGCCGGCCCCCGGGCCGGTGATGGTCTCGATCACGTCCGAGGTCGACGCCGTCACCAAGAACGCGTACCAGTTCGGACGCGTGCTCGGGACCTTCGGGACAGCGTTCCGCCGCGACCGGCTCGAGGGGGGGCCGAGCCAGCAGCAGCTCGCGCGTCGGTCCGAGGGGCATGTCGACTTCCTGGTGAGCCACCGCGCCTGGATCGAGGACGGCGAGCTGCGGCTCGAGGCGGTGCCGGGGGCGTTCAACGACACGCCGTATTGGGTCGTGCAGGTCACCGAGGACATCTGCGCGAGCCACGGCGACATCTGGAACGACCGGTATCGCGCGCTGATCCGGCGCATGCTCGAGCTGAACCGGATCTACGACACCGACGTCGAGACCTGGGTGCGGACGACGCGGACGCTGGGGGAGGGGTGACTCGCGGGAGCCGGGGGCTCGTTCCTCTGATTCGTTCCGATTCGGCGCGCTGGAGTTTGCGACTCGCAGCAGAGACGTTGCCGCTCTTCGTGCGGTCTCGGCGGCGCACTCGGTGAGGCGCGCGGGTCTGCTTCCGTAGTCGGTCGGGTGAGCCGCGAGGTCCGCGAGTTGGTTGATTGCGGCGATCTCGGCGCGGGCTCGAGCGAGGTCGCGTCGGATATCGAGAAGATCGTGGATCGCGTCGAGTGCGGCGGTGCCGTCGGGTGTGCGGAGAAGCTCAAGAGCGTTGGACGGCGAGAGGCCGAAGCCGTCGGTGATGTCGGCGAGGGCGGTATCGGGCTCGGCGAGGAGAGCGACGAGCTGATGGAACGTCTCGTTCGGTTGATCGATCTTGGGAGCCACTACCCCTTGGCGCGATGGGCCGGGCTCGTGCGCACGGATGCAGACATCGTGTGGCGTGATTTGTCGGAAGTGCTTGTGGGGGCTGGAGAAGAATAATCCGCAGAATGGCGGGTTGAGCGGGCGGAGCAGAGATCCGGCGCGCGCACGAACGGGGTGATCGAGGCGAACGCGGACGGCACGGAAGCACTCGGACACCGAGGGACGGCGCGTCGAGAGAAGTCTTGTCTCGGGCCATGGCTGGGCGGTAGTCTCTGTCGGCCGGGCTCTGTCCCGGCGTTGCGCAGACGGGGCGGGAGAGACACGATGCGACGATTCTTGATGGCGGCGGCCCTCGGGCTGGGCGGTGGCTCCGCGTGTGGTCAGGTGCTGACCTCGGTGGCCGACCTCGGCCCCGCGGTCCAGACCCGCGCGATCGCGGACATGGGCGAGCAGATCGACAATCTGCCGACGCCGAACAGCGTGCTGGGCGTGAACCGCGTCCGATACAGCAACGACCTGTTCGAAGTGCGGGCGATCGACGAGCCGGTGCCGAACGACAGCGTCTACGGGCTGCTGAGCCGGAATCCCGGCAACGATCTGATCAGCAACGTCGCGCGGTTCCCGTTCCCGCCATTCGCGCAGCCCGGGATCGAGATCATCTTCTCGAAGCCGGTGGAGGCGTTCGGGTTCTTCTCGCTGACCGGGACGCGGAGCACGCCGCGTGAGGTGCTGTTCTACGACGAGAGCGGGGATCTGATCGACTCGATCACATACACCTCGACGACGAACGGCCGTCAGGAGGTGTTCGTCGGGCTGCGGTCGGTCGGCCGGCTGATCGCGCGGATCGAGCTGGTCGACACGCGCGAGGACTTCGCGAGCTCGCCGTCGGCGATCGCGGGGCCGGATTTCTACCTAGTGATCCCGTCGCCGGGGGCGGCCGGCCTGGCGATGGTCGGTCTGGTGGCGGTGCGGCGGCGGCGCTGAGGGGCACCGGGAGCCGGGCATCAGGGATTCGGCATCGGGCATCGGCCATCGGGCATCGGTCGTAGAAGTGGAGAATCGGAAGGGCCCTCACCCCGGCCCTCTCCCAGGGGGAGAGGGAGCCGGAGCGCACTCCGTCTCGTCTTCGGCGATGAGGGCCCTGTCTCGACCGGTTACGCTGCGCCGGGCCGAAGACCGGAGGCGCTGGCGTGGCGGACATGCAGGTGAAGAGCGATGTTCAGGGCAGGCGGATCGCGGCGGGCGTGCTGGGGATCCTGCTTGGCAGCCTCGGGATCCACAAGTTCATCATCGGGAAGGTCAGCGCCGGCCTGATCATGCTGATCGTGACGGTGCTCGGCACGGGGCTTGGCTTCTTGTGCTTCCCGGCGTTCGCGGCGGCGGCGATGCAGATCATCGGGATCATCGAGGGGATCTTCTATCTGACGAAGACGGACGAGGAGTTCGAGCGGCTGTACATCGACGGGGACAAGAGCTGGTTCTAGTTTTGAGCGCTCGTTCGCGGCCTTCGCCGCTCGCTCGCTTTCGTACGGCCGCGCGGGGGTCAACCCCGCGGGCCTGGTCGGGCGCGTGTGGGCGCGCTCACTCGCGGCCTTCGCCGCTCGCTCGCTTTCGTACGGCCGCGCGGGGGTCAACCCCGCGGGCCTGGTCGGGCGCGTGTGGGCGCGCTCACTCGCGGCCTTCGC
>JBCBKP010000010.1:0-93098 GCA_038521625.1 Planctomycetota bacterium
ATAGGACGCGGTAGTGCGTCTCGCCCCGCGGCGCCTCGGGCAGTTCGACGGCGATGTTCGCGGCGAGCGTCCGGAACCCGCCGAAGATGTTCGCGCTGATCTCCGGCGTGTTCCCCGTCGCCATGAGCACGATCATCGTCTCACCGACCGCACGCCCCATGCCGATCATGCAGGCCGAGAACACGCCCGATCCGGCCACCGGCAGCACGACCCGCACCGCCGTCTGCCACGGCGTCGCCCCGGAGCCGAGCGATGCCGCCCGGAGGTTCTCGGGGACGCTCCGCAGTGCGTCCTCGCTGATCGTGTAGATGAGCGGGATGACGGCGAAACCCATCACGACGCCGACGACGAGCGTGTTCCGCTGGCTGAAGGGCCCGAGCAGCGAGTCGCGGGCATCGAAGCCGAGCGACGAGATGACGACCGCCAGGCCGCTCGCGAGACCCGCCGCGAGACCCACCTGCCACCCGAGGCGGACCAGGCCGACCGCCGCGGCGCGGGCCCGCTGCCCTCCGGCGAACTGCGTCCAGAGCCGCCCGAGCAGGAGCGGCTCGACGATCAGCACGAGCGCCGCACCGAGCGGCCAGAGCACGATGAACCAGCCGGGCCAGACGTCGCCGAACTCGCCGTCGAGCCAGCCGCGGAGCGGATCGACCGTCGCGTCGTCGCCCCCGACCTCGCCCCCGATCTCGTCCCCGATCTCATCCACCCGGTCCGCCCGGACGACGCGGTCGCCGACGATGTACAGGCCCCGCTGACGGAGCGTCCGCCGTTCGGCGAGCGTCGCGGCCCCGGGCTGCGAGAGCCAATCCGGCCAATCGGCGCGATCGGCCTCGACCACCGAGCCGGCCTTGACGGCCAGGTCGGCTCCGCTCGGCGAGAAGAGCGCCCGCGAGCCGGCCGCCCCGCCGGCCCCCGCGAGCCCGATCGTCGCGAGAAGGACCGCCGCGATGATCGCGGCACGCCCCAGGGACCGAACGCGTCGGTCGAGCGCAGCGGGGACCGCCCGCCAGGCGTGCGCCACGGCCGCGACACCGATCGGCGCGAACAGGATCGCGCCGATGACCTGCGGGAGGTGATCGCGCATCCAGGGCGCCACGACCATCGCCCCGATGAATCCGAGCACGACCGACGGGAGCGAGGCCATGAGTTCGACGACCGGCTTGACGACACGTCGCACGTTCGGGTGGAGGAATTCGCTGCTGTAGACCGCCGCGAGCACGCCCAGCGGGGCCGAGATCAGCATCGCGATGACCGTTGCCTTCAGCGTGCCGTAGATCAGCGGGACAAGCCCGTACTTGGGCTCCGATTCATCGGACCCGCTCGACTGGTACACGTGGCCCGGCTCGTCGTATCCCTCGTAGTGGAGCGGTCCGAACAGCGACGCCGCGCTCGCGCTCGGGTGCCCCGCGTCGATCGAGAGCCAGCCGAACGAGCCGCCCGAAGCCCAGGCCGCCGCGCGCAGCTCGGGATCGATCGCGATCACGGGCGACGACCCGGCCGCGTTGCCGAGCGCCCCGCGCTCGGCGCCGACACGCTTCGTGCTTGTCGTGTTGATGAGCACCAGATCGCCGCCATCGAGCGATGCCGCGACGGTCCGTCCCTGAACGCCTGTCGCGATGGAGCCGATCGCTCCGCCGCCCGCCCGGAGCCTCGCGAGCCGCGTGAGCCGTGGCTCCGGAGAGGCCCCGGCGCCGCGCTCCTGGACGACCGACCATGCCTCGATCGAACCGTCGCTCATCCCGATGAGGACCGACCGCCCGCCGAGGGCCATGGAGGCCGCGGTCGGACTCACGGCGCCGTTCATGAGGCTGACCGAGCTCGCGCGACGGAACGCCCCGTCACGCTCGACGTAGCGGGCGAGCGCCCCCTCGCGCGAGACACCCCACACCGCGCCGCCACGCTCGGCCCCGAAGAGCCAGTCGGGCGTCCCCTCGCCCTCCAGCATGATCGGGAACGACGTGATCCGTTCACGGACACGCCCGCCGAGGCCAGCCCGCCGCAGACGCACCCGCTGGTACACGGCATCGCCGCTCTCGCGGACCACGACGCGTGTGCGCTCGCTGCTGCCCGCTCCGACCTCGTGCAACCAGACGACCGGCCCCGCCCCGTCGGGCGCCGCCGTTGCCCCGACGTCGAGCCGCAGCAGGACGACCCTGTAGAGGTCCTCGGCGTCGCGACGCACCACGAGCGGCACGCCGTCGGCGTTCACACGCTCGAGCGCCGCCCCGAGCACCGCCGGATCCTCGACCGGCCGGCGCTGCCCGACCTCCGACGCCGCGTACCGCTCGGGCAGGTCGGCGACACGCACCGGGATCGCGTCAAATTCGTACTCGATCGCGCGCAGCGAGCCGTCGTCGAGCGCGACCAGGAATCTCGCCAGCTTGGGATCGTTCGTCGCCGCGGTGATCGCCGGGCCATCGCCGAGAGAACGCTCCAGGAGCGTCTCGCCCGTGGCGGCTCGCACGCGGACGTGCGCGTCGTCATCTACGGAGATCGCGACGCCCTCCGCGAGCGCCATCGCGATCGGATTCGCCCCGATCGACGTTCGCCCGGAGGGCTCGATCTCGCCCGGCAAGAGCAGCGGCAGTGCGCTCTGGACGAGGAACGCGCAAATGCCGAGCATCGCCGCGATAACCGCGAGGCCGCCGAGCCGGATCACCCGCTCGGCCAGCCGGTCCTTGACACGGACCCACCGGCTCGTGCGACGTCCGCGCGAGACGCCGCCCAGATCGGGTACGGATCGCGTCGCTGGAGTCTCGGCAACGGCCGCGCCGTGCGTCTCTGGCATCGCTCCCCCGCCTCCGCCGGTCGGGCCTTCGTTCGCGTCCGGGCAGATTACCCGCGGTTACGGACGGATGCCGAGCTTGGCCATGTCCTCGATCGCGACCTCCGCCGGGACCGGGTAGGCGCCGTCCTTGAGGACCTGCTCCTGGCCCTGACGGGAATACATCAGCCGGACGAACTCGCGACGCAGCGGGTCGATCTCTTCGCGCGGGTCGTGGCCGACGTACATGTAGAGGAACCGCGCGAGCGGGTAGTCGCCGCTCAGTGCGCCCTCCTGCGTCGGCTGCGCGATCGGCTCGCCGGGCCCGAAGCTCAGCCCGATGGTCTTGACGTCGGGCGTGCGGTATCCGACCCCCGAGTACCCGAGACCGTAGCGGTCGGTCGAGATCGCGTTGACCACGCCCGCCGATCCGGGCTGCTCCTTGACCGTCTTCCTGTAGTCCTGATCGGCCAACGCGTAGGTCTTGAAGTACTTGTAGGTTCCGGAGGCCGAGTTACGCCCGTAGAGACTCACGCGCTTGCGGGCCCAGGCCGGGTCGGAGACGCCGAGATCACCCCAGGTGAGATCACCACCGCCCGCCACGCTGAAAGCCTCTTCGACCTGATCGAGGCTCAGCGACTCGATCGGGTTGTCGCGGTGCACGAACATCGCGACGCAATCGATCGCCACACGGAGCTCGGTCGGCTCGAAGCCGCGCCGCTCGTCGAACTCGTCGATCTCCGACGGGGCCATCGACCGCGACATCGGCCCGAACTGGGCCTGGTTGTCGATCAGAGCCGGCGGCGCCGTCGAGCTGCCCTTGCCCTCGACCTCCACCTGCACGCCCGGGTAGAAGCGGCGGAACTCCGAGCCCCAAAAGGTCGACAGATTCAGCATCGTGTCCGAGCCCACGATCTTGATCTTGCCCGAGACCGCCGATCCGCTGGGCGCGTACGGCTTCAGATCGGGATCGAGCCGCGGCGCCGTCGACACGCCGGTCGCCGAGATGCCGATCAGAACAGCGAAGATCTTCGCGATGCTGTACATGGGGACTCCTCGGCCCGGCCTCTCCCGCCGCGGCCGATCAACTGTAGGGCCCCCGCCCTCGGTCTCAGGGCGTCTCGCGGAGCAACGCGACGATCCGGCCCCGGAGCTCGTCGGACCCCGGCGCCACCGACGACGGGAACATCGCCTCGGCGCGCCCGTCACGCCCGACGAGGTACTTGGTGAAGTTCCAGCGGGGCTCCCCGCCCTGCGGCTTGCCGATCGCCGCGAGCCGCTTGAACAGCGGGTGCGCGTCGTCGCCGCGCACCGAGATCTTGCTGAACATCGGGAACGTCACCCCATAGTTCACCCGGCAGAACTCGGCGATGTCCTCGTCCGTGCCCGGCTCCTGCCCCATGAAGTTGTTCGCCGGGAAGCCCAAGATCACGAGGCCCTCGTCCTCGAACTCCTCGTAGAGGGCCTGCAGCCCCTCGTACTGCGGCGTGAACCCGCAGCGGCTCGCCGTGTTGACCATCAGAACGACCCGGCCCTCGTAAGTCTCCAGCGACTCGGGTGTTCCGTCGAGCCGATCCATCTCGAAGCCGAGCACATACCGCGGGTCGTCGCCCGGCTCGGTCGTCGAACTACTCAGGCCGAGCGCGAGCATCGAGGAGGCAAGCAGGGCCGTGATCAGGGTCATCATCTCGTAACCTCCTGGTCTGTGTGCGGTTCGGACGCCATGGCCGGACACGCCTCGGGGCGTCCCCGAAGCGGGCGCGGGGACTCTAGGGTTCGTGCGATGCACACCCTCCGACGCACCGTCCGACTCGTCGTCAACCCCGCGGCCACCACCCCCACGCCCCCGAACGAGACCCGAGGACGCAACGGCTACGCGGGCAAGCCGGCGATGACCGGCCTCGGGGCGTTCTATGAGCTCGAGGTCGCCTGCCGGGGCGAGCCCGACGCCGCGACCGGCTACCTGATCGACATCAAGGTCATCGACAACGCGGCGCGCGGCGTCGTGGCGCCGCGGATCGAGGCCGGAGCCCGAACGGGCGGCGATCCCGCGGCGATCCTGGCCGGAGCCATGGGTCCGCTCGCGGCCGCCCTGCGGCCGGTCGAGCTCGACTCGGCCCGGCTGCGCCTCAGCCCCTACTACGCTGTTGAGATGTCGACCGACAACGGCCAACGCGTCCTGATCAGGCAACGGTTCGACTTCGCCGCGGCGCACCGGCTGCACGTCGAGACGCTCTCGGATGACGAGAACCGCCGGCTCTTCGGCAAGTGCAACAACCCGTCCGGGCACGGTCACAACTACCAGATCGAGCCCTGCGTCGAGTGCGACCCGGCCGACCCGATCGACCTCGCGCAGCTCGAGGCGATCGTGGAGGAGGTCGTGATCGAACGGTTCGACCACAAGCACCTGAACATCGACACCGACGAGTTCAACACCGAGAAGGGCGGCGTCAATCCCAGTGTCGAGAACATCGCCCGCGTGAGCCACGAGCTCCTCTCCGGGCCCGTCGCCTCGGCCGGGGCCCGCCTGGTCTCGACCACAGTCTGGGAGACCGACCGGACAGCGGCCACCTACGCTCCCCGCCCGTAGCCGCTATATCAGCAACGTGGGAGCCGATCCGAGCCGCATCCTGCTGATCCGCCCGAGCGCGCTCGGCGACGTCTGCCGTTCCGTGTGCGTGCTCGTCAGCCTCAAGAGCGCGTACCCCGAAGCGGAGATCGACTGGCTCGTGCAGGACGGCTTCGCCGACGCGGTGCGGGAGCACCCGGACCTGGACGAGGTCGTGCCGTTCCCGCGCAAACGGCTGGCGGGCTTCAGGCCCGGCGCGATCGCGTCGTTCGTCCGGGAGCTCCGGTCGCGGCGGTACGACATGGTCGTGGACGCCCAGGGGCTCCTGCGCAGCGGGCTGCTCGCCCTCGCGAGCGGCGCGCCGGTCCGGGTCGGCGAGTCCTCCGCGCGTGAGGGCGCCGGGCTGTGCTACAGCCGGACCGCCCGCACCTCGAGACGCATGCACAGCGTCGATCGCATGCTCGCGATCGCGCGGGCCGCCGGGGCCGAGCCCGTGGCCGACATGCGGCTCTACACCACCGCGGCCGATCGCGGAGCCGCCGGCGAGCTCGTCCCGGAGGGCTCGATCGTGCTCGCGCCGACCAGCCGCTGGCCGGCCAAACAGTGGCCCGCTCGGCGGTTCGCCGAGCTGTGCTCACGGCTGCTCGCGCGCGTGGACGGGCAGGTCGCGGTCGTCGGTGGCCCCGGCGAGCGCGATCAGTGCGCCCCGCTGCTCGAGTTGGCCGGGCGCGACCCGCGCGTGATCGACCTGATCGGCGCGACCTCGGTGGGCCGGCTCATGGGCGTGATCGAGCGGGCTTCGCTGGTCGTGAGCAACGACTCGGCGGCGGCCCACATGGCGGTCGGCCTCGAGACACCGCTCGTGGCGATCTACGGGCCCACCGACGTCTCACGCGTCGGCCCCTACCGGCACGGGCGTGTGCTCCAGAGGCTGCGTCCGGAGGATCGGCTCGCGCACAAGGACGCCCCGGCGATCGAGATCACCGAGCGGGTGACCGTCGGCGAAGTTCTCGACGCATGCCTCGAAGAGCTGCGCTGAATCTCGGGCGTCGGCCTCAGGCCGTCGCGGCGCCGGCGTGCTTGTGCGCGAACTCCTTCATGAACGCGACCAGCGCGTCGCAGCCCTCCCTCGGGAAGGCGTTGTAGATGCTGGCCCGCATGCCGCCGATCGAGCGGTGGCCCTTGAGCCCGTCGAGCCCCCGCGCCTCAGACTGCGCGACGAACTCCTTGTCCAGCTCCGGCGTCGGGCACTTGAACGTGACGTTCATGAGTGAGCGGTCTTCGTTCGCCGCATGCGGGATATAGAACTCGTCCTGATCGAGGAATTCGTAGAGGATCTTGGCCTTCTCTTCGTTGCGCCGCTTCATCGCCTCGAGCCCGCCCTCGGCGAGGATCCACTTGAAGACCTGGCCCATCAGGTAGACCGCGAACGTCGGCGGCGTGTTGAAGCGGCCTTCCTTCTTCGCGTGGTTGGCGAAGCTCATCATCTCCGGCAGCGGGCGGACCGGCTCCTCCACGATGGACTTCTTCGCGATCAGCAGCGTCGCGCCCGCCGGCCCCAGGTTCTTCTGGGCGCCCGCGTAGATCAGCCCGTACTTGGTGATGTCGATCGGGCGGCTGAAGATGTCGCTCGAGGCGTCGCACACCAGGAACGACCCGGCGGGGGGCGTCGGCTCGGCGTGGAACTCGGTACCCATGATCGTGTTGTTGCTCGTGAAGTGGACGTAGACCGGGCTCTCCGAGTGGCTGACCTGGTCGCCCTTTGGGATGTAGCTGAAGTTGGTGGCCCCGCTGTCACCGCAGACGTGGCAGCCGCCGTAGTGCGGGGCCTCCTTGATCGAGTCCTTCGCCCACTTCCCGGTGCGGAAGTAGTCGGCGGTCTTGCCATCGGGCAGCAGGTTCGCTGGGACCATGTAGCACTGGCTGGTCGCACCGCCCTGCATCCAGAAGACGGCGTAGTCGTCGCCGATGTCCGCGATCGCCCGGCAGTCCGCCTCGGTCTCGGCGGTGACGCGATCGAACGCCTTGCCCCGGTGGCTGTGCTCGAGGATGCCGATGCCGGTGCCGAAGATGTCGACGATGTCCTTGCGGGCCTGCTCGATGACGGGCTTGGGCAGAACGGCCGGGCCGGCCGAGAAGTTGAAGACCTGATCGGGCATGGCGGTTCTCCTTCGACGTGATCGTACGGTCGTTCAGGCGCTCACAGCGCTGCCGCCGACACCGTTGACGCAATGGTCGGCCCGGCCAGTGTCCTTGTACTTCAGGATGATCCGCGCCGCCTCCTCGGCCACCGCGAGCTGCGCCTGATCGGTCGACGCGCCGACGTGGTGCGTCAGCACCATGCCGGGGGCCTTCGCCAGCGGCGTCTCCCACGCCTCGTCCTTGCTCGCCGGCTGGCCCCGGTAGACGTCCACGCCCGCGCGGATCCGACCGGCGCTCACCGCCTCGACGAGGTCGTCCTCGACGACGATCTCGCCGCGGCTCGTGTTCACGAACATCGCGCCCAGCTTCATCGCCCCGAAGAACGCCCTGTCGCACATGTCGCGGGTGTGGTCGGTCGCGGCGACGTGGATCGAGACCGCGTCGAACCGCGGGAGCGCCGCGAGCAGCGCCTCACGCGTGTACTCGACCCAGCCGATGTTGAGCGCCCGCGCCCGGCTCTCGGTCAGGCTTCTCGACTGCGCGCTCACCCGCATGTCGAACGCCTGGGCCCGCCTGATCACCTCGAAGCCGATCGCGCCGGTCCCGACGACCAGCAGCTCGCGCCCCTTCAGGCCGCGGGCCTTGGCGTACTCCTTCTTGAACCAGTGCCCGGCCCGCATCTCGTTGGTCTGCTCGACCAGCCGCCGATCGAGCGCGATCAGGTGCCCCATCGCCAGCTCCGCCACCGCCACCGCGTTCATGCCCGGGCAGTTGCAGACCGAGATCTCCCGCATGGCAGCGAACGCATGGTCGATGTTGTCGTACCCCGCCCCCGCACGCACGATCAGACGCAGCGAATCGGGCGCGGCGGCGAGCACCGGCTCGCGGACCTTCGTCGACCGGACGATCAACGCGCCGCTCGCGTGCTCGTTCAGCACCGCCGCGATCGCATCGCCCTCCAGCTCGGGCTGGCACGTGACGGTGCAGCCCCCGGCCTCGAGGGCGTCGATGAGTTCGCGTTCGACCTTGTCGGCGATCAGCACGTGCATCGGGCTCTCTCCGTGGGCGGGGGCGGAAGCGCTTTCAGGCGAGCCCGATGCTACGCACGCCTTCGCCCGGGCTCGCCGCTAGATCCCGGGGTCGCGCAACCGCAGGCGGACGAGTTCACGCTGCACCGTCTCGAGCGCCAGGCTCGCTTCCTCGCCGAGCTCGCCCGTCGATTCGAGCGCGAGCAGCGCGTCGCGGGCCGCCTCGAGCGAGGCCCGATCACCGATCGCGATCAGGGCCTCGATCCGCGGACGCTCCGAGGCCCATGTCGGGCCGGCCGGCTCCGACGCCTCCGGCTCCGGCGCGAGATCGGCAACCGCCGACTCCGTCTCGGGCCCGGTCGCCGGCGCGGGCACCGCGGACTCGGCCGTCGGCGCCGCCTCGGCGCGGGGCTCTGACGTCGACAGCCAAAGGTCCTTGGTCCAGCCGGCGGCCGCGGCCAGCAGGAGCACCGTCACGATCGCCGCGATCGCGAGGACCGGCATGCCCGAACGCCGCGCCCGGGCCGCCCCTCTCGGCTCGGATTCGGGCTCCAGGTCGACGCTCTGGAACGCATCGGGGGCCGGAGGCTGCAGGCCAACGGGCGACTCGGTATGAACCACGGGACGATCGAGGGCCGCGGTTGTGGGCTCGCGGAGGCCCGATGGCGGCAGCAGCCCGAGGTGCTGGCGGTCGCGATCGATCGTCAGCGGCGAGCTGCAGTTCGAGCAAAGGAATTGGCCGGGCCGAACGGCCGAGCCGCAAGCGTGGCACATCCCGAACAGCTCGGCGATCCCGGGAGCCCAGCGGGCGAGCGTCCAGAACTGGTTCGTCGACGGCCCGCGGACGACGGTATCGGGCGTGATCACGCCCCGCTCGATCATGCGTTCGATCGTCTCGAATCGGCAGCCCGGCATGTGCGGGCGGGCCTGATCACGCACGAACCAGGGTCCCATCTCGTCCTGGGAGGCCCGCCGGGACAGGGCGTCGAAGCGACCGCCGCAACTCCCGCAGGGCTGGTCCGCGCGCGCGAACGCCCCGCAGTATGGGCAGACGGTGCGTCGGACCGGCGCGGCGGGCTCGGGCATGCGCGATGGTACGGATGCTCGCAGACCGGCCGTCATCACAGCCAATACGCTCCGGCATGGACAGACGGATCCAACGAATGCTCGTGGCCACGGCCGTCGTGATCGGATCGACCGCCGGATGTGCGAGCGGACCGACCCAGGGCGAGTCGGCGGTGACGCGGAGATCCGCGTCCGAGACCGTCGCCGTGGTCAACGGCCTGACGATCGACCGATCCGAGCTGTTCGAGCCGCTCGCCGAGGCCGCCGGGCGGGCGGTCCTCGATGAGGCGCTCCTCGACAGGCTCCTGGACCGGGAGGCGACGCGGAACGGGATCGAGATCACTCCTGCGATGCTCCAGGCCGAGAGCGAGCGTCTCGCCCGGGCTCTGCGCCGCGAATCGGGTCTCGACGCGACATCGGGCGCCGAAGTCGTCGAACGCCTCCGCCGAGACAGGGGGTTAGGACCGGACCGGTTCGGGCGTCTGCTCCGCCGGAACGCGATCCTGAGGGCGCTCGTCGCCGGCTCGGTGGAGGTCCGGGAAGACGAGATCCGACTCGCCCATTCGATCCGGCACGGCGAGCGGCACATCGTGCGGGTGCACACGCGAGCGACCGAGCGTGAGGCCGCCGCCGATCGCGACGAGATCCTCGCCCTTGGGGGCTCCTCGGAGGCGTTCGCGGCGCTGGCCGTCGATCGCTCGGACGACGCCTCGGCCGCCCGGGGTGGGCTGCTCGATCCGCTGAGCCTCGCCGATCCCGCGTTCCCCCAGACCGTGCGTTCGCTGATCGGCGGGCTCGCCGAGGGCGAGGTCTCGAGTGTCATGGCGCTCGACGACGGCTTCGCGGTCGTGCGACTCGAGCGGATGCTGCCGCCCACCGGCGTGCCGCTCGAGGCATCGCGGGCCGAGATCGAGTCGACGCTCCGCGTCCGGAAAGAGCGGATCGCCGCGGACGACCTGGCCCGCGACCTGCTCCGCTCCGCGGACATCACGGTGCTCTCGGCCCCGCTCCGCTGGTCTCGCGGCCTCTAGCGAGGATCGCGGACCACGCCTGGTAGCGCCGTCGCGCGGCGCGCCCGGGGCGAGTCTCCTAATCCGGTCCGGGGATGTCCCGCGCGGAGCCGCACCCATTTCTGATTGTGGACCGGGCTGTCATCAATGTTCGACCCCCCGACCGTCGATGCCGGACGCGCGGCGGGTGCCGCCAGAGGGAGCCGGTCATGCTGTCGTTCATCGGACGCCTGAAACTGGGTACGAAAATCTCCATCGTCGCGGTCGCGCTGCTCGTGGTCGTGGTCTCTGTCAGCTATGCGGTCTTCGTGATGGGGTACCAGTCCGACGCCCAGAAGGCGATGGTCTCGAAGTCGTCGGCGTTCACCGCGGTCGCCGACCAAGCGAAGGCGCACCAGTCCGCCCTGATCCAGTCGGGCGCCGTCGACATGCCGACGCTGCTCGAGGAGGCCATCCGGGTCAAGGAGTCGGGCGGGGACGTCCGCGAGACACGGCTCTTCGAGGCGATCCCGGTCGTCGTCGGCTGGACGACCGCCGGCAACGCCGCCCGCGACGAGGGTCTGGACTTCAAGGTGGTCGCGTTCGACGCCCGGAATCCGGAGAACACCCCGGAGCCCGGCGGCTTCCGCGAGTCGCTGCTCCGCGACCTCGAGACGCAGGTGAGGGCCGGCGACGGCAAGCAGCTGTCGCGCATCAACACCGCGACCAACAGCATGCACTACGTCCGGGCGATCGAGCTCGACGCGAGCTGCATGGTCTGTCACGGCGACCCCGAGGTCTACGACGAGGACGGGGACGGGCTCGACCCGCTGGGCTTCGCCATGGAGGGCTGGGCGCCCGGCGACACCCACGGCGCGTACGAGGTCGTCACGCCGCTGGCCCAGCTCGACGCGCAGGTCGCCGGCTTCGTTGGCCAGGGGATGATGGTCGCGATCCCGGTCGGCGTGCTCGGGATCGTCGGCCTCGTGATCGCGCTCCGCGCGATGCTCTCGCGGCCGCTCACGCAGCTCGGTCAGGCGCTGATCGAGATCGCGGACGGCGATGGCGACCTGACCAAGCGCCTCGACGAGAAGCGGTCCGATGAGATCGGCACCGTCGCCCGCGGGTTCAACCGCTTCGCGACCCGGATCCACGACGTCGTATCCGCGGTGAGCGGCGCGACCAACGAGACCGCCGCGGCCTCCGAGGAGATCACGGCCCAGAACGAAGAGATGAGCAGCTCGCTGGCGACGCAGCGCGGCCAGGTCGAGCAGCTGGCCGCCGCCGCCGAGCAGATGAGCGCCTCGGTCGGCGACGTCGCCCAGACGGCGGCCGACGCCTCCGGGGCCGCGGAGCGGGCGGGGTCGAGCGCGCAGACCGGCGAGAAGTCGGTGGGCAACACCGTCGAAGGCATGAACCAGATCGCCGGCGCGGTGAACGAGACCTCGCAGGCCATCGAGCAGCTGGGCGCCCAGTCCGACCGCATCGGCGAGGCCGTCGGCGTCATCAACGACATCGCCGAGCAGACCAACCTGCTCGCCCTCAACGCCGCGATCGAGGCCGCCCGCGCCGGCGAGCACGGACGCGGCTTCGCCGTCGTCGCCGACGAGGTCCGCAAGCTCGCCGACCGCACGACCGAGGCGACCGACGAGATCCGCCAGGTCATCGGCGCGATCCAGTCGGGGACGACGGTCGCGCTCGAGAAGATGACCGGCGGTCGCGAGAAGGTCGAGGAAGGCCTGCAGAAGGCGAACGAGTCCGGCGAGTCGCTCCGCGAGATCCTCGAGGCGACCGAGGAGGTCCGCAAGATGATCGCGGGCATCGCCGCGGCCTGCGAGGAGCAGAACAGCGCGAGCTCGGGCATCGCGGAGACCTCGGCCGACATGCGGCGGGCCTTCGAGGCATCGGCGGTCGGGGCGGAGGAGACCGCCGCGGCCACCCAGCAGGTCGCCATGAAGGCCTCGGCGCTCCGAGACGAGATCCGCCGGTTCAAGATCGACCCGTCGGTGATCGGCCAGCCCGCGGCGCCGCAGGCGGTCGCGAGCCCGGCCCCCGAAGAGTCCTGATCAGCCGCCGCGCCAGTCCTCGAGGAACCGCAGGACCCGAGACCGCACGGTCTGCTCCAGCAGCAGGCCGTTGTGGTCTGCGCCGGGCTCGATGTGGAACTCCGTCGGGACGCCCGCCGACTCCGCCGCGTCGCGGAGGATCCCGGCGTGTCGCTTGTTGACGATGCCGTCCGAATCGCCGTGCACGATCAGGAGCGGCCGGTCGCCGAGTGCGGCGACCGCCTCGGCCGGCGCCGAGCCGCCGGGCATGACGACGGCGCCGAGGAGCGGGACGTAGTCCGACGCGACGGCGGGGAACGAGCTGAATCCGGCGCACAGGACGACCGCCGAGATGCCCTCCTGACGCGCCGCGACGTTCGAGCCGATCGCGGCGCCCAGGCTGAAGCCCAGGAGCGCGACGCGGTCCCGGACGACGTCCTCACGGGAGAGCAGATACTCGTACGCCGCGAGCCCGTCGTCGATGAAGTCCTCGCGGTTTCGCAGGCGCGGGGATCGGTCGCTCCGCCCGTAGTCGCGGTAGTCGAAGAGCAGGACGTTGTACCCGTGCGCCGCGAGCCACGAGACGAACGGCTCGTGCTCGGGGATCGCGCCGGCGTTCCCGTGCGTGTGGAGAACCGTCGGGGCCGGCCCCTCGACGCCCCGGGCCGGGATGAACCAGCCGTGGAGCGTGAGCCCGTCGCTCGTCGGGAAGCTCACGTCCTCATAGGGATCGGGCGTCGGGAACTCCGCCCGGCTCGGGTAGTAGACAAGCATGTGCTCGAGGAGCCCGGTGAAGCCCATCATCGAGACCAGGCCCACGATCGACACGAGGGCGATCGCCGCGGTGCGGAGCGGCCGGCTTCGTCTCTTGGGGCTCGCGCCGGTGTCATCGGTCAACGCGCGATCTCGATCGCCCGGGTCTCGCGGAGGACGGTGACCTTGATCTCGCCGGGGAAGGTCATCTCGTCGCTGACGCGCTTGGCGATCTCGTGGGCGATCAGGTAGGCCTCGTCGTCGTTGACCCGGTCGGCGTCGATCATCACGCGCACCTCGCGTCCGGCCTGGATCGCGTGCGCCTCGATGACGCCGGGCTGCGACAGCGCCAGGTCCTGGAGATCGTTGAGGCGCTGGACGTAACGCTCCATCGACTCCCGCCTCGCACCGGGGCGGGCGCTGCTCACGGCGTCGGCCGCCATGACGATCGGTGTGTAGAAGGTGGTCGACGGGATGTCGCCGTGGTGTCCGCCGATCGCGTTGAGGACCGCCTCGGACTTCTCGCCGTGCTGACGGGCGAAGTCCATTCCGATCTTCGGGTGGCCGCCCTCCATCTCGTGGTCCATCGCCTTGCCGATGTCGTGGAGGAACCCGCAGCGTCGCGCGAGCTTGCCGTCGAGCCCGAGCTGATCGGCGATGATCTGGCTGAGGTACGCGACCTCGACCGAGTGCCTCAGCACGTTCTGGCCGAAGCTCGTGCGGTAGTGCAGCTTGCCCATCGCCTCGACGATCTTCCCGTTCAGCCCGCCGAGGTTCACCTCGAGCGCCGTGTCCTTGCCCGCTTTCTGGACTTTCTTGTCGATCTCTTTCTGGGTCTTCTCGACGATCTCCTCGATGCGCGACGGGTGCATCCGCCCGTCGGCGATGAGCTTCTCGAGAGCCTCGACCGCGACGGCCTGACGCACCTTGTCGAAGCACGAGACGACGATGACGCCCGGGGTGTCGTCGACGATGATGTCGGCGCCGGTCGCCTTCTCGAACGCCCGGATGTTCCGGCCCTCGCGCCCGATGATCCGGCCCTTCATGTCGTCCGACGGGATCGCGACCGATCGCACGGTGCTCTCGCCGGTGTGCTCGGTGGCGTAGCGCTGCACGGCCATGAGCGTGATCTCGCGGGCCTGCTCCTTGGCCTGTTCTTCTGCCTCCTCGGTGACCCTTCGCACGACCTTGGCGACATCGAGCCTGGCGCTCTCCTCGACCCGGCGAAGCACCTCGTCCCGCGCCTCGTCGCGAGCCAGCCCCGAGACGCGCTCGAGCTCGCTGTCGAGCTTCGACGCCCGCTCGGCGGCCTCGCGCTCGAGCACCGCCAGCTCGTCTTCCCGCCCGGAGAGCCGGTCGGCCCGCTTCTCCAGATCGCGCTGGCGGCGCTCCTGCTCGTCCTCCTTGCGGTCGAACGCGTCCTCCCGTTTGCTCAGCCGGCGCTCGGCCTCCCGGAGCTCCTTCCGGGATACGTCGAGTTCACGATCGACCTCATCGCGCCGCGCCAGGGCTTCCTTCTCCGCCTGGAGCCGGACGCGCTCGATCTCGGTCTTGGCCGTCTCCTCGGCCTGCTGCCGGATCCGCTCGGCTTCGAGCTTGGCGCCGGCGATCGTCTTGCCCGTCAGGACGCGACCGATGAGCAGACCGGCGACGACTCCGAACGCCAGCAACACCGAGGAGGTCAGCACGAGGTGAAACAGCTCGTACTGCCCCGTTGCCCCGCCGCCGGCCGCCTGGGCCAGGGTCGTGAACCAAGCCATGGACAACCCCCGGGCGGCTGCCGCCCGGCTGCTCGCGTCCGGTGCCCGACCCGGCGATCGGGCCGGGGGCGTGGTCGGTGCGATCCGCCCCGGGGGCGGTCCGCCTGTTCGAACGCCGGGAGGTCGGCATCGCCCGATATCGGGGGCGCCGAGCGTCCACGGGACGCGAAGGATTCAAACTGATCTGCGGGCAACGCCTGCCCGACGAACAATGTTAGCCTCGGATGAACAGACGACCCCGTCCGACCCGAACGAAAGGGAGCCAAGCGTTGCCTGGAAGAGCCCAGCATCTCGCCGCCAGCCTCGGGCTATGCATGATCCTGACAGCCGCGGGCTGCGAGGGCCCCTCGATCCTCGAGCGGATCCAGTCGAACGTCGAGACGCTCGACATCACGCCGGACGACCTCGAGGAGCGGCTGGCGCCGTTCGAGCGGATCGCCCTGGTGGTCGAGAACCCCAGGGGGAGCGTGCGCGTCGCGACGAGCGCCCGCTACGACCCCGAGATCAAGATCAGATGGATCTGGGGCTCCGACATGGACGGGCGAGCGCGCGACACACCGCCGCTCCAGTACCGCTTCGCGGTCGAGCCGGGCCCCGACGGGCGCGGCGCGCTCCGCGTCACCGGGTTCGATCGCTCGGGCGGACGCAACGAGGGGCGCGGGGACCTGTTCATCGAACTGCCGCGGCTGGACGGGCTCGAGGTCCGGAACGCCGGCGGGCCTGTGGTGCTCGACGGGGTCACCGGCGCGGTGACTGTCGTGAATCGTTCGATCGAGGGCGAGGCGGCTCGGATCGAGTGGAAGACCGGCGAGCCCGTCGTCGGGCCGGTCGCCCTGACGACCGATCGCGGGCGCGTCAGCGTGGCGATGCCGGCCGGCGGCGCTCTCGATCTCGACCTGGCGACCGAGGCGGGCAAGGCGTCGTTCGCGACCAGACAAGGTCGCGTGCGGGACGTGCGTGCCGGCGACGGCATGTGGCGCGGCAGCTGGAACGACGGCATCGGGCCGATGCTCGTCCGCTCCGGCGGTGGCGACGTCACGGTTTTGGTGATGGAACGCCCGCTGACTCACGCGTTCGCGGACCGCTTCACGCCGGTCCGCGGCGAGTCTCGCCGGTAATCGCTCGTTCCGGGTCAGGCCGCGCGGGCGCTCGAGTCGCGGAGGAACGCCATGTAGCGTTCGATCTGCGCGAGCACGAAGTCGCGGTGACCGTTGCCGAACGCGAACTCGAACGCGACGCCGGCGTGCAGCGAGCGTGAGCTGTCGATGTGCGAGTGGGCGATCCGGGTCGTCAGCTCGAGCGGGGCCGGCACGGCCGGGCGGAGGTCGAGCCGCGTCCAGAGCATGCGGGCATCGGCAAAAGCACCCACGTGCTCCGGCGGCACGATAATCCCGAGGCCGCCGCCGCCGATGTTCGCCAGGTAGGCCGCCAGTTTCGCGCCCACGTCCGGGAGGAGCTCCGGGCCGTCCTCCACGGTGCCCGACTCGATCGCGGCCTTGATGCGGGCGCGGCACGCGTGCTCGGCCGTGAGAGCCGAGAGCGGGTCGCGGAGGGGCCAGACGCTGACCTCCGGCAGGTGGAGCTCGGCCGTCGAGATCCGGTGCTGTGCACGTCGCGTGCAGCGCTCGACGCGCTCGGGCAGTTCGAGCCGGATCTTGTCGTTCTGGACGTGCTCGACCACCGAGCGGAACATCCACCGGTTCTGCCCGATCGTCATCGCGGCGACGATGCGCGTGCCCGGCTCGAGCTCGATTCGGCGGCCGAGGGCGCCGGCGGACTCGGTCTCGACGAAACGGTCGGCCACTCGGAGCAGACGAACGCGCCAGATGAGATCGGCGCCGGCGAGAGGCTCGGTCCCAGGCTCGAGTCGCGCGTTGCCCTGGCCGCGGTCGACCGCGATCTCGATGCCGCCACCGCGCTCGCAGATCTGACGCAGGCCGTCACGCCATCGCTCGGTTCTCGATCGGGCGGCGGGCAATTCGATGCTCCTCGACAGACGACAGGGACCGTGTCGAGACTTCGGCCGTCCTCGAGAAGCACTTGATCGGAGCCCGCGATCGGGCGGGCCGATCCGCCGGAAATGGGGGGCGACTATCGACCTCGCGCGCCGTTGCGGCTCGCGACGCTCGACCTCAGGTCGCGGGCGAGGCGGGCGAGTTCATCCGCGTCGCGCGTCCGGCTGCCGAATCGCGACTCGTGGATGGCGTCGATCGCGGCGCGGATCGGATCGATCGTGCCGGACTCGGTCGGCGTGATCGTCTGCAGGTGGATCCCTCTTGGAACGGAAGCGGGCCGCTGCTCGCCGAGCTTCCCGAACGCGCGGTCCACGAGCCGCTCGAGCCGGCGGACCTCGGGTCGCCCGCCGGGCTGGCGGGGGCCGCCGGTGCGCCGGGCATGGAGCACGTGCCACAGGAGCACCGCGCCGATCCCGACGGCGAGCGTGATCAGCGAGGCGGTCAGCGCGTCCGCCGCCGCGCGCGCGATCGGGCGGGTGCCGGAGTCGCGCAGCCGGGCGAGCCACCTCGAGGCGTCTTCCTCGAAGCCGGTCAGGCCGCTCTCGCCGTCGGCGCCGCCCAGCAGGCCGCCTCGACGCTCGGCGTCGAACGAGACGATGGCGTTGATCCAGGCGAACTGGATCGATTCGATCGTGCGCCGGAGGTCGGCGAGCATCGAGCGCGAGGGCTCGTGCAGGCGTTCGAATTCCGCGGCCGGCGTCGGGTCGTAGCGCCGCCAGAGCTCCGGCTCGACCTCGACCTCGACCCAGGCGTGCGCGTTGCTGGCACGGACCACGTAGTGGCCCGTGGCCTCGTGGAAGTCCGCGGCGATGTACCCCGTGACCACCCGCGCGTTGATCCCGACGGTCCGGCAGAGCGCGGCCATCGCGGACGCGAAGTACTCGCAGTGGCCCGTCTTCGCGTCGAGAACGAACCACTCGACCGGTGACCGGCCGTCGGGCGCGGCGACGATGTCGAGGGTGTAGCTGAAGTCCTCGCGGGTGAAGTAGGACTCGATGAGCGAGGCCGCGTAGGCCTCCTGATCCCAGGGGCGCTCGACCGGGTCCGGGGAGACCTCGCCGTCCTCGAGGATCTGGACGGCGAGCTGGCGGAGCAGGGGCGCGTCGAGCGCCGGGCCGCTCGGCCCGTCCCGGATCTCGGCGTCCTGCTCGCCGGAGAGGGCGAAGAAGTCCCGCTCGGATCGGCCGGTCGTGAGCGAGCGGACGGTGTAGTTGATGCGGCCCGAGCGTCCCCGGACGCGCAGCTCGCCGGTGTCGCGCCGGTACCGCACCCGGGCGTCGATCTCGATCGAGCGGGGCTGCCACGCGGCGAACAGGTGGCTCTGCCCCGGCGAGAGGCTCCGGACGACGACGCGCTGCTCGAGGTCCCAGTTCAGAGCCCCGCTCGTGAGCGCGGTCGCGAAGCTCCGGAGCATGCCCGCGCTGCCCAGACGCGCGAGCACGCGGTCGTCGTCGGCCGAGCGCTGCCAGCGGCCGGTCTCGTTGTCGAAGGAGTCGAGGACCGCGCCGCGCAGGTAGTACCGCTGACCGGGGCGGCCGATCGGGTTGCCCTCACGGTCGAAGACGGTGAGATCGAGCACCGGCTCGGTCGACTCGCTGATCAGCCCCGCCGAGCCGAGGCTGACCTCGTCGTTGAAGCCGACCACGCGGCCGACCGACGCCGTGCCCCAGCCGCCGAATGCCTCGGTACCGAGCTGCCTCGGCATGATCACGAAGATGACGACCCCGACGGGCGCCGCCATCCCCGCGGCGATCCAGAGCTGGCGTCGGATCGCGCGCCGCAGTCCCGGATCCGCCGCGACGCGCTCGGTCCCGGCGTGCTCGGACGCACGGAAGACCTGGAAGCTCATGAGCGAGCCGATCAGCGCGGGCAGGTACCCGAGCAGCGAGAGCCCGACGAGCAGCCCGTTGCTCGTCAGGATCGCGCCCAGCGTGAGGAACACCGTCAGCGAGATCACCTGGGCCGAGTCGCGCCCTCGCCGCCGGTCGAGCAGCTTGAGCACGAGGAGCAGCCCGACGAACTTCGAGAATAGCTCGACGCTGAGGTCCTCGGCGAGCACGGTGACACCGCCCCACGCCGACACCATGAACAGCGCCACGTTGATCACGAGGCGGGGCATCGCGTGATCGGGATCGCCCCGCGTGATCCACCAGGCAACCAGCGCGAACGGCACCACGATCAGCCCGAGCCCCGACGTCGACTCCGCGGCGGCGAACGCGAGCGTGCTGAAGAGCACGGGCCAGAGCAGCGATCGATGCAGACGCTCGGCCGGACTCATCCGAGAGCCCCCGCTGGCTTCGTCCCGGGGATGCGTGCGAGCATCAGCCGCAGTCGGTCCCAGCCCGATCGCTCGCGATCGTCACGCGGGGGACCCAGCTCCGTCGCGTCGTCGGGGATCTCGCAGATCGAATCGAGCCGCGCGGCCGCGAGATGCACGCCCGACCGGGATTGGTACCCGATGACGAGATCCTCGGGCGGAACGACGATCGCCGGGGTCTCGTCCGGCATCGAGGCCGCGGCGAGCCGCGAGAGCAGCTCGGAGCGCTCACGTGCCACGGCGAAGTTCGCACCGACGCGTTCGGTCCCGCTCGCGAGCCAGGCGGCGCGGAGCTCGACGACCCGCCCGGGCTCGCCGATGGACTCCAGCGTCGCCCTGATCAACGCGAGCGTGCGCTCGAACGCGATCGGATCGTCGGGCGGCGGCGGGAGCACCGTCAGGCCCACGGACTGGGTCGCCAGCGCCGCGGTCTGACGGGTGACCAGACGGCCGTGACGAGTCGAGGCCTTCCAAGCGATCTTCCGGGCCGGGTCGCCCGGCCGGTAGTCGCGCAGCCCGAGAAACTCGTCGGCGCCACCCTCGCGCGCCATTGCGACCGAGACCGATCTCGCCCCTCGGCCGGCCGGTGTCGGCGGAGGGACCTTCAGGGCCAGCTTCCGCGGCGCCACGACGAGCTGATCCGGGTCGCGGAAGGCGATCGATTTGCCGAACAACCCGAACGGGAACCCGGAGGAAATCGTCGGTCCGACGAGAGGGAACACGCCACGCCGGCGTGCCCGGCCGCGCGCCACCACGCGGACGCTGCCGCGCGGCGCGATGTACGGGATAGAGGCGATGACCGCGTCGCTCGACCTCTCCCCCGCGATCGGCTCGACCAGCAGCAGCGCCAGCGCCGGCATGCGGCTCGAACGGTTCGTCACCCGATAGACGATCTCGACGTCCTCGCCGACCGCGGCGAGGGGCGGCGAGATCCGGCGCACACCGAGGCGCCCGAGCAGCGACGCGCTAAGGAGCCCCGACACGAGCATGCCGGCGATCGCGATGCCGAACGCGAAGAACAGCAGGTTGTTCTGGCTGTTCACCGCGCCGATCGCGAGGAACAGCGTCAATGCCATGTAGAGAAGGGTCGCCAGCCGCAGCCGGTAGCGGCGCTCGCGGATTCGGACGCGGGCGCCGTCGGGGCCGGTCGTGCTCACGCGTCCAACTCCACCGCCGCCAGGTCCTCCGGCTTAGGCAAGTCCTTCACGCTGACGATGCCGAACACCTCGAGGAACCGCCTGGTCGTCCCGTACAGCATCGGCCGCCCGAGCTCCTCGGCGCGCCCCACCACCGAGATCAGTCGCCGTTCCAGCAGCGACCGCAGGACCTCGCCGCAGGCGACGCCGCGGATCGCCTCGAGCCTCGCCCGCGTCACCGGTTGCTGGTAGGCGACGATCGCGAGCGTCTCGATGGCCGGCCTCGAGAGCCGCCCCTCCGACCTCGACCGGTGGAACGCCGCCAGCAGGCCCGCGTGCTCGGGCAGCGTCATGACCCGGTACCCCCCGGCGGTCGCCTCGATCCGGAACGCCCGCCCGCTGCGCTCGTACGCCTCGTTCAGGAGCTCGACCGCCGCGTCCACGGCCCGCGCGTCGGCGCCGTCGGCGAGCCCCGCCGACGCGATCACCTCCGCGAGCTTCGCCGCGGCCATCGGGCGGTCGGAAGTCAGCAGGAGCGCCTCGATCGGCGTGGTGATCGTCGCCGGGTCCGCGGCGGGTCGCGCCGGGCTCTCGGGCTGGGCGCCCGTCTTGATGTTGGGCTCGGGCGTCTCGGTCGACTCGCTGGGGGAAGCCATCGGTCGAATATACGTCGCCGGGTCCCCCGAACGTTCCGGTCGGGGTCTGATTGTGTGCCGCCCGCCCGCTAGTCTCGGGCCGTGAAGCACGCACCGATGCCGCTGCCGACCGAGCAGCACGCCTGGGACGGCCTGCCGGAGCTCGACGCCCGAACGCTCCAAGAACGCCGCGAGCGGGTCTTCCTGATCCTGGCGGGGCTCTTTCTCGCGACGCTCGCGATGCTGAACATCCTGGGCGTCACCCGGTTCATCGCGATCGCGTCGATCACCGACGGGGTCTGGAGCTGGGGCACGTTCGGCGAGCTCAGCTTCGCGGTCGCCGTGGGCGTGCTGCCCTACCCCCTGACGTTCCTCTGCACCGACTTCATCTGCGAGTGCTACGGGCGGGCCCGGGCGAACCGGGTCGTCTGGATGGGCCTGGTCGTCAACCTCTGGGTGGTCTTCATCCTCTGGGTCGGCGGCGTGCTGCCGCCTGTGCCCGATCCGGTCAGCCTGGGCGTGGGCGTCGACGGCGCCGAATTCCTGAGCAGGCCCATACCCGAGGTAACGACCGACGAGGCCGGGGCCGTCACCGGCGTGAACGACAACGGCTACCCGTTCTTCAGGGTGCGCGAGCTGGCGTTCGGCGCCGTCACGGCCTCGATGCTCGCGTACTTCGCCGCCCAGTTCGTGGACGTGCAGGTCTTCCACTTCTGGAAGATGCTGACGAAGGGCAAGCACCTGTGGCTGCGCAACAACGGGTCGACGTTCCTGAGCCAGCTGGTGGATACGTCGGCGGTGATCCTGATCACGCACTTCTACGCGAACGCGCTCCCGATCGATCCGGGTGGATCGCTCGCCCGACAGCTGGCGCTCTTTATCGCGACCGGCTACGCCTTCAAGGTACTGGTCGCGCTGATCGACACCGGCCCGTTCTACTTCGGGTCGTACCACCTCAGACGCTATCTACGTCTGCCGCCGGCCACGAAGTCGATCGCCTAGACCGCTAGCCCGGCGCCTTGCGTGCGAGCAGCGCGATGCTGCTGCCCCAGCCGCGCCGGAACGGCGGGATGATCCCCGCCACCGCGTCGTCGAACGCGAACAGCGGGTACAGCGACGCGCCATGGAACTTGATGCCGAACTTCGAGAGCGCGAGCATGGGGTACCGCGTCAGCGCCCCGTAGCGGGTGTCGGTCGATTCCTCGAACGTCGCGTGCAGTGGCTCGAGCCGGCGCGGGTCGATCGGGCGGCAGTAGACGCTGGTCTCGCGCTTGCCCAGCAGCTTCGTGCCGAACGTGTGAAGCGGGGCCTTCCAGGGGTCGATTGCGGCGAGCGCCCCGCCCGCCGCGAGCACACGCCGGAACTCCGGCATCGCGGTCGCCGTTTCCATGTGGTGCACGCACCCGCCCGAGTACAGCGCATCGACCGAGCCGTCCGCGAACGGTAGCTCCTCCCCGACGCCAACGACGCCGCGGAACTTGTCGCCGTGGCCGACCTCCTCCATCAGGAGCTGGCCGAACTCGACCTCGCCGATCATCGGGCTGAGCAGCCAGCATTCCTTTGCGCCCGCAAGCGCGAAGTAGCTCGCGGCGATGCCCGAACCGCCGAGCTGCACCACGATCTTGTCCTTCACGGGCGCGATGTGCTTGTAGGCGTCGTACTGCGCTCGGCAGTCGTACGAGGCATCGAGCCAGGCCTCCTTGGGATCCGGGAAGTTCTCCCGCTCGCTCTCCGGCAGCTTGAGCACCCGCCCGTAGAAGTAGTCGGCCTCGCGCTTGACCTTCTCGGCGTTCTCGGAGGCGACGGAGTTGTAGAACTCCATCTCCTCGTACGCCTCGGCGTACTGGGGGAGCGTGAGGTCGAATCTCTTCTCGGTGCCTTCCGGCAGCAGCACCTCCGGCGCCATCAGGATCGGCAGGCCCCGGGCGATCGGGTACGCGGCGCCGTTGTCCTCGCGGAGCATGACGCGTTCGCTCGTCCCGAACGGCTCGGCCGGGCGCCCGGAACGCTGGACGGGCCCGATCTTGCCGCCGATCGCGGCCTCGGCCTCCTCCAGCGACACCTCACGGACGGGCAGCTTGGTTTCCGGGCAGACGAGCATCGGTCGAACTCCTCCAAAGAAACGACGGGGCACCCAAGGGTACCCCGCCGTCCACACAGAATCGGTTGTCTGACGCCGGGGCTTCAGTTGCCGCCGTGGTCCCAGTCCGGCAGCCCGATGCCGGGCGTCCAGGGCCCGCCGGCCTCGCCGAGATCGGACTCGAGGGTCTCGATGTCCTCCTGGAGGCGACGGAGCGTGGGCAGCAGATCCGAGAGCTCCTCGCTGGCGTACGCGTACTGCTCCATCTGGGTGCCGGTGGGGTCGGAGGTGACCCGGTTCAGCGCGAAGCCGATCGCCCCGAGACGCCCGGTGAGCGAGACCGGCGCCGCCTCGTCCTGGCGGCGGAGCGTGGCGTCGCCACGGAGGACGACCATCGCCTCGTTCATGCGCTCGCGCAGGCCCTCGAGCCGGCTCATCATCGACTCCGTCGCGCCCGGCGTCCGCATCATGGCGTTGCGGAGGATCCCGATCCGGTCCTCCATCTCGCCGGCAACGATCGAGGTGGCGCGGACCGCGCCGCTGAGGCGCGCGGCCCCGACCCGGAACGCCATCGCGGCCTCGTGGTCGCCAGACTCGAACGTGGCGAGCCCGAGCGATTCGACCTCGAAGTCGATCGGGCCGGCGAGACGACGCAGCTCGCCCTCGTCCTCCACGTCGAGCGTGACGCTGAACTCGCCCGGGGCGACGCGGATCCCGCCGAAGCCGCCGCCGGAGGCGCTGGTGACGGGGTTCATGGGCGACATGGTCAGGTCCCAGGCGACGCGGCGGACGCCCTTGCCCCGCCCCACGGGGATCCGGCGGAGCACGCCGTGGTCTGGGTGGCGGATGGTCAGGAAGACCTGCGGGGCCCGCTCGTTGTCCTCGGCGCGGAACTCGTCCATCGTCGGGTACGGCGCATCGCCGTCGCGCTCGGCCTTGCGCCGATCCTCACGCAGCGTCGTGAGACCCTCGCTCATCGCGTACGTGATCATGGCGCCGTAGTCGGGGTTGTCGGCGCGGTAGAAGCTGTTGCCCTGGCTGCCGCGGCCCTTGCTCGCGGGCACGAAGAGCGGCGCGGGGCGGACGTCGAAGAGCACGGCCTCGCCGCCCGCGTCGAGGTCGTCGTGGTCCCGCAGCGGCGCGTAGTCATCCAGCACGTAGAAGCTGCGGCCGAAGGTCGCGAAGACCACGTCGTTCCAGTCACGCTGGATCTCGAGGTCGCGGACGGAGATCGTCGGGATGCCGCGGATCTTGTGCCAGTGCTCGCCGGCGTCGCTGCTGGCGTAGGCGCCGAACTCGGTGCCGCAGAACAGCAGGTCGGGGTCCTCGTGGTCCTGGCGGACCGCCCAGACCGCGTCGTTCTCGGGCAGATCACCCGCGATGTTGGTCCACGTCTCGCCGCCGTCGGCCGTATGGAAGATGTAGGGCGCGAAGTCGCCCTCCTTGTGGTTGTTGATAACCGCGAACATCTCGTCCTCGTCGTGGCGCGAGGTGGTGACGCCGGCGACGTAGCCCAGCTTCGGGGCGCCGATGTCCTCGGTCATGAACGTCGTCCACGCCTCGCCGCCGTCGCGGGTCACGTGGATCAGCCCGTCGTCGGTGCCGACCATGATGAGCCCCTCCTTGAGGGGCGACTCGTCGGCCGCGACGGTGTTGCCGTAGATCGAGGTCGAGTTGTGCTTCGCGACCGCCTCGGGGCGCTGGATCTTGTCCATGACCGCGAGCTGGTTGCGGTCCAGCCCGCGTGTCAGGTCACCGGAGACGGGCGTCCACGAGTTACCGCGGTCGTCGGAGCGGTAGAGCTGCCGGCCGCCGAAGTAGATCCGCGTGTGGCTGTGCGGGCTGATGAATAGCGGCGAGTCCCAGTTGAACACGTACGGCTCGTCGCCCGGCCGCTCGCGGGGCTTGATGTCGGTGATCTCGCCGCTGCGCCGGTCGTGGCGGACGAGATTGCCGTACTGCCACTGCGCGTAGACGATGTTCGGGTCTGTCGGGTCGATGGCGGGCTCGAATCCGTCGCCGCCGACCATGTTGTACCAGTCCTCGTTCTGGATGCCGTTGTAGATCGTCCGGATGGGGCCGCCGAAGGTATTGTTGTCCTGCGTGCCGCCGTAGACGTTGTAGAACGGCTCGGCGTTGTCGATCGCGACCTTGTAGAACTGCGTGATCGGCATGTTGTGGATGAATCGCCACGCGCCGCCGCCGTCGAAGGTGTCGTAGACGCCGCCGTCGTTGCCGGCGATCCAGTGGTCGGTGTCGTTCGGGTTGATCCACAGCGCGTGGTAGTCGACGTGGACGCTGCGGTCGTGGACGCTCGGGAAGGTCCGGCCCCCATCGGTCGACATGCGCAGCAGCGTGTCGAGCGAGAACACGATGTCCGGGTCGTGCGGGTGGGCGACCAGCTCGTTGTAGTACTGCGGGCTGGAGCTCATGTAACCGCTGACGCGCGACCAGCTCTCGCCCTTGTTGTCCGAGCGGAAGGTGCCCTGCCCCGAGGACGCCTCGACGATCGCCCAGAGCCGGTTCGGGTCGGCGGGCGAGACCTCCAGGCCGATCTTGCCCTTGTCGCCGCCCGGCAGCCCGCGATTGATCTTCCGCCAGTTGGCGCCGCCGTCGGTCGACTTGTAGACGCCCGACTCCGGGCCGCCGTTGATGAGCGTCCACACCTTGCGCTGGCGCTGATAGGCCGCGGCGTAGAGCGTGTCCGGGTCCTCGGGGTCGATGTGGACCTCGTTGACGCCGGTGTGCTCGGAAATCTCGAGGATCTTCTCCCAGGTCTCGCCGCCGTCGGTCGTCTTGTACAGCCCGCGCTCGCCGCCCGAGTTCCAGAGCGGGCCCTGGCTGGCGACGTAGACGACGTCGCTGTCGCGCGGATCGATCGTGATCATCCCGATCTTCTGGCTGTCCTTCAGCCCCACGTGCTTCCAAGTGCGGCCGCCGTCGATCGACTTGTAGACGCCGTCGCCCCACGCGGTGCTGCGCTGGCTGTTGTTCTCGCCCGTGCCGACCCAGACGACGTTCGTGTCGCTCGGATCGATGACGACGCAACCGATCGAGTAGACCGACTGGCGGTCGAAGACCGGCGTCCAGGTCGTGCCGTTGTCGGTGGTCTTCCACAGGCCGCCCGACGCGACCGCGGCGTAGTACTCGCTGGGGTTGTGCGGGTTCACCGCCAGATCGCTGATACGGCCGGAGACGACGGACGGGCCGATCGAGCGGGCCGGCATCGCGCCGAGCAGATCGCCGAAGTCGGGGGCCTCGGACTCATGATCATCGGCGTGCGCGGTGCCGGCGGCCGCGAGAGCCGCCACCGCCGTCGCCCGGCAGAGCGAGCGGGTCAGATCGAATCGCATCGGTTTCCTTCCTCCCTGAGCCGGCCGATCGCGGCCACACGCGATCGGCCCGCCCCGATTCCCTCGTTCCTGGGACGCGGACGTCCCGACGCCACAAGCTAGCACAGCGGCCTGTGTCGGCCCAGCCCTACCACGGGCACCAGGATCAGGACCCGTGATCCGGGCCCGATCTTCACGGCTCGAGGCCGGTCGCGGGAGCCGTCTCCGCGCCCTCGTCCGGCGGCTCGTCCGGCGACCGGAGATCTATCAATTCCCGAACGATCATCGCCGGGGCCAGCAATACGAGGAAGATCGCGAAGACGCGTTTGAGGGTCGCGTGGTCGAACTTCGACGCCAGACGCTGTCCGCCGAGGGCCCCGGCGGCTCCGAGCGCGGCGAAGAGGGCGACGGTGGTGAGATCGATCTCGCCGATCTGGTCTGAGAACACGAGCGCGATCGTGCATTGCAGGGCGATCAGGGCGAGGCTGGTGCCGGTGGCCCGGTGCATCTCCAGCCCGCCGATCAGCACCAGCGCGGGCACGATCATGAACCCGCCGCCGACCCCGAGCAGGCCCGTCGCGAGCCCGACGCCGAGACCGGCGAGGATGAACCAGATCGCCGCCTTGGGCTTGCGGGAGACCTCCGACGTCCGACGGCCCATCCGTTGGGCCGCAACGAGCATGAGGACGCCGAGGCCCATCAGCTGGACCGGCCCGGGCAGGAGCGGGGCCAGCAGCGCCGAGCCGACCGCGGCGCCGATCGCGCTGGCGGGCGCGAAACGGATGACCCCGTTCCAGTCGACCTGTCCCCGATGGGCGCGGTTGATGGCGCCGGTGAGCGCGATGAAGCCGACGATGGCGAGCGACTCGGCGATCGCCGCCTTTTCCTCGTGGCCTACGAGGTAGACGAGCAGCGGCACTGTCAGGATCGATCCGCCCGAGCCGAGGACGCCGAGCGTCACGCCGACGATGATCGCGCCGATCGCCGCGGCGATCATGCGCGGGCCCTCAGCGCGGCGTGGTTCACTTCTCGATCTCGCCGCCCGCGGCCTTCCAGCCCTCGAAGCCACCCATGACGTTGACGACCTCGCGTCCTGTCATCCGGCTGATGAACGCGGCGGACCGCGCCGATCGCCGGCCGGTCTTGCAGATCAGGTGGAGCGGGCCGCCCTCCGGGAGCTCGTCGAGGCGATCGATGAGTTGGACGTGCGCGATGCAAGGCGTGCCGGGGCGGTGGCCCTCGTCGTGCTCGCTGAGCTTGCGAACGTCGAGCACGACGGCGTCGGGACTGGCGATGAGATCCGCCGACGTGATCTCGCCGATCCGCCCGGGCAGTTCGGCGGGCAGGTCGGCCGGCTCGACGAATCCCCCGAAGCCATCGATGCCGACTCGGACGAGGCGCCGCGCGGCCTCGGCGGACTGCGGTGGGTTCCCAATGAAGAACACCCGCTGCTCGGGGCGGATCATGCTGCCCATACTGGTCGTGAAGATCTCGTCCAGCGGCGCGCTGAGCGATCCCGGGCGGTGACCCGAGCGGAACTCTGGCCACGGCCGGAGATCGACGACGACGGCATCCGCCACATCGCCCGCGGGAAGGGCGTCGTAGGCGATCAGAGGCGGGATCGGTGTGGAGCCGAGGATCGGCGGACCGTCGATGCTGATCCGCTTCATTCGCGCGAAGTACGACGGCGGGTCAGGCTGGCCGCTGAGGACATTCTCGACGAACTCGCCCTCGCTCGCGGCGCTCTTGAGCATCGTGTTGAAGCGGCGCTCGTAGCCGATGGTGGACTGGGGCACCGCGGCCATGTCCTTGCCGCAGGCGCTGCCGGCGCCGTGGCCCGGCCAGAGCTGGAGATGGTCGTCGAGGCCCAGCAGCCAGTTGACGCTCTTGTGCAGCTCCGCGGCGGCCGGCCGCATGGTGTCCAGGCCGCCGGCGACCTTCTCGAGCAGGTCGGGGCGTCCGACGTCACCGACGAAAACGCAGTCGCCGGTCAGCACCCCCATCGCCTCGCCGGCCGAGGCGCTGCGGACCTTGAAGCACAGATGTTCGGGCGTGTGACCCGGCGTGTGATGCGCGACGAGGCTCACGCCGCCGAGCCGGATCTCGTCCCCGTCCCGGAGCGCGACCGCGTCGAAGCCCGCGGCCCACTTCGGGGTCCAGTCCGGGCCGCCCTCGGCGCTGTAGTGCGCGCGGGCCCCGGTTCGCGCCGCGAGCTCTGGCACGGCCGTCACGAAGTCGGCGTGGGCGTGCGTGTCGACGGCGGCGACGATCTTGAGCTTCTGGAGGGCCGCGGCGTCGAGGTACTGCTCGATATCGCGTAGCCCGTCGACCACGATCGCCTCGCCCGAGCCCGGGCAGCCGATGAGGTACGACGCCTGCGCGAGATCGTCGTCGTAGAACATGCGAAAGAACACGCGGTGACCTCCTTGCCGCTCTCGGCGCCCGTCGGAGGCTAGCGCCCGGCGAGGACCGCCTCCTCGGCGAGCGACTTCGCGGCCGCGAGGAATCGGTCGACGTCGTCGTCCGACGTGTAACAGCCCGGGCTGACGCGGACCCCGCCCGCCTCGGCGGCGCGATCACGCTCCTGACCGGTGCCGATGTGCTGATGGAGCAGCGGCGCGCAGTGCGTGCCGCCGCGGACGCAGACGTCGAAGCGGCTGTCCATCTCGCACCCGACCTCGCGGGCATCGCGTCCGGCGATATTGAACAGGACCACGGGCGTCCGAGGATCGCCGGAGGTCGGCCCGTAGATCGTGACGCCTTCGAGCGCGGAGAGCGCTTGCATGATGCGCCCGGTGTGGCGTGCCTCCACCACGTGACGCGCTGCCGGCGCCGATTCCAGCGCCGCCGCGAGACCGGCGAACCCCACCGCGTTCGAGGTCCCGGCCTCCAGCGCGTCGGGGAGGACGTTCGGCATCTCGAGCCCCTCGGCCCGCGCGCCCGTGCCGCCGCGCCGCTGGCAGAACAGGCGGCCTTCCTCGCCGTCCTCGAAGGCGCGCGGCCCCACGTAGAGCGCCCCCGTCGCGGTCGGCCCGAGAAGCCCCTTGTGGCCCGCGATCGCGAGCAGGTCGATCGCCTCGGCTTCGACGTCGACCGGCATGTGACCGACCGTCTGGGCGGCGTCCACGAAGAACAGCGCCCGCGGGTTCGCGGCGCGCAGACGCCGACCGATCTCCGCGACCGGCTGGATCGTGCCCATCGCGTTCGAGGCGTGCGTCACGCAGACCAGGACGGTGCAATCGGTCACGTGCGAGATGAGCTCTTTGGGATCGACGAGGCCACGCCCGTCGGTCGGGACGATGCGCAGATCGATCTCGCCCTGGGTCTGGTAGCAGTGCAGCGTGCGCAAGACGGCGTTGTGCTCGGCCACGGTGGTGATGACGCTCGGCTTCATCTCGCCGCAGGACCGCAGCGTTCCCCTGAGCACGCCGTGCAGCGCGAGGTTGACCGAATCGGTGCAGCCGCCCGTCATGACGACGCGGTTCGGGCAGGGCGATTTCAGCATCGACCCGAGCGACTCGCGGACCGACTCGATCGGCTCGGCCGCGGCACGGGCGAGCGCGTGACCGCCGCGGCCCGGGTTGCCCGCCGACGAGGCCAAGAACTCGGACATCGCGCGACCGACCTCGGCCGGCTTGGGCCAGCTGGTCGCGGCGTTGTCCAGATACACAGATCCCCCTGGCACGGCGGGCCTATTGTATCGATACAGCCGGGACGGGTCGAGGATCAGCGGCTCGGGGGGCAGCCGCTGGCGGATTCTCAGACCAGATCAGCCGCCGGCGCTCGAGACCGTCTCGGGCGGGGCGACGTAATCCGCGTCGAGCTCCTCCATGATCGCGTCCGAGGCGGGGCGCTCCTTTTGCAGCCGCTCGGCGACACGCTCGTTCGACCGCATGACGCGGAGGACGTTCTCGCCCAGCAGCGCCCGGACCTCCCGGTCGCTCCAGCCGCGGCGGAGCATCTCGGCGATGAGATCGGGGTATGTCGAGACGTCCTCGAGTCCGACGGGCAGCGAGCTGATGCCGTCGTAGTCGCCGCCGATTCCGACGTGCTCGATGCCGGCGATTTCCTTCACATGCTCGATGTGGTCGGCGACGTCCGAGATCGTCGCGCTCGGCGTTGGGTTCTCGTCCGTCCAGGCCTCGAGGCCCGAGCGGACCGCGTCGCCGTCACCGCCGTGCAGGTCCTGCAGTCGGGCGACCTCGGCGCGCCGCGCGAGGCTATGCGCACGAACCGCGGGGCTGATGTACGAAGGCACGAAGGTGACCATCACGAGACCGCCGTTCTCTCGCAGCCGGAGCAGCACGTCGTCGGGGACGTTCCGCGGATGATCGACGAGCCCGCGTGCCGAGGAATGACTGAAGATCACGGGCGCCTCGGCGACGTCGAGCGTGTCGTGCATCACCTCGGCCGAGACGTGCGAGAGATCGACGAGCATGCCGAGCCGGTTCATCTCGCGGATGACCTCCTCGCCGAATGGTGTCAGCCCGCCTCGGATCCGCTGGCCGGTCGCCGAATCGGCCCAGAGGGTGCCGAGGCTGTGCGTGAGCGTCATGTAGCGGGCGCCCATCGCGTAGCACGCCCGCAGCGCGCCCAGCGAGTTGTTGATCGAGTGACCGCCCTCCATGCCGATCATCGAGGCGATCTTCCCGCGGCGGAAGGCCCGCTCCACGTCCTCGGCGGTCAGCGCGATCTCGAGGTCGTCCGGGTACATCGCCGCGAGGCGGTGGACGACGTCCATCTGCTCCATGACCGTCTGGACGTCGCTGGGCCCGCCCCCGCGACGGCGGATCGGGATGTACACCGACCAGAACTGCCCCCCGACGCGCCCCTCACGCAGGCGGGGGATGTCGGTGTGCAACGGGTTGTCCGGGAAGTCCCGCGATCGATCGACCGAGAGGTCGAACTCGGCGACCTTATTGCTGGCGCGGCCCCGCATCTGCCAGGGCAGGTCGTTGTGGCCGTCGATCAGCGGCGTCCGGCGCATCAGCCGGACGGCCCGGTCGAGGTACTCGTCGCGATCGCCCTCTTGGGCAAGAACGGGCGAGGTCGATGACAGCGCCGCCGCCAGGGCGAGCGTGAGTCGGAGTCGCATGCGTGTCTCCCGCGGTCTGGCCCGCTCGGTGCTCAGTCTTCTTCGCCGGCCTCGTAGCGGGCGTCGCCGCCGCGGGCCTCGGCGTACTTCACGTGCTCGTCGAGCCAATCGATCATCTCGGCCAGCACGTGCATGACCGACTCGCGGGCGCGGTAGCCGTGGCTCTCGTAGGGCAGCATCACGAGTCGGACGGTCCCGCCGTGGCCCTTGATGGCGTGGTACATGCGCTCGGACTGCATCGGGAAGGTGCCCGAGTTGTTGTCGATCATGCCGTGGGTCAGGAGCACGGGCTCGTTGATCTCGTCGGCGTGCATGAACGGGCTGAGCTCGAAGTAGACGTCCGGGGCCTGCCAGAACGTGCGCCGCTCGCTCTGGAACCCGAACGGCGTGAGCGTGCGGTTGTAGGCCCCGCTACGGGCGATGCCGGCCCTGAACGTGTCCGAGGCGGCCAGCAGGTGCGCCGTCATGAAGGCGCCGTAGCTGTGCCCGCCCACCGCGGCGCGGTCGGCGTCGGCGACGCCCCGCTCGGCCGCGAACCGCACGGCCGCGTCGCCGGCGGCGACGATCTGCTCGATGAACGTGTCGTTGACGGTCTCGGGGTCGTCGCCGATGACCGGCATCGTCGCGCCGTCCATGACCGCGTAGCCCTGCGTCAGGAAGAACAGGTGGCTGTAGCCGCCGATGCGCGTGAACCGGTGCGGCGAGCCGGCGATCTGGCCGGCGGTGCGGGCGTCGTTGAACTCACGCGGGTAGGCCCAGACCACGAGCGGCAGCTCCTGGCCCTCGCGGTAGTCGGGCGGGAGGTAAAGGGTCGCCGAGAGCGTGACGTCGTCGCCGCGGTCGTAGGTGACCAGCTCCTTCTTGATCCCGGTCAGCTGCGGGTGCGGGTTGGGGAAGTCGGTGATCTGCTCCCGGGTGCCCCGCGCGAGATCGCGGACGTAGTAGTTCGGGGGCGTGGTCGTCGTCTCGTAGCTGGTCAGGACGCGCATGCCCGGCAGCAGATCGACGACGGTCTCGTAGTTGTCGCCGGCGTTCCGCCAGAGCTCGGTCTTGTCGAAGCTCTGAAGGCTCATCTTGTGCAGGAACGGGCGGTCGCCCTTCGGCGTGGCGCCGCGGCCCCGCATGAAGATCGAGTCGCCGTCCACGAGGGCCACGCGCCGTCCGAACTCGTTGCGCGTGGTGACCGGCGTACCGGGGTCCGCGTAGCGGTCCTGGATGTTGCGTTCCTCGACGAGCCGCGGCTCGGCGCGGGTCTGGCTGAAGTCCACCAGCCACGTCCGGGCGACGCGCGAGTCGCGGTCGTACTCACGGGCCAGGGCCTGGCGGCCGCCGTCGATATATGTCACGCCGCTGAAGCGGTCCTCGAGCTTGACGAACTGCTTGGGCTGGCCCGTGAACGGCGCGTTCAGCGTCATGACCTTGTCGCGGTGCTCGGCCTCGGCCTTCGGGTCACCGCCATCGAGCGCCTCCACCCAGACGAGCGAGGCGGGCGCGTTGGCCTGCCAGGAGATCGAGCGCCGGCCGGTCGGCACGCCGCCGATCGGGACGGTGTCCTGCAGCGGCAGGTCGGCGATCTCGGCGACCATATCGCCGTCGATGGTCCAGACCTCGGTCGTCTCGGGGAACGACCACAGAGGCACCAGGTACGAGTACGGGCGGTTGATCCGGTTGACGAGCAGGTACTCGCCGTCGGGCGAGGGCGTGACCGAGCCGTAGACGGCCGGATCGCCGACCTTCTTCTCACGCCGGGTCTTGGTGTCGATGACCGCGATCTGGCTGGTCATGAGCCAGTCGAACATCGCCTCGTCGTGCTCGTCCTCGAGCAGGTCCTGGTACGTCCGCACGGGCGACGTGCGGCCCGCGCTCTCCTGCGACACCGGGCCGGTCGGGACGACCGATCGCTCGGGCATGTCGTCGCGGCGGTCGGGGACGAGGTGCGCGACGATACGCCGGTTGTCCGGCAGCCAGTCGATCCCGCCGGCGGCGAGGTTGACATCCCACCCGGTGATCGAGCGGACACGCCCGGTCTCGGAATCGCCGATGTAGAGCTGGACGCCGTCGCTGCGGGTCGCGGTGAAGGCGAACTTGCTGCCGTCGGGCGACCACGACGGGTAGCCGATGCCGGTCCCGGCCGGCGTGCGGACCTCGGTCTGCTCACCCGACTCGAGGTTCTGGAGCGTCAGCCCGACGTACCGGCGCGGGCCGTGCGGGCCGTTGTTCTGCGGGTCGAGGCGCCGCCCGGCGAGCCGCTCCATCGGGCGGGCCATCTCGGCGATCGGCGGCAGGCTCTCGCGCTCCACGAGGATGATCGTCGTGCCGTCCGGGCTCACGCTGACCGCGGGCGTCGGCGGCGCGTCGAGGATGTCGACGATCTCGCGCGGCGGGAGGCGATAGCCGCTGTCACGCGGATCGTCCTGTGCGAGCGCGGCGGAGGGTGCGGCCAGCGTGGCGGCGAGGGCGAGCGCTGCGGCGGCGGAAAGCGAACGGCTCCGGATCGTCGGCATGTGTGGTCTCCCGTGAGGTATCCCGAGGATGCGGTAGCCTACCAGATGCCCGCGCCGCGGCGTTCCGGCGGCCCGGCACGGAGAATCGCCATTGAAGACCGAAGGATCCGAAAGTCCCGAGCCCTTCGTTGTGGCCGCGGTGCAAGCCGGCTCGGTTCTCTATGAGAAGAACGCGTGCCTGGATCGCGTGGCGAGTCTGTCGGGCGAGGCGGCCGCCCGGGGCGCCGCGCTCGTCGTGTTTCCGGAAGCGTTCGTGCCGGGCTACCCGCGGGGCGAGGGCTTCGGCATGGTCGTCGGCAGCCGCACGGAAGAGGGGCGAGCGCTCTTCGAGCGGTACCGCGGCGCGAGCGTGGTGCTCGGTGGCGAAGACGGGTCGCGGCTCGGCGAGATCGCGCGCACGAACTCGGTCTTCCTCGCGGTGGGCGTCGTCGAGCGGGACGGGGCGCCGAACTCGGGCACGCTCTACTGCTCGATCGCGTACTTCGGCCCGGACGGCTCGTATCTGGGCAAGCACCGGAAGCTGAAGCCGACGGCGAGCGAGCGCCTGGTCTGGGGCGAGGGCGACGGGTCGACACTCACGAGTGTCCAGACCCCGGTCGGCCGGGTCGGCGGGCTGATCTGCTGGGAGAACTACATGCCGCTGGCGCGGGCGGCGATGTACGAGCACGGTCTGACCGTCTATCTCGCCCCCACCGCCGACCAGCGCGACGGCTGGCAGGCGACGATGCGGCACGTCGCGCTCGAGAGCCGCTGCTACGTCGTCGGCTGCAATCAGTTCGTGCCCGACGACGGCTCGGGCCGAACAGGGTCGCGCGGCGGGAGCGTGATCGTCGATCCGCTCGGCGAGGTCATCGCGGGGCCGCTGTGGGACGAGGATGGGATCCTGACTGCCGAGATCGATCCGAGCCTCGTGGTGCGGTCGCGGCTCGACTTCGACCCGATCGGCCATTACGCCAGGCGGGATGTCTTCGAGCTGCGCGTGCACCGACCACCGGAGTGATAAGTCCGCTATGCTCGCGCCTTCCGAACCCCCGCGATGGAGGAACCGATGCGGCTCGAGAGATCCATACGACGCCTCTGTCTGCTCGCGCTCGGCTTCGCCGGTGCCGCGATCGCGCAGAACAGCCCGGTCGCGTACACGAACGCCAAGCTGATCCCGATCGACGGCGAGGAGATCGAGCGCGGCACGCTTGTGATCGAGGGCGGCAAGATCGTCGCCGTCGGCCCGACCGGGCGCGTCACCATCCCGCGCGGCGCCGACGAGATCAACATGGCCGGCAACGTGATCATGCCCGGGCTGGTGGACACCCACAGCCACATCGGCGGCGTCGGCGGGGCCGACAGCAGCGGGCCGATCCAGCCGGGCGTCGCCGTCTACGACTCGATCAACGTTCGGAGCGGGGGCTTCAGGCGGGCCGTCGCGGGCGGGCTGACGAGCCTGAACATCATGCCCGGCTCGGGCCACCTGAGCAGCGGCAAGACCGTCTACGTCAAGCTCCGGTTCTTCGAGGACAACGCCCCGTCGACGATCGACGACATCACCTACCGATTCGACGACGGCTCGCCGATGGGCGGGCTCAAGATGGCCAACGGCACCAACCCGATGCGGGACGGCGGCGCCGGCGGATTCCCCGGCACGCGCGGCAAGGCGGCCTTCCTCGTGCGCGAGCAGTTCATCAAGGCCCGCGAGTACGCCGCCAAGGTCGCGGCCGCGGGCGACGACGAGAGCATGCTCCCGCCGCGCGACCTGCACCTCGAGACACTGGCCGAGGTTCTCGCCGGCGAGCGGGTCGTCCACCACCACACGCACCGCCACGACGACATCTCGACCGTGCTCCGCCTGAAGGAGGAGTTCGGGTTCGAGGTGGTGCTGCACCACCTCAGCGAGGGCTGGATGGTGGCCGACGAGATCGCGGCGGCCGGCGCCGCCTGCTCGGTCATCATGATCGACTCGCCGGGCGGCAAGCTCGAGGCCGCGCGGCTGAGCTACGAGACCGGCAAGATCCTCGAGGAGGCCGGCGCCAACGTCAGCTTCCACACCGACGACTGGATCACGGACTCTCGGTACTTCTTCCGCTCGGCGGCGCTGGCCGTGCGGGCGGGGATGTCGCGCGAGGGCGGACTGCGGTCGCTGACGCTTTCGGGCGCCGAACAGCTCGATATCGAGGACCGCGTCGGCTCGCTGACGGTCGGCAAGGACGCGGACTTCATCGTCCTCGACGGCGACCCGTTCAGCGTCTACACCAAGGTGCTGGAGACCTACGTCGAGGGCCGCCGGGTCTTCGATCGGAACAACCCCGAGCACCGGCTGTACGCCGTCGGCGGGTACGGGGCCGCGCACGACACCGAGCCGTACTTCTGCTGCTACGACGCGTTCATGCGCCGCGGCAACGCCGGGATGCGAGCCGTCTTCGTCGGAGGGGGCGAGTGATGCGAGCGACCCGTGTTCTCAGCGCGATCGTCGCGGCGGCCGCCGCACTCTCGGCCAATTTCTCGGCCACGGCCCAGCCGCTCGCCGTCCGCGGCGGCGTGGTGCACACGATGGCGGGCGAACCGATCCGCGACGGCGTGGTGCTCATCCGCGACGGCAAGATCGCCCGCGTCGGCCCGGCGGACCGCGTCTCGATCCCGCGCGGCGCGACCGTGCTCGAGGCCGAGGTGGTCACCCCCGGGCTCATCGACGCGCACTGCGTCGCCGGGCTCGCCGGTCTCTACAACAGCGGCGGCCAGGCGCACGATCAGGACCAGCTCGAGGCCTCCAGCCCGATCCAGCCGCAGCTGCGCGCGATCGACGCGTACAACGCCCGCGAGGAGCTCGTCGCCTGGCTCCGCAGTTTCGGCGTCACGACGATCCACACCGGGCACGGGCCCGGCGCGCTGATCTCGGGCCAGACCATGCTCGCCAAGACGGTCGGCGACACGGTGGAAGAGGCGATGATCGACGACGCCGTGGCCGTGGCCGCCACCCTCGACCCGGCCGCCTTCGGCGGCAGCGGCGCGCCGGGCACGCGCGCCAAGGCCATGCAGATGCTCCGGAGCGAGCTGATCAAGGCCTCCGAATACCGGGCCAAGCTCGAGGCCGCCGGAGACGGCGAAGGCCCCGGGCGTGACCTGAAGCTCGAGACGCTGGTCCGGGTGCTCGACAACGAGCTGCCCCTGATGATCACCGCCCACCGGGCGCAGGACATCGCGAGCTGCCTGCGGCTGGCCGAGGAGTTCGGCTTCACGCTCTGGCTGGACATGGCGACCGAGGCCTACGTCCTGACGGACGAGATCCGCGCCGCGAACGTGCCTGTGATCGTGCATCCGACGATGTACCGAGCGACGGGCGAGGCCGAGAACCTCAGCTTCGAGACCGCCGCCACGCTCCGCGACGCCGGCATCGAGGTCGTCCTCCAGGGCGGGTACGAGGGATACGTCCCCAAGGTCCGCGTCGTGCTCTATGAGGCCGCGATGGCGGCCGCGCACGGGCTCGGATTCGAGCGGGCGCTCGAGTCGATCACGATCGGGCCCGCGCGGCTGCTCGGCATCGACGACCGCGTCGGATCGATCGAGCGCGGCAAGGACGCCGACCTGGTGCTCTTCAACGGCGACCCGTTCGAGTACACGACCAACGTGACGGCGGTCATCATCGACGGCGAGGTCGCCAGCGAAATTCGCCGCTGATCGGACTCAGAACGGCGGCATCGAGCACGACCCGAGGAAGTCGTAGATCCCGAGCGAGCCAGTCCGCCGGCCGCTCCCGATCGGGCTACCCGGCGGGGCCGGCGCGGCCGAGCGCGTGGGCGGCGGATCGTCGAACGGGCGCATCTGATGGCGAGCGGCGAGCTTCGCGAGGCCCTGCGCGTGCGGCGTTGTGTCTTGTCCTATACCCGACTGACGGAAACGCTCGATCTGCGTGTCGGCGGCCGCGCGGACCGAGAGCGAGACCGACGCGTCCTGGGCCGTCTCGATGAGCCGCTCGAGCAGCACGGCCTGGGTCACGTGGCGGATCTGGGCGAGCCGCGCGGGCTCGCCCGGCGGGCCCTCGATCACCGCGGTCGTCAGCCGATCGAGCGTCTCCTCGAGGCCGAGCTGGCGCCCGTCGATGCGTCGCTGCTCGTGCAGTCGTGAGAGACGGACCGGGTCGAGGATCAGCGAGATAACCAGATCCGACACGACGGAGGCGGCGCGGAGCGGGTCGTGGAGCGGGCGGGTGTTGCCGCGGAGAACTTCACGAGCGCGTGACGCGCCGACCGTGTCCGGGTTCAGCGCCGCGATCGCGGCGTCGGGCGTATCGAGGGCCGCGGGCTCGATCGTCTCCAGCAGCGCCCCGAGCGCCGCGCGCTGCCGGTCCGCGTCGACGGGCGTCGGGCTCAACGGCTCATCGACGGCGCGGATCCCGTGGGTGTACTCGACGCCGGCGATGACCTTGGCCGCCGCCTCGACCTGGTATCGATGGTGCAGGTAGACCGGCACGAACGTGTCGTTGAGCTCGGCCAGCGGCGCCCGCTCGGGGATCCGGTCGCGTCCGAAGCCCGCGAGCGCCACCGAACGGACCCGCATCGCCTCTCGAAGCGCCGCGACGGGATCCGCCCCGTTGTCCCAGAGCGCCGCGTGCGGGTGCGCACTCCCGGCGGGCCTGGCGTCCGCGTCGGACATGTACAGCTGACCCGAGCCGTACGCCTCTCGGATGATCGCGTCGAGCTCGGCCGTCTCGTCGGCGTCTGCCGGGAACTGCGCGTAAGCGAAGCGGACACAGAAGACGTCCCACTCGCCGACGCCGGTGTCGTAGGCCTCGGAGAAGTCGAGCGACCCGTCGGCGCGGGCGCGCACGAGCGGCGCCGGGTAGTCCATGACGCTGGCGCGGTCCCGCGCGCTGGCGGCGAAGTTGTGGGCGAACCCGAGCGTGTGGCCGACCTCGTGGGCCGACAGCTGGCGGAGACGCGCGAGCGAGATCTCGACCGGGTCATCGGGATCGCCGGTGCCGGTCTTGGCGGTGCCCGCGAGCCCCTCGAAGATGCGTCGGTCCTGGCGCACGCGCAGCGAGCCGAGCGAGACGTGACCCTTGATGATCTCGCCCGTCCGCGGGTCGGCGACCGAGGCTCCGTACGACCAGCCCCGGGTCGCCCGGTGCACCCACTGGATGACGTTGTACCGCACGTCGAGCGGGTGGATGCCCTCGGGGAGTTCCTCGACGCGGTAGGCATCGACGAATCCGGCGGCCCGGAACGCGTCGCCCCACCAGCGTGCGCCCTCGATGAGCGCCGTCCGAACCGGCTCCGGCGCTCCGCGGTCCACGTAGTAGACGATCGGCTCGACCGCGGTCGAGACCTCGGCCTCGGGGTCGGTCTTCTCGAGCCGGTGGCGCGCGATCCATCGCTTCGTGATCGGGCCGTCGAGCGGCGCCGCGTAGTCGGCGTAACGCTCGCTGAACGACGCCATCCGCGGGTCCCACGCCCGCGGCGTGTAGCCGTCGTCCGGAAGCCGCACGAGCGTGTGGCGGATCGCGAGCGTGACCGAGGTCGGGTCCGGCGTCGTCGCGCGGACCTCACGCCCCGGCTGCGAGCCCGAGAAGGTCAGGACGGCTTCCATCACCGTGTTCTCGGGGAACGACAGCGCCGCGCGGGTATCGGCCAGGCTGCGACGCCTGTCGAGCGAGAAGCTCCCCTGACCGGCCCCCCGGAGCCGGTTCGCGATGCCGGTCGCGTCACGCACGACAAACGACGTCGCATCGACCAGGATCCGGTCTGCCGATCGTTCCTCGATCTCGCCCGCCCAGACGATCGAGGTCGCGAACGCTTCTCGCACGGCCTCGCGCTCCGCGAGGTTCTCCGACTCGGCGCGGAACGAGAGGTTCTGCTCCTCGATCACGAGCCGGCCGCCGAGCTCGCGGATGGTCACGACCGACGTGCCGCCGAGCTGGCCGCGGTCGAGCCCGACCGGGTTCGAACCCAGGCCCGCACGGAGCGCGCGAACGTACAGGTACTCGCCCACGACGCCCGTCTCGGGGTCCGGCGCGGGGAGGCCCATCCAGACCTTCCCGTTCTCATGGTCGAGGTACAGATCGACGAGCCCGCCGAGGTGCTCGAGGTCCGCCGCCGCCTCGAACATGACGGCCCGCATGACCGGAACGTCCTCCGAGCGCTCGGCGGATTCGGTCGGCGACTGCGAGGCGCAGCCTGGCAGCAAGAGAAGCAACGCGACTGCGGTGAGGGTCGGCCGTGTCATGGCGCGAGCCTACCGCCTCGCGCGTCGCTTGGTCACTGCGTCTCGTCGCGTCCCGACGGCGTCAGGATGATCCGTGCGTTGATGAACTCGAAGTCGTCCAGGTCCGCAGTGCCCGCAACCGATCGGATCGTGACGGTGTTCTCACCCGGACGGAGCATCCGCAGCGGAATCGCCAGGCGCTGCGCCGCGAACCGCCCGTCCGCGGGCGACCGGCGGAGCGTCTCGGGCAGACGCACCCCGTTGATCTCGATCGGGTTCGGCGCCTGGCTGCCCTTGACGAGCAACTCGATCGCCGCACGCCGGACGTTCGGCGGGAGCTGGTCGCGGCGGAGCGTGAACTCGAAGTTGGCCTCGAGGCCTTCCGATTCGCGCTGGAAGCGGCTGTTGATCGAGCCCGAGAAGTCGTCGTTGCCCAGGTGATGCACCTCGGGTTCGTCCTCGAGCGCGATCTCGAACAGGCTCTCCGGCTCGAGGCGGAACACCAGCCTGGCGCCCTGCTCGATGACCCGTGCCGCGACGCCGATCGCCAGCGGCTCGTAGCCGAGCGCCGACGCCGAGATCGCCAGCTGGTCGGGCGGGTTCATCAGCCCGATCGAGAAGGTGCCGTCCCGTCCGGTGCGGACGGGACGGACGCCCTCGTCGTCGAGATCGAGCCGGACCACGGCACCTCGGATCGGATCGCCGGACTCGTCGTCGATCACGACGCCGCGTGCGACCATCGCCGCCAGCGGCACCGCGTCCTCGGCCGCGGGATCGAGCACGATGCGGAGGTTGACGAACTCGAAATCGTCGGCGTCGCTGCCGCGGTATGCAGAACGAACCCGGACGGTGTTGCCGCCGCGCCGGAGGATGTCCGGCGGGATCTCGAGCGCGACCTCGCCGAAGCTGCCGTCGTCGGGCGACTCGGGGATCGGCTGATCGAGCATGCGGCCGTTGATCAGCACGCGGTTGAAGAGCTGGCTGCCCTTCACGAACATCCGCAGCTCGGGCTCGCGTGCCGCGCGGAGCTGTGCGCTGCCGATCGCGAAGTCCAGGTCGAGCTCGTCGCCCTCGCTGGCGCGCTGGAACTGGCTGTTGATCGAACCCGAGAAGTCGTCGTCGCCGAGGTGATGCACCTCCGGGATCGCCTCGAGCGCGATCGTGCCCGGGTTCTCGCGCCGCAGGCGAAGAACAACGAACTCGCCGTCCTCGAGCTCGGACGCGACCACGTTGATCGCCCCGGGCACGTAGCCGTCGACCGAAGCCGTCAGCGCGGCGTTTTCGGGCATGTCATCCACGCTGAACGCGAATTCACCCAACGAATCCGTTGCGACCTGCACGCCGGCACCGGCCTCGAGATCGAGCCGCACGATCGCGCCCGCGAGCGGCTCATCCGTCGCCGCGTCGAGCACCTCGCCGCCGAGGCGGTACCTCGCGAGGAGCTCGAACGGCGCCGGGATCGCGAGCGTCGGGTCGGCGATTACTATCTCGAAGGTCTCGTTGAGAGGCGTCCCGGGAAGATCCTCGGCGAATCCGAGCGCCGGCTCGGCCTCCCCGGCCTGGCTCTCGAACGCGATCACGCTGTCATCCTCGGCCGACACGTCGGGCGTCACGGACGCGAGCACGACCTCCTCGCCGCCGAGCGGGACCTCGATCTGGTCGCGCGACGTCTCGCCGATCTCGGCGCGGGCCAGCTCGACCTCGGGATCCGTCCCGTCGGGTCCGGCGGGGTCCGCGATCGCCTCCGGCACGCCGAAGCCGAGGGCCTCGAGCTCGGGCATCGCGAGCGACTCGGACGGGGGAGCCTCGAGGTCGAACACGTCCCCCGTCGCGATCGGCGCGGCCGCCTCGAACTCGTCCGTCGCGAGCGCCAGATCGTCGGCGTCGAGGTTCTCGAGCTCGACGCCGAACTCGGCGACGTCGGCGGTCACGTCGACCGCGGCGCCCTCGATGACCGGCCCGTCTCGCTCAAGCACCGACGCGAGCGCCCGCTCCGCGCGCGCGTCCGCCTCGAGATCGGTCGTGGCGGCGCCCTCCGTCGCCGGCGTCGAGAAGTCCAGCGCGAGCTCGTCGGGAACGCCGAGATCGATCGCCGGCAGCGGCTCGAGCGCCGCCGCGGCCTCGACAACGGCCGAGTCCGAGGACGCGACCTCGACGGCCACGCCGTCCGTCGCGCCTGTTGCGAGCTGGGGAACCAGCTCCGCCGAGTCGGCCGTCGCGTCGGTGTTCCCCCGGATCGACGGGCCGCCGACCGGCGCCACCTCGGAGCGGGCGATCGGCGCGTCGAACTCGGCGCTCGCCTCGACGCCCGCCACCTCGGGTGCCGCCAGCGCGATCTCGCTCTGCTCGACCGGATCGATCGATTCGAGCGCCGCGGCGTCGAACGACTCGGCGGAGGCGGTTGAGGCCGACGCCTCGAACGAGGCCTCCACGTCGAGGCCATCGGCCCTCGTCTCTCCGATCTCGCCGCCGGGCCGGAGCGTGGTGGCCACCTCGATCGACGTCGTCCCGTCGAGCGCGGCTTCGGGTCGATCGACTCTCGCCGCTTCGCGCTCAGCGGTCGGCGTCGGGGCCTCGCGGGCGAGGGTCGCAGCGACCGCAGCGGGTGTCGCGACGTCGGCCGCACGGACGTCCTCCGCTTCGAGATTCGTCTCCGAGACCTCGAACGCCTGCGCCGCGGCCGAACGCGATGACTCGGACCTGCTCGTCCGGACCGCCGCGGCGTCGATCGCACGCGCCGCGGGTGCGTCCATCGCCGGCGCCATCTGCGCGGACGAGACGTCGAGCTCGGGCATCGCGACGTCGGGGCGTTCGCTCTCGGGCGACTCCGCGCGCTCCATGTTCGCCTCGGTGATCGCACCGCGGAGCTGCGACACCGCGTTGGACCGCGCCGCCGCCGAGCTCAACGCGACACGCACGCCGCGATCGCCGCTCGGCGTCCCGGGGACCGCCTCGACGGTCCAGAACGCGAGCAGGGCCATCAGCGCGGCATGCAAGATCAGGGAAGCGAGCACGCAGCGCGCCATGAGCCCGAGCGTCTCGAGCTGTCGCGCCCAGACGCCGCCGGTCGCGAGACGGCGCAGCATCGCGAGCAGCAGCACGATCGCAAGCGCCGCGAGGATCCACGGGAGCAGCGCGAGCAGTTCGCCCCAGAGCCCGGCGTAGACGGTTGTCCGCCGCAGGTAGACCTCGCGTGAGACGCTGCGGAACAGGTCGCTCCCGCCGAGGCTGCCCTCGCGATCGGAGGAGAAGCGGAGCTCGAACCCCTCCATGCCGAGCGACGGCTCGAGCTCGTCGGCCGAGGTGTTGACCGAGGCGTCGAGCGCCATCGGTACGCCGAAACCGTCGTCGGCGGAGAAGCGGGCACGGTAGAGGTCCAGACCGCCGATGCCGCCCTCACGGTCCGACGCGAAGTAGACGAAATCACCGACCGGCGACCAGGCCGGCGTCAGATCATCCCCATCCGACGAGAGCGGGGCGACGAGCTGTGCGGCGCCGTCGAGCGTGAGGCGGTAGATATCGACGCCCGGGTCGACCGGCTCTCCCGTCGTCTCGTCGGGCACGGATAGAGCGCGCGGGCGGTCGGAGCTGAACAGCAGCTCGGGCGGGCGCCCTTCGAGCGCCGGGCTCGGCGCCGGGCCGAACTCGTCGCTCGGGCTGTTGACGCCCGCGCCCATCGGCTCGGGGATGCCGAAGCTCAGGCCGCCGGCGTCGCGCCCGACGGCCACGCGCCAGAGATCGGTGCCGCCCTCGCCGCCCGGGCGATCGCTCGCGAAGTACAGCCAGCCGCCGTCCGCGGAGAACGCCGGCGTGAACTCGTTGTCGGGCGTGTTGAGCTGCGCGACCGGCTCGACCCCGTCCCACGCGCCGCCGCGGCGCCTCGCAAGGAGCAGATCCGTGTCGCCGGCATCGCTCGGACGCGTGAAGACCGCGAGCCCGCCGTCGGGATGGAAGGCCGGCGAGCCCTCGTCGGCCTCGGTGTTGATCGCCTCGCCCAAGGACTCGGGCGGCCGCCACATGATGTCCCGCGGCGGCTGGCCGTCCGCTTCGAGCTGGAGCACGCCGCCGTCGGTATAGACCTCGCGCCGCTCGATGCCGAACCACCAGTAGCCCGCCGCGCCGAGCGAGACCGCCGCCGCGCCGCCCAGCAGCAGAGCCTTGGTCGTGGATCGTCCTGCCATCGCGCGGCTCCTCGGTTCGGGCGGCTAGTTGAGCGGGACGGTGTCGAGGTACGGATCGTTCACGCCGGCGGCCTTGCAGATGTCGAGCACGCGCGCCACGAGGCCGTAGGGCGCGTCGCGATCGCCGCGCACGCTGACCTTCTGCGCCGGGTTGCGCTCGATGGCGCCGGTGACGATGGAGCGCAGACCCTCGAGATCGACCGAGCGGCCATCGACGACGATCGCGCCGGTTTGGTCCACGCTGATGATGATCTCGCGGAGCGCGGTCGAGATCGGCCCCGCGGCCTCGGCCTCCGGCAGCGTGACCTTGAGCTCGCGGAGCGCCTCCTGGCGGTAGGTCGTCGCGACGAGGAAGAAGATCAGCAGCAGGAAGACGATGTCGATGATCGGCGTGAGCTCGATCGACGGCGATTCCGGCGCTCGTTTGGTCCCGATGAGCATCGTCGCTCCTTACGCGGTGACGCCGACGGCGGCCGGCGAGCCGCCGGGCTCGTCGCGGGCCGGCTCGGTGACGACGTGCTCGTGCGCCGCCTCGACCTCCGCCGAGCCGGGCTCGAGCACGTGGTGCTCGACGAACGCGACAGCGAGCCGATCGAGCTCGCGCGTCAGGCGCTCGACCCGCCCGGAGAGCCAGTGGTACGCGACCAGCGTCGGGATCGCGACGAGCAGGCCCGCGGCGGTCGTGATCATCGCCTCGTAGATGCCCTTGCTGAGAAGCTCGGCGTCGCCCAGCGAGTCCTGCGAAGACGCGACGGTCGCGAAAGCCCGGATCATGCCGAAGATCGTGCCGGTCAGCCCGAGCAGCGGCGCGATCGCGGCGACGACGCTCAGGGCGCGCAGCCGCCGACGCATCGCGTAGACCTCGTCCTCGCCCGCGGCGGCGATGTGCTTCTCGATGACGTCCGGCGAGTGGCCGAGCTTGCGGATGCCCGCTCCGAGCACGCGCGACGCGGGGCTGCCGTCCTTCCTGCAGACCGCGGCCGCCTCGGACTTGCCGCCCGAGGCCATCGCCGAATCGACACGCTTGCCGAGCGACGGCGGCACGATCCGCGTGCTGCGGAGCACCGCGAGGCGCTCGGCGACAACCGCCACCACGGCGAGCGAGCACAGCGCGATCGGAATCATCATGACCCCGCCCTTCGTCGCGAGCTCGAAGACCGAGCCGATGCCCTCGGGGCCGGAGGCGGCCTCCTGGGCGAGCACGAGCGTCCCTGCCAAACTCATCGTGAACCTCCACGCGAACGCGGCCCGCCGCCGAGCGCCGAGAGCCGCTCGGACGCGAGACGCGCCCAGTCGCTGTCCGGGTACCGGCCACGCACGTCGCGGTACTGCTGACGCGCCTCGCCCACCTTGTTCATCGCCTCGAACGCCCGCCCCGCCTCGTAGATCGCCGCCGGCGACCACTCGGTGTCGGCGAACAGGATGTCCACGCGCAGCAGCTCACGCGCCGCCTCCTCGTGTCGCCCCATCGCGAACAGGCACTCGCCGATCTGGAACTGCGCGCGGGCCGCGGTCGCCCCGTCGTGCCGGGTCGCGACCTCGCGGTAGTGCTCGATCGCCGCCGCCGGATCACCGCCGTTCTCGATCGCCCACCCGAGCCCGAACCTCGAGCGGAACCAGAGCGGCCCGTCGCCGAACTCCTCGCGGTGTGCGGCGAACGCCTCACGCGAGTCGTCCCACCGCTGCGCCTGGGCCGCGGCCTCGCCGAGCCGCAGCAGCGCCGTCTCGCGCTGGCCCGCGTCGCTCGCGCGATCCGCCGCGATCGCCAGCCGGTCCGCCGCGGCGCCCGCCCGCCCGATCGCCAGGAGCGACTCGCCGTAGACCAGCTCGGACGGCCCCGTCAGATCACCGAGGTCGCACGCCCGGGCCTCGGGGTCGAGAAGCGCCGCGGCCCGCTCGTGCCGCGACAGCTGCGCGAGCGCCCAGGCGCACTGGTAGAGCGCCGGCGCGCACAACTCGCTGGGGGTCGAGGCCGAGCTCGCGATCAGCGGCTCGAGCAGCGTGACGCCCTCTTCCAGCTCGCCCTGCCCGATGAGCAGCGTCGCCAGATCGAGCGCGGCGTGCGCCCCCGCGCCGGCGGAACCACGAGAAACGAGGCCGCGAAGCACCATCTCGGCGTCGCCATCACGCCCGAGCTGTCGCAGCGAGACCGCCAGCTCGTACCCCGCGAGCGACGCCAGCTCGCCGTCGAGCTCATCGAGATCGATCGCCTCCAGCGTCCGCGCGGCCTCCTCGGCATCGCCGGACCGAGAGAGCGCGACGCCGTACCACGCGCGATTGAGCTCCGGAGCACCGGGGCCGGCGGAGTCGCGCAGGGCCTCGGCCGCCGCCTCTGGCTGGCCGGCGCTCAGCAGCGCCCGTCCGCGGTCGAGAGCCAGCGACGTCGCGTCCAGATCGGCCCCGGCCGCCGCCGCCCGGGCGAGCCAGTCGGCCGCCTCCTCGGGCTCACCCGCCCGCATGGCGATCGCGCCGAGGTGCCGGAAGATGAAGGGTTCGAAGCGCGAGCCGGGCGAGCTCTCGAGCAGGCGCTCGAACACGCTCGACGCCCGGGCGTCGTCGCCCACCGCGACCAGCGACTGCCCGATCTCGAACGCCGCCTGCGGCAGGTGCTCGCTCTGGGGATGTTCGCGTGCGATCCGGGCGAGCGCGTCGATCGCCGCCCGGTGGTCTTCGCGACGCGCGCGGCACAGCCCGAGGAGCAGCAGCGCGTCGTCCGCATCGGCCGGGTTCTCGCCGAGCTCGAGGTATCGGACCAGCCTCGGCTCGGCCACGCCGTACTCGCCGCGATCGAACGCGATCTCGCCGAGGGCCAGCAGCGCCGGCCGGTAGGACGCCTCATCGCCCGCCAGGCCCTCGACGCGCGCGAGCCACGGCTCGGCGTCGGCGTCGCGCTCGAGCCGGCGCAGCGCCATGCCGTAGCGGTAGGACGCCGCGTAGGCGTTGTCGCCCAGACGCTCGGCGACACGATCCACCGGCTCCATCACGCCACGGAGCGCGGCGACCGATCCCTCGAAGTCGCCCTCGCGGTACCGGGCCTCGGCGAGCAGCACGCTGACCTCCGCCGTCTCATCGGCGGCGGGGTAGCGAGATCCAAACCGAGCCGCGAGTTCCGCAGCGCGCTCCGCGTCGCCCGTCGCCAGCGCGAGCGAGGCCTCCGCCCGCAGCGCGTCGGCGGCGAGCGGGTGCGACTCGAATCTGCGACCGAAATCTGCGAACGCCTCGAGCGCCGCCTGGTCGTCCCCGGCCCGGTCGAGTGCGACCCCCAGATCGAACGCCATCTCCGGAGCGAGCTCCGAGTCTCCGTACGACTCGACGCCATCGCGGAGCAGAGCGGCGGCGGCCACGGGATCTCCGCGACGCAGCTCGGCCTTCGAACGCCAGTAGGTCAGCCGATCGCGGAGTGACGCATCGAGCCCGATCTCGCCCGCCGACTCGAAGAAACTCGCGGCGTCGGAGGGCTCGTCCTGCTCGAGGGAGACCAGGCCCGATTCGTACGCGACCCGGGCCGGCTGGTGGTCCGGATAGGCCTCTCGAAGGCGACGCAGCGCCGCGCTCGCGTCCTCGAGATCCCCGGCCGCGCGCCCCAGCACCGCCGAGCCGAGCAGCGCCGGCGGGGCCGTTGCCTCGGTGCCGTTCGCTGCCGCGTCGCGGAACCGGCGGAGTGCGTCGGCGTCGCGCCCGGCGGCGCGGAAGCTCTGGGCGGCGCGGAGGCGTGCGCGATCGGCGATCGCCCCGTCCGCGGTCGTCGCCAGCCGCTCGAACACGCCGGCCGCGTCCTCGTGCTCGCCGAGCGCCGAGAGCGAGACAGCTCGGAAGAACGCCATCCGCTGCTTCGACGAGCCCTCCGGGACGATCTCGGCGAATCGCTCGTAGGCCCGGACCGCTTGCCGGTGACGTCCGGCGCGACCCAACGCCTCGACGGAGAGCGCAGCGGCCGCGGGTGCGCCGGAGTGGCGGCTGAAGGTCGCGCACGCCGACTCGAACGCCTCGCCGGCCTCGCCGTACCGGGCGAGCCGGAAGAGCGCGTGCCCGCGCAGCATCGCGGCGTCGGCGTCGAACTGGAAGTCGTCCGTCTCGAGGTCCTCGAGCTCATCGAGCTCCTCGAGCGAGCGCTCGAACTCGCCCAATCGGAAATGGGCCACCGCGAGGCCGTAGCGGGCGTCGTCCTCGGACTCGCCGAGGTCGCCCGCGTCCAGAGCAGCGCGGTACTCGCCCACGGCCAGCTCGTGCAGGCCTCGCTGCAAGAGGCCGTGCGCTGATCGGAGCGAACGCAGGCCCGGCGTCGAGACCGTGGGCTGGGCCGCCGAGAGGGTCGTGACGGATGCGATCAGGCCGAGCGACAGCCCGGCCACGGTCCTCAATCGGCTCTTGCGCATCGGCGCGACTCCCTTATCGCGGCCCCACCCGGGCCTTTGGCCGGTCGCTCGCGAACGACCCGCCGACCGCCGGATCGGTGCTTCTCTCAGTACGCGAGGAGACCGTTGGGGGCCGATCCTGTCAAGTTTCATCACCCGAATTCACCCGGGGAACCCACCGGGCCCCGGACCCGGACGAACACCCTAGACAGGCGGGTCGATCTTGGCCGCCTGTGACTCGCGTGATCGGGACAGAAACAGGGAAGTGCCGAGGGGGAGACTTGAACTCCCGACCTCCGGGTTATGAATCCAGCGCTCTAGCCAGCTGAGCTACCTCGGCAATGGGCAGAGATGATACCCGGCGCCGGTGCGTCGATCGCACTGCCGAGGGGTCAGCCCTGCTCGCCGGCCGCCGCCGCGGGCGGGCGGTCGCCGGCGTGATCGCCCGAGTTCGAGCCATGGCTCACGCGGAGGTCTTCGCCAGACGCGTTCGACGGCGCCTGGGCCGAGTTGAACTGCCGCTGCTGCCCGCCACGCTCGTCCTCGTGCATGACGTCGTTCATGCCCTTCTTGAACTCGCGCACGCCGCCGCCGATATCGCGCATGACCTTCGGCAGCCGCGAGCCGAACAGCAGCAGCATGATCACCAGGATGATGATCCATTCCATGCCGCCGGGCAGCCCGAGGAATGCCAGGGCCCAGCCAGAGATGACGCCGTCCATCGAATCGCTCCGATCCCGGCCCCGCGCCGCCCGTCCTGAGCCGCGCCGGGGAACCGATACCTCTCATTCAAGAGCCGGCCGGCCCCCGAATCAACGCAATTCCCGCGTGTGCCTTGCAACACTCGCGAAGGCGAACGCCGCCGACCGACAGGCCGAGGCCGCCCCGAGCGTCCTGTGACGTCGAGACCGCATCAGCCGGAGCCCAGAGCCGAACCCGAACGTTTACCTGCCTCGGCACATGCGATCACGTTGCGGAGCAGCATCGAGACGGTCACCGGCCCGACGCCGCCGGGAACCGGGCTGATCCAGCCGGCACGCTTCGAGACCGCGTCGAACGCGACGTCCCCCACCGTCCGCATCCCGCCGCCCGGGGCCTCGACGCGGTTGATCCCGACGTCGATCACCACGGCGCCGGTCCGGACCCAGTCGCCCTTGACCAGCTCGGGCACGCCCGCGGCGGCGATGAGCACGTCGGCGGATCGGGCCATCTCCTCAAGGCCCCACGTGTGTTTGTTGCAGCTCACGACCGTGGCCTCGTGCTGCATCAGCATCGCGGCGAGCGGCCGCCCGACCGTGACGCTCGACCCGACCACGACGACCCGCTTTCCGCGGAGCTCGATGCCGGTCTCCTCGATCAGCCGCATGGCCGCCAGTCCGGTGCACGGGGCCAGCGTCGACCTCCCGTACACGATGTTGCCGATGTTCGAGGGGTGCACGCCCTCGACGTCCTTGCTCGGCTCGATCGCGGCCTTGACGTCGTCCGCGTCGACGCCGAAGGGCAGCGGCATGTGGACCATGATCCCGGTCACGGCCTCGTCGCGCCCGAGGCGCCGAACGAGCGCGACGATCTCTGCCTGCGGAGCGTCCGATTCGAGCTCGTGCAGGCGGTACCCGATGCCGAGCTCGTCGCACTTCCGGACCTGGTTGGCGGCGTAGGTCCGGGCGGCGTTGTCTCCGAAGTCGATCAGCACGGCGTCGAGCGCGGGCTCGATCCCGTCCTCGCGCAGACGCTTCGCCCGCTCCGCGATGGAGCGGCGCTCGCCCTCGGCGATCGCCCGCCCGTCGATGATCCGCGCCGACATCGGGCCATCCTAGCGGGACGCCGAGACCCGATAGCATCGCGGCGTGGGTGGTGATCAAGCCAAACGCGCCGGGGCCCTTCGGACGCAGCTCGAGCGCGCCGACCGCGCCTACTACGTCGACAACGACCCGGTCATGTCCGATCGGGAGTACGACGAACTCCTGGCCGAGCTGGCGCGCCTCGAGGCCGAGCATCCGGAGCTCCAGGATCCGGCGAGCCCGACCGCGCGTGTCGGCGGAGAGCCGATCGACGGGTTCGAGACGGTGGCGCACGCGGTGCCGATGCTCTCGATCGACAACACATACGACGAGAGCGAGCTCACGGCCTGGATCGATCGCGTGGTCCGGACCGCCGGCGGCGAATCCGTCGGGCTCTTCCCCGGCGCGTTCCCCCCCCTCGTCTGCGACCCGAAGATCGACGGCGTCGCGATGTCGCTCCGGTACGAGTCCGGAACGCTCCGCCGCGCCGTGACCCGCGGCGACGGCACGAGAGGCGACGACGTCACCCACGCCGCCCGGACCGTCCGGTCGATCCCTCTCACGCTGCGCGGTCCCGCACCCGGCGTTCTCGAGATCCGCGGCGAGATCTTCATCCCACGCCCCGAGTTCGAACGGATCAACGCCGCTCGCGTGGCGGCCGGCGACGACCCGTTCATGAATCCGAGGAACGCGTGCGCGGGGACGATCAAGCAGCTCGACCCGCGCGCGATCGCCGACCGGAATCTCCGCTTCGTGGCGCACGGGCGGGGCGAAGTCTCGGACGCGGGTTTCGCGGATTCGTTCGGTTCGTTCCTCGAGGCCATCCGGACGCTCGGGGTCCCGACCTCGCCGCACACGACGCGCTGCGACAGCGCGGGCGCGGTGCTCGAGACGATCCGAAGTTTCGAGGCCTCGCGCGGCGAACTGGATTACGACACCGATGGGATGGTCGTACGCGTCGATAGCTTCGAGCTCCAGTCAAGACTCGGCGTGCGAAGCAAGTCGCCCCGCTGGCTCGTCGCGTACAAGTTCGCCGCGGAACGCAAGCCGACGGTCCTGAACGATGTCGAGCACCAGGTCGGCAAGACCGGCAAGATCACCCCCCGTGCCGTCATGGAGCCCCTGCTGCTCGCCGGCACGATGGTCCGGCACGCGTCGTTGCACAATTACGGTCTCGTTCGTAAGAAGGACATCCGGATCGGCGACACCGTGCTGGTCGAGAAGGCCGGCGAGATCATCCCCTACGTCGTCGAGCCCGTGCTCGCCGAGCGGAAGAAGAACGCCCGCCGGATCCAGCCGCCCACCAGGTGTCCCGCCTGCGGCGGCCCGCTGGAGATCGAGCCGCCCGAGGCGGCGGACGACCCGGAGGCCGAGACCGCCCGCCGGTGCGTCAACCCGGCGTGCCCCGCCCAGCTGCGCGAGAAGCTCCAGTGGTTCGTCGGGCGGAACCAGATGGACATCGACGGGCTCGGGGAGCAGACCGTCGTGCAGATCCTCGACAGCGACATCCCCGTCGAGACGTTCGCCGATCTGTGGCGAGTCGGTGAGCACCGCGAAGCCCTGCTCGCCCTCGAGGGCATGGGCGAGAAGAAGATCGAAAGGATCCTCGCCGGGCTCGAGGACGCGAAGTCCCGGGGCCTCGCGCGTGTGCTCGCCGGCCTCGGCATCCGGAACGTCGGAAGCTCGACCGCAAAGGCCCTGGCCAAGCTCTTCCCCAGCCTCGACGCGCTCCTCGACGCGGATCTCTGGAGTCTCATGCCCAAGGCCGTCAACACGATGAGCAAGGCCGACCGCCTGGCGCTGACCGGCAGCGAGGACAAGGTGCCCGACGGCTACGAGACCGGGCTCGGCGCCACGACCGCGCCGGTGGTCCATGCGTACTTGCACAGCGAAGCGGCGACGCGGATGTTCGACGCCCTGCGGGAGGTCGGCGTCAGCCTCGAGAGCGTCGACCACGTCGAGCCCGGCGGCGCCGACCACGGCTCGCCGTTCGCCGGCAAGACGATCGTGCTGACCGGATCGCTCGAAGCGTTCGACCGCAAGACGCTCTCGGACCGCCTCGAGACGCTCGGCGCCCGCGTCAGCTCGTCGGTCTCCAAGAACACCGACCTGGTCATCGCGGGCGAGAAGGCCGGCTCGAAGCTGGAGAAGGCGAACAAGCTCGGCGTCGAGGTCTGGGACGAGACCAGGCTCCTCGAGACGCTGGATGCCTGACTGGAGGCGCCGGGCCGAGCGGCCGATAGCGGGCCCGGATGCAGAGCGTCGAATTCAAAGCCGAGCTGCGAGACGCGCCCCTGGCACGCGGGGCGCTTCCCCGGATCGGGGCCAAGCTCGTCGGCAAGCTCGAGCAGACCGACACCTATTTCAGGGTCACCAGCGGCGTGCTCAAGCTGCGACGCTGCTCGCACGCCGGCGAGCCCGAGCCGCCGGAGGTGATCCACGTCGAGCGGGCGACCGAGCGCCAGCCGCGGGTCTGCAGGTTCCGCATCTACACCGAGGCCGAGGCCCGCGAGCGCTTCGGCCAGCTGCCGCTGCCGGTCCGGACCATCGTGCACAAGCAGCGCGAGATCTGGATGCTCGGCGGGCTGCGGGTTCACCTCGACAGCGTGCAGCACGCCGGGCGGTTCATCGAGCTGGAGGCCCTTGTCAGCCGGCGACAGCACGTCGGCCGCTGCCACGAGATGATCGCCGCGGCGAGGCGCCGGCTTCAGCCCGCGCTCGGCGAGCCGCTGACCGCCGGCTACGCCGAACTCGTCGGCGACTCGGACGAGCGCGGCGTCGAGGCGCCCGCGGCCTGAGCGCCGGCAATCAGGGTGGCCGGATTTGAACCGACGACCTCGTGGACCCAAACCACGCGCTCTACCAAGCTGAGCTACACCCTGGGCGTCGTCTCCGACGCCCAAGCGTATCCACCCGGGCCCGAAGACCCGCACCTGCCCACCCGGCGTCGGCCGCCGGTCTCGAACCGAACCGCTCGGTCGATCAGAGCGGCACCTCGCGGAAGGCGACGATCCGCGGGCGGTCGCCCTCGCTGACCACGTTCGACCGGTCGATGATCATCAGGAACCGCTTCTGGTAGGTCGGCGTCATCGGGTCCGACCGCGACAGCCCCTCGACGTCGTCGCGGGCGTAGCCGCGGAGGACGAACCACGCGGCGTAGAGGTCGCTGCGGACGTCGGTGGTCTCGAGGATGCCGTCGAGCAGCGCGAGACGTTCCATGTAGTCGTTTGCGACGGCGTCCTGGAAGATGTGGCGGTTGTTGCTGGCGGCGCTGTTGTCCGGATCGGCTCGGAAGCGACCGGGCAGCATCGACACGCGATAAATATCCCCTTCACCGGAATCCGAGGCACCGCTGCCGAGCGAGCCGAGCGCGATCGGCTGCGTCGCGGCGATCGGATCGGTGAAGTCGCGACCGTAGAAGTCGGGAAGCAGATGCCTCACGTTCTGAAGGCGGTTGCCCCAGTTCGCCGCGTTCGGCAGCCCGAGCGCCGCCGCGCGGTCTGGCGTCGCCATGGTCGCGGCGAGCACCTCGGCGGCCGAGCCCAGACCGGGCTGCCAGCGGATGCCGGGGATGCCGTTCATGCGCGTGCGTCCGAGGCCGTCGCTGCCCGAACCCGCGATCGAGTCCTCGAGACCGTTGGTCAGCAGCACGTCCTCGATGTCCGGGTCAGTGTTGGCGAAGCCCCCGTCGTCGAAGCGGAAGTCGAGCGCCGGGCCCCCGGGCGAAAGGCCCTGCCCGGCGGTGTCGAGATCGAAAGCCGACGATGCCCGCGCGATCGCGCTGCGGCGGTCTCGATAGGCGATGACCGATGCTGCGGCATCCGGCGTACGGATCCGGGCGTCCGAGCCGGTCTGCGAGAACGGGTCGGGGATGCCGATACCGATCGGCAAGTCGGCGTTGGTGCCATCGTTGAATCCCTGCGACCCGCCGCCCTTGGCGCCGGCGGGCATCGACCGGACGACGCTCCACTCATTGTTCGCTTCCGTCCGACCGCCGCTGGTCGGACCGGCGTTGGCGATCGTTTCCAGAGGCACGACGTTCGGGTCGCCCGCGGTGACGTCGACGGCCACGGGTGGCGCTAGGCCCGGCAGCAGGCGCACGATCTCCGGCATCGCCGTGTTGATGTTGACGATGCCGCGTCGGAGCCTGGATACGTTGAGGCGACCCGGCGTCGCCGCCGGGTCGTACGTGCCCGGCACTACGGCGTTCAGCACGTTGAAGGCCATCGGGACGCCCGAGCCGACGATGTAGTCGCCGATCATTCCGCGGTCCTCGAGGTTAGATGTCAGGTCCGGCTCGAAGAGGGCCGGTCGAGCCGCGGGATCGTCGTTGTTGACGAACGCGACGTAGTCGTCGAGGCGGAGACGCCCGTTGTCGAGCAGGAACTCGGACTGGGCGTCGGTCGGGTTCTGGACCAGGTTGCGGTAGAAGAACAGGTGCGGGTCGGTACCCACGGCGGTGTTGTAGAACGCGGCCTCCTCGAAGCCGAGCGCGGCCGCCAGCGCTTCGCCGAGCGTCACCCAGCGGACGCCGACGGTGCTGATTGCCGAGGAGGGGAAGAGGTCGAGCGGGTTCGCGTCCGCGCCGGTCACGACCCGCGACGGGCCGACGCCGAGCGGCAGGAGAAGATCGGAGATCCGCGCCGTCGAGATCTGGCGATCGGCCGGCATCGCCATCGAACTCGCCATCGAATCGGGGAAGTCACGGAACTCGTTGTTCGGCAGGATCAGCGAGGCACCGAGCGATTCGATGGGCGTGCCGGCGGCCGTCCCCGGTGCTCCGGGAGCCGCATCGTCGCCAACGAAACGACGCACCTCGTTCTTCGTCGTCGAAGTCGTGTCGGCCGGGTGCTCGGGGAGCGACTCGAACCAGCGGTTGGCCGAGGGGTTCATCCGAAGATCGTCTAGAAAGTCTGGGAACGAGCGCAGCTCGTACCGGAGCATCCCGGCGACCTCGACGCTGGGCGCGAAGTCGGAGAGAGACGGCGCTGTCACCTCCGGAAGCACCGGCCCGATCCGCGAGCCCGGCACGCCGCCGACGCGGTCCACGAGCCACGGCGGGATCGTGCCCGGGCCGAAATCACCAACCGTCGCGGTCGTGCCCGAGAGATCGCCCTTTCGGACGCCACCGAATCGGATCAGCGTCAACCCGGCACTGCCGTTGCTCTCAACGATGCCAGAGGAGAACGCGCCCGGCCCCCCAGCGACGAGCGAGATCGTGTTGTTGATCTCAAGCGCGGGGTTCTCCGGCAGTCTGCCGCTCACGAATCGGCTGTCGTCGTCGATCATGCCGGCGTCGCGGTCGATGATGCGGTCAACGAGCTGGTCGTTCTCGATCCAAAGCGGTGTCACAGGCGGAGCGTCGGGCCCGGTGAGCCCCGTGACACCATTCGGTTCGAAGCTCGTATTCGGAGCCTCGGTGTCGTTCGGCTGCAGGAGCGGCCCGTCCTCGAGCACCGTGCGCCAGAGACGGATCTCGCGTCGGCTGCGGTTGTCTTGGTCGTCCGGGCGTGCCGCCAGCGTGCCGGTCTGACCACCACCGGCCTCCCGCGCCTGCGCCCCGACGACACGCTGCGTGAAGTCCACGAACGCGCCGGACGTTGCACCGCCCGAGACGTTCAGCGCCTGCCCGGTGCGAGGATCGATCTGGAGCATCCGGAAGACGTCCGAACTGTTGATCCGAGCGCCGGTGCCAACGCCGGAGCCGTCGAAGTCGAAGAGCCGCTGCGATTGGTCGAGCCTCGTCAGAAGGTCACCGAGCGGGTCGCCCGTCGAGGCCGACGGCAGGTTCGAGAGCACGAACTCCATATCGAACCAGCGCTGCCCGAGCGCGTTCAGATCATCGTGCGCGGAGAAGTAGTAGATCCTCGACTGACCGGGCTCGAGCGTGTCGCCGGCGAATCGCGTCGGCGTCCTCTGGTTGTCGACCGGCGCGAGACCGAAGAAGCGGCCGCCGAATTCGAGGTAGTAGTTAAATCGCCGCACATCGGCGAAAGCACCCGGCACGCCCATCGTCGCGCCCTCCACAAAGTTCAGCGCGACCGGCTCATCGAAGGGGTTGGTGATCTCGACCAGCAGAAGCTGAAGCATCAGGTCGGGATTTGTCCCGTTCCGCGTCGTGTTGATGTCCGACTCGGTGACGAGGGATGGGTTGTTGATCCTGAACAGGTCGATGTCCATCTGCGAAGAGCCGCCCACGTCGACCGTGCTCAGCTCGTTCTCGCCGCCTGGCAGGCCGAGGCTCGGCCCGGCCCCCGTCTCCGGCGTGTCGACGTAGATCACCAGCGTCGCGGCCTCGGTGATGACCGGGTGCGCTTCGATTCCGTAGACCTCGACGATCTGGCGCTCCGGATCCACGGCGCCGCCCGGGCGCTCGATCTCGTTCGGGAGCGACGGATCGCGGTCTGCCCCGTCGTTGACATCATTGAGAACCAAGCGGCGGCCGGCCCGCCAGGAGAGGAACGGGTCGGTCTGGAAGTCGGTGGCGCCCTTGCCGTTGACCGAGGCGTAGGGCTGGTTCTCGTCGGGCTTGTTCGCGTCGCCCAGCAGCAGCGTCGCGACCGTCGGCAGGCTGTCCTCGTCGTAGAGATCGGCCATGTTGACCGCCATGTGCCCGGCGATCCGCATCGCGATCTCGGGCCCGCGGTGGCCGTAGAACAGCGTCGAGAGCGGACCGGAGCTCGTCGGGTCATTGATCGCGGGATCCCACGCCGATAGTGCGCCCTTGGTCGCGGCGGAGGAGGGCGGTTCGCCGAACAGCTTGTTCACGTCACGGCTGACGGTGTCGCCGGCCGACCCCTGCGAGAGCTCGGGGAGCAGGGCGCCAGCGTATAGGCGGAACAGACGCTCCAGACCCTCGCGCCGCTGACGGGCCCCGTCCTCGTCACGCCGCTGGTTCGGCTCGACGCTCCCGATACCCTCGAAGAGATCGTCGAAGCCGAGGCGGACGTCCTCAGCGCCGTCGAGCGCGAGCGTGAACGGGCGGACGTCGCTCTCGGTGTTCGCGTTGCCGACGTCGGAGCGGAGCGGCAGCGTGCGATTGCGCAGCGGCGTCGCGCCGCTGTCGGTCGTCAGACGCGTCCGCGGGTTGAGCGCCCAGAGCGCGAGGGTCTCGCTATCGAGGATGCTGTCGCCGAAGGCCCGTTGGTTGGCGTTGGGCGAGGGGTCGAAGATGTTGTCGTGGTTGTCGCGCTCGAGCTCGAGCGGGCGGTTGGACCGCAGCGGGTCGTAGCGCGTCGTGTCGTCGGCAACGATCCTGCCGCCGCCGAAGCTGGTGCCGAAGTCGATATCGAACCGCCCGGCGGTGACCGACTCGAGACGGGAGGTCACCAGCGGGTCGTTGAGGCCGCCGAAGGACAGAAGCTCGACCAGGTCCTCGACCCCGAAGACGTTGGTGCCGAAGGCCCGCCGCTCGGGCAGCCCGTCGTCGAGGGCGAACGGGCTGACCGACGTGATCGCGCCGGCGTAGTCGAGACGGAGCAGACCGACCTCACGCGGGTCTCGTGCCTCGATCGCGCGCCCGTAGTCCCGCCGGCCATCGGCGTCCGTGCGGCCGTCCTCGTACAGGCCCCAGGTGAACGGCGAGACGTCGCTGAGCTGCGACCTCAGACCGAACGGATCGAACCCCGGGGGGACGGCGTCGTCGGAACCGGACTCCTCGTACGGGAAGTCCGGGTCGTTCTCGATCGCGCGGCGGATCGCGCTGTACGCGAGTCGCCCGCTGTAGATCGACGAGAAATCCAGCGAAGCGCCGGCGAGGCCGCCCCAGTTGCCGCTGTCGATGACGTAGCCCGAGTAGTCGTCGCCGATGCGGACCGTCGGGAAGTCTTCCTGGAGCAGCTGCGGCTGCTCGATGAAGCGGTAGGAGAGCGCGCTGTCGCCCCCGGCCTGCCAGGTCACGCCGCGCGGCACCAGGAAGTCCATCGCCGCGTCCTGCATCGTCAGCAGGCGGCGGAGGTCGATCTCGGCGACCGACGAGCCGAGCGGCGTCGAGGTCGTCGGCGAGGTGAGCTGGTCGGTCGCGGTGTTGACGTTGACCAGCGCCGAGAGGTCGATCACGCGCGCGCCCACGAACCACCGCAGGTCGCCCTCGGGCAGCAGCGGCGCCGGGTTGTCCTGGTCGCGGGCGTTGACAAGCTCGACCCAGCGTGCGTCGGCGATGCCGTCGCCGTCGGCGTCGGCGTACTGGTAGTCCGGGTAGTCGGGGCTGTCGAAGCCCGCGATCGCGCCGTTGCGGTCCTCGATGCTGAAGCCGTCGTTCAGCGGGAAGGCCATGTAGCGCTGGTTCGCCGTGAACCACGCCGGGCGGTTCAGCACCTCGGGCTGGTCGGTCGACCTGCGGATGCCGTACGGCAGCTGCGTCGTGGCCCGGAGCCGCGCGTCGGTCTTGGCCTGCAGCAGCGACATCCGGAAGGTCATCGCGGCGCGGCCGTCGATGATGCCGATGCCGGAGGGCGCGTCGAAGTTGCTGCCGCCCCGTCCCGTGCCGTCATCGCGGAGATTGTAGAGATTCACGAATCGCCCGTCGGGGGCGATGTTGGTGATGTGCCGCCAGTCCCGGTCGTCGAGCCAGTACAGCCGCGGATCGACCGCGCCGCCGATCTGGAAGGAATGGAGCCGGCCGACGCGGTTGCTCGCGATGGTCTCGCGGGCATCGAGCAGGCCGGCGAAGCTCGGGCGTGGCGAGGCGAGCCATGGATCCGAAGCGATGCCGGCGCCGCTGCGCCTGCCCAGGGCGCCGGGCCCGGGCCGGCCCGTGGGCGTGAAGAGGTCCGGGTCGGGTTCGCTCGACTCGAGGCCGGGGATCCCGGTGAGTTCGCCGACGCTGAATCGCGTGAAGTCGCTGATCGGCGCGTCGGTGACCTCGCGCCGGAGCCGGATCTGCGCGCCGCCCGAGCCGCCCACCGGGCCGAGCTCGGCGTAGTAGTCGAGCCGGTCGTCGCCGACGACGCCCGCGATCCACTCCGCCACAGCGCGCTCGACGCTCGCGTTCTCCTGGGTGCGTTCGACCGAGCTGGCGACGCGCTGGTCGGCCTGTCCGATCGTGACGTACAGCGCGGCCAGGACCGAGATGAGCGCCAGCGTGCCGACCGCCACGATCAACGCGCTGCCCCGCTCCGATGTCGTTCGCTTGCGTGCCATCACAGTGCTCCGCGACGGGCGCCGGCCGCTCGGCCGGCGCTCGCGCTCAAAGTCCATCGACGTCCGGCACCCGGAAGGTCACCTGGTACGTCTGCTCGCTCGACAGGTCCGCCTCGTCAGCGAACCGGAAGGTCACACGGATCAGCTTGGGCCAGGGCCAGGGCTCGAGCCTGTCGGTCTCGAAATCCCCACCGTCGCGCTCGATCAGCGTCTGGCCGAAGGTGTAGTACGCGATCGACGGTCCGCTACCGCTCTGACCCTGCAGCGACCGCGTGATCAGCTGGGTCGCCGCGCCGGTCAGCGGGAACTGGACCACGCTCGCCCGCGTCGGGTCGAACCGCGGCAAGATCGCCGCCGGGTCGTCGTCGTCCTCATCGTCCCAGAATTCGCGAGGGATGACGAAGTCGTTCCGCTGCTCGAGCAGCGTGTCGTCGTACTGGGGCAGGTCGTTCTCGCCGTCGAGGAGACCGTCCTCCTCCCAGTAGTCCGCGATGAGCCGCTCGCCCCGCGCCGGCTCGTACAGCCCGTCGACTCCGCCCGGGGTGTCGCCCCAGCGGCGGATGCCGTGCCAGATCGGAGCGCCGAAGCCGGGGTTCGGGAATCCGTCGACGGTCTCGCGGTTGTCGATGATGCCAAAGCTGAACTCGACGATGAACTCGGTGCAGCGCGGCAGGAAGACGAAGCTCGACAGCATGTCCTGGTCGGCGAGGCGGTACGCGCTCGCGGCGCGCTGCTGCGGGTTGTCGTCGCTCGAGAGCCCGAGCGTGCGCGTCGGCGACAGCTCGTAGCGGATGCGGGATCCCTCCACGCGTCCGCTCACCGGGTCGCGCGTCTGGTAGCTCCAGACCTCGCTCGGCAGCCCGTCGAGCATCCAGGCCTGCGTCGCGAGCACGCCCGTCCCCCGGAAGCCATCGACAACCGCGCCGAAATCCCCCGTTCCGAACAGGCTGAGCTGGCTGTCGAGGGTCGCGGACCGGTTGATCCCGAGCGGCGGGATGATCGCGTTCCCGCTGCGGTCGAGCGGCCCCCGCACGATCGCGTCCACGTCGTCCAGCGTGGTCGCCGCGATGTCGACGATCCCCGACTGCGCCGTGGGGCGGGCGAGGACGCCGGTCGAGCCCGACGCGCCGTCGAGATCGGCACCGAGACCGACGATCGTTCGAACGAACGGGGCGAAGCCCGAGTCGGCGAGCTGGCTCAGCGGGGGCTCGGTGACCGCGAGCGAGCGGAACAGGCTCATCTGCGCCGGCTGCGCCGCGATCTGGCGCGGGCTGTCGAGCAGTTCGGACTGCTGCGCGGCGGTGAGCGTGAACCCGACCAGCGTCGGGGGCAGGTCGCTCAGCCGCGGACGCGGCGGCGACAGCAGCGTCACATGGCGGAGAAGCGACCAGTCGGTCGCGAACTGATTGGGATTGTCGAACTGCTCCGCGACGACGCCGAGCCGAGAGTCCTGCAGCAGCGGGCTCTGATCCACGCCGATCACGCCCGTGGCCGGCGCGTTCAGGTTCGGATCCGTGATCGGGAGCGATACCCGCGGCGTTAGAAAGGTCGTGTCGTCGATCGGGTTGTCCGGTGAGTCGGCACCGCCGAGATCAACGGGCAGGCGCTGGCCGTGCCCGTAGTAGATCCGGGCCGTGTCGCTGCGGGCGACGAGCGCGGGATCGAGCGGGGCGCGCAGCGTGGCGAAGTCGTCCCGGGCGAAGAACATGATCTGGTCGATCCGGCGCGGGCGCGGCAATTCGTCGTCCGGCGTCAGCCCCACCAGCACCGGATCGAGGGCGGCGATCTCGTTCGACCGGTACCGCGTGATCTCGTTGGCGATGACCAGGAAGCCCTCGGTGCGCACCATGCGGTCGAAGTCGCGGCGCATCACACGCTCGACCCGGGCCGCCACCCGGTTGACGTTGCTCAGGCGCTGCCCGGCGGTCACCGTCTCGCCGACCGTCGCGAAGATCGAGGCGATCGCCACCGTCACGATAGAGACCAGCGCCACCGCGAGGATCACCTCGAGGAGCGTGAAGCCGCCCGCCGCGGTCCGGGTTGTCATTCGAGTCGCTCGCACCGGCTCACCTCAGGTTGAAGACTTCGATCGCCGCCGGGACCTGCGGCGTGAACACGATCTGGCGCAGCTTCGAGGCCCGCTCGGCCGGCGTGGCGTCCGCGGGCGCGCCGTCACCGTCCCGCAATCTCGAGGGCGAGTACGGCGGGTCCACCTGGATCACGTTCGCGCCCGGGCCCAGGTTCAGCCCGGCACGCTCGAGCACCTCCTCGCTGGGGACGGCGATGACCCGACGCACGTTGCCGAGGTTGTCCACGAAGAGCTGCCCGTTTCGCTCGATGAAGCCGAAGGTCCGCGCCGGGTCGAAGCCGCCGATCAGGTCGGTCTCGACGCCGGCGTCGCCCTGGATCGACAGAAGCACGAATCGCCCGCGCAGCTCCGGGTCACCGGCGTCGAAATTGTCGAGAAGCTCGGCCGTCAGCCCGAACGGCACCGAGTAGTCGCCGATCCCGTTGCGCGTCGCGGTGCCGGAGCCGTAGTCGAACGCGACCGGGAACGGCGCCGCGGCGACGCCGCGATCCGACTCGCCGTTCGCGTTCGTGAGCAGCTCGGCGATCGATCGCCCGCCGCCCGCCCGGATGCCAGGGTCGATTCGGCGCAGGAACAGCGCCGCCTGGATGCCGCCGCTCTCGCTCCGGCGCAGGACGATGTCCCAGACGTACAGCGGCTGCAGCTCGAGCCCCGCCCCGCCGGCCAGCGGCACGCCGGTCGAGAACGGTTTGGGGTACAGCCGCGCCTCGACAGGAATGCCGGTGCGGATCTCCTCACGGAGATTCACCGGCAGGGCACGCTGGTACTCGTCGGCTCGAGCCCGCACCAGCGGGATCTCTCCCTGCTCGACGTAGCGCTGCCGCAGCTCGCCGCCCGTCGGCGCGTTCCGATCCCAGATCCAGTCGACCTCCCAGAGGTAGCTAAATGCCCCATCCTGAAACCCGCTCGGCGGCGGGTTGTCCTCGTCGCTCGCCGGGCCGTATTCCCGGCCCTGGCCGAGACCGAAGTCGTAGTTTCCGGCCTCCTGGTCGCCCGTGTCGAACAGCGGCCCCGCGGCGACATTCTGGCCCATGAGTCCGTTGCCGATGTCCTGGATCTGCAGCGCCCGCAGCAGCCCGCCCTCGGCGAGCAGGTCCGACTGGATCGCCGACGTCACCACGGTCGCGTTGATCCGGTCGCTCGCCTCGCGCTGCTGGCGGATGACCGCGGGGAAGATCGAGCCGATCCCGAGCAGGCCGATCGCCAGGATCAGCACCGCGAAGAGCACCTCGATCAGCGTGAACGCCGGACGCATGCGGGACCTCATCGCTCCACCTCCACCAGCTCGCCCGTCTGCGCCTGCACCTGGAAGATCTTCGCGAGCCACACGTCGCGCGGCTGCGTCCGCAGCGGCTGGAACGCGCCGGACTGCGCGAGAATGAAGTCCGGCGGCAGCGAGCCGTCGAGCGGCAGGTTGCGCGAGGTCGTCGCCTGCGGGACGGTGTTCCCCTCCATCCAGGCGTTGATGCTCACGCGGACGTTGCCGTCACTGGGGTTCTGCTGCGACGGCTCCGGCCACAAGCCACCCACGGTCTCGTCATTGTCAAACCTCGAATCGAGGGCCGCGCGTGGGGCGAAGGCCCCGACGCTGCCGCCGTTGGCGGGGTAGGCGTCCGGACGGAAGATCGTGCGGGTCTGCTCGTTGACGCCGCGCGTGAACAGCCCGCGGGCGAGGTCGCGCATCCTGAACAGCGAGATCCGTGAGACCGGGCGCGCCAGAACCGTGTCGTTCGAGTAGTTGCCGAGCACCGCCTGCTTGAAGGCGTCGTCGATCGAATCGGGCTGGCCGTCGAGATTGAAGTCGTTCGCCCCCAGAAAGCCCTCGACGAACGCGGCGACGTCGGTGACCAGATCGATGCGGTTCTGGAACAGCACGCTCGGCGGGACCGCGTTCAGCGGCGCGACGATGTTCGGGCCACCACGCCCGGTGATCGACGGCCGCACGTCCACGAGGATCGCGTCGTTGCCGCCGTTGACCAGACGCCCGGTGCCCGACTCGAAGCGGATCATGAAACTGGCTCGTGGCGTCTCGAGCGGGTCGATCGGCGCGACGTTGGGGCCGTTCAGGTTGTCGTTGCCCTGGCGAGACACGTCGTACAGCCCCGCCATCGGGAGGACCCAGTTCCTCTGCGAGACCACATCCCTCAGGTCGCCCGCGTCGACGGCGCCGGCGTACGCCCGGTCGTCGTACCAGTCCGCGTCCATCGAGCCAGGCGGCGCCAGGCCCGCGACCCACCAGTCGCCCGGCAGCTTGACCGGCGGGGAGGTCGGGATGCCGACGAAGACATCGCGCGTCGTCGTCCGAATCGCCCCGCCGAAGTACGGGTTGAAGTCGCCCGCGGCGTCCTCGAAGCTCGCCACGTACCGCGCGACCACGATCTTGAGACCCGGCGGGTCGCGATCGGCCAGGTCGAGAGACGCGTCCGGCGTCGGCTCGTCGAGGAAGAACACCGCCACGTCGCCGTCCCCGAGGGCGGCCTCGTCCTTGGCGACCAGCATCGCGACCCGCAGCGTGTTCTCGGCCAGCGATCGCTCGCCCGACGACAGCATGCCGCTGAACGCCGGCACCGCGATCGAAAGCACGACCACCAGAAGGGCGATCACCACCAGAAGCTCGGGCAGGGTGAACCCGAGTCGTCGCCGCCGGCCCGGAACGATCCGCCGCGCCATCATCGTCTCCGCCCCCGTCCCAACTCCACGACGTTGTCCTCCCAGGCCTGCTGACGCGCATCGACCTCGGGGACCGAGCCCTGGAGACCCAGCTCCCGACGGATCACGCCGGCGGGCTCGGTGCCGAACAGGCCGTTGTCGCCGGCGCCCACGATCGCGAACCGCGCGCTGCGCAGCTCCGCGTTGCCCTCGGTCAGATCGAACTCTCGCTTGTCGGCCTCGTCGACGTACGCGTCGAGCACACGCGGGGAGATGAGCACCGCCGGGATGTTCAGCGCGTCCGTCTGGTCGTTCGGATCGTTGACGCCGCCCGTCGAGTCGACATAGCCGCCGGTGATCCAGCGGTAATAGCGGAACGCCTTGCCGTTGCGATCGACCAGCGCGACGTGGTACCGCGTCGCGGTCAGATCGGGGGCCGAGGCGGAGCCGCCCCCGTGCTCTTCGAACTCGACCGGATCGACGTAGTCGCGGACGAGCTCTGCCGATCCGCCGACCTCGAAGTACGGCTCGTATCGCTCCGGGTCGCCGACGACGGCGGTGTTCGCGGTCTGGAGATCGGGCTCGTTCGTGATCACGTTCTTGAACGCCCCGCTGCGCAGCACCGAGACCGAGCCCGGGCCGGCGACGCCGTCGACCCACTCGGGCAGCCCGCCCAGCAGGTAGTAGGTGATCGAGAACTTGCTGTACCGCTGGTTCGCCCGCCGGAATGCCTGGGTGCCGAACTCGTACCGGTTCGGGTCCGGGTTCGTCGGGGTGATGACGCTCGTGTTCGAGGTCGCGCTGCCGGTGTATCCCCGGAAGAACCCGCTGTCCGACTGGATCGAGTAGGTCGTGGGCGCCAGGCGGGGCGGGTTGGCGCTCGCCACATAGACCGGCGCCCCGGGCCCCTTTCCGCTCGGCAGGGCGATCGACAGCGGCCCGAACGCATCGTTCTCGCCGTTGCCGTCGTGCACCAGCGGCGGGAGGAAACCGAACTCCTGCTCGAAGTTCTCCACGGCGACGCGGATGTTGACGACCGTCGCGCGGTCGGCCTGGTTGCGTACCAGGCTGCGGGCGGCCGCGAGCGCTGTCACGAGCAGCCCGATGAGGATCGCGATGATCGCGACCGCCACGAGAAGCTCGATGATGGAGAAGCCCCGAGCCGGCCCCCCGCTCGTTGCGCAGCGATCGCGTCCGGTCGTATCCATCCGCATCGGATCCACCTTCCGGGCCACCATCGGCCCAACTCCCGGCCGGCCCCGCCGGCCCGGGCTCACACCCCGCCGCTGTTGAGCGAGTTGATCATCTCGACCAGCGGAAGGAACATCGCCACGACGATCGTGCCGATGATCACGCCGAGCACAACGATCATGAGGGGCTGCAGAAGGCTCACCAGCGAGCCGACCGCGACGTCGACCTCCTCGTCGTAGTTGTCGGCGATCTTCATCAGCATGATGTCCATCTCGCCGGTCTCCTCGCCGACGTCGATCATGTTGACGACGATCGGGTCGCAGACCTTCGCCTCGCGCAGCGGCTGCGCGAAGCTCTCGCCCTCTCGCACCGAGTCGTGCACCTTGCCGAGCGCCTTCTCGAACACGTAGTGGCCGCTGGTCTCCTTGGTGATCGTCACCGCCTCGAGGATCGGCACGCCCGCCCCGATCAGCGTGCCGAGCGTCCGCGTGAAGCGCGCGATCGTGGACTTGCGGATCAGACCGCCGAGCACCGGCGTCCAGAGCAGCAGGATGTCCGTGACCGCCTTGCCGGGCTTGGCCGCCCGGATCAGCTTCCACAAGAAGAACGCGATGACGGGGCTCGGGAGGATGATGAAAGCACCGGGGAAGCTCTGGCCGGCGTTCTGGCCGGCGACCCAGCGGGACGAATCGATCAGCCAGACCGTCAGCGGCGGCAGGTTCACGCCGAAGTCCGCGAAGATCTCCTCGAACTTCGGGATGATGAAGAACATGATCGCCGTCAGGATGCCCATCGCGAGCAGGATGACCGCGATCGGGTAGATCATCGCGCCCTTGATCCGACGCTTCAGCCGCTCCGCCTTCTCCATGAACTCCGCGAGCCGCTGAAGGATGACGTCGAGCACACCGCCGACCTCGCCCGCGTTCACCATCTTGACGTAGAGGCGGTCGAACGCCCGCTTGTGCTTGCCCATCGACTCGCTCAGCGAGCTGCCACCCTCGACGTCCTCGGCCACCTCCACCAGCACGTTCTTCAGGACGCCCGGCTTCTGCTGCTGCTCCAGGATCTGGAGCGAGCGCAGGAGCGGAAGACCCGCGTCCTGGAGCGTCGACAGCTGACGCGTGAACAGCGTGAGGTGCTTGACCTGCACGCCGCCGATCGCGATGCCGCCGCTCTTTTTCTTCTTCTTCGTGCCCGTGTCGCTGAGGTCGAAGCCAGCGATCGTCTGGCCGTCGTCGGCCGCCGCCTTGCCCTTCTTGCCCTTCGCCGGCTTCACGGTCGTCGGGAAGAGCTGCTGCGCCCGGATCCGCTCGATGGCGTCCTTGCTGTTGTCCGCCTCGATGGTGCCCTTCTGGGTCTTCCCCGCGGCGTTCATCGCCTCATAGGTGAACACGGCCATGCTGCGGTCTCCTCGCGTGCGACCCGCCCGGGCCGCCGCGTGTCACTCTCCGTCGATCAATCCTCGGCCAGCGTCTCGCGCACGACCTCGTCGATCGTCGTCTGCCCCTCATAGATCGCCAGCAGGCCGCACTCGCGCAGGCTCCGCATGCCGCGCTTCCGCGCGTAGTCGCGGAGCACCGCGGTGCTCGCCTCTTTCATGATCAGCTCGCGCATCCGGTCGTCGACGCCCATGATCTCGAACAGCGCCATCCGGCCCTTGTAACCGCCGCCGACCTGGTCGGTCCGTTTGGGGCGGAAGAACTTCCGCCCGGAGACGTCCTCGGGCGTCAGCGAGAGCTCCATCAGCTCCTCCTCCGTCGGCGCGTACTCCTCACGGAGGTTCTGATCGAGGCGTCGCACCAGACGCTGCGCCACCACGCCCTCGAGCGTCGCCGTCAGGAGGAACGGCTCGAGGCCCAGGTCGATCAGGCGGATGATCGAGCTCGGCGCGTCGTTGGTGTGGAGCGTCGTCATCACAAGGTGACCCGTCAGCGACGCCTGCACCGCGATCTGCGCGGTCTCGAGGTCGCGGATCTCGCCCACCAGGATCACATCGGGGTCCTGACGCAGGAACGAGCGCAGGGCCTTCGCGAACGTCAGCCCGACCTCGGTGTTCATCTGGCACTGACAGAGCCCGTCGATGTCGTACTCAACCGGGTCCTCGGCGGTCAGGATCTTCGTCTCGATGTCGTTCAGCTCGGCCAGCGCCGCGTACAGCGTCGTCGTCTTGCCGGAACCGGTCGGGCCCGTGACGATCGCGATCCCGTTCGGCTTGTTGATCAGACCGCGGAACGTCTCCAGATCGTCCTCGCGGAAGCCAACGCGGTCCAGCGCGAGTTCGACGTTCGAGCGGTCGAGCACACGCATCACGACGCTCTCGCCGAACAGCGTCGGCAGCACCGCCACGCGCAGATCGACGGGGTTGCCGCCCACGCTCAGCTCGATGCGACCGTCCTGCGGGAGCCGGCGCTCGGCGATGTCCAGGTTCGCCATGACCTTGACACGGCTCGTGATCGCCGGGCCCAGGTGCTTCGGCGGCGGCACCATCTCGTACAGCACGCCGTCGATGCGGTAGCGCATCTTGAACTCGGTCTCAAAAGGCTCGAAGTGGATGTCGCTGGCCCGGTCTCGAATCGCCTGGAGCAGCACCAGGTTCAGGAGCTTGACGACCTGGTTGTCGTCGGCGGCCTGCGCCAGCGCGTCCAGATCGACCGACTGGTCCCCCGCCGCGGCGAGCCCGGCGAACTTGTCGTCGCTCGCCAGGCCGCTGATGACGTCGGTGACCGACTCCCGCTTGGCGAAGTGCTCGCCGATCTTCGCGTCGATGATCGCAGGGTCCCCCACGACCGCCTCGACGTTGAAGCCCATGAGCAGCCGGAGGTCATCAACCGCCTGGAAGTTGCTGGGGCTCTTCAGGGCGACCGTCAGGCGCTTCGCCCGCGGGTTGTACTTCAGCGGGAGGATCCCGTACGCGTGCACGTTCTCGGACGGCACGGCATCGATCGCTTCCTGTTCGGGGTCGATCCCGTCGAGGTCGACCCACCGCATCCCCGCCTGACCCGCCAGAGCCTGCTGCACGGCCTGCTCGGTCACGATCCCAAGCTCGATCATGAGCTTGCCGAGCGGCACCTTGCGGGTCTTCTGAACGGCGAGCGCCTCGTGGACCTGCTCGCGCGTGCTGTACCCGAGCTTGGTGAGCACTCGACCGATCTTCCGGCCCTTCAGCTCCGACGGGTCCATTGTGGGTTTCGCTTCGGTCGGCATCGATATCCCCGCGGGTCGCACCCGCTAGACACAGTTTCGCGGCAGGGACCCGGCCGGTTCAAGCCATGGCTCCGCCACTCGTCGAAAGTTTTGATCCGACAACCGGACTTTGCCGCTTGCCATTCAGGCTGCGCCGGCCGACTGGCGTTCCTTCGGAGCATCCTGAAGCTCCGGACGAACCACCTGACCACCGGCCTCCACGATCTTCTTATTCATGGCGGCCGGATCTTTGCACTTGTCAACCATCTCCTCAGCGCCGATCTTGCCCTGGGCGTAGAGCTGCCACAGATGATCGTCGAGCAGCTGCATCCCGAACTTCTTGCCGGTCTGAATAGCTGAATCGATGCGGAAGGTCTTGTTCTCGCGGATCAGGTTCGCGATTGCGGGCGTGAGGTTGAGGAACTCGTACGCCGCGACGCGCCCCTTGGTATCCGCCCTCTTCAGGAGGCTCTGCGAGAGGATCCCGATCAGGGCCGTCGAGAGCTGGACGCGAATCTGGTTCTGCTGGCTCACAGGGAAGGCGTCGACCAGTCGGTCGATGGTCTTGGCGGCCCCGGTCGTGTGCAGGGTCCCGAACACGAGGTGACCGGTCTCGGCGGCCTGGACGGCGGCGGCGATCGTCTCGAGGTCGCGCATCTCACCGACGAGGATGACGTCCGGGTCCTGACGCAGCGCCCGGCGGAGGGCCTCGGCGAAGTTCGGGACGTCGTTGCCGACCTCACGCTGGTTCACGATCGACTTCTTGTGCGGGTGGTAATACTCGATCGGGTCTTCCATCGTGATGATGTGCCGGTCGAGGTAGGTGTTGACGTAGTCGATCATCGTCGCCAGCGACGTCGTCTTGCCCGAACCGGTCGGCCCGGTGACGAGGAACAGACCTCGTGGCCGGCGGATGAGGTCCTTCACGACGTCCGGCAGGCCGATCTGCTCGAACGTCAGCAGCTCGTTGGGGATCAGGCGGAGCACGAGCGCAAGGTCGCCCTTCTGGCGGAATACCGAGACACGGAATCGGGCGGCGTCGCCGTAGGCGAAGCCGAAGTCGGTGCCGCCCTCCTCCTGGAGCTCCTGCTGGTTGCGCTCCGGGGTGATCGACTTCATGAGCGTCACCATGTCGTCGGAGTCGAGGACCTTCGTCTGCAGGTTCCGCAACCCGCCCCCGAGGCGGATCGTCGGGGGTCGCCCCACCGTGAGGTGGAGGTCGCTCGCGCCGGTCTGGACGACTGTGTCGAGCAGTCGGTCGATCTGCATGGTGGACATGGGTCGGCCCCTTTCGTTCCTTGCACCCGCCGTTGCGGTCGGCGGGTGCTCTCTGTTCTCGTCTCGCGATCCTCGCGCCGCCGGGGGCCCGGGCTCAGCCCTGGTCGTCCAGCGCCTGGCTGACGCGTGCGATCTCGTCCGGCGTGGTGACGCCCTTGAGCACCTTCACCCGCCCGTCGTCGACCAGAGGTCGCATGCCGTTCGCGATCGCCGCGCGTCGCAGCTCCGCCACGGGTGCCCGGTTGAACGTCAGGTCGCGGATCTCGCTGTTCATCTGCATCAGCTCGAACACGCCCTTGCGGCCTTTGTATCCGCCGGGCGCATCCGGATGGTCGACGGCCATCATGACCTTGCCGAGCGCGTCCTCCTTCTTGAGGCCGATCAGGCTCAGGTACTTCGGATCGAGCTCGTCCTCGGTGGCCAGCCGCTTCGAGCCATCGAAGAGCACGCGGATCAGCCGCTGTGCGAGCACCGCCTGGATCGAGGACGCGACGAGGAAGGGCTTGATGCCCATGTCGATCAGACGCGTCATCGCCGAGGGGGCGTCGTTGGTGTGCAGCGTCGAGAACACCAGGTGGCCGGTCAGGGCGGCCTGGATCGCGATCTCACCGACCTCGCGGTCCCGGATTTCACCGACGAGGATGATGTTCGGTGCCTGACGGAGCATCGAACGCAGGATCGACGGGAAGCTCAGGCCGATGCTCTCGCGGACCTGGCACTGGTTGATGCCCTCGAAGTTGTACTCGACCGGGTCCTCGGCCGTGATGATCTTCCGGTCCGGGCGGTTCAGCACATCGAGCGCGGAGTACAGCGTCGTCGTCTTGCCCGAGCCGGTCGGCCCGGTCACGAGGAAGATCCCGTTCGGACGCCGGATGATCCGATTGAAGATCTCGAGGTTGTCCGGCTCGAAGCCGAGGTTCTCCAGGCCGATCCGAACCGCATCGGGCCGCAGGATACGGCAGACGACGCTCTCGCCGTGGTAGGCGGGGCAGGCCGAGACTCGATAATCGATCTGCACGTCATCGACCGGGAGCTTGATGCGGCCGTCCTGCGGGACCCGCTTCTCCGCGATGTTGACGCCGGCCATGAGCTTGAAGCGGCTGAGCAGGGCGTTCTGCATGCGCTTGGGCAGGTTGTCGCGCTCGACGCAGACCCCGTCGATGCGATAGCGCAGGCGGACCCGGTCGGCCATCGGCTCGATGTGGATGTCGCTGGTCCGCATGCGGACCGCCTCGGAGAGGATCCGGTTCACCAGGCGGACGACCGGCGATCCCTCGTCGGTGACGTCGATCGACTTGTCCACCGAGCGGTCGACCGACCGGTCGATCGTCTGGTCGATCGACTCGGTCATCAGCGACTCGTCGGCGCTCGTCGGGCGGGTCCCCGACGAGTAGCTGTCGAGATAGCCCTTGATCTGCGCGTGGCTCGCGAGCTTGAGGTCCAGCTCGGAGTTCAGCCGGAATCGCAGGTTGTCCAGCATCTCCAGGTTCATCGGATCGTGGATGACCAGACTCAGCCGGTTGCCGTGCTTGCCGAGCGGCAGGATCTGATACTTCTTGATCAGCGAGTCATCGATCGCCTTCATGTCGATCTGGCCGGAGACGCCCTCGGCCGCGAGGTCGATGAACTCCATCCCGAACTGCTCGGCGAGCGCCTTGGTGACCTGCTCGTCGCTGGCCATCCCGCCGGTGACCAGGGCCTCCCCGATCTTCTTGCGGTCCTTCTTCGCCAGGGCCGCCGCCTTCTCGGCCTGGGCCGAGTTGATGATTCCTTTGGCGGAGAGGATCTCGCCGAGTCGCTTTCTCGATCGTGCCATGATCTTCTTTATGTCTCGCGCCGTCGCGAGGGACCCTCCCCAGGGCCGCCGGTCGCGTGAGCGTCGTCTGCGGCGTGCTCGCCGCGTGTGGGGCCACGATCCTAGCGTGCCCGCACGCAACGCAACAAATACCGATTCGAGAAGAGCGTTGTTCGGGTTTCCTCCGCCGGTCGGCAATCCGGCGCTCGGAACGCCGCGCTAGCGTTCACCAACGATTCCCGCGGATGCGATACCGCGAGCGATGGAGCCGCATGACGATCCACAGTCCCAAGAACCTGGACGGACCGAACGCCCCGAGCGTCCCCGGCGCACCGAGGCCTCGCCTGCTGATCACCGCCGGCCCGACCCGCGAGCCCATCGACGCTGTCCGATACCTCGGCAACCGCTCCTCCGGGCGTCTGGGGGTCGGCCTCGCCGATGCCGCCGCGGCGCGAGGATGGGACGTGCTGCTCCTGCTCGGCCCCACGCGCGTCTCGCCCACGGACGAACGGGTCCGGGTTATCCGATTTGAGACGACCGCCGAGCTGGGCGCGGCGCTCGCCGAGAACCAGGCCTGGTGCGAGCGGCTGGTCATGGCGGCCGCCGTCAGCGATTACCGCCCGGTCGCCGACGAGATCGACACCTCGGCCAAGCGCACGCGGAGCGGCGAGGGCATGAAGCTGCGGCTCGAGGCAACGCCCGACCTCCTCGCGGGGTGCGCCGCCAGACGCACGGGCGGCCAGACGCTCGTCGGTTTCGCACTCGAGCCCGCCGAGCGGCTGGTGGACTCCGCGACGAGGAAACTCGAGCGCAAGGGCGTCGATCTCATCGTCGCCAACCCGCTGGAGACCATGGACTCGGGCGAGATCGAGGCGACGCTCATCGGCTGGGTCGACGAGTCGCCCGCGGTCGTCGATCGGACTCCCGGGCGGATCGCCAAGGAGGCGTTCGCCGATTGGCTGCTCGACCGCATCTCGGCGAGACGGGCCGGCGAGGTTCGACATGCCCAGGCCTGACGGCCGCCGCCCGGGTCCCAAGCGGCGACCGGGGCCCGGCGCGGCCCGGGGCGGCCCGGCGTTCCGCCCGAGGCCCGCGCCGGCGCCCAAGGGGCCGCCCGTCGAGATCGTCTTCAAGGACGAGGATCTGCTCGCGGCCGTGAAGCCGGCGGGCGTGCCCGTCGGCAGGCGATCCGGGACCAAGTCCTCGTTCATCGATCGGCTGGTGGTGCAGCTTCGCCGGGGCAGGCCGGGCCCGGCACCGTTCGTCGTCACCCCGCTCGACAAGGAGGCCTCCGGGCTGTTGCTCGTCGCCCGGACCAGCGACGCGGTCCGCGCGGCGGACACGAGATTGCGGGATCGTCGTGCGCGGCGCGGCTATCTCGCTCTCGTCGAGGGAGAGCTCCCCGTCGGCGAGAACCGGACGATCCAGGGCTTTCAGCTGATCAATCGTCGGGGCGTCGCCCAGTCGGTGAAGCCCGAGGAGCACGTCGGCGAGAACCCGCAGCGTGCGGTGACCCACCTCCGCGTGGAGGCGTCAGGTTCGGGCGTCTCGCTCGTGCGAGTGCGCGCCGAGACCGACCTGCCGATGCAGGTCCGGTGTCACCTGTCGGAGGCGGGTCATCCCATCGTGGGCGATCGTGCGTACGGCGGAGTGCGCACGCCGCAGGGGCTCTTCGGATTGTTCGCCGACGAGATCCATCTCCCCGCGGGCGACGGGGCCGACGCGATCTCGGCTCGTCTGCCGAGGCCGGAGTGGATGGTCCGCGCTCTCGAGGCCGGAGTCGGCGTGCTCGGCGCGATCGAGGGCGCGGAGGTCGTCCGCACGTCCGAGGGCGAAGAGCAGCTGATCCGCTTCGAAGAGGAGGTTGCTTCGGCGTCGGACGAAGAGCCGGCGGCGGACCGGGGGTGGGATCATGTCGCCGGCTGGTACGCCGAGCTTCTCGGGAGCGGGTCAAGCGATCTGCACGACGAGGTGGTGCACCCCGGTGTCATGCGGCTTCTCGACCTGATGGCGGGCGAGCGTGTGCTCGACCTCGCATGCGGCGAGGGGACTCTGGCCCGCTTGCTCGCACGGTCGGGCGCGGAGGTCGCCGGCGTCGATGCGTCGCCGGCGCTGATCGAGATCGCTCGCGAGCGCTCGCCCGAGCACGTCGCGTTCCGTGCGCACGATGCGCGTGACCTTCCCTCGCTCGAGCTCGGGGCTTTCGACGCGGTCGCGTGCGTGCTCGCACTCATGAACATCGATCCGATCGTCCCGGTCTTCGAAGGGATCGCCGGCGCCCTGCACCCCGGCGGGCGCGCGGTGATCGTGCTGCTGCACCCCGCGTTCCGATCGCCGCGGCGAACGAGCTGGGGATGGGTCGAGCAGGACGACCGGACGACGCAGTTCCGGCGCGTCGATGCCTACATGTCGGAGGAGGCCGTCGTCGTCACGATGAACCCCGGCGCAGCGGCATCGGGAGACGCGGTGGTCGAGACCACGACGCACCACCGGCCGATCGGGGCGTACGTCGCGGCGGCGGCCGGTGCGGGGCTCACGATCGATGCGATGGAAGAGTGGGTGAGCCATCGGAGGAGCGAGGCCGGTCCCCGGGCCGCCGAGGAAGACCGCGCTCGGCGCGAGTTCCCGGTCTTCCTGACCATGCGGCTGCGACGGACCTGATCGACGCTGGCGGGCCGGACTCCAGGCCCGTCGCCACGAACAACCATCTCGGGCCCGCCCGTTCCGGGCGGAGCTCGTCGCCGCTGTACTAGGGGTGATCCCTATCCGGGACCGAGCCGCTGGAGCGCGTCCCCCGGGATCAAGCCGCCCCTGGGATTCCCCGATGCGGTCTGTGCGCGATCCGTGCTGCGCGCGTGGTGCAAAGACCGAGATGAGCGAACGATCTGCGACATCGAGGAACGCGTTGCCCGAGCGGCTGACGACGCCGTCGATCGTCGTGCAGGGTCTGCTCGTCGCCGCCGTTGCGGTGGTTGCATCGGGTCTCATCGAGGCCCCGGCGTGGTCCGCGCCGGCGCTGGCGACCGTCGGCGTCGGGCTCTCGGGCGTCGCGATCTGGGCGCGGATCGCCGGCTCGGGCCGGCGTCGCGACCTCCGCTCCATCGAGGGCTCGCTGCTCGAGGAGACGCGCGACGATCTCGAGCGGGTGCTGCCGCATCCCCGCGAGGAGATCGGGCGTCGATGGAACAAGCTGCTCCGGGACCGTGAGGACGACCTGATCGATGAGATCGCCGGGGTCGTCCGGGCCGACCTGAAACCAGCGCGGGGGGCGTTCGACATGGGGCTCGCCAGCGCGCTGCCGGTGGGCGTGATGGTCTGCAGGCCGGACGGGACCATCGAGATCTCCACGCCGATCTGCACGCCGCTGCTGGAGCCGCTCGAGGACGAATCGGGCGGCCACGGGGGCATTGCGGAGCGTGCGAGGCACGCCGAACTGGCCGAGCTCGTGCTCCGCGTGGGGGGTGGTGGTCCGCTCGCCGCGACCGTGACGATCGGGCTGGGCGACGAGACGCGGGACGGCGTCATGGAGGCCCGGGCCGCCCGGGTGACCGTGGACGGCAGCGTGCGGGTCCTGGTGACCCTTCTCGACGTCACGGCCCAGCGGATCGCTTCTGAGGCGCAGAGCGCGTTCATCGACCAGGTGGCGCACGAGATGCGCACGCCCTTGACGAACATCCTTCTGTACGTCGAGGAGGCGATCGAGCAGGGCGCGAATGATCCGAAGCTTCAGCGGGACGCGCTCGGCGTGATCGGCCAGGAATCGCGGCGGCTCCGCCGCCTGATCGGCGACATGCTGCAGGCTTCGGAGCTCGAGTCGGGGACGATGACGCTCCGCAACAGCGAGGTCAAGCTGCGGCAGATGTTCGAGGAGATCGAATCGGACTTCGGCCAGCAGGCGCTGCAGCGCGGCCAGACGCTGAGCTTCGATCTGCCGCCGCGCATGCCGCGCGTCGTCGGCGATCGGGACAAGCTGCACCTGGCGATCCAGAACCTGGTCGGGAACGCGCTCAAGTACACGCCGGACGGCGGCACGGTGACCGTGTCGCTCGGTGTGGAGGGGCCCGACCTGACCGTCACCGTGCGAGACACGGGGTTCGGGATCGCGCCGGACCAGCAGGAGGCGATCTTCGAGCGTTTCGCGAGGGCGAACGACGAGCGGCTCGAGGGGATCGTCGGGACGGGTCTCGGGCTGCCGATCACGCGTGAGATCGCGCGTCTTCACGGCGGCGACGTGACGGTCGAGAGCGCGCTTGACCAGGGCAGCGCGTTCGAGCTCCGGGTGCCCATCGTCGAGGACTCGACGATGGCGGCGGCGTAGGGGGTGACGCGTGCAGGTCGCCGAAATCAGACAGGGCGCCCGAGTGCTTCTGAGGCCCGACGGCCCGCTGATCGGCCCGTCGAGCCGGGAGCTGTCGTCGATCGTCGAACGCCTGCTCCGCCAGGGCCGCCGCTCTGTTGCGATCGACATGTCGCGCGCGGGGACGGTTGACAGCCACGGGCTCGAGTCGCTGCTCGGCGCCGCCGAGGCACTCGCCGGCGTCGGCTCGCTGCTGGTGATCGAGAAGACGAATCCGATCGTGCGGTCGGTGCTCGAGATGACGGGCGTCTCGCGCTCGCTCGAGGTGCTGAGCGAGAGCGACGCCGAGACCGCGCGGGAGGCCGCGTGATGCGCTCGGGGGTTCGGCGGCTCTTGGGCGAGGAACTCGTCGCCTCGGGCGCGATCAGCGAGGGCCAGCTCGTCAGCGCGATCGAGCGCCAGAAGACCTCGGGGGGCCGCCTCGGCGAGATCCTCGTCGAGCAGGGCGTCGTCTCGGTCGTCGCGGTGCTCGAGGCCCTCGGGCGTACGCTCGGCGTGCCGTCGGCACGCATCCGGCACGGCCTGTTCGACCCGGCGTTGCTGTCGCTGATCGATCCGGAGGAGCTGGCGGCGCTCAACGCGATGCCGCTGTTCCGCGTCCGCGGCGAGCTGAGCCTCGCGATGTCGGACCCCCTGAACCTCCAGACGATCGATAGGGTCGAGGAGCTGACGGGGCTCCGGGTGCGCCCGGTGCTCGCGCTCGAGGCGGACATCGCCGAGTTCTCGCGTCGCGAGGAGGCGGGACGCGAGCAGATCGACCGGTTCCTCTCCGAGCTCGAGGACTCCGAGGTCACGGTCATCGACGGGGAGAAGGCCGAGGAGCATGGCTTCGCCATCCTCGAGGCCGGGGGCGACGCTTCGCCGGTCGTCAACCTCGTCAACCTTGCCATCACGACCGCGATCAGGGACGGCGCGAGCGACATCCACATCGAGGCGAGCGAGAACGGGACACGGATCCGGTACCGCATCGACGGCGCGATGCGTCACCTGCTCTCGGCGCCGTCCGGGCTGCACGCCGCGATCGTGAGCCGCGTGAAGGTCATCGGGCGGATGGACATCGCGCAGAAGCGCCTGCCGCAGGAGGGCCGCGTTCGGATCTCGTTCGAGAAGCGCGCTGTCGACCTCCGCGTGAGTTCGATCCCCACGCTGCTCGGCGAGAAGATCGTGATCCGCCTGCTCGACAAGGACAATCTCGAGATGCGGATGGACCGGCTCGGCATCCGCCTCGACGCGCTCGACCGGTTCGTGCGCGCGATCAAGCAGCCGCACGGGCTGGTGCTCGTGACCGGGCCGACGGGATCCGGCAAGACGACGACGCTCTACTCGGCCCTCGACATGCTCCGCGGCCCGGACGTGAACGTTGTGACGGTCGAGGACCCGGTCGAGTACCAACTCGAGATGCTGAACCAGATCCAGGTGAACGACTCGATCAATCTGACGTTCGCCAGGGCGCTGCGATCGATCTTGCGCCAGGACCCGGACATCATCATGGTCGGCGAGGTCCGCGATCCCGAGACCGCGCGCGTCGCGGTGCAGGCCGCGTTGACCGGACACCTCGTGCTCGCGACGGTGCACACCAACGACTGCGCCAGCACGATCGCCCGCATCGGCGACATGGGCGTCGAGCCGTACCTGACCGCGAGCGCGATCAAGGGCATCGTCGCCCAGCGGCTGGCGCGGACCAACTGCTCGGAATGCTCGGTCTCGTATTTCCCGGTCGAGACGGTCATCGCCGACGCCGATCTCACACCAGAGCAGGCGAAGCAGCCGTTCTACCGCGGCGACGGCTGCCCGCGCTGCCACGACACGGGCTACCGGGGCCGGCTGGGAGTCTACGAGGTCGTGGAGATCTCGCCGCTGATCTCGCGGGCGATCTACGAGCGGGCCTCAACCCAGCGGATCAGGGCGGCGATCAAGCGGACCGGCGTGCTCTCGCTGCGCGAGGAGGCCGTCCGCCACGCGCTCGACGGGCGGATCAGCCTCGAAGAGGCGCTCCGCGTGACCCAGCGCGACGAGTGGGAGGACGGGCCCGTGACAGCGGCACCCGCGGGAGACACCGCGGATGAACAGGGGATCGAGTCATGAGCGGGATCGCGATCTCGGATCGAACGGGCGGGCCGACGGTCTCGGGCGGGCGGGGCTCGCAGAGGCCCGGTGTGCTGCTGCATCTCTCGGGGCTGGCGAGACACCTGAACGTGCTGATGGACACCGGCACGCCGCTCGCCGACGCGCTGCGCGCGACCGAACGCCAGGCGAAGGACGAGGAGTGGCGAGACATGCTCGTCGACCTCGGGTCGCGCGTGTCGAAGGGCGAATCGCTCGCCGAAGCGATGGCGGCGCACCCGCGCGAGTTCGACCAGCTGACGGTGAGCCTGGTCGCCGCGGGCGAGGCCTCCGGCAGTCTCACGGCGATGCTGGAGCGGGTCTCGAAGCTCGCCCGCCAGCGCTACGCGGTGCGGAAGAGCGTCTCGAGCGCCCTGACATACCCGGTCTTCCTCATCGCGGTCTGCCTCGCGGTGATGGTGGTGATGCTGGCGGTCGTCGTTCCCCGGTTCGGCGAGATGTTCGGCTCGATCGGCGCGCCGCTCCCCGCGAGCACCGAGTACCTGCTCGTCGCGAGCGAGATCATCCGCGAGAAGTGGTGGATCGTCGCCCCGGTCGGCGCCGCCCTGTTCGGCGGCCTGATCTTCGCGCTGATGAAAGCCCCGGGGAGCCCGACCATCGACCGACTCCTGACCGGAGCGCCCGTCATCGGCCCGCTGCGCCGGTCGCTCTCCTCGGCCCGCTTCGCCCGGACGCTCGGCTCGCTGCTCGGGGCGAAGATCCCGCTGCTCGATGCGCTCGCGCTCGTCGGCAACTCCATGGGTTCGGTGGTTTACGTCGAGGCCGTCCGCAAGGCCGCGTCTGACGTCGAGGGCGGCGGATCGCTCGGCGAGTCGCTCGAATCCGCGGGGCTGTTCCTTCCGACGCTCGTCGAGACCACGCGGAGCGGCGAGGTCAGCGCGAAGCTGTCCGACTGCCTCTCGACCCTCGCCGATCACCTGGACGAGGACAACGCCGTTGCGATCAAGACCGCGACCAGCTTCATCGAGCCGGTGATCCTGGTGATCCTGGGGCTCGTCGTCGGCGGTGTCACGCTCAGCATGTTCCTGCCGCTGTTCGACATCACGGCGATGGCCGGATCGGGGGTCCGGTAGAGCGATGCGCCGGACCGCCCTGCCATCCCGGGAGTCGACGACGCTCATCGACTTCGGTGCGCAGACGCTGCGCGCCTATGAGCGCTCGGAGGGCGGCGAGCTCGTGGCGGAACTCGGCCGCGTCGACGAGGGCTTGCTGCCCTCGCGCGAGGCGTTCGACCGCTTCATCGGATCGATCAGGCGGCGTGGATTCCGCGCGACCCGCGCCGTGGCGCTCGCGCCCCGCGCCGGCGTCGTCCGGCGTTCGCTCACCCTCGCGGACAACGTCCGCCCGAGCCCGGAGGCGTATCGGACGGAGATGCAGCGGGCCGCGGCGATCGAGCCGGGCGCCTTCGAGTTCGCGTGCTGCGAGATCCGGATGGTCCGCGGCGTCGTCCCGGCGCAGCCGGGTCTCGCGCTTCCGCACGAGGCCGGGCGCGCCATCAGGGATCTCTGCGAGGGCGGCGGGATCGAGCTGGAAGCGATCTACCTCCACGAGTTCGCGTTGGCCCGCCTCGGCACCGAAGCCGACACGTGCTCGGTCCTGGTCGATGCGGGCGTCTCGGGCTGGACCATCGTCATCGCCCAGGAGGGCCGCCCGCGGTTCTTCCGCTTCGTGCGCCCGTCGGACTCCGCGAGCGTCCCCACCGCCGCGGCGCGGCGCGTCAACGCGGTCCGAGCGCGCCTCGGGCTCGAGCCCAGCGGCGCCGACCAGCGCGTCGCCGAGGCGATCGCGGCCGAGATCTCGCGGACCACGGAGTACGCCGAGCGATCGCTGGGCGTCCCGCCGGTCACCCGCCTGGGCCTCCTGGGCGGCCCGCTCTGCTGCTCGGCCGTGTGCGCCGCCGTGATGGACCGTCTGCGGGAGTCGGGTTCGAGGCTCGAGCAAGTCAGCGTCGGGCTCGGCGTCGGCGAGTCCCCCGCCTCGGCCTTCGCCGCGATCGGTCGCGCCGTGCTCGGTCAGCCAGCCGAAGGAGTCGCCGCGTGACGACGCTCCCGAACCTAAATCCGTCGGCCGAGATCGATCGGTCGCTGCGAGCCCGGAGGCGTCGCGAGCCATGGGCCGGGGTCGCCGTGCTCGCGGGGATCGCGATCCTCTGCGGCGGGCTGGCCGTGTGGCGCGCGTTCGCGAGCCGGATCGAGGCCGAGCGGGCGGTGCGCGACGAGATCGCGGCGCTCGACGGCGTGCGCGAGGAGTTCGCCGAGCTCGAAACGGCCCGCGACACCGGCCGAGCCGCGCAGGCGAGCGCGGAGCCGATGCTCGATGTCGTGGCCCTTCTCTCGCTCTTCGCTCAAAACTGGGACGAGGGCCTGCGGCTGGAGACGGCCGAGATCACCGGGGGCTCCGCCCTCTCGCCCCGGATGACCGTGCGGATCGCCGGCGAGGCGGACGCCCAGGAACCCATCACCGCGCTCATGGCGTCGCTTCAGGAGTTCGGGGCGTTCGACGAGATCGAGCTCGAGGGCGTCACCCGGACGGCGAACGAGCAGCTCCGATTCGCGCTCCGTTGCGGCGTGTCGCAGCGCGAGGGGGAGGGCGGCTGATGCGCCGGCTCCGCACCATCCATCTGATCGTCCTCGCGGTGATCCTCGTCATCGTCGGCGGCGCGAGCGCGGTCTACGCGTTCCGCGAGCTCTCGCGCCGTGACGGCTTCGAGGCCCAGCGCGTCTCGCTCGTCGAGTCCCGGGAACAGATCGAGGCGCGATCGGCCTCGATGCGTGAAGAGCTCGCGGCGCTGGCCGAGGCGGAAGAGGCCCGAGCACCGCGCCCGACAACGCCCGCCGGCCTGCTGCAGGTCCTGGCCCAGGAGGCCCAGACCCGGGGTCTGATCGTCACGGAGATGACCCCGACCCAGCGGCCCGGCACAGGCGAGGCGGCGGACCTCCGTGTGCGGATCGGCATGGACGGCGAGATCGAGTCCGTGGCGTCCTGGATGGACCTGGTCAGGGAACGCGGCCTCGCCGATGGACTGGTCAGCTTCCGGATGCGCCCGTCGCCGAACGGCGGCCATGGGCGCGTCACGGTCGTGTGCGAGCTGGACTGCGTGCTGGCGGAGATCGCGCGATGAGCAGGTCGAAGCGGAAGTCGCTCATGATCAAGGTGCTCTTGATCGCGCCCCTGATCGTGGTGGTCGACCGCGTCTTCCTCTCCGAAACCGTCAGCGAGGCGTCCGGCGCGGCCGCCGAATCGGCGGTCGCTGGCCTGGCCGGCGCACTCACCGGCGGCTCTGCGGGGGCCGAGCGCCCCGAGCTGTTCGACGCGCTCGCGGCGCTCCGCGAAGGCTCCGAGCCGGACATGCTCCGCGCCCTCTTCCCGGCGCCGCCCGAGGAGATCCAGGCCGCGCTCGATGCCGTCCCCGACGGCACCGAGGACGTTCCGACGACGCAGGTGGAGGACGCGGCCGAGGCACAGCCCGTCCGGATCGAGGGGGTGCTCGACGCGGGCGCCCACTCGGCGGCGGTCGTCAACGGCACGCTGATGCGGATCGGGGACGTCCGGGAAGGCGTCACGCTCTTGCGGGTCGAGGGGCGAGCGGTGTGGCTCAAAGTCAATGAAAGCGAAGTCATGATTGAAGTGGCGCGCCCCGTAGACCGAAGTTCCGATCGTGAGGGATCGGGATAACCCTCTAGACCAGAACCCATTGCGAAGGACCGCAGGATGTTCACCATCGGATACCGCCGGCGCTCGGCGTTCAGCCTTGTCGAACTCGTCGTCGTCGTGGTCATCCTCGGCGTGATCGCCGCGATCGCGCTGCCCCGGATGAGCCGCGGCGCCGCGGGCGCGGCTGACGCCGGCCTGGCGACCGATCTCTCGGTCATGCGGAGCGCGATCGAGCTCTACCGCAGCGAGCACGCCGGGACCTACCCGTCGGTCGCGAACATCGTGAACCAGCTCACGCAGTACACCAACGAAGCGGGCGCCACGTCGGCGACGGCGAGCGCCACGCACATCTACGGCCCGTACCTCACCCGCGTCCCGACGCTGAAGGTCAGCGCCAACCGGGGCAACAGCGGCATCGCCGCGGCCGCGGGCGCCGGCGTCGGCTGGATCTACGACGAGACGGCCGGCACGATCATCGCCAATTCGGGCACCGACACGGACAGCTCGGGCACGCTGTACTCGGCGTACTGAGACACGGCTCTCTTCCCGAACGGGGGCGGTATGTTCCCGAACCGATCAACAATCGGCCATCCACCGCGAGCCGCCTTCACCCTTCTGGAGGTGGCCGTCGTCGTGGTCGTGCTCGCGACTCTGGCCGCCGTCGCGATGCCGAAGCTCTCGAACTCGCTCGGTCGCCAGCGGGCGGCGCTCGCGGCCTGGTCGGTCTCCGAGGACCTGCGGTTCACCTCGGTGCGGGCCCGCCAGACCGGGCTCCCGCACCGGTTCCGGATCTCGTCGTCGGCCATGCGGGTCCAGATATTCATGTTCGACCCGGGCCTGACGCTCGTCCGCGACCGATTTCTGAACGTCGAGCCCTACCGCATCAGCCGGGCCCAGGCCGTGAACCCCGACACGCTCGCGGATCAGGGGATCACGATGATCAACTTCGACACGTACGGGCGCCCGCAGGAGCGGGCGATCATCCGCTTCGCCTCGATGGGCCAGATCTCCGTGCTCACGGTCGACGACCGCGGGCGGACATCGATCTCGAACCCGACGGAGGGCCGATGATGCGAACGGCACGCCGCGGCTTCACGCTGATGGAGCTGATGTCCTCGATCGGCGTCTCGTCGGTCGCGATCTTCGGGATCGCCGCGTCCATCACGCTGGCGTCTCGGACGATCCCGACCAGCGACGACCGGCTGACGCGACGATTGGAGGTCGCGCAGGCGCTCGAGCTCATGCGGGCCGACGCGCTCGTGGCCCAGGAGATCACCTTCGCCACCAGCGGCATCCAGATGGCCGTGCCCGACCGCAACGGCGACGGCGCCCTGGACGTGGTCCGCTACCTGCCGCACACCCGGTTCTCGAACGGCGTCCGGACCCTCGTCCGCGTGGACGCCGACGGCAAGATGGTCGAGCTCGTCGAGGGCGTGCGTGAGCTGACCTTCGGACGCGGGCAGTCTCTCGATGGCGCCGGATTCGTCAACGTGCTCTTCGAGCTGGAAGAGGGATTCCAGATCGAGTCGGTGGTCGAGCTGACGCAGCGCCCGACCAACGAGATCGCCCCGTCGTCGCGCGACATCCTGGTGCCGACCGACATCACCGCGGTCAAGACGGACGTGGCCAATGTGCTCGGGAACTAAGCGATATCACGGATCCGGGCGCCGCGGCCTCGCGATGGCCGAGGCGGTCACCTCGGTCGCGATCGTCGGCGTGATCGTGGTCGGCGCCCTGAGCGCCACCGCCGGCGTCGCCGGGCTCTCGCAGAGCGCCAGCGACCTCGCCTTCGCCGAGCAGATGGCGGCCGACCTGCTCGCCGAGGTCTCGACGGTCAACACCCAAGGCCTGGTCATCTACGACGAGTACCGCTTCGATCTCGTCGATGACAGCGAGCAGATCTACTCGAAGTTCCTGGCGGGGACGCGGTTCAGCTTCTATTCGATCAGCCAGTACGACGGCTGGAGCAACTCGCCGCCGATCACCCGGTACGGCGACCCGTACCCGGGCGCCGACGCCACCTGGCGCCGGACCGCCATCATCCAGACCTACGACGGGGACACGCTCGCGCCCGAGTCGCAGTTCACCGCCGAGCTCTTCCGGATCACGGTGATCGTGAGCCGGAACGGGCGCGACCTCGTGACGCGGCGGGTCGTCCGCAGCCAGGTGGGGGACACGCTGTGGGACGGCTGAGGCGCAGATTCGCCAGGCGCGGCAGCGTCTACGTGCTCAGCCTCGTCGCCGGCTCGGCGATCGCGGCGATGGCCGTGGGCGGAGCGCTGGTACGACGGGAGATGGCCGCGCGGACCGGCGACCTCGACGACCTGGTCGGGGCTCGGAACGCGGCGCGGTCTCTGCTGGAGATCGCCGTCCAGCGTCTCGACGGGCGGACGGACTGGCGGACGGCGCTCGGCACCATGGTCATCGATCCGGCCTTCGTCGAGGCCGACGCGACGACGGTCCGGATCATCGACCTCATCGACGGGAACCTGACCAACAACAGCACCGACGAGGCCTGGCTGGTCTGCGAGGCCGAGGTCGGGGCGGTGGCGGCGCGTCTCACGATCCGGCTCGAGCCGCTCAGCCTCGATCGGTACAACTCTCGACTGGACACCCTCACGATCCCGCTCGTCCACATCCCGATGGACGATTCCTCGGGAAGCACGACCGCGGACGCGCTCGAGGGCGCCTTCGATGGCTTCTACTCGAACGCCGGCATCGCCGAGCAGGACATCGAGCCCGACGGGACGCGCGTCGCATCGTTCGACAGCGACGGCGACGTCATGCGCCGGGCGCACGACCCATCGCTCGAGACCGAGGACGGCACGGTGATCATCTGGGCCCGCCCCACGGCGATGCCCACAGCTATTACCGACAACGTCGTCGTCGCGATCAATGGCAACGGCATGAACGGAGAGGGCCTCATTATTGCTGACAGCCCGGCAGGGCTAAACGTCACGCACTTGAACAACGCCGGGACACCGGCGAGTCTGCTCAACACGCCGTCGCTCTCGCCCGGCCGCTGGCACATGCTCGCGTACACGTTCGGCGCCGGAGGCGCGACGCTACAGGTGAATGGCGTGCAGGTCTCAGCGAACCCGAGCTACACCGACGCGCTCGACAACCCCACCGTCGACGCGGACGCCGGGCTGCAGGTCGGCGGAGCTCTGATCCCGTTCGTGGGCATGGGGCGCGTGTATCGTGGCGATCTGGCGGGGTTCTCACTCGTTGACGGACTCACGAACGCTGAGGTGATGGCGGTGTACCAGAGCGCGTTCACCGGCCCGCCGATCCTCGACCGCTCGAGCCTGCGCTGGACGACGATCGACCCCTGACCGCCGACCCGCCCCCCTGACCGGGCGGGCCCTCGGCGCGACCAATTCCGCGCCCGGGGATAACTCCCGCGGAGACCTTCTCCGATCCGGTCGGTTTCCCGATATGGGTTTCGATGGAAACGACCTCGCGGCCCATCCTGATCGCCGACGACGAGATCCACATCGTCACGATGCTCAAACGTCGGCTCGTGTCGCTCGGCTACGAGGTGCTCGTGGCGCGCTCGGGCGACGAGGCCCTCGAGATGGCGAAGGCCAGCTCGCCGTTCTTCGCCGTGATCGATTTCCAGATGCCCGGCCTGAACGGCGTGCAGCTCGCGACGCGGATCAAGACCGAGGTCGAGCGGCCGCCCAAGATCGTCATGCTCACCGGCCGGTCGCACCTGATCGAGGAGCACGAGTTCGAGCCGACCGGCATCACCGCGCTGCTGGAGAAGCCCTTCTCGATGCAGCAGGTGCTCGAGCTGATCCCGGACGCCAGGCCCGAGGAGGACGCGGCGTGAGCCAGAATACCCCCACCTCGATGGCGCGGATGGCCGAGCTCGCCCGCACGCTCGGATTCCGGGTGCTCGACCTCGGCTCGAACGAGACCGACACGCGGTTCGCCGACGCCGAGCGCCCGAGCGCGGGCGGCGCCCGTCGCATCGTCGACGGCGGCCCGCCTGTGGCGATCTTCTCAGCGCCGAAGGGCGTCGACGCGATCGCCGTCGTCGCCGACCCGGCCTCGCAGTCCGAGGACCTCGTGACGCGCGGGCTGCTGGCGCTCGAGGAGGCCTCCCGTGACCTCGCGCAGCTGATCAACGTCGACAACGACCTCGACGACTTCGCCCGCGAGCTGTCGATCTCCTACGAGACGATGGCGGCGATCTTCGACCTGGGCAACGGCCTCGGGACGTTCGTCGACGCCGCGTCGTTCATCCCGCGGTGCGTCGACCGGGCGCGGGCCATGCTCGGATTCCGGACCGCCCGCCTGCGGCTCGACGCCCCGCTCGACCGGTTCGGGCTCTCGCGCCCGCTCAGCCCCGGCGGCCTGATCGGCGAGGACGTCGACGCCGATGAACGCACCCGGCTCGACCGCGCGATCGACGAGCGATCCAACGAGTTCAACCGCCAGGTCTGGCACAACCCCGACGGCGACCCGAAGCGCGACATCGCGGCCATGCCGATCGAGCTCCGCGACGAGCGCATCGGCTGGATCGCGATGACGGGGTTCGACCCGGCGGAGAGCCACACGGGCGACGGGATCACGAGCCTCGAGACCAAGGTCATCGGCTATCTGGCGCACGTCGTGGCCTCGTCGCTGCAGGTCGCCCAGCTCAACGCCGAGAAAGACCGCTCGTTCCTGGGCGTGCTGCGGGCGCTGACGGCGTCGCTCGACGCCAAGGACCCGTACACGCTCGGCCACTCGGAGCGGGTCTCGCTGCTCGCCGGCAAGCTGGCCGTCGCGCACGGGCTCGACCCGTCCGAGATCCGGCGCGTCAGGCTCGCGGGCTCGCTGCACGACATCGGCAAGATCGGCGTGCCCGACCGCGTGCTGCTGAAGCCCTCGCGCCTCGACGACGAGGAGTTCACGCTGATCAAGCACCACCCGGCGATCGGCGAGCGGATCCTCGCCCCGATCCCTGAGCTGACCGACGTGCTCCCCGCGGTCCGCCACCACCACGAGCGCTGGGACGGCGCCGGCTACCCCGACAAGATCGACGGAGAGCGGATCCCGCTCTCGGCCCGCCTCCTCGCGGTCGCCGACACGTTCGACGCCATGAGCTCGAACCGCTCGTACCGCTCCGCCCGGACCCGCGAGGAGGTGCTGTCCGAGATCGAGCGTGTGGCGGGCTCCCAACTCGACCCGACGCTGGCGAACCTCTTCCTGACGCTCGACCTTTCGGACTTCGACCGGATGCACGCCGCGCACCTCGCGGCGAGCGAGACGCACCACCGCCCGGCGGCGTGAGTCAACGACTCTGCGACGGCATTCTCTCGAAGAACACGATCAGCTCCTCGATCGCTGCGCGCTCCGAGAGGTCATTCGTCGATTGCAACTGTTCGCTAAGAAACTCAACCATCGCATTTGGAACAGAAACCGCAACGCCCGATTCCTCGGCCAACAGCATCCCGTCACCACCAAAGCTCGACGAGAGAGACAATGCCCCGAAATCCGGCGGGTCTGCGTTGGGCACCGCGCACCCCTCGTAGAACATATCGACGAAACTGCTGATATCACTCTGACTCACGACATCGAACGGTTCAGCAAAGCGTGCGACGGCGGGATCATTCGCAAAGAACCGCGCAACAAATGCCTCGACATCCGTCTGAGAAATCACACCCTTCGGTTCAGCATAATCGATCGCACTACACATCGCGCTCGCAGATACGCCCAGAGTAACGGGTTCGGACAAGAACACCGGGACTGGCAGCACCGTTGACTGACGATCGAGCGACACCGTCCCAACCGTCACCGGTGAGGGGAGCGCACGCCGCATGATGTTGACCATGGCATCGCGAAGTCCGATCGTCGACGCCCCCTCGTCCGAGGGCGCCAGCAACTCGCCACGAGCCAACTCGACCCATGTTCCAACGCCCACTCCCGCCTGAGGCGAGCTCGCTGCCAGCACGCCCGGAGGACCCGGAGCGCCGAACGTGTTCTGCGCACCGCCGATCTCGCGAAGCGCCAGCCCGTCCGCATCAGGACTTCCCCCGAACGCCGACGACCCGTCAGCCTTGATATTCGAGAGTCCTAACGGCAGATCGAAATGATCCATGGCTGGCCCGCGCTCGCCCGCCGACAGAACCAGGTCGCTCTCAGCGTCGCCGATCAGATCGACGACCGCGAAGGCCAGCCCGCCGTTGACGCCGCCCACCCGAACCTCGATCTGCCAGGTAACCCGTGATCCTGGATAGACCGTCTCCGCGGGTGCACGGCCGTCTGAGAGCGAGAGCGAGAGCCGCATCTCGGCCGGCTGCGCCCGCGCATCAGAGACAAACACGCACGCCCCCGCGATTGCGATCAGCGACAGATAAAGAGCACGATTCACAGCCGTGTCGATCGAACGCATTGTTCCCTAACCCCTGCGACGCCTGCCAGCAACAACCGCACACACAAAGAGCCCCGCGAGACTGGACGTCGGCGCGGGGATCGCTATGACGACTCGGTCGATCGTACCTGTGACGATCACATCCCCCCCCAGCAGAGAGGAGATCTCAAAGGCACTGAAATCGGTTGGAGACACGTCGATCGAGAGCTCTCGCACATGACCCAACTCGTCAAGAGACCCCAGCGGCAGGAACACGAGCCCATCCCACTCGACGAGCCCCGCCCCCCCCGCGTCGAGCAGCAAGTTAAAATCGAGCACAGACTTTGGGACTGGCGTCCCGACCCTGATCTCAGTCGCAAAGCCGCCGAACCCGAATAGCTGGATCGCGGCTCCGTTGCCGCCGCCGATCAGGCCGTGCCCCGTAAAGAACGCGTCCTGCCCCCCGAAGACGCCGGTGGCAGCCGCCCCACCGGGCAGAACAGTTAGATTGGCACCGGTGAACTGAGTGTCCGCATCAGCGATCCGCACGGACCATCGGTCCCCCGTTGCGCCCACCGCCGACTTGAACCCGGGATCGGCCGTCTGGATGGATCCGTGGAACTCGATCATCACCTGCCCCCTGGCCAGAGGAGCGATGATCGCGAGCGACGCGACGCAGGCGAGCCGGTTGACCGACAAGTCTCGAGACCGCATCACGGCCCCCCCTGCGATCGCATCCGGATGGAGAGCAGATTGACCGCGCCTCCGACTTGCATCCGGTCTGCCTGGTCGAACACCTGCGGGTTGTAGATGACAAGACTACACAAAGGGACATACACAAGCGGGTTCACGGCCGCATCAAACACCCAGGCCGCATCCCCGAATGACCAACTGACAAGATCACCTATTTTCTCAGCGTACTGGGCCATCGCGATGGCGCATGTATCAACGCCCGAATCATTGAACGGACCGAAGGCCAGCCCCTGCTGTTCGACGAGATCAGCGTGAACATCCGGGTCGAACGCCGAGTACAGACCATTCACTGCCGAGACCGCCGTGTCCCCAGCACCGAGGAAGCTCCCCCAAGTTCGCAGCGCGTTATTGTTCTGCAGCAGATCCGGCGCCAACGTGTCATCCCAGAACCGTCCGTCGACGGCATGTCCGCGGGCCCATGCAAACACGCCCTGACGCTGGCCATTCAATTCATTGGCGTACGGCAGGAAGTACAATCCGTCCACCGGCGGAGACCCGCCAGCCAGCGGATCGAGAACCCCGGGCACGCCCGTCTGCCCGCCAAATCGCTGGAACACGATTGCATAGTTTTCAAACTCGGGAAAGTAGCGAACATCGATCCGACTGGTCTCTAGAAAGCTCCAGTCGAGAGCCGCCCTCCAGGACGGAGGAGCGGGCACTTCGTCAAGAATCTGGACGAGAACGCCGAAGATCTGATCCTGCACGAGATCCCGAAAGTCCTGCATCGCTTGGGATTCGGTGTCGTACTCGAGTTCGGGGATCATGTCATTCGGATCGTCGAACTGAAAGACCATGCTCTCGCCCGACCGCTCCGCCGCGCCAATCTCAACGAGCGACATTGAATCGAGCTGACTCAGGTCGGAAGCAGACGGAATGATGCTGAACTCGTTGTCGACGACGCCAGGCATCTCGATCTCCGAGACCCGAGCGGAATGCTGGAATCGCCCGAAATCGCGGACAGACACACGGCCGTCGGCGTTATCGTCGTTCAGCGCGTCCGCGATCCCGAGCGCCGGAATACTGCGATCGCTGTCCGCCTGCATGTCACCGACAAATGAAGTCAGATCGGTCGCGGACGGGACCCGGTCGGCGTCTCGATCGCCATACGACGCCCGCTCATAAAGAATAGTCAGGTTCAGCCGAACCGGAGCCGCTGCAGGGCTGGATGGATTCGTGATGTCCTCTGGTAACAACCGAATCCTGAACGCACTGCCGGTGCGAGCCAAGTAAGGCAGCCGAGGCGACTCCTCAGGGCCGATGTCGATGACCTGGTAGAAGGGGTCGCACACGAGCTGCTGACCGAACGCGTTAACTACGGCTGGGCGACTATTCAGATCCGCTGTCGTTACACTGCCATCGGCGTAATACACCCTCAGGGTGACGGCGCGGATCAGCTCTGCCCGCGGCATCTCAAGACTTTGAACGAGCCCCACATAGAGTGTCGGAAAGACGAATTCCGTCGGCGATACAGGATCAAACAGCAGGACCGGAGGAGCGAAGCTGTTGTCGTCGACGAATCGCCCCGTGATCGAAAGCTCGACAGCATCTAGGCCGCGATGAATTTCGTCGCGCCCCTCGGCAACCTCCCATGCGATGAACGGCTCAAGTGTGACCGGATTGAGCTGTCGAAACTGCCCTCTCTCTGACTGCCCGTCGAAGCGATACCGATCGACCGCCGGAGCTTCTTCGTATGGAACATTAAAATTTAGTTCGAAGTCTTCGCTATAATCATAAACCAAAGTAGCACGACACTGCTGAAAGTCGTACCGCTCGTAGAGGAGGTTAATCGAATAGCGACTACCGTCGAGCACCGTGGCCGGGAACCCGTTCATCGAGCCGGAACCACCACCCGGCACGAGACCCGATAGATCGGGAAGTGGCCGAGCCCGCTCCGGGCTCGTCGACCAGGTGCCGAACTGCGCTGCCGCAGACCCGACCAAGCTCGACGTGAGCAGCCATGCGCCGACCGCTCGGCGGAGCAGGCTCCGAACCCGATTCGTCTGCATATTCAAACCGATACCCTCCAGGCGCACCGCGACCGAGGCCGGGCGGCGCTCTTTATAGCCCAGAATGTAGCCCCGGCTCCGCCTGCGTCCACTGTGGCTGACAGATTTCAGCATGGCGAAGATCGAAGAATCGAACGGATATCGGACAACTGCTGCCCTCGCGGCGACCCGGTCGCTTGGAGTCCGCAGACGCGATGCCCGTCGGCACCAGCACCGACCGGAGTCGCGATTGGCTTGGAGCTCGTCGGATGCGCCGCGTGTGCCCGCGAGCTTCGCCGACCGACGCTGGCGAACCTCTTCCTGACGCTCGACCTGTCGGACTTCGACCGGATGCACGCGGCGCACCTCGCGGCGAGCGAGACGCACCACCGCCCGGCGGCGTGAGTCCCCGGCTCCGTGCAACCACCGCTCCGGCCGCGGGCTTCGATGAATACTTGAGCGCGAGGCACCAGACACTCGGAACCCCTATCGAACAGGCGTGCCTGACCTCGCGACCGCATCCAGCAACACGTCCAGCTTCTGAACCGACAGCAGCACGACCGACGCACCTGTTCCATCGTAAACGGCGTACTCCAGCCCCTCTTGCCACCACTTGCTCGTTAACAGGCCGACGAGCTCATCTTCATCCCCGTCGATCATCGTCTCGTACGCCGTCGCGAACTCCGACGACATTGTGATCGAGCCGAGAAGATAGACGCCATCCTGCCGTTCGCTGGATTCAAGATACACGAATGATGAGAGCCGGACATCAGCGACAGACTCTGCGCGTGTGTGCGTAACGTCATAAGCTAGCATCTCGACGGCTGCGGAGAATCCACCTAAATCATGCAACACGTAACTTCGGACCACCGACATCTCGGCGGAATAAGGATCGATCTCGAAGTCAATCACGGCGACCGAACCTGGAACCGGACCGGACGTCCGGATTCTGGCCGATGCTGACTCTTGTCCATGCCGCTCAACCGACGTGAGAGAGACGCCGTCTCTCGGGACCATTCTCCGAACTTCTTCAAGCATCGCAGACGCTTGCCGGCGAGTCAGTTCAGCCAGCGTCATGCTACCGATGTTCTCCTGGGCGACCGCGCACGCGGCGAGCGGCACGGAGCCGAGAGCCAACACCGCCGCTACTCGTCCTGGCGAGAACGCGAATCCGGAGTATCGACCAGTTCGACTCATGGCTGCACATTGGGAACGCGGCCGACCAGAGCGGCCGCTCGCGCGTTCGCCCCCGCGACGACGGCTCGGCTACCATCTAGCAGTCTATTCGCGGGCGTAGCTCAATGGTAGAGCGCCAGCCTTCCAAGCCGACAACCCCTTCTACAAAGCATTGGGTCTCCGTCACTTACAGCACCCGCAAGCTTGCCGCCAGCAAAATCACCAGCACTAAGGATGCGAGATCCTGCGATCAGGCTCAGCTTGATGCGTGGATGGGCAGATGCCCCAAGAACTTGGCGCGAGATGACCGTCAGGCTCTAGCTCAGCTGATTTCGTCTCTGACTCGGAGATCTGACCTTTCCCCGGTAAGCAGTCCAGAGTCTATGTGAGTGTTGGGGTGGTTGCTTGCCGATGCTGGGCCGCCTGGAGCGGAGCGGAAGGCGGGCCAGCTGCGATCGTTTCCGGCGCCGGCGGGCGGTAGCCCAGCGACGAGTGCGGCCGGACCGTGTTGTAGTGCCGCCGCCAGCGTTCGATCAGCACGCGGGCCTCGAGCGGCGTCTCGAATACCTCTCGATCGAGCAGTTCGTCACGCAGCTTGCCGTTCAGGCTCTCGACGTACCCGTTCTCCCACGGCGAGCCCGGCTC
>JBCBKP010000011.1:0-89892 GCA_038521625.1 Planctomycetota bacterium
CACGCAGGTCCGCGACCACGATCCTGCGCACGACCGGCATCGGTCATCGCGAAGCCCAGCCGCGAAGCGGGACTTCATGCCCGCGAGCGGCTGCAAGCTCACGCCCGAACGGGCGTGACACAATCGAGATCGCTCCGCCCGCAAGCGATCGCAACCTCACGCCCGGAGGGCGTGACTCAGACCAACCACCCCCTCTCGTAAGAGAGGGGCCACTCGCCGGCTCCGATGGCCCCCGTCTCACGACGGGGGCTCGTTCATCGCGAGGCAACCGCACGATCGACCGATCGCAGGCGGAGTCGATGAGCGAGGGATTCGGTCCGACCACCAAATGCCGACGCGGTCCGCATTCTCCACCCCAATCATCGCCCTCGTCGCCTACGCGCGTTTCCTCGCCCTCATGCACCACGCGCCGATCTCAGATCCCAAGTCCCCAATCCCAAGTCCCCCGAACCCCTACCCTCGACCCATGCCCGCCGACCGAGCCCCAGAGATCCCCGACTTCATCGCCGAGCTGGAATGGCGCGGCCTGCTCAAGGACTGCACCGACGAGGACGGCCTCCGCGAGCATTTGTCCGTGCGTCCGCGCCTCGCCTACTGCGGCTTCGACCCGACCGCCGACAGCCTCACCATCGGCAACCTGGTGCCGATCATGTGCCTCCGCCACTTCCAGCGGGCCGGGCACAAGCCCATCGCGGTCATGGGCGGGGGCACCGGCCTCATCGGCGACCCCTCGGGCAAGTCCGCGGAGCGCCAGCTCAAGACCAAGGAGACCGTCCAGCGACACATCGACTTCCAGCGCCCGATCTTCGAGGCGCTGCTCGACTTCGACGTCGAAGACGATCGCCGGCCCGAGATCGTCAACAACATCGACTGGCTGGAGTCCGCCCGCTACATCGACATGCTGCGCGACGTCGGCAAGCACTTCCGCGTCAACGAGATGGTCAAGCGGGACTCGGTGCGCGACCGCCTCGACCGCGAGCAGGGCATCAGCTACACCGAGTTCAGCTACATGATCCTGCAGGCGTACGACTTCCTGCGCCTCTACGAGGACAGGGGCGTCACCGTCCAGCTCGGCGGCAGCGACCAGTACGGCAACATCGTCAGCGGCTGCGATCTGATCCGACGCGCGACGACGGAGCCCGGCGATGAGGACAAGGACGAGAAAGCGTTCGGTCTCACCAATCGGCTCGTGACGAAGGCCGACGGCGGCAAGTTCGGCAAGACCGAGAGCGGCGCGATCTGGCTCACCGACGCCTCGGGCGGGCGCGAGGTCGGCACGTCGCCGTACGCGTACTACCAGTTCTGGCTCAACACGACCGACGCCGACATCCCGCGGTTCCTGCGGTTCTTCACCGAGATGACCCGGGAAGAGGTCGAGGCGCTCGAGGCCGCCCACGCCGAAGCCCCCGGCAAGCGCGAGGCGCAGAAGCGCCTCGCAGAAGAAGCCACGTGGCTGCTGCACGGTCGGGACAAGCTCGACCGCGCGATCGCCGCGTCGCGTGCGCTCTTCAGCGGCGACCTGGCCGACCTCTCCGAGAGCGAGCTGAAGGAGGTCCTCGCCGAGGTGCCATCGAGCGATCACGCCAAGGACAGGCTCGGCGCCGGGCTCGACCCGGTCGAGCTGCTGGTCGAGACCGGGCTGGCCAAGTCGAAGCGCGAGGCCCGCGAGTTCGTCGCGAGCGGCTCGGTCAGCGTCAACGGGCGCAAGCTCGCCGAGGGCGACGCGGTCGGCTCGGGCGATCTGCTGCACGGCTCGATGATCGCGATCCGGCGGGGCAAGAAGGCCTGGCACCTGACGCGGTGGGGCTGAGCGGGGGACTTGGGATCAGGGACTTGCCGCCCGAGATCCGGTTCCCAGTCCCAAGTCGCAAGTCCCGAGCGATCACCAGGCGTCGCCGGGGTTGACTGCGCGGCGGACCGTGGCGGTCTCGACCCAGTCGCCGGTCTCGGCCGCGAGCAGCACGGCCTCGGCGTCGCACAGCATCCGCAGCGTGTCGGGGCCGGGGCGTGCCGGCTCGGCCCGCGCCGCCTCGATGGTCTCGCCGATGGCGTTGGCGATCGTGACCGGGGGGCGTTCGATCGAGGCGTCGTCGCGCTCGCCGGTGTTCTGCAGCCAGGCGCCGCCGGACTCGCCGAGCATCAGCTCGCCCTCGTCGCCGCGGAGCTCGGTGCGCCAGCGGAACTCGCCCTCGCGCCGCAGCCCGGTCTGCGAGACGACGAACGAGGCGCGGCCGCCGGTCTCGCCGGTGGCGATGCCGCGGATCTCGCCGCGCAGGCTGCGGAGCGAGCGGCGGCCGTCGGCGGGGTTGGTGGCGATCGCGGCGACGCGTTCGAGCTCGCCGATCGCGTCGCGGACGAGGTCGATCGCGGCGATGAGCCCGGCGCCGACGTCCTCGCCGCCGGTGACCACGCGGGCCGAGACCGAGCTTGCGGGGCCGAAGCCGGAGCGGAGCCCCTCGAGCGACCGCCAGGCCAGGCCGCGGGTCGGGAGCAGCGCCGGGCGGATCTCGCGTGCCGCGGGTCGCGGCTGGCGGGTCCAGCGGCCGCTGGCGAGCTCGTCGACCGAGGCGGGGGTGGGGGGGCGGAAGACGATCAGCCCGCCGCGCTCGGCGAACCGGGACGCGGCGTCGGCGTCGGTCGGCTCGCCGTCGGCGCCGAATCCGCCGGCGTCGAGGACGAGCGCGAGATCGAGGGTCTCACCGGCGAGCGCCCCGCGGAGGTCGTCGTGCTTCTGACCGCCGAGTCGGGACGCGAGCTCGCCCGCGCGCCCGCGTTCGGTCGAGCCGACCAGCGCGACCTCGAGCCCGCATCGCTTGACGATCGATTCGGCCTCGGCGGCCTGGTCCGGCTCCAGCCACAGCAGCGTCCGCACGCGTTCTCCCTTCGTCCACGCCCGCGCATGCTACCGCGGCGGCGACGCCCGGCCCGCGGCGGCCGTAGGCTCGCGGCATGCACGAGCGCGAACTGCCGGATCTGATCGCCGACGTCCCGGACTTTCCGAAGCCGGGCGTCACCTTCAAGGACATGACGCCGCTGCTGGCGGACCCGTCGGCGCTGGCGCTCGCGGTCGAGCTGATGGCGAACCCGTACCGCAAGCACCGGGTCGACGCGGTGATCGGGGCAGAGTCGCGGGGGTTCATCTTCGGCACGGCGCTGGCGCAGGCGCTCTCGGCGGGTTTCGTGCCGATCCGCAAGCCGGGCAAGCTGCCGCGCGATGTCGCGGGCGTGGACTACGAGCTCGAGTACGGCTCGGACCGCCTGGAGATGCACGCCGACGCGATCTCGGGCGGCCAGCGCGTGGTGATCGTGGACGACCTTCTGGCGACCGGCGGGACGATGGCGGCGTCGATCGAGCTGGTGGAGCGGACCGGGGCCGAGATCGTTGGCGCGACGGTGCTGATCGAGCTGACGTTCTTGGAGGGACGGTCGAAGCTCGGCCGTCACGGCGAGCACGTGCACGCGGTGCTGAAGTACTGAGCCGGTCCGGCGGGATCAGCGGCGGCGTCGTGTGGTGATGAGGCCGGCGGCGGCGATTGTCGCGACCGAGCCGGGGACCGGCGTGACGAAGACGTCGAGGTCGGTGCCGGCGCCGCTGATGAAGATCGACTCGAACGTCACGGGCAGGCGGATGAGCAGCGGGTTGCCCGGCGTCGAGAGATCCGCGAAGGCGCCGACGGTGGTGTCCGGGATGACGCGTCCGAGGATCGCCATCTCGGCGGGCAGCGTGTCGGGCAATCGGACGTCGACGGTGAAGAGATCGGCACCGTCCGGGATGCGCGCGGGGTTGCCGAAGGTCCCGAGGACGCTGGTGAAGTTCTCGACGACGACCTGGTCGTCGCCGACGCCCGCGCCGAAGACGGGATCGAACGAGACGAAGAAGCCGGTGGCGCTCGGGAAGTCGGCGAAGCTGATCGGGAGGCGGTTCGTGACGTTCAGGACCTGGGCGCCCTCGATCAGGGCCGCGAAGCTCGTGGTGGAGAGCAGCGGTTCGTTGGTCTCGACGCGGTAGGTGACCGAGATGGTGCCGCCGGGTGTGTAGGAGCCGTCGACGACACGCGGGACGATGCGGACCATTGGGTCGGGCCCGACGGTGAGCTGGGCCGCGGCCTCGCCCGCGACCAGGACCAAGGTGCCGGCCAAGGCTGCTGAACGATCGACCTGCATGTCTTTCCCCTTGCTTTCGCGCCGTCCCCCGAGCGCACATAACGGAGCACGCGCGCGCGTGGTTGGCCTCCGAAGCGGGCGAAAAAACAAGCCGGCCACCCTGGAGGGGTGGCCGGCCAATCTGCAAATCTGAGGGAGCTCCCCACGAGTCAGGTCCGGAGTTCGGACCGGGGGGGCTCTAGGTCGCAATCGATCCGGATTAGCGGCGGCGGCGGGCGGCGACGAGGCCACCGAGGCCCAGGACGGCCGCGGCGCCCGGCGTGGGCGTCGAGACGACCGTGCCGAGGAAGCTGGTGTCGATCGGCGTCGAGAAGAAGCCGTCGAGGTTGCCGGCGCCGGTGCCGGTGGTGCTGCTCGAGGAGGCACCGATGTTGATGAAGAGGTTGTCGCCGGCGCCCGGGTTCGAGAGGTCCACGGTGAAGGTGACGAGGGGGGTCAGCTCCGGGAGGAACTCAAAGTCCGACGGGGCGCCGAGCAGCTCGGTGAAGATCTCGAACGAGACCGAGGAGGCCGACTGGTCAACGACGCTGAAGCCCTGACCGAAGACGCCGCCGGCGTTCGAGAAGGCCGGGTTGACGTCGGGGACGAGGCCGGAGATCGAGCCGGGTCCGACGATCGAGACCTCAAGCTCGACGAGCTCGGGGCGGTTGTTGGGATCGACGTTGCCCAGCAGCACCGAGAACGTGAAGCTGGACGCGTTGCCGACATCGGACGCCGACGGAACGACCTGCACAATGAGATCGGCCGACGCGGCCGAAGTGAGGCCGGCGAGCGCGGCCAGAGCGAGCGTGTTCTTCACTTGTAACTCCCCTCTAAGGAATTCGGAAACAGCGGGCTCTCGACCGCTTCGGAGAAGGTAGCCGCTAAGCCCCTGAGACGCAAGAGCTTTTCTTTGCTGCGGACCAGTCAATCCGCAAGAAGAAGTGTCCCAAACCGCAGATTCCGTGGAATCCCTACCCGTTCGTGAAGCAGACGTCATCCGATCAAAGTGCGATCGAGTCTCTGGGGGGACGCTCGGCGTGCGGGGGAAGGGACGAAAAAAAGACGAACCCCCGCGAGGGGGGTTCGCCTGGAAGCTATTCGACTGTTGACGTCGTCGATTAGCGGCGACGACGGGCGGCGACCAGGCCACCGAGTCCGAGGACGGCCGCGGCACCCGGGGTCGGGACGACCTCGACGCGGGCACTCTCGAAGATCACATCGAAGTCGGTGACGACGAAGCCGGCGTCGTTGGCGCCGGTGGTGATCGAGAGAGCGCTGACGGCGGGCGTCAGGTCGATCAAGCCCTCGCCGCCGGCGGTGACCTGGATCGAGAAGAGATCCTGCGAGCCGTTTGCGCCGATGCCTTCGTTGCCGCCGAAGCTGCCGAAGAAGGCGACGAAGTTCTCGGCGACGACGCCGTCGTCGCGCTCCTCGACGACGGTGAAGCCGCCGGGGGGGCTGATCGCGTTCAGCAGGTCGGCGATGCTGCCGTCGACGTAGGTGGCGTCACCGCTGATGCTGAGGTCGAAGCCGGTCGTTCCGACGGTGATGCTCGACTCGGCGGCGGCGCTGACGGTGACGAGGAAGGTCTCGCCCGGGTTGACCTGGGCCGGGGCGCTGACGCTGATCGTGACCTGACCGGCGGCGGCCGACGCCATGCCGGCGACGGCGAGTGCTGCAACGTTCTTCATGGTTGGAATTCCCACCTCTGATGACAAAGGGTCAACGGCCGAGCCTCCATCGGCAGCGCCGCAAGACCGCGAACTCAACCGGAATGTGCCCCCGATTTCGTCGGTGTCATCCGAAATGGTCGGAGTGGAACCAAAAAGCGGAAAAACCCGTTCAGACGGCCGAACCCGAGGGTCCGGCGTGGTCTGAACGGGCCTTGAACGGGTCCGTTGCGGAGCGTCCGAGAATGTGCCCTTCCGTCCGAATCCGCGTCGGGTCGTTTCCGGCCCGACGCGCGGTGGGTTGTTTCCGAGTGGGGAGCGTTCGGTCAGCGGCGGCGACGCGTGAGCGCGAGGCCACCGATGGCGAGCGCGGCGGACGCGCCCGGCGTCGGGACGCCGATGGTGAAGCTGGAGAAGTTCACATCGATGTCGCTGGCGAGGAACTCGCCGTCGTTGGCGCCGGTGGCGAGGCTGGTGGGCTCGAGGAGGGTCTGGATCTCGATCTCGCCGACGTCGTTGGCGCGGACCTGGAAGGTGAAGAGGGCCTGGGGGCCGTTGGCGCCGATGCCCTGGTTGGTGCCGAAGTTGCCGAAGAGGGCGACGAAGTTCTCGGCGATGAAGGTGCTGGCGGAGGCGCCGAAGACGGTGAAGCCGCCGGGGGGGCTCTCGGGGCGGAGGGCGTCCTGGATGGAGCCGGGCACGATGGCGCCGGAGCCGACGAGCTGGACGCGGAATCCGGTGGCGCCGACGTTATCGACGCTCGACTCGGCGAAGACGGTGACGTCGAAGATCTCGCCGGGTTGGACGAAGTCCTTCGTTTCGATGGTGATCGAGACCTGCGCGAGCGCAGGGACAGCGGCCGCTGCGAGCGCAGCGGATGCGGCGATGGCGTTCATGGTGTTCTTGTCTCTCTTTTCTTTGGGAAGCCCGCGGGGCTTCGGGTGCGGTGAGGCCTTTCGGCCTCGGGTTCGTGGGAGCCTCGTGGCGTCCCGCTCATGGAAGCCTGGCGGCTTCGTACTCGGGGAAGCCTGGCGGCTTCCTGCTCATGGAAGCGTGGCGGCTTCCGGGGTGGTGCGGGGCCGAGCTGGCGCTCGGCGGTCTTTTCTCACCGGAAGGGATGCGCGGGCGGTACATCTTCCGGCATAGACACGGGCTTACTTGGGGGCCGTGCCCATGGATTTCCGCCGCTGGGGGTCTCTTGGTTGCAGAAAAAAACGCCGGTTGTTGGCGACCGGCGAAGAAAGAAATGGCCTGGTTTTCAGGAACGAGACGCGGTGTTCAGCGTCTCCGGCGCGCGGCGGCGATGCCGGCGAGGGCGAGGGCGCCGGCGGTGCCGGGGCTTGGGATCAGTATCAGGGCCGAGCCGAAGCTCACCTCGAAGCTCTGGGCGACGAAGCCGCCGTCGTTGGCGCCGGTGGCGAGACTCAGGTCGGAAACGCCGGTCTCGATCAGCAGCGGACCGGTTCCGTACGTGATCTGGAAGCTGAAGAGCGATTCTTGACCGTTGGCGCCGATGCCGTCGTTGGGACCGAAGCTGCCGAAGAAGGCGACGAAGTTCTTGACGACGATCTCGCTGGTGGACTCGGCGACGACGATGAAGCCGCCGGGGGGCTATCGGGGTTGAGCAGGTCGACGACGCTGCCCTCGACGATCTGCGCGTCGCCGGTGATCCGCACGGCGAGGCCGGTGGCGCCGACGTTGTCGACTGACGCCGAGGCGGCGACGGTGACGGTGAATGTCTCGCCCTCATAGACCTGAGCCGGGGCGATGACGGAGATGCTGACCTGTGCGGCGGCGGGTGCGCTGAGTGCAGCGATGGCGAGTCTGGTGACGGCGTGGCGCATGTAGGTTTCTCCTCGGCTCGGTTAGCGGCGTCGGCGTGCGGCGGCGAGGCCGACGAGCGCGAGGGCGCCGGCGCCGGCGGTGCCGGGGGCCGGGATAAACCCGGCGCTGAAGCTGCCGAACTGGACATCGAAGTTTGTTGCGATGAAGCCGGCGTCATTGGCGCCCGTGGCGAGGCTCTGGTCTGAGACGCTGGTCTCTAGATCGATCCACGGTTCGAGATTGTCCGCGTCGATCGTGACCTGGAAGGAGAAGAGGCCCTGCGGGCCGCTGGCGCCGATGCCTTCGTTGCCGCCGAAGCTGCCGAAGAAGGCGACGAAGTTCTCGACGACGATCTCGCTCGATGACTCGGACACCACTATGAAGCCGCCGGGGGGGCTGATCGGGTTCAGCAGGTCGAAGATCGAGCCGGGGACGAACGTTGCCCCGCGGATGATCCGAACGGCGAATCCGGTGGTGCCGACGTTGTTGACGGTTGAGGTGGCGGACGCTGTGAGCGTGATGGTCTCGCCCTGATTGAACGTGGCGGGACCGGAGAGGCTGATGGTGACCTGGGCCGCGGCGGGCGCGGTCAGCGCGGCGATGGCTGCGATCGTGGCGGTGGTTCTCACGGCGTGTTCTCTCCTGCAGCGCCGGTTCGGGGCGCCCGTTCGACGATCAGAACGATGGTCTCTCAGGCGAGGTTATCGGCGGTCTGCGCGGAGGCGAACCGTGGATCGATGGAAGTGGGGGAAGGCCTATGAAATTGTCGGGTGTGAGATCGCGGGATCTAAAAAGCAACGGCGGGCCCCGAGGGGCCCGCCGCTGTGAGTTCGCTTTGTCACCCGAGGGTGATCAGCTCGTCGTGTCGATTAGCGACGGCGACGGGCGGCGACCAGGCCACCGAGGCCGAGGACGGCCGCGGCACCCGGGGTCGGGACGACCTCGACGACGGCCGAGCCGAAGGAGACGTCGAAGTTGGTGGCGATGAAGCCGGCGTCGTTGGCGCCCGTGGCCAGCGACTGGTTCGAGAGGCCGGTGCCGATGTTGATCAGGCCGGCGGCGCCAGCGGTGACGGTGAAGCTGTACAGGTTCTCCTGACCCGAGGCGCCGATGCCCTCGCGGCCGAAGCTGCCGAAGAAGGCGACGAAGTTCTCGACGACGAGCTCGCTCGCCGAGGCCGAGACGACGGTGAAGCCACCCGGGGGCGACGGAGCGCTCAGCTCGTCGGTGACGCTGCCAGCGTTGGCGGCGCCGTTGCCCGAGATGCTGGTGGCGAAGCCGGTCGTGCCGACGTTCTGAACCGAGGCGTCGGCGGCGATGAAGACGGTGAACGTCTCGCCCTCGTTGACCTGAGCCGGGGCGATGACGCTGATGTTGACCTGGCCAGCGGCGGCCGAGGCGAGGCCGGCGACGGCGGCCATAGCGATGCTGTTCTTCACGAGTATCTCCTCACAGTCATTCGTTCTGCAGACATTCGGGGGTGGTAACCCCCAACGGTGCGACCCGGGTCGAGTATACCGAGCGTCTGATCATGAATCACGGGCTTTGCCCACCCGTTCCCCGCTTTTTGCCGGAACTGAACGAACAACCCGGACAATCCCGGGCGGTGCATGTAGCTTCGCTGACCGATAACCCACGATTCGGGCATGGATCACCGAGTAAATTCCTATTATTGGGCTGGGTGTCGGGATCCGCACACATGCCACCGATTGCGCAGATTTACATGATCTGAGCGCACCTTCTGGGGGGTTGTCCACACCCATACAGGTGGTATTCAGGCGGTGGCTCTGATCCAGCGCTCATAGGTGAACTCGGTGGAATGGGCGGGCGGCTGGCCCTGCGGCTCGCTCGAAGCTCGGTGCCAGCGGCTCGGTTCGATCGACGGAAACAGCACATCGCCAGTGGGTTGCGCGTGGACGCGCGTGATGTCGAGCTCGTCGGCGAGGTCGAGGAAGAGCCGGTAGATCTCGCCGCCGCCGACGATGTAGACCCGATCGTGATCCGAACATGAGCCTCGGATGGCGATCTGGAGGGCTTCCTCGCGGGTTCGGGCGAGGTCGGACTCGGGAGGGGCGGTCTCGAGCGAGCGCGAGAGGACGATGTTGTGGCGGCTGGACAGGGCGCCGGGGAGCGTGGCGAAGGTCTTGCGGCCCATGATCACGGCGTGCCCGCTGGTGACGGCCTTGAAGCGTTTGAGGTCCTCGGGCAGGCGCCAGGGGAGGTCGTCGCCTGAGGCGATGACGCCGTTATCGGCGACGGCGGCGATCATGACGATGCGGTGGCGGTTCTCGGACTCGGTCATGGGTCGAGATTAGACAGCGACCGCGGCCTTGATGTGCGGGTGGGGGTCGTACTGCTCGAGCGCAAAGTCTTCGAACTCGAAGGCGTCGACCGTCGCGGGTGTGCGCGAGATCAGCATGACGGGGCGTGGGCGTGGGTCGCGGCGGAGCTGCTCTCTGGCCTGCTCGAGGTGGTTCAGATATAGATGCGCATCGCCGAGTGTGTGGACGAACTCGCCGGTTCGGAGGCCGGCGACCCTGGCGAGCATCATGGTGAGCAGCGCGTAGCTGGCGATGTTGAAGGGGACGCCGAGGAAAGCGTCGGCGGATCGCTGGTAGAGCTGGCTGGAGAGGATCGCGGGCCCGCCGTCGGGGGCGGGGGCGACGAAGCACTGGAAGAGGCAGTGGCAGGGCGGGAGGGCCATGGCGTCGAGCTCGCCGACGTTCCATGCGCAGACGATGTGTCGGCGGCTGGCGGGGTTGTCGCGGAGCGACGACTCGAGCGCGGCGATCTGGTCGACGGTCTGGCCCGATGGTGTGGGCCAGGCGCGCCACTGGCGGCCGTAGATCGGGCCGAGCTCGCCCCGGTCGTCGGCCCATTCGTCCCAGATGGTGACGCCGGCGTCGTTGAGCGGCTTGATGTTGGTCTGGCCCCGGAGGAACCAGAGCAGCTCGTGGATGATGCTGCGGAGGTGGAGCTTCTTGGTTGTCAGGAGCGGGAAGCCGGTCTCTTCGAGTCCCGGGGTCGAGGTGGGGCCGAGGGCGCCGTCGGCGTTCGAGAGGTCGTAGCGGGCTTGGTGCCCGAAGACGGCGAGGGTGCCGGTGCCGGTGCGGTCGGGGCGCTCGACGCCGTGGTCGAGGATGTGGCGGAGCAGTTCGAGGTACTGGCGCATCTGGCCAAGATACGGCGCGCCGGGGCGGCCCGTCGGGGCGTCGTGGTCAGGGCGTGGGGATGAGCTCGACGGACTCCTGGCGTGTGAGCTTGCCTCGGACGATGTCGAGCGTGACGACCTGGCCGGGCTCGGCGCGGATGAGGTGGCGGAGCATCTCGGCGAAGTCGGGGGTGGGCTTGCCGTCCATCGCGACGATGACGTCGCCGAGGCGGAGGTTGACGCCGGCGGGTGGCCGGCGCTGGATGACGCGGACGCCGCCCTTGTCGTCGTCGGTCTCGACGCGGACGGGGATGGTGGCGTCGGCGTCGGTCCACTCTTCGGGGACCTCGGGGAGTTCGTCCCTGGCCCAGAGGCGGAGCCGCTCGTCGATGCCGTCGTCGTCGGTCCGTAGGACGGCGCGGAGCGCGGCGAGCCCTGTCGGGTCGGCGTCGTAGCCGTCGGCGGGGTCGGTGGTGTAGAGGCGGTAGAAGTCGTCGAGGAGTCCCTGTCGGTCGAGGTAGAGGCAGACGGCGTGCGCCTGCGCGTACTTGGCGAGGGCGCGCTGTCTCGTGAAGCGCTCGGCTTCGAGTCCGGCGAGTGCCTCGACCGGTGGTATGCGGTTGATCCTGGCCATGCGTCTGACGATGTTGCTGCGCCGGGACTCGGCGGGCGTGAGCGACGGCGGGCTGGTGTCGATGGGGTCGAAGTCTTCGAGGAGGCTCGCGAGGCCCTCGAGGATCCAGGTGGCGTGGCGTTGTCCGAGGCGTTCCTGGTCGCGGGCGTGGATGACGTGGAAGAACTCGTGGCGGAGGGTGGCGCCGAGGTCTCGGCTGACGAGGCGCTTGTCGTCGTGGGCGTACTGGCCGCCGATCTGCGCGTTGCCGCGGAGTGCGTCGACGCCGTACTCGAGGCGGGCCCACTGGTTGAACCCGCGTTTGTCGGGCAGGGCGACCGTGACCCAGGCCTGTTCTTCGAGCGCGGCTCCTGCGGCGGGGATGCCGAGGTCGTGCTCTGCCCAGCTCGCGACGCGTCGGAGCTCTTCGACGGTGGCGGCGGTGATCGCGGGGGCGAAGGAGGAGAGGACGTCGAGGCGGAGCTCCTCGATCGAGATGACGTCGCCGGCGGTGGGGACGAGCGCGCGGTCGCGTTCGAGCCGCGCCTCGCGCTGGGCGTGCATGATCGAGTCCCAGTTGTCGAGGATGGCGCGGTAGCCGTCGCGTGTGCGGAGGCCTGCGAGCCAGCCGTCGCCGGTGAGCGAGGATTTGGAGGAGAAGCCGAGCTCGATGGCGCGCCTGAGCGCGGCGATGGCTTGGTCTTGCTGTCCTGGCTGCACGGCGAGGGCGCTGGCGAGGTTGTAGTGGGCGACGAAGTCGTCGGGGGTGAACTCGATCTGCTTGCGCAGCGCGGCCTCGGCGGCGGGCGCGTCGCGGCGTGAGAAGGCCTCGAAGGCGATGGCCTGCTGCTCGGCGGCGCGGGCGCGGGCGCGCTCGCGCTCGGCGATGGTGGGGCGGCGCTGCGCGACGGCGGCGCTCGAGAAGAGGAAGAGGCAGAGGGCGGCGAGACGGACGCCGGCTGTTCGCATCGCGGACTCCCGTTCTACGACTGTACGTGTCGGGCGGGGCGGGCGTTCCGCGCGGCCTGCTCTGGATGGCTCAGGTCTCGCGGTCGAGGACGATGCGGAGGGCATCGGGGTAGGCCCCGAGCTCGAGCTCGAACACGCGGGCGGCGAGGGAATCGGGCGTGTCGGCCTCGAGGATCGGGCAGCGCCGCTGGAGGATGACCTCGCCGGCGTCGTAGCGGTCGTCGCAGAAGTGGACGGTGCAGCCGGACTCGGTGGGGCCGCCGGGCTGCCGGGCGGCGTCGATGAGGGCCTCGTGGACGCGGTGGCCGTACATGCCGGGGCCGCCGAACGGCCCGGGTGAGCCGTCGCCGGGCAGGAGCGCCGGGTGGATGTTGACGACGCGTCCGGCGAGGCTCTCGGGGATCTCGAGCATCTTGAGGTAGCCGGCGAGGGCGACCCAGGCGAAGCGGTGCGACTCGGCGAGCGCGGCGAGGCGCTCGGGTCCGATGCCGCCGGGTTCGATCTCGACGGGGACGCCGAGGCGGTGGGCGCGTCCGACGCCGGCGCAGGGTCGCGAGGCGATGACGATGGCGACCTCGGCATCGAGATCGCCGCTTCGGCAGCGTTCGACGATGTTGACCATGGTGCGTCCGGATCCGGAGATCAGGACGGCGAGCCGCCTTGATGGGTCTGGTTTCGTCACGGCCTAGATGTCGGAGGCATGGTCGATGGCTTCGGCCTCGCTGTCTCTCAGGCCGAGGACCTCGTCGAGGCGGACGAGCCTGACGACCTCGGTGAGGTCCTTGGTGAGCCCGAAGACGGCGATGCGGCCGCCGAGGTGTGCCGCGCGTTTGCGGAGCCGGACGAGGGCGCCGAGGCCCGAGGATGAGATCATCTGCACGGCGGAGAGGTCGACGACGATGCTCCCGATCGTGGAGGTGCGCAGGGCGTGGTCGAGTTCTTTGAGGATGTCCTCGGCGGGCGGGTGGCCCGGCCGGTCGGAGATGAACTCGGCGAGGACGCGGGCGAGGACGACGCCGGATTCGAGGGTTCGGTGCTCGACGAGCGGCTGGGGGGCGTTGGGTTCGTTCTGGGTCATGTTCTTCGGTCGGGTGCGGCTATCCGAGCGCGGCGATGGCGTTCTGCTCGGACGGTTTGAAGTCGAGGAGCTTGTCCATGCGGGCGATCTTGAGCATCTCGAGGAGCTGGTCGTTGGTGTTGAACAGGGTGACGCGGCCGCCCTTGGCCTTGAGTCCCTGGTGGAGGCGGACGAGCATCCCGATGCCGGCGGAGGCGAGGGCTTCGACGTCGGCGAGGTCGATGGCGAGCTTGAGTCCCGGGGACTCGGCGGCGGCCTTCTCGAGGTCGGCGAGCAGCGGCGTGGTCTCGGTCTCGGTGATGAAGCCGACGCGGATGCGTGCGATGGCCGCGGTGCCGGCGACTTCGGCGCGGCAGCGTGGGGTCTCGAAGGCCTGGCGTGTCGGGCCGGCGTCGGCGGGCTTGGGCTTCTTGCCGAAGATCATCGGGGCGGTTCTCTCGTTGGCTGTGGCGGATCGGCGGCGGGTTCGGTGTGCGGTGTCTCGCCGGGGATGCAGGCGGGAGGTGCGTCTCGGAAGGGGATGGGGTGGCCGTCGGCGTCGACCGAGACCATGGTGAGCGTGGCCTTGGTGACGGGGACGGCCTCGTGGCTGCCGCGGCGTTCGACGACGACGTCGACCTCGATGGTGATCGATCGTGTTCCGAAGCGTCCGACTGAGGTCCAGAGGGAGACGATGTCGCCGAGGTGGACGGGGGCGGCGAAGTCGACGCGTTCGACGCTGGCGGTGACCCAGAGGCACTGGGAGTGGGCCATGGCCTCGACGAACCCGGCCTGGTCGATGTAGGAGAGGATGACGCCGCCGAAGATGGTGCCGTAGGGGTTGGTGTCGCGGGGCATGGCGACGACGCGGAGGGCGAGCCGGCGCTGGCCCTCGGCCCTGGGGCCGGTGGCTCGTTTGAGGTCGCTCTTCTGAGGTTCTGCGGCCGGTTCGGTCATGGCGGGAGGGTAGTTCTCGGCCGCTGGGCGTGCGCGGGCGGGCGGGGGATCTCGGGGGTGCCCGCGGGCGTACCGTTGGCGGATGAGCAAGCCACCGATGACCGAGCCGCCGGCGGGTTTGAGCGTGCCGGGCTGGGAGACGTTCGAGGGCCTCGATCGGAAGGGCCTGGTCGTGCGGTACCGGGACGCGATCGGGGTGTTCGACCCCCGCGTGTTCGAGCTCGAGGCGGAGCACAGCGAGCGTGGATTCGGGGCGGACGACGGCGTGGGCCGGTGGTCTTGCCGGGCGCTGCTGAACCATCTGGCGGACGCGGAGATGATGTTCACGCAGCGGATCCGACGTGCGCTGGCGGAGGACTCGCCGGTGCTGGCCGATTGGGATCACGACGCGTTCATGTCGAGCCCTCTGTATGGGTCGGGCGGCGAGGGTGCGTCGAACCCGTTCGCGCCGATCATGACGCCGATGGGTGCGCTGGCGGCGACGATCCACACGCTGCGGCTGTGGACGGCGTCGGTGCTGTTCCAGCTGGACGATCCCGCGTGGGAGCGTGCCGCACTTCATCCGGAGCGCGGGCCGCTGACGGTGGACAATCTGGTGCGGACGGCGTGCTGGCACGTGGAGCACCACGGCGTTTTCCTGAACGCGAAGGTGGCGCTGATGCTCGGCCCGCCGACGAAGCCCGAGCCCTGCGATGACGTCCCGAGCGGCGGCTGCGGCGAGGGCTGCGGCTGCGTGGACGGGTGAGGGGCTCCGCTGACGCTCATGGATCGCACGTTCGACCAACGCCGGTATCTGATCCCGTTCCGTTCGTCGCTGCTGCCGCAGATCTTCACGGACGTGCTGGTGATCGGCGGGGGCGTGGCGGGTATGCGCGCGGCGCTGGCGGCGTCGGAGGCTGGCGCCGAGGTGATCCTTCTGAGCAAGGGCCCGCTGACATCGACGAACACGGCGTGGGCGCAGGGCGGGATCGCGGCGGTGATGCGCGACGGCGACAGCGTCGAGCGGCACGCGTCGGACACGGTCGAGGCGGGGGCGGGGCTGTGCGATCCGCACGCGGTGGATCTTGTGGTGCGGGAGGGCCCTGACCGCGTTCGCGAGCTGATCGAGATCGGCGCGCGTTTCGACGCGGGCCCGGACGGGGAGCTTTCTGTCGGGCGTGAGGGCGGCCATTCTGCTTCGCGGATCTACCACGCGGGCGGCGACGCGACCGGCGCGGAGATCCAGCGGGCGTTGACCGAGCGTGTGCGTCGCGACCCGCGCGTGCGTGTTTTCGAGGGCTGCTTCGGGCTGGACCTGATCACGCTGGGCGAGGAGCCGGGCTCGAAGGTGCTGGGCGCGATCACGCACCACGAGCGGTACGGGCTGCAGATGGTCTGGGCGCCTTCGACGGTGCTCGCGAGCGGGGGCGCGGGGCAGGTCTTCCGCGAGACGACCAACCCGCGTCAGGCGACGGCGGACGGGCTCGCGATGGCGTACCGGGCGGGGGCGACGCTGGCGGACCTGGCTTTCGTGCAGTTCCACCCGACGACGCTCTATCTTCCCGGCGCGAACCGGGCGCTGATCACCGAGGCGATCCGGGGCCGGGGCGCGACGCTGCTGGACACGGGCGGGCGGCGGTTCATGCCGGAGATCCACGAGCTGGCGGAGTTGGCGCCGCGCGACGTGGTGAGCCGGGCGATCGTGCGGCACATCGCGCAGCACGGCGGGACGCACGTGCTGCTGGACTGCCGGGGGATCGAGGGCTTCGCGGATCGGTTCCCGGGGATCGATGCGCTGTTGCGGCGGTTCGAGATCGACGCGCGCGAGGACCTGGTGCCGGTGCACCCGGCGGCGCACTACATGGTCGGGGGCGTGCGGACCGACGCGGACGGGCGGACGGACGTGGCGGGTCTTTTCGCGGTGGGCGAGGCGGCGTGCACGGGGCTGCACGGCGCGAACCGGCTGGCGAGCAACTCGCTGCTGGAGGGTCTGGTGCACGGGAAGCGCGCCGGCGAGGCGGCGGCTGGCGGCGGGTCGAACGGGTCGGCGAGCGGGGGCGGGCGGCCGCCGTCGATCGTGAGCGACATCCGGCCGAGCGATTCTGGCGAGCTGGACCTGCACGACGTGCGGAGCAGTCTGCGGTCCGCGATGTGGCGGAACGTGGGGATCGAGCGGACCGAGGCGAAGCTGCGCGGCGCGTGCGAGATGTTCGACTTCTGGGCGCGGTACACGCTGGACAAGATCTTCGACGAGCCGGCGGGCTGGGAGACGCAGAACATGCTGCTGGCGGGCGCTCTCGTGGCTCGTTCGGCGGCGTGGCGCGAGGAGTCGCGCGGGTGCCACACGCGGAGCGATCACGCGGAGCGCGAGGACGGGTTCTGCGTGCACGATTGCTGGCGCCGGGGCGCCTCCGACGTCCGCGCGGTCGGCGTGGACGCGCTCATGGGCGCGGGGGTGACGGGGGTCTCGGCGTGAGCCGTTCCGCTGTCGTGGCCGTCGCGTGCGGGATGTCCTGCGTGCTGGGCGGCTGCACCTACGAGCGTGTGGTGTACAACCGCCCGCTCTTCGGCGGGTTGCCGGGCGTGCAGACGCAGCAGCAGGTCACGCCGCACCGGGGTGGCGCGGTCGAGACGTCGCTGACGCCGGCGGGCGAGCTGCGCGTCGAGGACGAGAGCGGCGAGGTGCGGCTGCGGATCGGCAGCATCCGCGACCTGATGTACCAGATCGCGTGGGTTCTGGAGGAGAACGAGGCGGAGATCTTCGTCGAGCAGCTCCTGAGCGACGTGACGCGTCGGGAGTTCGCGGAGCGGGGCATCGACCCGGTCGAGGGCTTCAACGAACTGAAGCGTCACGAGGCGGACGTGCGCGGGTTCTTCGAGCGTGTGCCGCAGGGCGAGTTCACGCCGGGCGTGTTCCGGCAGAAGGTCGGCGACCGCACGTTCCGCTTGTCGGCGAGCGGTCCTGGTCGCCGCGGGTATCGCTTCATCGATGTCGTTCAGCAGCGCGAGGGCTGGCGCCTGCGTTGGTTCGGGTATTGATTTAGTCGATCCGCTCGCACGCGAGCGGATCGAGGGTTGCGCCTCGCGGCGCCGGGGGGACCCCGGCTGCGAGGCGTTGGAGTCGTTGAGCGCGTTGCGTGTTGTTGGTTCGCCCGGCACGCGAGCGGATCGAGGATTGCGCCTCGCGGCGCCGGGGGGACCCCGGCTGCGAGGCGTTGGAGTCGCTGAGCGCGTTGCGTGTTGTTGGTTCGCCCGGCACGCGAGCGGATCGAGGGTTGCGCCTCGCGGCGCCGGGGGACCCCGGCGGCGGAGCGTGGAGTCGTGGCTCTGTCATCGCTCCGACGTCGTCGTCGCGACGAGGGTTGCGCCCGGGCGGCCTCGGGCCGCGCACTCGTGACGGGACGATGTCCCGTCGCGAGGGATGGGCGAAGCGAGCGCTGCGCTCTAGCGGTCTATCGCGACGAGTTCGAGTCGGGCGTCGAACTCGTCGCCGTCGCGGAGGATGCGGACGGTGACGGTGTCGCCGGGCTCGTTCTGCGTGAGCAGAGGGACCCAGTCTCTGATGAACGGGATCTCGGTGCCATCCCAGGCGATGACGCGGTCGCCGGGCTGGATGCCGGCGCGGGCGGCGGGGCCCTGCTCACGAACAAGAGTCACCAGAACGCCGCCGCCGCGCTGGGAGTAATCGCGCGGCGCGAATCCGAAGTCGACGGCGATGCGGCTGGCGGTATTCTCTTGCTCGCCGATGCGACGGCCCTCGATCGCGTATTCGAAGCGCTCGGGGGAGCGAGCGACGCCGAGGACGACGGCGGCGGCGAGGTCGGCGGCGGTCTCGAGCGTGGCGGGGTCGAGGGACTGTGGCGAGTCGCCGGGCGTGCCGCTGGATTCGGGCACGCCGGTGGTGATCGCGAGCGTGGGGATGCGTTCGCGGTCGAATCGGGTCTCCTCGCCGGGCTCGACGGCGACGGCGGGGCTGAGGCGCGGGGCGAGGGCGCGTGCGGCGAGCTCGCGCTCGACGATGGGCGCGAGGTTGGTGGCGGTGCCCGAGCCGGAGAGCTGGAGCTGCTCGATCGGTCCGGCGACGGAGTCGAGGTTGACGACGAGGGCGTGCCGTTCCGGTGAGCGCGGCGGTGATTCGAGGTAGGCGCGGGCACCGAGGTTGCGTTCCTCGCCGCCGGTGGTCGCGAGGAACAGCACCGAGCGGGCATCGGCGCCGGGCGGGAGGCGTTCGAACGCGGCGGTGAGCGTGCGTGCGACCTCGAGCATGGCGGCGACACCCGAGGCGTTGTTGCCGGCGCCCGGGTTGCCGGCGATGGCGAGCGCGGGGTTGAGGCCGGCGGTGGGTCGGCGGATCTCGTCGGGCTCGGCCTCGGGCGGCTCGGGCGTGTCGTGGTGGGCCATGACGACGACGAGATCACGCGCGAGCTCGCTGCGGCCGGGGAGCAGGGCGCCGACGTTCTCGCCGCGGCGCTCGATGCGCCGGATCGAGATGCCGAGGTCGATGGTGACGTCTTCGAGCTCTCGGACGGCCTCGCCCTGGTTGGCGAGCTCGATCAGCGTCTCGAAGTCCTCGCCGGCGGCCTCGAGGAGGCGTGACGCGATCGCGGGCGTGATCTGCATCACGGGGACCTCGATCGCGTCGTTGGCGGCGGCGGACTCGACGGCGAGGTCGAGCTCCTGGCTGTCCGGGAAGGGGCTGACGAGCAGGACGGCCTCGGCGCCTCGGCGCGTGACGGCGAGGAGCTTGCCGTTGATGTTGGAGTATCGGCCGAAGCGGCCGTCGCGCCGGAAGCGGCTGCGTCCGGCATCGTTGAGCGGCTCGTAGGTGAGGACGATGACGGCCTTGCCGGTGAAGTCGGCGACGGCGGGGAAGCCGAGGTAGCCGCCCGGGCCGGAGGCGATGGCGTAGCCGGCGAAGGCGACGGGGAGCTCGCCGGTCTCGGCGTCGCCGTAGGCGAGCGGTGCGAAGTCCTCGCCGGCGACGAGCTGCTCTGGGCCGTCGGGGGTGCGCACGGACAGGGTGCTGGACTGGAGCTGGGCGGTGGCGTCGAAGGAGACCTCGGCGCGGAAGCGATCGCCGAAGGCGGGCTCGAGGCGGAGGGCGCGGAGCGCGCTCTCGATCTGGTCGGCGGCGGCGGCGGCGCTGGGGGTGCCGGGGCGTCGCGAGGGCAGGGCGGCGAGGCGTTCGACGCGGTCGATCAGCCGGTCACGGCGGGTGGGGTCGGGCCGGGCTTCGAGGCCGGCGGGCTGGGCGGGGGCGCTGGCCGCGATGAGGCCCAGGCAGACCAGGATCGCGGTTCGGACGGGGGTCATCGCCCTGGAGCGTACCGGCGTGTGCGTGTCGGGATGCCGGCGGGGCGGTTCGATTCCGGAGTCGCGGGGCGGGCATCGGATCGGATCGAGCGGGCGAACCCCGGTGCGTAGTGTTACCACAGCGGGTGACGGGCTCAGGAAGGGGCCGTGCGACCGCCCGGCTCTGATACATGATGCGTTGCGCGGAGACGAGATGACCACGATGGCTGACGGCGTGAAGATGTCGGGCTCGGCGATGGGTGGCCGGGTGATGGACCCCGGCGAGGCCCGAGCGATCGGGGCGTCGATCCTCTCTGCTTCGGACGGGTTCGCCCCTCGGCACATCGGGCCGAACGAGGCCGAGATCGCGGAGATGCTCGAGTTCCTGGGGTACGGCTCGCTGGACGCGTTCATCGACGCGGCCGTGCCGTCTTCGATCCGGTCGGGGCGTCCGCTGGAGCTGACCGCTCCGGCGGGGGACGGGCCGCGGGGCGAGCGCGAGCTGCTGGTGGCGCTGAAGCGGATCGCGTCGAAGAACGAGGTCTGGCGTTCGTGCATCGGCATGGGGTACAGCGAGACAGTGACGCCGCCGGTGATCCAGCGGAACATCCTGGAGAACCCGGGGTGGTACACGCAGTACACGCCGTACCAGGCGGAGATCAGCCAGGGTCGTCTCGAGGCGCTCTTGAACTTCCAGACGCTGATCTGCGACCTGACGGGGATGGAGATCGCCGGCTCGAGCCTGCTCGACGAGGGCACGGCGGCGGCCGAGGCGATGGCGATGGCGGTGAACATCGCGTCGACGCGTCCCCGGCGGTTCTTCGCGGCGAGCGACTGCCACCCGCAGACGCTGGCGGTGCTGCGGACACGGGCCCAGCACATGGGCATCGAGTTGGTCGAGGGCGATCCCGGCTCGTTCGACTCGGACTCTCCCGAGGGTGAGGGCGGCGGCTTCGCGGGGCTGCTGCTGCAGTACCCGACGACCGACGGTCGTGTCGAGGACTACGCGGACATCGCGGCGCGGGCGAACGAGGCGGGGACGGTGGTCGTCGCCGCGGCGGATCCGTTAGCGCTGGCGTTGCTGAAGCCGCCGGGCGAGTGGGGCGCGCAGATCGTCGTCGGGAGCACGCAGCGGTTCGGTGTGCCGATGGGGTTCGGCGGCCCGCACGCGGGGTACATCGCGACGCTGGCGAAGCACGTTCGCCGGCTGCCCGGTCGGCTGGTTGGTGTTTCGAGGGACGCGGAGGGCCGTCCGGCGTACCGGCTTGCGGTGCAGACGCGTGAGCAGCACATCCGGCGTGACCGCGCGACGAGCAACATCTGCACGGCGCAGGTGCTGCTGGCGGTGATGGCGGGCATGTACGGCGTGTACCACGGGCCGACGGGCCTGCGTCGGATCGCGGGGCGTGTGCACGCGTGGGCCGAGGTGCTGGCCGAGGCGCTCAAGCGTCGGGGGCTGCAGGTGCAGTCTGGGCTGGTGTTCGACACGATCCGCGTGACGGTGCAGGACGACGCGCAGCTGAAGGCGCGGGCGGCGGACCGGCGGATCAATTTCCGCGACTTCGGCGACGGCACGGTCGGGATCTCGCTGGGCGAGACCGTGGACCGGGAGCTGATCGACGACATTCTGTGGTGCTTCTCGGGCGGTATGGAGGAGCCGGCGTACGACGAGGAGGAGATCCTCTCGAAGGTCGAGACCGGGTTCGGCGGGCTCGGTCGCACGAGCGCGTTCATGACGCACGACGTGTTCAACCGTCACGACAGCGAGACGGAGCTGCTGCGGTACATCTTCGAGCTTCAGTCGCGGGATCTGAGCCTGGCGCACAGCATGATCCCGCTGGGCTCGTGCACGATGAAGCTGAACGCGACGAGCGAGATGCTCCCGGTGACGTGGCCGGAGTTCGGCGGTCTGCATCCGTTCGCGCCGCGGGAGCAGTGGCGGGGCTACGCGGAGTTGTTCGCGCAGCTGGGCTCGTGGCTCCGGGACATCACGGGGTTCGACGCGATCAGCCTGCAGCCGAACGCGGGCAGCCAGGGCGAGTACGCGGGTCTGCTGGCGATCCGGCGGTACCTCGACGGGAAGGGCGAGGGCGGGCGTGACGTGTGCCTGATCCCCGAGTCGGCGCACGGGACCAACGCGGCCTCGGCGGTGATGGCGGGCATGCGGGTTGTCGGTCTGAAGATCAAGGCCGACGGTGCGATCGATCTCGAGGATCTGCGCGGGAAGGTCGAGGCGAACGCCGACACGCTGGCGGCGCTGATGGTCACGTACCCGAGCACGTGCGGCGTGTTCGAGGATCACATCCGCGAGGTGTGTGCGCTGGTGCACGAGCACGGCGGGCAGGTCTACATGGACGGGGCGAACATGAACGCGCAGGTCGGGCTGTGCCGCCCGGCCGAGATCGGCGCCGATGTGTGCCATCTCAACCTGCACAAGACGTTCTGCATCCCGCACGGGGGCGGCGGGCCGGGGATGGGTCCGATCGGCGTGAAGAAGCACCTGGCCGAGTACCTGCCGGGGCACCCGATCAACTCGCCGGATGAGATCGGCGAGCAGGGGGCCGTCTCGGCGGCGCCCTTCGGGAGCCCGAGCATCCTGCCGATCTCGTGGGTCTACATCGGGCTTCTGGGCGGGTCGGGCCTGCTGAAGGCGACCGAGGTCGCGATCCTGAGCGCGAACTACATGATGAAGCGGCTCGACGGCCACTACCCGGTTCTGTTCAAGGGCGCGGGCGGCCTGATCGCGCACGAGTTCGTCGTGGACTGCCGGCAGTTCAAGAAGTCGGCGGGGGTCGAGATCGACGACGTGGCGAAGCGGCTGATGGACTACGGCTTCCATGCGCCGACGATGAGCTGGCCGGTGCCCGGGACCCTGATGATCGAGCCGACCGAGAGCGAGCCGAAGGACGAGCTCGACCGGTTCTGCGACGCGATGATCGCGATCGCGGGCGAGATCGGGCGGATCGAGTCGGGCGAGTGGCCGAAGGACAGCAACCCGCTGAAGCACGCGCCGCACACGACCCGTGCGGTCTCGGCGGAGACGTGGGACCGCCCGTACCCGCGGGAGCTCGGCGCGTACCCGGAGGATCGCCTGAAGCACCAGAAGTTCTGGCCGCCGGTGTCGCGCATCGACAACCCGTACGGCGATCGCAACCTGCAGTGCTCGTGCCCGCCGATGAGCGAGCTGGTCGAGGGCGGGCAGGCCTGAGCTTCGTTCAGGGCCGCCCGCCGCGCGACTCCATGCTGAACGCCTCGTGGCGCCGCAGATAGGCGATGAGCAGCGCGGCGTCTCGGTTGTCGGCGACCGCGTCGTCGTTCAGGTCGGTCGGCGCGAGCGTCCAGGCGTGCAGGTCGTCGATGTCGGTGCGGCCGTCGTCGTTGACGTCGAGCGCCGGTCCGCGGAGCTTGAAGTCGGCGACGAGCATGAGGTGATCGCTGACCAGGCTGTCGAGCGGGCGGAGGCCGAGGGCCTGCAGCTCGGACGGCGTCATGCGTTCGGTGTCGACGACGAAGCCGCCCAGCGGTTCGAGTGATTCGGGCGAGAAGGCCACGAGGTCGAGCAGCCCGGGCGTGAAGCCGAGGCCGTTGAGCGCCCGCCAGGTGGCGGCGTCGCGGCCGTCGGTCTTGAGCAGGATCATGTGATCGAGGGCGGGCCCGTCGGGCGCTGTGAGGATCTCGCGGGGGGTGTTGGAGCCGACGAGGTTCCAGTCGCCGGCGACGATGACGGGCACATCGGCGAAGGGGGCGAGCTCGGGGCCGAGTTCGGCGCGCCGGAAGCGCGCGATCATCTCGGCGGTCTGGTCGGCCTCGGCGATGCGTGTGTCGTCCTCGCTGGAGCCGGCGTAGCCGCAGCATTTCGGGTGGATGCTCAGGACCAGCACGGCGGTCTCGGGGTCGTCGCCGACGACGGCGGCGGCGAAGGGGTTCGCGATCGCGTCGGTGACCGGGATGAGGGGGCGGGTCGCGAGCACGAAGTCGGAGCCGAATCGGCTGTCGGTGTCGTCGGTGTGGGCGAACCAGAGGGCGCCGTTGTCGAGCGGGTCGAGCGTGGTGAGGCGGGCGGAGAGATCGAGCCTCGAGCCGGACTGCTCTTGGAAGAGGTAGATGTCGGCGCGGGCGGCGCGGACGAGGCGGGAGAGCCGGTCGTAGGGGTCGTCGATGTCGGGTGTGTCGGCCTCGGTCAGTTGGCTGGCGAGGACATTGAAGACGGCGACGCGGATGTCGGTGCCGGGTGCGCGGTCGGTGGGGACCCGCGGGGCCGGGGATCCGGGAGGGGTCAGCTCGAGCTCGATCGGGGTGTCGATGTTGTCGGGCGCGCTCAGGAGGACCCTGGCGATTCCGTCGCCCGAGTCGGCCAGCGCTCGCACGGTGGGCGATTCCAGGTGGACACCGATCGTGTCACCGATCGCGGCGCCCGCGGGGGCGAGGTCGACCCGGAGCTCGTACCGGGGCGAGGCGACGGTCGGGAGGAGCGTGTAGTCGAGCAGGGGCCAGGGGATGTGCGGGAGCTCGAGCAGGTCGTCGCTCGAGGCGAGCGGCGAGTCGATGACGACCGCGAATCTCTGGCGGTGGAAGACGACGAGCTCGTTGCCGTTGGGGAGCGTGACGGCGAGTTGGGGCTGGGCGAGGAGTTCGCCGGACTGGAGGCTGCGGAGCGTGCCGTCGAACTCGAACGAGACGTAGAGGGTGGTGCCGTGGGTGCGGGCCCAGACGCGGGTGAGGTCGAAGCCGTCGACCCTGGAGTCACCCGCGGGGTCGGTGGCGAGGAGGTCGCCGGCGGACCAATCGTCGAAGCGTTCGTCGATGATCGCGGGCTGCGCGTCGGCGGTGTTGGCGGCGACGGTGCAGGCGAGGGCGATGGCGGCGGCGTGGTGGAGCGGCTCTCTCATGGAATCAGGGTAGGAAAAACGACAGGCGGCCGGGTCGCCGGCCGCCCGTCAGAGTCGTGTCATGTAGAGGGTGTGAGGGGATTGATCCGCGTTAGCCGATCGGTCAGGGGTTCCCGCCGCCGACGGCCCCGGTGACCTCGACCTCGCCCTCGAAGACGACATCGGCGAGCGAGGTGGAGGCGCCCATCGTGATGTATCGCTGGCCCTGGGTGCCACGCCGCGCGTGCTGGAACTGGGCGGGCCACCAGCGGTAGCCGTCGATGCCTCGGTGGAGGTAGTCGGCGGCGCGGATGATCATGCTGCCGCGGAAGACGCGGATGGTGCCGCCGTCGCCGCCGAAGTCGGCCCACTGGTCGGGCTCGACGAGGGTGGTGATGAGGATCTGGAGCTCCTCGAGGAGGGCCTCCTTGTCGAGGATCGGCTGGTCGGTCTGGTTCTGCTGGAAGGGGCTCTGGCCGCCGCCGCCGCCCTGTCCGCCCTGGCTGAAGACGCTGTTGAGGTCGAACTCGGGGGCGTTGGTGTAGTCGGGGACCTCGAAGAGCAGGTCCTGGACGTCGTAGATGTGCAGGACCTGGCGGCGGTTGAGGAGTTCCTTGGGTCCGAACTCGAAGGCGCCGGTGCGGGTGAACTGCCAGGTGCTCGCGTCGGGCTGGCCGTTGGTGCGGTCGACGCGCTCGAGGACGGCCTCGATCAGCGCGAGCGCGGTCTGATTGCGCGCGCGCACGCTGATGGTCATCTCGGGGTCGAGGCCCGTGCCCTGGTTGTCGGCGAGCCACAGCGGCTCGAGGTCGGTGCCGGTGGTGGTCTCGATGAACTCGACGATGTCGCCGAGGCGGGTGTCCTGGACGTCGAGGGACACGGGTCGCATGAGGGCCGCGAGCGTCTCGCGCTTCTGCTGGATCGCGATCGGGCTCTCGCCGAATTGGGCGGCGGCGGGTGCGGCCGTCAGGGCGGTCGCGATCGCGGCGAGCGTCGAGATCGAGAAGCGTCGGATCGGGTTCATTCGTTTCTCCGGTGGTCGGCGGGCGGGCGTGCGTGCGCCCGGACCCTATATACCCCACGCGTGCTGTCTTCCCCACGGACCTGTTCTGATACCGACCGGATGATCGGCCGGTTGCCCGGCGCGGCGGCAACGTGTCTGTCCCGTTGAGGTTTGGACGCCGCGGGCGGGCCGGTGTTCGGGCGATTCGGGCGATAATCGCGGCTTGCGGGCGCCCGGCCCAAACGGAATGCGATCAGATTCGATGGCGGGTCGGTCCGCTTAGGTGGTCCGGTTGACGGCGGACGCCCCGACGGCGATGCCGACGAGGCCGCCGATGATCGCGGCGGTGGGCCTCGCGGCGCTGGCGCCGATGAGTTCGACGACGAGCACGGCGGCGGCGGCGACAAGCCCGGTGAGCAGTGCTCCCGCGACGACGGCCTTGGATCGGTTCTTGGTGAGCTTGAACACGGCGCACCTCCTTCGGCCTGCGGGGCCCGGCGGTGTCAGGATGCTGCCCGCTGTATCACTGGTAGTTGGGGACGGGCTCGGGCCCGCTTGCTGGTCGTCGGTGTTGCACGGAATCGGGGTTCGAGATGACGACGCGGTCGTTCGGCATGTTCATCGGTGGCGAGGCGGTGGCTGGCGGGCGGTCGCTGGAGGTGCTCGACAAGTGGACCGGTGCCGTCGTAGGGCATGCGGCGCTGGGATCGGCCGAGGAGTTGGAACAAGCGATCGCGGCGGCGGTGGGCGCGGAACCGGAGATGGCCGGGCTGGCGATCCACCGGCGGCGTGATGCGCTGCTCGGGCTTGCGGACGGGATCGGGTCGCGGCGGGACGAGTTCGCGGAGATGCTGCGGGCCGAGGCGGGCAAGCCGATCACGGCGGCGCGGGGCGAGGTCGAGCGGACGATCGTGACGATCCGGTCGGCGGCCGGGGAGGCCGAGCGTCTCGGGGGCGAGGTGCTCGCGCTGGACACGGAGGCGCGGTCGGAGGGCTACGTCGGGATGGTGAAGCGCGTGCCGGTCGGGGCGTGCTCGTTCATTACGCCGTTCAATTTCCCGCTGAATCTCGTCGCGCACAAGATCGCGCCGGCGATCGCGTGCGGGTGCCCGTTTGTCTTGAAGCCGGCGGAGCGGACGCCGCTGACGGCGCTGATGATCGGCGAGGAGCTGGCGAAGCTCGGGCTGCCGGCGGGGTCATGGAGCATCTTGGCGCTGGATGTCGGTGACGCCGGGCCGCTGGTCGGGGACGATCGGTTCAAGCTGCTGAGCTTCACGGGCTCACAGACGGTCGGCTGGGCGTTGAAGGCCAAGGCGGGGAAGAAGAAGGTCGCGCTCGAGTTGGGCGGGAACGCGGCGTGCGTGGTGGACGAGAGCGCGGACGTGGACGACGCGGCGGAGCGGATCGTGGTCGGCGGGTACGGGTATTCGGGGCAGAGCTGCATCAGCGTGCAGCGGGTGCTTGTGCACGAGAGCCGGTACGACGAGCTTCGTGAGGCGATGGTCGGGAGGGTCTCGGAGCTGGCGCACGGCGACACGCGCGACGCCGAGACGGTGGTCGGGCCGCTGATTGACGAGGCGGCGGCGGCTCGGGTGGAGGCGTGGATCGAAGAGGCTCGCGCCGGCGGGGCGTCGGTCTTGTGCGGCGGGACGCGGGAGGCGACGGCGGGCGGCGCGAGGAGCCTTGTGCGCGGCGCGGTGCTCGCGGGCGTGGCGCCGGACGCGCGGCTGGCCTGCGACGAGGTCTTCGGCCCGGTGACGGTGCTGGAGCGGTTCGGGTCGTTCGATGAGGCGCTCGAGCGTGTGAACGACAGTGATTTCGGATTGCAGGCGGGGGTGTTCACGCGGGACATCGGTCGGTCGCACGCGGCGTGGGACCGGCTGCGCGTCGGTGCGGTCTTGATCAACGAGATCCCGAGCTGGCGTGTGGACCCGATGCCGTACGGGGGCGTGAAGGACAGCGGTCTGGGTCGCGAGGGGCCGCGGTACGCGATCGAGGAGATGACGGAGCGGCGGATGATGGTGGTGCGGGGGTAGGTCTGCCGGAGCCGATCTACGTCCGAGGCTGCTATCGGGTCTCGACTACGGGCTCGTTCGTCAGCCAGGTGACGAAGTGGTGGCACGCGTCGTTCTTCGACCGGTATCTCGCTTCGAGGTGCTTCTTGCCTCGCTCAATGGCGTAGAGCTGGTACTCCATAAAGCCGACGTGGAAAACCGCGACGTCCTCGGGTGGATTCACTCCGATTCTGAAGATGCGATAGCTTTCGCGCGGCACGCCCCTCGCGTCGAGCAGCCTGCGCATTCGCCGGATCGTCATCGATGAATCAATACCCCACGGCCTGGCCGTCGGAGCGTTGGTCCGAGCCGGCGACGTAGGAGATGTTGGGCAGGTCGGGGCGGTTGGCGTGCTGCGGCAGGTTCTGGTCGAGGACGCGGATGACCTGGCCCCGGCCGAAGCTGGCGGAGGCAGAGCGGAACCGGCGGACCTCGTGGCCGAGGCTTTCGAGTCGCTCGTAGGTCGACTCGTCGAAGCCGGGCTCGAGGTCAACCTCGAGTCCCTCTTTGACCTGCCAGCGCGGGGCGTCGAGCGCGGCCTGGGCGTTCTGGTTCCAGTGCAGCATGCGGCACATGACCTGCTGGTGGCCCTGGGGCTGCATGAAGCCGCCCATGACGCCGAAGGTCATGACGGGGCGCTCGGGCTTGCCGGGCTCGGGCGTGGTGGTGACGAAGCCGGGGATGATGGTGTGGTAGGGGCGCTTGTTGGGGCCGACCCGGTTGGGGTGGCCCTCGTCGAGGACGAAGCAGGCGCCGCGGTTCTGGAGGCTGACGCCGGTGCCGGGGACGACGACGCCGGAGCCGAAGCCGGTGTAGTTGGACTGGATGAACGAGACCATGTTGCCGCGGTCGTCTGCGGTGGTGAGCAGGACGGTGCCGCCGGTCTTGGGCGTGCCGTGGTCGAAGTCCTGGGCGCGGGAGCGGTCGATGAGCCGGGCGCGCGACTCGAGGTAGTCCTCGCGGAGCAGATCGGCGGGGTCGATGTCCATGTAGCGCGGGTCGGCGATGTAGCGGTCGGCGTCGCGGAATGCGAGCTTCATCGCCTCGATCTGGATGTGCAGGCAGTCCGGGTCGTCGGGCTCCATAGAGGCGATGTCGAACCGCCTGAGGATGCCCAGCGCGATCAGCGCGGTCATGCCCTGGCCGTTGGGCGGGATCTCGTGGAGCCGCCAGCCGTGGTAGTCGATGTGCATGGGCCGGACCCAGTCGGACTCGTGCCGCTCGAGGTCTGAGCCGCGGATGGCGCCGCCGAACTCGCGGCTGTGGGCGTCGAGCCTGCGGGCGAAGTCGCCGGCGTAGAACTCGCGTCCGTCGGTCTCGGCGATTGCTTGGAGGGTGTCGGCGTGGTCGGCGAGGACTTTCCAGTCGCCGGGGCGCGGTGCCTCTTTCCCGCTGGGGCCGTTGGTGCTGAAGGTGTCGAAGAAGCCCTGGTGGACGCCGGTTTGGTAGCGGCGGAGGACGCCGGCGTAGGAGCGGCCGACTCCGGGGGCGAGCGGGTGGCCGTTGCGCGCGTAGCGGATGGCGGGCTCGGCGACCTCGCGCATGGACATGATGCCGTAGTTCTGGACGGCCTCGATCCACCCGGCGGGGGCGCCCGGCGTCGTGACGCCGTCGTAGCCGGCGAAGCCGATGCGTTCCTGGCCCGAGTATCGGTCCGGCGTCATGAGTGCGGGGGACTGGCCCGAGGAGTTGAGGCCGTGGATGCCGCCGCCGGTCCAGATGAGGGCGAAATTGTCGGAGCCGATGCCGTTGCCGGAGGGCTCGAGGACGGTGAGGGCCATCGCGGTGGCGACCGCGGCGTCGATGGCGTTGCCGCCCTTGCGGAGGATCTCGAGGCCGGCCTGGGCGGCGAGCGGGTGGCTGGTCGCGACCATGTTGGTGCCGAGCACGGGCTGGCGCCTGGAGTCGTAGGGGAGGCGGGTGGAGAGGGTCTGGAAGTCCGCGGTGGATTCGGGCTGGCTGGTGCTCATGGGGGCAGCTTACCCCGGAGCGTGGCGAAAGAAGGTATCGATCTGATCGATCGTGTTGCCGGTGTTGACCGAGATCCGGCAGGCGTTGAGCGGTTCGGCGAACGCTCGGAAGACGAGCTTGCGGTCGGAGGGCGCCCGGTCGCGGAAGAGCCGGCGGAAGACGTCGGCGCTGCTTCGGCCCACGACCTCGACCGCGCTGATCGGCGTGGCGAGGGCGGGGTCGGCGGGCGAGCGGAGCGCGAAATCGGGGTCGTCCGAGGCCCGCTCGCGGACGCGGGCGGCGAGGCGAGCGCGTCGCTCGGTGTCGGCGGCGAGGTTCGACTGCAGGCGGACGCACTCGGCGAGGACGGGCCAGGCGGTGGGGTCGTGGGTGCCCCAGTCCTCGAGCGCTCGGGCGGTGCCGTCCCAGCGGCGCTGGCCCCAGGTGACGACCATGGGTTCGAGCCGGTCGATGACGTCCTGGGTGAACCAGGCGAGGCCGTGGCACTTGGGGGACTGGAGCCATTTGTGGGCGCTGGTGGCGAGGGCGTCGACGCCGAGCGTGCGGACGTCGACGGGTTCCATGCCGACGGACTGGGCCGCGTCGGCGAGAACGAGGTCGACGCCGTTCTGGCGCGCGGCGTCCGCGATGGCGCGGACGGGGTGTCGCATGCCGACGGTGTTGTCGATGGTGGGCAGGACCAGGACGCGTGTGTTCGGTCGGATCTCGCGGGTGTGGAGGTCGATGACCTCGGCTTCGGTGAGATCGCGGGCGCGTTCGATCGGGAGCGCGAAGCTGCGGGTCTGGTAGCCGAGGCGGCGGCCCCAGTGCTCGAAGCAGCGGCTCGCGCCGTCGTGGTTGAGGTTGCTGAAGAGGACCTCGTCGCCGGGCTCGAGCGGGAGCCCCTGTGCGAGCAGATTCATGGCCTCGGTGGTCGTGCGCAAGCGGGCGACGTTGTCGGGCCGTGCGCCGATGACCGCGGCGACATCCGTCCGGGCCTGCTCGATCTCGTCGGCCCGGGCGCCGCCCCAGACGTGGAGCCAGGGGTTGCGCTCGGTCTCGCGGGCGAGGCGGCTCGCGAGGTCGATGACCTCTGCGGGGGCGGTGCCGATGGAGGCGTGGTTGAGGTAGATGAGGTCGCGGTCGAGGAGGGAGCCGGCGGGTCGTGGCTCGTCGGCGCGGGCGCTGTCGAGCAGCGCGGGGGCGGCGATGGGCAGCGCGGCGGCGGCGCGGAGGAGGTCTCGGCGGGTGGTCATCCGGGCAGCGTAATGGACCGGACTCAAAGCACGGGGGGCCCTCTCGGGCCCCCGCGTGTGTGAGAATTGAGTGTGTTGCTGGGCGGCGTCTTAGCTGGCGCGCTCGGCGAAGAACGTCTCGAGGAAGAGCTCGACGTCGGCCATGCTGAGGATGTTGTCGCCGTTGAGGTCGGCGGCGAGCTCGTTGGCGACGAAGGCGTCGCCGAAGGCGGCGGCGTCGGCGAATGTGAAGCGTCCGTCCTCGTTGGCGTCGATCCGGTCGACGGTGGAGCGGACGTCGCGGATGCGGCCTTCGCCGCCGGCGGGGTAGTCGGCGGCGCGGACGGTGCCGCCGAGGTCCTGCTGGATGTAGGCGGTCAGGGCGTCCTGCTCGCTGACACCGCGGCGGGTGGCAACGGTGCCGTCGATCGGGTACTCGTCGCCGCCGCGGCCGCCGGTGAAGAAGCCGGCGGTGAACTCGCTGGTGACGATGGTGACGGTCGGCGCGCCGGGGACGACCTCGCCGTTCTCGGCGATCTTGGTGCCGTCGTCGAGCGTGATCGAGATCACTCGCTCGCCCTGCTGGGTGATCTCGAAGGTGAGATCGTCGGTCGAGGCCTGTTGGCGCCGGCTGTCGTAGACGAGCTTGAAGCCGGAGATCTGCGGGTAGCGGCCGGTGCCGTCCTCGTTGCTGAAGACGGCGGAGACGCCGTTCTCCATCATGGCGAGGAAGATCTCGGGGGTGACGCCCTCGAGCGTGGCGATCTCGTTGTCGAACGAGAGGATCGACGCGATGTCGATGTCGGTGATGGCGCCGGGGCCGATGATCGAGTCGTTGCGGGTCCCGCCGCCGTTGGTCATCGCGATGACCGGGTTGGTGCCGAGGTCCAGCGACCCGGCGTCGACCAGGTCCTGGATGGCGTCGAGGTAGGCGTCCGAGGTGAGGTTGCCCTGGTTGGTCTCGCCCGCGCGGATCTCGCTGCGGCGTCCGTCGAGGCCGACCTCGGTGCTGCCGATGCGGGTCGCGTCGCCGATGAGGGCGGTCACCGGGTCGGTGACCTGGGTCTGGATGTCGGCCTGGGCGTCGACGGCGTCGGGCGCGACCGAGGAGATCCGCACCTGGCCCGAGCCCGAGCCGACCGAGACGAGCTCGCCGGCGGCGTCGAACTCGAGGACGAGGCGGCCGAAGTAGGCGTAGTCGCCCGAGGTCGAGACGACCGGGACGAAGCGGCCGTCGAGGTCGGTGTTGGCGCGCGGGTAGCCGGTGCCGCCCAGCGGGCCGGGCGCGGCGAAGGGCGAGTCGCCCGGGATCAGCAGGTCGGCGGGGTTGGCGAACAGCTCGCCGCCGCCGGCGGCGACGACCGCGTCGAGGCCGCGCGTGTTCGCGATGACGTTGTACTCCTGGCTGACGCCCTGGAGGTGGGCGGAGAGGATGATGATCTCGACGCCCTGGCCCCGGAGGTTGTCGATCTCGGCCTGCACGGCGGGGATCACCGGGTTGATGATGGTGTTGCCGGTGCTGGAGATGGTGCCGAGCTGCTCGGTGGTGGCACCGATGACGCCGACCTGGCGTCCGGCGACGTTGAAGATCGCGCTCGGGACGACGAGCGCGTCGAGCGCGGGCTCGCCCGTGAAGTCGAGGTTGGCCGAGAGGAAGGCCGGCGTGTTGTTGGCGATGCCGGTCAGGTGGCTGGCGAGTGGGCCGGTGCCGAAGTCGAACTCGTGGTTGCCGAGGCTGAGCACGTCGAAGCCCATCAGGTCGATCGCGATGGAGTCGAAGTAGGGGAATCGCTCGGTCGGCTCGCCGACGTCGTTGAGGCCGAACTCCGGGCCGGCGAGGATCGAGTCGCCGGCGTAGATCTTGAGTGCGCCGCTGTTCGCCCCGGCGGCCGCGTTGGCGGCGCTGTTGATGGCGGTCGAGAAGCGGGCGACGCCGCCGAAGGCCTCGTTCGGGCTCGGGAGGCCCAGGAGCTGGCTCTCGCCGTCGGAGGTGTGGAGGACCTCGAGGGTGAAGTCCACGGGGCCGACGCTGTTCTGCGCGCAGGCCGCGCCGGAGGCGGCGACGAGGGCGGCGGCGGTGATACGGATGAGCATCGATCTTTCCCCTTTGGAAGCGCGTTTCCGATCTCTCTGATCGCGCGGGACGGGCGGCGTCTGTGACGCCCGAACACGCTCTCGCGGATCGTTTTAGAGAGACGCGTCGCGCGGGTCGTGCCGCGGGGTGTGAAAGCTTCATGAAGCGCTCGCTCCCGCGGCACGACGCGTGCGGTGCGCCGATTGGTTACGCTCGTGACCCCGCGGGGGGTGCTCGTTTGGCGCGTCGGTGTAAGTGCGGCGAGCGGTGTGGCTTGCGAAGCGTGCCGGTCGGCCCGCTGGCGGAGCGTGACGGTTGGGATCCGGATTCGAATCGCTGGTGGTGTCAGAGACGGCGGTTCCGCCGGGTGGCCGGCTCGTCCCGGTGTTTGCCAGGGATCTCGAAGCGACGGTGCAACCGTGCGTGGTTCTTGACGAGACCTCGGGGTCGCCGATGCTCGTGGAGCTCGGCAGCCGCGGTGAGGATGTCGGCTATCTGGGGGCGTTGGCCGATGCGCGCGGCAACGTGCTGCGGTGGCTGGAGTGGCGGGTGCGCGACCTCGCGCTCGCATGGGCTTCGGAGGCCGAGCGCGCGGGCGGCGCGCCAGCGGCGTGGTTCCAGCGCTGGAGCGATCGCTGGGAGGCGCTGCTGGCGGTGCCGGGTTCGCCGGCGATCGATGTCGTCGATCGCGGCTACGGCGCGGCGATGGTGGTCGGCGGCTCGAGCCGCCCTGTTTCGGCGGTGCATGGCGACGACTGGTCTGTGACCGTGGACGGCGGCGCCGGGCCGACGACGGTGCGCGACGCTTCTGAGTGGGGCTCGGCGTCGGCGAACGTGGGCGTGGGCTCCGGCGAGGTTCTCTTTAATCCGTCGGGCGCACCGGTGCGTCTGGTCGAGCGGCTGCCCTTGTCGCTCGAGGGCGTGGCGGACGCGGTGACGGGTCTTGGGGCGCCCGCTTCGGCGGGGGCTTCGAGCGCCGAGTTCCTGGCGCTGATCCGCGCGGCGGGCGGCGGCACGCTGTGGCACGCGCGGGGCTCGGTGGTGACGCGGCTGCGCGAGAAGTTCGCGGTGAAGCTGCGGCTGCTCGCCGGCGCGACCGCGGCGGTTTCGTCGTACGTGCGCGCGTCGGGTGAGCCGCTGCTGAACCTCTCGGCGGACTCGTTCCGTGTCGGTGCGGCGCCCGCTTCGGGCGTGCCGCTGATGTGGACTTTTTCGCCGGCGCTCGTCGAGGCGGGCGCGCCGCTCCGTCTCGATGGCGGCGGGTTCTCGCTCGGGGCTTCGGCGGGCGGCGTCGCGTCGAACAGGACGTACCTGCCGGCGGAGGCGTGGCTCTCGGACAAGGGCGCGTGCGAGTTCGTGCTTCACGAGATCGCGCGGGAGACCCCGGAGGGCGTGGAGCTCAAGGGCGCGTTGCTCGGGCTGGATCGCGACGCGGCTTCGATGGGCGGGCGGCTGACGCTGAAGCTGCCGCTCGCGTCGGGGGTCGTGGCGGTGCGCGGGCAGATCGATCTGGCCGAGAGCGGGCCCGGGCGCACGGCGTTCGCGTCGTCGCCGGTGCGGCTGGCGCCCGAGCAGCGTTCAGCGCTCGATCACGCGATCGGCGGGCGCACGCCGAACGTGGCGTTCGAGGAGACCCCGCTGCTCGGCCCGGCGTGTGATCTCTACAGCCTCGCGGTGCTGGGCGTGCGTCTGACGGTGTGCGGCGCGGGCCGGGCTCTCGGGCCGTCGGTCGGGAGCCTTCTCGAGCTGGCGCGATCCTGCGCGGACCACGACGTGCGATCGGCGGAGGGGCTCGCGGCGCTGCTCGAGGCGGGCGGCTGGGCGTCGACGCTGGGACCTGGGTGCCTGACGGACGAGGAGCTGGGCGAGGGCGAGACGCGGGAGCGCGAGCTCTCGGCGATCTGGTCGCGCGCGTTGTGGCTGCTCGTGCGGATGGTGCCCGGCGCGGTGCCGCCGAGCTTCGCCTCCGGCCTCGGTGTCGGGCACCACGCGGGGCTCGGGGCGCTCGATCGCGCCGTGGAGGAGGCGTCGGGCGTCGCCGGCGCGGCCTCTCGGCTGGCGATCCGGGACGAGCGGGCGGACCGCGAGTTGCTCGAGGTCGTTCGAGCGGCGATCGGTTGACGCTTGGTAGACTGAGAGTCCGGTTGACGATCTCGGGCGGGCAGCAGCGACGGGGGTATGCGATGGCGGCGAAGACGACGATGATCGGGCGGGTCGCGATGGGCTTGGTCGCGGGTGCCGCGGTTGTGCTCGGCGGCTGCGGGGCAGAGCGGTACACGATCGATGTGGGGCTGAGCGATTCGCTCTATGACGCGGGGCAGCAGCGCGTGCGGATCCTGCACACGGTCTACTTCATTTCGACGCGGGATGGTCTCGAGGACCAGGTGCTGAACGACCTGAACGGCCAGAAGAGCTTCTTCGACCCGACCAGCGATCTGCGCCGGCGTGTCGAGCGGCTCGCCGACGAGTCGGAGTCCTCGATCGAGCGGATCACGTTCGCCCAGGGTTCGTCGGCGCGGCTGCGGACGCTCGAGCGGGGCGCGGACATCTGGAGCCGCTGGGGCGACCGCGAGCGGATCCTGGTGGTCGCGGTGCCGCCGCTGGGCCTGGAGCGGAGCGGGGTGTGGCACCAGATGATCGTGCGCGGTGACGAGCGCTGGGGCAGCCGAATCGAGCTGTTGATCGACCGGCAGGACGGCCTGCGGGTGCTGCCGACGGGCGGCTGACGCGCGGGGACCGGTCCGATGCCCGAGGTGGGCGGTTATGAGCTGAAGCGTCCGCTCTCGGGCAGCCGCGGCCTGGTCCGCGGCTGGCTCGCGTCCGGCCCGGGTGGCGAGGTGTTCGTGCGCGCCGCCGACGAGCACGCCGCGATGGCGGCGGCGTTCGCGGGCGATCTCGAGCGGGCTCGCGAGGAGATGAAGTCGGAGGCCGCGCTCGCGGCGTCGCTGGCGTCCCGGACGGACCGCGTGCTGGCCCCGCTCGAGGTGCGGGCGGACGCCGAGCTGCCGTACGTCGTGTACCCGCTGGCCGAGGCGTTCCGCACGCGGGTCCTGGGTGACACGATCGGCCCGGCGCTCGCGGCGGTCGCGGAGGGCGTCGGCGGGTTCATCGATGACACGGGTCGCCCGCACGGTGACGTGCGTCGCGCCAACGTGCTCTTCCGCGGCGATCGCGCGGTGCTCGCGGACGCGCTCGAGACGCCGGGCACGGAGGACGACGACCGGGCGGGATTCGCGTCGATCCTGACCTCGACGGTTCTCGGGCTGGAGGATGAGGAGACGGCGAACGGGCTGTGGGAACGGCCCGACCGCTGGAAGAAGGCGCGGCCGGGCTCCGCGGCGTTCCGCGAGATCGCGGCCGGCGTCGCTTCGGGCGAGCTGGGATGGGGTGCGGCGGCGGCGCGGCTCCGGGCGGTTAATGAGAGCCGGTCGAACCCGACTCTACCGATCGCGATCGCGGCATCCGTGCTGGTGCTGCTCGGCGTGACGGGTGGTCTGCTGCTGCGCGGCGGGTCCCCTGAGCGTCCGGAGATCGTGTTCGTCTCGGAGGAGCTGACGCCCGACGCGTGGCGGCGTTTGTGCGTCTGGCACCGGCGGCTCGGGCAGCTGCCGCAGCGTGCGGCGAGTTCACCCTTCTTCGCCGAAGAGCTCGCGTTGGTGCACGAGCAGCGTCCGTGGCCGTCCTACGGGTCGCGGAGCTATGCGCAGATCGTCGCCGTAGAGCAGGCCGAGCTCGGGGTCGTTGGCGAGTCGAAGTGGTTCGAGATGCAGCGGGCGCGTGCGGCGCTGCAGCAGGCGGTCCGGGCTTGGGAGCCGTTCGCGGACGCTGTGGCGTTGCGCGCGGCCCTGGCCGAGCTCGGCTACACGCCGGCCTCGGGGGCCGACGACCTCGTCGTCGCGATCGGGGCCCTCGAGCGGCTGCTTCTGCTCGGAGACGGCGTCGATGAGGCGGGTGCGACGATCGAGGACGCCGCGACGGTTCCGATCGGGGACGCGAACGAGGTGCTCGGCTGGTTCGGGTCGATCGAGAGCGGTGGGAGCGGGCTGCGGACGAGGCTCGAGTCCGCGGTCGTGTCGCTCGGCTCGTCGCGTGCGGGGGTGGCGGAGGTCGTGGCGGGCGCGGAGCCGGCGGTTGGGGTCGAGGCTGTCGGCGGCTGGATCGACGCTGGGCTCTCGGTGCAGATGGCGCGGGCCTCGAGCGCCGAGGTCGCGGTCGCGGTCGTCGAGCGTGGCGCCGAGGACGCGGCGCTCATCGCCGAGGCTTTGCGACGCGATACGTTCAGCCGGGCGGCGCTCGCCGAGAACGCGTCGTGGGTCTCGCTGGTCGCGGAGTTGGCGGGAGACCGCTCCGCGGGCCTGCTGCGCGGGCTGGCGGTGCTTCTCGAGCGGGACGCGGCGTCGCTCTTCTTCGAGCCGGACGCGGACGGCACGATTCCGAGCGATCCGCGGGCGGCGGGGGCGGGCTGGAACGTCGAGGCGTCCGCGCTCGCTTCGGAGATCGAGCGGAAGCTGGGGCGAGCCGAGGGCGAAGTCTCGGCGCGGCGGCGCGGCGAGCTGGCCGCGGCGAGCGGGGAGTTCGCCGAGGTCCGGGCGCGGCTCGGCGCTTTCCTGGCGGAGGACACGGCGTGGACGCCGGCCCGGGTGGCTCCGGTGCGTGAGCGGGCTGCGTCGCTCCGCTCGGAGCTCCGCTCGCTCGATTCGCGCGTGCTGGCGTTGCTGTTCACCGAGGACCAGCTGCGAACGCTGATCGCCGAGGAGCGTGGGCGTTCGTGGGGGCTCGAGGGCGTCGGGGCCGCGTACCGCGGTCTGCTGGGCTCGATCGAGGGCGGCGCTGTTGGCGGCGGGACGAGCGCGGCGGAGCGGCGCGATCTGATCGAGGACGCGCGCGGCTGGCTGGTCGAGCTCGAGCGGGCGCTCGCGAGACGTCCCGTCGGGCTGCCGGGTTCGTTCGAAGCGGGCGAGGTCGCGGCCGCGCTCGACACGGCGGCGGCGGGCCTCGCGGGCGAGCTCGCGCGGGAGACGCTCGACGGGGGCGCGGTGCGGGCGGAGCGGTTCGATCGTCTCCTGGCGGGTGTGGACGGGGTCTTCGAGTCCGCGCGTGAGTTGGAGTCGATCGTCGAGTCGGCGGAGCGGCCCGAGATGGACACGCTGCGTGGGCGCGTGAGCGGTCTCACGGCGGCGCTCGAGCGTCTCGGCGGGGGGAGCGCGGGGGATCCCGGGGCCGTGCTCGGAGACCAGTCGTCTGGTGTGCTCATCGACGCCGGGCGCATCGAGGCGGCGCTGCTCGCCGATGTCCGGTCGGAGCTCGTGCTCGCCGATCGGATCACGCCGGCGCTGGCGGCGACCCTGGCGGCGCGGCTGGGCGAGCGCGAGGGATGGCGGAGGCCTTCGTCGTCCGAGGTCGAGGCCGCGCTGGCGGTCGAGGCCGGGCTGCTCGACCGGGTGGCGTCATCAGAGTCCGGGCGCGCGCTCGAGGGCGCGATCGGGCGGGCGCGTCGGCTCGGGGGCGTGCTCGGGCTCGAGGCGGTTTCGGCGGATGGCCGGCTGCTGCTGGATGTGATCGATCGGATCGGAGCGGGGGCGTCGCCGTGGGCCGAGGCGCTCGTCGATCCGGACGTGCTGGAGCGCGAGGCCGCTTCGACGCCCCGATTGGAGCTGGCGGTGGCGCTCTCGGAGGTTCGCCGGCTGGGCGGTCTGTACCAGCGCGGCGACGGGCCCGAGGACTTCGGCGGGTTCGAGGGGGCGATCGCTCGGATGGAGCGCGCGGCGCGGTCGGCGGAGGCCGAGGGGCTCGGTGCCGCGGCGTCGGAGGCTCGCGAGGTGCTCTCGGGCGCGAAGGACGCGGGGCGCCCGCTCGATGAGATCGGTCCGGCGCGTGCCGGGTGGCGGATGTCGGCGAGCGCTCCGGACGAATCGTGGGTCGAGTACTCGTCGCCGCGCTCGTGGGCCGGCGATCCGACGACGCTGCGCTTCGTGCGGGTCGAGAGCGCGCCGGATTGGCCGCTGCGTGCCGAGCGTCTGGAGGGCGGGTACAGGCTCGACGAGACCGGTCGCGGCTCGATCGATCTGCTCGCGCGGCTCGGCGAGTCGGGCGATGTCTATCTGCTCGACTCGGAGGTCTCGATCGGGCTGGCGGGCGCCGCGTACGAGACCGGGGGTATCGCGCGGGCGATGATCGGGCGGGTCCCGATCGACATCGCCGACCCGACGGATGACGAGGGGCTGCGGCTCTGGAGCGAGCAGGCGGACCAGATTCTGGCGGGGCGTGCCGTGCTGCAGGGGTTCTTCGATAACCCGGAACGCGCGTATGTGGCGCGCGCGCCCGGCGACCCGGCGCCCGGTCCCGAGCACCCGATGCAGCGGGTCAGGCCGCACGAGGCGCTGGCGATCGCGGTCTCGCTCGGTTGTCGGCTGCCGACCGTCTGGGAGTTTCTGGCGGCGGTGCGCGAGTTCGGCGACGCTTCGCCGAATCTCGGCGATCGCGTCTTGGCGGAGACACAGCAGCAGATCGCGGCGCTGCGGCCGCCCGGGCAACTGGATTCGCGGGCGTGGAGCGGGAGCTGGGCGGCGTTCGACCCTCGGGTGACAGGAGTTGTTGGGGGGGATCGCCTGCCCGATCCGGGGCTGTTCGGGCGCGAGGCCGACGGGACGATCTATTTCAGGCCGGTCCGGCGGGGTGGTCCGGGTGATCTGATCGGGAACGTCGCGGAGTGGGTCTCCGCGTGGGATGTGGCGCTCATCGAGGAACGGTTCTCGGAGTTCGACGTCGGCGCGGGTCGTCGGGACGGCGCGTCGCTCGTCGCGCTGCTCACACCCGGGCTGATGGAGGGGCTGGGGTTCCGCGAGATCCGTCCGAACTTCGGGCGTTCGCGGTTCGGGTACGGCGAGCTACTGCTCGTCGCGGGCGGGTCGGGGCTGATGCCGCTGGGGGGCGACGGCTCTGAGCTGGTCCGGGCGGCGGCCCACGCGTACGCGCCGAGCGTCGTGGCTGGCCGCGGCGGGGGCGAGGGCGACGTTCCGTTCAGCGATGTCGGATTCCGGCTGGCGTTTTCGTCTTCCGGATCTGGCCCGCGGGTGGCGGGGCGTGAGTTGGTGCGCGCGATCGACGCTGCGGAGTTGCGGCTGGCGTTCGGGGTCGGGGCGAGCCCCGACGGGGGCTGATCGGGTGCGGCGGGGTATGTTCCGCTAGATTGGCGGCTTGGCCGTGTTGGGCCGCATCGGGATGAGTTGGCACGGAGGTCGTGGATGTCGTCGGAGGGCACAGCGGGCGCGGGGGGCGGGCCGGACGCGCGTGCGCTGGCGGACCTCCTGATGGGCGTGCAGTCGAGCGCGGTGGGCAAGCCGGCGGGCGAGCGTCGCGAGCTGCTCTCGACCGAGCTGCGAGATCATGTCTCCGGGCTGTCGTCCGAGGAGCGGTCCTCGTTGCTGGCCGAGCTGGTGCTGATGATCTCTCCCGCGGAGCCGGTCGCGGCGGCTTCGAACGGCTCGGGCGGGATTGCCGGCCCCGCCGACCTGCCATCGGCGGCGAATCAGATGCTCGCGATGTGGGGATCGGCGAGCGAGGCGGAGCGCGAGGCGGTGACGGGTCGGCTCGCGGGCGAGGGGATCGTCGCGCCGGCCGCGCCGGCCGAGTCTTCGGCCCCGGTCCGCGCGGAGGGGTCGGGCGCCGGACCGAAGGGCGATCTGTCGGAGCTGCGGAAGTGGCTTGGGCTGGGCGAGGGCGATCGGATCTCGGCGGACAAGGTCGAGGAGCTGGCGGAGATGGCGCTGTGCCGGCTGGTCGGTGGCGTGGAGCCGGTTGCGCGGCAGCTGGTGAAGTGGGTGAGCGGCACGGAGGGGCCGCCGCTCTCGGCGGCGGTGGCGGAGTATCTGTCGACGGGTGATCCGAAGGCGGGCGCCCGGCTGGCGGCGCGGCTCGAGGGGACGGCCCGGACGATCGCGACGCTGCTCGTCGGGCTGCGCGGTGCCGCGGCGACGATGACGCTCTCGTACGGGGAGGTTTTCGCGCCGGATTCGATCCGCGCGACGGTCGGCGCCAAGAAGCGGAACAACCCGAAAGAGGATGCCCGCTGCTGGGCGCGGTACTGCGAGCTCCACGAGGAGTACACGCACGACAAGGTCGAGAGTCTGATGAACCGCCGGCTCGCGGCGGATCTCGCGGAGCTTCTCGGCGGGGGTCGATGAGGGGCGGGCAGGTCCGCCGGGGGTTCGATGACGCTGTTGCCCGAGGTGCACTGGTCCGAGGGGTTGTTCCTCCGCCCGCACCATCTCCAGATGATGCAGCGCGGTCTGCGGCAGTCGATCAGCGCCGAGCGGATGCGTTCCAGACCGTTCGCGTACGGCGTGGCCGAGGCCGCGCTCTCGCGGGAGGCGCTGTCGAACTTCGAGGTCCGGTTCGACGCGTTGCGCGCGGTGCTGCCGTCCGGCGTGGAGATCGATGCGCCGACTCGTGCGAGCGTGCCGGCGCTGAGCATCAAGGAGGCGATGGAGCAGACGGGCGCGGCCTCGGTGCTGCTCGGCGTCCCGCGGTGGGACCGCGCCAAGCCGAACGCCGAGGGCGGCGCGGGTCAGCCGGCGTCTGGCGGCTCGCGGCCGACGGCGATGTACCGGGTGTCGCGCCTGCCGGCGACGGACGAGAACACAGGCGTCGACGAGCAGGAGGTCGACGTGCGGCTGGTCAACGCGGTGCTGCTGCTCGAGGGCGAGCAGGACCCGGGGCTGGAGACGATGCCGCTGCTGCGGGTGAAGTGGTCGGAGCGGGCGGACCAGCCGGTGCCGGAGCAGGACCCGGGGTACATCCCGCCCTGCCTGAGCGTGGGGGGCTCGGGGAATCTGGAGCGGGAGCTCCGGGGGATCATGAGCTCGCTGGCCGGAGCGCGCGGCGGACTGCGGGACGAGCTGACGCGCGGCGGGTACGGGGTGGACAAGCTCTCCGGGCGGATCGCGGACCTGCAGTTCCGGCACACGATCGTGTCGGGTGCGTCGGCGCGGCTGAAGGCGATGCTGGGCGTCGGCGAGCTGACGCCGTTCGAGTTCTACGTCTATCTGTGCGAGATGGTGGCGGAGCTCGAGGCGCTGGATCCCGAGCGAGAGTCCACGGACCCGCCGGCGTACGACCACGACGACCTGGCGCGGACGTTCCAGCTGCTGCGCGAGCGGGCGATGATGGCGCTGAACCGCTCGGGTCGCGGGGGCTTCATCCAGCGCAACTTCGAGCAGCGCGCGGGGAACCTGGTGGCGACGCTGGAGTCGGGCGACGCGCCGCAGGACGCGGAGCTGTACCTGATGGTCGATTCGGCGGCTTCGCTGGACGAGGTGCGTCGCGCGCTGGAGAACCGCAACGCGTTCAAGCTGATCCCCGGCGGCTGGCTGGGCGACCCGCACAAGCAGATGGTGTTCGGCGTGAAGCTCGTCTACGACCCGCACCCGCCGGAGCTGCTTCCCGCGCCGACGCGGAGCATGAGCTACTACCGGCTGGACCGGACCGAGCCGAGCTCGGCGGCGATCTGGCGCGAGATCGACAAGAACCAGGGCGGCTGCGAGATGGCGATCATGCGGGTGGCGCCGGCGGTGTTCGAGTGCCGGGCGGCGATCTGCCGGGAGGTGCGTGATGGCTGAGGCCGCGACGCTGCCGGATCTCTGCGAGCCGGTCTTTCAGGTTGTCTGCCAGGTGAGCTACGCCGCGCGGGACGGGCTCCCGCTCGACGAGGGCGCGGTGCGGATGCAGCTGGAGCGGACGGTCGGGGAGGTGCGTCAGTCGATCGAGGCGCAGCCCGGGGGGGCGAGCCGTTTCGAGAACGTGCGTCTGCCGCTGCTGTACTTCATCGACTTCCACATGGTGTCCGTGTTCCCGGGCTGGGCGTGGATGAGCGCCGGCGAGAGCGCGATCGCGCCGGGCTCGCACATGTTCATCCTGATCGACGAGGCGCTGCGGGACCCGTCGGCGGAATCCCGGGAGCGGCTGCCGGTGCTTTACCGGTGTCTGGCGCTCGGGTTCACGGGCGAGAGCGAGGGCGACCCGGCGCGGATCGCGAACCTGATGCGGGACCTTTTTGCGCGGATGAGCGAGAAGGCCGACCCGGTGGACCCGTACGCGGACCGCGTGACACCCACGGCGATGAAGCACACGGTGGAGAAGACGCTCGAGCAGCCGGTGGGCGACCTCGCGGCGCGGTGGCTGCTCGGCCTGGTGGCGTTCGCGCTGGCGGTGGTGGTGATCTACTTCGGCGCGTACACGGCGTTCGTCGGTGACATGACCGAGGCGTTGCGAGCGATCGTGCGGTCGTCTTCGGGGGGCGCGTGATGGGCGGTCTTTTGGGCTTCTTCAGCGGTCTTTCGCCGGTGATGAAGATCATGTCGGTGGTGGTCGCGGTGATGGCGATCGTGGGGCTCGCGTTCATCGGGGCCCGGTACGCCGGCGTGATCGCCAACCCGACGTTCCTGATCTTCGCGGCGGTCGCGGTCGTCGTCATCCTGCTCGCGTTCGGCGGGTACCTGCTGTTCAAGAAGCTCCGCGACGCGAAGCGGTCCAAGGCGCTCACCGAGGAGATCGCCGAGGACGCGGGCATGGAAGCCGAGTTCATGAAGGGCATGGGCCGGCTCCGCGAGAACGGCGTGAACCTGTACGCGCAGCCGTGGTTCCTGGTGGTCGGGCCGGCGGGCTCGGGCAAGACGATGGCGATCCGCAACTGCGGGATCCCGCAGGTCGAGGGCCTCGAGGGGCCGCAGCAGGGCGAGGGCGGCACCAAGAACATGAAGTGGTGGTTCCTGCCCGACGCGATCCTGCTCGACACCGCCGGGGCGGTGTTCATGAGCGAGGCGGGGACGGGGCTGGCGCGGCGCTGGAAGACGTTCCTGGAGCACCTGAAGACGAGCCGCCGGAAGGCGAGCCCGATCAACGGCGTGCTGCTGGTGGTGGAGGCGAAGAGCCTGCTGGAGCCGGACCGCGGCAAGGCGCGGGCGGAAGCGCAGCGGATCAGCGAGCAGCTGGGGGCGATCCAGGTGGAGCTGGGCGTCCGGTTCCCGGTGTATTTCCTCGTCTCGAAGTGCGATCAGATCGTCGGGTTCGAGGACTACTTCTCGTTCGCGACGACGCAGCGGGCGCCGGAGTGGGCGCCGGAGCAGCTGTTCGGGTGGTCGAACGAGAGCAACCCGCTCGTGAGCGACGAGCGGTTCGACGGGCGTTCGATCCGCGACCACATGGGGACGCTCGTCGGGCGCCTGCGGCGGTTCCGCGACTCGGTGATGCAGACCCAGGCGATGGCGGTCGGGCTGGGCGGCACGCCGGAGCACCGCCGGCTCGCGTCCGCGGACGCGCTGTTCGCGTTCCCCGAGGAGCTTGGCCGGCTGGCTCCGAACCTCGAGACCTATCTCTCGACGATCTTCGGCTCGACCTCGGGTTCGCTGCGTCAGCTCTTCCTCCGCGGCGTGTACTTCACCTCGGCGCGCCAGGACGGTGTCCGGCTGAACCAGTCGCTCGCGGATATCGGGATCGATGCCACGCAGCTGCCTGCCGTCGCCACGCGGAGCGGCGAGCGGTCGTTCTTCCTGAGCGAGCTGTTCGGCAAGAAGATGTTCCGGGAGCGTGGGCTGGCGACGAGCCTGAAGGGCGATGTGCACAAGACGCGCGCCAAGCTGAAGGCTCGGCTGGCGATATTCGGTATGGTGAGCCTGACCGCCGTGCTCGCGCTGATCGGATGGTTCGGGTTCCAGCTCGACGCCAGCGTTGGGCGCCAGCGCTCGTACTGGGTCGCGCTCGCCGACGCTGTCGAGCGGGGCGGGCTGGGTCTGATCCAGAGCATCTCGGGGTACGAGGTGCGGACCGCACAGCCTGATGTATCGAGCCTCGACCTGATCGCGGGGCGGGGTCTGACGGAGAACGCGACGGTCGGTGACATCTACCAGACCGCGGCCGATCGGGCGGGTTCGGATTTCGACGTGCCGCTGGTCTTCGAGCCGGCGAGCGCCTTCGCGTCGGACCCCGAGTCCGAACGCCGGCGGGCGGTTCGGGCGCTCGTGCTCAGCCAGGCGCTCGCGCCGGCGGCGCAGCAGGCGCGCCGCTCGCTCGGGGCCCCGTCGCTCGAGTGGCGGCGTTTCGATGCCGTGACGGCGCTGATCCGCCTCGAGACGCTGGCACGCCGCGAGCGGCCGGCCGACGAGGTCGTGGAAGAGGGGGCGCCCGCGCTCATCCCGGGCGAGATCGACGTGCTGGCGCTGGCGAGCGAGCTGGTCCTCGAGCCGTCGGAGGGCGAGGACCAGCACCCGAGCCTGACGGTGCTCGAGCAGGCGGCCGACGCGGTGCGTCGCGTGCTCGAGGACCCCGACTACGAGCGTTCGGCGCTGGCCGACGACCTGACCGATCACGGCGTCGTGCTGCTCGAGGATCCCTCGGGTGGCTCGAGCGCCATCGACCTGGAGAACTCGCTGCGGAGGCTCGAGCAGGCGTTGCTGAGCGGGGAGCTCCGGGAGATCCTCGGTCTGAAGGACGAGGCGGCGGCGTTCGAGAGCGTGGCGTCGCGTCTCGTCCGGTTCGAGGCCGCGTGGGACGAGGTCGGGCGTCAGATCGCTCGTCCGATCGAGACGAGCGCCCAGGCGGCGACGCTGCGGGCGGACCTGGCGGGTCCGGTCGGGACGCTGGTCGCGCTGGGGACCGAGCTCGACGGGCTCGAGGATCGGTTCACGCCGGCTCGCTCGTTCGTGAGCCGATTCGGGACGGGTGCCGAGCTATCGGCCTTCAGCGCTTGGGGTGACGCGGTCGCCGCGTGGGAGGGCTCGCTGCCGACGGCGGACGAGAACGAGGCGCCCGAGATCGCGGCGCTGCGGGTGCGTGTGGCGTCGATCGGCGAGGCGGCGCAGCAGGCGGTCGTCGACCGTCTGCAGGCGCTCGTCGACGGGTTCCGCTCGGACGGCGGCCCGGGCGCCCTGCTCGATTTCCGCGCCGGCGCTTCGCGGCGGACGTACGCGGCGCGTGCCGCGTCGATCGCCGGGGCGTTCGAGCGGCTGGGCGCCGCGGTCGATGACCACGGGCTCGCGCGGGACGATCGGCTCGGGTTCGCGTCGCCGGGCCATCTCGCGGCCACCGGGCCGCTGCTCGGTCCGCCTGAGCGGGCTCCGGAGCTCGCGCCCGGCGACCCGGTCGCGTTCGTGGGTTCGGTCGCGGCGCGTCAGGAGCTCGCGAACCGGGCGTGGCGGCTGATCGGTCGTGACCCGCCCGGCGACGAGGTCGGTGTGCAGCGGGTCGTCGATCGGCTGGCGGCCTCTGGGTACGAGCAGAACGTGCCGGCGCTGCCCTACCTGGATGATGTCAGCCCGGGCGATCCGCGGTACTCGATCCCCGCGGCGTCGGAGGTGCTCGGGCGCTGGTCCGGGTATCTCGCGGCGCTCGCTGCCGGCTCGCTGGATCGTTCGGAGCTGTCGCGCGAGGTCGGGGGCGCGTCGGACGCGTTCGCGGGCTACGCGTCCGCGTTCGCGGGCTACTGGTCTGGCGACGGGGCGTACGAGGCGGTCCGGGTCGAGCCGGGGACGGTGCGGCGGGACACGCTGGGCGATCTGCCGCGTGGCTCGACGGTCGCGCTCGAGCTCGAGTCCTTCTTCGCTCCGGCGCGGCGCGTGCTTGAGGGGCTCGAGCCCGAGGGTGAGTCATCATCGGCTGTCGAGCTGCCGAGTGTCGATGCGGCCGTCGTGGACCGTGCGCTCCGCGCGTGGCGTGACATCGGGCTGCGTTCGAACGTGGACGGCTGGTCGCGTGTCGTGTCGCAGGCGATGATCGACGCTGTCCGGCGTGGCGACCGCGACCGGGACCTGCTCGTCGAGAGCGACCCGTACACGTTCTCGCTCGAGCGGGCCTTCTTGATCTTGCTCGACACGCGTCTGCGGTCGGGTGTCGACCCGGAGATCGCGGGGCTGCTCTCGGGCGACGAGTTCCCGTTCCGCTACGACGGGCGGGGCGTGAGCCGGCGGTCGCCCGCGCAGCTGAGCGACGACCTCGCCGGTCTGACGCGTGCGCTCGGCGGCGAGCGAGACTCCCGGCTGCCTCTGGCGGACGAGGTTGGGGGGCGGTTCGCGCGGGACGAGCGCAGCCGGATCGCGCTCGAGGTGATCGAGCGTGGCGGGTTCTCCGAGGACCAGGCGCGGCGGTACAGCGAGCTGCGCGGCGTGCTCGAGACGCTGACCGATCGTCGCGGTCTCGACCTGGAGCTCTCGTTTGCGCCGTCGGCGGCGCTGTCGGTGCCGCCCGAGGGCTTCGACGGGGTCGAGCAGATGCTGACCTCGTTCGCGCAGGATCCGATCACGGTGCTGCGGAACGGGCAGGCGACGCCGGGGCTTCCTCCGCAGATCGGCGGGCAGCCGGCGCCGATCAACGGCCCTCGTCGCGTGGATCCGAACGAGACGCTGCAGATGCAGATCACAACCCCCGACGGGATCCGGTTCACCGCGACGGTCGAGCTGGGATGGTCGCTCGTCCGCTCGGCGATCGACGCGTTCGAGCGTGGGTCGGGGACGAGCGTGATCCGGACGCTCCAGCTGTCCGGCACACCGGTGTATGCGGTGCCGGTCGAGTTCCGCGGGGATGATGCCGCGGGGCGGGAGCGCCGGGCGTACGCGTGGCTGCTCGCGAGGTTCTACAAGGGCGCCGAGCCGGTGCGGTTGCCGGTGCGCGCGGATTGGCCGGATCGATGAGCGACGGATCGGGGCACATCCGGGTCACCGCGTTCGGCAAGCACCCGGCTTGGGAGGATCATCTCGATCTGACCGACCCGGACGACGCGCTCCTGCGCGCCGCCGAACGCCGGCTGATGGTCGACGGCCTCGAGGCGGTGATCGACGGCGGCGGCTGGGCTCGGCTGGCGGAGAGCGAGCCCCAAAAGCTGTTGCCGTACGCCCACGCGTGGATCCTCAGGACGGGCGGGATGGTGCTGACTGGTCGTATGATCGAATCGAGAGACAGCGTCGGCCGGTCGCGGTACCCGTTCGTGCTGGCGGCGCGGCTCCCGGGCGCGGTCTCGGCGGCTTCGGTCGAATCGATCCAGGCGCGGCTGCGCGAGCTCGAGCACGAGTGCCTCGGCGCGGACACCCGCGAATCCGTCGTCGCGGCGCTCGAGCGCGGTATCGCCGAGGGGCCCGCGACGCTGGGGGCGGCGGCGGCGGGCGTCGACGAGCTCGCGGCGCGCGCGGCGGTGCTCAGCGGAGATGCGGGCGCCGACGGTGATGAGCCGTGCCGTGTGCTCTCGGCGATGCCGCAGCCGGAAGAGGGCCCGACGCTGTTCGGGCTGGCGGTGGCGATGGCCGCGCCGAGCGACGAGCTCTTGGTGGTCTGGCCGGAGCCGGGGGCCTGGGTGGACGTCTTCCTGCGAGGCATCGATGGCGCGGGCGTGTATTGGATCCGTCGTGCCGACAAGCCCGAGCCGGCACGGATCGGGGGCGTGCCGGAGGACGGGGCCGATGGCTTGCGGGCCACGGCGCTGCGGGCGCTCGGCCGCGCCGGCGGCGACGAATCGGTGGGCGAGGATTCGACGGTGTTCGTGACGCCGGTCGCGCCGGACCTCGGCGGCACGGGCGGCCCGGTCTCGGAAGTCGGCGGCTGGGCGACGACGGAGACGGCCCCGAAGCGGTCCGGCCCCGGGGGGGTCGTGATCGCGATCATCGTGATCGTCGTGCTGGGCGCCATCGCCGCGGTTGCGCTGCTGGCGGGGGGCGGTCCGTAAGTCGAGGTTCCTATTCCGTCGGTGGGTGAGGCGGACTTAGGGAATGCTAAGAGTTCGCTTTGACAGGAAATTGGACGGGCGTGTACTATCTCAGTTGCGGGTCCGAGTTTGGACGGGCCCCGTGGACGCAGGTGGGGCCCTGGGATCTGCGGTTTGTTGGTTGGTCGTGGCGCGATCGGTGCCAGGCCTCGTGGAAGCTCTCGGGCGGCGTCTGTCGCTCGGTCAGCGGATGGAGCGGACGTGAATACACAGAATGACTTGTCGGTCGGGCGTTGGATGCGGTTTGGCCGGCCGGGCGCGACCCTGCTCCTTGCGCTGGCCAGCGGTTTGGCGGTGGCCCAGGACGCCGGCGATCCCGCGATCGATCTCGTCGAGGCCGAGGCGCAGCACGCGGAGGTCGAGGGCATCGAGCTCGCGCCCGCGAAGCTCGGCGGGGCGTACCCGAGCGACGGGAACGTGTTCGTGGTCGATGCCATCGATTTCGACTTCTCGAGCTTGGACCTCGGGGGCGAGGACCTGCTTCTCGACGAGTTGTTCGCGCTTGCGCTGCGGTTCACCGAGGTCGAGACCGTGCGCGAGATCGAGGACGAGGCCGGTTTCACGGTCGAGGATCGCACGACCGCGCTGGCGTTGCCGCGTCGCGGCCGCAAGGGGCGTGTGGACCTGACCCTCGGGGCGTTGCCGGGCGGCACCCGGATGCACGGCAGCGCGCTCGTCGAGGTCATGGAGGCGGTGCGGACGGTGCTGGAGGAGCGCACCGGGTTGAACCTGTACGTGATCCCGGCGCCGCAGATGATCCAGTTCAGTTGGGACTCGACGCTCGGGGCGGCCGCGATCGGCGAGCAGGACTTCCGGGGCGGCGCGACGACTCTGACGCTGAAGGTCTTCGGGGAGGACCCGGAGCCGCAGATCGACGCGGAGTCGTTCGAGGTCACGGGGCTCGCGTTCAAGTACCCGTTCGCGCTCGACGACGAGGTCGCGGCGGGCGAGGCGCCGGAGCTCGACGAGTTCTTCGGTCTGACGGTCGAGCTCTCGGAGACTCCGACGGGCTGGATCCGCCCGCGTCCGGGCATGGCCGGCACGTCCGTCCCGCTCTCTGAGATCGGGCGTGTCGGCTCGACGTCGTTCTACGTCAGCGCGATCACGGCGATCAGCGAGACGGTCCGGCAGTACATCTCGGACGAGTACGACCTGATCGGACACTTCGTGACGCCGTCGCCGATCGAGCTCGAGATCCCGCTGGTCGAGGGCGGGCGGGTCCGTGACCTGCGCCCGGACGGGCAGACCGAGCTGACGATCGAGATCTACAGGACGATCGTCGCGGACGTCCGGACGGTCGGTCGCGGGGAGCGTTGGGACACGAGCAACGACGACAACGAGAACGAGCGGGCGCACCGGCGCATCAGCAAGCACTCGCCGCTGGAGGCGGGCGACCTGCTGAGCCGCCGAGTGCTCGACAAGTACGTGGGCGGTCTGAACCGCCACCCGGGGCGGCGCGTCGACGCGGCGCTGGCGTCTGCGGGGACGGGCGGGCTCGTGTCGCTGGACTACGTGATCTCCGAGCCGAAGCCGTGGTTCGTCTTCTACCAGGCCTCGAACACGGGCACGGAGGAGACCGGGGACGTGCGTCACCAGGTCGGCCTGGTGCACAACCAGCTGACCAACAACGACGACGTCCTGCGCGTGGATTACATCACGTCGGGCTTCGACGACACGAACGCGGTGATCGGCTCGTACGAGTTCCCGCTGTTCGACGCGCCGCTGCGGGGCCGGCTGTTCGGCACGTACTCCGAGTTCCTGGCGAGCGACGTCGGTGTCGGGCTCGTGGACTTCGAGGGCGAGAGCTTCACCGCCGGCGGCGAGCTGATCTGGAACCTGTACCAGGACCGCGAGTGGTTCGTCGACGCGAAGGTCGGGGCCCGGTACGAGAAGCAGCGTGTCGACGACATCACCTTCGCTCTGGAGGGCGAGGAGCGATTCCTGTATGTGACCGCCGGGGTCGAGTTCGGGCGTCTGGCGCCGACGTCGAGCACGATCTTCTCGCTCGACGTGGACGTGCTGCTGCCGGACGTGACCGCGGTCTCGACCAGCGATCTGGTGCTTCTCGGACGCACGGCGCCGGACCGTCAGACGAACACGCTGCGGTTCGCGGCGCAGCACAACTTCTTCCTCGAGCCGCTGCTGAATCCCCGGGGATTCCGGGGCGACCGCAGCGCCGACGAGCAGACGCTCGCGCACGAGGTTCTGCTGCTGTTCCGTGGCCAAAACTCGTTCGACAAGCGGCTGATCCCGACGCAGCAGCAGACCGCGGGCGGTTTCTTCACGGTCCGCGGGTACGACGAGGCGCTGCTTGTCGGTGATGACGCGTATATCGGTACCGCGGAGTATGCGTTCCATATCGGCCGGGCGCTGCCGCAGGCGGACAGCGTGAGCCGCTCGCCCGATATCTTCGGTCGCGGGTTCCGCGGCCAGCGGACGACGCCGTACGGCGGTGCCGACTGGGACCTGATTCTCCGTGGTTTCGTGGACGTGGCGTCGGTCCAGACGACCGACGCGTTCGCGTTCGAGGCCGAGGACACGATGGTCGGCGTCGGCATCGGTGCCGAGTTCCAGCTCCGCCAGAACCTGAGCGCTCGGGTGGACTGGGGCATCGCGCTTACGGACGTTGAGTCGTCCGATACAGAGAACGACGCCGGGAGCAATCGATTCCACTTCCTTGTTTCCGTGAGATTCTGAGGTCTATTTGGGGGGCGGCCGCTGGGCGATGAGCCCGGGGTCCATATTCGAAGACAGGTGCGACCAATGACGAAGACGCGAATCCGTGCCCGCCGTCCCGATCCTCGCATGCGGGCCCAGGTGCTCGCCGCCGCCGCGGGTCTCGCGGCCTCGCTGCCGTCGGTCGCGCTCGCGCAGCCGACGGGCGCGAGCGTGCAGAGCGGCAACGTATCGATCGGCCAGAGCGGCAGCACGACGACGATCACCGCGAGCAACAACGCGATCATCAACTATCAGACCTTCAGCATCAACGCGGGGCACACGGTTCAGTTCGTGCAGCCCGGGGCCAGCGCTCGCGTGCTGAACCGCGTGGTGACGAACACGCCGTCGAACATCAACGGCAACCTGCTCGCCAACGGCATCGTCTACCTGATCAACCCGGCCGGCGTGCAGTTCGGTCCGGGCGCGGTGGTCAATGTCGGCGAGCTGTTCGCGGCGGCGGGCAACCTGAGCAACGAGGACTTCCTGGGCGGCGTGAACCGCTTCACGGACATCGTCGGCCCGGTGATCAACTACGGCAACCTCTCCGCGTCGGGCGGGGTCTCGCTGGTCGGCCAGTACGTGGCGAACCACGGCTCGATCAACGCGGGCGACAACCACATCATCATGGCCTCGGGCAGCGAGGTGCTGATCGGCGAGCGGTTCGGCTCGATCTACGCCCGCGTCGAGGGCGCGGACGCCTCGCTGGCGGCCGAGGCGGCCCAGGCGGACCCGAACTACGCGACGGGCGCCCAGCGCCTCGGATCGGGTGATGTCTACTCGCTGGCGGCGTGGAACGCGGGCGACCTGGTCGCGGCGCGCGTGCAGATCGAGTCCGCGGGCGGCGCGGCGATCGTGACGGGCAGCATCGACGCCTCGAGCTCGGCGGCGGGCTCGACGGGCGGATCGGTCGCGGTGCTCGGCCAGCACGTCGGCCTGTACGGCGCCGACATCGACGCCTCGGGCGTGGCCGCGGGCGGCACGGTGAACATCGGCGGCGCGTTCCAGGGCGGCGATTCGCTCCGCGCCAGCCAGTCGACGGTCGTCGACGCGTCGAGCTCGATCCGGGCCGACGCGACGGGCGCGGGCACGGGCGGCGAGGTCGTCCTTTGGTCCGACGGCGCGACCGACTTCCAGGGCAGCATCTCGGCGGCCGGCAGCGAGGGCGGCGGGCTGATCGAGGTCTCGGGCAAGCGGGACCTCACCTTCGGCGGGGACGTCTACGTCCCGCAGGGCACGCTCCTGCTCGACCCCGACGACATCGTCATCCTCGAGGGCGACGGTTCGGGCATCGAGGATGACCTCCGCACGGCCGGCGTCTTCGAGATCACGCAGGCCGAGCTCGAGGCGATGGCGATCATGTCCGGCGCCGACGACGTCATTCTGATGGCGAACAACACGTTCACCATCGAGGACCTGCTGGACTTCAACGTGGCGGACACGCTGACTCTGACGGCGGCCGCGGGCACGCAGTTCGTCTTCCAGGCGGGCGGCGAGTTCATCATGAATACCGGCGACTCGATCAACGTCGTCGGCGGCGGCGGGCTGACGATCGAGGCGGGCGCGGCCTCGGGCGGCCTGGGCACGATCAGCGCGGGCGATCAGCTGACGCTCTCGATCGACGCCGGCCTGAACACCGCCAACGGCCTGAGCGCCGACCTCATCACGATCAATTCCTCGGGCGTCGATGACGGCCTCCGCGCGATCGTCGGCGGCGATGTCTTCATCGGCGGCCCGCTCGTCGGTGGCGACCTGGTCGTCAACGTGACCGGCTTCTTCGACGCGAGCAACGCCGCGAACGACCACGCGACGGTGCAGGGCACGGCGGGGACGGACTTCACCTACGTCGACGCGAACGACCTCGGGCTCTCCGGCTCGCTCTCCGCGGGCACGGGCACGGTCGATCTCACCTCGGTCGCGGGCTCGCTGACGCTCGATCAGAACGTCACCGCCGGGACGGACATCGTCGTGACAGCGGCGACCGACGTGACCGGCGCCGGCGTGCTCACGGGCATGGGCCTCGACGCCACCGCGACCGGCGGCTCGGTCTCGCTCTCGAGCGCCTCGAACGCGTTCGGGACGGTGACGGGCCAGAGCCTGAACAGCTTCACGCTCAGCGAGAGCGACGGGTTCTCGGTCGGGGCCGGCGGCGTCGGCTCGACCAACGGCGGCGTGATGCTGATGAGCGGCGGCACGATCGATGTGGCGAACGCCATCGACGCCGCGAACGGCATGGTCGTGCTCGACTCGACCGCCGGCGACATCTCCGGCGCGGGCGTCATCACGACCGGCGACCTGATGGCCTCGGCGGCGGGCGGGTCGATCTCGCTGACGGGCAACAACCAGGCGTCGATGTTCATGGGCGTCGCGATGGGCGACCTGCTCATGAACAACGTCGGCAGCCTCGACGTCCACGGCGCGATGGCCGGCGGCTCGATCTCGCTGACCAGCACCGCCGGCTCGCTGACCGCGAACGGTCCCGGCCCGATCGCGGCCGGCACGACCGTCGCCCTGAGCGGCGACACCGGTGTCTCGGGCACGGCCCAGATCTCGGGCACCGACCTGAGCGCCAACTCGGCCTCGGGCTCGGTCTCGCTGACCAACGCGTCGAACAGCGTGTCGACGGTGCAGGGCTCGGGCTCGACCGGGTTCGAGTACGTCAACGACGGCGACCTGGCGCTGAGCGGCGCGGTCGACGGCGGCACGGGCGACGTCTCGCTCACCTCGAACAGCGGCTCGCTGGCGGCGGACCAGAACGTCTCGGGCGCGAACATCGCGTTCTCGGCGGCGAACAACGTCGCGGGCACCGGCATGCTCTCGGCCACCGACCTGAGCGCCAACTCGGCGTCGGGCTCGGTCTCGTTGACGAACGCGTCGAACGCCGTGTCGACGGTGCAGGGCTCGGGCTCGACGGGCTTCGAGTACGTCAACAACGGCGACCTGGCGCTGAGCGCCGCGGTCGACGGCGGCACGGGCGACGTTTCGCTCACCTCGAACAACGGCTCGGTGACGGCGGACCAGAACGTCTCGGGCGCGAACATCGCGTTCTCGGCGGCGAACAACGTCGCGGGCACCGGCCAGATGACGACGGCCGGCACGCTGACGGCCGACGCCACGAGCGGCTCGGTCACGCTCAACAACGTGTCCAACAACGCCGCGACCGTCTCGGGCACGGCGAACGGCGACTTCGGCTACACGAGCGGCGCCTCGTTCATCGCGATGGGCGTCACCTCGACGACGGGGAACGTGGACCTGACGGCGACGGCGGGCGACATCACGCTGGACGGCGTCGAGGCGACCGCCGGCTCGGTGCTCGCCGATGCGCAGGCCGGCTCGATCGGCGTGGACGGGATGGTCACCGCGGGCACGGACGTCGATCTCGACGCCTCGGACTCGATCAGCGGCGCGGGCCAGATCGCCGCGACGGACCTGATGGCCGACGCGACGAGCGGCTCGGTCTCGCTGACGAACGCGTCGAACAGCGTGTCGACGGTCCGGGGCTCGGGCGCGACCGGGTTCGAGTACGTCAACGACGGCAACCTCTCGCTGAGCGGCGCGGTCGCCGGCGGCACGGGCGCGGCCTCGCTGACGTCGACGAACGGCTCGCTCATCGCCGGTGAGGACGTCTCCGGTGCCGACATCTCGCTCTCGGCGGCGAACAACGTCTCGGGCACGGGCCAGATGACGACCGCGGGGACCCTGACGGCCGACGCGACGACCGGGTCGGTCACGCTCGCCAACGTGGCCAACAACGCGGGGGCGCTCGACGCGACCGCGGGCAACGGCATCATCTACGTCGACGCGGACGCGCTCGACGTCCAGGCGGCCGACGGCGGCGCCGGCGCGACCTCGATCACGACGCAGAGCGGGCTGCTGACCGTCAGCGGCAACGTGGGCGGCGCCGGGGTCCAGCTGACCAGCCTGGCCGACGGCATCACCAACAACGGCGCGGTGTCGTCCAGCGCCGGCCCGATCGTCTACGTCGCCGACGGTGACATCACCGGGGCGGGCTCGCACTCGGGCGCCGCGCTCGGGGCGTCGTCGACGAGCGGCATGGTCGCGCTGACCGGCAACTCGAACACCGTGCTCAGCGTCAGCGGCTCGGCCGCGACCGGCTTCGCCTACAACTCGGCGATCGGCCTAAACCTGACGAACGTCATGACGGCGATGGGCGACGTCAACGTCAACGCCGCGCTGAGCAACATCAACGCGAGCGACGTCACGGCCACGGCCGGCTCGATCAACCTCGGCGCTTCGTTCGGATCGATCGCGGTCGCCGGGCCCCTGACGGCCGGCACCGACATCTCGCTGACGGCGTCGAGCAACGTGACCGGCGCGGGCCAGATCACGGCGACGGACCTCGTCGTGAACGCGACGACGGGCAACGTGGATCTCTCGAACGCGCTGAACGACGTCGCGACGATCCAGGGCGGGGCCGGGAACAGCTTCACCTACGTCGACGCGAACGATCTCGGCACGAGCGGCGCGGTCGCGGCGGCGAGCGGCGACCTGAACCTCACCGCCACCAACGGCTCGCTCGCGGTCGACAACGCCCTCTCGGCGGCGGCGAACATGAACCTCTCCGCGCTGAACGACGTCGCGGGCATGGGCCAGCTGACGGGCCAGTCGCTGAACGCGATCGCGACCAACGGCATGGTCGATCTCGGCAACGCCGCGAACGACATGGCGTCGGTCCAGGGCTCGGCGGGCACGAGCTTCTCGTACATGGACGCGAACGACGTCGCGGCCGGGGGCGCCATCGCCGCGAACGGCGGGGACGTCACGCTGGTCGCGGTCGGCGGATCGCTGACGCTCGACAACGACGTGAGCGCGACGGGCAACATGGCCCTCGGCGCCGACCAGAACATCACCGGCACCGGGCAGCTGACCGCGGTCGAGCTGCTGGCGACCGCCACGAACGGCGAGGTCAACCTCTCCAACACCGCCAACGACGTCGATCTGATCCAGGGCGTTGCCGGGACCGACTTCCTCTACGCCGACGCGGACGACATCGCGGTGAACGCGGGCGGCCTGAACGCCGTCGCGGGCAACCTGACGCTGACCTCCGACGCCGGCTCGATCACCGCGGACAACGAGGTCCGCGCGGGTCAGGCGATCACGCTGACGGCGGCCAACGACGTGACGGGCACTGGGCTGATCGTCGGTCAGAGCCTGGACGCCAACGCGACGTCCGGGATGGTCGCGCTCGCCAACGCGAGCAACGACGTCGACAGCCTCAGCGGCACGGCCGGCACGTCGTTCACCTTCGCCGACGTCGATGATCTTTCGGTCGCCGACGGCACCGCGGTGAACGCGGGCGGCCCGATCGATCTCGACGCGGACGGCCAGATCGAGATCGCGGGCACGGTCAGCTCGACCGGCGACTCGGTCACGATCGACTCGGCCAGCGAGGGCGTGACGGTCGCCGCGACCGGTCTCGTCGAGTCGCAGGCGAGCGACGTCAGCCTGACCGGCGCCACGGCGGTCAACATCGCCGGGGCGGCCTCGGCCGACGGCACGCTGACGGCCAACGCCGGGACCTCGATCCAGGTCGACGGCATGGCCGACGCCAACACCGGCGACGCGGTCCTGAACGCGATGGGCGGCGATCTGAACATCGGCGCCACTGGCTCGGTGACCTCCGCGATGGCTGGCGTCGATCTCGACGCCAGCGGCGCGATCGGCATCGCCGGCACGGCCTCGGCCGAGGTCGGCCTGACGGCCGACGCCGGGACCTCGATCCGGGTCGAGGGGATGGCGAGCGCCAACACGGGCGACGCGGTCCTGAACGCGATGGGCGGGGACCTCGACGTCGTCGGCGGCGGCTCGGTCCGGTCCATGATGGGCCTCGTCGATCTCGACGCGACGGGCGACATGAGCCTCGACGGGTCCGTCGAGGGCGAGACCTCGGTCAGCGGCAACGCCGGGCGAGGCGTCTCGGTCAGCGGCTTCGTCTCTTCCAACACCGGCAACACCACGCTCGACGCGGCCGACGGCCACCTGATCGTGCAGGGCGGCGGCTTCGTGGGTTCCGACGCGGCCTCGGTCGATCTGACGGCCAGCGGCGACATCATCGTCGACGGCTTCGTCTTCGGCTCGACCGACGTGAACGGCACGGCCGGCCTCGGCGTGCTCGTCACCGGGAACGTGACCGCGGACATGGGCAACGCCTCGCTCACGGCCCTGAACGGCGACGTGATCATCGGCGGCTTCGTCGACCGCAGCGAGATCGAGGGCAGCGGGGTCGTCTCCTACAACGGGGACGTGAACCTCACCGCGCTCATCGGCGAGGAGCCTGTGTACGAGGAGACCCAGGTCCGCGGCATCTCGCTCACGGCGGGCAACATCCTCATCCTCGAGGACGGCACCACCTCGTCGGTGAACGGCGTCTCGACCTTCACGGCCGACAAGTCGATCACCGGCACGGGATCGGTGAACGCGATGGAGCTGGTCGCCAACGCCGCCGACGGCGTGGTGCAGCTCAACGGCGTGAACAACCAGATCCGGCTCGTGTCGGGCTCGTCGAGCATCGTCGACGGCAGCGCCGAGTCCGCGATCTTCGACATCGTCTCGAACGGCGAGATGGCGGCCGGGGCGATCACCGCGCTCGACGGCATCTCGCTGACCGCGGACCTGGTGAGCCTCACGGACGGCAGCGACCTGTCGATCCTCGAGGCGCCGGCGGACCGTCTGAACCCGCCGGCCGGCCCGGTCCTGATCAGCCTGAACGGCATGACGCAGCTCACCGGCGCGTCGTCGGTCAGCGCGATCCCGGACGGGGTCATCACTCTGTTCAACGGCGACGTCGTGGTCGGGTCCGCCGGCGGCGGGGCCGGCCAGGTCGCCAGCCTCAGCGCCCTCAACACGCCGATGATCTTCAACGGCGACCTGTACTCGCAGGCCGGCCAGAGCAACAGCCTCACGATCGCCTCGGCCCTCGCGCCGTCGATCGGGCTGGACGGCGTCGGGACGATCGCGACGACGCCGATCGTCTTCACGGGCAACCTCGGCACGACCGCGGGCGACACGACGACCTTCCGCTTTGGCGATCTGACCATCGGATCGACCCTGGCGGGCGTGCCCGAGCAGGCCTCGATCCTCTTCTCGGCCCAGGCACCGGACCTCAGCAACGGCCTGGTGAGCTTCGCCGGTCTCTCGGCCCTCTCGGTCGCGGACCGCTCGCACCTCGTGCTCGCCAACGGCGACATCACCTTCGGCGGCAACCAGAAGGTGACGGCGTTCGGCAACCTGACCTTCGACACGACCGGCGGCTCGGCGAACCTCGGCGATCTGACGGTCGTCGGCGTCACCGGCGCCGAGGGCAACCTCACGATCAACGCGCCGGTCATCAACTTCAACCCGCGTGTCCCGGGCCTCCTGCAGGACCTCGCGGCCGAGGCCTCGAGGCTCGCGGGCGTCGCCCCGTCGCTCGAGTCCGACGACACCGTCGACGTCGTGGCGGCGAACTCGATCAACCTGTCGACCGCCCCGGTCGGCCTGAACGGTGTCCAGTTCGCGACCTCCGACGGCTTCAACCCCGGCGGCCTCACGGTCGTCACCGGCGGCACGCCGATCCAGTCGTTCAGCCCCGACGGCACGCCGATCACGCTGGCGGGCTTCTTCCTCAGCCAGGCCCCGGGCTCGCTCGGGTTCCTGATCCCCTTCGACCTGACGGCCAACGGCCCGACCAACCTCTCGCTCGGTGAGTCGCTCGCCGGCGCCGTGCCGGTCCTGACCGACCTGCCGGTCCCGGAGATCGAGTCCGGCCTGTCGGCGAACGACATCGCCGATCTCCAGCAGATCGGCTACCGCGTCAACCCGACCCCGGCGATCGCCGCGGTCAGCGCGGGTCAGCTGTTCGCCGACGCCTCTGGCGGCCCGGACCCCAGGAACACGGACGAGATCACGGTGACGGTCTCCGACCGCCGCGTCCCGCTCGAGCGGCTCCAGGCGGTGCTCAGCGCCTATCGCAGCGTCGCCGACCGCGGCGACGAGGCGGAGCTGAACGCCTCGCAGGGTCTCCCGACGACCGACGAGGCCTCGCGCGGCCTGATCGACACCTACGTCGCGTACCTGGAGTCCCGCGATCAGGGCGAGGCGATGAGCTTCCGGGCCTTCGTCGAGCTGGCGCGGGCCGGCGACGACGCCCAGCTCGCGCTCGACGCGCAGCAGGCGGCGATCGCCATCGACCGGGCCCTGGCCTTCAGCGACACGCTGAATCAGCTCGGGCTCACCGAATTCGAGCGTGCGATCCCGAAGATGCGCACGCTTCGGAACGAGCTCAACCTCGGCGGCGGCGCCTATGAGGACAGCCAGATCGCGCAGCTCTTCATCGACATGGGACTCCCCCAGGTCGAGGTCGAGCGGGCGCTCGGCGCTCCTCAGATCTCCGCCTTCGAGGCCCAGGGCGCTCCGATCGCGGCCCGCTAACGGAGGGGGTCCCAGGAGCGTCGGTCCGAGCGGCCGGGGCGGCGTGATGGCCAGCGGCGGTGGCGATAACGATTCCGGGTCGAGGGCGCGATCGGCGCGCTCCGACCTGATCAACGCCCACCAGGGTCTGGTCCGCTCGATCGCCTGGAAGATCTGGCGCCGTCTGCCGGCCCACGTCGAGATCGACGACGTCGTCGCCTACGGCATGCTCGGGCTGGCGGAGGCCTCGGCCAGCTTCGACTCCGCGCACGGCGTCAAGTTCGGCACGTTCGCCCACCACCGGGTCCGCGGGTCGATCCTCGACGGGCTCAGGAAGAACTCCTGGTTCTCGTCCGCCGCGTTCGAATCGGGCGATATGGCGGACGACGAGCCGGGCGCCAAGCGGGCCGGGCCCGCCCGCACCGCCTTCGACGATCCGGTCGACACCCGATCGGGCGGGGGCACGGGCGCGGAGCGTGCGGAGCTGCTGCACCGGCTCGACCGGGCGCTCGCCCAGCTCCCGCCGAGCAGCAAGGAGCTCATCACGTACTGCTACATCGGCGGCATGCCGCTGGCTCGCGCGGCGGAGCTGATGGGCTTCAGCCGGAGCTGGGCGAGCCGGCTGCACGAGAAAGCACTGGGGGAGCTGCGGACGCTGATGGCGACCGGATAGCGGACGTGCGCGGGCGGCCGTTCCGGGCTTTCGCTACATTGAACAGTGGTCCGAGGGGGTATCGACGGGCATGGGTGTTTCAGCGGTTGATCTCGACAGTCTGCTCCAGCCGATCGAGGGTGAGAGCCCGACGGGCTCGGACCTCCGGCGTGTCGAGGACTCGCCCCTGGCCCGCTTCCGGGACATCCGGTCTTCGATCATGGCGCGCCGGAAGCAGGCCGAGGCCGAGCGGCTCTCGGGCGAGGCGGCGGTGGCCGAGGCGGTCGAGCTCTGGGACGAGCTGATCGACACCGGCTGCGAGATCCTGCGGTCGCACAGCAAGGACCTCGAGGTCGCGGCCGACATGCTCGAGGCGCTGACGCGGACCGATGGTTTCGAGGGCGCTGCGCTCGGTTTCCGGCTGCTGACGGGGCTCGTGCAGGGCTTCTGGGACGGATCGTTCCCCGCGATCGACGAGATGTACGGCGACGAGGACCGTGTGGGGCGGGTCGAGTCGGTCGCGGCCTCCGACCGGGCTTCGCTGCTGATGGCGGTGCGTGCGACGCCGATCACGGCGCCGTCGCAGGGCGACCGGATCAGCCTGCTGGACCTCCAGCAGGGGCAGGAGTTCGAGCGGTACGTGCAGCAGATGCAGGAGAGCGACCGCCTCTCGATCGATCAGCGTGACGAGCGGATCGAGGAGCGTCGGACGCGGCTGCAGGGCAAGACCGCGGAGCTCTGCCTCTCGGCGCTCGGGCAGATCCCGGCCGATCATCTGCGCGGCCTGCTCGCGCGGATCGACGATCTGATGGGCGCGATCGACGAGTTCTCGTCGGCGCTCTCGGAGCGGCGCGAGTCCGGGGCCGAGCCGAAGCTCTCGTTCATCATCTTGAAGGACGCGATCGACGAGGTCCGCGCCGAGATCGCCGAGCGGGTGCCGCCGGAGCCTGAGGGCGGCGAAGAGGAGGCGGGCGGCGCCGGCGGCGAGGGCGGGTCGACGAGCGGCGGCGGGAAGATGAACCGCGAGGCCGCGATCGCGCTGGTGGAGCGGGCCGCGAGCTACTTCGAGGCATCCGAGCCGCACAGCCCGGTGCAGTTCGCGCTGCGTCGCGCGGTCCGCTGGGCGCGGACGCCGTACGACCAGCTGCTGGAGGAGATCGTCCGCGACAGCAGCTCGCGCGAGGATCTTTTTCGGCTCGTGGGCATGCAATCGAGGCAGGAAGAGGATTCGTACTAAGAGGGAATTCAATCCCAGGGGTTGTCAGGGGCAGCACCGTCGGGCCGTAACCAGCGGATCACGGCCCATCCGCGAAGGAGCGATCGATGAGCGGCACACAGGACAAGGTCAACCGCGGCGCGAAGAAGCCTCGCACGGTCATCACGATCGACGTCGAGACCGGCGACGCGACGGAGAAGCGCGAGCTCCCGTTCGTCGTCGGGGTGATGGCGGACCTGGCGGGCAACAACCCGAGCGAGAAGCCCAAGCGTCTCAGCGAGCGCAAGTTCGTCGAGATCAACCGGAACAACTTCAACGACGTGATGCGTCGGATGAAGCCGGGCGTCAAGGTCGAGGTGGACAACAAGATGCCGGGCGGCGAGGGCAAGAGCCTGAACGCCGAGCTGAAGTTCGAGTCGCTCGACGATTTTGAGCCGGCCAAGATCGCCGAGCAGATCCCGGCGCTGAAGGAGCTGCTCGAGCGTCGCCAGCAGCTTCGGGCGCTCGAGTCCTCGGTCAGCCGGTCGGAGGACGTCGAGGAGAAGCTCGAGCAGGTTCTGAACAGCACGATCGATACTCTGAACGACAAGAGCGAGGGCTGATCCGTGAGTGACACACAGGGTTCCGGGAGCGCCGAACGCGTGACCCAGGCCGTCGAGGCCTCGCCGCTCCTCGACGACATCATCGCCAAGACCGCCGAGGACGAGGCGCAGCGCGACGGCGTCAAGGGCGCCGTCGCCACGGTCGTCGATTCCTGGCTCTCCGAGATCCAGGCCGCCGCGGAGAGCGGGGGCAAGGTCCGGGACAAGGGCGTCGCCGATAAGGTCCGCCTCGCGATCCGGCGCATCGACGAGCAGCTCTCGAGCCAGCTCGCGGCGGTCATGCACGACGAGGGCCTCCAGCGGCTGGAGGGGACGTGGCGCGGCCTCGGGCACATCTGCTTCAACAGCGAGACCGGCGAGAACCTCAAGATCAAGGCGCTGCACTGCTCGAAGGGCGAGCTGCACCGCGACCTGACGAAGGCGACCGACGTCGATCAGTCGCAGATGTTCAAGAAGATCCACGAGGAAGAGTTCGGCATCGCCGGCGGCATGCCGTTCGGCGCGCTCGTCGGCGACTACTACTTCAACGCCGACACCGAGGACATGGAGATCCTGCAGGGCATCGCGGGCGTCGCGGCGGCCTCGTTCTGCCCGTTCCTGACGGCGCCTGACCCGAAGCTGTTCAAGCTCGACAGCTTCGGCGACCTCTCCAAGCCCGCGGAGCTCGCCTCGACCTTCGAGGCGCCCAGCTACGCGAAGTGGCGTTCGTTCCGCGAGAGCGAGGACAGCCGGTTCGTCGTGATGACGATGCCTCGCGTCCTCGCCCGCACGCCCTACGGCACGAACGGCCGCAAGATCGAGGAGTTCGACTTCGAGGAGGGGGACGTCACGCACAAGACCGACGGCACCTCCGAGGTCAAGCAGCTCGGGCACAACGAGTACACGTGGATGAACGCGGCCTACGTGTTCGGCACGCAGATGACCAACGCCTTCGCCGAGACGGGCTGGTGCACGAGCGCCCGCGGGTTCGCCAACGGCGGCAAGGTCGGCAACCTGCCGGTCCACACCTTCACCGACGACGAGGGCGACGAGGCGATGAAGTGCCCGACCGAGATCGCCATCACCGACCGGCGTGACGGCGAGCTCAGCCGGCTCGGGTTTCTCCCGCTCTGTCACTACAAGAACACCGACTACGCGGTCTTCTTCGGAGGCGAGACGGTCCGCAAGCCCAAGAAGTACGAGGGGCCCGGGGCGAAGGACGCCGAGGCCAACGACAAGCTCAGCTGCGGCATCCAGCACGTCATGGCGATCAGCCGCATCTCGCACTACCTGAAGGTCGCCGCCCGCGACCGGATCGGCTCGATGATGGAGGCCGACGAGTGCGAGACTTGGCTCAACGAGTGGATCGCTGGCTACGTGCTCGCCGACGAGAAGGCCACGCCCGAGATGAAGGCCCGCTACCCGCTGGCCGAGGCGCGGATCGACGTCGAGCCCGGTGATCTGCCCGGCGAGTACAACGCCGTCGCGTACCTCCGTCCGTGGCTGCCGCTCGAGCAGCTGACCACCTCGATGCGTCTGGTTGCGACCATCCCAGAGCGCAAGGCCTAAGCCCGGGGGCGCGGAGCCATGCCAGCAGCCCTGGGCGGCGAGGCCGCGGCGGCGCGAGACGCCCGGCGTGAGCGCGAGCATCGCGAGGCGGTGCTGCGCGCCAAGATCGCCCGCCAGATCGCCCGGCTCGACGGCGCGATCTCGCGCCAGCTCGAGGCCGTGCTCGGATCGCCGGAGCTCCGGCGTCTGGAGTCCGCCTGGCGGGGGCTGCGGTACCTGGTCCACGCGGCGGAGGAGGCGGGCGGGGACGTCGAGATCGCCGTGCTCGCTGTGGGCTGGGCCGAGATCGCGCGCGACGTCATGAACGCCGTCGAGTTCGACCGCAGTCAGATGTTCGCGAAGATCTACTCCGAGGCGATCGGGACGGCGGGCGGTGCGCCCTTCGGGGTGGTTCTCGTCGACCACGAGTTCGCCGCGGCGACCCACACGCCGACCGGGCACCGCGAGCTCGAGGTCGTCGAGCGGCTCGCGGGCATCGCCGCGGCGGCGTTCTGCCCGATCATCCTGGGGACGTCGCCGAGGATGCTCGGGCTCGAGTCCTTCTCGGAGCTGAGCGGGCGGCTCCAGCCCAGCCCGTTCCTGACCGGGAGCCCGACCTATCTGAAATGGCGCTCGTTCCGGTCCTCGCCGGACGCCCGGTTCATCTCGCTGACGATGCCGCGCGTGCTGATGCGTCGTTCGCGGCGCCACGACGAGCCGGCCGCGCCGGGGTTCGGGCTGCGTCTGCGGGCCGAGGGCGGGGCGCTGTGGGGGAGCCCGATCTACGCCCACGGCGCCGTGCTGATCCGCTGCTTCTCCGACTCGGGGTTCTTCCTCGACATCCGGGGCGTTCGGGTCGGCGAGGGCGGGGCGGGTCTCGTGCCGGGGCTGCCGCTCGAGACGTTCTCGGTCGATCGCGCCGGGGTCTGCACCAAGCCGGTGACCGAGGCGCCCGTCGACGACGCCCTGGAGCGGCGGCTTGCGGTGGAGGGATTCAACGTCCTGTGCGACCTGCCCCACGGGCCGTACGCGGCGTTCTTCGGCGATTCGACGCTGAACAAGCCGGCGCAGTACGACCGGGACGGCGCGACGATGTCGGCGCGGTTCGAGAGCCAGCTGCGGCATGTTCTCAGCGCCTCTCGGATCGCGATCGCCCTGTACGTGCGCACGCGGGCGAAGATCGGTTCGTTCGTGGAGGCCGAGGTGCTCGAGAGCGAGCTCAACGAATGGCTCAGCGGCTTCGTGCTCCTCGGCCACGACCCGACGCAGCGCGAGCGGGCGGAGCGCCCGTACGCGGAGGCGTCGGTCCTGGTCGAGCGCGGTGATCTGCCGGGCACCTACCGGATGACGATGCGTCTCAAGCCGCTCCCCGAGTACGACGGTCTCGTGGGTGCGCTGACCCTGACCACCGACCGGATCGAGACCTCGTGAGTGCTGCGCTGCGCGAATCGGGCGCCGGGCTCTTCGACCTGCTCGCGCCGGGGCCGGGCCTCGACCGGCGGGGCGGCGAGCTGGAGCCGCTGCGCCGAGAGCTCGAGGTCGTGCTCAACGCCCGGCTCTCGCCCGACGCGGACCTGACCGATTCCGACGAGCTGCGGGGCGCGTTGATCGGGTACGGCGTCCCCGACGTCACGGCCCTGCACGGGATGTCGGCGAGGGAGCGGGCGGCGCTGCTGAAACGGATCACCCGCGCGATCCAGACGTTCGAGCCGCGGCTCAGGGGCGTCCAGGTCGAGTTCGTCGAGGCGCCCGACTCGCTCGACCAGCGGCTGCACTTCAAGATCCGGGCGACGCTGTACCGCGAGGGGCGGCGGCTCGGCGTGATCGACTTCGACACGCGGTACACGCCCGGCGTGATGACGCTGAAGGTGACGAACGCGCGGCTGGATCAGCGGACGGGGCTGCGATGAACCGGGCGTTCCTTGACATCCTCTCGGGCGAGCTCGGGCTGATCCGCGGCCTGACCGACGGCTTCGCGGAGCGGCACCCCGACGTGGCGGAGCGGCTGCGGCTCGGGCCGGACGGCTCCGACGATCCGCACGTCGAGCGGCTCATCGGCGCGGTCGCGATGCTGACGGCGCGCGTCCGGGCCAAGCTCGACGACGAGTTCCCGATCGTCATCGAGAGCGTGCTGAACGCGCTCTTCCCGCACTACCTGCGTCCGCTGCCGGCGGCGAGCGTCGTGCGGTTCCGACCGCGGGAGGGGCAGACCGAGCCGATGCCGATCCCGGCCGGCGCGACCATCCGGACCGAGCGCGTCGAGGGCGAGGACTGCCGGTTCCGGACGACCTGCGAGTCACGCCTGCTGCCGGCGCAGGTGGCGGAGGCGAGCTACGGCGAGACCGCGATCGTGACGCCGCCGAAGGGCGTGCACGTGCCGCCGCGTGCCGCGGCGGCGCTTGTCCTCGGGGTCGAGTCGATCGACCCGTCGCTCCCGCTCGCGGGTCTGACGGCCGAGGACCTGGCGTTCCACCTGCGCGTGCGGTCCTCGCACGGCGCCACGAATCGGCTCTACGAGACGCTGCTCAACGAGTGCGTCGGGGGGTGGTTCGAAGCGGGCGGGCGTTCGTCGCCCGTGCTGGTCGGCGGCGACATCGTGTCCCCGCGCGGGTTCGACCCCGGGGAGGCGATGCTGCCGGCGGACCCGCGCGTGCAGCCGGCTTACCGGATGCTCGCGGAGTACTCGGCCTACCCCTGGAAGTTCCACGCGCTCCGGATCGGGCCGCCGCCCGGCGGCTGGCCAGATCCGTGGCCGGCGTCGAAGCTCCGCATCGTGCTCTTCTTCGATCGGCTCGCCCGGGATCTCGTGCCGCTTGTCGACGCGTCGACGTTCGCGCTCGGGGCCGTCCCGGTGATCAACATCGCCGGCCCGGTCCGGGCGGAGCCGATCGAGATCGATCATCGGACGGCCAACTATCGGGTGGCGATCGATCACCGGCGCGACGAGCCGGCGCCGATCTTCGAGGTCGAGCGCGTGGAGGCGATCTCGTCGGACGACCGCCCGCTTCGCACGCGGCCGGTCTTCGACCCGATGCGTGAGAGCCCTGGCGAGGATCCCTCGGCGCCGATCATCTACTGGAACACGACGCGCGAGCTTACGCGATCGCGGGCCGCCGGCGGCTCGCCGATGAGCGAGCTGTTCATCTCGTTCGTCGGCGAGGACCTCGAGACGACGCAGATCAGCGCGGTCGCGACGCCGGTCGTGCTGGGGACGGACGGCGAGCTCCCCATGCGGCTCCCGGTCAGCGACAGCCGCCCGCAGCTGTACCTCGAGTCGGAGGCGGAGATCGGCGGGGCGAACCTGCTGTTCGCGCCGGTGCCGCCGCGGAGCCCCTGGGCGGACCCGTCGCTCACGCTGCGGCTCATCGCGCACATGCGCCTGAACCGCCTGCCCGTCGTCCCGGGCGGCACGTCGCCGGACACGCTGCGGTCGATGCTGGAGCTGTACGACTTCGACGGCGAGGGGAGCGCTCGCAACCGGCGGCTGCGTGAGTCTCTGCACTCGGTGCGCTCGAGGGTCGCCAACGCTCGGGTCGAGGGCGAGATCAGCCGGGGCCTCGAGGTCGAGCTCGAGATCGACAATGAGGCCGTCCCGGACCGAGAGACGTTTCTGCTGGCGAGCGTGCTCGAGCGCGTGCTGCCGGACTTGTGCTCGATCAATTCGTTCGTGGCGACGTCGCTGCGGATCCGTGGTCACGAGGAGCTGACGAAGGCATGGCCTCCGAGAACGGGGACACGGGTCCTGATCTGATCGACCGGCTGCTGTCCTCGCCCGGCGAGTTCGACCTCGTCCCGGCGTTGCTGCTGCTGGAGGCCGCGTCGCGGCGCCCGGACGCGGTCCGTTTGTCGGGTGCGCTGCGGAACACCTTCCCGGACGGCGACCTGTCGGCGGTCCGCGGCGACCCGCGCGATCCCGGGTCGGTCGTTCACGTCGTGCTGGCCTGCTTCGGGCTGCTCGGCCCGACCGGGCCGCTGCCGCGGGCCGACGGGGAGTCGCCGAAACGCGACCGCGCCTCCCAGCGCGTCATGTCGGAGTTCCTGGCGATCTTCGAGCACGCGACGGCGCGGCTTCTGTTCGACGCGGCGACGGTGCACCGCCCGGTCGCCCGGCGATTCCGGGCGATGGGCGCGCACAAGCGCGACGCGTACCGCGATCTCGCGCTGGCCATGGCCGGGCTCGACCGGGGGGCGGCGGCTCGGCTGCCCGAGGACCTGGCCTCGGCGATCGCCGCTGTGGCCGGCGTCTATTCGCGGGCGGTGCCCTCGGCGAACGGCGCCGCGGGGATGGTGGCGCGTGCCTTCGGCGTTCCGGCGGAGACGCTGGAGTTCGCGGCGCGCTGGATCAGCGTGCGTGAGTCTGAGCGGACGACGCTCACGCGGGACTCGCGTTCGGCCCTCGGGCGGAACATCGCGCTCGGCGCTCGGGCCTGGCACGGGCGCGGGTTCTTCCGCCTGCGGCTCGGCCCGCTGACGCGGGAGCGGTTCGTCGAACTCGGGCCGCTCGGCGACCGGCTCGGGGTGCTGGGCTCCTTGGTCCGGACCTACGTCGGGGACGAGTTCGACTTCGACGTCTCGCTGCGCCTCGCCGACGGCGAGGCGCCGGGATTCCGGCTCGGGGCCGGCGGGGACGCGAGCCCGTTCGGGCGGCTCGGGTGGTCGAGCTGGGTCGGCGAGCCGCGCGGCGAGCAGGAGGTGGTTCTCGGCCCCGAGACCGTCGCGGCGGCCTGCGCGGTAGATTGAAGGGGTGGGCAGCGGGCGCGATCGCGCCGGGGGATGTGTGAATGAGTAGCACGGATATCCGCAAGCTCGTCGAGAGCCTTTCGACCGAATGCCGGACGGCGCTCGAGGGGGCGTCGGGGCTCTGCGTGAGCCGGACGAACTACAACGTCGAGCTCGAGCACTGGCTGATCCAGCTGCTCGGTTCGCCGGACATGATGCTGCCGCGGATGCTGCACGGCGCCGCGCTGGACGTCGACCGGGCCCGCGTCGAGCTGGACCGGGCGATCGAGCGGTTCAAGGCCGGGAACAGCCGGGCGCCTGTGCTGAGCGAGACGCTGATCGAGGTCGCGCGCGAGGCGTTCAGCCTCTCGAGGCTCGAGTTCGGCTCGATGCAGATCGAGGCGGGCCACCTGCTGATCGCGGCGCTGGAGAACAGCACGGCGGCGCGGCTGCTGGGGTCCGCGAGCCCGACGATGGCCGCGATCAAGCCGGAGCAGGCGCGGGCGCTGCTGGAGGAAGAGCTCGAGGGCAAGCCCGGCGAGGACGCGCCCGATGCACCGAAGGCCCAGACGGCGGCGGGCGCGAAGGCGCTCGAGGCCTACACGGTCGATCTGACCAAGCAGGCGGCGGACGGCAAGATCGACGAGATCCGCGGGCGCGACCCGGAGATCCGCCAGGTCGTCGACATCCTGACCCGGCGCCGGCAGAACAACCCGATCCTGACCGGCGAGGCCGGCGTCGGGAAAACGGCCGCGGTCGAGGGCTTCGCGCTGAAGCTCGCGCGGGGCGAGGTGCCCGAGACGCTCAAGGACTGCCGTCTGCTCGCGCTGGACCTCGGGCTCCTGCAGGCCGGGGCGGGCGTGAAGGGCGAGTTCGAGCGGCGCCTGAAGGAGGTCATCGACGCCGTCAAGGGGTCGCCGAAGCCGATCATCCTGTTCATCGACGAGGCGCACAACCTCGTCGGGGCCGGCGGCTCGGAGGGCCAGGGCGACGCGGCGAACCTCATGAAACCGGCGTTGGCCCGCGGCGAGCTCCGGACGATCGCGGCGACGACCTGGGCCGAGTACAAGAAGTACTTCGAGAAGGACGCCGCGCTCGCCCGGAGGTTCCAGGTCGTGAAGATCGAGGAGCCGGGCGAGGAATCGGCGATCGACATGCTCCACGCGATCTCGGGCGCGTTCGCCGAGCACCACGGCACGCGGATCCGCGACGAGGCGCTCCGCGCGGCGGTCCGGCTCTCGAACCGGTACATCACGGGCCGCCAGCTCCCCGAGAAGGCGGTCGGCGTGCTCGACACCGCCTGCGCGCGGGTCTCGCTGAGCAAGGCGACCGAGCCCGGAGTCCTCGAGGACGCGAAGATGCGGCTCCGCGCGATCGAGCGGCGGATCGAGACGCTCGAGCGTGAGCAGGCGGGCGGGATCGACCACGCGGCCACGCTGCAGACCCTCGGCGCCGAGCGTGACGAGATCAACGAACGGGTCGGGTTGCTCACCGAGAAGCTCGAGGCCGAGCGAGCGGTGATCGAGAAGATCTACGAGGTCCGGGGGCGTGCCGAGGAGCTCGCGGAGCCGGGCGAGGAGGGCGCCGAGCCCGACGAGGCGGAGCAGAAGGCGGCGATCGAGGAGCTGAACGCGCTCCGCGAGGAGCTGAGCACGCTCCAGGGCGAGGAGCCCCTGAGCCATCACGAGGTGGACGAGGACGCCGTCGCCTCGGTCGTCGCGGCGTGGACCGGCATCCCCGTCGGGCGCATGGTGACGGATGACATCAACGCGGTCCTGCGCCTGAAGGAGCAGCTCTGCGAGCGTGTCGTGGGGCAGGACCACGCGCTCGAGCAGATCGCCCAGAAGGTCCGCACGAGTCGCGCGCAGCTGACCGACCCGGACAAGCCGATCGGTGTCTTCCTGATGGTCGGCACCTCGGGCGTGGGCAAGACCGAGACCGGGCTCGCGCTGGCCGACCTGCTGTACGGCGGCGAGCAGAACCTGACGACGATCAACATGAGCGAGTTCAAGGAGGAGCACAAGGTCTCGCTGCTGATGGGGTCGCCCCCCGGCTACGTCGGGTACGGCGAGGGCGGCATCCTGACCGAGGCGGTCCGGCGCAAGCCCTACAGCGTGGTGCTGCTCGACGAGATGGAAAAGGCCCACCCGGGCGTCCAGGACATCTTCTATCAGGTCTTCGACAAGGGCCAGATGAAGGACGGCCAGGGGCGCGACATCGACTTCAAGAACACGCTGATCATCATGACCTCGAACGCCGCGACGCCCGAGATCACGAGGGCGTGCGTCGACGTCGACGAACGGCCCGATCCGGAGGCGCTGTCGGAGACGATCTACCCAACGCTCACAGAGACGTTCAAGCCGGCGTTCTTAGGTCGCTGCACGATCATCCCGTACTACCCGCTCGCCGACGACGCGATGTCGATGATCATCCGCCTGAAGCTCCGCAAGGTCACCAAGAGAATGCACCAGGCGCACGGGGCGGCGCTGGAGTTCGGCGACGACGTCGTGACGGCGATCCTCGAGCGCTGCCGGGAGGTCCAGACCGGCGCGCGCAACATCGACAACATCCTCTCGCAGACGATCCTGCCCGAGCTCTCCGCGGAGTTCCTGCAGGCGATGGCCGACGGGCGCGAGATCGACCGCGTGCGGGTGAGCCTCGGCGGCGAGGGATTCGTCTACGACATGGGCTGAGTCGCGGGGCCGCGGGTGCGGCCCGGGCATTTCGGGGGTGCCGCAACGATCGGGCCGCGGGGCGACCTCAGCCCCGCAGAATGCGCGGGCCGTGGGGCACTGCCGCCGGTCGCAGGGGAGCCAGGGGATGCCGAGCAACGCCGCGCCGTCCGCGGACGGTCAGCACAACGTCTACACGCCCGACAGCTACTCGGACTGGTCGGCGTGGCCGGACCGATGCCGGCGGGCGATCGAGAAGCTGAATTCGGACGGCCGCCCGAGCGGGTGGCAGGTCGTGTTCGTCAACGGGATGAACGTGACGTCGATCGAGCACAAGACGTGCGGGCGGCGCCTCGCGTCGATCCTGAATCACGACGTGCGCGGGATCTACAATTTGACGGGCAGCAGCGGGGTGCGCACGGGGATGTGGTCGTTCATGACCGATCTGCGCCAGTGCGCCCGCGACTACCTCAACCCGGTCGGGCTCGCGGCGCCCCCGGGCTACTACCAGCTCGCCCGGTGGGTCTACGGCGGGGGCCGCGACGAGGACGTCGGCCGGTTCATGCTGAACTCGAACATGGCGGCGCTCTCGGTCTTCCTTCACCTGCTGTCGTGCGCCCGGCGCGGCCAGCCCGTGGTCGTCGTGTGTCACAGCCAGGGGAACCTGATCACCGCCAATGCGCTGTGGGTCCTGAAGAACGTCCGCGGACGCCTCGGGATGGGCAAGGTCCGGGTCTTCGGGCTCGCGACGCCGGCCCCGAGCTGGCCCAGCAACAACGCGGGCGGGCTGAAGTACTGGCTCTACCACGACCGCTGGGACCCGGTGACCTGGATCGGCTCCGCGATCAACACCGCCAACGAGGAGGTCTCGGGCAGCGCGATGGTCGACGCGGACGGGGGCGTCATGAAGTACCACGACATCGACCACTACTTCGCCAACCCGGCGTTCCTGGAGCAGGTCCGGGCGGTCCTGTGTTCGTAAGTTCTTTGTTTTCAGGCAAGTGCGCCGGTTGGGGCAGGGGGTCGAAAAAAGTTCTCAGAGGCGGTTCACATCCCTCCGGGTTCCTCGATAACAGGTCGGGCGAGGCAATGAGCCGCTCGCCCGCAGGTCAGACGTTTGGGGCAAAGCAAACCGCCGGCCGCCAGCCGGCCGCAGCGAACGCAAAAGGAGTCACGACATGCCCGCTTTCCTGAAACTCGGCAGCATCAAGGGTGAGGCGACCGACGAGGACCATAAGGAGTGGATCCTGATCCAGTCCCTCAGCGCACCGATCCACCGCACGATCCCGCAGGGCGCCAAGGACCAGCAGCGCTCGCGTGGCGAGACCGTCCTGGGTGACGTCGTCTGCGTCCGCGAGCTCGACAAGAGCTCGACGAAGCTGTCGGAGGCCTGCGCCAACGGCACCTTCTACCCGGAGGTCGAGATCCACCTCTGCTCGACGGTCAAGAACAAGGCCGAGCCCTACCTGACCTACAAGCTGAAGGACGTGATCGTCACGAGCTACAGCTTCCACGGCACGGCTTCGGGCGACCCGATCCCGACCGAGGAGGTCACGCTCGGCTTCACCGAGATCGAATGGAACTACATCGTCCTCGACCCGCGGACCGGCGACAAGAAGGGCAACGTGCCGGCCAAGTACAACCCGGGCTCGGGGCGCAGCTGATCGATCCCTTATTCCGCCGCGTCGGGTCGCGTAACAGCGGCCCGGCGCTTTTCGATCCCGCAAGATCGCGTCCCGGGGGACGGACTCGGGGATGGGGCCTGGAGCGCACGAGATGCCCGAGTACACCCAGGAAGAGCGCCGCATCAGGATCCAGACGCCGATCGGCGACGAGGCGATGCTGCTCCAGGGTTTTGAGTGCACCGAGCGATTCAATGAGCCGTTCGTTCTGACCGCCGACCTCCTGAGCGAGCGCGAGAGCGTCGCGCCCAAGGACCTGGTGGGCCAGCCGGTGACGCTGGCGATCTACGACGTCGAGGAAGCGCCGAGGTACTTCAACGGCTACGTCTCGCGGCTGAGCTACATGGGGGCGCAGGACCGCCTGCACCTCTACGCGATCGAGGTCGTGCCGCACCTGTGGTTCCTGGGGCTGAACCGAGAGTGCCGCATCTTCCAGGACAAATCGACCAAGGCGATCATCGAGCAGATCATGAAGGACCGCGGGTTCTCCGGCGACGCGGTCTCGTTCAAGATCGAGGGCGCCGGCTCCGAGCCGCGTCCCTACTGCGTGCAGTACAGGGAGAGCGATCTCGAGTTCATCCAGCGGCTCTGCGAAGAGGACGGCGTCTACTTCTTCGTCACGCACGCGAACGGCTCGCACAAGGCGGTGTTCTCCGACACGACGGGCGGCTACGAGGCGCTCGGGCACTCGGTCGACGCCGACGCCGACCTCGCGGGGATGCAGACCTCGACGATGGTGATGTCGTGGGAGCGGCGGCACCGCTATCACGCCGGGGCCGTGGCGCTGCGCGACTTCGAGCCGATGAAGATGATCAACGAGGACGCGACGGTCGAGAAGAAGACCGTGACCGACCTCAAGAACATCAAGGTCTTCCAGCAGTACGACTACCCCGGGCTCTACGAGAAGACCTCGGTCGGGCAGAAACGCGCGAACTACCGGGTCGAGTCGTTCGAGGCCAACTACGAGGCGGTCGAGTTCGAGTCGCGGTATCGAGACATGGGCCCGGGGCGGAAGTTCTCGGTCGGCGAGCATCACATCGAGTCGGAGAAGGGCAACCAGTACGTCGTGCGCGAGGTCAGGCACGAGGTCCGGCTCGCCAGCAGCTACGTCACGGGCGGGTCGACCGAGTCGAAGCCCTATCAGAATACGGTCGTCGCGATGCCCGCCTCGGTGGTCTACCGCCCTCCCCTTCGGCGCGAGAAGCCCCGGATCCACGGCGGCCAGACCGCGACGGTGGTGGGGTCGGACGTCGGCAAGATCTATCACGACGACGAGTCACGGATCAAGGTCCGGTTCCACTGGGACCGCGAGGACAACGACGACACCAAGGCCTCGTGCTGGATCCGCGTTGTCCAGCCGCTCGCGGGCAACGAGTACGGCGGGCACGTGCTGCCGCGGGTCGGGCAGGAGGTCCTGGTCACCTTCCTCGAGGGCGACGCGGACCGGCCGCTCGTGGCCGGGGCCGTGTACAACGGGATCCGGCATTCCCCGTACAACGGGTCGGCAGCGGACACGATCTCGGGATTCAAGTCCAACTCGATCGGCGGCGGCGGGTTCCACGAGTTCCGCATCAATGACAAGGGCGGCGAGGAGCAGCTCTTCGTCCATGCCCAGCGCGACTTCGACTTCCGCGTGCTCAACGACTATCGAGAGTGGATCGGGAACGAATCCCACCGGATCGTCGCGGCCGACCACTTCGAACAGATCGATGGCGATCAGCACATGACGCTGGCCGGCGACCGGAACGAAGAGATCAACGGCACGGTCTCTATGAAGATCGGCGGCGATCTCCAGCAGAAGATGAACGGCGCGGTCGGCATCGATGCGATGGGCGCGATGCACCTCAAGAGCCTCTCCGCGCTCGTCGTCGAGTCGACGAGCGGTGTGACCGTCAAGTGCGGCGGCAGCTCTGTCGTCGTCGACCCCTCCGGCGTCTCGATCACCGGCCTGATCGTCAAGCTCAACAGCGGCGGGGCGGCCGGCAGCGGCTCTGGCGCCAACCCGTCCGCGGCGACCGCCCCGGCCGAGGCCGACGACGGCGAGTCTGGCAACGCCCCCGGCAAGCCGCAGCGCGGCTCACCGGAGCACCCGGGGACCTTCTCGAACCCGACCGCGGTCGCGCTGCACTACGCGGCCGACTCGGGCACGGCGGTGGTGCCGGGCACGTCGCCAGCGGAGTCGCAGGGGCATCAGGCCTCGGGCGACGGGGCTTACGGAGGCAAGGGCGGCGGGGAGAGCGGCTCGTTCGGCGGCAAGGGCGGCAATCAGGGCCAGGGCTCATCGTCGGACGGCGGCGGCGGTTTCGGCGGCAAGGGCGGCGGCTCGAGCCAAGGCTCATCGTCGGAAGGCGGCGGTGGGTTCGGTGGCAAGGGCGGCGGTGGTGGAGGGGGCTCCTCGTCGTACGAGGAAGAGGAAGAGATGCAGATGTGACCACGTCCGGTCCGATGCACGGAGCACCGAGCCATGCTTGACCAATCGATCCAAGCGGAGCTGTTCAAGGACGACGACGCGGAGACGTTCGCGGTTCTCGACGCGGCGTCGTGGCCGGGGCTTCCGGGCGTGCTCGAGGGGTCGCGGGCCGAGCACGCGTGCATCATGCGCGGGCAGCTCGATGCCGAGCTGATTCACGTCGCGCCCTATCTCATCAGACTCCGCGAGGGCGATCCGCTGATCGACGAACTCATTCCCGATGAGCCACGGAAGCACCGGGGCATCATCATCCGCGCCTCGGTCTCTTTCCCCGCTGTGCGGAATCACTTCCGGGACCTGACGCAGGTGATCGGGCCCGATGGGGATCGGCTGATGTTCCGGTACTACGACCCTCGCGTTCTCGCGTCATTCCTCCCGACGTGCGACGCGACGCAGCTGGGCGAGCTGTTCGGCCCGGCGATCGAGATCTTCGGCGAGCGCGAGGACGGCCCCCCCGCGCTGATGCGGTACTGGGTCGAGGAGTCGCGCCTGCGCTCGACGCCGCTCGTGCCGGCGGGGGCCACGGCATGATCCGTCTCCAGGTCAGCCAGGATCAGCTCGACTCGATGAAGCAGGTCGAGGACGAACGGTTCCGCAAGCGCACGCTCGAGCTGCTCCGCCAGCGGGCCGAGCAGGAGACCTCCGACGTGGGCAGGCCGGTCGACTCGGCTGAGTTGGAGAAGACGCTCGAGCAGGGCGTGGCCGAGGCGACGCTCGCCGGCGCCCAGCACGACGCCCAGCGGCGGCGGTTCGTGATGCTCCAGCACTGGTTCCAGACCGCCGAGCCGAAGCTGGCGAGCGAGATCCGCGGGATCCTGCGCGGGAAGGCCTCGCCGGTCGATGCGCGGCTCGATCGGGCCGAGCTGCTCGTCGCCAGCCGCCAACCTGCGAGAGCGTGATGGGACTTCTCGGCGCCATCAAGTCGGCCCTCGGGCTTGCGGCCAAGCCCTCGGGCGGGGCGGGCGGCGGGAGCGCCGCCGCGATCGGCGGCGCCGACCCGAGCAAGTACAACCTGGCGAAGGTCTACGAGCTCGCCGAGGCGATGCCGCCGCCCCAGAAAGTCCAGTGGGCCACCGAGTCGGCGAAGACCGTGCAGGACAAGCTGCCGGCCGCGGACGTCGAGGCGATCTCGTCGGCCGAGCAGTGGCTCGCCAGCCCGAGCCCAGAGTCCGCCGCGAAGGCCGCCGAGGCCGCGAAGTCCGCGGGTCACGCCGGGCCCGGTGCGTGGAGCGCCCAGGCCGCCGAGTACTCCCAGCAGGCGGGCGCGGTTTCGGAGGCGACCACCGCGGCGGCCGCCGCCGGTGCGCCCTCGGCCGCGGGCCTGGCGTCGAGCAGCACAGGCGGCGCCGTCCTTCTGGCGGCGAGCACCGAGGCGCAGGGCGAGGCCCCGAAGGTCGAGGTTCCCGCGTTCGACGGCGCGCCATCATCCGAGATCCCGGAGCTGGCCATGGACGCGCCCGAGGTCCCGCCCGCGCCGACCGCCGAGGAGCTGCAGAAGACGGCGGACGCCCTGAAGCCGTATATCGATCGCGGCGAGGAGATCCTCGCCGAGGCTCCCGAGTTCAATCCGCCCGGGCTCGAGATCCCGGGCGCCCCGGAGGCGCCGCCGATCCCCGCGGCGCCGGAGGTCTGACCATGCCGCCAGCAGCGCGACTGACCGACATGCACACCTGCCCGATGCAGACGCCCGGCACGCCGCCGGTGCCGCACGTCGGCGGGCCGATCATCGGCCCCGGCGTTCCGACGGTCATGATCGGGTTCCTTCCCGCCGCGGTCGTGGGCGACAGCTGCACCTGCGTCGGGCCGCCGGACACGATTGTGATGGGATCCACGAGCGTGCTCATCGGCGGCAAGCCCGCGGCCCGTCTCGGCGACACCACCGCGCACGGCGGGAAGATCGTGGCGGGGTACCCGCAGGTCATGATCGGCTGAGCGATCTCCGGCGTACCGTGCGCCGATGGCTCGCCCGCTCGCACTCCCTCTGGTCGGTCTGGCCGCTCTGGCCGGGGTCGCGTTCTGGCTCGGCCGAGCGACCTCGCCGAGACCGGAGTCGCCACCGACGGCGAACCGGCTCGTTCCGTTCGATGGCATCCTCGAGACGGCCGACGTCGCGTTCCTCGAGCGGTTCCGCGGGCCGCTCCTCGACGCCGAGCCCGATGACCGGATCTGGCTCGATCGAGAGATGATCCGGGCGGCGCTCGAGGACGAGTACACCGAGCACGAGGCGGAGGTGGGCGCCCGCTTTCCGGCGCTCAACGACCGCGATCGGTTGATCGCTTACTTGATGATCCGGGTGCACGTTAGCGTCGATACCTACCGATCGGCATTCGGCGTGACGCCGGTGCTCGGCGAGCTCATGTGCGCGACGATCGCCGACTGCAACGTCTTTGCGATTCGGATGGCGGTCGCTCTGGATTGCTTCGGCATCGAGACAAACCTGGCCACGATCTTCTCGCCCGGCATCCCGGGTCACGTCGTTGTCAACGCGCGCGACCCCGAGACCGGTCGGGGCTGGCTGATCGATGCGAATAACAACATCGCCCTGATCAGCGATCGCGGCGAGGGCGGGTTCCTCGAGCGGCTGATCGGTCGGTCGCCCGAGGAGAACGCGGCGCGGTGGGACTCGGGTGACATCAGGATCGTCCACCCGCCGATGCTGATCCCGTTCGTTTCGGCCAATCCCGACCAGGTCATGAAAGCGCCGCTGTTCACGCCAGAGACCATCGCGGCCGCCGCGCGCGGGCTCGGTCCGCGCTATCGCGCCTACTTCACCGAGGAGCTCAGCTTCGTGCGCCGGGCGTTGCAGCTCTACCCGCTGAGCCGCGGGCCGAGGACGCTCGCTGAACAGGCGTCGTTGTCGCTGGAGCAGACCCGCGTGTCACCCGGCACGGTCACGCTCTGGGAGTTCGAGCAGCGACACCCGCTCGACACGATGCCGCTGGAGAGGGCGGCGGGCCTGACCGAACTCGGCGACCTGACGCCCGAAGAGCGGGCGGCGGTCTTGGAACGCCTCGATATCTCGAGCGTGGCGGAACTGGTCCCGCTCTTGAGCGTGTGAACGCTCGGGACTCTCAGTCGATCGGTGCCGACACGACGCGGGTGTTGTCGTGCTGGCCGGCGAAGCCGCCGCTGCGGAACATGGTCATCGCGACCGAGTCGCCCGCGACCATCGGGACCTGCTCGAGCTGACCGTTGGCCCCGCCGGGACGGTTCAGCAGGGCCTGGCGGGTGTAACCCGGCGACGAGCAGCCGACGAGGGCGGCGGCGGTCGTGCTGACGGCGAGAGCTGCGTAGATCCGGCGAACGCGCATGGTTCAATCCCTCCCGGGCGATCGGCCCGCTTCCGGAGGAGACATCGGCGACACCGGATCGTCGATCGAGCCGGCGCGAGACCGCGCGGTGCGCGCGTGCCGATGGCGCCGGCTGGGCAATCCTCTGATGCGTGATCGGACCATCGCCGATCCGGCCCGCGCCCTCGTCCGCGGCGGAGCGCCCTCGTCCGGCACTCGGCGTGCAGTGTTCGAGGACTCCCGATCCGATCAGGTCGGCGAGAGCGAGGTGGCCGCCGCGCCCGCGAGCGCGCGGTACGCCGTCGGTGACAGGCCGGTCTGCTTCCGGAACACCCGGCAGGCGTGCGCGTGGTCCGCGAACCCCGCGCCCAGCGCGAGGGACGCCACGGACCGACGCGTCCCCGCGAGCCGGCCGGCCAGCCACGACACGCGACGGCGTGCGATCCGCTCACCGATCGACGCGCCGGTACTTCTCCTTGAGACACGCGTCAGATAGACCGGGTGCAGGCCGAGCTCCTCGGCGATCTCGCCGACGCGGAGCGGGCCTCGGAACCGCTCGGCGATCACCGCTTCCGCATCGCAGGTTCTCGGGCAGCGCCGCGCGATGGACGAATCCGGCGTCGCCGACCCGACGGCGGCGATGTCCTCGGCCCAAGCCGTGACACGGCTCAGGTCGACCGGCTCGCCCGAACGCAGGAGCACGTAGAGCCCGAGCAGGCGGGTGGTGAGGCGCGGGTCCATCACCCACCGGCAACGCGCGAACAGCGTCGTTCGGGATTCAACCCGGCGCAGAACGGCAGGGGGCAGCTCGAAGCAGATCGCAGAGAATCCGCTCGCGGCGACGAGCGAGCTGTGCACGCACGCCCGCGGCTTGATCAGCGCGGTCAGAGGCGCAAACTCGTATCGGATGCCGTCCACGATGTCGTGCCCGCCGCCGCTGAGCACGAGGGTGACGGACGACGACTCGTGCGAGTGGGGCGGCAACTCGGTCGCGGGTGCGTACGACACGAGATGCGATCGAACGCCGCCCGCCTCGACGCGGTCGATCGCACGGCCCTGTGTGATGGCTCGAAGCCGCGGCGGCGCCACGACTCCAATTCGGAGAACGCGGAACACGATTTCGCGGGCGGGTCGCCCATCAACGACGCCCGTCGAGCGAAGATCTAGATTCCTGCGCGGGGCTTGGTCAGCATCACCCAGATCACGTGACCGACGGCCGGGAAGTAGAGCAGGACCGTCAGTGCCAGGCTGATCCAGAAGTGTGTCCCGATCCCCAGCTAGCGCCAGACACCCAGGGGTGGGATCAGGATCGAGATCACGAGCAGGGCGATCCCGACGGGGCCGTCCTGCTTCGCCGAGTCGATGATCGCCTTCGATGCCGTCCCGCTCATTGCTGGCACCCCTCGAAGAAGAGCTGGACGAACGCCGAGACGTCCGCCTGCGAAACCACGTCGAACGGCTCGCTCAGCGCCGCGACGCCCGCGTCGCCGGCGAAGAACCGGGCGACGAACTCGGCCGAGTCCGCCTGGGAGATCACGCCGAAGGGATCGGCCAGATCCGCGGGGGAGCAGCCGGAGGGTGGGTTCGCGGAGGCGTCGAGCCGGACATCGTCGAAGTCCACCTCGATCCCCGGGTCCTCGGGCGTGTCCTCCATGTTCAGATTCAGAAGTCGGATCTCGAGCGCACCTCCCAGCTGCGGATGGCTTGCGCCCACGACCAGTTCGATGGTGCTCGTCCTGAACTCACCTTCGGGGATCACACCCGCGAGCGTGTTGAAGTCCTCGGCGACCACGGCGCCGCCGGCAACGAGCTGCACCGCATAACCGGGGAACCCGCCGAGCTCAAAGAAGCCGAACTGATCGAAGGGCGGGAGACCGGCGCACGAGGCGATGTTCCCGACCTCGACGATCAGCGTGTATGTGGTCTCCGCCTCGAGCGTCGCGCCGAGCTGCTGGCTCAGACCGACCGGGCCCATGCCGCGCGTCGAGTCGTTCGAGAGAAAGATCAGCGCGGCGTTCCGTCCCTCCGGCGCATCCATCATGTTGAAGCAATCGCCGCCGGTCGGGTTGATCACGCCGACCGAGTTCCCGCCCGCCGGCAGCAGGAACATCGGGTCGAACACCGCCCAATCCGTCAACGTCCCGACCGGGAACGTCCCGTCGGCGGCGAAGTCGGCCTCGAATCCAGAATTGGCGATCGGGATCGGCGCCCCCGCCGCGGTGGCGGCCGCCAGCCCTATCAGATTCCATGCACTCCGAACGCGTCGCATATCGACTCCTCGATGCCCCGGTGGTAAGCGGACCCCGGCCCTCCGTCTCTCGGTCCGGGATCAACTCACCACGCGGCGGCCGGAGGCCCGACGCGCCATGGCATCTCAGATTCGCTGCGCCCGGCGACGCGGACCGGCCGCGGGAGGTCTATCCCGGCGGCCCCCCGCGGAAGATGCGGGCAGGGGCCGTCGCGCTCCGTGCCGTGCTCGGTCAGACCCCGCCGCAGGCATCGCTGATCCGGAAGAACTCGATCGCGTCGAAGATGTCGATATCACCGTCGTCGTCGAGATCCGCCGCCGCGTCGCCGTCCTCGATCTCGTCGAAGAGACGCAGCGCGTCATCGCCGCTGAGAATCCCGTACGGCGGGGCGCGGTCGGCGGGGAAGCAATTGCCAGGCAGGTCGAGCCGGATGCCGGTGCGTGTCAGGACCATCCCGATGCCGGTGGGGCGCACGTCGTTGTAGTAGATGAAGAGCTCGTCGGCTCCTAGATACGCCTCGCCCTCGTGCCGAACCGGGAACGCGCCGCTCGGGTCGTCGACGCGCATCGCGAACCGCCGATCGGGCCGGTCGTCGATGCCGTACAGCCAGACCTGCGACTCGGTGACGTTGCCCCCGATCACCGGCCCCTCGGCGTTCTTCAGCGTCGTCACGACGTACGACCTCCCGCCGGCGACGAACGGCTCCGGCGACTGCACGAACGACAGGCCGCTCTCGACGGGCGGCGAGAGGACCGCGATCCGCTCCCAGAAGGGCTCTGCTTCGCGGTAGACCGCGATGTCGGACTCGTCGAGCGCCGCGATCGCCAGCCTCGCGCCGCCGAACTCCGGCGCGAGCCACCCGAAGGGATCGAACTTGATGCCGGGGTCGTCGGTGATGACCTCACGCTCACCGGTCGATGCGTCGATCAGCACGATCTGGCCGTAGTCCGCCGACGCGAGGTCACCGATCGTGCTGAGCAACTCAGAGCTGTTGTCGATCCACCGGAAGCCCGCCGCGCCGGGGGTCAGCGGGGTGACCTCGATGTCGTTGGCCGGGTCGGCCTCCGAGAGATACGCGATGTCGCGATCGAATCCGCTGATCGCTCCTCTGCCGTACAGGACGTATGTCGTGCCATCGTTCGCGTTCTGGCTCGGCAGCTGATTGACGCGGTCGAACTGGACGCCCGTGAGCGTCTCGCGCAGGAACGGCGACCCGAATCCGCCCGTGGGTGTTGCTCGTGTGATGCGAACGCGTGGCCCGGAGTTGGTGTTGTACCAGACCGTCCACCCGCCGGAGTCGATCCCGAACTCCGGCCCGTTCCGAGACGTCTGGAGCGACGAGATATCCGAATCGACGAGCCATTCGCGGCCGTCGCCGGCGACGAACGCGCCGGTCGCGGGGTCGATCCGCCCGATCCACGCCGTCGAGCCCGTCTGGAAGACCATCAGGTCCTCTTCTTGCAGGATCTCGTGATCGGCGTAGTTGTTGCCGAGATCTATGAAGCTCGGCTGCTGCGAAGTCGCCGCGTGAACGCAGACCGCCAACGCGACGAGGGCCATCTCTGATCGGCGCATCCCGAGCCTCCAACCGGTCCACGCCCAGGACCGTCGGAGGACCAAACGCGAGAGACTCTCGCGGATTGCCGACCGCGCGACAAATCCGATGATCCGAGTCAGAGCGTCGGCCGGGCCGATCGTGCGGGAGCAGCCCACCGGCGAGTCAGTTCTTCGCGTAGACCCAGATGCCGTGAATCAGACCGGGCAGGTAGCCCAGGATCGTGAGCACGAGATTCAGCCAGAAGTGCAGGCCGATGCCCACCTTGAGAAATACACCCAGCGGCGGGAGCAGGACGAGCAGGATGATTTTCAGGATCTGCATGCTGGTCCTGCGGTGCCCCACGATCGGAACGGACAGGGGGGGATTCGAACCCCCGAGGGGCTTGCACCCCCACACGAATTCCAATCGTGCGCCTTCAACCGCTCGGCCACCTGTCCTTCGGAGGCCAGTCTAGACGGCGTCACGACGGGCCGCGCACGCCGCCGCGAGCGCCGGGTACGCCGCCTCGGCGTTCCGATCGATCGCCGACCGCCAGATCCAATCGAGCAGCCGCGTCCCCCAGAAACCCCGGACCGCCGGCACCGCGACCGCCAGCCCGACCGCCGCGCCGACCAGCACGTCGCTCGGGTAGTGCCAGCCCATCAGCACGCGCCCCAGACCGACGATCACCGCCAGCGCGGCGGCGAGCGGGATCAGCCTCGGATAGACGATCGCGAGGAACACGGCCAAGACCACCGCCGCCGACGTGTGGCTCGAGGGCATCGACCAGAGGTCGCTCGAGATCGGCGCCGACAGATCCCAGGCGCGGTACACGCCCGGCGGGTCGGCGTCGGTGATCGGATAGGCCCCGAGCGGTCCGAGGGCGATCTGCGGGTCCTCGAACTTGGGCCGCGGCCGCCCGACGAGCATCTTCAGGCCGAGCGCGGCCAGCGAGGTCAGCCCGGCGGCGGCGCCGAGGTCGAGCAGCCGGCGTCGCATCGGCGGGTCGGCGAACCAGACGACCAGCGAGACGATCGCGAGCGAGCCGACCCCCCCGAACTGCTGGAGCGTGTCGAGCTCCCGCTTCAGATCGCCGCCCAGCGAAGACCCCAGGCCGCGAGCCACGTCCGAGATCGGCCCGTCGAACGTCCAAAGCAGCGCCGCGCCGCCGAGCAGCGCGAGGACGGCGATCCAAAGTCTGGTCGGGTTGTGCCCGGCTGGTTCGTTCACGCACGTATCATCGCCGCCCAGGACGCCTTGCGTCGGCTTCCGGCCCGACCGATCTTCGAGAGCACCCCGTGGCCGCCCCCCTCCGAGCCAGACTGCAGTCCGCGATCGCCGACGCGAGCGACGACGTGCGGTCGTTCCTCGAGGGTCCGCGCGGCCGCCGCTGGGCGCTGCGATCGGGTCGCGGGCGTCTGGGCGGGCTCGCACTCGCCGTGCTTGCGCTCGTCGTGTATCTGCCTGGGGCGCTCTCGATGCCGCCCGTGGATCGCGACGAATCGCGGTTCGCCCAGGCGAGCCGCCAGATGTTCGAGTCCGTCGCTCTTCCCGAGGACCAGCGGGACGAGAAGAGACATAGCGGGGGCGTCGTTGTGCCGCGCGTCCAGGACCGCGATCGGCTGAACAAACCCCCGCTGATCTACTGGGTGCAGGCGATGTCCGCCGCGGTGCTGACCGGCGGCGAGCCGCTCGATGACGCCATCTGGATGTACCGAGTTCCGTCCGTGTTGTGCGCGGTCCTCGCGGTGCTCTTCACATGGCGGCTGGGGCTCGTGCTGTTCGATCCGCGCGCCGCGTGGCTCGGCGCGGCGCTGCTGGCGGTCTGCCCGATCATGGTCTGGGAGGCGGGCCAGGCGCGGGCGGACTCGCTGCTGCTGGCATGCACGACCGGCGCACTGTGGGCGATGGCCCGCGTGCTGACCTCGAAGCAGGGCGGGGCCCTCGCCGCGCTGCTGTTCTGGGTCGCGCTCGCGCTGGCCTCGCTCGCGAAGTTCCCCGTCCCGCTCATGGTCGCGGGTCTCGCGCTGATCGCCTGGATCATCGCGACCCGAGAGGTCGGATCGCTCGCACGTCTCCGGCCGGTGACGGGCCTGATCGTGTTCGCGGCGATGACGCTGCCGTGGGTCTTCGCGGTCGGTGACCGCATCGGCTGGGACGTGATGCTCGAGTCGCTCTCGAACGAGACGCTCGGTCGGAGCGCCGAGGCGAAGGAGGGCCACGCCGGCCCGCCCGGATACCACACGGTGCTGCTCCCGGGGCTGTTCTGGCCCGGGTCGCTGCTGACGGCCCTCGCCGTCGGTCGCGCCTTCGGCGTCGGATGGCGGACGCGGGCGCGGATCGGCGACGACGCCCCGCCGGGTCTGACGAAGCGCGTCGGCTCGCTGGTCGTTCGAACGCTGCGTGGACGACCGGGCCGGCGCGGAGAGCTGTTCTGCCTGTGCGTGGTCCTTCCGTCATGGATCGCGTTCGAGCTGGTCGCGACCAAGCTGCCGCACTACACGATGCCGCTCTATCCGCCGCTCGCGCTGCTCTCGGCGCGGGCGGTATTTGCCGCGGGGGCCGGATCGCTGCGGGGCCTCGACTCGCTCGGGTCCACTCTCGGACTCCGGCTCTGGGCCGTGCTCGGCATCGCCGGCGCGGTCGTGCTCGCGGGGGCGGCGTTCGTGGCCAGCGCCGTGACGCGCCGGTTCGACGTGATCGCGATCATGGTCGGGGCGCCGATTCTGCTCCTGTCGCTTCTTCTCATGCTGCGCGCGGCGCGGCTCGTCTCCCTGGGCCGTGTTCTGGCGGGGCAGTTCGTCTCGCTGACGGTCGCGGCGCTCGGATTCGCGACGCTCACGGGCCTGGCGCTGCCGAACTTCGGCTACATCTGGATCTCGCCTGCCGCGGCCGAAGCGTTCGCGGAGGCCGACCCGGAGGGGCTCCGCCCGATGGCCTCGGTCGAGTACCACGAGGACAGCCTCGTGTTCCTCACCCGGGGGCGCGTGGAACGGCTGGACGAGGACGATCTCGAGCTGTGGCGCCGCAGACACCCGCTGGGCCTGTATCTGGTGCCGAGCGACGGGGCGCCCGTGCTCCCCGGCGACGATGAGGCAGATCGTCCGAGGGCCCGGGTTACGGGCTTCAACTACTCGTCGGGCGATCCGGTCGATCTCGAACTCCACGGCGGTCGCCGATGACCGACCCCAACCAGTCGCCCACGCCCGCCGGCTTGATGCTTATCGACAAGCCCGAGGGCCCGACCTCGATGGATATCTGCCGCCGCGTCCGACGAGGGTTTGTCGCCGCGGGCGCACCCAAACGCATCAAGGTCGGCCACGGCGGCACGCTGGACCCGCTCGCGTCGGGGCTCGTGGTCGTGCTGGTCGGCAAGGCCACCAAGCTCTGCGACCAGGTCATGGCGGGCGAGAAGAGCTACGTCGCCGGTGTCGATCTGGCGCACGTCTCGAACACCGACGACCGCGAGGGACAGAAGCAGCCCGTCACCGGCGCTCCGCCGACGTCCGCGGAGATCGAAGCCGCGTTGTCCGAGTTCACCGGCGAGATCATGCAGCGTCCCCCGGCGTTCAGCGCCGTATGGATCGACGGCGAGCGCGCCTACGGCCTCGCGCGCAAGGCCGAGGATCGTGAGGAGATCGAAAGGAAAATCCTGCCGCGCCCGGTGATGATCCACGACCTCCGCGTCGTCTCCTACGCCTGGCCGATCCTGACGCTGGAGATCCGCTGCGGGAAGGGCACCTACATCCGCAGCCTCGCCCGAGACCTCGGAACGCACTTGGGCACCGGCGGGATGCTCGAATCGCTCCGCCGGACTCGCGTCGAGCCCTTCGATATCGAGGGCGCGACGCACCTCGACGACGTTCCCGGCCGGCTCACGCAGGACGATCTGATGCCCCCGCCGAGCCCGGATCCTCCCGTCGGGCCTGCGGATCCACCGTGAAGACACCCGCGAGCGCGTCGTCGTTCCAGACGCGTTCGACGTCCACGGCATCGACACGGCGCCGCTGCGCGGCGTATATCGCGGTCGTGGTGCAGGACAGATAGCTCACCACCCATCCGAGCAGGAGTAGCGTCGGCATCGCTCGAGCCGCGTGGATGGCCTCGGCATTGCCCTCGGTCGGCTCCGGCAGGCACATCCCGGCGACCCAGACCCCCGACGCGCCGACCAGCAGCCCGAGAACGCCGAGCAGCGCGGACCAAACGACCAGCAGCAACGCGGTCGCCGGCCGCCGGATCACATAGGCGATCGGTCGTTCGATCGTGCCGAACACGTCCGTGCCGTCGAACGCGCACGCGGCCGGCATCATCGGGAGTCCGATCGCGAGGAGCAGCGCGATCGCGCCGGCAGCGACCGCCAGCGGCAGCGCGAGCCAGGCGCCGAGGCTCGCCCCGAGCAGCCACTCGAGCAGTTCGCTCGCCTGCCAGAGTCCGAGCAGCAGCAGGGCGGGCGCGGCGGCGCCGCCGAGCACCGCCGGCCCCCGGCGCGGGAGGAACGCGAGCGCCCGGAGCGTGCTCAGCCGTCGGCGTGCGCCGAGCTCGACCGCGATCGATCGCGACAGGATGAGCCCGACCAAGAGGAGCCAGCCGATCGACAGCACCGCGAAGCCGTGGACGGTCCAGGCTCGGTCGTCGCGGATGAGCGACGCGCCGACGCCCAGCGTCAGGTTCTCGAGCCACCCGATCGGGCCGGTCGCCCGCCCGGCGAGCGCGTCGATCACCGATCCGGGCACGCCGGTCGGCTCCAGCGCCGTCAGGGCCGTCCAGGCCGGGCCGCCCTGGAGTGTGATCGAGCCGATGACCCACGGGACCAGTGCGCCCAGAATCGCCAGCACGCCCATCCCGATCCGCCCGAGACGGACCGATCGCCCGCCGGCGCGGGCGATGAGCGCCAGGTCTTCGCGCAGCGTGGGCTCTTCGTGCACGATCGCGCGGAGCCCATCTCCATCGGAACGGTCCATCGCGCGATGCTACCGATCAGGAGCCGCCCATGCGGCCCGGCCAGCCGAGGATCTGTCCGGGATCGGCCCGGCTTGATGCTGCAGCGCGGCGACGCCACAATCCACCCATGTCCAAGTCCGCGCTCCGCTGGATCTGTGTCCTGACCGCCGTCCTCGCGGCCGGCCCGCTCGTCGCGTCTCTGGTCGCGCAGCTGCCCGGTCCCTCTGGCTCGAGCGACTCCTCGTTCCTGTGGTCCGCGGCCCCGGTCCGCGGTCTCGCGCTGCTCCTGCTCGTCGCGGCCGCGACCGGCGTGGGTGCGGTCCTGAGCGCCAAGCTCGCCGGGTTCACGTTCGGTCTCGGGGCCGGAGCGGTCATCACCGCCTGGTCCGCGTTCCGAACGGGCGGCGTGGCCGACATGGTCCGCGAGAACGCCGGCGGCAGCCCGGTCACCTTCGTGATCGAGGGCGCGGTGTTCGCGGTGCTCGGCGTCGCGATCGTGATGGCGACCTGGGCGCAGGCGCGCCCGCGCGCCGACCGCGAGAAACAGCCGAGCTTCCGCCAGGCGCTCCGGAATCTGCGGAAGCCCCCGGGGCTGGCCGCGATCGTGGCGGCGCTGGCCGCGGCCATCGTGGCGAGCTTCCTCGTCGCGTTCGAGGGGCTGCGCGGTCAGGCGATCTTCGCGGCCTGGGCCGCGGGCATCGCCGGCGGCGCGGCGGGCGGGCTGGCGGCCGGCGCCCTCGGTGCCGAGCGGACCCCGGTCTTCGCGCCGTTCGTGGGCGTGCTGCTGGCGGCGGTCGTCGGGCCCATCATCGCCATGATCGTCCCCGGCTCGGGGGCATTCGAAGAGGCCGCGCTGCGCGGCACGCTCTCGGGGCCGGCCGTCCTCCAGCCGGTGGATTGGCTGTTCGGTGCGCTCCTGGGTGTGCCGACCGGCGTCGGTTGGGTCGCCGCGAGCCTCGAGCAGACGGCCTACGCCCCAGAATCGGCCTGAGTCCCGCCGGCGCCTAGCGTTACGCGAACGGGGAAGGAGCCGCATCGGTCACCGACCGGGATGCGAACCGACTCCGGGCGCGTCTGTGCTTCGGCGCCCGGGCCACCCTTCTGGAGACCATCTGCACGATGTCACAAGACCCCGCAGCCGGCCGGCCTTCTGGGATTCCCGACGTTCAGGGCACCGCCGACGATCGCCGCGTCGCGATCGACAAGGTCGGCGTCAAGGACGTCGTCTACCCGATCACGCTGAGGCAGCGTGACGGCGGGCAGCAGACGACCGTCGCGAAGATCAACATGTACGTCGCCCTGCCGCACGACCGCAAGGGCACGCACATGAGCCGATTCCTCGAGCTGCTCAACAACGAGCACTGCGAACCGATCACGCCCGAGCGGATCATCGAGATCACGAATCTGATCCGCGAGAGGCTCGACGCCGACTGCGCCCACTTCGAGGCGTCCTTCACGTACTTCATCTCGAAGCGGGCCCCGGTGACCGGCCAGGCCGGCCTCATGGACTACGAGGTGACATTCGCCTGCCACGCCGACTCAACCGGCAACGACTTCGTCATGACGGTGGCCGCCCCGGCGACGAGCCTCTGCCCCTGCTCGAAGGAGATCAGCGAGTACGGGGCGCACAACCAGCGGTGCCGGATCGAGGCCGCCGTCCGCACGACCGAGTCGATGTGGATCGAGGATCTGGTCGAGCAACTCGAGGAGGCGGCGAGCCACCCGGTCTACGCGGTCCTGAAGCGGCCCGACGAGAAGTTCGTGACCGAGGCCGCGTTCGACAACCCGAAGTTCGTTGAGGACATCATCCGCGACCTGGCGGTCGGCCTCGAGGCGTGCCCCCAGATCGAGTGGTATCGGATCAAGTCGGAGAACTTCGAGTCGATCCACTCGCACAACGCCTACGCCCAGATCACGCGCGACAAGCGGAGCTGACCCGGCTCAACGGGTTGTCCACGAATCTCGGAGCCCGGCGCGGATTCCGTACGATCCTGAGTTGATGCGCCGTCGCCTCCGAGCCCTGATCCCGAGCATGTTCCACCGGCGGCTGGCGTTGCTGCTGCTGGCCTCGCTCGGCGTGCTCGGGGTGCTCGGGCTTCGTCTGGCCCACCTGACGGTCGTGAGCCACGACACGCTCCGCGAGCGAGCGGAATCGCGGCTCGTCCGCTCAACCTGGCTGCCGACCCGTCGAGGGGCGATCCTCGACCGCAAGGGCCGCGTTCTGGCCTCAGACCGGCCGGCCTACGAACTCCAGGTCGAGTACCGCGTCTTGGACGGCAGCTGGGCCCGGCGTGAGGCCCGCACGCTGGCACGCCGAGCGATCGCCGAGGCCGGGCTCGGGCGAGAGGCTCTCACCGATCCGCTCAGTACGGCGTTCGAGTCGGCGCTCCGATCGCATCTCGACACCGCCTGGTCGCGGATCGCCCAGATCGTGGGGGTTGAAGAGCGGGAGCTGCGCGATCGGGCCGGGGACGTAGTGGCGCGGGTCGAGCGGATGCACGATTCGATCGCCGAGCGTCGCGAGCGACGCGAGATCGACCGGCTCCGGCGCAGCGAGCGGCCGCTGACGACGGGGCACCTCGAATCGCTCCGCAGGCAGGCCGGGGCGCCGATCGCCGAGCAGCGTC
>JBCBKP010000012.1:0-81878 GCA_038521625.1 Planctomycetota bacterium
CCAGCTTGCAAAGCTTCAGGCCCCCGTCGCCGAGTTCAGAGCTGACAGGCACTCGCGACGGCAGTCCCGGCGATGACAGCCAGACCGACAGGTGCGGCGATCTGGCTCGCGAGCCGCGGGTCCTCGCGCTCGGCGCCAGCGCCGAAGCTGTCGTTCTGGCTGTCATCGCCGGGACTGCCGTCGCGAGTGCCTGTCAGCTCTGAACTCGGCGACGGGGGCCTGAAGCTTTGCAAGCTGGAAGTTCGGGGTTCGAGTCCCCGTCGCTCCATTGGCCCTCACATCCCGGGAGTTTCGGCCCTAGCGGCTCGGACATCCCGCGAAGAACAGACCGACGAAGGCCGAAACGTCCGCCTGACTCACGATGTCGGTCGGCCCGGCCAGCGCGGCGACGCCGGGGTCGTTCGCGAAGAAGAGCGACACGAACTCGTCGACATCGGCCTGGCTGATCACGCCGAACGGCTCAACCAAGTCGGCGGGGCTGCAGGGCGTGGGCGGCTCGGCGATCGTGAACGCGAAGAAGTCGAGGTCGTTGCGCGACTCGAGGAAGAACGTGCCCGGCGCGGTGACATCGCCGACGATGACGCTGTACTCCTCGCCCTGGGGCGTCCCGTCGACGAGCGAGAAGAAGCCGTCGTCGAAGCTGACACTGCCCGACGCGACGGCGAGTTCGTAGTTGCCCGCGGGGAGGCCCGAGGGCAGGTCGATGACGCGGCTGACTGTGAATGGGTTGAACCCGCCGTCGCCGGTCTCCTCGGAGATGAGCTCGCCGGTGTCGGCGTTGAACAGGGCCAAGCGTGGGACGAAGAGGGCGTCGACTCGGAGTCGGAGATTCGTGCCCGGCGATGCGGCGCGACCGACATCGACGGGCGTGCCTTCATCGCGGACGTCGAGCTGGAAAAACTCGAAACCGGCGTTTGTCAGCGTGCCCGAGAAGGCGTTGCTGACGGCAGCGCCGCCGTTCGACCGGATGTCGATCCGGTAGTTGCGGGCGAAACCGAACGCGACGGGGTTCACACGGAACCCCGGGAAGAACCGCTCCTCGAGCGTCGACGATGTCACGCCGACGAAGTACGAGCCGGCGCTCGGGTCCGCGAGGACCGCCTCCTGGCGATCCGTCTCCTCGTTGACGATGCGCGATCTCGAGAGGAGGCCGCCGCTCCGGTTGTACACGGCGTAGATCTCGAAGGAGTCGGGGTTGGAGAACCGGATGGTGCCCGGGCGGGTCGTGACGGCGACGGGCTGCCGCGAGATCGATGGACGATCGATGATGAAGTGGAAGTACGTCGGCGTGCCCGGGAGGTTGGTCCGGCTGAAGATCGGGACGCTCGTCAGGATATTCAGCAGCGTGAGATTGACCGGGAGCGAGGCATTGCCCCGGTTGATTCGATAGTCCCCAGAGTCGGCCGCGGCCCGAGAGGTGTCGCGGTATGTCGCGATGAAGTACGTGCCGTCGGCGAGGTTGTTCACGCCGCCGTTGGTGGACGGGCTGCTGGAGGGGCCGCCGTCTCGGGGGAGGATGACGTCGCCGTCGGCGTCGAAGACGCGGAAGCCGATGTGCGAAGAAGCGGCCGAGGGCCCCTGGACGAGCGTCTGGACGCCGCGCTCGAGCCGCCCGATGAAGGTGCTGCCCACATCGACGTTGCCGGGGTCTTGCGGGAACGCCCCCGCGCTGCTCGCGACGGGCTGGGCGGCGGCGGCGGTCGCGACGGCGGCCGCGGCCACCGGCGCTAACGATCGTCTGCGGATCATGATGCTCTCCCTTCTGACTGGCCCCGCCGCAGGGTACCAGAGGGCCTCGCTCGGGCGAAGGGCGGGCTCCCATCCGGGGCGTCCGCCGCGCCAGGGACGCGGAATCTGCCATACTCGGCGCGTGCCGACACGAATTCTCCGAGCGATGACGAGCCTGCCGCCCGCGGTCGGGACCGCTATGCGGCTTCTGATCTGCCTGCTCCTCGCCTGCGCCGCGGTGCCGTCGGTCGCGCAGGAGAACCCGGCCCCCGCGAGCCCGACCGTCACCAAGGCCCAGCTCGAGGCCGCGCTCGCGTCGCTCCCCGAGGACGCCGCGGACGCGCGGGCCGCCTACACCGACGCCCTCGCGCAGCTCGAGCTCGCCTCGACGCGTGAGGCATCGACCGCCGAGTTCCGCCGTCTGACCGAGGAAGCCCCGGCCCTGCTGACGGAGATCCGCGCGGAGCTCGACCGGGCCGCCGAGCCCGCGTCGGTCTCCGATGTCCGGGACGCCGCCACCGAGGCGATCGAGAACGCCGAGGAGCAGGAGTCGGCGGAGCTGACGGCGCAGCGCAGCCGCCTCGAAGAGCTCCAGGGCCAGCAGGCCACGCGCCAGACGCGCCGCCCCGAGATCGCGCAGGAACTCGCGGAGATCCGGCGGCAGCTCGACGACGGGGCCACGGCCGCGGCGGCCGCGGCGCCCGCCGCCGATGCGCCCGCGATCGATCACGCCCGACGTGCTCTTCTGGAATCGACCCGCTTCACGCTGCAGGCCCGCATCGCGGAACTCGAGGCCGAGCTCGCCAGCTACGACGCGCGGCGGGACCTGCTGCCGGCCCGGATCGACCGTGCCACGCGTCGGGTCGCCGAGAGCGAGGCGCGGGTCGAGGCCCTGCAGGGCCTGCTCGCGCAGCGGCGACAGCAAGAAGCCAGCGAGGCCGCACGCGAGGCCGAACGACTGCGTCGGGAGGCCGCCCGACAGCACCCGGTGCTGCAGGCCTTCGCCGCCGAGAGCCAGCGTCTCGCCGACCAGCGTGCCTCGAGCGAGGGCACGCCCCAGCGCATCTCGCTCGCCGATGAGCAGATCAGCGACGCCGAGGCAACGCTGAGCGACATCCGGCAGCAGTTCCGGCGGATCGAACAGCGGATGGAGAGCGTCGGCCTGAACCGCGCGACCGGGCTCCTGCTGCGTCGCCAGTTCCAGTCTCTCCCCAACCGGGCCGCGGTGCGTCGGCTCGGGCAATCGACCGAGACGGAGATCGAGCGGGCGCAGTACGAGCTCATCGAGCTCCAGGACGAGTGGGCCCGCCTCCGCGACACCGACCGGGTGACCGAGGACCTGCTCGCCCAGATCGATGACGAGGGGCTCGATCGGATCGAGGCCGAGCGGGCGGCGCGCGAGCTCGCGTCCGCGCGCCGCGAGCTGCTCGACGAACTCATCGGCGACTCTCTGGAGTACATCGACAGCCTGTTCGAGCTCGGCTCGGTCAACGCCCGGCTGCTCGACGCACTCACCGCGTACGAGCAGTTCATCCGCGAGCGCATCCTCTGGGTTCGGAGCGTCTCGGCCACCGCGCCGCCGTCGCTGCGCGAGCTCGCCCGCGGCGCCGCCTGGTACAACGACCGCGACGCCTGGGCGACGACGCTCGACCGCGTGCGGAGCGATGTCCGGGCCCGTCTCCCGCTCAACCTCGTCGCCGCCCTTGCGCTTCTTGCTCTGTTCGCCCTCTCGCTGCGTGCCCCCTCCTGGAAGCGTGCGATCGCTTCAAGGGTCGCGAGGTTCAGGACCGACGCGTACGGCTACACCCTGCTCGTGCTGATCATCACGGCTCTCGGTTCGCTCTGGATCCCGGCGCTGCTCTGGTGGGCCGGCGTGACCATCGCCGGACCCGAGGACCAGACCGAGCTCGGCATCGCGATCGGCGATGGTCTGACACGAGCCGGGGGCTTCCTGTTCCCGCTCTTGCTGCTCCGGAACGCCCTCAAGCAGAACGGCATCGCCGACTCTCACTTCCGCTGGCCGCCGCCCGCCGCCGGCGTGGTCCGCCGCGAGCTGACCTGGTTCGCACCGATCGGCGCGACCTGCGTCGGGCTCGTCGCGGCCGAGCAGGCCCGCCTCGACGACAGCGTGTCGATCGCCCGTCTCGCGTTCACGGTGCTCATGCTCGCGACGGGCTTGTTCGCGTTCCGCGTGCTCAGGCCGCGGGGCGTCGTACTCGGCCCCATCCTCGGCAAGCGGCCCGGCGGCTGGGTCGCCCGAATGGCGCCGGCCCTCAACATCGTCATCGTCGGCGTCCCCGCCGCCCTCGCCGTGCTCGCCTGGATGGGCTATTTCTACACCGCGTCCATGTTCGAGCGCCGGCTCGAGCAGACCGCCCTGCTCGCCATCATCCTGATCTTCGCCGACGCCATGCTCGACCGCTGGCTGTTCATCGCGCGGCGGCGTGTCGCCGTCGAGGACGCCAGACGACGGCGCGAACAGCAGCAGGCCGAGGATGCGCGCGGGAGCACGGACGCACCGACCGAACCCTCCGTCCCGCTCGAAGAGGAAACCCTCGACCTGCCGCAGATGAGCGAGCAGACGAGGCAGCTCTTCAACACGGCGATATTCGTGGCCGCGGTCGTCGGCGTCCTCGGCATCTGGTCCGACGTGCTGCCGGCCCTGCGCATCCTCGATCGCGTCCAGTTGTACCCAGAGGTTCGGGTCGTCGAGGGCGACGACTTCGTGCCGCCGCCGTCGCTCGCCAGCGCGACCCTGGCGGTCCCGGACCGAGGCCGTGCCCAGCCCGCGCCGACGCCGAGCAGTGAGGGCGGGGCCCCGCAGGCGCAAACCGGTCAGGCCCAGCCGCAGCCGACCATGATGCCCGGCGCGGGGGACCTCGTTCCAACGGGCGCCGCCTCCGAGCCGGAGCGCGACCCACCCCCGGACACGGGCGACGGCGTCATCACCCTCGCCGACGTGCTGCTCGGGCTGGTGATCGCGCTGGCGACGCTGCTGGCGTTCCGGAACTTCCCGGCGCTGCTCGAGATCGCGGTGCTCCAGCGCCTGCCGCTCGACTCGGGCAGCCGTTTCGCCATCACCACCGTGCTGCGGTACGCGATCGCCATCATCGGGATCGTCCTCGCGCTGGGCGCCGTCGGCATCACCTGGTCGCGCGTGCAGTGGCTCGCCGCCGCGCTGACCTTCGGTCTCGCGTTCGGCCTCCAGGAGATCTTCGCCAACTTCGTCTCCGGTCTGATCATCCTCGCCGAACGCCCGTTCCGCATCGGCGACACCGTCACCGTCGGCACGGTCTCCGGCACGGTCAGCAAGATCCGCATGCGGGCCACCACCATCACAGACTGGGACCGCAAAGAGCTCATCATCCCGAACAAGAACTTCATCACCGGCGACGTCATCAACTGGACGCTCTCGGACACCGTGCTCCGGGTCATCGTCCCGGTCGGCGTCGCCTACGGCGCCGATGTCCGCAAGGCCGAGCAGACGCTGCTCCGGGTCGCCGCCGAGCAGCCGCTGGTGCTCGACGACCCCAAGCCCTATGTCGTCTTCAACGCCCTGGGAGACAGCACGCTCGACTTCGAGTTGCGGGCGTTCATCCCGCATGTCGATCACATCCTCACGGTGCGCCACGATCTGCACATGCGGATCGTCGAGGCCTTCCGTCAGGAGGCGATCGAGATCGCGTTCCCGCAGCGCGACCTTCACGTCCGCTCGATCGGGGAGCTCTCCAAGCTCGTCGAGCGTCGTGCGGACGTCGGGAACTCCGAGCGGGGCTGACCGCGGGACGAGCCCGAAGCCCGCCGGAGACCCGCGGCGGGTCGACGCCCCGCGGCGCCCCCTGATCTGGCTGTCGGGGACGCCGGAAATATGACGCGATCAATCTCGAAACAGGCGTCACACGGCCCGTGGGGCGCGAGTAACGCATCCGGAGACCCCGGCACGCCGCCGGGGCGGAAGGAACGCAGGAGCCCGACCCATGAAGCTCGTCACCGCGGCCGCCGCCGCAACCACGTCCGTCCTCGCCGCGCAGGCCGGCGCCGGTCCGATCAACCTCGACCGCGTCCCCGCCGACGCCGGGCTGGTGATCCACGTCGACGTCGAGCGGTGCCTCGACTCCAACTTCGCCGGCGCGGTCCTCGGCCGCTTCCAGGACGGCGAGTTCGATCTCGACCTGGACGACCTCGCCCCGTTCGAGGAGTTCGGCATCAACCCGTTCAAGACGATCCTCGGCGTGACCGTGATCTCCTACGACCCCGAGGACGGCGACGGCGTCGTCGTGATCGAGGCGAACGAGGGCGTCGAGGACTTTCTTCGTGAGCTCCGCGGCTACGAGGAGTTCGAGCGGATGAACGCCCCGCGCGGCTGGACCTACGGCTCGGTCGATGGCGACGGCTACATCGCGTTCCGCCGGTCGCGCACCGACGGGAACTTCCACATCATCGTCGGCGAGGACGACGAGCTCGTGTCCGAGGTCCTGAGCTCGCCCGGCGGCTTCCGCGCCCCCCCGCCGCCCCGCGGCGCGATGGTCTACGGCGCGGTCTCGGGCGTCGGCGATTTGATCGGCGATGACCTGCCGCCGTTCTTCTCCGCCATCGACTCGGCCGTCTTCGCGGTCGCCGAGAACGACGAGGGCCTCGTCGCCAAGCTCCGCGTCAGCACCGAGGGTGAGTCGGTCGCGAGATCGATGTCGCAGGCCGCGAACGGCATGCTCGGGCTCCTCGCGATGTCGATGCCCGACGAGCGCCTGAGCCAGCTCGCCGCGGGCCTCGAGATCGTGCAGGACGAGAACTCGGTCGTCGTGACGCTCCAGATCTCGGAGGATCTGCTCGCGGGCGCGCTCGAGGGCGGCTTCGACGACTTCGGGGACTTCGTCGAGGAACTCGAGGACGAGACCGAGGAGATCGTCGAGGCGATCGAAGAGCTCGAGGAGGCCATCGAAGAGCTGGAGGAGCAGATCGAGGAGCTCGCCGAGGCCCGCGCCCCGCGCCGCACCATCCGCTTCCTCGAGCAAGCGATCCGGGAGCTCGAGCGCGAGATCGAGTCGCTGGAGCGTCTGCTCGACGGCGACTGGGATGGCAACGACTGGCACGAAGAAGAGGAGGAAGAAGAGGAGTGGCAGTCGCAGGTCCTGGTCGGAACGACAACGGAGACCCGAACCGCGTGACGAGCGTGCTGGCCCAACCCTTCTCGCTCGTCGAGACCCCACGCACGGCCGAGCGCGGCGTCACAGAGGACGCCGCGCTCGTCCGGCGTGCCCGCGCAGGCGACGAGGGGGCCTTCGGCCAGCTCGTCCGTCGATACGAGAACCGCGTCCTCGCGCTCTCCCGACGCGCGACCCGGACCCGGCAGGACGCCGAAGACGTGGCCCAGGAGACGTTCCTCCGCGTCTGGCGCGCACTCGAGCGGTTCGACACCGCGAGACCGTTCGCGCCCTGGCTCCTGACGATCGCCGTCCGCACCGCGCGGAGTCACGCAGCGAGAGAACATCGCAAGCGGATGATCGGACTGAAACTTGCCGAGCCAGCCCCCCCGCCGATCGAGCCGGCGACCGCTGACGGGACAATCTGGGAAGAGGTCGATCGCCTCCTCCCGCTGACCACTCGCCTCGCCCTATGGCTCAAGCACGGCGAGAAGCTCGCATCCCCCGCGATCGCCGCGGCGATCGGGAAGTCAGAGACCGCCACCCGCGCCATCATCAGCCGGGCGCACCGCACGCTACGAGAGTCGCTCGATAAGGAGGCCCTCGATGGAAACTGAGCATCGCAAGACGGACGAGCTCGTCGCCGCCCGGCTCGATCGCGACGCCGAGCGGGAACTGGCCGACACCGGATCGGTCGCCCTCGCCGTCATGAGCCGGATGCAGCGCGGCGCCGCCGAGCCAAAGCGACGCCGTGTCTGGCTGTTCGCTGCTCCCGCGCTCGCCGCCGCGATCGTCGGTGTGGCCTCCCTCGCCGTCGTGCTCGGCACCGCAGGCCGGGCGCCGGTGCAGACGACGACCGTGGCCCGCGGCGAGACCGCCGCCGCGACCGAAACCGTCTCCGAGACCGGCCGCTCGAAGCGGATCGGTCTGATCACCGCGGCCGAGCGCCTGAGCGCGATGCTCGAGACCCCCCGAGACCTGGAGGCCGAGGCGGCCCGCGACACCACGCGCCGCATCGCCCGTGGGACCGCTCGGACCATCGCCCAGAGCCTCGCGATCCTCGGGCGGCTCTCGTCCGAAGAGCCCGCCGAGACGCCGCCCGTCGCCGGCTGAGCCGGCGAGGGCTCCGGCCGGCCCCGACGACGACACGCTCGGTCCGGTGCTACGCTTGCGGTCCGCCGCGGGAGCCCCCACGGCGTCCCCTGGAACGGTGCCCGAGCGGCTGAAGGGGACGGATTGCTAATCCGTTGTGTCGGGTAAACCGGCACCGAGGGTTCGAATCCCTCCCGTTCCGTTACCTCATCCGTCGCGGACCCGCAGATTGACCGCGAGCCACTGGCACATCCAGCGAACACACGATCGTTCTACCGATCGGAAGTCCGACGTCGCCGTGGTCGGCGGCGGGATATGCGGCGTCTCGGCGGCGCTGGAGGCCGAGCGCCTCGGGGCGAGCGTCGTCCTTCTCGAGCGTCAGGCGATCGCCTCGGGCGCGAGCGGGCGCAACGCCGGGTATCTGATGCGCGGGATGGCCGAGAGCTACGCGGCGGCCGAGCATCTGCTCGGGCGCGAGCGTGCGCGGGCGGTGTGGGCGTGGAGCGAGGAGAACCTCCGCTCGCTGCGCGCGCTCGGCGCCGAGACGACGGCGGGCTTCGCCGATCGACCCTCGTGCCTGCTGGCATTCAGCGAGGAAGAGGCGGCGGAGCTGCGCGACTCGCACCGGATGCTGCGCGAGGACGGCTTCGAGAGCGGGCTGGTCGAACGGGGCGCTGGCGACGACACGCTGTGGCGCCGCGCCGACCCGCTCGTCGGGCTGGTCAACCCGAACGACGCCGTCTGCCAGCCGGTCGAGCTGGTCTCGATGCTCGCGGGAAGGCTGCGTTCGGCCGAGGTGCGGACGGGCGTCGAGGTTGGTCGGATCGAGCCGGAGGACGGGGGCGTCGCGCTGCTGACATCCTCGGGACCCGTGCGTGCGCGGCGGGTACTCATCTGCACCAACGCGCACGCGGCGCAGCTGCTTCCCGGCCTCGCGGGGGTCATCAGTCCCAGGCGAGGCCAGATGCTCGCGGCGCGCGCTTCGGGCGTGGATCTTCGCTACGCGTACTACCTCAATCGCGGCGACGAGTACCTCCGGCTCGGGCCGGGCGGCGAGCTGCTGATGGGCGGCTGCCGCACGCACGAGCGAGCGGACGAGGCGGGCGAGCACGGTGGCGTCTCGCGCGTCGTCCAGGACGGGCTCGAGGCGTGGCTGCGTCGGCTCGCGACCGACGACTTCGAGGTCAGCCACCGCTGGTCGGGCACGATGGGGTTCTCGGAGAACGGGCTGCCCGTCGTCGGCCCGATGGCCGAAGACGAGCGCGTCTGGGTGTGCGCCGGCTTCACCGGGCACGGGATGTCGCTCGGACATCTGACGGCGACACACGCGGTTCGAGCGATGCTTGTCGAGCGTGAGGCAATGCCGGCGTTCGTGACGCCAACGCCGGCCTGAGGAGCGGAAGCCGGATCGCGCCGACCGGTGGAATCACGGGGCGCCATCGCAGCGGCCGACTTCACACACAAAATGCTATCGCACCAAGACTTACGACCCTCCGGCCGAGCCGGCGTGCGATCGCCGGGGGCGGGTCCCTTGACGGGCAACGCGCAATCCGTAGACTGCCGCGCGAGGACTGAGGTTTGCGCCACGGAAGCCCGTCGCCTTCATGAGGCGGCGGCACGGCGGATCGACGAACGGCATTGCGGACCGGCCGCACGTTTTATTAGAACCGTCCGCTGGCAGATTCGTACATTATCTGCGCGGCCCGTAGGCGGAGAACCCTGAATTGCCGTCAGATGTCCCACTCGTGGCCGTGTACTCTCTCGACGACCGTACGAGCATGGCGGCCGAGTCGATCGTCAGCGAGCTGAAGATCATCTACAAGGGTGCAAGGGCGCAAGCCGCGAAGATCGCCCGCGGCGATCTAGTGGGCGCCGTTTCGGGCGTTGATCACGCGTTGCTGCTGCTGAACGCGGAGTCGCCGCCGATCGATCTCGGACGGGGCGCCGCGGTCGCGACCGGGCCGGGGGAGCCGCCCGAAGTGCCGGTGGATCTGCCCCGCATCAGCGGCGCCTGGGTTGGCCCGAACCACTGCAAGCGTCCGCCGACCGGCGACTTCGAGTTTCCGGTGCAGCACTATCTGGACAGTTCGGTCATCGTCGATGGGCGGGTGGTCTCTAAGGAATCGGTGGCGAAGGTCGTCGAGGAGTTCGCCGAGGAGATCGGGCTCACGCGGAAGACGTTCCGCCGCGCTCGTCTGGCCGCGATCCTCTCTGGCTTCACGCTCGCGATCGCGATCCCCACGTTCCTGATCGATCTCTTCGGCTCTCCGCTCAACCCCGACCCGGTCGCGGACCCTTACCCCGTATCGCCCCCCGCGTCCGTCACCGCAACGGTCTCGTACGACGAGAGCGGCTGCGTCGGCGGCCCCTACGGCGTTCGCGAGAGCCGGCCGGGACTCATCATGACGGAGCGCCGGGCCGACCCGGTCGTGGGCGACGTTGTCTACCTGTCGACGGACGCGCCGCCGGACGGTTGGGAGGCCTACGCCATCGTCATGACACCGGGCGGCGACGTGTACTCCAGCGTCTTCGCCGAGGTGACGGCGGACGGCGAACGTTCCTACGACGAGGCATGGATGGTGCCGGCGACCGAGGCGGGTCCCATGACCGCGCTCGTCGTGCTGCTTCCTTCGGATCTGAGCGAGGCGAAGTGGAACGCGAAGCGCGACGAGATCGTGCCCGAGATTCCATCGCCGTCCGACGCGGGGCTTCCGGCGGGCATCCGCCTCCGGTGGGAGGGCGACGGGTTCGACGAGGTCGAGGTCGATGTCATCGATCGGGGCGAGGTGAAGTCGGTGCGGCGCGCGGCGGGACCGGGGTTCCGATCGTGGACCGGGCCGATCGGCGACCACGTGCGTGATCTCGACGTCCCGTTCGCCTGGTCGGGCTGGTCGTTCACCGTCGTGCCCTGCACCGATCGCGAAGGGAATCCGTTGCCCGCGGAAGGCACCGGCGAAGATGGTTCGGACGGACTGGTCGGTGACAGCGGTCGTTCCGGCGGTCCCGCAGAGGAAGCAGAGGCTGCGCGTGATTGAGAATCCTGTTGCGAGATTCGTTCCGAACCTTCTGATCGCGCTCTTGCTGCTCTCTGCGGCGAGGTCCGGGGCGGCCGCGTTCCAGCGCCCGGCGACGGTAAAGAAGGAAGAGGCCGAGGCGAAGGAGCTGCCGCGATTCCCGGTGCAGACGGTTCATGCGATCGTCGTGGGCGTGTCGGACTACGAGTCGAATCGCGACTTTCGGGACAAGCCTCTGCCCGCCGCGACCACCGACGCACGCCGGATGGCAAGAGTCTTCAAGGATGTCTACGGATTCGACACGAAGCTGCTCCTTGGCGAGGACGCGCACTACGAGGCGATCTGGGGGCTGATCGACGAGATCGAGATCACGAACCCCGACGACGCGATCGTCTTCTTCTTCGGGGGCCACGGCCACACGCTCGAGGTGTACGACGAGCGGTTCGGCTTCATCGTTCCGAGCGGCACAAAGGTGCCGGACGAGGTGACGGAGCTCGCGAAACAGATCGCGGAGGCGATGCCCGCGGGGGACGACGAGACGGCGGACACGGACGGTGATGAGCCCGATGCGGCGGGCTCCGGCGGCCCGGCCGTGCCGCGGAGCGCGATCGAGGAGGCCGAACGTCGAACGGAGCAGGACCCCGAGTGGCTGGGCGACCGTTACATACGTGTCGACGAGCTACGCGACCGTCTGATGGAGAAGAACGTCAAGCACGCGGTGATGATCCTCGATTCCTGCTTCTCGGGGGCGGCGGTGAATCTCGAGTTCGAGGCTCCGCGTGCTCGGGGCGCGGGTGATGAGCGGGAAAACTCGCGCTACCGCCTTCTGGAGCGGGGCTCGAGGATCGTCGTGACGGCCGGCATGGCGAACGAGACCGTCTGGGAGGCGCCCGCGGAACCCGAGGACCGAGACCACCCGTTCCTGCGCGACGCCGAGAGCCACGGCGTCTTCACGCGTGAGCTCACGCTCTCGCTGACCGAGCCGGAGCAGATGGCCATCTCGACGAGCGAGCTGTTCGACGAGGTGTACGACGGCGTGATCGATTGGGGCGAGGCCAACGACCGGCGATTCACGCCGCAGCGCCGGATCATCGAGGCGCGCGGCGGTGACTTCGTGTTCGTCAAGGATCCGAAGCTCGACTGGCTCGCGGTCGTGCAAGAACTCCGGGACGAACTCGAGCGGGATGGCCCGCGCGCCGGTCGACGCCGGGGCGGCGTCGACCGTGGGGCCGGCGGCGCGCGCGAGCTCAGGAATCCGAACCGAGCCGACATCCGTCGGATGGACCGCGAGGAAGCCGAGCGGAGGCTCGCGAACGCGCAGCCAGAGCTCGACCTCATGGTGCTCTCGCAGGAGATCGCGAAGGCCCAACTCGTGGACAACGCCGACGAGGCGCTCCGGACCCCCCGTTGGCGGAGCTGGGCCCGACGCAACGAGAAACTCGCGGCGCAGGGGGATCCCACGGCTACCGCTTCGATGGCGCTCGCCTATCAGCACGGCGTCGGCGTGCAGAAGGACCCCGACCGAGCCCGGGTCTGGGCGACCGAGGCCCGCGACACGAACAGCATCGAGGGCGAGACGTCGCTGGCGCTGCTCAACGGGCAGGATCCCAAGAAGATCATCGAAGACGCCGTCGCGGCACAGAACGTGAACAACGCGCAGGCCACGGCCGCCGTGACCGCGGCCTCGTTCGCCGCGGGCAGCCTCGGCGGGGGCGCGAAGGCGGGCGGCATCCTCGCGGGGATCATCGGCGGTGCGCTGATCATCGGCGAGCTGATCCGGGAGCCGACGCTTGAGGAGCTCGCGGGCTCGCTCGACAAAAATCGTGAGCTCTACCTTGCAGAAGACGCCAGGGGTCTACGCCGGCGGTCGCCCGAGCAGCGCAAGGCGATCGAGCGGTGGCTCAACGCCGCCAAGGGGATCGAAGCGCGCGTCGAGGCCCGCGAGAAGGATGGATCCATGTTCGTGGAGCTTGCCCCGACCGTGAGCAAACGCCTCTCGAACGCCGTCAACGCCGTGAAACGCGGTCGCCCGGGGCGCAACTTCGAGTCGATGGACGACGCGAAGCAGGCCGCGGACCGCTTCACAGACGAGCTGCTCGTGCTCGTCGCGTCGGAGCTCCAGAGACAGCGCGGCTAGCACCCGTTCGATCGTGTACCTTCGCCACCGGACTCAGATGATCGTTTCCCTTATCTCATGACAAGCCCGGCGGACCGACCGCCGCAGATTGGAGTCTGACAGATGACCCGCACTGCTCGCCTCATCGTGCTGACCGCCGCGATGGCGGCCGCCGCATCGCTATCCGGATGCAAGGTTCTGAACAAGGGCGACTCGGGGCCCAATCCCGACACCTACGCCGATGTCACGGTCATCGACCCGTACACCGACGAGGAGATCACAGTCCGGGCGTTCCGGTCGGGCAACCAGCCCGTGCGCGACGCGATCAAGCACCTGCAGAACGAGGACTTCGACGAGGCGCTCGCGGCCCTCGAGCTCGCCGTCGCCGAGTCGCCCCGCGACGACCGCGCCTGGTTCGCGCTCGGGCTGTGCCGCGAGTGGCTCGAGGACTACGAGGGCGCGGTCGAGGCGTACAAGCAGGCGAACTTCATCGACAGCCAGGTGGAGTACCAGCAGGCTCGAGTCCGGGCCGAGGGCTGGCTCTAGCACCGCCGGGGCGGCGGCACCGAACAACATCGCGCCGGCGGATCAGGCCTTGCCGCGCACCATGTCGAGCACTCTCCCGGGGTTGAGACTCCGCGCGTTCTGCTCGATCTGAGGCCGGTGGCTCTCGTAGAGCGCCTTTCCCTTGGCGAGATCGCGCTGGAATATCGCCCGGAGATCGACGGCGGAGAGCTTACGCCCGCCGCTGTAGTAGGCGTCGGCGACGCGGCCGATGGCGAACGTCGTGGCGAAGGTCATCATCGGCCCCGTCGCGGCCTTGACCATCTTGCCGGCGGTCTTCCCGAGCGCCTTCTTCGCGAGCTTGCCGAGCGCTTTGCGGGCGAAGTTCTCGAGCATCTGCGACGTGGCGCCGACGCCGAGGGTCGCGATGAACTCCTTGATGTGTCCCGCGCCGAGCTTGTGCCCGTAGGCCCTGCCGATCGCGTAGACCATCCGCGTCTGGAGGGGCAGGATGGCCATCGTGGCGAGGTTCTGCGGGAGCAGCTCGAGCGCGCCGTTCAGGATCGAGTATTTCATGATCGTCCCGTCGACGGCCTCGCGCCTCGGGTCGACCTCGACCGCGGCCGGGGACGCGGCCGGGGAGGGCGCGGGCGCGGCCGAGACCGCCACCGGCGCGAGCGATGCGTCGCCCGTTCCGCCCAGCAGCTCCGCGGGATCGAGCAGGCGGTCCTCGACCTCCGCCGGCGCGCCGGCGACGGCGACGGCGTCCTGCTCGAACGCGACCGCCTCGGCGTGGTCGAGACCGAGCCGGGACTCTATGTGGTCGAGGAACCGCTGCTCGCGGTCCGAGATGTCGCCGTTGGCGTCGGTGACGCAGACGGCAATCTCGAAGCACATCCGCTTGGCGTCGTCACTGGACAGCCGCGCGAGGGCGTCGTCGAGGCCGACGCGCTTGAGGACGACGGCCTGATGGATCGAGGCGAGGCTCGGGAGCTCGTGATCGGCCGAGAGAGTCTCCATCAGCGACTTGAGCTGCTCGCGCTCGGCGCCGCCTGTCCGCCCGTCCGCCATGGCGGCGATCAGCCCGACAGTCACGATGGCTTCGGCGTTCTGTTCGTCGATCATGCGAGGATCCTAGTGACTATGGGATCGGCCGCCCGTGAGGATCGTCGGCCGCGCCGGCCGCCGGGCCGATCCCCAGGTGCTCCAGCTGCTCGGCGGTCTCGTGGACGTGGTCCGGGGCGATCCCGGCCTCGTCGACGAGATAGCGCTCCCAGAGACGATGGCGCCGGACGACATCGATCGCACGCTCGCGCCCGAGCGGTGTCAGCGAGACCGAGCGTCCGTCTCGCTCGATCGCGCCGAGATTCCGGGCCCTTCGGACCCCCGCGTCGAAGGCTCGGCCCGCCATGCCCGAGCGGAGGTCGGCGAGCGAGACAGACGTCTCGCCGCACTCGCCGCCGCGGTAGATGCGGGCGAGCAGGTCGTCGAGCGCCGCCTCGACCGCCAGGTCGCGCCGGCGGAGAGATCGGGGGAGCACCCCGTGGCGCGGCGCGAACAGAGCCGAGAGCGCGACGAACAGGCCGGAAACGACCACGATCGATCCTGCGGCGTTGACCGAGGCTTCGCCGAAGATCGACGGGACCGAGGTCGCCGCGAGGTACCCGAGCACGGCGGTCGCGACGGCGACCAGGAGGCTCAGCCAGAGCTGCGTCGCGAGCCGGTCGGTCATGAATCTCGCGCTCGCTGCGGGGCAGATCAGCATGGCGATCACGAGGATCGAGCCGACGGCCTCGAACGACGCGACAGTCGCGGCGGCGACGAACACCATCAACGCATAATGCAGGCGTCCGGCACCGAAACCGAGCGAGGTCGCGAGCCCGGGATCGAAGGCGGCGATGCGGAGTTCCTTGAAGAGCGCGGTGACGAAGAGCGCCGCGAGGAGTGCCATCACCGCGAGCGTGATCACCTGGCGCGGCACGCCGCTGGCGAGGCCGAGCAGCTCGAGCTGGCCGTGCAGCACGCAGTCGGCGTCGAGATCGACGCTCGAGGCGGCGCCGAGCTCCAAGAGCAGCACGCCGAGGGCGAAGAGAACGCTGAACACGACGCCCATGGCCGCGCCGGCCTCGACGCGGCCGAGACGCTTGACGAGCTCGATCAGGACGACCGTCGCGATGCCGGCGACGGCGGCACCGACGAACATCGCGATCGGGTCTCGCGACGCGGTGACGATGAACGCAACGACGAGGCCCGGAAGAACGCTGTGGCTGATCGCGTCGCCCATCAGCGATTGCCTGCGGAGCAGAAGGAAGTTCCCGAGCAGACCGCACGCGACCGCGGCGAACAGGGCAGCGAGCATCGGCCAGAGATCGACCTCGGGCTCGAAGACGATCACGCGGCCCGCTCCTTGTCACGCATCCGCGCCTCGAGCTCCGCGACGATCTCCTCCGCGAGCACGTGCTCGACCTGGTCCACGGTCCAGTCGACGTGGCTCGGCGCGACGTCGGCGTAGCTGACGAGATATTGGGTCCAGAGCGCGTGGTTCCGCGCGATCTCGGCGCCGCGCCGCAGCCCGGCCTCGGTCAGTTCGAGACGCGAGATGCCCACGCGGCGGACCGATCCGCGCCGCCGCAGCGCCAGCACGACGAGCGGGCGGAGCCAGACCGGCCAGCCGCGGACGGTGGCAACGCGGCGCAGCTCCGCGCGGTCGAGCGTGCGCGTTCCAAGATCGTGGGCCAGCTCGAGAAGGTGATCCCCCGCGATGCGTAGACGCAGACGGGCTCGGCCGAGCGCGGCCGCGATCACGCCGCGTCTGGGCGCGAACAGCAGAGAGATCACGAGCAGCACCCCGGCCGACAGCACGACGATCGGCCCGGTCGGCACGTCGTCGACCAGCGAGGACGCCGCACCGCCCGCGTACCCGCTGAGACCGCCGACGAGCCCCGCGACACCGAGCATGCGCCCGAGCCGCTCGGTCCAGAATCGCGCGGCCACGGCCGGGATGACGAGCATGGCGACCGCGAGCACGAGCCCGACCGCCTGCAGCCCGACGACCGCGACGACCAACACCATCGCGAGGATCGCGAGGTCGATGCGTCGGGTCTTCCATCCGCTGGCGGACGCGAACCCCTCGTTGAAGCAGACGAGGCCGAACTCCTTGCGGAACAGGAACACGGCGAGTGCAACGGCAAACGCGACCACGCCGATCACGGCGACGTCCGCGACCTGCATCGCGGCGGCTTGCCCGAAGATGAAGTGATCGAGGCCGGCCGGCGACCCGGCGGCGTTCCCCGGACGCTGCAGATAGCTCAGGATGACGATGCCCGCTCCGAAGAAAACGCTGAGCACGATCCCGATCGCCGCGTCCTCGGGGAGCCGCGTGCGTCGCCGGATCGCGTCGATCGCGAGGACACCGAGCACGGCGCTGGCGGCCGCGCCGGCCATCAGCACGGGAAGCGACATCCCGCGGGCGCCCAGCGCCGTCGCCAGAATGAACGCGACGCAGATGCCGGGCAGCGCGGCGTGCCCGATCGCGTCGGCCACCATCGATCGCCTGCGTAGCAGCGCGAATACGCCGGCGAGACCCGCGGCGATCCCGAAGAGCGTCGTGCCGGCGATGACGACGGCGCGCTCGTATCCCGCGCGGAACGTCAGCGTCTCGACGAGCTCGACCAGCGTCGCGTCCAAGTCATGCCTCGCCCGCGCCCGCCCGGGCGACCGCCTCGGCCGCCTCGGCGAGCAGGGTCAGCCGGCCGCCGTAGGTCCGATGCAGGTTCTCTCTCGTGAACACCTCGCCCACCGGCCCGGCGGCGACGACGCGCATGTTGAGAAGCACGACGTCGTCGAAGTACTCCCCCACCGTCTGGAGGTCGTGGTGCACCGCGATGACGGTCTTCCCGGTCGCGCGAAGCTCGCGGAGCACGTCGACGATCGCCCGCTCTGTGGCCGCGTCGACGCCCGCGAACGGCTCGTCCATGAAATAGAGATCGGCCTCCTGCGCGAGCGCCCGGGCGAGGAAGACCCGCTGCTGCTGCCCGCCCGATAGCTGGCTGATCTGGCGGTCGGCGAAGTCGGCGAGCCCGACCCGCTCGAGGCAGGCCAGCGCGGCGAGCTTGTCCCGCCTCGAGACTCTCCGGAACCAGCCGATCCTGCGGTACCTGCCCATGCAGGCGACGTCGAGCGCGGAGACCGGGAAGTCCCAGTCGACGCTCTCGCGCTGCGGGACGTACCCGACGCGCGACCGGACGTCCTCGATCCGACGGCCCCAGAACTCGACCAGGCCCGACGCCCGCGGCACGAGCCCGAGGCACGCCTTGATCAGCGTGCTCTTGCCCGCGCCGTTCGGGCCGACAACCGCGATGAGTCGCTCCGCGGGCGCGTCGTAGTCGACGTCCCACAGCACCGGCTTTCGCTCGTACGCGACGGTCATGGCGTGCACCGAGAGAGGGCTCTCGGGCGAGTGCTCGGGACGGTCGCCAAGGCCTCTCGGCCGCGGTGCCGGATGGATGATCGTCGTCACGGGCCGTCATCCGCGCCGTCGAGCCTCCCGGCACTCCCGGCCGCCGGGGCCTCGCCGCCGAGCGCCCGCGAGATCGTGGTCACGTTGTGGTCGATCATCCCGAGGTACGTGCCCTCGTAGGTCCCCGGGTCCCCCATCGCGTCGCTGAACAGGCTGCCGCCGATCACAACCTCGTGGCCTCTGGCGCGAGCGCCGGAAATCAGCGCCTGGACGTTGCGGTCCGAGACCGTCGACTCGACGAAGACCGCGCCGACTCGCCGCTCGACGAGCAACGCGACGAGCCGCTCGATGTCGCGGATCCCCGCCTCCGACTCGGTCGAGATCCCCTGGATGCCGACGACGTCGAATCCGAATCGCTCCCCGAAGTAATTGAACGCGTCGTGCGCCGTGACGACCACGCGCGAGGCCTCGGGCACGGTCGACAGCACGCGTTCGGCATAGGCGTCGACCGCGTCGAGCTCGGTCAGGAACGCCTCGGCGTTCGCCGCGTACACGGCCTCGCCACCCGGGTCGTGCTCGATCAGACGGTCGCGTACGACATCGACGGCGTGGGCCCAGCGCGCGGGGTCCATCCAGACGTGCGGGTCGAACGCGCCCTCGTAGTCCTCCGGCTCGAGCAGGTCCGACTCGCTCAGAAGCTCGGTGACCGCGAACACCTTCCGCCCTTCGGTCGCGGCGCTGACCAGCGCGTCGGTCATCTTTCCCTCGAGCAGCAGGCCGTTGTAGAAAACGAGCCGCGCACCTCGGATCGCGACGATGTCATCGCGTGTCGGCTGGTAGAGGTGCGGGTCGATGCCCGGCCCGATCAGCGTCGTGACCGCAACCCGATCGCCGCCGATCGCGGAGACGACGTCGCCGATCATTCCCGTCGTCGCGACGATCGCGACCGGGGCGTCGGTCCCCGCGGTGGCGGTTCCGGCCGGCTCGCCGCCCCGATCACACCCGACGAGTCCGAGCGAGACTCCGAGGGCGAACGCCAGCCGGATGACAGGAGCAAGAGAGACAGTTCTGATATCCATCGATCGATCCTCAATCGGCCGGAAATGCCGCGCCCGGGCGATCTTACCATCAGAGTTTGACGAGTCAAACATTCCGGCGGCGTGGCCCGCATGCTCGCCCGGCTATCCGCGTCTGACCGTGATCCGTTGGGCCACGTCACACGAGAGTGCGACCGATTCGCCATCGGGTGTCCGGATCAGGACCGTGCCGCCGCCGGGGTTCACCGACATCATGGAGATCGGGGCGCCCGGGACGATCCCGTGCCTGGCGGCGAACTCGAGCAGGGTCGGGTCTTCGTCCCCGAGCCGAACGACCGTCGCCGACTCACCACCCCGTAGCTCGGAGAGCGCGACGCCACCGCGCTCGGCGACGGTGCCATCGGCGGCGGGGATCGGATCGCCGTGCGGATCGATGGCCGGGTGACCCAGATAGGCGTCCAGCCGGTCGAGGAGCTTGCGGGACATCGCGTGCTCGAGCCGCTCGGCCTCTTCGTGGACTTCGGCCCAGTCGAACCCGAGCTTCTGGACGAGGAATACCTCGATCAGGCGGTGCCGGCGGATGACGTCGAGGGCGAGTCGCTGGCCCTCGGCGGTCAGGCGGATGCCGGCGTACCGCTCGGAGTCGGCGAGCCCGGTCTCGGTGAGCTTCCGGACCATCGACGTGACGGTGCCCTTGGTCACGCCGAGGGCGCTTGCCAGCCCCGCGACGCTGGCCTCGCCGGAATCGGCGTCGCGCTGCGCGACGTAGATCGCCTTGAGGTAGTTCTCGACCGTCTCTGTCGGCATTGAGATCGATCGTATCGAGGTCCTCCTCGACAATACCTCTCGGACCTTCCGCGCCACCGAAGATCGGCGCGGAATTGAGCACAGGACTGTCTTGAGTTCGGGTCTATGTAAGACCGATGCCGCATAGTTGGTTAAAAGGTCCGAACACCGCCCCTCGCAGGATGAACAGCCGTGCCCGCCGCGCCGATCCCGAGCAACGAGAGCGAGAGACTCGCGGCGCTGCGGAGCTGCGAGATACTCGACTCGCCGCCGGAGACCGGGTTCGATGACCTGACCGTTCTGGCGTCGAGGCTCGCCGACGCGCCGATCGCGCTGGTGTCGCTGGTGGACGGCACGCGGCAGTGGTTCAAGAGCTCGGTGGGCTGCGACCTGCGGTCCACCCCGAGAGAGCAGGCGGTCTGCGGCTATGCGATTCTCGAGCCGGGTGCGCTCGTGATCCCGGACCTCGCCGCCGATCCGAGGACAGCCGACAACCCTCTCGTGACGGGCGAGCCGCGCCTTCGCGCGTACACGGGGATTCCTCTCCGGCTGAACGATGGGCTCGTGGTTGGGACGCTCTGCGCGATCGATCTGCGTGCGCGCGGGTTCTCAGACGCCCAGATCGATGACCTGATGTCGCTCGCGCGCCAGGCCACCGCCCAGCTCGAGCTACGGCGCGCCCTGCACGGCTGCCGGGTCGCGTCGGAGGCGGCCGAGGAGGCGGGGCGGGCACGCTCCGCGTTCCTCGCGAACATGAGCCACGAGATCCGCACGCCGATGACGGCGATCCTCGGCTTCGCCGAGATGCTGGGCAACGAGTCTTCGGTCCAGGGATCGCGCGACGCGAGCGAGTCCGTTCGCGCTATCCGGCGCAACGCCGAGCACTTGCTGCATCTGATGAATGACGTGCTCGACATGAGCAAGCTCGGCGAGGGCAAGCTGCTCATCCGCGAGACGAGCGCCGACATCGCCGAGCTGCTCGACGACGTGCGTCTGTTCGCCGAATCACGTGCGCGCGCCGCCGGACTCGGTTTCCGCATCGAGCTGACGACGCAGACGCCCGGGGCGATACGGACCGATCCTGGGCGTCTCCGCCAGGTCCTCTTCAATCTCCTGGGCAACGCGCTGAAGTTCACGCACGAGGGCTCGATCACGCTCCGCTGCTGGTTCGACTCGATGACCGAGCAGATCGTGTTCGAGATCGAAGACACCGGGATCGGCATGGACGTCCCAACTCTGCAACGCGTCCGGGCGTTCGAAGCGTTCACGCAGGGGGACGGCTCATCGGCGCGCCGCCACGGCGGTACGGGGCTCGGCCTGCACATCTCACACTCACTGGCGCAGCTCCTCGGTGGTTCGATCGAGATCGAGTCAGCACCCGGCCGGGGTAGCACCTTCTTCGTCTCGGTCGCGACCGGCGAGATCGAGGGCGGAGCGATGCTTCTGGACGGGCGGTTCGCGGGACGGAGCAAGCCCGAAGGCGCCGCGCCCCCCGATCCTACGGACTCGAGCCCGCTCCGCGGGCGCCGGATTCTGGTCGCCGACGACAACCCCGACAACCGCCGTCTCCTGACCCACCACCTCGGTCGCGCCGGCGCCGAGACAGAGGTCGCGGGCAACGGGCGGGAGGCGGTCGAGCGCGTCAGGGCCGACGACTACGGTTTCGATCTGGTGCTGACGGATCTGCAGATGCCCGAGCTCGACGGGTACGGCGCAGCTCGCGCGCTGCGATCGCTCGGGTTCGCCGGCCCGATCATCGCTGTAACGGCGAACGACCTGGGATCCGATCGGCGGGCGTCGCTGGAGGCCGGGTGCGACAGCTACCTGACCAAGCCGATCGACGCTCGGCAGCTCGTGCAGACCTGCCTCGAATCGCTGCGCAACAGTCGCACGGCAGGCGCCGACGCCGCCTGAGTCACCGCTTTAGCAGTTCGAGCGCCGCAGCTGTCATCGCCTCGACGCCGGTCGGGATTACCGAGTCATAATCCGGGGCGAAGAAGGGTGAGTGCAGCGATGGCAGGATCTCGCCGGACTCACGCGCGGCCCGCCAACGGCCGGGCTCGACCGCCCCCGCCCAGAGCATCAGGCTCGGGATGCGCGGCTCGACTCGCCCGTAGAGGCTGAAGTCCTCGGCACCCATGACGGGGGCGGCCTCGATGAGCGCGCCCTCGCCGAGCTGTGACGAGATCGCGTCGGCGGCGCGACGCGCGAGTTCCGGATCGTTGTACGTGCTAGGCAGCGACTCGTCGAGCACGCGGACTTCGGGCAGTCGGTCCTCCGGGAGTCCCGCGGCGCGGCCGAGATTGATCGCGATCCGCTCGATGGAATCGAGGATGCGGCGCCGGACCTCGTCGTTGTACGTGCGGACGGTGAGCTGTAGGTCGGCGCGGTCCGAGATCACGTTGTGCTTCGCGCCGGCGTTGAATGATCCCACCGTCACCACGGCCGGTTCGAGGGGTGATGTCTCGCGGCTGACGATCGTCTGCAGAGCTATCACGATCTGAGACGCCAGGACCACGGGGTCGCGGGTCGTGTGCGGATAAGCTCCGTGCCCGCCGATGCCGTGGACGGTGATGTCGACCGAGTCCACACTCGCGAGCGCGAAGCCGGGCGTCGCCGCGATCCGTCCGGCGGGCAGTGCCGCGCTCACGTGCATCGCGAGGTTGAAGTCGGGCCGCGGGAATCGCTCGAACAGGCCGTCGGCGAGCATCGCCTTCGCACCGCCGCCCCGCTCTTCGGCGGGCTGCCCGATCATCATCAGCGTGCCGCGCCATTCGAGCCGGGCGTGCGCGAGCCGCCTGGCCGTGCCGAGCAGCGCGGTCATGTGGACATCGTGACCGCAGGCGTGCATGACCCCGACCTCTTGGCCGTTCTGCTCGGTCGCTGTCACGGTCGATGCGAACGGGAGCCCGGTCTGCTCGACCACGGGCAGGGCGTCGAGGTCCGTCCGGATCATCAGCGTCGGGCCGGTGCCATTACGCAGGACACCGACGACGCCGTAGCCGCCCACGTTCTCGGTGACATCGAAGCCCAGGCCCCTGAGGTCAGCGGCAACGAACCGCGCGGTCTCGGCTTCCTGATAGCTCAGCTCGGGATTCGCGTGCAGATGCTTGTAGATCCGCAGCAGCTCGGGCATGTCGGCGCGGATGTCGCCGGCGAGCCGCGGGTGGGTCTGCGCCAGGAGCGGGCACGCGGCGAGCGCAGCAATCAGCAGGGCGGGGAGCGATCGATCGGTGAACACTGGGCACCTCCTCGGGACACCAGACTAGCGTGCCCGGGGTAGTCTCTTGCCCGATGAGATCTGCCCCCGACAAGGACGAGAGCCCGGCGCGCACCGCGTGCGACGGAGAGTTCTGCGCAGAACGTACGGAGTCATCGGGCCCGGTCCGTCACTCCGGGCGGCGCGTGCTCTCGAACACGCTCTCGATCGCCGTCGGCTCCAATCTCGCCGCGGTCGGGCGATTGGTCGTTCTGGCGCTCATCGCGCGCCAGTCGGGCACCGCCGCACTCACCCAATTCGCGGTGATCGTCCAGCTGCTCCGGATCGCCGAGGGCCTTCTCGACTTCGGCGGCTCGGACATCTTCGTGCGCGAGGTCAACCGAGAACCGTCGCGGATGCGTCGGCTGCTGCGGATCCTGACGGCTCACAAGCTCGTGCACGTCGTCCCGATCGGGCTGCTGTTCCTGGCTTCGCTGTACATCCTCAGGTCCGAGTCCGCCGAGCAGACGTCGGCCCTGCGCGACGCGGGCGTCGTCGGCGGGCTCAGCCTTGTGGCGTACATCGGCGTGCTCGTCTATCGCGTGCCGTTCCGGGCCGGTCTCGCCATGCACCGAGAGATGATCGCCGAGATCGGCAGTGTCGCGGCGCTCATCCTGATCGTCTACTTCCTGCCGACCGGATCCGGCATCGCCGCGATCCTCTGGGCGTACGTCGCGAGCCGCGTCGTCTTCGGGCTTCTCTGCATGACGCTCGGGTTCGATCGGTTCCGCCCTTCGCTCGGCGGCGTGTCGCTCCGCGACGTCGGGTGGGCGTATCGGTCGCTCGCCGTCATCGGCATCGCGGGCGTCTTCGGCTGGCTCTACGTCTCGTCCGACCTGCTGCTTCTGCAGTTCATCATCCCCGGCGGCACCGAGTCGATCGAGTCGGCATACTTCGTCGCCGGCCAGAAGTTCGCGGGCCCGGCGCTGCTCGCGCTGGCGGCGATCGGCGGCACGCTCTATTCCGTCGTCGCGGCCGCCTGGCACCACGACAAGCCGCGCTTCCGCCGGTCGTGTCAGCTCGCGGTCGACTCCATCTTCGTGCTCGGAGGGCTCCCGTTCGTTCTCTTCTTCAGCGCCGGGCCGTTCTTCATCGGGCTGATCGATGAATCACTCGGCGTCGGCGGCGCTCGGGTGGCCGCCCCCATCGCGCTCCTCTGCGTCGCGAAGGCGGTCTCCATGACGTTCGGCCCGGCGCTGTTCATCGTCAACCAGCAGCGCTGGATCCTCTTCATGCTCATCTGGTCGCTCGCGATCAAGGCGGCCGCGATCGTGGCGGTCCTTGAGTTCCTGCCCGAGGACCACGCGCTCGGCGGCGGCAGCGGGGTCGCGTGGGTCTCGCTGGCCGCCGAGACGCTGCTGATCACGGTGCCCGTGCTCCTGCTCGTCCGGAGATTCACGGGCTTCGCCGCCTCCTGGTGGATCCCCGCGAGGGCCGCGGCGTGCGCCGTGGCCGCCGTGCTCATCACGTCGGTGGTCCTGCCCGAACCGGATCTCGCGGCGGCCGTCGCCGGGGCGTTGCTGTACTCGGGCCTCGTGCTCGCGACGCGGACGGCCCGCCCCGTGCAGCTCCTCGCGATGCTGAGAGAGGGCGATCGCTCGGTTCCGGTCGGCGGCGAACGGGGGAGGCTCTGATCCCTGCGTGCGCCGGGGGGCTCCGAGAACCGGTCCGGGCGTGGTGGCTCATCCCTGACGAGCCGCACAGCCCGCACCGACTCTCGCGCCCGACGTCATCCGCGACGCGGGGACCAAGCCGCCCCTCCCCGGCGTCCGAGATTCACCCTATCGCGACGCAGCGGCGGCACGAACGAGGAGCACCGACGCCATGGCCAACGCCGATCCGAGCTACGGACACTCGCCCCACGGCCCGGCCCAGACCTTCAGCGGCGCGACCACCGCCGTCGAGGCCTGGCGCCGCCTCCGCCTCACCGATTCCGACGAAGCCATCGTTACCGGCCCCGGCGGTCATGAGGTCGCCTCGATCGCGCTCGAGGAGCTCGAGCGGGCCGAGCCGTACGAGACGCTCGACGAGCTGCGCGGCGCGGCCTAACCACGCTCGGCGCCCCGGCCCGGATACCGTGACCGAGGGTCCGGCGCCGGGCCCGCGGTGAACAGCGGGGGTCACGGCGTGAAGGGCATCATCCTCGCGGGCGGACTCGGCTCGAGACTCCACCCGCTCACACTCGTCACCAACAAGCACCTGCTCCCGGTCTACGAACGGCCCATGATCCACTACCCGATCCGGTGCCTCCTGAACGCCGGCATCGACGACGTGCTTGTGGTCACCGGCGCTGCGCATACCGCGGATTTCCGCAGGCTCCTCGGAGACGGCGCCGACCTCGGCCTGCGGCGCCTCGCCTACGCATCTCAGGAGGGCGAGGGCGGGATCGCCGACGCCCTCGCCCACGCGGAGGAGTTCGCGGCGGATGAGCGAGTCTGCGTCGTCCTCGGAGACAACATCATCGAGAAGAGCATCCGCCCCGCCGCGGACGCGTTCCGGGAGCAGCCGTCCGGCGCCCGCCTGCTCCTGAAGTCGGTCCCCGACCCCCACCGCTTCGGCGTCGCCGCGTTCGCCCGGGACGGCCGGATCGAGGCGATCGTCGAGAAGCCCGAGAACCCGCCCAGCGACCTCGCCGTCACGGGCATCTATTTCTACGACCCGGACGTGTTCGACATCTGCCGCTCGCTCAAGCCCTCGGCCCGCGGCGAGCTCGAGATCACCGACGTCAACAGCCGGTACCTCGAGCGTGGCGATCTGGCCTGGTCGCGGCTGGAGGGCTGGTGGGTCGACGCCGGCACCCATGAGAGCCTCTCCGAGGCCACGCGGTTGGTCGCCGAGGGCGGCGCCAATCACGCCGAGTAGCGCCCAGCCGGCCGCCCGGCCGACCGCTTACGATCCCCCGATGGCGCCACAGACGATCCTGCTGACCGGCGGCGCGGGCTTCGTCGGCGCCAACTTCGCCAGACTGGTGCTTCGCGAGACCGACCACCGGGTCGTCGTGTTCGACAAGCTCACCTACTCGGGCAACCTCGAGAACCTCGACGGGCTCGAGGCCGCGCACGGGGACCGCTACGCCTTCGTCCGCGGCGATGTCTGCGACCGCCCGGCCGTCGATGCAGTGCTCGACGAGCACCGCCCCGATGCCATCGTGCACATGGCGGCCGAGAGCCACGTCGATCGGTCCATCATCGACGCGACGCCGTTCGTTCGGACGAACGTGATCGGTACGCAGACGATCGTTGACGCGATCCGCGCCCGCTTGAGCAGCGAAAGACTGGTCCACGTCTCGACCGACGAGGTGTACGGCGACCTCCCGCTGGACCGGCCCGAGCTGTTCTTCAACGAGTCGAGCCCGCTCGCGCCGAGCAGCCCGTACGCGGCGAGCAAGGCCGGCTCGGACCTCGTGGTGCTCTCGGCCCACCGGACGTTCGGGATCGACGCGGTCGTGACCCGTGGCTCGAACAACTTCGGTCCGTACCAGTACCCGGAGAAGGTCATCCCGCTCTTCGCGACCAATCTGATCGATGGCCTGAAGGTCCCGCTGTACGGGGATGGCCAGAACGTCCGGGATTGGATCCACGTCGACGACCACAACGCCGGTGTGCTGGCCGCGCTCGAGCGCGGCGCGGCCGGGGAGGTCTACAACCTCGGGGGAAAGAACGAGCGCTCGAATCTCGAGCTCACGCGTGAGCTGCTGCGGTGCTTCGGGGTCGGCGAGGAGATGATCGATCACGTCGCCGATCGGCCCGGGCACGACCGGCGGTACTCGATCGATATCTCGAAGGCCACGAGAGAACTCGGCTGGTCGCCGGCGTCCGATCGCTGGGAGGATGCGCTGGAATCAACGGTCCGCTGGTACCGCGAGAACGAGGCGTGGTGGCGTCCGCTGAAGTCGGGCGAGCACCGGGCGTTCTACGAGCGCCAGTACGGTCGCCGCTGAGCGCGGCGCGAGCTCAAGACCAAACCGCCCGCGCGGCGATCTCTTCCGCGCGGGCGCCAGGGTCGCGGGGCAGACGCCCGCCCGCGTCGGTCGCGGCAAGGTCCGAACGTCAGGCCCGCCGGCGGCGGGTCAGGACGAGCCCGGCCAGCCCTGCGGCGGCCACGCCCGGCGTCGGAACCGTCTGGATGCGGAAGCTGACGTCATCGATGCCGATCGCACGCGTCACGAGCCCCTGGCCGCCCAGGTCGGTGGGGGTCAGCGTCGTGCCGAAGCCGAAGTGGATGGTGGAGCCGTTGAAGTCGGGGTGGCTGTTCAGATCGATGCCGGCGTTGGGCATGATCTCAATGAAATTGGTTTCGACCGCCCCGCTGAAGTTGCGAATCTGCGTCTGCTCGTCGAAGCCGAAGCCGAAGAACGAGCCGCCGACCTGGCTGCTGATGTAGAGCCGCCCGTCCTGCATCAGGAACACGCGCGGCGTGCCGAACGCGGGCGAGAGGTCGCTGACGTTGATCGTGCGCATCGAGAACGAGATCGATTCGATCGCGCCCTCGCTGCTCGGGTCGTATGTCCAGTCGTTCATGAGGACCGGTGCAACAGACGAGTTGAACGGGCTGTCCAGCATGTGCTGCTGCACGAGGAAGCTGTTCGCCGGGTTGCCCGCGGTGAACCGAGCCGTGGACACGGACTGGGTCTGGCCCGGTTGGACGGCCCCGAACAGGAACGACGGCGTCGCCGTCCAGTCGTTCGGATCGAATTCGCTCTCGCTGAAGAGCACGGTCTGTGAGCTAGCGGCCGTGGCGGCGGCGGCCAGCGTCGCTGCTGTCAAGCTACGCATTCTTGGTTCCTTGTGTTGGGCGGCCGGACCGCCGCGTGCCCCGCCCGGCCGAACGCCGGTGGATCAGAGAACCAGGCGGAGCTCCGGGGGTCGGGGGGACAACGGGAATGAACTTTTTGGTCGATCCGTTATCCTCGTCTCGTGTCGGAGAGACCCACCAACCCGGGCGCGGCGACGTCGATCGGCGAGATCACGCGGCTGATCGCCGAGTCGTCGGGCGGCTCGGACGCGGCGCGTGATCGGCTCACTTCGATTCTCTATGCCGAGTTGCACGGGATGGCGAGGTCTCGCATGCGCGGGGAGCGCCCCGACCACACCCTCGGGGCAACGGGTCTTGTCAACGAGACGTATCTGAGGCTCTTTCGCTCGACGGGCGCCGACCATGGCGACGCTGGTCTCCCCTGGCGCGACCGACGGGCGTTCTTCGCCGCGGCGGCGACCGCCATGCGTCGGATCCTGATCGACCACGCGCGCGCGAAGAAGAGCGACAAGCGCGGCGGGAAGCGGCTGAAGGAGGGCGCCAGGATCGAGGCGGACGCCGTCGCGGCCGCCGAGAGCCTGGACCCGTCCGATTACATCGCGCTCGACGAGGCGATCGATCGGCTGGAACAGATCGACGAGCGGGCGGCGCAGGTGACGCGCCTGCGGTTCTTCGCGGGCCAAGACGTCGAGTCTGTCGCCGAGATCACCGGCGTCTCGAGCCGGACGGTGAAGCGGGACTGGGAGTTCGCGCGGGCCTATCTGCACGACGCGCTCGCGCGGGGCGGCGAAGACTGATCACGCCGTCGAACAGGTGACCGAGCCCTATCAGAAGGGCCCGGCCACCGCGCGCGTGGGGAGATGCCGTGCGATCAGCGGCGCCGGCGGGCGGCGATCAGGCCACCCACGGCGACGGCGCCGGCGGCGCCAGGTGTTGGGGTGAAGTTCGCGTACGCGTAGCGCCGTCGACGGCGAAGGCCTCGCCCGTGTAGAAGAACCGGGCGGCGGCGTCATGGTCTGTGTGGAACAGATCAAGCAGACCCGCGACCTCCTCGATGCTCATCCCGGTGATGTCGAAGATGTACATGCCCTGCGATCCCACGACCATCCCGTCAACGACCGAGTAGGGGCTGCCGTCGGGCGCACGAACCGCGAAGTCGAGCGGCACGCCCTCGTGCAGCACGATCTGTGTGAGGAGCTGGCGGCCGTCCGCCTCGAAGATCGGCAGCGCGAAGTTCCCGTCGACGAGCTCGGGGAGAACACTCGCCGGGTCGTCGACGCTCGCCAGGCGTCGGATGAGCGGGTCGCAGACTTCGATCGAGAGCGCGTTGTACGGGCCCTCGCCGATCTGGAAGAGCGTCACGTTGCCGGTAGGCACCTCCTCGACGATCAGGCCGTCGCCGTTGGTGTCGGTGGCGATGACCGTGGTCCCGAGCTGCTGGAGTTCGGTCAGAGACGCCGTCCGGACCGGAGACTCGCGCGCCGCCTAGACCGCGGGAAGCAGCAGAGCCATGAGGACGCCGACAGATTGGCCGGAGTCAATGGCGAGGTTGCCGTCGGTCGGTGTGGTCGGCGGCAGCGAACCCGTCGGTGTGATCTGGGCGAACGCGACGCCCGGGAGCGCCGCGGAAGCAGCGATGAGGAACCTGGTCTTGATTGCGGACATCGTTCGGTCCTACTGGAGTACGCCCCGGCTCTGGGTCTGGCCGCGGATCGGGGATCTCTCCGATCGGGGCCGTCCCGGTCCATGCGGGAGGGGCGGTTGGCAGGGGACATCCGATATGACGATTCGGCGACGCATTCGGATGTCCCCCGCGGCGCTCTCGTCCCGCCTGTCCAAATACGCGGGCCAGACCGGGCGGCTCGCGGCATACTGGGTCCAGCCATGGAAGACGGCGCGGCACAATCAGAGGAAGCGCGGCTCTCGCCCGCGGAGGTCTGGAAGCACGCCAGATCGGTGTTCGATCGGGTCTCGGGCATCCCGCGAGACGAGCGTGCGGCCGTGCTCGAGTCGCTCGCACCATCAAAGCCGGTGCTCGATGCGGTCGAGCGGCTGCTCCGCTCGCAGGATTCCGTCGAGGGGTTTCTCGACGATCCCCAGCCGGCCGCCCGAGCGAGCGGCACGCCGTCTGGGCTGCCGAACAAGATCGGTCCGTACGAGCCGATCGAGCGTCTCGGCGAGGGCGGGTTCGGGGTCGTGTACCGGGCTCGGCAGCGTCTGCCGATCGACCGCGAGGTCGCGATCAAGCTGCTCAAGCCCGGGCTGGACTCGCCCCAGCTGCTCGCGCGGTTCACCGAGGAGCGACAGTTCCTGGCGCGGATCGATCACCCCGACATCGTCAAGGTGCTCGACGCGGGCGCGACGCCCGAGGGTCAGCTGTTCGTCGTGATGGAGCTCGCGCAGGGCGAGCCGATCACGGCGTTCGCGCGCTCGCGAGGGCTGCCCATCCGACGTCGAGTCGAGCTCGTGGCCCGCGTGGCGCGGGCGGTGCACGCGGTGCACCAGCGGGCGATCATCCACCGCGACCTCAAGCCCAGCAACATCATGGTGACCGAGGACACGGGCGGGATCCGCCCGCGCGTCATCGACTTCGGCATCGCGACGGCGATCGAGCAGTCGGACCGCTCGGGCTGGACGCAGCTCGGCACGCCGATCGGGACGCCGCGGTACGGGAGCCCCGAGCAGGTCCGCGGAAAGGACGACGTCGACATCCGGACGGACGTCTACGCGCTCGGGATGGTGCTGTGCGAGACGCTGACCGGCGAGCTGCCGCGCGAGTCGCCCGACCTGCACGAGAGCCCCGCGGAGGCGCCGAGCCGATTGGTCGGCCGATCGGGCGACGTCGACGGCGAGACCGTCCGCGCGATCCGCGGCGATCTCGACCGCATCGTGCTCAAGGCGGTCGCGTGGGACCCCGAGCTCCGCTACGACTCGGCCGCGGCGCTCGCGGACGATCTGGATCGGTTCATCAGGGGCGAAGCGGTGCTGGCGTCGGGGCCGAGCCCGGTCTACGTCGCACGGAAGTTCGTCTCTCGGCACGTCGCGGCGAGCGTGCTCGCGCTCGTCGCGGTTCTCGCGTTGATGGCCGGCCTGGGCGCAGCGGTGCTGGGTCTGGGCGAGGCGCTCCGGCAGCGCGAGGAGGCCCGGGAGAACGGGGCCCGCGCCGCGCTCGTCGGCGAGACCCTGCTCCGGACGATCGCCGAGAGCGCCGACCCGGACGTGCGCGGGAAGCCGAGCCCGCTCTCGGTGCAGGACCTGTCGAACCTCGCCGAACAGGCGCTCGAGGCCGCGCAACGAGATCCCGAGGCGATGCTGCCGGTGGTCGAGCAGATCGCGCGTCTGCAGACGAAGCTCGAGAACTCCCCCGGCGCGGTCGAGACGCTGGGGGCGGCGATCCGCATCGCGGAATCGCACTACGGCACACCGCACGAGCGCGTCATTAGTCTTCTCGTCCGCCAGTACGACATACAGAGCAGCGCGGGGATCCACGGGCGCCGCGAGACGATCGATCACGCGATGGCGCAGGCCCGCGAGCTTTGGCCGGAGGATCGGCCAGAGTTCCTCCGCGTGCTGCAACGAACGCCGATCTCGCTCGCAGAGATGGAGGCACTCGCGGCACGCTACGAGCGGGAGGGAATCGCATCGCCGAGCGACGAGATGTCGCTCGTCGCGAGGATGATGATGGCGCATCGGTTCGGCCCGACGCCGGACAAGCAGATCGGCCTCTCGAGGCGCCTCCTCGAGCTCTCGGTCGCGGAAGACGGACCGAACGCGAGCTACTCGATCATGGCCCTCGGCACTCTCGGCGACTGTCTGGTCGTCTACGAGCGCGACCGATCGGGCGTCCCCATGCTCGAGGAGGCCGACGAGCGCGCGACCAGCGTGCTCGGCGAGGCCCACTGGCTTACTGGCACCATCCGGCGCAATCGTGCGATGGCGTACGGCCTGATGGGCGAGCCCGAGCGCGGGATCCCGATCCTGGAGCATCTGATCGACAACGTCCCGCCCTCGTCTCTGGGAGAAGTCTCGCAGACCAACACGCGCAACAGCTACGGCGGCCTTCTGATGCAGGCCGGGCGCCACGACGATGCGATCCGCGTGCTGACCGAGGTCCTCTCGACACGCCGCACCCAGTGGTCGGCAGGGAACCGCAACATCGTGCAGACCCTCATGGACCTCTCGGCCGCACTGCTCGCGCTGGGTCGGGCCGAGGAAGCGCTGCCGATGACCGAGGAGGCGCTGCGGCACAGCGACCCGGCGATGCGCGCGTCCCAGTACGCGCGGGCCGCGACACTCCGGATGATCAACCTGCGAGAGGTCGGACGCAGCGGAGAGGCCGAAGAGCTGCTCGAACAAGCCGGCGGACGGCTCCGGATCGCCGGTGCGGCGGACGACCTGATCGCCGGGCTCGGGCTGGACGGGTTGTCGCGGTGAACACGGTCGCCCCGCTCCGACCGATCGTGGGCGTGATGGGATCGGGCAGCAGCGATGGCGGCGAGCTGGCCGCGTCGCTCGGCTCCGCACTGGCAACCCTGGGCGTGCACCTGCTCACCGGCGCGGGCCGCGGGACGATGACGACCGTCGCCCGAGCGTTCGTCGAGACGCCGGGCCGGGCCGGCCTGTCGATCGGCATCGTGCCCTCGACGTCGGTCGAGGCGCCGGAACCCCTGGCGGGGTACCCGAACCCGTGGATCGAGATCCCGATCATGACCCACCTGCCCCACAGCGGTCCGAGCGGAACCGACACGCTGAGCCGGAACCACATCAACGTGCTCACCTCTTCGGTCGTGATCGCCCTGCGGGGCGCCGAGGGCACTCGGAGCGAAGTCGAACTCGCGGTGCGTTACCGCAAGCCCGTCGCCTGGCTGCTCGCGGAGGGGTCCGAGCCGACGGTCGAGGCCGTGCCGGTGTTCCGGGACGTCGATTCGGCCATCGGCTTCGTCCGAACGAAGACCGGCGCAACCGGAAACGGGGGATGAACAGCGGACGGGCGGATCCCGAACGACCCGCTTCAGGGCGATCCCGCCGAGCTCGCCCGCGAGATCCGGTTCACGAACGCCTTCCGGGGCGACATCTTCGGGCTCGAGTTCATCAACTTCGCCCGGAACAACAGCGGCATCTTCATCGGCGGCCTCGGCGTCACGCCGGCCGAGCCACTCTCGGCGGCCAGCATCGAGGACGAGGAGTTCTCGACGCTGTTCAACGACTCGGGCGAGGTCGGCGATATCTACGCCCCGGGCGAGGCGGAGAACCCGTTCGGCGCGATCGCCGACTTCTCGAACGGCCCGGCCCGGCGCGCGTTCATCCAGTCGCCCCCCTACGACCTCGTGAACCCGAACGCGCTGGCGTTCCGCGGCCCCGGCTACCACGTCATCGAGTTCAACCGGCCGGTGTCGTCGGTCTCGCTGGCGGTCCGCGGCACGTCCTCCGGCGACGAGGCTGGCCCGAACGGCCAGTTCCCGTTCACGGCAGCGGACGGCCCGTTCGAAAACGCCTCGGCGGTCGTCTTCGCCCTCGACCGCAACGGCTTCTTCTTCGACTTTGAGAGGATCGAGAACGACCCGCTGCAGAGCGACCCGGCCGACCTGGTGCGCGAGATCAACTTCGAGACCGACCGATTCCGCGGCGCCATCTTCGGGCTCCAGTTCCGCAGCTACGGCTCGGTCGACAGCGGCGTCTTCATCGGCGGGCTCGGCGTCACGACCGCCGAGGTCATCCGCGGCGACCTGAACGGCGACGGCGTCGTCAGCGTCTTCGATATCTCGGTTCTGCTCCGGGCCCTCGGCACCGACGACCCGGACGCCGATCTGAACAGCGACGGCATCGTCGACAGCACGAACGTGCAGATCCTCATCGACCTCATCTTCGGCTGAGCATCGAGGACCGAGCGCCCTGCACTTGGCGGGAGACCGCCGAAGAGAGAGCCCCGCGGGGGGAGCGAGCCGCTCTCGGCTCCTCCCTCCTTTTTTGCGCCTGGAACGCGGTGCTCAGGCGAGCGAGCGGTCGAGGTCCTCGATGAGGTCATCGACGTCCTCGACGCCGACGCTGAGACGAACCAGACCGTCGCTGATGCCGAGCTGCTCACGCTGCTCCGGCGGGACCGAGGCGTGGGTCATGATCGCCGGGTGCTCGATGAGGCTCTCGACGCCGCCCAGGCTCTCCGCAAGCCCGAAGAGCTCGATGGCCTCGAGCATCTTCTTCGCCGCGTCGAGGCCGCCCTTGAGGTAGATCGTGATCATCCCGCCGAAGCCGCACATCTGCTTCTTCGCGAGCTCGTGCTGCGGGTGGCTCTCCAGGCCCGGGTAGACGACCTTCTCCACGGCCGGATGCTTGTCCAGGTGGGCCGCGATCCTCTCGGCGTTCTCGCAATGGCGCTGCATGCGCAGGTGGAGCGTCTTCGTGGAGCGCAGGAAGAGCGAGCACTCCATGATGCCGGGAACGGCGCCCTCGGAGAGCTGGATGAACTTCAAGCGCCGGTGCAGCTCGTCGTCGCTCGTCAGCAGCGCCCCGCCCAGGGCGTCGGAGTGCCCGCCGACGTACTTGGTCATCGAGTGGTGGACGACGTCGGCGCCGAGCGACAGCGGCGTCTGGAGATACGGGCTCGCGAAGGTATTGTCCACGACGGTGATCGCGCCGGCCTGCTTGCCGAGTCGAGAGACCGCGGCGATGTCGATGATCTTGAGCGTCGGGTTCGTCGGCGTCTCGAGCCAGATGAGCTTCGTGCGCGGCGTGATCGCGTTCTTGACGCTGTCGAGATCGGTCATGTCAATCAGGACCGTCTTGATGCCGAGCTGGCCGAAGACCCGGTGGAAGAGCCGGTTCGTCCCGCCGTAAACGTCGTCGCAGAGCAGGACCTCGTCGCCGGAGTCGAGCAGGTGGAGCACCGCGCCCTCGGCGGCGACGCCCGACCCGAAGCAGAGCCCGTGCTTCGCCCCCTCGAGCGCCGCGAGGTTCGCCTCGAGCGCGGTCCGCGTCGGGTTGGCGGCCCGCGTGTAGTCGTACTCGCCGACGATCACGCCCGGGCTCTTCTGGACGTAGGTCGAGGTCATATAGACCGGCGTCGTGATCGCGCCGGTCGACGGATCGGGGCTCTGGCCGGCATGGATCGCGCGGGTCGCGAACTTCATCTCTCTCGGGTCTCTCACAGGATGCTCCGTGCTGTCTCAGTTCCGGCGGACGCCGCGCCTCGCGAGGTAATCGACCAGATCGATCTTCGAGACCACCCCGAGCAGGTCGCCCGCATCGACGACGATCGCGGCGTGGTCGGTCTCGAACAGGTGAAAGAGCTCCTCGAGCCGCGCCTTCGGGTAGACGAGCCCGGCGATCGGCGCCGCGACCTCGGCGACGGGCGATTCGGGGGTGATGCCGCCGCCGTGGAGGCCGCGGAGCAGATCGAGCTCGCTCACGATCTTCGTCGGGCGTGCGCCGACCTTGCCGTTCTCGAGGATCGGGACCTGGCTGACGCCCTTCTCCTTCATGAGCGCCGCGACGGTCGCGACGGTGTCGCGGGCGCCGGCCGTGATGACCTGGCCCTGACGCTCGGCGAGGAGATCCTCGACGAACCCAAGGTCCTCACCCTCCTCCAGGTAGCCGTGATCCTTCATCCAGGCGTCGCTTAGGTGCTTGGAGATGTACCGCGTCGCCGAGTCGCAGAGGATCGCGATCACGCGCTTGTCCGGGCCGAGCTCGACGGCGCCCTTGATGGCCGCGGCGACGACCGACCCCGAGGAACCGCCGCAGAACAGGCCCTCCTCGCGGACGAGGCGCCGCGCCATCAGGAACGACTCCTTGTCGGTGACCTGGACCATGTCGTCGATGTGCGTGAAGTCCATCGCCTCGCACTTGATGTCCTCGCCGATCCCCTCGACGGCGTAGACGTACGGCGTGGGCATGGTGCCGGTGTGGAAGAGGTGATAGTGCACCGAGCCGAGGATGTCGACGCCGACCATCCTCTTGCTCGCGTCGCGCTCCTTGATGGCCTTGGAGATGCCGGACATCGTGCCGCCGGTGCCGGTCGCGCCGTAGAGGGCGTCGAACGCGCCGCCGGTCTGCTCCCAGATCTCCGGACCGGTGCTCACGTAGTGGGCGTCGATGTTCAGCGGCGTGTGGTACTGGTTGACGTAGTACGCGCCGGGGGTCTCGGCCGCGATGCGCTTGGCGGTGTTGACGTAGTGATCGGGGGAGTCGCCCGGGACGTCGGTCGGGGTGATGATCACCTCGGCCCCGAACGACTTCATCATGTTGATCTTCTCCTGGCTCATCTTGTCCGGCATCGTGAAGACGCAGCGGTAGCCCTTCACGGCCGCGACCATGGCCAGGCCGAGCCCGGTGTTGCCGCTCGTGTTCTCGACGATGACGCCGCCCGGCTTGAGATCGCCCGACTTCTCGGCCTGCTCGACGATGTGCAGCGCGATGCGGTCCTTGAGCGAGCCGCACGGGTTCATGAAGTCGCACTTGACGAGGACCTCAGCCGCGCCGTCGGGGACGATCTTCTGGAGCTTGACGAGCGGCGTGCTGCCGATCGCGGTGAGGATCGTCTCGTGGATGGCGTCGCGAGCTGGCGCCGTGGTCATCACGCACACTCCCTGGGCCCGTCGGGCGTTGCGGCGTCGGCCCCGTCCCCCCGGTCCGCGCGGCGGGGCCTCCGACGCGAGTCTAGTGGGCTACCACAGCCGGGGGACGCGCTCGTCCGAAATCGGACCGCTACGCTCGGGGCCGATGCCGAGCCCCGCCGACGTCAAGCCCAGACTGAGCCACGCCCTGTGCGGCGCCGACCTGCGGACCATCGCCGAGGTCGCCGCTTCGGGTGTCGCCTCTGGGGCGCTCTCGGCGGGAGGCGTGCTCCGCCTGGGGCTCGCAGGGCTGGCCGCGGTCGGGCGCCTGCCGATCACGCTGCTCGAGTCGATCGGCCCGGGCCGCGGGGCCGCGACGGCGCCGATGAAGCACCCGCCGGTGTTCATCCTGGGCCACTGGCGCAGCGGGACGACCCACCTCTACAACGTGCTGAGCAAGTCCGGCCGGTTCGGCTACGTCTCCCCGATCGCGACGGGCCTGCCCTGGGACTTCGTGCTGCTCGAGCGGTTCCTCGGCCCGCTGCTCCGAAAGTCGCTGCCGAGCGGGCGCTACATCGACAGCATCCCGGTCAACCCCGACTCGCCGCAGGAGGACGAGATCGCGCTGGCGAACATGCAGCGCCTCTCGTTCTACCACGGGCTCTACCTGCCCAAGCGCATCGAGCGGGAGCTGTCCGAGGGGCTGTTCTTCGACGGCGCATCGCCGGCGCAGATCGCCCGCTGGCAGCGCTGCGTCCGCCGGTTCTTCAATAAGCTGGAAAGGACCCAGCCGGGCCCCGACGGCTCCGGCACGACGCTGCTGATCAAGAACCCGGTCTACGCGGCCCGGGTGAAGCTCCTCCGCGAGACCTTCCCGGGCGCGAAGTTCGTGCACATCCAACGTGATCCTTACCGAGTGCTGCCGTCGATGCGGAACTTCTACGGCGTGCTGTTCAAGCAGCTCGGGCTCGGCCCGGCGACCGGGGTCGACATCGACGAGATCGTGCTTGGCACGTACACGCGCATGATGGAGACGCTCTATCGCGACACCGAGGGCCTGCCGGAGTCCGAGTGCCTCCACGTGCGGTTCGAGGATTTTGAGCGGGCGCCGCTCGGCACGATCGGCGACATCTACAGCAAGCTCGATCTCCACGGCGGCGACGCGGGCTTCAAGGCGGCCAGGCCGGCCTTCGAGCGGTATCTCGACTCGGTCAAGGGGTACAAGAAGAACAGGTACGCGCCCGACCCCGACATCGCGCGGCTGGTCAACGATCGCTGGGGCGCCTGGGTCGACCGGCTCGGCTACGAGCGGCGCGAGCCCGAGGCCGGCTCCGAGGTGGAGCCCAAGTCCGGGACCAGCGCGGAACCGGCGCTGACCTGATCAGACGCGTCCGCTCTCCCGAAGCCACGCCACCGCGTCCGCCAGCGTCATATCGAAAGGCCGCGGCTCGACGGGCCCGCGCTCGTGAGGCACCGTCTCCAGCGCCCGCGCGAGCTTCACGCCCGCGATCGTCGCGCTCGGCTCCCGCTTGGTGATCCTGCTCACCGTCTCCCCCACCACCGCCGCGACGTACGCGAGCGCGTACGGGATCCTCGCCTTTGGCAGCTTCCTGCCGGTATGAGCCCGCATCGCCTCGAGCAGCTCGCCGAAGCGCACGCGGTGCCCACGCAGCGGAACGATCGCCCGATCTCCCCCGGCCGCGGCGATGAACCCCGCCGCGAGATCGCGGACGTCGACCAGATCCAGCACACAATCGAGATACGCGGGCGGCGGCTCGGTCAGCAGCATCCGGAGGAGCTTGCTCGGCGGCGTCATGTTGTCGTCGCCGGGGCCGATCGGCGCGGCCGGGCGGACGATGACCACACGCATCGGGCCGGCGTCTTCCGAGACGATCCGCTCGCCCTCGACCTTGGAGCGGACGTACGGCCCGAAGTCTCGGCCGGCGGCGAGCTCGACGACGTCGCTGGAGGTGTGCACGAACGTGCGCACGCCGGCGGCCCTCGCCGCCTCGAAGACCACGCTCGTCCCGCCGGCGTTGACCCGCTCGAACACGCCCGGGTCGGGCGCCCAGAGCTGGGCCGTGCCGGCGATGTGGAACACGCGATCCGCCCCCTCGACGGCGTCGCGGCAGACGGACGGATCGGTGACCGAGCCCTCGACGAGCTCGACGCCCTCGAAGCCCGCCGGGGGGGGCGAGACGTCGAGCACCCGCACGCGCCGCCCCGCCTCCCGCAATGCGGCGACGAGGTGGCGGCCGATGAAGCCGCACCCGCCGGTGACGAGGTCCAGATTGTCGGGAAGTCCGCCCGGCATGTCCCTTATCTACACGCTCCGAGCGGGGTCCGCGTACGCTTGGCCTCGGCTCAGGAGGGTCCGTTGATGTCGCAGCAGGTCGCAGGCAGCGCACCGCCCGTGCTCGAGGGCACGCCCGAAGGACAACGCGCGAGATTCGACCGCGCGCTCGACGGGATCCGGTCCCACCTCCTCGATCTGCAGCACGAGGACGGCCACTGGTGCGCACGGCTCGAGGGCGGCAGCATCACAGAGTCCGAGTACATCCTCATGCAGTGGATCCTCGGCAACGAGGACGACGAGGCCCTGCCCCGGATCGCCGACTCGCTCCGCCACATCCAGTGCTCCGACGGCGGCGAGTGGGACGGCGGCTGGCTGCTCTTCCCGGGCGGCCCGGCCGACATCAGCGGCACGGTGCAGGCGTACTTCGCCCTCAAGCTGATGGGCGACGACACCGAGGCGCCGCACATGCGGCGGGCGCGTGATCTGATCCTGCGGATGGGCGGCGCGGAGAAGGTCAACACCTTCACGCGGTTCTACTTCGCGTGCCTGGGCCAGGTGCCGTTCAGCGCCTGCCCGACGATCCCGCCGGAGCTCGTCTGGCTGCCGCGCTGGTTCCCGCTGAACCTCTACAACATGTCCGCCTGGACACGGACCATGGTCCTGCCGCTCGGGCTCGTGACCACGCTGCGCCCGCGTCGCGAGCTGAGCGAGTCGCAGGGCATCTCCGAGCTGTACATCGATCGCGCCGCGGCGTCCCGGCTCTCGCAGGAGTCGGCGTTCCCGCTGCCTCCCAATTGGTCGAAGCTCTTCCTGCTGGCCGACAGGCTGCTGAAGCTCTACCACGCGATCCCGCTGAAGCCGTTCCGCAAGTCGGCCATCAGGGCCGCCGAGAAGTGGATCGTCGAGCACCACGAGAGCTCCGAGGGCCTCGGCGCGATCTTCCCGCCGATGGTCTACTCGCTGGTCGTCTTCAAGTGCCTGGGCTACCCCGACGACCACCCGCTCGTCGTCAAGTGCCACAAGGACCTGCGAGACTTCTTCCTGCACGAGCCCGAGGGCATCCGCGTGCAGCCCTGCTTCAGCCCGGGCTGGGACACCGGGATTGCGCTGCACGCCTTCGCCGAGGGCGTGCTCGAGCCCACCGACGACGAGGCGATCCGAGGCACGGATTGGTTGCTCCGACACGAGATCCGCGTCAAGAGCGACTGGGCCCGCGCCGTGCCCGACGTCGAGCCCGGCGCCTGGGCGTTCGAGTACGCCAACCCGCACTACCCGGACACCGACGACTCGGCGATGGCGATCGCCGCGCTGCACCGCCTCGGCGGCGAGCGGGCCACGCCCGCGATCGAGCGTGGCCGCGCGTGGCTGCTCGCGATGCAGAACGACGACGGCGGCTGGGCCGCGTTCGACCGGACCATGGACCGCCCGATCCTCGAGGAGGTCCCGTTCGCCGATCACAACGCGATGCAGGACCCGTCGTGCCCCGACATCACCGGGCGCGTTCTCGAGGCGCTCGGGCACACGGGCCTCCGCGCGAGCGACCCCGAGGGCCGGGCGGCGATCGAGTACCTCAAGAAGGACCAGGACCCGTCCGGCGCCTGGTGGGGCCGCTGGGGCGTCAACTACGTCTACGGCTCGTGGCAGGTGCTCGTCGGCCTGGCCGCGATCGGCGAGGACATGCGGTCGGACTACACCCGCAGATCCGCCGACTGGCTCAAGAGCGTGCAGAAAGCCGACGGCAGCTTCGGCGAGACGCCCGACACGTACCGCGATCCGTCGCTCAAGGGCACCGGCGAATCGACCGCCTCGCAGACCGCCTGGGGCGCGATGGGGATGATGTCGGTCTACGGGCCGAACGACCCCGACGTGCTCCGAGCGCTCGAGTGGCTGGCCGAGACCCAGGCCGAAGACGGAGGCTGGGACGAGCCCTGGTGGACCGGCACCGGGTTCCCGAACGTCTACTACCTTCGGTACCACTACTACCGGCTGTACTTCCCGATGATGGCGCTGGCCCGCCAGAAGCGCCTGGCCGAGTCAGCTTGAGCGGTTGTGCAACGCGTCGCTGGCGTTAGGAACTCGGCTCGGCCTCGAGCTTCGCCTTGGCCCGCTCGACCAGCTTCGTGCGGTAGCGATCCATCCACTTCTCGAAGCTCTTGCCCGCCGCGGTGTCCTTGCCGGTGAACTCGACCCGCTCGACGTCGGCCATCGAGATCCGGACCTTCTCGTCGCGATCGGTCGGGTACAGGCGGACCGACCAGGCATCGAAGTCGTCGCCCCCGAGATCACGCTCGAAGACATAGCCGACCACCGGCTCGCCGGCTCGCATCACGAACGTGACGTCGCCGCGGTAGTCGAACGCCTGATTCAGCGCCTCGCGGGCGGCCGTAATATCGGACAGATCCGGCGCCCAGCCCTCGAGGTTCCGGTCTTCGCTCTGATCGTGAGCGATCGAGTCCCCGCTCGCACCCCTCGACTTGCTCTCCTGCGGCATCGACCACCCTCGGCTGCGTCGTCCCGGTCCCGGGACGGCGGATGAAGAATCGGCGAAACCCGGCGTTCGCTGGCACGAGGCTAGCCGCGCCGGCGAACGGGCAGCGGATCGATGATCCGATGAAATGTGATGACAGAAAGTGGGCGAGGCAAACCGGCTATCCTTGTCCCCCGGATTCGTTTCCACCAGCCGCGCACCGGTCGGAGACCCAGAGATCATGCCACCGAATCGACGCGCGTTCACGCTGATCGAGCTCCTCGTCGTCATCGCGATCATCGCATTGCTGATCGGCATCCTGCTGCCCGCGCTTGGCAGCGCCCGGCAGGCCGGCCAGGACGTCGTCTGCCTCGCGAACCAGCGCTCGATCGGCCAGGGGATGGCGACGTACACGACGAACAATCGCGAGTGGTTGCCCGGCCCGGCGACGAGCGGGTTCAACTACGACTCCGCGAGCAACCCGGTGCGGAACACGCCGGCCGGTCCCGTCTCGAATTGGGACATTCTCAGCCCGCTCGTCGGTGAATCGCTCGGCTTCTCGCCCGATCGTCTGCAGCGGTTCCAGCAGCTCCTCGAGGACTCCGACTTCCGCTGCCCCTCGAACCGCGAGGAGTACATCGGGGTGTTTCGACCGCAGGGGCTCCTGCCGATGGACCGCGCTGCGGGCGGCGACGGGCCGCACCCGCGCATCTTGAGCTACACCGCGGCTCCGCACTTCTTCGTTCGCTCGCAGGTGTTCCCGACGCTCGGCGAGGCCCAGAACGCGCCGCAGGGCATCCTCGGATTCGCACCGCGGGGCGGCCTGCAGCCTCCGGGGCAGTGGCTCGCCACAGGCCTGACGCCCCCGCCGAACTACGCCCCGCAGATCACCCGGGTCGGCAACCCCAGCCGGAAGGCGATCCTCAGCGAGAGCGGTCGGTTCTGGACCACGCTCAACGGGAAGACGGGGCTCGACTACACGACCTCGACACGCACCAGCGGCTTCACCGGATCGCCCCAGGGCAATTTCCTCGCCGTCGCACCTTACTTCAACGGCAACGGCCCGAGTGGCCACACCGGTCTCGCCCGCGAGAACGGGAAGCCGAGCGAGCAACTCTCACGGATCTTCCTCCGCCACGGGGGCGACACGATGAACATCCCGTTCTTCGACGGGCACGTCGAGCGTCTCAGCGAGTTCGAACTCACCGACCCGACGCTCTGGGCGCCTCGAGGCTCCACCGTCTGGGGAGACAGCCGACGCGGCAGTTCGATCCTGGTCCGCGGAGACGAGTTCGAGGCCGGCAGCAAGATCGACTGATCGATCCGGCTTCGAGTGAGCCGATCAGACGCCCGCGCCCTCCTTCTCGATGCCCACGAAGCCCGAAGCCCCGCCGTTCGCGCCCGCGGGCGATCCGCCCCGGGCCTCGATCTCGGCCGAGACCGTCAGCGACACAAGAGTGCTCTTGCCCGCGAGCTCGCGCGCCTTGCCGAGCTGGTCCGGGTCGGGGTGCTTGTTGAACAGCATCGCCTTGATCGTGCGGAACAGACCGGCCGGCGAGCCGAAGGTGTCGTCGACCGCCGAGGCCTCGTAGCCCGAGTGCACCATGCAGTTCGCGCACTCGGGATTGCCCGACTCGGTGCCGTAGTTGTCCCACTCGGTCGAGCTCATCATCTCCTCGAACGAGTCGGCGTAGCCCTCCTGCAGCAGGTAGCACGGCTTCTGCCAGCCGAAGAGGTTGTATGTCGGCATGCCCCAGGGCGTGCAGCGGTAGTGCTGCTTGCCCATCAGGAACTCGAGGAACAGCGGGCTCTGGTTGAACTTCCAGCGGCCCTTGCGGTTCGACAGGATCGACCTGAACAGCTCGCGGCTCTTCTCGCGCCCCAGGAATTTCTCCTGGTCCGGCGCCTTCTGGTAGCTGTAGCCCGGCGAGACCATCATGCCCTCGACGCCCAGGTCGGTCATCTCGTCGAAGAAATCGCGGACGCTCAGCGGGTCGGCACCCTCGAACAGCGTCGTGTTGGTCGTCACGCGGAAGCCGCGCTTGACGGCCTCCCTGATGCCGGCGACCGCCTTGTCGTACGTGCCGTCGCGGCAGACCGCGAAGTCGTGCGCGTCCTGCTGACCGTCCATGTGGATCGAGAACGTCAGGTACTTGCTGGGCTTGAACAGGTCGATCTTGTCTTTGAGCAGGATCGCGTTCGTGCAGAGATAGATGTACTTCTTGCGCGCGACGAGCCCCTCGACGATCTCCTTGATCTCCGGGTGCAGAAGCGGCTCGCCGCCGGGGATCGAGACCATCGGCGCCCCGCACTCCTCGACCGCCTTGAAGCACTCCTCGGCCGAGAGGTGCTTCTTCAGGATGTGCGCCGGGTACTGGATCTTGCCGCAGCCGGCGCACGCCAGGTTGCAGCGGAACAGCGGCTCGAGCATCAGCACCAGCGGGTAGCGCTTGCGCCCGCTGAGCTTCTGCTTCAGCACGTACGTCGCGACGGTCCACATCTGCGAGGCGGGGACGCCCATGTATGCCTGCCTTTGCACGCGGCCTCATGCCGCGGGTTCACTCCAGCCAGCGGGCGGCGCCCACACCGATCGCGACGCCCGAAGTAACCGGCCACTATACCTAGGCTGGACGCCAAACGCCGAACCGATCCGATGCCGAACCCGCCGCTCATACTCACCGCGCTTGAGCTCGAGGCCGCCGCGATCCGAAGGCGGCTGCCCTCGAGCTCGGTCGCCCGCGTCCTGGTCATCGGCCCCGCCGCGAGCGCGATGCCCGCGGAGATCCCGGAATCGGGACTGATCCTCGTCGCGGGCATCGGCGGAGGGCTCGACCCGGCGCTGCGAACCGGCGACGTGATCATCGACGGCGATGTCCATCCGCCGCCGGGAGCGCGGGCCGGGCGGATCCACACCGCCGGCCACGTCGTCGAGACTCCAGCGCAGAAGGCCGCGTTGTACGCCGAGACCGGCGCCGACGCGGTCGACATGGAGCAGGCGATCGTCCGGGCCAGTCTCGGGGACCGTGTCGTCGGCGTCCGGGCGATCTCCGACACCGCCGCCCACACGCTCCCCGGATTCCTGGCACGATTCGTCACGCCGGACGGACGGACGAATACCTCGAGGGCCGCGGCCCATCTGCTCGGCCACCCGCAGCACCTGCCCGCGATGCTGACCGCGGCGCGGCTGTCGTCTATCGCCTGCCGAGCCCTGGGCGAGGCCGTCAGCGGGATCGTTGCGCCGAACGCAGCGCCCTGAGGGCGATCGGGAACCAGGGCGAGAAGACCTCGGGACGTTCGGCCAGCTCGCGGTCGAGCTCTTCTGTGTCAACCCAACGCACGGCCTGGACCTCGTCGGGGTTCGGCTTCGGCTCGCCGCCGAACCGCCCCACGAGCACATGATCGAACTCGTGCTCGGTCAGGCCGCTCGCCTCGTCATGCGCCCGGTAGGTGAAGGTCGTCGCGACCGAGAGCTCCACAGCTCCGATGCCCAGCTCCTCGACCAGACGCCGGGCGCCCGCTTCGACGGGCGACTCGCCGCGTCGCGGGTGGCTGCAGCATGTATTGGCCCAGAGCCCGCCGAAGTGGTACTTCGACGCGGCCCGCTGTTGCAACAGCAATCTGCCGCGATCGTCGAACAGGAACACCGAGAACGCCCGGTGGAGCCTGCCACCGTCCCGATGGGCGGCGAGCTTCTCCATGGTGCCGAGCTCGTGATCGTGCTCGTCGACGATCACCACCTCTTCGAGGTTCGCCGCATCCGTGCTCATCGGCGGAGCTTATGCGTGGCGCGCGGGATTCGGGTCGGGCGATCGGAAACCGGACAGCGGCATCTCGCGAAGCCCGGGCTCTCGGTATCATGCCGACTAACAACCGGGCCGGAGGACCCGCCCCGAGGCCATCGCGGCCGTGACGGAGCCAGCATTGACGCCTGAGAACACGCCATCGACCGCCCCTGCCGCGGCTCTCGGCACCGCACAGCTCGACGCGCTGCTTCAGGGCAGCAGCCGCACGTTCGCGCTGTCGATCCCGCTGATGCCCGAGCCGGTCCGACGCCAGACCACCATCGCCTACCTGCTCTTTCGAATCGCGGACACGTTCGAGGACGAGCCAGCCTGGAGCACGGAGGAGAAGCTCGCCGGCCTCGAGACCGTGCGCGCGATCCTGGACGGCGGGTCCGAGTCGGCCGCCGAGCCGGCGATGGCGGCGATCCGCGCGATGCTGGACGGGGCCGAGCTCACGCAGACCGGCTACGCCGAGCTGCTCGACCAGGTCGAGCCGGTGCTCTCGGCATACGCGGCGCTCGAGCCGAGCGTTCGGCGGATGATCGCGGGACACCTCTGCCGCACGATCGACGGCATGGCGTCGTACCTGCGCCGCGACGAGCCGGCCCGGACGATCGAGGACGTCCGCCTGTACTGCTACCACGTCGCGGGCATCGTGGGCGAGCTGCTGACCGATCTGTTCCTTCGACACAACCCCACGCTGCGGGCGGCGGGCGACGAGCTCCGCGAGCTCGCGCCCCGGTTCGGCGAGGCGCTCCAGCTCGTCAACATCCTGCGCGACGCGCAGGCGGACGACGCCGAGGGCCGGAAGTACATCCCCGGGCCGGAGGAACGGGCGATCCTCTTCGAACTCGCGGACGAGGACCTGCGGCTCGCGAGCCGGTATGTCGAGCTGCTCGAGCGGCACGGCGCCGCGCCCGGGATCGTGGCTTTCAACAGCCTGAACCTGGTGCTGGCGATCCAGACCATCGCTCTGGTGCGCGAGCGAGGCCCCGGCGCGAAGCTCACACGACCGGAAGTGGGTGCGATCTTCGAACGCGTGCGGCGGGCGACCTCGACGGGATCGAGCGTCGTGCCTCTGCTCGCCAGCGCCTGAGATGTCTCGCGGCCTCGGCGTCGCGCTCGCGTGCCTCCCGCTCGTCGGATGCTCGTCGGTCGACAGCTTCGAGGCTGACGGCACGACGGTGCACCGCATCGCCTACCCGCTGACAAACGCGTACGTGATCGAATCGCCGCGCGGCGACGCGATCATCGTCGACCCGGGCCCCCCCGGCCGCGGCGAGATGCTGCTCGAGAGATGTGACCGACTGGGCATCGAGCGCTCGGAGATCCACGCGATCGTGCTGACGCACTCGCACCGCGATCACGCCGGCGCGGCCCCCGAGGTGCGGGCGCTCACCGGTGCGCCGATCCTCGTGCACGGGCTCGACGCGTTCGAACTGCGGGTCGGATCCGGCGGCCCCGTCCGTCCCAACGGGCTGCTCCCCGGCCTCGCTCGCCCGTTCGTCACGAGGCCCTACGAGCCGTTCGAACCCGATGAACTCCTCGGCGGCGAGTCTTCGCTCGAGCGATTCGGCATCGCCGGTTCGATCCTCCCGACGCCGGGGCACACCGACGGATCGGTCTCGATCGTGCTCGACAACGGCTACGTGCTGGTCGGAGATCTCGTCGCCGGCGCGCTGATCGAGCCGACGCGCATGGCGACCGCGTTCTTCGAGGGCGTGAGCGGTGACACGGGTGATAGGTCCGCGTCGATTGCGCAGCTTTTCGATCTTGACGGCACGCTGTGGTTCCCGGGTCACGGCGGACCGCTTGATCCGGGTGCCGAGAGCTCGCGGGTCTGGTTCGAGCGAAGTGTGTCCGAGCCCGCACACTTCCGGCCGCACGGGCAATAGAGCGCTCGCGCGCCCGTTGCCTTGCCGTCCACGTGTGTCTCGCCAAACACACCGCGAGTGTTCGTCGCAATCGCAGGTATTGTCCGGGCACATCATGCGTCCGCGGTCCGCGGGAGCGTTCGGTCTCCCTCTCGAGCGGTCGCGACGGCGCGGGGGAGCCAGCCATGCTCAAGAGAAGGTTCGAGACGTGCGGCCGCGTCCGTCTGGCGGCATCGGGGATCCTGGCGGCGCTCGCGGGCACCGCGCAGGGCGGGCCGACGCTGATGTCGGCGACGAGCAGCGTCGGGCAGTCGCAGTTCCAGAGAGAGATCGCGCTAAGCGGCCCCGTGTCGATCGAGGCGATCGACGCGCGGGTGATGGGTGTCACGCTGCGCCTGAACTTCGATGAGCCGCTGACCGGGGTCCGCGCGGTCGCTGCCGACGGCGCGAACGTCGACTTCGTCGACTTCCAGGAGGGCCGGAGCTGGATCGAGGTCGATCTCTCGGGCGTCGAGTTCGCGACCTCCGCCGTGCTGACCCTCGACGTCGCATCGGGCTCCGGGGTGCTGCTCGACACCGGCGCGACGCTGGCGTTCCTCCCCGCCGACCTCGACGGCAGCGGCTACGTGAGCCAGCGCGACGCGGCCCGATTCGTCGATCGGTTTCTGAGCAATGACCCCGAGGCGGACCTGAACGCCGACGGCATCCCGAGCCAGCTCGACGTGGCGGTCTTCGTGGACAACTTCTTCGAGCAGGGCCGGATCGCGAACCGCCCGCCGACGATCAGCGAGATCGGCCTGGTCTACGCCGGCCCGAACAGCCAGTCGCTCGGCACGCCGTTCACGCTACGCGACGACTTCACGGCCGAGGACGACATCCAGCTCAGCGTCTCGACGACCGCGCCCGACGTGCTGCCCGCCTCGAACGTTCAGGTCCTGGGCAGCGGCGGCGAGCGGACGATCCGCATCATCTCGGAGAGCGACCTGACCGGCGCGGTCCCGGTCACGCTGACGGCGACGGACGCGCGTGGCGCGTCGTACGAGGCGACGTTCCTCGCCCTCGTCGACGAGGACGAGCCGCCGACGGCGCTGGTCACCAGCGACACCTACCTGGGCGTCGCCCCGCTGACGGTGGAGCTCGACGCGTCGGACTCGTTCGACCGCCAGGAGAACATCGTCGCCTACGACTGGGATCTCGGGGGCCAGGGGACCGCGACCGGCCCCGGCGCACAGGTGACATTCAACGCGCCGGGCACCTACACGGTGACCTGCACCGTGACAGACGACGGCGGGCTGACCGACGTGGCAGAGCGGATCATCACGGTCGCGCCGGCCGCGTACGACCTGGCCACGCCGGTGTCCGAGGCCGAGGCGCGCCGCTTCTTGTGGCAGGCCGGGTTCGGGCCGCGCAACGACGACGTCGCGTTCGTGATGGCCAGCGGATTCGAGGCTTGGATCGACAACCAGCTGACGGTCGCGGGCAACTACATGAGCCAGGAGCTGACCGACGCGATGAGCGACGCCGGGCGCGGGAGCCACTCGCCGAACCTCTGGGACAACATCATCGTCGAGGGCGACGACCAGCTCCGACAGAAGATCGCCTGGTCGGTCGTCCAGATCATCGCGATCAATGAACGCAGCGACGAGGAGTCGCTGTACAGCCTGTACATCAAGAACGCGATGCCCGACCCGAGCCTGGGCTCGACCGGCAATTATCGCGAGATGCTCCACGACATCACCTTCAACGAGGAGATGGGCGACTGGCTCACCTACGAGGACAACCGCAAGGCCGACCCCGTCCGGGGGACCGAGCCCGACCAGAACTACGCCCGCGAGGTCATCCAGCTCTTCTCGGTCGGACTGTGGGACCTGACGCTCGGCGGCGTCCGCGAGCAGGACGCATTCGGCGAGGACATCCCGGCCTTCGACCCCGCCGAGGCGATCGCGCAGTTCGCGCGGATCTTCACGGGGTTCAACAACATCTCGGGCGAGGTGATGGAGATGCGGCCCGAGCGTCACGAGTTCGGGCCCAAGCAGTTGCTCGACTACCCGGGCGCCGTGCCGCTGAACGGGTTCATCCCGGCGCAGCCCGAGAGCCTGGCCAACGCGCTGTCGGACGTGGAGCTGGCGCTGGACAACATCTTCTTCCACCCGAGCACGGCGCCGTTCATCAGCCGCCAGCTGATCCAGCGGATGGTCACGGCCAACCCGACGCCCGGGTACGTCGCCCGCGTCACCGAGGCGTTCGAGGGGAACGGGCCCTACGGAACCGGCGTCCGTGGGGACATGTTCGCGACCGTCAAGGCGCTGCTCCTCGACGACGAGGCCCGCAACCCGGCGTACCGCGGGAACCCGTTCTACGGGCGGATCAAAGAGCCGCTTCTGGCGATCCACGGGGCGCACCGCGTCTTCCAGTACCTCGAGGACCGGAACGTCGCGTTCCCGTTCCGGCTGAGCATCAGCAACCACGACAACTTCCAGCGCAACGTCGGCCAGGGCCTGCTCCGCACGCCCACCGTGTTCAACTTCTACGAGCCGACCTTCACGCCGCTCAACACGCCGCTGTCCAAGGGCGGCTTCGCGGCGCCGGAGGTCCAGATCATGAACGACAACTCGGTGATCGAGATCGTCAACCAGCTCGAGAACATCGACAACCTCAGCCAGTGGGACGACACGATCGAGGCCGAGCTGCTCGCCCTGGCGCCGGACGCCGACGCGCTGGTCGACCGGCTCGACATGATGCTCAACTTCGGCACGACCCCGCCCGACATCCGCCAGATCATCGTCGACACGGTGAACCTGGACGGCGACAACGACGACCGCGTCGAGATCGCCACGGTCCTGATGGTCTGCAGCCTCAACTACCGCGTGCTCCGCTGACCCGCGGCACGAAGACGACACAGCAAGAGATCAAGGAAACCAAGACATGAACGACAACCTCGATCAGCTCGTCTCGCGCCGCTCCTTCCTGAGGCAGGGGTCCTGCGCGGCGCTCGGGCTCGCCGGCATCACCAACCAGGTCTTCGCGCTCCGGTCGATCAACGCGGCGCTCGAGAGCGTGGCAACGCCCTTCAACGACTACAAGGCGCTCATCTGCATATTCATGTTCGGCGGCAACGACTCGGGCAACACGGTCATCCCCTGGGACGGCGGCGACCAGAACTACGCCGACTACGCCCAGGAGCGGACCACGCTCGCGCTCACCCCGGGCGAGCTAGCGCCCAACGTCGTCGCGCCCTCAAACACCGGCACGCGGCGGTTCGCGATGCACCCGGCCTTCGCGGGCGTCCGCGACCTATTCAACCAGGGCAATGTCGCGGTGCTCAATAACGTCGGCACGCTGCTCTTTCCGATGACGCGCGACGACTACCGCAACAGCACGGTCCCGCGGCCCTCCCAGCTCTTCGGCCACAACTTCCAGCAGGAACAGTGGCAGCTGACACGCCCCGACGCCACCGACGGGCTCGGCTGGGGTGGGCGCATCGCCGACATGGTCCAGGCCAATGGCGCCAACCCGAACGCCAGCGTCTCGATGAACATCTCGATCGCCGGCCAGAGCCGGTTCCTCGCCGGGCGAGACGTCACGGCCTACTCGGTCGGGCGAAACGGCCCGATCGGGCTCGACCTGAACACGAGCCGCCAGAGCCAGGTGCATCAGGCCTTCCTCGACATGCTCGCGGTCCAGGACGACCCGACCCACCCCGCCAGCACGCCGATGCGCAAGGTCATCGCCGACATCAGCCGCCGCGCGGTCGACAACGGGGCCCTGATCGACTCGCTCCTCGATCAGCCGACGGTCATCACCACGCCGCGCCCGGACAGCAACCTGGGTCAGCAGGTCCAGATGGTTGCCCGCCTGATCGAGTTCGGCATGAGCGGCCTCGGGCACAACCGGCAGGTGTTCTTCGTTTCGCTCGGCGGCTTCGACAACCACAACGGCCTCATCGGCGACCCCAACGGGCTCACCGAGCAGGCCCGCCTCGGCCCCCACGGCACCCGCCTCAAGGAGGTCAACGACGCGCTGCTCTACCTCCACTCGGCCCTCACCGAGCTCGGCATGCTCGACCAGGTGACGACCTTCACCGCATCCGACTTCGCCCGCACCTACCGATCCAACGGCAACGGCTCCGACCACGGCTGGGGCTCCAGCCAGTTCGTCATGGGCGGCAGCCAGGTCGACGGCGGCAAGTTCTACGGGCAGTACAACAACATCCTGCTCGGTGGACCCGACGACTCCTCGAACACCCGGGGCCAGTTCATCCCCACGACCGCCGTCGAGCAGTACGGCTTCGAGCTCGCCCGCTGGATGGGCGTGCCGATCAGCGAGATGGACACCGTGTTCCCGAACGTCTCGCGCTTCCTCGACACCCGCGACCCGGCGACGCACCTGAACATCCTGAGCTGACCCTTCGTTCGACTCGATCGCTCGCGACAACGGGCCGGCCCAATCGGGCCGGCCCGCTTTGTTGTTGCAACGGGCTTCGATCGCGGCTCGCCGAGGATCGATCCGCGGGCTACGCTGGCACGATGGTGTCAGTGACCAAGCCCGATTCCCAGACCGCCTGCACGCCGAGCGAGGCCTCGGAGCGGCACAGCCCGCTCGACGAGGCGCTCGACGCGGAGGTGTTCAAGGCCCTCGCCGAGCCCACCAGGCTGAAGCTCCTTGCATGCCTGGTCAAGTGCGGGCGCGAGGCGAGCGTGACGGAGGTCGCGGCCTGCTGCGCCGTCGATTTCTCCGTCGTCGCACGCCACTTGAGCCAGTTGGCCCGGGCCGGGCTGCTCGAGAACCGCAAGGAGGGGCGGGCGATGCTCTATCGCGCGGACACCGAGCGTCTCGCGGGGCTGATGGAGTCCTGGGCCTCGGCATTCCGAGCCAGCGCCCCGCTCGTCGGTGAGGGCTGCCGCCCGCCCGATGAGGAGACCGCGGAGCCGGCCTGCGAGCCCGGCTGCTGCGACTGAGACCACAGGATCGACCGGAATGGGAGACACCGAGATGATCAAGACCGCCCTCCTCGCGATCGCCGCCCTGGCCCTCGTGGCGCCGCTCGCGAACGCCGCGAGCAACACGACCGACAAGCTCTACCCAGAGCTCCGTGCCTTTGTCGACGCCCGCAGGGCCGAGTTCGGCCAGATCCCCCCCGAGCGGCGCGAGCTGCTCGATGGGTTGGCCGACTACGTCAAAGGCCGCTACGAGGCGGGCGAGACCTCGTACCTGAACTTCGTCTGCACGCACAACAGCCGGCGGAGCCACATGTCGCAGCTCTTCGCCCAGGCCGCCTCGGCGGTGTACGGCATCCCGGCGCGGACCTACTCGGGCGGCACCGAGAGCACCGCGTTCAATCCTCGGGCCGTCGCCGCGATCGAGCGGGCCGGGTTCGACGTGCTGAAGACCTCCGACGACGCCAATCCCGTCTACCTCGTCAAACTCTCGGGCGGCTCGATGCCCATGCCGTGCTTCAGCAAAAAGTACGACGGTGCGCCGAACCCGAAGCTCGAATTCGCGGCGATCATGGTCTGCGACGAGGCCGACGAGGCATGCCCCTACGTGCCGGGCGCGGACGCCCGCTTCGCGATCCCCTTCGTCGATCCCAAGATAAGCGACAACACGCCGGCCGAGGCGGCGACCTACGACGAGCGCGCGGCCCAGATCGCCCGCGAGTTTCTCTACGTCTTCGACCGCGCGAGCCGCTGAGCCGCGCCGGATGGCACGATCACAGCACTTGGCCTGATTCCGGCCCCCGCTTCGACGTTGCTCGGAGCGGGGGCTTTTCTTCGCCCCTTCTGTCCGGTATCTTCGTCACGACACCCATACGGAGATCAAACATGAGCACGTACGAAGTCGCAAAACGCCTGGTCGAGTTGTGCAAAGCGGGCGAGCACCGCAAGGCCATCGAGGAGCTGTACGCGGACGACGCGACCGCCTACGAGGCCGTGCAGGGGCCGATGGACAGCCGCGAGATGTCGGGCAAGGCGGCGCTGCTGAAGGGGTCGGACCAGTTCTTCGAGATGAACGAGGTCCACGGCGGCGAGGTCGACGGGCCGTACCCGTGCGACGACAAATTCATCTGCTTCATGTCGATCGACCTGACGCCGAAGGCCGGCCCGATGGAGGGTCAGCGATTCCAGATGTCCGAGGCGTGCCTGTACACCGTCAAGGACGGCAAGATCGCGCGGAGCGAGTTCTTCTACCACGTGCCCGAGGGCACGCCGACGGATTGCACGGGCGAGATGGCGACGCACGCGAAGGGCTAGACCGCCTCTGATCCGGATTCGGGGGACAGAACCGGCTTCGCCTGTGCAGCCACCGGCTGTAGGATGACAGACCGCGCGGTCGTACCGTGGCGACCGCGCCGCCGACACCTCCCCCGCCGATCCCCTTCGAGCCGAGGCCCCGCCCATGCGACGACTGCTCGCCCTGTCGACCCTGCTCGCCGCCGCGTCGACCGCGTCCGCCCAGCAGCCCTACGAGAACCCCAAGTACCCGCAGGCCGACAAGTTCCGTCAGCTCGACGAGCTGCTGCCGACGCCCAACGTCTACCGCACCGCGTCGGGCGCCCCGGGCCCCGAGTACTGGCAGCAGCAGGCCGACTACGTGATCGAGGTCGAGCTCGACGATGTCAACCAGCGCCTGACCGGTTACGAGACCATCACCTACACCAACAACTCGCCCGACACGCTGAACTACCTCTGGGTGCAGCTCGACCAGAACCGCTTCCGACCCGACAGCGACGACATGCTGACCCGCACCACCGGCGGGCTCGACCGGCTGAGCTTCTCGCAGCTCGATTCGATGCTCTACCGCATGGGCTTCGAGGGCGGCTATGACATCAGCGAGGTCAGCTACGCGAACGGCCGCCCGCTCAAGCACACGATCGTCCGCACGATGATGCGCGTCGAGCCGGACAAGGCGCTCGAGCCGGGCGACACGTTCTCGTTCAACATCGGCTGGTCGAACAACATCATCGACGCCGACCGGGTCCGCAGCCGCGGCGGCTACGAGTACTTCCCCGAGGACGACAACTACATCTACGAGATCGCGCAGTGGTTCCCGCGGATGGCCGCCTACACCGACTACGCGGGCTGGCAGCACAAGCAGTTCCTGGGCAACGGCGAGTTCACCCTCGAGTTCGGCGATTACGACGTATCGATCACCGCGCCGGACGATCACGTCGTCGCCTCGACCGGCGTGCTGCAGAACCCGCGGGACGTCATGACCCGCGAGCAACGTCAGCGGTTCGAGCGGGCCAAGAACGCGACCGAGCCGGTCTTCATCGTCACGCCGGACGAGGCCGTCGCCAACCAGCAGGGCGCTCCCGCCGGCACCAAGACCTGGCGCTTCGTCGCCGAGGACGTCCGCGACTTCGCCTGGGCCTCCAGCCGCAAGTTCATCTGGGACGCCCTTGGCCACGACGTCAACGGCAACGAGACGATGGCGATGAGCTTCTACCCGATCGAGGGTGAGCCCCTCTGGAGCCGCTACTCGACGCACACGATCGTGCACACGCTCAACGTCTACAGCCGCTACTCGTTCGACTACCCCTACCCGGTCGCGATCTCCGTGAACGGCCCCGTCGGCGGCATGGAGTACCCCATGATCTGCTTCAACGGGCCCCGCCCGGAGACCGACGGCACCTACACCCAGCGGACCAAGTACGGCCTGATCGGCGTGATCATCCACGAGGTCGGCCACTTCTACTTCCCGATGATCGTCAACTCCGACGAGCGGCAGTGGACCTGGATGGACGAGGGCGTGAACACGTTCCTCCAGTTCCTCACCGAGCAGGAATGGGAGGACAACTACCCGTCGCGCCGCGGCGAGCCACAGGACATCACCGGCTACATGGCCAGCCAGCGCCAGGTGCCGATCATGACCAACAGCGAGTCCATCCAGCAGTTCGGCGCCAACGCCTACGCCAAGCCCGCGACCGCGCTGAACATCCTCCGCGAATCCGTCATGGGCCGCGAGGCGTTCGACTACGCCTTCAAGACCTACGCCGAGCGTTGGAAGTTCAAGCGGCCCGAGCCCGCGGACCTGTTCCGGACGATGGAGGACGCCTCGGGCATCGATCTCGACTGGTTCTGGCGCGGCTGGTTCTACACGACCGACCATGTCGACATCGCGGTCACCAACGTCCGCGAGTACCGCGTCGACACGCAGAACCCGCTGATCGAGGACGCGCTGGCGCGTGAGGTCCGCGACGCGGAGCCGACGACCGTCAGCGAGCAGCGCTACGCCGACGCCCGCAAGTACACCGACGCCTTCCCCGAGCTGCTCGACTTCTACAACAGCTACGACCCGCTCGAGACCACGCCCGCCGAGATGCGCCGATACGAGCGCACGCTCGCCTCGCTCAGCGAGGATAGAAAGGCCCTTCTCGAGCTCGAGGAGAACTTCTACGTCTTCGACTTCGAGAACGTCGGCGGCCTCGTCATGCCGATCATCCTCCATCTGCACTACACCGACGGGACCAAGGAAGATATCCGCATGCCCGCCGAGGTCTGGCGCAGGAACGTCGAGCAAGTCTCGACGATGCACATGACGCCCAAGGTCCTCGACCGCGTCGTGCTCGACCCGTACCTCGAGACCGCCGACACCGACCTCTCGAACAACCACTTCCCGCCAAGGCCCGAGCGAAGCCGCTTCGAGCTCTTCGAATTCAATCGCCAGCGTCCGAACCCGATGCGCGAGGCCATCCAGGAGCAGGAGCGCCAGAGCCAGGGCGGGCGCATGGGCGGCGAGGACGACGAGTAACGCCCCGGGGATCTCGGATGCGATCACGCCACTTCCGAACGCTCGCGATGGTCCTCATCGCGGGCGTTCTTTCTTTGACCCCCACCGCGGCCCACGCCGCCGCGCACCCGTTCCACGTCGCCTTCGCAGAGATGGAGTTGGATAGAGAGCAGCGGCGCTTCGAGATCGCCCTGAAGACCTGGCCCGAGGATCTCGAGATCGTCGTCGAGCGCGCGCTCGGCCGCGACGCCGACCTCGAGTCTCCCGAGGCGAAACGCGCGCTCGCCGCGTACCTCGGCCGGCGGCTTCTCGTCCGAGCGGCGACGTCCGACCGCGGCGGGGCCGATGCGATCGACCCGCAAGCGCCGCCCGCGAGCCTTCTTGGGATCGAGGCCGGCGTGAAGGACGCCTGGCTCTACCTCACGCTCCACGCGCCGGAGTACGTCCTCCGGGGCGAGCGATTCGACATCGCCTGCTCGGTGCTCTTCGATGTCCGCGCGGACCAGCAGAACACGCTCGAGATCCGCGACGGCGACCGCAAATACAGCGCCCACTCGACACGCAAGACCGTCTGGAACACGCTGCGGATCCAGAGACCGGCACCCGACGCCGCGGGCGACCTCCGCACCCTCATCGACATCGCCCGACCGATCGGTGATAGCCCGCCGATCCGTGTCGAGGCCGGGCGCATCGACGTTGTCTCGACCCTTGGACGGGCCGTGTCCCCGAGACATCTCGCCCTCGCGGTCGGATGGCACGGCGGGGCTCGCTCGAGGATTCTCGGCTTGCCGATCCCGGCGTTCGCCGCCGGCGCGATCAACGCCGCGCCGGAACGGGACCCGCTCGACACGCTGCTCGCGATCGGCGTGGCCGGGCCCGACGCCGAGTTGGCCGCCTCGATCGTGAGAGAGCTCCGGAGGAGCGACCCCGCGGTCGCGAGGCCCCGGTCGATCACGGTCGCTTCATCGCTGGGTGATCCGGCTCGCACGCGCGGCGGGATCACAGCGCTCGCGGTCGCGTCGGACGCCAACGTCGTCGTCATCGATACGAGCGCCGAGCCGCCGACAACGGATCGCCTCACGCTGCTGTTGCCAGTCGCTGCCCTCGACCGGGCCGTGTTGCTCCGCAGCCGCCAGCTCGACGACGACGCGCGCAATACGCTCCGACCGCTCGTCGCGGGGCTCGACTTCGATCTGCTCTGGCTCGTTCCCGCCGATGACGACTGACCGGCGCAAGCTCGGCCTGCTCGCCCTGATCGGCCCGGGGCTGCTCGTCGCCGCGACCGGCGTCGGCGCGGGCGATCTCGCGGGCGGCGCACTCGCGGGCTCTCGCCTCGGGCTCACCGTGCTCTGGGCTGTCGCGATCGGTGCGCTGCTGAAGTTTGCTGTGACGGAAGGCCTGGCCCGCCATCAGATCGCGACCGGCGACACCTGGCTCGAGGGCGCCAACCGCCGCTTCGGCCTGCTGTTCCGCGTCGCCTTCGCGCTCTATCTGGTGCCGTGGTCCTACTTCACCGGCGCGGCGATGATCAGCGCCTGCGCGAACATCTCGCAAGCCGCGATCGAGTCGATCGCCGGGCGCGAGATCCGCTTCACGATCGAAGGCGTGCGCGTCGACCCGGCCACGGTCGCGCTCGGCGTCGCGCACAGCGCGATCGGCCTCGTCGTCGCCTGGGTCGGCGGCTTCAAGTGGTTCGAACGCGTCATGGCGGCCTGCATCGCGCTGATGTTCGCGACCGTCATCGGCGCGGCGATCCTGATCCGGCCCGATCCCGGCGAGCTCGCGTGGGGTCTGCTGCCGAAGGTCCCCACGGCGCCCGCGTCCGATCCCGAAGCCGACGCGCTCGGATGGACCGTCGCGCTCATCGGCGGCGTCGGGGGAACGCTCACCGTCATCTGCTACGGCTACTGGATCCGCGAGAAGAAGCTCGACGCCACCGAGGCCGACGAGCGGGCCAAGCGTGCGTCGCTCGGCCGTGCCCGGACCGACCTCGCCGTCGGCTACGGCGCCACCGCGCTGTTCGGCATGTCGATGCTCGTGCTCGCCGCGGGCACCAACGTCTCGGGCGGGGGCTCGTCGCTCGTCATCCAGATCGCCGACCGCGTCGGCGAGGCCGCCGGCAACGCCGGCAAGATCGCGTTCCTGTTCGGCGCCTGGGCCGCCGTGCTCAGTTCGCTCCTGGGCGTCTGGCAGGCGACGCCCTACGTCTTCGCCGATCTGATGCGGTCGTGGCGGGGCCACGACGCCGCGACACCGATCGACACCAGGGCGTGGACCTACCGCGGCCCGCTGCTGGCCATCGCCACCGTGCCGGTCCTCGGGCTGCTCTTCAGCTTCGCGGGCGTGCAGAAGGCCTACGGCGTGTACGGAGCGCTCTTCCTGCCGCTGCTCGCCCTGACCCTGCTGCTGATGAACACCGGCAGGCTCGGGCCGTTCAGGAACGGCTGGTTCGCGATGGGTGGGCTGGCCGGCGTTCTCGGGCTCTTCGGATGGCTGGCGTTCCAGCGCATCGCCGAGGCGTTCTAGGACCGAGCCCACAGATGCGAACAGCCACCTACTGGACTCGAACCAGCGACCTGAGCTTTACGAAAGCTCCGCTCTACCAACTGAGCTAAGGTGGCGATCCCGCCGGCTCCGGCGAGGCCAGAAGTATCGCCACCGCGGTCCCCCCGGTCCAGCCGAAGGCCCGATCAGAGAATCGGATCGTCCGATCCGATCTGTTTGGCCGATGTTGCGGTTGAGTCTCGCCCTCATCTACCCCGATTCCCGCGATTCCGGGCGTCCTTTCACGCTCTGGAGACGATATTGGAATCGTTCTAGATGGAAGGAGTCGCCCGATGTTCAAGCTTCACGAGGGTCAGTGCGGGTTGTGCGCTCACTTCGGCGAGCACTCGGCCAAGCAGGACACGCTCGTTCAGATCCGCGTCAACGGCGAGGCCCCGGCCGACCTGGTCGAGCCCTGCGGCCACCCGAAGAACGAGGGCCTGCACCTCAAGGTCTCGCCGATCGCCGGGTGCGACGGGTTCGAGCCCGCCAAGCAGTAAGCGAATCGGAAACGAGTTCTCATCCACGACGCCCGGCAGAGCCGGGCGTTTTCATTGCGCCGCGGTCCGTCGGACCCCGGCTCATCGCGGTTCGTGCTCGTCCGCGGGCACCCAGCCCTGCTCGTCGGCGCGAACGGCCGGAAGCATCTCTTCGCCGTCCACCGTCACACGGGCGCCGGCCGCGACGAACCCCTCGAGGCGACGCGATCCGATCAGCACGTCGAGGGTGACCAGCTGGCCGTTGTACTCCCGCGCTCTCACTTCGCCGGCACTCTCGACCCGGTGCACGAGCCTGGAGTCGGCGAGCGGGATCGAGATGTGCGCCTCGACGGGCTCGCCCTCGAGCGACCGGAGGACACGCTCGATCAGCGGGCCGTGGCCCGCCCGGATCGGCTCCGGGTTTCCCTCCGGCGTCGGGAGCGACGAGATCGCGATCGCGTCAGGGCGGCGCTGCTTCCAGACCAGCAACTCCTCGTTGTTCTGCAGGCGGTCGACCTTGTTGAGCAGGAGCACGATCTCCGGCGGCTCCCATCGGTCGACGGCCTCCTCGGTGTGCCGGCTGCGTTTCTCGATCCGGGCCTCGACGTCCCGGACCTCATCGAAGATCTCGTCGAGCGTGCGCATGACGGTGTCGTGGTGCAGCTCCGCCGCCGGGTCCGAGACGTCGAGGACGACCAGCAGCAGATCGGCGTGGGTCGCCTCCTCGAGCGTGGCGCGGAACGAGGCGACCAGATGGTGCGGCAGTTCGCGCACGAACCCGACCGTGTCGCTCAGCATGGCCCTCGCGCTCGGGCCGAGCTTCCACTCGCGGGTGCGCGTCATCAGCGTCGCGAAGACGCGGTCGTCGGCGTAGGCGCCGCCGGCGGTGAGGCTGTTGAACAGCGTGCTCTTGCCCGCGTTCGTGTAGCCGACCAGCCCGACGGTGAAGTGCTCCCGATTGCGCTTGCGGACGGCGCGGCGCTTGCGCGCCTGGATGTCGGCGAGCTCGCGCTGGAGCAGCGTCTTGCGCCGCTGGACGAGCCGGCGGTCGATCTCGAGCTGCTGCTCGCCGGGCCCGCGTGTCCCGACCCCGCCGATGCCGCCCGACCCGACGATGCGCTCGAGGTGGTCCCACATCGCCCGCAGGCGGGGGTAGGTGTACTCCAGCTGCGCCAGCTCGACCTGCAGGCGCGCCTCGTGCGTGGTCGCCCGCCCGGCGAAGATGTCCAGGATCAGCTCGGAGCGGTCGAGGACCTTCCGCTCGGTCTCGCGCTCGATCGCGGCGATCTGCTTCGGGCTCAGCTCGTGGTCGAAGATGATCGACGTCGCGTCCAGGCCGACGCACAGGTCCTTGAGCTCGCCCAGCTTGCCACGCCCGATGTACGTCCCGGCCTCGGGGCGGTCGCGGCGCTGCTCGAGCTCGCCCACGACCACCGCGCCCGCCTGCTTGGCGAGCTCGCGGAGCTCGCCGAACGGGTCGGCCCGGTCATAGACCGAATCCGGGAGCCGAACGGCGGCGAGAACGGTCCGCTCGGCGCGGACTTCGATGGATTGGCGTTCTTTGGAGGGCGGCACGACGAACTGTACGGGTCCCGAGGCCCGAGTTGAAGATTGCGCGAATGAGCCCGATCGGGGCCGCCGGGGTGGGTCCACGGGCGCGGTCCGCCGGTAGACTCTCCGCCGAAGCGGTTAACGCCGCCCGAAGCCGAGAGTTAGACACGAACCCCTGGAGAGAGGACAAGACATGAAGACGATGATCGCCACCCTGGCGACAGTCGCCGGCTCCGCCGCCGGCCAGGTCACGCTGTACAGCGCTGACTTCTCGCAGATCGTCAGCATCGACCACACCACGACCGGCAACGCACTGGAGTCGAGCCCGCAGAACGGCGCCAACTTCACGCTGTCGTACCCGAGCACCCCGGCCAGCGACACGACCCGCAACTTCTTCGAGACGACCGGCAACTCGCTGATCTCGAGCGACTTCGGCGGCGCTCACCGCTTCGAGAGCTTCGACATCGACGTCTCGAACTTCAACTCGGTCGACGTCGACTTCCTCGCCGACTTCGTCGGCACCGCCTCGTTCAACAACTCGCCGACTGAGTTCTTCCAGTACTTCTTCACGCTGGACAACGGCGCCGACCAGGAGCTGTTCTTCTTCACCGACGACCCCAACGGCCCGAACCTGAACTTCAACGGCTCGATCGACGTCAGCGGCGCCTCGACCCTGACCATCGGCATCAACGCCAACGCCAACGGCGCGGGCGACGGCTTCGAGCTCACCTCGGCCATCGTCTCGGGCACCCCGATCCCCGCCCCGGGCGTCGCCGCCATCGCCGGCGTCGCCGGCCTGGCCGCGGCCCGCCGCCGCCGCGCCTGATCCCGAGAGCGGGACAGACAACCAGAGATCGCACGAGGGCGGGGGCTTGCTCCCGCCCTTTTCTTGTTCAGGCCACCGAACGCCGTTCGAACCCACGCGTCCCGGCCGGAACAGAGCGGTGCCGAACGCGGTGAACCACCCCGGCGCGCGCCCGGTCCACCATCCCGCGCTACGACAGCATCCGTACGCTTGATGATGCGAATCCGTACCGGATCCGAACGCCCCAAGGAGACCAACGTGCCGAGCCCGTTCATTCGTTCGATCGTCGCCCTGGCATCGACCGCGCTCACCGCCAACGCCGCCATGTCGGCAACCGAGCCGCCGAGCGACGAGCGTGTCGCCGAGGTCATCGTCGCGCACCAGGACAAGATCGCCGGGCTGATCGAGGGCGGGATGGACCCGGTGCAGGCCGTCTTCGAGTCGGCCGAGGGCGCGACCCAGGACCTCGCGATCGAGGAGATGTCCGGCCTCCAGCTGCTCCGCCTGACGATCAACGCGCTCGCGACGGACCCAGCGATCGCCGCGCGGGTCTTCGAGCGGCTCGACCAGCTCAAGGACACCGAGGGGAGCGAGTCTCTCGCAGCCCGCAGCGCCCTGGTGATGCTCGCCCTTACTGGCGGCCGCCCGGGCGTGACTCCGCAGTCGATCACCGCGGAGATGGGCGCGATCCTCGACAGCGAATCCCTGGGCGAGGCGCTCCGCGACGGCGGCGTGGAGCCGCTCGGCTTCCTGATGCAGGCGACGATCCCGCCCCAGGCGCTCGGGGCGTACAGGGGCCGGCTCGAGCGGCTGTTCGGCCTGGTCGGCGAGGACACGCACCCGCAGACCGCGGTCTTCCTCGCCGCCGCATGGGAGCTGCTCGAGCCGCTCGGCGTCGACGAGGAGCTGCGCCAGAGCTCGCGGCGCGCGCTCGTCGCATCGATGAAGGCCGGCCGGGACGCGGTCCTCGCGGATCCCATCTACGACGACGCGGTCGTCGAGCAGCTCGATTACACCGTCGGCGCGCTCGAGAGCCCGTTCATGCGCGGCGAGCTCGTCGGCAACCCGGCCCCCGATATCGAGTTCATCTGGTCGAGCGGCGGCGACCTCGAGTCGCTCAATGACCTCCGCGGGAAGGTCGTCATCATCGATTTCTGGGCGACCTGGTGCGGACCGTGCATCGTCACGTTCCCGCAGATCCGAACGCTGGTCGAGCACTACGAGGGCTTCGACGTGCGCGTGATCGGCCTCACGAGCCTCCAGGGCTTCCACGCGCAGCCGGGCGGCGGACAGATCAATACGCAGGGCGACCCGGAACAAGAGTTCGAGCTGATGCGCGGGTTCATGGCCGGCCAGGGCATGACCTGGCCCGTCGTCTTCTCCGAGACGAACGTCTACAACCCCGACTACGGCGTGCGGGGGATCCCGCACGTCACGATCGTGGCGCCGGACGGGACCGTCCGCCACAACGGCCTCCACCCGGCCGAGCCGTTCGAGGGGAAGACCCAGAAGATCGACGCGATCCTGCGCGAATTCAGCCTGCCCGTCCCCGAATAGAATGCGACAGCGGCCTCGGTCGCTGCCCCGACCCACCCGGAGGACCCGACGATGCGGAAGACCGACAAGCACGATCGACGCCGCACGCCCTGGACGACCAAGGCGCTCGTCGGCATCCTGGGCCTCGCCGTCGCCGGCTCGAGCCTGGCGGTCGCCTCCCGCGAGGCGAGCAACGACTACACGCTGCTCGACCCGGTGATCGACGTGCTCGGGCTGGTCCGCCGCTACAGCGTCGAGCCGCCGAGCGACGAGGACCTGCAGGCCGGCGCGATCCGCGGCCTGCTCGAGGCGCTCGACGACCCCTACGCGACCTACGTGCCGCCCGAGTTCAACGAGGACTTCAACAAGGAGCTAACCGGCGAGTACGTCGGCATCGGCGCCGAGGTCGTCTACCGCGACAACGCGCTCGAGATCGTGACGCCGCTCGACGGCTCGCCGGCGCTGCGGGCGGGGATCCGCGCGGGCGATCGCGTGACCTCGATCGCCGGACAGAGCACCGAGGGACGCACCGCCGATCAGTGCATCGAGCTGCTCAAGGGCACGCCCGGCACCGACGTCGAGCTCGTCGTCGAGCGCGGCGGAGAACTCGTCCCGATCGTCGTCGAGCGCGGCGAGATCCAGACGCTCTCGGTGCGCGGCTTCCAGCGTGACCCCGAGACCGACGAGTGGCGGTTCCTGATCGACGCGGATCGCGAGATCGCGTACGTCCGCCTGAGCCGCTTCACGCCCTCGAGCTACACCGAGCTGCGAAACGCGCTGCGAACGGTGGGCGCCGCGCGCGGCGACCTCGGCGGCCTGATCCTCGATCTCAGGTTCAACGGCGGCGGCGTGCTCGAGGGCGCGGTCCAGATGGCTGACCTCTTCCTCGATTCCGGCACCATCGTCTCGACCCGCGGCCGCGCCTACGAGGACTCCGCAGCGTCGGCGCGACGCTCCGGCACGCTCCCGGACTTCCCGATGATCGTCCTGATCAACGGCTCCAGCGCGAGCGCCAGCGAGGTGCTGGCCGGCGCCCTCCAGGACAACGGCCGCGCGAAGATCCTCGGCACTCGGAGCTTCGGCAAGGGCAGCGTCCAGACCGTGCGCCCCCTGAGCGGCTCGGCGTCTGGCGCGATCCTGAAGCTGACCGAGCAGCGCTACTACCTGCCCTCGGGCCGGAGCATCAGCCGCACCGACGACTCGGCCGAGTGGGGCGTGGACCCCTCGCCCGGCTTCTTCGTCTCGATCACCGCGGACGAGACCGAGGACCTGCTGCGGATCCGACGCGAGCAGGAGATCATCGGCGGCGACGGCAACATCGACGCCATGACCCTCGACGAGGCGCTCGACGCCCTCGCCGACCCGCAGCTCGACGCGGCGGTGAACTCGATTCGCGACCGGCTCGAGACCGGCGATTGGATCACCCCGCGGGCGGAAGACGTCGGCTTCGACCAAGCCGCCGCCGAGGCGCTCGTCGAGGCACGCCGGGCCAGAGAGCGCCTGCTCCGCCAGATCCAGCGCATCGACCGCCGCGTCCGGGCGATCGAATCCGCCGCGACCGACGAGACAATCGACCAGGGGCAGATCGTCGACCTCTGGGACGATGAGATCGTCGTCGAGGGCGGCGAGCTCGTGGTCCGCGACGCCGACGGCAATATCGCGGCCCGGCTCCGCATCACGGGCGACAACCTCGAGCGCTGGCTGCTCGAGGCCGGCGTCGCGCCGCTGGACAGCCCGAGCGACGACAGCGAAGGCTAACGTGCTCGTCCTCGGCCTTGAGACCTCGTGCGACGAGACCGCGGCCGCGGTCGTCGAGGATGGCCTGACCGTGCGATCGTCGGTCGTCGCCAGTCAGGACGACCTGCACGCCGAGTACGGCGGCGTCGTGCCCGAGATCGCGAGCCGAGCCCACGTCGAGCGCCTGACGCCGATCCTCGAGGCGTCGCTCGCCGAGGCGGGCCTGAGCATCGACGCGATCGACGCGGTCGCGGTCGGCCACCGTCCCGGGCTCATCGGCTCGCTGCTGACCGGTGTCGCCGCCGCCAAGGGGCTCGCATGGTCGCTCGGGAGACCGGTGGTCGGGGTCGATCACGTGCACGCTCACCTGTGGGCGGCGCTGCTCGGGATGCCGCGCGACGAGATCGATGCGCTCTTCCCGGCGCTCGGTCTGGTTGTCAGCGGCGGCCACACCTCGATCTATCGCATGGAATCGCCGGCGACGCTCGCGCGCCTGGGCGCAACGATCGACGACGCCCTCGGCGAGGCGTACGACAAGGCCGCGACGATGCTCGGGCTGCCGTACCCGGGCGGCCCCGCGCTCGACCGTCTCGCACAGGAGCCAGACGCGGACGAGCGGGCGGTCGACCTGCCAGTCAGCTCGCTCGGACGCGACTCGCTGGACTTCAGCTTCAGCGGCCTGAAGACCGCGCTGCTCTACCAGATCCGCGGCGTGCCGAGACCCGCGCGCGAGGGCGGGGGATTCCCGAGAACGCTCGACGAGCTGGATGAGAACCGGCGTCGAGATCTCGCCGCGAGCTTCCAGCGCGCGGCCGTCCGCGCGGTCCGCAAGAAGCTCGAGCGGGCGCTGGAGCGGGACCGCTACGCCGCGCTGATCGCCGGCGGCGGCGTGACGGCGAACTCGGCCCTCCGGCGTGAGCTGGCCGAGATCACCACCGCCCGAGGGATCACGCTGCGCCTGCCCGAGCTCCGGTTCTGCGTTGACAACGCGGCGATGATCGCCGGGCTCGGGCACGAGCGGCTGGCGGCGGGGGAATCCGACGACCTCACGCTCACGCCCGTGCCGACGACGGCCTGCTGATGGCGGAGCGCGCGAACAAGCCGGACGACATCGCGGCCATCTTCGACCGCCCGCCCATCGAGCGGACACCCCACCCCGCGTCCCTGGACGACGACGCGCTGATGGCCCGGTGCGAGTGGACGCGATCCAAGGGCGGCGGACCGGGCGGCCAGAACCGCAACAAGGTCGAGACGACCGTCGAGCTGCGTCACACCGCGACGGGCGTGCACGCCAAGGCCGGCGAGCGGCGGAGCGTCAGGGAGAACAAATCGGTCGGGATAAAGCGGCTGCGTCTCGCGCTCGCGGTCGAGCACCGCGAGCCGGTCCCCGCCGGCGAGATCCGCAGCGCGCTGTGGCGCTCGCGCAGCAAATCCGGACGCCTCGTGATCAACCCCAAGCACCGCGACTACCCGTCGCTGCTGGCCGAGGCGTTGGACGTCATCCACGACGCCGGGTACGACCTCAGGCGTGCCGGAACGCGCTTGGTCTGCACCACGAGCCAGCTCGTCCGCCTGCTCAGCCACCACCCGCCGGCGCTGGCCCTCGTCAATGAGGCACGGCAGGCGCACGGGATGCGCCCGCTGCAACCGAAGTGAGCCGCGTCAGTCGGCGTACCGCTGTCGGAGCTTCGTGCTCAGACGGCAGACCAGGTGCGCGCGCTCGAAGTGCTCGACCCAATCCGCCAGCGTCGCCGCGACCTCGTCGGGCGGGACCGGGGCGCCCGGCAGCGGGCAGCTCGGCCCGAGCTGGCGTGCGGCCATCGCGCGGTACCGCGAGATGGAGCGGTCGCCGACGAGCGCGAGCACGTCCATGTCCTCATTGAGAAGCACCCCCACCGGAACGCGCAGGCCGCCGCAGATCTTCAGCGGCTCCGCGAGATCGAGGTTCTGGTCGCGATCGACGTAACGGCAGCGGATCTTCCCGGGGTTCGCCAGCTCGATCAGCCGCACGAGCGGGAGCTGCTGGACGCAGTCGCCGCACCACGTGCCGCTGACGAACAGCGCATTGACCTCGCGCGTGAATCCCGAGAGCAGCGACGTCTGCGCGTCGGTCAGCGCGGCGCCGGCCTCGAACTTCTTCCACGCGTCCTGGTCGCTCGGCTTGCCGGTCGCGACGTACTGGTCGTACGGGAGGGCCGTCTCCCACTTCGAGTTGATCAGCTCTGGCGTCAGCATGAGGGCTCCATTCCGGGGCGTGTCCGAAGCTTACGCGGTCACGAGAGCGCGGTCGCGATGCCCAGCGCCGTGAGCAAAATCAGCGACGTAAGAACGACCGCTACTCCGCCCGCTCGGCGAGATCGAGCAACCGGCGCAGCTCGTCGAACGCCTCGAGCGGCGAGAGCGCGTCGAGCTTGAGCTCGCGCAGCCGGTCGACCGCCGGGTGGGGCACGAACTCGGTGAACAACGCCATCTGGTCGCCCGAGCCGGGCGGCGCCGGCGTACGGGCCTGCTGCCCCGAGAGCTGCGCGTGCTCGACGCGCAGCGACTCGAGGATCTCCGAGGCGCGGTCCGTCACCGACGCCGGTATGCCCGCAAGCTTCGCGACGTGCACGCCGTAGCTGCCCTCCGCCGCCCCGGGCTTGATCTCGTGCAGGAAGACGATCTCGTCCCGCCAGACCCGCGCCGCGACGTGCAGGTTCTTCACCGACGCGGGGTCACGCTCGGCGAGCTCGGTCAGCTCGTGGTAGTGCGTCGCGAACAGCGCCCGCGGGGCCCCCGGCTCGCCCAGCCGCTCCGCGATCGCCCACGCAAGCGACAGGCCGTCGAGCGTGCTCGTGCCGCGCCCGATCTCGTCCAGGATCACGAGCGAACGCGGCGTCGCGCCGTTCAGGATCGCGGCGGTCTCCGCCATCTCGACCATGAACGTGCTCTGCCCCCGGTGCAGCGCGTCGTCCGCCCCGACCCGCGTGAAGATCCGATCACACACGCCGATCGTCGCGCGTTCGGCCGGGACGAAGCCGCCCGCCGAGGCGAGCACCGCCAGCAGCGCGACCTGGCGGATGAACGTGCTCTTGCCCGCCATGTTCGGCCCGGTGATCAGCGAGAGGTGCGCGTCAGATCCGCCGAGAGACACGCCGTTGGGCACGAACCGGTCGCCGAGCGTCTCATCCAGCACCGGGTGCCGGCCCGCCTCGATCTCGAGCACCGGCCGATCCACGACCTCAGGCCGCACCCACCCGCGCCGGCGGGCCTTCTCCGCGAGCCCCGCCGAGACATCGAGCGCCGCGACCGCCGAGGCCAGCGACTGCAGCTCGCGCACGCAACCGGCGGCCTCGAGCAGTAGTCGCTGGAACAGCTCGCGCTCGCGCGCGAGCGCCCGCGCCTCCGCCGTCGAGACCTTCTCCTCGAACGTCTTGAGTTCCGGCGTGATGTACCGCTCGGCGTTCTTCAGCGTCTGCTTGCGCGTGAACGCGTCCGGCGCCCGCCGGGCCTGCGCCGCCGGCAGCTCGATGTAATAGCCGAAGACCTTGTTGAATCCGACCTTCATTCCCGGGAGATCGTGCGCCTCGTCCAGCCGTGCCTGGTAGTCGGCGAGCCACTCGCCCGCGTCACGCTGCAACGCCCGGGCCTCGTCGAGCTCGGCGTCCACGCCGTCCCGGATCAGACCGCCCTGGCGCAGCGTGGCCGGCGCCTCGTCGACACAGAGCGCCGCGATCGACCCCGCCAGCGGCGCCGCCTCCACCAGCGACTCCCGCAGGCGCGACTCGATCGCCGAGAGCGGCCTCGCGCCGTGGACCTCGGCGCACAGGCCGGCGGCCGCCTCGCACGAACGCGCGAGCGCCACCAGATCACGCGGCGTGGCGCGGCCGAGCGCGATCCGCCCCGCGATCCGCTCGACGTCCTGAATGCCCCCGAGGTGCCCGCCGACCGCCGCCGCGAGCCGCGTGTCCTCGAGCATCACCGCCACCTCGTCCTGACGACCGCGGATCGCGTCGACGTCCGCGAGCGGCGCCAGCAGCCGGGCCCGCAGGAGCCGCCGCCCCATCGGCGTCCGCACGACCGAGCCCGACCCGTCGCGCGGCTCCAGGAAGATGCCCAGCAGAGCCCCCTCCATCGCGCCCGTGCCCGGCTCCGCCCGGATCACACGCTCGACCTCGAGCGCCCGCCGGCTCACCGCGTCGAGCACGCACAAGCCCTCTTCGGAAGCCCGCGTCGGCGGCCTCAGATGCGCCAGCGTGCGTCGCTGCGTCGCGAACTCGCTCCCGCTCGTCGGGGCGTCGTCGAGCGGCGCGGCGTCGACGGCCTGCGTGCGGGCCAGATACTCGAGCAAGGCCGCGAGCGGCCCGAGCACGGGGTCGCTCGCATCGAGCCCGAAGCCGTCGAGGGTCTGCACGCCGTACCGCTTCATGACGAGCTCGGGAGCACGCCGGGCGTCGAACGCGGTCGGGTCGCCCGCGGTGAGCGCGGTGGCGTCGGGCGCGAGCAGAGAGCGGAGACGAGGCACCGCGTCGTCGTCGCCCCCGTGGATGAGCTCGCGAACACCCCGCGCCGACAACGCATCGGCGACCTCCTCGGGCGTCCCCGAGCGGAGCTCCACGGCGCCGGTCGAGAGGTCCGCGATCGCCGCGTCCGCGGTCTGCTCCTCGAGCGAGATCGCCGCGACGGCGCACGCCTCCGACGAGTCCAGCAGCGACTCGTCGACCAGCGTCCCGGGCGTGACGACACGCGTCACGGCACGCTCGACGACGCCCTTGGCCTCCCTCGGATCCTGCACCTGGTCGGCGACCGCGACGCGGAAGCCGCGGTCGATCGCGCGGCGCAGATACGTCTCGAGCTGGTGATACGGCACGCCGGCCATCGGCATGCCCTTCGTGCGCTCCGTCAGCGTGAGTCCGAGGGCCTTCGACACCATGACCGCGTCATCGCCGAAGAGCTCATAGAAGTCGCCCATGCGGAAAAACAGCACACAGCCCGGGTGCTCGCGCTTGAACGCGGTGAACTGCCGCATCGCCGGCGTGTCGTAGGGATCCCCGGGCATCCGGCCAGCCTACGCCGAAAAAAGCCACGGCTCCGAGGGACAGAGCCCCCGGAGCCGCGCGCGAAGGGAAGGGTTCGCGAGTGCGGGCCTCCGGCCCGCGATTCCGTGGAGATTCAGCCGCCGAAGAGCAGACTGAACGCGTTGCTGGCGGACCGCTGCTCGCCGCCGAACAGCGTCGCGCTCGAGGTCCGCAGGATCTGACCCCTCGTCAGGACCGACGTCTCGCGGGCGAAGTCCGCGTCGGCGATGATCGAGTTGGCGGCCGAGACGTTCTCGAACGCCGTCTGCGTGCGCGCGATCTCCGGGCGCACGATGTTCCGCTGGAAGTTGCCGATCTGGCCCCGCACCGTCGATATCTCGTCGATCGCAGCGCCGATCACGGTCTGCAGGTCCTCGCCCCGCCCGCTCGAGAGGGCCAACGCGCCCGCCGACTCGACGTCGCTCAGCGCCAGCTCCTCGGCGTTGATCGTCGTCTCGCCCAGATTCGAGGAGGACAGCTGATCCAGGCTCAGCGACCCCCCGCCGACGCTCAGGGTGACCTCGCCGTTGAACAGCTTCTGGCCGTTGAACTCGGCGTTCTGCAGCGTCCGGTTCACAGACTGGCTGATCGAGTCCAGCTCCGACTGCAGCGCCGCGCGCTCCTCGGACGTCACGAAGCTGTTCGAGGCGGTGACCGCGATCTCCTGGGCCCGCCCCAGCTGGTCGTTGACCGTCGAGAGCGCCGCGTCCGCGGTCGCGGCCACCGAGTCGGTCCGCTGCGCGATCCGGGTCTCGGCCTCCAGCGTCCGCAGCTCGGCCTTGAGCCGCTCGCTGCTGATCAGCCCGGCCGGATCATCGGCGCCCCGGTTGATCCGCAGGCCCGTCGAGAGCCGTCGGAGCGCCTGGTTGGTGATCGCGGTGGCGTTGTTGAACGACCGGCCGGTCTGCAACCCCAGGATGCTCAGGTTGAACGTCGACATCGCGGGCCCCTTTCGCCCCCTCGCCTCCGACCCGCACACGCGGGTCGCTCCCACGAATCGGTCATCGGCCCGATCCGTGGCCGACTCCCCGCTCGGGGGGCCCTTCGACGCGGGGTCCGCCGGCGCAGACGGCACACCTTGACACCCGGCGCGGCCGACCCCGCCCCGCTACGCTCGCCCGCGATGACAGGCGGTCCGGAAAGCGGCGTGAATCTCGGGTCGGTCGAGAAGGCCAAGGCGGCCGCCGAGGCGTTCGGCGCCGATTACCGGGCGGTCCGCGGGCAGATCGGGCGGGCGGTCGTCGGCCAGGACGAGGTCGTCGACCAGGTCCTGCTCTGCCTCTTCGCCGGCGGCCACGCCCTGCTCGAGGGCGTGCCGGGCATCGGCAAGACGCTGCTCATCCGCTCGCTCAGCCAGGCGCTCCGCCTCAGCTTCGGCCGCGTGCAATTCACGCCCGACCTGATGCCCGCGGACATCACCGGCACGACGATCGTGCTCGAGTCCGAGGGCGAATCCGGGCGGATGAGCCGCGAGATGCGCTTCCAGCCCGGCCCGGTTTTCTGCCAGATGCTGCTCGCCGACGAGATCAACCGGGCGACGCCCAAGACGCAATCCGCCCTTCTCGAGGCGATGCAGGAGCGCCGCGTGACCGTGCAGGGAACGACGCACGCGCTCCCCGAGCCGTTCTTCGTCATGGCGACCCAGAACCCGCTGGAGCAGGAGGGCACCTACCCCCTGCCCGAGGCCCAGCTCGACAGGTTCTTCTTCAAGATCGACGTCGGCTACTCGACCCGCGACGAGATGCGCGAGATCCTCGACCGCACCACGACCGCCGCCCACGCCGAGATCGAGCCCGTGCTCGACGCCCACAGGATCCTCGAGCACCAGAGGCTCGTCCGGATGGTCGAGGCGGCCCCGCACGTGTCTGACTACGCGGTCCGCTGCGTGCTCGCGACGCACCCCAAGGGCAAAGCCAGCGACGGCGCCTTCGCCACGCCCATGGTCAACCAGTACGTCCGCGTCGGCGCCAGCCCCCGCGCCGCCCAGGCCCTGCTCCTCGGCGCCAAGGTCCGGGCCCTGCTCGACGGACGCCCGGCCGCCTCGATCGACGACGTCGTCGGCATCGCGGCGCCCGCCCTCCGCCACCGGCTGATCATGAACTTCGAGGCGGAAGCCGAGGGCGTCGATTCCGATGACGTGGTCGAGAACATCCTCGGGACGCTGCCGCGCGAGGCCCCCGGGCTCTGAAGTGACCAATGACGCAGGGGACCATCATGCTCATGGACATCCTCTTCGGCGGCGGTGAGCACTCCGACCTCGCCGCACGGCTGACCCGCGTCGAACGCAAGCTCGATCTCGTCATGAATACGCTCGAGCTCGAGCCCGAGCCGCACCCGGCGGAGGTCGAGGTCGAGTCGCTCGTCCTGGGCGGCCAGAAGATCGAGGCGATCAAACGCCTCAGAGAACTCACAGGCTGCGGGCTGCGCGAGGCCAAGGAAGCCGTCGATCGACGCGCCTGGGCCGAGCTGCTCCGCTGGAGCCGGCGCTAGTCCTCCAGCCCTCGGTCCGCGGCGGGGTCGTGGGCAGGAACCCCGGCGCCGTCCGAGACGAACCGGTGGACCAGCGACGCCGCGACCGCACCCGCGATCGGGCCCACCCAGTACGCCCAGTGCAGCTCCCAGTGTCCGTACAGCGCCGGACCGAAGCTCCGCGCCGGATTCAGGCTCGCGCCGGTGAGGAACCCGCCCGTCGCGACCGCGGCCCCCACCGTCAGCCCCACGCACAGCCCCGCGCCGATGTTGGTGCGGGCCCGCCCGTCGACGATCGCCCAGAGGATGACCGACATCAGGAAGAACGTGAGCAGGGCCTCGCCGAGAACCAGCCGCCACGCCGTCTCGGGGGCCGTCAGCACGCCCGCGGCGTGTCCCACCCGCGCCGAATCGCTGTCGGCGGCCTCCCGACCAAGCAGCAGGACCAGCATGCCCACCGCCGCGGCCGCCGCGATCAGCTGGACCACGACGAAGAGCCCCGCCCGTGCGGCCGTCTGCTCGCCCGAGTACACCAGGGCGATGGAGACCGCGGGGTTGAACTGGGCGCCCGACCGCTCGATGAACGCCGTCACGCACACGACCAGGATCGCGGTGAAGGCGATCGCGACAACCACCACGCCCTGCGCCGGAGTCGCCCCGAGCTGATCGGCCGCGACGATCGATCCGCACCCGAAGAAGACCAGCCCGAATGTTCCGATGAACTCGCAGATCGAAGCACGCAGCAGATCGGGCACGCGGGGTCTCCGTTCGAGATTCGTCTCGCGCGCACTCTACTGCCTGGTGCTGCTCGCGTGCGCCGCGGGGTTCGCCCCCGCCCAGGTCCGCATCGCCAGCGAGATCGTGATCGCCCTGCCGGGCCGACTGACCGCGATACCGGTCCTCGTGACCGCGGCGCCGCCCAGCCAGGGCGGACGCACACTCGTCGAGATCTCCTTCGGTCAGCGCACGCTCCAGGGCGAAGTGCTCTCGATCGAGAGTCCTGAACCAGGAGGAGATTCGGGATGGCTCGGACCACCCAGAACGCTCCGAACCGCCGCCTGGCCGGAGGATCGAGCCTCGGGCAGCGGGATCCTGCTCGTCCGGGCCCCGGTCACCACCGAGAGCCGACGCTGCGCGATTGACGGCAACGGCGCCCTGGTGATCTGGCTCGCCGAGCCGTCACGCCTGAACGCGCCGCCCGCGAGCGAGGACCCACTCGCCGATCCCTGGGTCCCGGCCATCCCAGCAAAGGTCCGCAGCGATCGGGGATTCCGCGCCGCCGTGCGGCCTCTCCTCGATGACCCAGTCCGACGCTGGCGGGGGTTGCTCCTCGGCGGCGGTCTCCGCGAGATTGACCCACGAGAGTCCTTTGAGCCGGCCGTCGTGCTCGGGGCCCGCTCGTCCGATTCCGTCCGTCAGGCGCTGCTCAGGCTCTGGCGCGCAGCCCCCGACCTCTCCGTGGAGGTCCGTCGCCGGCTCGCATCCTGGGCCGAGTTCGACACGGGACCCCGCGGCCGGCCGAGACTGCTCCCGCTCCTACCCACGAGCGACCGGGCGGCCACGCGTCTCGTCGCCGATCTGCTCGGCGCCCGCGACGACGCCCTCGCCCGGATCGCCGAGGACTGGCTCGACGAGATCCCCGCGTTCACCGCCTGGCTCGGTGGGAACTCGGCCCTCGACGCCGAGCGGGCAGCGGCCGAGATCCGCGCCGTCGCCTGGTCGAGCGATGCGGCCTCGATGCTCGCCACGCCAGCGGGCGCTCGCACGCCGACCCTGCTCGCGATCGAGCCCGGAACCATCGCCTCCGCCGGGCTGATCACGGGCGCGCGCGCCGCGGCGCCTGTCTCGATCAGGTCGGCCGGCGACACCCGCACGCTCGTGGTGCCGCCCGCGATCCGCGTCGCGACGCCAGGGGCGCCGCTCGGACCGCTCACCGCGGCCTGGTCGCACGACACGCTCGTGGCCGGCGTGGCCCCGGGCCCGATGTCTCCGCGTTCCACGGCACGCATCACCCGCGACCCTCGGACCGACGGAGATGCCCCGGGGCTCTGGTCCCTGATCATCGAGTCCGCGGTCGACCCTGAGATCCCGCCGCAGGACGATGTCGTCAGGGTCTTTCTGGGTCCACGAGGAGAGCCCGGCACGGCGATCGAAGTCGACCGCACCGGGCGTGCGCGCACGACGGCGTCGGCGCTGGGCGTCGCGCGCTGGACCGAGTCGGGCGTCGGCCCGGAACGCTGGGTCATCAGGATCGGCCTTCCAGAGAAGACCATCGGAGCGACCGGTCTGGTCTCGATCGCGATCGAACGCTCCACGGGCACTTCCCGCGGAACGTGGCCGCTGCCGGTGATGCCGTGGGAGGACGACCCCGCACGCGCGGTGATCGACACGACCGCATGGGACGGATTCGAGATCGGCGACGCCGAAACGCCCGGGCGGCAGCCCTAGCCCTGCTTCGAGACTCGCCGCATCAGGCGATCGCCATGGAGTTCATCGCGACGCCATAGAGATCGATGTTGTCCATGAGCGGCTTCATCCGCTCCGTGCCCGGGCCGGTCGCGGTCGCGTGCACCATCTCGGAGGTGTGGTTCCCCGAGACGAAGCCCACGCCGAAGTGGTTCGCGAGCAAGGCGCCGAGCGCCCCGCTCTCGCTGTTTGCGGCGCTGAAGCCGTCCGCGCGTTCTCCCGAGTAGACGCCCGCCAGCCAGGCGATCTGGCTCGCGGTCAGTTCGACCGACATCCCGGAGCGGATCTCCTGCGCGACGCGCTCGGCCCGGGCGGCGGCGCTGCCGCCCTCGCCCGCCGAGCGGACGCACGCCGACATCGTTCGGCGGGCACCGAGAAGCCGATCGAACCCGTCGTTGCCCCCCTCGAGGTAGAGCGTCAGATCGGGGCTCGCGCAGCCGTGGTCGGTCGTGATGATCACCAGCGTGTCGTCCCTGCGCCCGGCCCACTCGGTGACCGCCCGCAGCGTGTCGTCGAACTCCAGCTGGTCGAAGAGGTTCCCGGGGGCGTCGTTCCCGTGACCGGCGTGGTCGACACGCCCGCTCTCGATCTGCAGCACGAAACCCTCGGGGGCTTCGGCCAACCTTTCGATCGCGAGCATCGACATCTCGCGCAGCCTCGGCTCGCTTGCCGGACGATCCAGCTCGTAGTTCATGTGGCCCACGGTGAACAGCCCCATCAGCCGCTCCGAGCCGATCCGGAAGTTCCCGGCTCGCTCGCGGAGCGAATCCGTGCCCGTCGCGAGCGCGAGCCCCGGCGTCTGCCGCAGCCGGTTCATATCGAAGTACCTGGCGCCCCCGCCGAGCACGATGTCGACCCCCCGCGCCAGCATCTGCTGACCGATCTCCTTCTCCATCCGCCGGTTTGGCACGTTCGCGACGAAACCGGCCGGCGTCGCGTGCGTGACGGTCGTCGTCGTCACCAGCGCCGTCGCCTTGCCGGCCTTCTTGGCCGTGACCAGCATCGGCTCGAGCTCGCGCCCCTCGTGGATGTTGATCGACCCGTTGTCGATGTGCACGCCCGTGCCCCAAGCGCACGACGCCGCGGCCGAGTCGGTCACCTGAGAGTTCGCGGAGTGCGTCAGGCACTGCGTCATCGGGGCGCCGTTCTCGTAGAGCTCCGCCCAGGCGCTGCGCCCGCCGCCCCGCGACCGGCTGGCCATGTCGGCCATCGTCCAGGTGCCCTGGGCCATGCCGTCCACCGCGAGGAAGATCACGTTCTTCGCGATGTTCGGGCGCGACCGCCCGCCCGATCGAGCGAGCCCGTTCGTCGTTGACGCGCAGGCCGAGCCGGCCAGCGACGCCGTCGCGACGACGCCCGCGGCGCCGGCCTTGAGCGCCTGGCGGCGCGACATCCCGAGGTGCGTGCTCATGTCAGTCATCGTGGCCTCTCCGCTCGTCGGGTCTCGTTCGGTGATCCCTGGACCGAGGAGGGTACGGCCGCCGGGCTCAGGCACGCATCCTCATCAGATAGATCCCCCACTCCAGCGCGAGAAGGGCGACCGCGACCATGACCAGCTCGGGCCACAGCTCGCGTCGGGCCGCCTCGACGCCCCCACGCGGCGCATCGGCGATCTCCTCCACCGAAGGCGGGGCCGCGGGCGGCGGCCCGGTCAGCGACGATTCCCGTGCCTCGAGCAAATTGACCGGCACCGCGACATCGATCGCCCCCGTCCGGACCCCGTAGAGCCCTGCCAGCGAGAGACTTCCGAGACGCAGCACGCCCGAGGCCCGCTCAGACTCGCTCGTCCGCCGATCCGTCGAGATCGGCCCGTCGACCGCGACCCGCTCGCCCAGCCGGCCCACGCCGAGCTCGACCGGCTCACCCGTCCGCCACGACCCCGACAGCCCCGAGGCCGAGCCGGCGAGATACTCCACCGTGTCCGCCAGAAAGACCGGCAGCCCGATCTGGAGCCTCCAGTTGGACTGCTCCAGCGGGAAACCCACGACGACCCGCGGCAGCCCGCCTTCCAGCGACTCGACGATCAGCGGCCCATCCTCGCTCCGCGCCAGGACCCTCGCGACCCCCTCCTCGGAGAGCTCCAGCCGCCGCCCCACACGCAGCGTGTCGAGCGCCACGTCCGAGAGCGCCGGGTGATCCCGCGCCCAGTCGAGCGCGAAGCCGATCTCCCGGGGCCGTTCCAGCGAGCCCGCGTCCGCGAGCGCCGACCAGGCCGAGCCGAAGTGCAGCGACGAGATCGGGGGCGGCACCGCGACCTCCACCCGGTCGAACACCGCGAGGTCGTAGAGCCCCCACTGCTCGGGCGACAGCGCCGCGGCGTACACCGGCGTGACCACCCGCAGCGCCCGCAGCCCCATCAGCTCGAGCACGTCGCGGATCGCCTCGTCCGGCTCGGCGACGCCCTCGGCCCCCGCGGGCGCCACGAGCAGCACCGCCGGCGCCCGCAGCGGCGGCACGATCACCGACGCGATGTTGTCCGCCGTGAACCCGTCGCCCGGCGCCTCGGCCGTCATCGTCAGCAGCCCGCCGAGACGCCCCGGGATCACGAACGACCGAGCCGAATCGCTGGCGCCCGTCTCGCTCGCCGGCGCGAGCTCGATCGAGGTGCTCAGCGACGCGAGCCCGTCGAAGCCCAGCGTCACACGCACGGCCGCCGCCCGCGGCGCCGTGTTGATCAGCCTCGTGAAGACCCGGACGCGCCCCGGATCCGAGGGGTCGCGCGCCGCGTCGAACGCGATGATCCCGACGTTCGAGACCGGCTCGCCGCCGACGTCCTCGAACGCCAGCGCGACCCCCGGCACCACCGCGGGCCGCTCGCCCCCGCGAGGCAGCGAACCGCCGTCGGAGATCAGCACCGCGAGCCCGGATCTCGGCGTCGCCTCGCCCTCGTCCACCGAGTCCGTCGCCGAGACCCCCAGCGCCGCGACGAGCCCGAGCGCTGACCGCAGGTCGGCGGGCTCATCGGTCGCCTCAAGCGATCCGATCGCGTCGAGCACCGCGCCGACCGAGCGCGTCGGCGAAAGCTCGATCTCGGGCGTCGCCCCGAACGAGATCACCGTGAAGTCGGGCGAGCCGGCGCCCGCGAGCCTCTCGACGAGCTCCGCCGCCCGCGACCTGGCATTCTCGAACCGCTCGCCCGCCCGCATCGAGGCCGAACGGTCGAGCAGCAGGAACACGCGCTCAGCCCGCGGCACGCCGGCGTCGATCGCCGGACGCGCGATCGCCCCGAGGATCGCCAGCAGGATGAGGATGTGCAGCAGCAACAGCAGCGAGGGGCGGATCCAGCGGAACGGCACGTTGACCTGCAGGTCGCGCACCGCCTCCTCCCAGAACATCGTGCTGCTCACGCGCACCGGCCGCCGACGCAGCTTGAGCAGGTAGAAGACGACCAGCGCCGGCAGCGCCAGCCCGAGACCGACCAGCCCCGCGATCGGCGCCAGGAACGTCACGAGCGCCGCCCCCGGCCGTCACCGGTCTTCTTGCGACGCGTCTTTCTGCGCGCCTCCAGCCCGTACCCCGAGGCGACCACGTAGGTCTCGCGGCTGACGTCGCGGCTGGCCTTCGGCTTGATCGCGCCCACCTCCGCGAACACCGCCTTGGTCTCCTTCAGAAGGTCGGGGAACTCCCCGCCCTCCAGCACCTTCATCGCCAGCTTCCCGCCGCGGCCCAGCAGCTCGGGCAGGCGTGCCAGCACGTCCCGGCACAGGTGCACCGACCGCAGGTCGTCGCCGGCTCCGATCGTCTTGGGCGCCATGTCGCTGATCACGACATCGAACAGCCCGCGCGTCGGGTCCGCCGCCTCGATCGGCTCGAGCAAGACCTCGACATCGATCGCGGTGATGTCGCCCTCGAAGACATGCACGTTCGGGCGGCCCCCCGGGAAGACGTCCCGCAGGTCGGTCCGCTGCAGATCGACCCCCACGACCACGCCCCCCGGCCCGACCAGCTCGGCCGCCACCTGGAGCCAGGAGCCGGGCACGCAGCCCATGTCCAGAACGAAGTCACCGGCGCGGATCAACCGCCGCCTGTCGTTCAGTTCCAGAAGTTTGTACGCCGAGCGAGCGACGTACCCCTCGCGCTTCGCTTGCTTGAAGTACCGGTCGTGCAGCACCCGCCTCGCCACACGAACAGCCTATCCGCCCCCGATCGGGAAGATCGCCCGCCGATCGAAGCAGAGCAGACCATGCCCCCTGATAGACTGCCCGCCATGCCCCAGACGCCGGATGAGTTGCCGACCCTGTCGCCCTCCGGCTTCGGCGGCGCGGTCCCGGACGCGATCGGCCCGTACCGGCTGATCAGGGAGCTCGGCCAGGGCGGCTTCGGCGTCGTCTTCGAGGCCGAGCAGATCCAGCCCGTCAAGCGACGCGTCGCCCTCAAGCTGCTCAAGGCCGGCATGGACTCCGCCGCGGTCGTCGCACGCTTCGAGGCCGAACGCCAGGCGCTGGCTGTGATGAACCACCCCGCCATCGCCAAGGTCTTTGACGGCGGCGTGACCACGCCCGAGTACGGCTCGCGCCCGTTCTTCGTGATGGAGTTCGTCGAGGGCGAGCCCATCACCACCTACTGCGACCGCGTCCGGCTCTCGATCCGCGACCGGCTCGAGCTGCTGCGCCGGGTCTGCGAGGGCGTCCACCACGCCCACGCCAAGGGCGTCGTCCACCGCGACCTCAAGCCCGCGAACGTCCTGGTCACCGAGGTCGACGGCACCCCCGAGCCCCGCGTCATCGACTTCGGCATCGCCAAGGCCCTCGACGACCCGCTCACCGTCGGCGCCGCTCGCACGCTCGAGGGCCAGGTCATCGGCACGCCCGAGTACATGTCGCCCGAGCAGGCCGGCCTCTCGCCCGACGACATCGACACCCGCGCCGACGTCTACGCCCTCGGCATCCTCATGCACGAGCTTCTCGTCGGCGTGCTGCCGTTCGAGCCGAGTTCCCTCCGCGACCTCGGCCTCCAGGACCTCCGACGCGTCATCGCGAACCTCGAGGCCAAGCCGCCCAGCACCCGGCTCGACGAACGCCGATCGAAGTCGCCCGAGCGGGCCCGCGAGATCGCCGAGCAGCGCGCCACCGACCTGCCCGCCCTCCGGCGCGAGCTCAGACGCGACCTCGACTGGGTCGTCCTGCGCTGCCTGGAGCGCGAACGCGAGCGCCGCTACCCCTCGGCCGCCGCGCTCGCCCTCGAGCTGGAGCGCTATCTCGCGCGCGTGCCCGTCGAGGCCGGGCCGCCGAGCCTCTCGCGGCGCACCTCGACGTTCGCGAGGCGGTACAAGGGCCCGCTCGTCGCGGCCGGGCTGGTCTTCGCCGCCCTCGTCGCGGGGCTCGTCGGCACCGTCGCCGGCCTCGTCGAGGCCAACACCCAGCGCGAGCTCGCCGAGCGGCAGGCCGCGGAGGCCGAGCGCCAGCTCGGGCGCGCGACCGAGCTCTCGTCGTTCCTCGGCGGCATGCTCGGCTCCATCACGCCCGACAACGCCCAGGGAATGGACACCGAGCTGCTCCAGGGCGTGCTCGATCGCGCGCTGGTCGATCTCGACTCGGACCGCATCAACAACGAGGACGTCCAGCACGAGCTGCGCCTCCGCATCGGCAACGTCTACGAGGCCATCGGCCAGCCCGGCACCGCCGTGCACGTCATCCGCCCCGCCCTCGACGCCCTCGCCGAGCGCGACGGCTGGTCGAGCGACCGCACGCAGCAGGCCGCCACCTACCTCGCCCGCGCCCTGCAGGCCCAGGGCGAGATCGACGAGGCCGAGATCCTCCTGCGTCGCATCATCGAGCACGCGCCGGGCCAGCCCTCCGGCGACGACCCCGCCTCCACGGCGATCAACAACCTCGCCACCGTCATGCTCGAACGCGAGGACTACGAGCTCGCCGAACCGATCCTGACGCGCCTCTACGACATCCGCGTCCGTGCGCTCGGCGAGAACGACCCGGCCACCCTGACCGCCCTGCACAACCTCGGCGTCGTCGCCGCCGGCAACGGCGACCTGCCCCTCGCCATCGAGCGCTACGAGCTCGCCCTCGAGGGCCGGCGCGAGACCCTGGGCGAGACCCACCCCCAGGTGCTCGCCACCATCAACAACCTCGGGCGTGCGCTCGACCGCTCGGGCGAGCAGGACCGCGCCGCCGAGATGCTCGGCGAGTCCTACGAGCTGCACAAGCAGATCATGGGCGAGAGCCACCCGAGTGCCCTGATGTCCGGCGCCAACTACGCCAGCTCGCTCTACATGGTCCGCCGGCTGGACGAGATGAACGAGGTCCTCGACGCGGTGATCGAGGCCGCGCCCGCCTCGATCCCCGAGGGCCACTGGGTCTACAGCAGCTTCTACCTGCAGAAGGCCCGCGCGCTGCTCGCCATGGACCGCTTCGAGGAGGCCGCGGAGTTCGCCGGCGCTGCGCACGACACGATCGCGGGCACGCCGTTCGAGACGCCCGACCGCATGCGCGGCATCCTGAACATCCTGACGCGCACGTACGAGCGCTGGCACGAGGCCGAGCCCGACGCCGGCCACGACGCCGCGGCGGCGGAGTGGCGGGCGAAGCTGGAGCTGGTTTCGTCGGGTGGGTGAGTGTGGCGTCGGGATGGGACGCACAGATTCGTGGCTCATCTCTGACTTTGGCCAGCTTGTAAGGTACTGGCATGGCAGTATCAACGGACCGACACTGGCGTACAGCATTGGCAACGGCCATCGTCATTGGGATTCTTGTCGCCACCGTCTGGTCAGCACCCGGATCGAGGCTCTCGTGGCTCGTCGTAGTGGTCGCCACCGTGTTCGCCGTGATGATGTTCCGGAACCCCGCGAGGCGGTACGAGCGTTACGCGCAGGGCGCGCTTGCGCTTGCGGCGGCATCGGCGTTCGCGCCGAGCATCTCCGCCTACTTTGTGCAAGACGAACAAGGGTTCGCATTTGCCACTGCGGAGTGGGGCTGGGTCGGCGTGCTCGTCTTCGGCGTGATCTCGCTGGCCTGCTTCGGCCTGGATTTCTTCAAGCGCGAACGAGGCGGACAAGAGTTCGTCGAGCTTGTTCGTAACGAGCACGATAGAACGCGGAACGAATTCCGCCAGCTCCGCGAAGCGTTCGAGCGTTCGACGACAAGCACACCGATAGGGCCCGGCGAGTCCCTTCGAGATTCAGTTTCGCTGGAGAACGCGATCGAAGTGATCGCGTCTTTCGCTCGCAGAGGACTCGCCTCGGCCGTTAAGGCTCTGGACGATGCCAGCCCGAGCGAGGCCGTAGATGCGCTCATCGAGGGGCGCGAGCGGATCTGCGAGGTCGGAGTGGAGACTGACCGCGCGATCGCCGAGACGGCCTATCGCGTCGGGCGCATCAAAGACGCCAAGGCCGCTTGCGAGCGCATCCTCGCTGCAATACCCGGCGACTTCGACGCCACAAATCGCCTCGGACATGTTGCCAGGCTGCGCGGTGATTTAGACGAAGCCATGCGCCGCTACCAAGATGTCCATGACCGTGCATCGGGCGATAGCGGGCGAGCCGCCGCGTTCGGCAACATGGGCCTCGTCGCCCGGACCAGGGGCGACCTCGACGAGGCCATGCGGCTCTTTGGCGAAGCCCTCGAGATCAACAAGCGGCTCGGCAGCCTCGAGGGGCAGGCCATCCAGCTCGGCAACATGGGCCTCGTCG
>JBCBKP010000013.1:0-80394 GCA_038521625.1 Planctomycetota bacterium
CTGAGAGCGGCGCGACGTCGCGCGATCGCTCGCCCTCGCGATCCACCGCGTCCAGCCCGCCGCGGACGGTCAGCCACGCGAGCGAGGCGATCGAGAGGACAATGAGCACCGCGAGCAGCCCGAGGTCCGCCAGCCCGATCTCGGGAGCGCCGCCGGCACCGGCACCAGCGGCGGCGGGCCCGGCGACGCCCGCGAGCACCACCGTCGCGACGCCCGCGCTATAGATCCTGCCGATGCCCGGCGAACCAGATCCAGATCGCGGCGAAGGCCCACGCGAGACCCCCGCGGTCCTCGCGGAGATCCTGGAGCACAAACGCCTCGAGGTGGAGCGGCTCAAGTTCGAGCGATCGATGGCCGAGCTCGAGGCCGAGGTGGCGCAGGCGGAGCCGCCGCGGAACTTCTTCCGGGCGGTGACGCGGCAGGACAGCTCGGGCACGTCGATCATCGCGGAGGTCAAGCGGAAGAGCCCGTCGGCGGGCTGGATGCGTTCGGAGTACGAGGGCGACGGGTTCCAGCCCGAGCAGGTCGCCGCGGCGTACCACCGGGCCGGGGCGTCGGCGATCAGCTGCCTGACCGACGAGCGGTTCTTCGGGGGCCATCTCTCGTACATCCAGCGAATCAAAGACGTCGTCCGGCTCCCGGTCCTCCGCAAGGACTTCATCATCCACCCGATTCAGCTCTGGGAGAGCCGGGCCGCGGGGGCGGACGCGGTGCTGCTGATCGCCGAGGCGCTCGATCTCGCGCTCCTGGTGGACATGCTGATCCTCGCCCAGCAGCTCCAGCTGACGGTGCTGGTCGAGGTGCACTCGGCCGAGAACCTGCTGCGGGTCCGCCCCCATATCGGCTTCCCGCACCCGACCTACTGCCTGCTCGGGATCAACAACCGCGACCTGAAGACCATGACGACGGACCTGGCCCACACCACGCGGCTCGTGGACATGGTCGAGGACACCTCGGTCCTGGTCAGCGAATCGGGCATCCGAACACCATCCGACCTCGATCGTCTGCGCGAGGTGGGGGTGCGGATCGCGCTGGTGGGCGAGCACCTGATGCGGCAGCCCTCGCCCGGCGAGGCGCTCGCGGAGTTGCTCGCCAGGCGTCCGGACTGACGACCGGGCGGGACCACCGCATCCCGGGGCTCGCACGCCGGTTGGAAGACCCGGAGGATCCCTACAGTCACCGCTGCATGCGGCCGATGCCGGCACATCCGGCCGTTCGGAAGGAGTTTGCCCAGATGTCGATCTCGCCCGCCCGACCGATCGCGTGTCGTGTCGCCTCGGCCCTCGCGGTGCTCGCCGCCGGTCTGTTCGCCTCGGTCGCCTCGGCGCAGAACGAGACCGAGCGCGCCCGCGCGATCTTCTCCTCGGCCGCCGCCCGGCTCGATACCTACATCTCTCTCTCCGCGGACATCGAGCTCGACGGGAGCGCCCCGGGGCAGTTCGACCAGACCACCCCGACCGGCACGGGCAAGCTGCGGATGATCGCGATCGAGGACAACCCGATCAAGGGCGCCGGCGGGGAGCAGATCACGCGGATCGATGCGATGTTCCAGAGAACCCGTCGCGATGATCCGCGGGAGCTCTCGCTGTTTGGCACGCCGTACAGGAACCTCTGGACCGACCCGGATCGCGAGGTCGTTGTCCGCCGGCTGGCCGGGCGTGGCATCGCGCCGCCGGCGGCCAGCCTGGCGAGCATGATGATGCCCGAGCTGCACCAGGAGAGGCCGTTCGCGCGAGAGCTGCGGGCCGAGAGTTACACGTTCGAGGGCCAGGAGCTGGTCGGCGATGAGCTCTGTGACAAGATCCGCGTCGTGTACGGCGACGCGCCCAGCGAGCCGAAGGCGGGCCTGATCCTCGAGCAGCTGAATGTCCCCGAGGCGGTCTGGTACATGTCGGTCAACGACCGATTCCCGCGTCGCGTCGATCGCCTCGGCGACTACGACCTCGACCGCACCCACATCATGACCAGCCTGGTCTGGGACGAGGCGATCTTCGAGGCCGACCTGGAGCTCGAGCCGCCGGCGGGCTGGACCTACGACGGGCCCCGCATCCGCGAGGGCCGTGACACCGTCGAGCAGGGCGGCGCGCCGCTGCCGGAGCGGAACCCGAACATCGTTCCGCCGAGCGAGCCGGCGAAGCGTCTGGTGGCACCCGGATTCCGCATGCTCGACTCGAGCGGGAACTTCTTCACGAACGCGGAGGCGCTCGGACAGGTCAGCGTGCTGTACTTCTGGGGCACTTGGTGCGTCCCCTGCCGCGAGTACAGCCCGCTCGTCGACGCCCTGATCGACTCTTTCAAGGACGAGCCGGTCGGCGTGTACGCCCCGGCGATCCGCGAGCGCGACGAGGAGGCGGTCCGCGGGTTCCTCGCCGAGCGGGGCTACCGCTACGAGCTGCTGCTCGGGACCGGAAACCGCGTCGGCGCCGACTCCGTGGCCCGGGCCTTCCGCGTGCGCGTCTACCCGACGATCGTGGTCCTGACCGACCGCGGCACGATCCTCGCCACCGAGCAGGCCGGCGGCGGGCGGACGGCCGAGGAGGTCGTCGGCTCGATCGAGGCGACGATCCGCGAATACCTCGACAACGAGTTCGAGGGCTGAGCCGAAGGCAGCGTCTGGCGTCGGATCAGTACGGCCTGCCGTAGAGCCTGTACGGCGTCCGGCGCCGCGGCCCACGGTCGAAGTAGATGATCGTCCGAGCGTTGGTCGGCAGCGTCTCGCGCCGGCTGTACCGCAGCGAGTCGCGCCGCGCCTCCGGCCAGTCGTCGATCGCCGTGATCGCCCGGCTCGCGTGCCGGTTGAGTGCGCCGTCGTTCCTCGAGAGCTCCGGCGCCGGGAACGCGGACGGGCGCGGTGCGGTCCGATCGACGCGAGGCGCGAAAAGCACCGCCGACGAGGAACCGCGGGCGTCGGTGTAGAGCATCGGCGGCAGCGACAGCGCGAGGCTGGTCTGTCCCTGGGCCGAGCTCACGGCGAGACTCGCGGCCAGTCCGAGAATGATCCTGCCGGTTCCGGTCTTCAGCATGCCTGGGATGGTACAAGCCGCGAGCCAGATCACGGACCCGCCGTCAGAGGTTCGCTGCGGGGTCCGAGCCGGCGGCGGTGTTGCGTCCGGGCAACACGCCGTGGCTCCATCCCGACGCGAACACCCCCGGCAGGATTCGAACCTGCGACCTGCGGATTAGGAATCCGCCGCTCTATCCAACTGAGCTACGAGGGCCTCGTCCACAGTCTACGGGCCGCCCGCCACGCCCCGCCGCCGCGCGGCTACCTTCGGGGCTCCCGGAGAGCCCAGTTGGACCAAGACCAGCCCCATGTCCCGATCCCGCCGTACGTCCGCGACCTGTCCGGGTCGTCCGACTCGCCGCTCTGGTCGGAGTGGCTGCTGACCAACGGGCTCGGCGGGTACGCGATGGGGACGACGCTCGGCGTGCCGACGCGCCGCTACCACGGCCTGCTCGTCGCCTCGATGAACCCGCCGGTCGACCGCGTCGTCGCGCTCTCGTCGGTCGTCGACCGCGTGACTCTCGGCCACAACGCCTCGCTCGCGGACGCGACGCTCACGCCGTTCCACTTCCGCGGGTCCGACTGCCGGGTGATCCGCCCGACGATCCCGGTGCGCTTCGAGAAGGACGTCGAGTGCCGCTGGCGGTACGAGGTCCCTCTGGTGACCGGCGACCACGCCGTCGTGACCAAGACCGTGCACCTGTTCGACCGGCGCAACGCGGTGGCGATCTCCTACGGCATCGAGGTCGATCACGGGATGCCGTGGGCGATCTCGCTCCGCCCGCTGGTCGCGCTGCGCGATTTCCACGCGCTGGTCCGGCGCGACCGCGCCCGCGATCGGTTCCACACGCGTCAGGTCAAGGGGGGCATTCTTTGCCTCACGCGCGACGCCGGGCTGCACCTCGAGTGCGCCGGCGCGGGCTTCGAATCCGGCGCCGAGTTCTGGCGATCGATCGAGTACGCGTGGGAGGGCCGGCGCGGGCTCGACCTGATCGAGGACCTCTACAGCCCCGGCGCGTTCGTCGCCCGCGGCGAGGGGCGGCTCGAGGAGCTGACGCTGTTCGCCTCGGCCGACACGATGTCCCCCGAGCCGATCGTGCCCGACCGCGTGGCGCGCCGGGTCCGGCTGAGCAAGCTCACGCGCGACACCATCGCCCGCGCCGGCGAGCCCGAGGACGGGGTCCAGCGTCTGGCGCTCGCGCGTCTGGCCGTGGCGTCGGACGACTTCGTGGTGCAGCGCGGCCCGGCGAGCGAGGGCCTGTCGAGCGTCATCGCGGGCTACCCGTGGTTCAGCGACTGGGGGCGGGACACGATGATCTCGCTGCCCGGGCTGATGCTCGCGACCGGCCGGCACGCCGAGGCGTTCAAGACGCTTGCGGTGTTCGCGCGCCACCGGCGGCGCGGGCTGATCCCGAACCGGTTCGACGACTACTCGGGGCCGGCCCACTACAACACCGTGGACGCGTCGCTCTGGTTCCTGCACGCCGCGGCCGAGTACCGGCTCGCCTCGGGAGACCACGCCGGCTACGAGGCCGAGCTCGCGCCCGCGGCGCTCGACATCATCGACGCCTACCGGCGCGGGACGGACTACGGAATCGCGATGGACCCGCTCGACGCCCTCATCAGCGCCGGCGGCCCGGAGACCCAGCTCACCTGGATGGACGCGCAGCGCGACGGCGTCGTGTTCACGCCGCGCTTCGGCAAGGCGGTCGAGATCAACGCCCTCTGGCACAACGGGCTCGTCGCCACGGCGCGGGCGATCGAGGGCCAGGACGCGGCTCGCGCCCGCGAACTGACGGAGCTCGCCGCGCGGGTCCGCGAGTCGTTCAACGAGCGGTTCGTCGATCCCGAGGGTGAGGGGCTCTTCGACTGCGTCGTGCCGCGTCCCGATTCGTCCGGCGCCGGTCGGGCCTGGCACGCCGTGCGGGAGATCCGCCCGAATCAGATCTTTGCGGTCAGCCTGCCGCACGGCCCGCTCGACGCCGAGCGTGCCGCGGGTGTGGTCGGTTGTGTCAGGGAGCGACTGTTCACGCCGAAGGGCCTGCGGACGCTCTCTTCGGAACACGAGAAGTACGTGGGCCGGCTCGAGGGCTCGATGTTCAACCGTGACGCGGCGTACCACAACGGGACGGTCTGGCCCTGGCTCGCGGGCCCGTTCGCCGAGGCGGTGATGCGGGTCGGCGGGTTCGACGAGCCCTCGCGGGCCGAGGCCCGCGCGATCCTCGAGCCGCTCGTCGCCGAACTCGACGCGGGCTACCCGGGGGCGATCGCGGAGATCTTCGACGGCGACGAGACCCCGCCGCAGCGCCCCGATGGCTGCATCGCCCAGGCGTGGTCGGTGGCCGAGACGCTGCGTGTCTACGCGTTGAGCTTCTGCCGTCCGGGCGGCTGAGCCCGCTCAGGCGACGCCCGCGGCGGCCGCTTCGGTGCGGCGCTGACGCTGCTCGAGCTCGTCCTTGAGGCGCCGCGCCTTCTCTTCCGGCAGCATCGCGGCGAGCGCGGCCCACGCGAACGAGGGCTCCTTGCCGCAGCCCTTGCCGTGGTTCTTCATCATCTCGCGGTACTGCGATTCGTTGATGCTGCCGTCGGCCATCATCTCCACCGGCGACTTCCGCATCGACTCGATCATCATCCGCGCGTCCTCGGCGGTGATGTTGCCCTCGGCGAGATAGGCCGCGATCTCGCGCCGTGTGCGCTCCTTGGCGCGGCGGCCGAGGTACATGCAGACCGGGATCGAGGTCAGGATGCACGTGACCCCGAGAGAACCGACCGAGATGATGATCATCAGAGCAACGTTGCTGTCCATCGGATTCCTCTTAGGCCTCGTTGTCGTTGTCGTCGTTGTTGCCCGCGACGAGCATCCGCTCGCCCTGCTCGGGCGTCATGCTGCCCTCGGCGACGTAGGCGGCGATCTCGCGGCGCGATTCCTCGCGCTGCTTGTTCTTCTCGATCTGCGTGGCGCCGGCCATGATGATCGCCGTCATGGCGACCAGGCAGCCGAGCACGACCGAGGCGACCACGATGATCGTCCCGTTCTGGTCCGCGGCGAGCGTTGCGAATTCCATGGCTTCACCCCCGTCGGGCGCCGGGTGGTCGTGCGGTCGCGACCGCGGGCCCGCGGCGGCCGGACCGTTTGACGAAGATCAACTCGTGCCGCAGCTCTCGCAGTCCTTCTTCAGACCGCCGGGATTGGCCGCGATCAGCCGCTCGGCATCGACGGGGCTGATGCTGCCCTCGGCCACATACGCGGCGATCTCGCGCCTCGATTCCTCGACGTGCTTGGACCGCTGGATGTGGCTCATCGTCCCCATGATGATGCCGAACACCGCGATCACGCCGCCGACCACGAAGAGAACAACCGGGATCGAGGCACGCAGGATCGAAGAGGTGCTCTCGCCGTCGGCGGCCAGCACGGCCAGCATGTCATCCATCGGATCCCCCTTCTGCGCCGGTCACATCGAGGCGCGCTTCTCGTCGGCCCGGATCAGCCGCTCTCCCTGCTCGGGCGTCATGCTGCCCTCGGCGATATAGGCCGCGATCTCACGCTTGGTTCTCTCGCGGGCGTTGCCCGTCACGACCTTGCGGATCTGGCAGGCCCCGACGATGAACACGACCATCACGATGCCCGCGAGCGGGATGAGGATGTCCTCATCGATCAGCCGTTCAAGGACGCTCTGAAGCTCGTGACTCATCCCGTTTCTCCCGCGTCGGGGCTCCCGTGCCGAGCCCAGCCCGGCGACCCCCAGCGTTGTTCGGATCGGGCACACGCGGCTTTCAGTCCCGCGTGCGGGGCTCCGGCCTCCGAACCTCTACCGTACCATGGGCTCGGTGCCCGGAGAAGCCGATCCGACCAGCGCGGGGCTCGTCGAGGCCGTTCTCGGCCTGTACGCCCGCGGCCTGTTCCCGATGGCCGATACCGAGGGCGTGTCGCCGGGCGAGACGGCGCCCATCGGCGTCTACCGCCCGGAGCGCCGGGGCCTGTTCCGCCTCGAGGAGGGCGGCCTGCGGGTCACCAGGTCGCTCCGCCAGCGGGTGCGGTCGGGGCGGTTCAGGGTGACGGCCGACCGGGCCTTCGACGAGACCGTCGCCGCGTGCAGCCGCGAGGAAGCCGAGGCATCTTCCCCCGAAGACGGAGTCTGGATCGACCCGCAGATGCGAACCATCTATAGGGAGCTGCACCGACGCGGCAACGCGCACAGCGTCGAGGCCTGGCTGGCCCGGCCGGGCGGCGACGAGACGCTGGTCGGCGGGCTGTTCTGCGTCACGCTCGGCGGGCTGTGCGCCGGCGAGAGCATGTTCAGCCGCCCGGACCTCGGCGGCACCGACGCGAGCAAGGTCTGCCTGGTGCACCTCTGGCACCACCTGCGGGTGCACGGCTACGGCGTGCTGGACTGCCAGTTCGCGACCGAGCATCTCGCGAGCCTCGGGGCGATCGAGATCGAGCAAGAGCGTTACGAGATTGAACTGCCCGGCGTGCTGGCGCGCGGGGGGGCGTGGGGTGAGTTCGACCCCGATCTGGCGGGAAGCGCAATCACCTAGGACGCGTCCAGCCCCAGCATCCGCCGGTGCATGATCTGCGTCCAGACGCTGTAGAACTCGAACGGGATCCCGCCGTCGAACGTGCTGACCGCGAAGCCCTCCTGGGTCCCGGCCTTCCGCGATCGCTGCAGCAGGTCGGGCGGGATGCGGAAGCGTTTGAACCCCAGGTCGAGCATGGCGTGCTTCGCGCCGACCATGAACAGCTCGGTAAGAATGTCGGCCCGCTCGCGGTGGGGGGCGAGCGTGTCGAGCCCGAGCGGCTTCTCGTCGAGCCGGCGCATGTCGACGCGGATCCGCTGGCCCTTCATCGTGTGGAGCTCGACGACCTCGGTCGTGACGACCTGCGATCGTGTGCCGCCGCCGCCCGACCAGTCGATCCCGATGACGCCCGAGTCCTCGTCGTAGCTGACGATCTCGTTGTCGGTGACGACACGTGCCTTGAACTTGAGCACCGCGCGGACGACGAGAAACACCCGGTCGAGCCTGAGCTCGGCGGCGGCCCCGTCCGGGCGTTCCACGACGAAGCGGCTCTCGTCCGCGGTCGGGATCACCCGCGAGATCTCGACCGCGGGCTTGACGCCCGCGAGCTGCGTGCGGGTCGGCGCGAACGCCGAGACGCCGGCCTGCTCGAGGGCGCGGACGGCGGCGGCGGCGCGGTCGGTCACCATCATGGAGACCACGAGCGGGATCCCACGCCGGACGGCCTGACGGGCGTTGAACGCGTCGAGGCCGGTCGCGTGCGAGAGAGCCCCGGTGCGCCAGCCCTCGTCGGTCCCCTCGGGCCAGTCGATGATGGAGAGGTACGCTCGGTCCACGGCGACGTCGAGGCTAACGACTCAGCGGCGCTTCACGAAGGGGCAGTCGGCAGACAGCCGCTCGGCCAGCTCGTCGCGCTCCGCCTCGGTCGGGGCGATGACGGTGACGTGCCCGAGCTTGCGCCCGGGCTTGGCCGCCTTGCCGTAGAGATGCAGGGCCGCGCCCCCGGTCCGCTCGATCCGCCTCGTCTGCTCCGCGTCGGGCGGCGCGCCGACGATGTTGAGCATCGCGGCGTGGCCGGCCGGCTCTGCGGGCCCGAGCGGCAGCCCGAGGATCGCCCGGGCGTGGTTCTCGAACTGGCTGGTCTTCGCCCCCTCGATCGTCCAGTGGCCGGAGTTGTGGACACGCGGCGCGAGCTCGTTGAACAGGAGCTCCGTCGAGCCGCCGGATTCGCGCTCGAAGAACTCCACGGCGAGGACCCCGACGTAGCCGGTGCGCCCCATGAACCGGAGCACGGCGTCGCCGGCGGCCCGGGTCGCGTCGGTCTCGCGGGCGGGGGTGATCGTGCGGCGCAGGATGCCGTCGTCGTGGGTGTTCTCGTTGAGCGGGTAGAGCGCCGTGGAGCCGTCGGCCGCTCGCGCGGCGATGATCGAGACCTCGCGCTCGAAGCGGACCAGCTCGTCGAGCACGGCCGGCCGCTCGCCGATGGCGTGCCAGACGCGGGCCGAGTCGGTCGCGTCGGCGACGCGGGCCTGGCCCTTGCCGTCGTAGCCGAACCGACGCGACTTGAGGATCCCGGCGCCGCCGACGAACTCGAGGGCCATCGGGATGTCGCCGGCGTCGTCGACCTCGCGCCAGCGCGGCGGCGGGATCTCGGCGAAGAGCCTGCGCTCGGCGGCGCGATCCTGGGCGGCCGCGAGGATCCTTGCGGGCGGGTTGATCGCTCTGCCCGTGCGCGCCTCGATCGCCCCGAGCAGCGCCGCGGGGACGTTCTCGAACTCGTATGTCAGCGCGTCGATCCCGTCGCAGAACCGGTCGAGGTGCGGGCCGGCCTCGAAGGGGCCGGTGATCAGCTCGGCGGCGGCGCCCGCGCAGGCGTCGGGGTTCGGGTCGAGGCAGCGGGGGGTGGCGCCCAGGCCCGCCGCGGCCCGGGCGAGCATCAGGCCGAGCTGGCCGCCCCCGAGAACCCCGAGGCGTTCGCCCTCCGCGGGCGCTCCGCTCACTCGCCGTGCTCCGACGGGTCCGGGTTGGCCAGGACGCGCGCGGTCTGCTCCTCGCGGTAGGAGTCGAGCGCGTGGCGGATGGTGGCATCGGTGTGTGCGATGATGGCCGCGGCGGTCAGCGCGGCGTTGACGGCGCCGGCGCGCCCGATCGCGAAGGTGGGCACGGGGACCCCCGCGGGCATCTGGACGATCGACAGCAGCGAGTCGAGGCCGCTCAGCGCCTTGGACTGCACCGGGACGCCCAGGACCGGGACGGGAGTCTTCGCGGCGAGCATGCCCGGGAGGTGGGCGGCGCCGCCGGCGCCGGCGATGATCGCCATCAGGCCCCGGTCGCGCGCGCCGGCGGCGTACTCGAAGAGCAGGTCGGGCGTGCGGTGGGCGGAGACGACCCGGGTCTCGTGGGTGACGCCGAGGCGGCTGAGCGTCTCGGCGGCGTGCGACATGGTGTCCCAGTCGGAGGTGGAGCCCATGACGACGCCGACGCGCGGCGTGCTGGCGGCCTGGTTCATGCGGTCAGGTTAGCCGGCTCAGCCGATCGCGTGCGGGCCGCGCATGCCGGTGCGGATGCGGACGCAGTCCTCGAGCTGGAGGATGAAGATCTTGCCGTCGCCGGTGTCGCCCGACTGGTCGGGCCCGTCGGTCCTGGCGTGCTCGAGTATCGCGTTGACGGTGGGCTCGACGAAGCCGTCGTTGACGGCGATCTCGAGGCGGACCTTCTTGAGCAGGTCGATCTCGACCTCGGCGCCGCGGTACATCTCGCGGTAGCCGCGCTCGGCGCCGCAGCCGAGGGCGTTGGTGACGGACATCTTGGTGACGTCGGCGCGCAGCAGGGCCTGCTTGACGGGGTTGAGGGCCTCGGGGGCGATGTAGGCGATGATCAGCTTCATGGGCGGTCCCGCGGGTCGTGTCCGGCGAGCTTAGCTGCTGGTGAAGAACTGGAAGCCGGCGTACGCCTCCATGCCGTGCTCGCCGATGTCGAGCCCGCGGAGCTCCTCCTCGCGCGAGACTCGGATGCCGACCGTGTACCGCAGCGCGGCGAAGAGGGCGAACGAGGCCGGGACGCAGAGAGCGCCGATCGAGACGACGCCGATGAGCTGCTCGACGAACGAGTGGTCGGGGTCGGTCGAGAAGATCCCGACCGCGAGCGTCCCCCAGATCCCGCAGACCAGGTGGACCGAGATCGCGCCGACCGGGTCGTCGATCTTGAGCCGCTCGAACGCGACCACCGAGAGCACCACGATGGCCCCCGCGATCGCGCCGATCAGCACCGCCGACGAGACCGAGACCGTGTCCGCGCCGGCGGTGATCCCGACGAGCCCGGCGAGCACGCCGTTGAGCATCATCGTGAGATCCGGCTTGGACTGGACGATCCACGAGGTGGCCATGGCGGCGATCGCGCCGGCGGCCGCCGCCAGCGTCGTGGTGACGAACACGAAGCTGACCGTGGCGGGGTCGGCCGAGAGCACCGAGCCGCCGTTGAAGCCGAACCAGCCGAACCAGAGCAGGAAGACGCCGACGGCCGCGAACGGCATCGAGTGGCCCATGATCGGGCGCGTGACGGCGGTCCCGTCGTTGCGACGCAGGTACTTGCCCAGGCGCGGGCCGAGCATGATGGCGCCCGCGAGGGCGCCCCAGCCGCCCACCGAGTGGACCAGCGTGGAGCCGGCGAAGTCGTGGAAGCCCCGGTCCTCCAGCCAGCCGCCGCCCCATTTCCATGACCCGCAGAGGGGGTAGACGACCGCGACGTAGACCGCGCTGAAGACCAGGAACGGGCCGAGGCGGATGCGCTCGGCGACGGCGCCCGACACGATGGTCGCGGCGGTGGCGGCGAACATCGCCTGGAAGATGAAGTCGGACCAGTAGCTGTACGCGGGGTTGTACGAGGCGTCGAAGTCGTCGAGCGAGTCGTCGATCCAGAACAGGTCGGTGCTGATCGCGGCGAGCCAGCCCTCGACGGACCAGGCGCCCGGGTACATGAGATTGAACCCGACGAACGCGTAGGTGAGCAGGCCGATCGCCACGATCGCGGTGTTCTTGAACAAGATGTTGGTCGTGTTCTTGGCCTGGGTGAGCCCGCTCTCCAGCGCGGCGAAGCCGAGGTGCATGACGAACACCAGCGCCGCGGCGATGAGGATCCACAGGTTGTTGGCGAGCAGCTCGAGGTCGCCGACGCGGTCGGCAAGCGGGGCGGCTGCGGCGGTGGCTTCGGGGGCGGCTTGGTCCTGCATGGTCGGTCGGCTCCGGCGCGGGGCGGCGCGGGTCGGATCGCGGAAGGTACCGCGATCCGGCCCGGTCGTGCACCAGAAGCGAGCGCCGACGCGTGATGTAACGGCTTTCCGCGACAGAAAGTCGCGCGGGCGGGTAGCTTGCCCCCATGGGATCCGACGTCGAGGCCGCCGCGACAACCGGCGAGGGCAACGCCCAGCGCACGCGGCGGCCCTGGCTGGCCCCGTTCGTGTACGGCGCCGTCGACGGCACGGTCACGACGTTCGCCGTCGTGGCCGGCGTGGCGGGCGCCGGCCTGAGCGGCGCGATCGTGCTCGTGCTCGGCCTGGCGAACCTGCTCGGCGACGGCTTCGCGATGGCGGCGGGCAACTACCTCTCGGAGAAGGCCGACCACCACGCCCACGCGGACGACGATCCGGCGGCGCTGGCGGCGGCGGAGGCCGCGGCGCGACGCTCGGCGGCGGTGACGTTCGCGAGCTTCGTCTCGGTCGGCTCGGTGCCGCTGGTCCCCTTCGCGGTCGGGGCCGTCGCGGGCTTCGGCGGCGGGTTCCTGTCCAGCACGGCGCTGACCGCCGCCGCCTTCGCGGCCATCGGCGTGGTCAAGTCGCGCGTCACCCGGCGGGCGGTCTGGCGGGGCGTCGCCGAGACGCTGGCCGTCGGCGGTCTGGCCGCGCTGGTCGCGTTCGGCGTCGGCGCGCTGCTCGCCGGGCTGGTCGAGAACGGCGCCGGCTGACCGCGACGGGCGGGCCGGGCGCGCGGCGAAGGCGCCCGGCGAGATCCCGGCCACGGCGGCGACCGCCCGGAGCAGGTTCAGGATGGCGCGCGCCGCAGGTGTCAGCCGTCGGTCTCCTGCAGCTTGGCGAGGACGTTGAAATCCTCGAGGGTGCTCGTGTCCTGGTTCGTGTTCACCGTGCCCGCCGCCACGTCTCGGAGCAGCCGGCGCATGATCTTGCCGCTGCGGGTCTTCGGCAGCGCGTCGGTGAACCGGATCTGGTCGGGCTTGGCGATGGCGCCGATCTCGCGGGCGACGTGGGAGCGCAGCTCGGCGCGCAGCGCGTCCGACGCGCCCTCGTCCGACGGCTGGCGGCTCGGCTCGAGCGTGCAGAACGCGGCGATCCCGGTGCCCTTGATCTCGTGCGGCATGCCGACGACGGCGGCCTCGACGACCGCCGGGTGGGCGACGAGCGCGCTCTCGACCTCCATCGTCCCGAGCCGGTGCCCGGAGACGTTGATGACGTCGTCGACACGCCCCATGATCCAGAAGTAGCCGTCGTCCGATCGGCGCGCGCTGTCCCCGGCGAAGTAGTACGGGCTCACGTTCTTCTCGGGCTCCGCGTGGGCGAGCGCGCCGTCCACGTCGAACTTCCGCCAGTAGGTGTCGAGGAACCGCTCGCGGTCGCCGTAGACCCCGCGGAGCATCGAGGGCCACGGCTTGCGGATCGCCAGCAGCCCGCCCGAGCCGTTCGGCAGCTCGTCCCCGGCCTCGTCGACGATCGCCGCGTCGACGCCGAAGAACGGCAGGCAGCAGGAGCCCGGCTTGGTCGGCGTCGCGCCCGGCAGCGGCGTGAGCATGTGCCCGCCGGTCTCGGTCTGCCACCAGGTGTCGACGATCGGGCAGACGCCGCGCCCGATCTTCTCGCGGTACCACATCCACGCCTCGGGGTTGATCGGCTCGCCGACGCTGCCGAGCACCTGCAGCGACGAGAGGTCGTGCTTCTCGACGTGCTCGTCGCCCCACTTCATGAACGCGCGGATCGCGGTGGGGGCGGTGTAGAACTGCGTGACCCGGTGGCGCTCGACGATGTCCCAGAAGCGGTCCTCGGCGGGCGCGTTGGGTGCGCCCTCGTACATCAGCGTCGGCACGCGGTTCATCATCGGGCCGTAGACGATGTACGTGTGCCCGGTGATCCATCCGACGTCGGCGGTGCACCAATAGAGCTGGCCGTCGGGCAGCGGGTCCGGGCGGCGCGGCTCGCCCAGGCCCGGGATCATGTTGAAGACGTACTTGCTCGTTAGGTACGCGTGCACCATGTAGCCCGCGACGGTGTGCCGGATGCCCTTGGGCTTGCCGGTCGAGCCCGAGGTATAGAGCAGGAACGCGTCGGCCTCGCTCTCGAGCGCGACGCACGGCGTGCCGTCGTCGGCGCCGGCCATCAGCTCCGACCACTCGAGATCGCGTCCCGGCTCCATCCCGATCTCGTTGTCGCAGCGGCGCAGGACGACGACGCGCTCGGCCGTCGTGTCGCCGGAGATCGCCTCGTCGACGTTCGCCTTCAGGGGGACGATCCTGCCGCGGCGCCACGCGCCGTCGCACGTGACGACGACCCGGCTCTGCGCGTCCGCCACGCGGTCGGCGATCGCGTGCGCGCTGAACCCGCCGAAGATCACGCTGTGCACCGCGCCGATCCGCGCGCAAGCGAGCACCGCGACCGCGAGCTCGGGCACCATGCCCATGTAGATCGTCACGACGTCGCCCCGCCCGACCCCGAGCGAGCGCAGGGCCGACGCGAACCGAGCTGTCTCGACACGCAGCTCGTCGTAGGTCATGGTGCGGACCTCGGGTCCGCCCTCGCCGGCCGGCTCGCCCTCCCAGACGAGCCCGACCTGCTCTCCGTGGCCCTCGAGGCAGTGCCGATCGACGCAGTTGTAGCACAGGTTCGTCGTGCCGCCGACGAACCAGCGGGCGTCGGGCGGCTCGAACTCGACGACCGTGCCGAAGTCCTCGAACCAGCGGAGCTCGCGCGCCGCCTCGCCGAAGAACGAACCCGGGTCCTCGACCGAGCGCCGGTGCATCTCCCGGTACTGGTCCATGCCGGAGACGTGCCAGAACGGGGCGCCGACGTCCTCGGCCCTGGGTGGGTCGAACACGCGGTCCTCGCGCAGCATGGAGTCGATGGCGTTGCTGTCGTTCGTCACGTCGGGCCTCCCGTCGGGTCCCCCGCGGTGCGCGGGGTGAACCGCGCGACGATACGGCAAACCCGGGGTCGCGCTCAACCGCCGGCCCGGGCCGCGCGGGTTGTCGTGGGGTGTTCGGTCCGTCACAGCGACGCCTCCGTGACTCTCAGCACCTCGCGGACGCTCGTCAGGCCCTCCGCGGCCTTGCGCATGCCGTCCTGTCGCAGGGTGACCATGCCGCGCTCGATGCACATCCTGCGGAACTCGCTCACGTTCGGGTTGCGCGCGATCACGTCGCGCAGATGGTCATCGACCGCCAGCAACTCGTAGATACCGACACGACCGGAGTAGCCCGTGTTGCGGCACTTCGGGCACCCGGGTGCGCTCCAGGCCGCGCTCGGGTCGAGCCCCTGCATCTGCATGAACTCGGCCATCTCGCCCGTGGCCGGGCCGAGCTCGCGGCAGCTCTGGCAGAGCCGGCGCACCAGCCGCTGCGCGAGCACCGCGTTGACCGCCGCGCCCACCAGGAACGGCTCGAGCCCGATGTTCACGAGGCGCGTCATGCTGCTCGGCGCGTCGTTGGTGTGCAGCGTCGAGAGCACCAGGTGGCCCGTCAGCGCGGCCTGGATCGCCGTGTGCGCCGTCTCGTGGTCGCGGATCTCGCCGAGCATGATCACGTCGGGGTCCTGGCGCAGCAGCGCCTTGAGCGCCTTCGCGAACGTCATCCCGATCTTCTCGTGCATCTGCGTCTGTGTGATGCCGTCCAGGTGATACTCGACCGGGTCCTCGACCGTCGAGATGTTCAGCTTGTTCTTGTCGAGCTGGCGCAGCGACGAGTACAGCGTCGTCGTCTTGCCCGAGCCCGTCGGCCCCGTCACGAGCACGATGCCGTGCGGCGCCGTGACCTCACGGCGCCAGACGTCGAGCGTGTTGGGATCGAAGCCCAGGTCCTCGAGCTTCACGTTGATCGACCGCGTGTCGAGGATGCGCATCACCGTCTTTTCGCCGCCGCCCGCGCTCGGCAGCGTCGACATACGCAGGTCGAGCTTGCGCCCCTGCACCACGCACCGGATGCGCCCGTCCTGCGGCAGGCGGCGCTCGGAGATGTCGAGCCCGGCCATGATCTTGAGGCGGCTCGTGATCGCCGCCGACATCGACGCCGGCGGGTTCATCATCTCGAACAGCACGCCGTCGATGCGGAACCGCACGCGCAGCTTCTTCTCGCCCGGCTCGATGTGGATGTCGCTCGCGCCCTCCTTCACCGCGGTCTGGATGATGTAGTTCACGTACCGGATGACCGGGCTCTCGCCGGCCTTCGCCTCGAGGTCGACCGCGTCGCTCTCCGACTTCTGCGCGACCTCGACGTCGCCCTCCTCGACCTCGTCGAGGATCTCCGAGAGATCGACCTCCTCGTCCGCGCCGCCGCCGACCACGTCGAGCGCCGCGCGCACGTCGAACGGCGTGACGAGCACGAGCTTGACCGAGGCCACACCGAGACGCTGCTTCACCTCGTCGAGCACGAAGATGTCGTCCGCGCGCGTCGCGCCGACGATCAGCCGCGAGCCCTCGGTCCGCAGCGGCAGCGCGAGGTGCTGCTTGCAGAAGTCGACGCCGAGCCGCTGCAGCGACGCCCCGTCGAACCCGCCGTCCAGCCCCCTCTCGAGATCGACACGCTCGAACGTCAGCCCGGCCAGGCGCGCGACGACCGCCTGCACCTCCGCCTCGTCGGCGCCCTGCTCGAACAGCAGCTCGGCCAGCCGCTTGCCGGGCGACTGCGCGAGCACACGCTTGGCGTTCGCGAGCGCCTCGCCGCCCACCACGCCCGCGGCGCGGAGCCCGCGCGCGAGCGGCTCGTCGGCGCCGAAGCCGTCGAAGTCGACGTCGTCGTCCGCGCCGCCGCCCGCCTCGCGCGCGAGCGCGTTCTCCTGTGCTGGCTCGCCCTCACCGCCCGGCCCGATCTCGCCCACGCCGGTCGGCGGAGCGTCGGCCCGCCCGCCCGGCGCCGAACTCGCATCGCGCGCGAGCGCGCTCTCTTGTGCTGTGTCGACGATCTCCTCGGCGTCACGCTTCGCGCGCGCGAGCGCGTTCTCTATTGCTGCGCCGGTCGGGTCGCTGATCTCGTCCGGTGCGCGCGCGGGAACAGCGCCGGCGGGGTCTCCCCCGTCTGCGCTGGTGGTCGTTGCGTTCGGCGGTGTCTGACCCTCCGCCTGACCCGGCGGATCCCCGCCCCGTTGTTGTGGCGGCGGCGGACCGGCATCGCCGGGCGGCTCGCCCGGTTGTGGCGGGCCGCGCTGCGGCTGATCCTGGCCCGGATCGGGCTTGGCTTCGGCGTGCTTGTGGCGCGGATCGTCGGGGTCGCCCGGGGGGCCGGGCGCGGTCTCGATCGGGGGCTTGGGCGGGGCGCCGGAGCCGCCGGAGCCCGCCGCTCCGCCGTCCGGCGCGGGCTCTCCCTGGCCCTCCGGGGGCTTGTTCTTGCCCTTGCGGCCCCAGATCTTGTTGAGATCGACCGGCGGCAAGCCACCGTCCCTTCGGCCGCTGCGCAACGCTCAACGCCGCTCCTTCCCGGACCGGCGCTGGCCCGTCGCACCCCGCGACGGTCGATCTCGTATCGGTTGGCAGAAGGGCCTATGGGCGGGCGAGTTGGAGCTCGAAGGACTCGCCGCCCCCCTCGAGCACGACGCGACGACCGGTGATGCGGGCTATGACGAGACCCCCCTCGAGTTCGTCCCCGACGCGGACCGTGCGCCCACTGATTCGGGCGGCCGCACGAGAGCCTGACATCACCGCCTCGAGCACCAGCGCATCGACCGTGCTCTGCAGCTCATCTCGCGCCTGTTGCCGCTGCGCGAGGGCCACGGCCTCGGTGCGTTCGTAGGGGTCCATCCCCGGAACGATCTCGTCGGCCTCGAGGCCCTCGGGCAGGCGGAACGCCGACGCGAGCAGGAACGGATCGCCCGAGCGCGCGATCCCGGTCAGGTCGTCGGAGCGCGATTCCTCGACCCGGTCGAGCGCCGCGAGCACGGTCCGCTCGTCCAGCTTGCCGGCCGCGTCGCCCGCGGCCGGGCCGGCCGCGAGATCCACCGCGACCTCCGACGCCCCCCGCGAGCCGCCGGTCGCGACCTGCCGCATGCCGAGCACCGCGAGCGCGGCCAGCCCGAAGACCAGCCCGATCGATACGTCGATGCGCGAGTACTTCTTTGCGGGCGCGGCGCCCTCGCCCCAGTCGGCGAGCACGCCCTGCGCGCGGCTGGTGTCGTTGGCCTCGTGCATGGCTCAGCCCTCCGCCGACGCGACAGCGCCGCTCTCCTGGAAGTACACGCTGAGCGTGAACGTGATCGACAGGTCGCGCCCGTCGTCGCGCTCGCGCTTCAGCTCGAAGTCGGTGATCCTCGTCAGCCGGGGCAACGCCTCGAGCTGGAGCAGGAACCCGGCGAACTCCTCGAAGTTGCCGCTGGTCGTGAACTCGAGCGGCTGCTCGCGGTAGTCGGCCGCCGCCAGCGTGCGCCGCGTCTTGACCTCGGGCGGGTTCAGCCCCGCCGCGACCGCCAGCGTCGAGACCCGCCGGACCACATCGTCGAGCTCGCGGCGGTTCGGCAGACGCTCCTCGATCCGGTCCACGCGCCGCTCGATCGCGACGTTGGCACGCTCGAGGTCCTCGTTCTTCGCCGTCTCCTCGCGGAGACGCTCGAGCTCGGCGCGCTTGGCGGAGATCTCCCCCTTGGCCCGCTCGATCGAGGCCCGCTGCGGCTTGAAGACGAGCAGGAAGCTCGCCAACGGGAGCCCGAGCAGCACCGCGATCAGGATGATCTTGCGGTTGCGGTCGTTCATCGCTCACCCTCCCCGAATCGCTCGGCGCCCGACGGGGCGCCGACCAGACGCAGACGCAGCGCGTCGGCGCCGTCGGCCTCGGCGCGGAGCTTCATGGTCACGCGGAAGCCGCGCAGGTCCAGGCCGTCGCGCTGCGCGTCGGCGATGAACTCGAGGTTCACCTCCCCGAACAGCGGGCTCTCGCCGATCGATCGCAGCAAATCGGCGACGCCGGTGTTGTCGCTCGCCTCCCCGTTGACCACGACCTCGTGCTCGAACCTCGGCGGCGGCACGCGACGCGGCGGCTCCTGCCCGGCGGGCTTGACCGTGGGCGACTTCTTCTCGTCCTGGTGCGACGGCGGCTTCACCCGGCGCCCGTTCAGCTCGACGCTCGTCAGCGCGACGCCGTCCGGCTGGCTGCGGAGCAGCTCGCCGAGCAGCACGCTCCGCGGGACCGGGTCCGCCAGCGCCGAGACGACGTCCGCCTTCTCCAGCAGCTTCTGCCGCCGCGCCTCGAGCTGGCGGAGCTGCTCGAGCTTCGCCGCCTCCGCGTCGTACGCCGCGGCGACCGCGCGCCGCTCACTGCGGACGCTGAGCCAGGCCCGGCTGTTGAACGCGAACGCGGCACCCGTCAGGACCAGCACCACGCCGAACAGCCCGAGCACGCCGATCGAGGCCCGCGCCTCGCGCTGGTCGCGCACGAAGTCCTCGGGCAGGAAGGTCGGACGCAGGACCGGGCGGAGCGCGCCAGCGACATCTTCGGCGCCCGCCTCGGGTTGCTTCGGGCCCGCGAGGCCCTTGCTGGTGATCGTCATCGCTCGCTCCTTCCCGATCGCGTGTCAGAGATCGGTCGGCCCCAGGCACAGACCGAGCGCCACCGCCCACGCGAGCGGGCGGTCGACGCGCGGACCCTTGGGCGTCCACGGCGCGCCCATGACCACAGGGACCTCCAGCGTGCGCCCGAGCGCCTCGGCGATCGAGCCGTTCGCGGCCTCGCCCACCAGGGCCGCACGCTCCGGCGTGCGCTGCGCGCCGATCGAAGACTGGTACCGAGCGCACAGCGCGATCTCGTCGCATAGCGCGTCGTCCGGCGTCTCGCCGTCGCTCTCGACCGAACGCGCGAAGAGCAATTCTCCGGGCGTGGCCACGATCACGTTGGTGCGCCCCGCGCCGATGTCGATGAGCATCGTCGGCGATTCGTACGGGCGGTCGTTCTCGTCGCGGACGAGGCTCGAACCGGCGTGCCAGAGCGCGTGCAGCTCGCTGTGCGCCGCGACCGGCTTCAGACGCGCCGCCTTCATCGCCTGCATGAGACGCACGACGAACGCGCGGCTCGTCGCGACGCAGATCGATTCGAGCTTGCTGCCGCGCTCGCTCCCCTGGACCTGCTCGACGCGGCAGATCATCTGACCAGGCTCCAGCCCGGCCTGCTCGGAGAGCGCCCGCGCCGCCTCGTCCGCGAGCTCGACCGGGGATTCGGCCCGCCCGAGCTGCAGGTGCTTGCACAGCGTCTGCCCCGCCGGGATCGAGAACGCCGTCCGACGCCCCTTCACGCCCGCCCTGCCCGCGAGCTTCGGCAGCTGATCGAGCTGCCAGAGCAGCCGATCGGTCGGCCGCTCGAGCAGCTCGGGCGGCGTCGCCAGTTCGGTCGGCTTCCAGGAACTCGGCGCCACGCCGCTCTTGCCGTCGGCGCGGAGCACACGCAGCCCGGTGACGCCGAAGTCGATCGCGGCGCCGACGCCGGTGGCCTGCTTCGCGCCCGCCGGCTTCTCGCCTGACCGCTTGGACGACTGCTTGGTTCGTTCGAGCGTCGCTGGCATGGACAGCCCTCCCCCGATACGGGACCTCGTCCCTGACATCGGTGGAAGGGCCGCGCCACTTCGCCCGCCGCCGCGCGGCACGCCCGATTGGGTGGACTGGGAAAGCCCGCTACACCGCCGCGATCAGCTCGTCCGCTTTTTCGCGGACCCCGCGACCGATCTCGGCCAGCCGATCCAGGGCCCGTGGCAGGTCCCATCCCTGCTTCTCGCGGTCGCCGGTCCGGTTGCTGATCACCCGGATCTCGGCGAACGGCGGGCGGCCGGTTCCGAGGAGCCTGCACAGGGTGTGCCCGACCGCCGCGCCCTCCATCGCCTCGACGCCGGCGCCGGTCTCTCGGACGAGACGCGCCGAGAGCTCGTCCGTCCCGGAGCAGCTCGAGACCGTCGCGATGTCCGCCTCGGCGTCGACCATCGGGCCAAGCAACCCGGCGAGCCCCGCGTGGCCCGGCACGCCGTCGTCTCCGGCCTCGGACGGCGGGAATCCCAGCAGACCCAACGGCCGCCAGGCATCGGCGGTCCGCAGGCCCTCGTCGGCATACAGGCTCCGTCGAGCCAGAGCCGCCGCCCCGATCGGAAGGACCTCGGAATCGGTCGAACCACCTATGCCCAGGCTCAGGACGACCCGGTGGCGGTCCGCGTCGAAGGTCTTGGCGAGCCCGGCCGAGGCGTTCGCCTTACCAACGCCCGTCAGCAGCAGGTCTGTTCGCGGGTCGATCGGGTGGATCACCCACGAACCAGCGAGCTGGGCCGGTAAATCCTCGATTCCCAGGATCGCCGTGGCTTCGGCGGGCGCCGCGACGACAATAAGGATGTGTTGATGACTTTGTCGCAGGGCGGATGTCGGATTCTCGTTGTCGCCACTCATCGATTTCCGATCGGTTGACGAAACAAGAAGGGCAGCGCATCCGTTGCGAATCACGCCCGCGCTACGCTTTCATCGGCCCGCACGTCGCCAGCCGACGCCGGAAGGACGCAATATATGACCCGCCCCCGTACGCTCGCCGGCCTCGCAATGGCCGCCCTCGGATCGCTCGCCCTGCTCGGATGTGACCGAGGGGCGGACGCCGCGGCCTCGCCGGACATGGTGCAGGTCTCCGTGCGGAGCTTCGAGATGGGCACGCTCGCGAGCGGCGAGCTCACGGCGAGGACCTCGGTCGAGCTGCGCAGCGGCGTTGATCAGCAGACCACGATCGTCGACATCGTCGACGAGGGCTCGCGGGTCTCGCAGGGCGACGTGCTGGTCCGTCTCAACAGCGACAACATCGACCGCGAGATCGAAGAGGAAGAGAACCAGCTCACCGAGGCCAAGCTGAACCTCGACTCGGCGATCGCCTCGTACGAGATCCAGGTCGGCGACAACGAGGCCAACCTCAAGCGGGCCCAGGAGGCGCTCGAGCTCGCCGAGCTCGCCCTCGAGCAGTGGATCCGCGGCGACGATCCGAAGAAGATCCACGAGCTCAAGACCAAGATCGAGGCCGCCGAGCGCGAAGTCACTCGGATGTCGAACAAGGTCATCAAGAACAAGGAGCTCCTCGATCGGGAGTTCCTCAGCCTCGACGAGTTCGAGCGCGACGAGATCGACTTCGAGCGGCGCAAGGCCGAACTGGCGACGGCCGAGATGGACAAGACCGTCTACCTCGACTATCAGCAGAAGAAGGATCGGCAGGAGAAGCTCAGCGACGTCGACGACAAGAAGCGCGAGCTCGAGCGCGTCAAGCAGACCAACGAGATCAACCTGAAGCGGCGTGAGTCCGACGTCGCGAACCGCCGTGTGCAGTACAACCGCCGGCTCGAGCGGCTCCAGTACTGGCAGGACCAGCTCGCGGCCTGCACCGTGACCGCCTCGACCGAGGGGCTCGTGATCTACGGCTCCACCGCCGAGGCCTCGGGACGCCCGTGGGACAACGAGGGCCCGCTCGCGGTCGGCAGCCAGGTCCGCAAGAACGACCTGCTCATCGTGCTCCCCGATACCTCGGCGATGGTCGCCGAGGTCAAGGTCCACGAGAGCCTCGCGGGACGCATCCGCCCGGGCCAGACCGCCCGGGTGAAGGTCGAGGCCGCGGGTGACCAGAGCTTCGCCGGGCGCGTCGAGTCGATCGGCGTGCTCGCCGAGGGCGGCGGCTGGCGCGACCCGAACCGTCGCGAGTACACCGTCCGGGTCGCGATCGACGCGAGCGAGGACATCTCGGCGCTCAAGCCGTCGATGCGCTGCGAGTCCGACATTGTGATGGCCGTCGTCGAGGATGCGGTCACCGTGCCGGTGCAGGCTGTCTTCGCCCGCGACCAGCTCCGCTACGTCTACGTGCCCCAGGGCAACGGGAAGTTCATCGAGCGTCCGGTCAACCTCGGACGCCGCTCGGACCTCTGGGCCGAGATCCGGGCCGGCCTCGGGGCCGACGAGACCGTCCTGGTCCGCGAGCCCAGCCCCGCCGAGGTGCTCGACCGCGAGTTCGGCGAAGAAGAGCTCAAGGTCGCGGGGTACACCCTCGAGGTCGACGAGAACACCGGCCAGACCAAGATCGTCCGCGAGCGCCCGAGCTGGGGCTCACGCCCGGCGCGTCGTTCGGCCTCGGCCTCCGGCCGCCCCACCGCGGCGGCATCGGCCAAGCCCGCCGAGGTCAAGCCCGAGCCCGAGCGCGCCGCCGAGACCGAGACGATCCCGACCAGCGAGTGATCGGGTCCGGAGCCCGGATCGACGCCTAGCCCTCGCCGCGCCTCACGCGGCCTCCGGCTCGGCCTCCGCTTCCTGCTCCTCCTCGTACCGCTGCATGTCGGCCGGGGTGAAGTTCAGGGCGCCGACGTCGTCGCTCCCGACTCGGATGATCGAGAGCCCGCCCTCCTCCGCGAGATCGATCGGGATCGCCCCCGAGTCCTCGAGGGAGTCGAGCGGCTGCACGACCGGGTTGCACGGGTCGTCCGGGCGGAAGTCGGTCACCACGCAGTCCTGACCCGAGCTGATCGTCACGATCGTTCCCGGCGGATACGGAGGGACGACCGCGAGGAGCGCGCGGAAGATCGTCTGATCGATGCCGTGGCGGTGGACATCGTTCCGCATCAGGTCCAGCGTTTCGATCACGCTGCGACGCTGTTCCCCGTCGTCACGCAGGCGCTCGAACAGCTCGGCACAGCCGACGATGCGCGCGAAGATGTGGATGTTCCGCCCGGTGACCGCGACGAGCTCGCCGCTGCCGGCTCGCCGGGCCGGATAGCCCGAGCCGTCGAAGCGCTGATGGTGATTCAGCACGGTCGCCGACGCGGCCGGCGGGATGTTGGATTGCACGATCTCGTAGCCCAGCAGCACATGGCGGCGCCACTCCGGGTCGGTCTCGTCGCGGTGCCGCTCCCAGCGCTCGATCACCTCCGGCGCCAGGCGGGGCACGCCGATGTCGTGCACCAGTGCCGCCAGGCCCAGCGGCCCGACGTCGCGCGCGTGCTGCGAATCCAGCTTCGGCCGCTCACGGATGAGATACGCGTCCAGGCGCGAGGCCATCAGCAGGCTGACGAACGCGATGTTCGAGGCCCGCGCCGCGAGCGGGTTCGACGGGAAGACGAACTCCTGCACGTGCAGCGCGGCCCGGCCGAGACCCGCGATGCACTCGGCGAGGTTGTCGCCGGCGGCCTGAGCCTGCGAGAAGTCGGGCTTCTCCATCGAGCGGGCCACCCGATCGAACAGCGCCTGGGCCGCCTGGGCCGCCTGCGCCCGACGCTGGTGAAGCGCCGACGAGACGAACATCTGCAGCCCGTCGAGCTTGGGGTGCCGGGCCCAGATCTCGGGAAGCCCCATCTCGCGCACGCGGTCGACCGTGCTCTGCTCGAGCTTCACGCCCGGCTTCAGGATGACCGCGTCCGGGCGGCTGGGGTGATAGATCGGGAGCGCAAGCTCCATGCCGGCGTGGGCGTGTTCGGGCCGTATCCGCAGCATCGTCGGTCCCCCGTCGCTCGGGAAACCATCGGTCACGCCGGGCCGGCGCTGAACCGAGCGGCGCGCGAATCACCCCCCGCCTTGCGGCGGGACGACGTCCAGCCCCACCACGCCCATGTAGATCACGTAGCTTGCCACCAGCACGAGCCCCTCGGTCCGAGAAAGGCCGCGCCGCGTCGTGAGCATCACGAGCATCGCGACCGTGAACCCCGCGCACACCGCCAGGTCGCGGATGGCGCTCTCGGGGATCGGCAGCGGGTTCACCAGGCTCGCGATCCCGAGAACGCAGAGCAGGTTGAATGTGTTCGAGCCGAGCACGTTGCCGACCGCGATCTCGGCGTGACCCCGGCGCGCCGCCTGAATCGAGAGGGCGAGCTCGGGCAGGCTCGTCCCGATCGCGATCACCGTCAGGCCGATCACCAGGTCCGGGATGTTCAGCGCCGCCGCCACGATCACCGAGCCGTCGACCATCGCCTGGGCGCCGAGGATCAGCGAGGCGATCCCGAGCACGACCAGCGAGAGATCCACGAGCGTCCGGGAGGCCGGGGCGTCGGTCGCCGGCGGCTGCCCCTTCTCGAACTCCTCCTCGAGCTCCCCCTTGTCGAGCTTGCCCGCGACGGCGTTGTACGTCACGTACGCGGCGAGCCCGACGACGAGGGCGACGCCCTCGGGCCGACCGATGAGCCCGACCAGGCCCTCCCCGGGCTCGCGCAGCCCGGTGAATCGGTCGAGCATCAGCACGAGCACCACGCCGGTGATCGCGACAACCAGCGGCGCGTCGATCCGGACGACGGACTTGTCGACCGGGATCCGGATCACGAGCGCCGTCACTCCCAGGATCAGCCCGACGTTGGCGATGTTCGAGCCCAGGACATTCCCGACGGCGAGGTCGCCCTTGTCACGGAGCGTCGCGCCGATCCCCGCCGCCAGCTCGGGCAGGCTCGTCCCGAACGCGACCACGGTGACCCCGATCAGGAACGGCGAGACGCCGAGGTGCCGGGCGAGGTGGACCGCCCCGTGGATGAGATCGTCCGCCCCCTTCACCAGCAGCACCAGCCCGATGGCGATCGCCAGGCCGCTGACCGCCAGGCGTGCCCCGTTCTCCTCCGGGAAGCCCAGCGCCGCCAGCGCCCCGGCGGCCGCGAGGCAGACCAGGGACAGGATGCGGTAGGCGTTGGGCATAAAGCGAGGCAGCGGTTCGCGCGTGAAGCGGAGCGGTCGGCCCGGACTCACGCCCGACACGCGGATCTTTGCGTCCAGAGCTTATCGGTCGATCGGGGTCCCGGCGGCGACGGAGAGATCACGGGGCGTCGGCCGCGATCTCTCGAAGATCAGGATCCGCCGGACCCCACGCCCCGAGTCGGGCCCGAGCAGCAGCGTGCCGAGCGTCGGCGGCGGCGGTGGCGGCTCGTCCGAGGCTTCGTCCTCCGCCGGCTGGTCGGGCCCGTCCGGATCCTCCGCCTCCTCCATCTCATCCAAGTCGTCGGCTGGCTCGGGCGGGGGCGCGAGGATCGAGTCGATGATCGCGGCCCAGTCCGCCTCGGGGCGCTCGGGGACCAGCACCAGCGATTCTCCGTCCGCCAGCGCGGTCTCGAACGCGAGAGATCGCAGAGGCAGGCCCTGCTGAACCGGACGCAGCGACTCGAGCCCGGCGGGTCGCAGCGGGCTCCGCACGCCCGGGCGGTTGCTCCCGCGCCACTGCGGCAGAAGATCGACGCGCAGGTCGACCGTCGGACGCCCGTCGCGGGCCGCGGGCTCGAGCCAGGACCGGACCAAGAGCGCCGGGCGGCCCGGCTCCAGCGGCGCGACGCCCGCGCCGGCGAAGTCGGGCGCCTCCGTCAGCACCGACGATCGTGCCGCGATCGACCAGTCGGTCGGCTCGCCCATCGATCGCCGCTCGGTCGTGATCGTCAGCGGCTCGACCGCACGGTCGATCGCCTCGAGGAGCCGCCCGTCGACGCGGTACGCACGCAGGCCCTCGCGCCGGAGATCCGGCGCGGCCCGGACGTCGCGCGACGGATCCTCCAGCAGAACGAGCGCGCTCGCGAGCGCCGCGGGGTCGTCGCGAACCGTGACGATCCGGAGGAGCAGACCGGGCGCGAGCCGTTCGGGCGACGCGGTCGCCGCGTCGGTCTGCGCGGGCGCCGGCTCGCGCTCGGGCGAACCACAGCCGCCCACGACGACCGCGGCCAGGAGCGGCACCGCGCGGCGGGGTCGGCGTCGCATCAGGCCTCCGGGGCGTCGTTGATGCGGTCGATGAGGCGGCGGATGAGCCCGAACTTGTAGCGGGTGTGCTCGAAGACGAGACGCGTCAGCTCCGGGTGCTCGCCGCGCTCGAGCTCGAGCGGGCCGCGCTGCACGATCTTGCCGCGCTTGACAAGGACCGCGAACTCGTCATTGAGCCGTTCGAGATAGCTCTCCGGGAGCGGTCGCTTGATCCGGATGACGAAGTCGTCGCGGACGTAGCGGCAGCTGTGGTAGACGCGGTAGAACGCGATCACGTGCTCGGCGGCATCGACGGCGTCCCTGGCGCGGTACATCAGGCCGAGGTCTTCCGAGCTGATGAACCCGCCGCCGAGCAGGTCCTGGCGCACGAAGGACTCGAACCGATCCCAGTAGCTGCCCGGCGCCTTGTGGCCCTCCACCAGCACGATCGGGACGGTGGGGGCCTTGCCGGTCTGCACGAGCGTGAGCGTCTCGAAGATCTCGTCCATCGTGCCGAACCCGCCGGGGAAGATGACCACCGCCTCGGCCTGGCTGAGGAACATGACCTTGCGCGTGAAGAAGTACCGGAAGTGCACGAGCTTCTCGTCGCCGGCGATGACCTCGTTCGCGGTCGTCTCGAACGGCAGCCGGATCGCGACGCCGAAGCTCGCGTCGCGCCCGGGGCCCTCGTGCCCGGCGCGCATGATGCCGTCGCCGGCGCCGGTGATGACCATCCAGCCCGCCGACGCCATCAGCCTGCTGAAGCGCACCGCGGATTCATAGTCGGGGTGATCGGGCGGCGTCCGGGCCGACCCGAAGATCGTGACCTTGTGGTTGTCCGGGTACTGGCCGAAGATCCGGTACGCGTGGCGCAGCTCCTTGATCGCCGCGGTCATGAGCTTGAGCTCGCCGGTGTCGCGCCCGTCGGGGATCAGCTTCAGGGCGGCGGTCACGAGCTCGGCGGTGAGTCGCACGTCGGTCTTGTCGGCGAGCCCGCCCGCCGTCTCGTCGATCAACGCCCGGACGCGCTGCTGCACCTCGGGATCGTCGACGTGGACCTGGGCGGCGCCCTCCGGCGGTGCCTCGGTCTGGACCAGCGGCTCGGTGACCTCCGGGGGATCGATCTCGCCCCTGCCCGCCTGGTGCCGTGTCCGGTGCTCGCTCATCGACCGCTCCCTTCGCCTGTCTCGCCCGAGCCGCTCGCCGGCTCGAGCGCGGCGCGCGTCGCCGCCTCCGATCGCAGCCTCGACCGCGTGGCGCGGAACTGCGCCTCGATCTCGTCGAGACGCTCACGCCGAGGGTCGGGCCGCCGCCCGAGCAGCGCGTCAACGAGCCTCGTCGTCTGCACGAACGGCGCCGTGCCGAGCTTCGGATCGGCGAGGGTACCCCGAACGGTCGTCGTCAGCAGTTCGTCGCGCAGGCTCTCGATCACGTCAGACAGGATCGGGACGCGGTTCACCGCGCGGCTCACCACGCGCAGGTCCAGGGACTGGTCACCCAGCGCGAGCGTGCCGAAGCCGAGCAGCTCGATCGAATCGGAGAGCACGCCGAGACGCTCGAAGACGACCTCGTTGTCCCGGATGTACAGATCGATCTCGGCCAGCTCGAGCTGGTCGCCCGTCGGCAGCTGCAGGTTGCTGAACTGGATCAGCGGAGTCAGCAGGGGCAGCTGCACCACCTCGCCGCCCTGAACGGTGACGCGGCCACGACCGCGGCGCGGCGCCTCCTCGCCGGCACCGCCGGTGATCGTCAGCGAGGCGTCGACGAGCCCGCGCGAGCGGTCGGCCTCGCCACCGGGCGCGGTCGCGTCCCCCGGCCCGGCCTCGACGTCCACGAGGAGCGGCGCGAGACGCACGTCGGTCAACCGAACGTCCGCGACGAACCGCGACGCCTCGGGGTCGCGCTCGTCCGGCTCGACGCGCCCACGCACGAACAGCCGCCCGCCGTGGCTGTCGGCCTCGAGCTCCGGAAGCAGCACGGCCAACCCCCCGGGGTCGCTGACGACCCTCGCGGTCCCCCGCGCGAAGCGGACGCCCGAGGCGCGCCCGGCCGCGTCCGCGAAATCCAAGCGGAACCGGGCGTTCTCGGGGTTCGGCGCGCCCTGCTCGGTCCAGACCGAGAGCCCCACGCTCGTCGCCATCTCGGTCACCGGAACGCCGACGGCGAACGACGCCCCCTCGGCCTCGATCGAGCCCGACACCCGCACGTCGTCGACCACGCCCTCCCGCCCGTTCGCGTACTCGATCCGCAGCTCGTCCAGACGCAGCTCGACGAGCCCGTCCGCCTCCAGCTCGATCGAGTTGAGCGCCTCGGCCACGACGTCGGGGGCGAGCCCGATCAGGGCCGCGTCGACGCGGTCGGCGCGGACCTCGAGCGTGCCGAAGAGCTCGTCGATGCCCTCGCCGCCGTCCGGGCGGGCGAGCCAGCCGCCGTTCACACGCGCCGTCAGCCCCGGGCGGCGCGTCACGAGCTCTCGGACGACACCGCCGCGCCCGTCGAACGCGATCTCGCCCGTCGCCCGTCCCAGCTCCACGCGCCCGGCGGTCGAGGCGAGCGAGATCACCTCGGGCAGGATCGTGCCGGTCGGTCGGGCGCCCGGGGCGTCGATCTCGATCCGCCCGGACATCGTCCCGAGCGGCCGGTACCGGTCGAGCAGCTCGAGCAGGCCGTCGCCCGCGAGCGCCGCCGCGGCGCGCACGGCCGGGTCGTCGAACCGGACGCCCCCGAAGGTCCCTGTCAGCGGGCCGACGACCGGCTCGTCCCCCGACGGATCGATGACGCCGTCGACTCCGAACCGGGCGGGCACGCCGCCGTCGGTCGCGAGCGTCCCGCCGAGCCCGTCGAGGCGGATAAACCCGGATTCGCCGTCGTACCTGAGGGCGCCCCGGTCCGTCGAGGCGCGCAGCCGCGTCCCGAGCGCGTCGACCTCGAGCCGGTCCCAATCCGAGAGCGAGGCGCCGATCGTGAGCGGTGGGATCGCGCCGTCCGCGGGCGCCGCGTCGCGCCGCAGCTCGACCCCCAGATCGGCGCGCCCCGCCGGTCGGAGCCGGTCGCGCAGCTCGGTCAGACGCTCGGCGACGGTCGGCGCGGGCGTCGCCAGCAGCCGTTCGAGGGGCACGGCCAGATCGATCCCATCGGCTTCGGCGGCGGCGCCGATGGGGCTCTCGCCGGTCAGCAGCGCGTCGCCGGCCGCTCGGCTGATGTCGGCGCGCAGCGTGACCGGGGTCGGCGCCGAGTCCGCGAGGTCGGCCAACGCCGCGACCTCCACGATCGCGCGTCCGTCGGTCAGCTCGAGACCCATCGAGGCGTCGCGCAGCGTGATATCGCCGCGATCGTCCCAGTCGCGCAGCCGCGCCGTGCCGCTCGCGTCGAGATCGACCATCAGCCCCCGCGCCTCGTCCGCACGCGCGCTCACGCCGAGCGTGCCGTCGAGCTGAACGCGCGGCGCCCATTCCGGGATGATCGAGTCGAGGTCCGGCTCGGCGGCGCGGAGAACCGCGAGCAGCCACGCGGTCTCGACCGGCAGATCGGTCAGCCCGATGCTGAACGTCTCCGGCGCCGAGCGCCCGCTCCCGTCGAGCGAGAGCGCCGCGCTCGCGGCCCCGGTCCCGCCGAAGACCGAATCGAGCCGCTCGGCGCTGATCTCGGCCACGTCGTCGCCGATCGCGACGCGCACGCCCGAGGCGAGGATCGGGATCGGCAGCCGCGACGCGACGACGCCGAGCTCGGGGACCTCGACGGTGATCAGGCGTTCCCAGACGCTCTCGAGACCGTACTGGCGGTGCAGCTCGATCCGCAGCGACCCGGCCCCGCCGATCTCGAAGCCGTCGGGCACGAGCCCGCCCGGTGCGCCGGGTGATTCGCGCAGGCGTTCGAGGGCCGCGCGGTCCGTCAGCGCCGCCAGCAGCGGTCCGCGCTCATCACCGAGCGATTCGACCATCAGGTCGTCGATCGGGATCTCGCTCCCCGTCACGAGCAGGCGGAGCTCGCCGGTGGCGCCGAACGGGCCGGCCCAGCCCGTCGCGCGCATCGAGCCGCCGCGCGGGCCGACGCCGGTGATCTCGTCGATGAAGACGAACCGCCGGTTGAACCGGACCAAACCCACACCCGCCTCGACCGGGTAAGGGAACGACACGTACGCCGCGCCGCTGCCCGAGAACCGCAGCTCGCCCGACAGGCGGACCTCGTCCTCGGCGCCGCGAAGAGCCGAATCCGGCGCCGTCGAGTCCTCGGGCTTGTCCGGGACCTCGATCGGCGCCGCGCCCGCGGTCGCCTCGCGCGCCCACCCCGGAACAGCGCCGCGCCGGAGCCAGATCTCGGCGCGCACCTCCCCGCGGGGCGGGCCGAAATCGCGGAGCTCGGCGTCGACCGCGGGCGGCAGGAACGTCAGCAGCCGGATGTCGCGCTCCAGGCGGAACGGGCGAGCGACAAGACGGCACACGAACGGATCGGCCAGGCCGAGCCCGTAGTAATCGAGCGTCACGTCGTACTCGACGCGGTCGGCCCGACCCCGGATCGAGCCGGTGATGCCGTCCGAGCCGAGCCGCAGCGTGCCCACGACCTGCTCGAGGCGCAGCGGGTCGCGGGCGTCGCCGGAGAGCGTCCGCCCGCTCGGGTCGAAGGGCAGCGAGAGGCTGACGCCGTCGAGCCGGAGCTCGATCTGGAACGAGCCGTCGCTCTCGACGCGGACCGCGGTCGGCAGGATCTGTCCCGTGAGGTCGAGCTGCGCCGCGATGTCGCGCAGCGAGCGTGGCATCTTCTCCGCCGGCCAGCGGTCGAGCCGGACGCCGCTCGCGCGCAGCTCGAGCCCGGCCGACGACAGCTCGCCGACGAGATCGACACGCTCCGTCGAGGCCACCGCGCTCGCCCCGGACGGCAGCGTCGCCGTCAACGCAAACGTCCCGATCGGGCCGGCCACATCGGCCGAGGGCGTGAAGCTGCCCGAGACCGGCACGCCCGCGACCGCGACGTATCCGCCGGGCGAGGTCTCGCCAAGCTCCAGCTCGCCGTTGCGGATGACAACGAGCGGCGCAACGCCCCCCGCGCCGCCGCCGCCGGTCACGCCGGCCCAGCTCGCGGCGTTGAGCGTGCCCTCGGCGTCGATCTCCGCCAGCCGGATGCGCGGGCCGTCGAGCTCGACCAGCGTCGGGACGACGTCGCCGCCGAGCATCGCGGTCCGATCGAGCGTGACGACCGCGCGATCGACCTCGAGCAACTCGCCGGCGGCGCCGTCCACATCCGGGAGACGCGCGACGAGGTCGTCGAACACGACACGCAGGTCGCCTGAGACGTACACGCGACCCGCGTCGAGCTCCAGAGCCACGACCTTCTCGAGCTCCGAGAGCACGAGCCGACCGGTCAAGGGGCCCTGCGTCAGAAGGCCCCAGGCGATCGCGAGCAGCAGGACGCCCGCGATCAGCGCCCGCCGGATCGTCCGGATGCGCCGGCGCTTCTTCGGGGCTCGGCCGGCCGGCTGCCCCGTCGTCTGGCCCATCGGTTGACTGGTGCCGCGGTCGCTCACTGCGCGTGGACGCTCCCAGAGCGATGCTACGGGCCCCGCACGCGATAGGCTGCGGGCGTGCCGAAGCTCCGAACGCGCTTTGTCTGCCGCGCCTGCGGCTCGGTCCTGCCCCGATGGCTCGGCAGGTGCCCCGATTGCGGGGCCTGGGACAGCCTTGAGGAGCAGCGCGACGCCGGTGAGCACCGCGCCGAGGCGTACGCCGAGCGCGAGGTCAAGCCCGGCGCGGTCCGCGCCGGGGCCGCGACGCCGATCGACGAGATCGACGCCGCCTTCATGCACGCGCGCATCCCGTCGGGCATCGGCGAGTTCGATCGCGTGCTCGGCGGCGCGGAGGGCGCCTTCGGGCTCGTCCCCGGGTCGGCCGTGCTGATCGGCGGCGAGCCCGGCATCGGCAAGAGCACGCTGCTCCTGCAGGCCAGCGCCGCGTGGGCCGACCGCCTCTCGGCCTCATCGAGCGACGAGGACTGGACCAGCCGCGTGCTTTATGTCAGCAGCGAGGAGTCGGCGCACCAGCTCGCCGGTCGCGCCGAGCGTCTGGAGCTCCGCGAGCGCCCGTCGCTCTACGTGCTCGCCGAGACCAACCTCTCACGAGTCGCCGAGCAGATCCGCAAGCTCCGGCCCGCGGTCGTCGTGATCGACTCGGTGCAGATGCTGTTCGATCCCGAGCTCGACGCGGCGCCAGGCAGCGTGACGCAGCTCCGCCGCTGCGCCGCCGATCTCGTGACGATCGCCAAGACCAGCGGGAGCGCCGTCGTGATGGTGGGGCACGTCACCAAAGACGGCCAGCTCGCCGGCCCGCGCGTGCTCGAGCACCTCGTCGACGCGGTCCTCTATTTCGAGGGCGACCGCTTCCACGCGGGCCGCATCGTCCGCGCGATCAAGAACCGCTTCGGCACCACGATGGAGCTGGGCATCTTCGAGATGGGCGCACTCGGCCTGGTCGAGGCGCCGGGCAGCGCCTCGGTCGCGCCCGCCGATCCTCGCCCCGGGTCAGTCGCGTGCCCGGCGGTGCACGGGTCGCGCTGCGTCATGGTCGAGATCCAGGCCCTCACGGCAACCGGCTTCCTCGGCGCCGCGAAGCGCAAGTCCAGCGGGCTCGACACCAGCCGGCTCGCGATGGTGATCGCGGTCCTCGAGCAGCACGCCGGCGTCCGCCTGGCGGATCGGGACATCTTCGCCTCGGTCGTGGGGGGGCTGCGCGTCGTCGAGCCCGCCGCCGACCTGGCGCTGCTGCTCTCGATCGCCGGCGCCAACCAGCGCCGCGCCGCGCAGGCCCGGACCTGCGCCGTCGGCGAGGTGGGACTGGGCGGCGAACTCCGCCCCGTCCCGCAGCTCGAGCTGAGGCTGCGGGAGGCGGCCAAGCTCGGGTTCACCCGGGCGATCGTGCCCGAGGGCGCCCCGGGTACCGTGGTCCCCGGGCTGGAAATCGATGCCGCGGCGAGCGTGGCCGCGGCAATCGAGCGTCTGTCCTGAGCGGACGAGCCTCAGCTCAGCGCCATGAAGGCGAGAGCCGAGAGGATCGCGATCCGCTTGTGGACCTCGGTGATGACAAGGATCTGGGTCGAGAGGTTCTGGATGCTCATGGTCGTGATCTCCAAATGTCCACCACATGAAGTTCAACGGGCGTGCCGAACCATGCCACCGGCCATCCGATCGCCGCTGACGGCCTGGAAACGCGGTTCTGGTCGCGTTATTGGACATATGACGTCGCTCGCCCGCAACGCGCTGTTGCCCCGCGTCAACGTCGCGTGGTTCGCCGCCGCCACCGCGACCGCCGCCGGCGCCCAGCCGCTCGAGCCGCCGGGGCTCGGCGAGCAGCTCGACACGCGACGCACGGTCCGAGAATGGGTCCTCGCGGGCGAGATCGGGGACCGAGACGGGATCCCGGCGGTCGGCTTCGCGGCTCTGACACTGCGCCTTGATGGCCGGGTTCTCGGGCGTGGCGAGGCCGCGACGCTCGATCCCGGCCCGGACACGGTCGCCGAGGCCGCGCGCGAGGCGATCGGCGAGGCGCGGACCGGGATCGCCCGGATGGCCGGCCCGCTGGTGCGCGACGCCTGGACCCGCGGCGCCGGCGAGCTCTCGATCGAGCTCTCGCTCGGAGGCAGGCTCGTCCCGCTGACGGACGAGGAGCTCCGCCTCGCCCAGGCCGAGCGGGCGACCGGGCTCAGCGGCCTGGCGGTCCGCGCCGGGCACGAGGGCGTCGCGGTCGTCCGAGGCGAGCGGGTGCTGGCCAGCGGGCCCGGATTCATGCTCGAGCGCGGGCTGAGCGCCGGCGAGGCGCTCGCGGCGCTCGCGGGCGAGGCGCTCGATTCGCCCGCGGCCGCGCTCCGCGATCTGGATGATCTGGAGCGCGAGGGGCTGGCGTTCTATCGGTTCCGCGCGGGCCGCATCGCCGACGTCGGCGATCCATCGATCCCGGTCCCGCTCTACCGCGACGGCACGGTCGTCGAGCCCCGCGAGGTCGACCGCGAGCTGATCGAACAGACCGCCGCGGCGCTCGCGGCGCACCTGATCGCGCGCCGCTGGCCCGGGGTCGAGCCGTACGGGCTCCGCGGCGGGGCGGAGATCCACCGCTGGGTGTTCGACGAGCGGGCCGCGCCGGCGTTCGACCAGGCGCTCGCGGTCGGCGCGCTGCTCGCATTCGACCGCGTGCGGCCCGACGGTGCCGTATCGCTGCGGCCGACGGCGCTCGAGATCCTGCGCGAGCTGGCCGTCACCGCCGAGCAGGAGACCGACCCGTCCGAGTCTGCGGTCGAAGCGGCCGCCACCCTGGTCGTGCTGTCCTCGCTCGAGGAATCTGAGCTCGACGCCGATCTGCGGGCGCTCGCGGCGCATTGCGGGGCAACGCTCGAGGGCGCGTTCGATCCGTCGCGCGGCTACGCACGGTCGATCCCCGAGCCCGCGAAGGGGCTGGTCGCGCTCGCCAAGGTCCGCCGGGGCGATCCGGACGCGGCGCTCGCGGTCGCGCGGGTCTACCGCGACACCGGCGCGGAGCGCGCGATCGCGCAGATGCCGTTCCTCGCCTGGGCCTCGATCGAGCAATCGCAGCGGGAAGGAGGGCCCGTCGCGGCCGGCGTGGCGCTTCGCGAGCTCCGCGATCTCGTCGGACGGTTCGGGATCGGTCGAGCCGACATCGACGGGCTAGACCGCGATCTGCTCGGCGGCGTCGTCTTCACGCGCGGTCGCCAGCCGCTGCCGACCTGGCAGACCGCGCGGGCGAGCGGCATGACCGCGGCCATGCTCGCCGATCCCTCGCTCACGATGGGCGACCTGTCCTCTGGCGAGCTGCCCGGGAGGCTCGTCGAGCATCTCGCGACGACCCGATTCTTGATCCAGCTGGCGTGCCGCGACGCCGAGGTGCATTCGGCCCGGATCCCGGGCCGCGCGAGGGGCGCGGTGCGCGTCAGCCCGTGGTCCCGCGAGGCCCCGCTGGCGGCGAACGCGCTCGTCCTCTGGAGCCTCGCCGAGACGCTGCGAACGCTCGAGATCTTGGCCTCCGGGCGGTGACCAAAACGTCGGGATCGCCTAGAATATCCGACCCAATCCGGCGCCCCGAGGCGCTGTCCCGGATGCCGCCCGCGAGGGCTTCCCACGGCGACCGCGACACCAGCGCGAGCCCCCCGCGAGACCCACCCCTCCATGTTAGATCAGGACCCGCCGAGCACCCCCGACAGTGGTATCCCGCAGCCCGCCGAGGGCGACGAGCAGACCGTCCCCGGCGCCGGGCGGATCGTCGATCTGAAGATTGAATCCGAGCTCCGCGAGAGCTACCTCACCTACGCGATGAGCACGATCATGGATCGTGCGCTGCCAGACGTGCGCGACGGGCTCAAGCCCAGCCAGCGGCGGATCCTGGTTGCGATGAACGACCTGAACCTGCGTCCGGGCGGCAAGCACCGAAAGTGCGCGAAGATCTGCGGCGACACCTCGGGCAACTACCACCCGCACGGCGAGTCGGTGATCTATCCGACGCTCGTGGGTCTCGCGCAGCCTTGGCGGATGCGTGTCCCGCTGGTCGACCCGCAGGGCAACTTCGGTTCGATCGACGGCGACCCGCCCGCGGCCATGCGATACACCGAGGCGCGCATGCACGCCAGCGCGACCGATCTCCTGGCCGACATCAAGCTCTCGACGGTCGACTACCAGCCGAACTTCGACGACACCCGCGAGGAGCCGACCGTCCTGCCGGGCAGGTTCCCGAACCTCCTCGTCAACGGCGGGCTGGGCATCGCGGTCGGCATGGCGACCAGCCTCCCGCCGCACAACCCGGCCGAGATCCTCGACGCGATCGTGCGCCTGGTCGACAACCCCGACATCACGCTGGCCGAGCTGATGACCGACGAGACCGACGAGGAGGGCAACGTCCTCCGCCTCGGCGTCAAGGGTCCGGACTTCCCGACCGGCGGCGTCATCCTCGGGCGCCGCGGCATCCTTGAGGCCTACGAGAGCGGGCGCGGGCGTGTGACCGTCCGCGGCGAGACGCACGTCGAGGACCTCAAGAACGGCAAGCAGCAGATCGTCATCGACTCGATCCCTTACAACCTCGTGCAGAACACGCTGGTCGAGAAGATCGTCGACGCCGTCAAGGAAGACCGCCTGAAGGAGGTCTCCGACGTCCGAAACGAGTCGGGGCGCAACGCGCAGACCCGCGTCGTGATCGAGCTCAAGAAGGGCGCCGACCCGGCGGTCGTCGAGAATCAGGTCCTCCAGCACACGCCGCTGCAGCAGACCTTCAGCATCATCAACATCGCGCTGGTCAACCGCCAGCCGCGCACGCTCGGCCTGAAGGAGCTGATCAAGCTCTACGTCGAGCACCGCGCCGACGTGATCCGGCGCCGCACGCAGCACCTGCTCCGCGAGGCCAAGAAGCGGGCGCACGTGCTCGAGGGCATGATCTACGCGGTCACCGACATCGACGAGGTGATCAGGATCATCCGCGGCAGCCGCACACGCGAGGAGGCCATCGAGAAGCTGATGGCCCGCCGCTACCGCGTCCCGCCCGAGCACCCGGCCTATCCCAAGCTGCCGGCCCGCCTGCTCGCGCGGCTCGAGGCCGCCGAGCGCGTCGGCGGCGTCGTCCTCAGCCGGACCCAGGCCGAGACCATCGGCGCGATGCGCCTGATCCAGCTCGTCGGGCTGGAGATCGAGCGCCTCATCAAGGACTACACCGAGGTCACGGCGCAGATCGAGGACCTCGAGTCCATCCTCGCCGATCAAGAGCGCGTCAAGCAGATCATCCGCGACGACTGCGCCGAGATGCGGGCACGCTACGGCTCGGGCAAGCGAGGCGAGCGCCTCACCAAGATCGAGGAGGCCGCCGGCGACATCGACCTCGAGTCGCTCATCCGCGAGGAGGAGGTCGTCGTCACGATCACACGCGGTGGCTACGTCAAGCGGGTCCCCGCCGACACGTACTCCGCCCAGGGGCGTGGGGGCAAGGGCATCCGCGCCGCCGACAGCCGGTCGGGCGACGACGTCGTGACCCACCTGTTCGTCGCCTCGACCCACGACGACCTGCTGACCTTCACCGACACCGGGCGCGTCTTCAAGCTGAAGGTCTACGAGCTGCCCGAGATGAGCCGCACCAGCCGCGGGCGCGCGATCCAGAACTTCATCCAGCTCCGCCCCGGCGAGAAGACCTACGCCTACAGAACGGTCAAGAACTTCGAGGCCGGCGAGGACAACCTCTTCTTCGTCAGCCGCGGCGGGATCGTCAAGCGCACCGCGCTCCGCGACTACCGCAACGTCAACAAGTCGGGCCTGATCGCCGTCGGTCTCAAGGAGGGCGACGAGCTCTTCGACGTCCTGCTCACCCGCGGCGGCGACGACATCATCCTTGTCACCTCGTCCGGCACCGCGATCCGCTTCAGCGAGCAGGACGCCCGCCTGATGGGCCGCTCGGCCGCCGGCGTCAAGGGCATCGAGCTCGCGCCGGGCGCCCGCATCGTCGGCGCCATCAGCGTGCCGATGACCGACCCCGACGAGAACGGCAGCCGCCTCACCGAGCCCGAGGCGATCGAACACGGCCTCGCGCTGCTCACGATCACCGACCAGGGCTACGGCAAACGCACCGACGTCGACGACTATCGCGTCCACGGCCAGGAGGGCCAGCGCAGCCAGAGCCGCGGCGGCAAGGGCCGCATCGACATCAAGCTGTCCTCGAAGAACGGCACCCCGGTCGTCGCGATCGCCGTCGACGACGGCGACGACATCGTCGTCGTCACCCGCAACGGCCAGCTCGTCCGGACCAACGCCTCCTCGATCAGCCGGTACGGGCGCGGCACACAGGGTGTCCGCGTCGTCGGCGTCAACGACGGCGACGCCGTCATCGCCGCCGCCCGCGTCGTCGAGCGCGAGGAGACCGCCGAGGAGAGCCCGGTCGAGTCCTGATCGGTGCCCCCGCGTCGGTGTCGATTCCCCGTGACGCCCGGCCCGACCCGCTGTACGCTGTCTGGCTCCGGAGACCCCGCCCATGGCCATCGACTGGTCCGACAACATCGTCCTCGCGCAGCTCTCCGACGAGCCCGACCTCTCCGACGAGCTCGGCGGCCTGATCGATCGCGTCGGCCAGGTCACCGCCCATCCGGACGCCTCGGTCCCCAACGTCGTCCTCGATTTCTCGTCCGTGGGCTACGTCAACAGCTCGAACCTCGCCCAGCTTCTCCGTCTCAGCAAGCGGCTCAGCGAGGCCGGCCGGCAGCTCCGCCTCGCCGGCGTCGCCGACGAGGTCTGGTCGGTCATGATGGTGACGGGCCTCGACAAGGTCTTCCGCTTCGCCCCCGACACCATGACCGCGCTCGCCGGCCTGCAGATCGAGAGCGAATAACCGGCCTCGGGCCGCCTCCGCCCCCGCGCCGCCCGCGAACCCGGAGCGACGGGGGGACCCGCCGGGCGCATCCCGGCCGCTACGCTCCATGACCTTGACCACGACCGACGCGAATCCCGGACAGGCCGCCCCCAGCGCGGTCCGCGAGGGCGTCCTCCGACCGGACATGCCACCGGTCTGCGAGCTGAACCAGGTCCGCAAGGTCTACTACAAGCCCGACGGCTCGGTCATGGTCGAGGCGCTCTGCGGCGTTGATCTCACCATCCGCCAGGGCGAGTACGTCGCGATCATGGGCTCGTCAGGCTCGGGCAAGTCCACGATGATGAACATCCTGGGCTGCCTCGACCGCCCGACGACCGGCAGCTACCACCTCGACAACACGCCCGCCGAGTCGATGGACGACGAGTCGCTCAGCAAGTTCCGGGGCGAGAAGATCGGCTTTGTCTTCCAGGCCTTCAACCTGATCCCGCAGCTCACCGTCGAGGACAACGTCGCGGTCCCGCTGTTCTACCAGGGCGTCTCGGCCGACGAGCGCCGCCAGCGGGCGATCGACAAGCTCAAGCTCGTCGACCTCGGCAACCGCGTCGGCCACCGCCCGCGTGAGCTCTCGGGCGGCCAGCAGCAGCGCGTCGCGATCGCCCGCGCTCTCGTGACCGAGCCGGTCGTGCTGATGGCCGACGAGCCGACGGGGAACCTCGACAGCAAGACCGGCGACGCGATCCTCGAGCTGTTCGAGGGCCTGCACTTCAACGGCATGACGATCATCATGGTCACGCACGACGACGACGTCGCCGACCGCTGCGAGCGGATCGTCCGCCTCCGCGACGGCCTGCTCGAGTCCGACCGCGTGCTCCGCGTACGCAAGACCCGCGCGGACGTCTGACGCTCGCGCCCTCAGGCCGCCTCGCGCGCCTCGCCGCCACGCTCCGGCACCGAGATCACCAGCGCCGTGACGTCGTCGTCGCGGTGCAGGCTGCCCGCGAACGCGTCGATCTCGCGCTCCAGCGCCGCGATCGCGCCGCGCACCGCGAGCGGCCCGGCCGCGTTCACGCCCAGCGCGGTCAGCCGTCGCACGTACTCGTCCGGGTCGGCCTGGCCCTTCTCGCCCGGGCGGTCGAACGCGGTCTCGAACCCGTCGCTGTAGAGCACGATCGACTCGTGCTCGGCGAGCGAGATCTCGACCTCCGGGAACATCTGCTCTTCGAACACGCCCAGCAGCGGGCCGCCCGTGTCGATCCGCTCGACGCGCCCGTCTCGGCGCGACAGGATCGGCGGCGGGTGCCCCGCGGTCGCGATCCGTGTCTCCAGCGTCTCGGTGTGGATCAGCCCGTACACGCCCGTCGCGAACCGCCCGGTCCCGCCCGCGCGACGGAGGAACGCGTTGTTGAGCCGAGTCAGCGCCTCGCCCGGCGGCACGATCCGGCCCTTCGGGCCGTACCCGTCCACCTTGGGCATCGCCGAGCTGAGGAACAGCGTCATCATCGCCGCGGGCACGCCGTGCCCGACCGCGTCGGCCAGGAAGAAGCTCAGCGTGTGGTCGTCGAGCTTCTCGATGTCGAACAGGTCGCCGCTGACGTAGGTCGCCGGGCGCGAGAGCACGCCGGCGTCGACGCGCCCGATCCCCTCGCCCGGTCGGAGCACCAGGTCGCCCTGCATGCGGGCGGCCCAGCTGAGCTCCTCGTGCACGATCTCGAGCTCCTTGCTCACGCGGCGCTCGCCGACCGAGCTCAGCAGGAGCTCCTCGCGGAGCCGGTCGATCAGCGGCTGGCGCTGCAGCACCGCCGCGACCTGCTTCGCGGCCTCGCGCGGGTCGTCCGATTCGGTGAACAGCAGCAGCCCGTCGGTCGACGCCGCGAGCGCGACCCTCCGGCGCACCGAGGCGTCCAGCCCGCCCGGCGCGACGATCGCCGTGGGCCTGGCCTTGGCGCGGACCAGCCCGAGCAGCGCGGAGAGCTCGCGTGCCGCCGTCCGCGGCCCCATCTCGATGACGAGAAGGTCGAGGGCGCCGTCGCCGTCCCGCAGACGCGACGTCGCCTCGTCCACGGGCTCGCGACCGCGGAGCTCCACCGATTCCAGCGACCCGAGAACGGCGTCGGTCCAGGACGAGACGCATCCGCTGCCAGGGGCGGTCGCGATCCAGATGCTCGTCTTCGACGCCAACGGCGATCTCCGGTGCCGCCGGGCCAGCCCCTCAGCCCGGTAGCCCTGGGGATCGACCTACTTCGCGAGCCGCTTGAGCGCCTCCCAGTCGAGCGCGATCTGATCGCCCTCCCGCACGCGCAGCCGCTCGAGCGTGCCCTCGCGCAGCTCGATCACGAACTGCGCGTCGTACCGGCTGGTGTACTTGGGCAGCCGCGCCTCGTAGACCGCGGCTTGGGCCCGCTGCGCCGGGGTCAGGTCCGGGTCGGTCGCCAGCCAGCCCGGCTCGCCCTCGCCCTCCCCGCGCGGCGGTTCGGCCGGCATCGTGTACATCTTCAACACGCGCCCCCTCGAATCGAGGTAGGCGATGTCGATCGCGACGAGGCAGTCCCGCATCAGGAAGCTCATCACCGCCGGCTCGCGGAAGGCGAACAGCATCCCGCCGTCCGCCTCGATCGACTCGCGCCCGCCCAGGCCCGGCACCCGCTTGCTGTCGTCCGCCGCCAGCTCCAGGCGGAAGGTCTCGCCCTTGATCGGGACCTCGACACGCCCCTGCTCGTCCACCAGCGGCTTCTCGCCGCAGCCCGCGAGCATCAGCCCCGTCAGCGCGACCGCCAGCCAGCCCCAGATCACCCTCGCAGCCATCGCTCGTGCTCCCGCGTGAAGGTCACATCGTCCGCCCAGCGGCCTCTCGTGACGATGCTATCGACCGCGAGCCGTTCGGCGAACTCCGCCGCCGCCATCGGTTCCGGCTCCGCGGTCAGCCCCGTCCACCACGCCAGCAGGCCCACGACCCGGTCCGCCGGAGCCCCGGACTCGCGGTAGCCCGCCAGCCGCGTGTCGCCGTGGCGTTTGGCCAGCCGCCGCCCGTCCTCCCCGCGGACCAGCCCCACGTGCCACCAGCGCGGCGTGGCGAGCCCCAGCGCCCGCTGCAGCAGGGCCTGACGCGCCGCCGAGGGGATCAGGTCCCGCCCGCGGACGACGTCGGTCACGCCCTGGCGGGCGTCGTCGACCACGACCGCGAGCTGGTAGCTCGGGCAGCCCCGCTTGGTCCAGACCACGAAATCGCCGACCTCGCGCGCCACGTCGATCGCGTGCCGGCCCGCGACGCGGTCCTCGACCTCGATCTCGCCGGGCTCGACCGCCAGGCGCCAGTTGGTCGCCTCGTCGTCGAACCGCGCCCGACGCCCGCGCTCGAACCCGGCCGGCCGCAGCGCCGGATCGAAACGCAGCTCGCCGCCCTCGCCCTTGTCCGTCTCGTTCGGCGCGCTCGCCGCCGCCTCGATCTGTTTCCGTGTGAGCGTGCACGGGTAGACCAGCCCGGCTTCGGCGAGCGCGCGCATCGCAGCGCGGTACGGCTCCAGATCGGCCGACTGCAGCAGCGATGCGCCGTCCCAGGACATCCCGAGCCACGAGATGAGGTCGATCGTCTGCTCGACCGAGCCCGGTTTCACGCGCGGCGTGTCGAGGTCCTCGATCCGCAGCGCAACGTCCCAGCCCAGCCGTCGCGCGAGCGCCCAGTTGATCAGGAACGTCCGGGCATTCCCCAGGTGCAGCGCGCCAGTCGGAGAGGGCGCGAGACGTGTTACACCGCCCACGCCACCGCCCGCATCGCCGCTGAAACCGGACATCTCGCCCGCAGGTTAGGGTCGCGGCCGCCCCGCCTGTCGCGACCCGCCGGCAGGGGTAGACTCGCGGCCCGCGGCCAGGCGCCCGGCCGCGGCGGGGGTCCGAAGGCCCGGGCGCACACGACGGAGCCGCGCATGGCCGCCATCGAGAAGCTCTCCGAGGACACCATCAAGGACAAGCTCAAGCTCGTCCCCGAGTGGAACGAGGTCAACGGCGAGATCCAGCGCACCTTCCAGTTCGACGACTTCGTCGGGGCGATGGCCTTCGTCAACAAGGTCGCCGGCTACGCCGAAGAAGCCCAGCACCACCCCGACATCCTCATCCGCTACAACAAGGTCACGCTCACCGTCAGCACGCACGACGCCGGCGGCATCACCGACAACGATTTCGACCTCGCACGCCACGCGGACGGGTGCGCCTGAGCACCCACCGCAGCGGGCAGATCACGACACGCACAGACGGAGAAACACGATGAGAATCGCCACCCTCGCCATCGCCGCGATCGCGGTCCTCGGCCTCGCCGCCTGCGCCGCCCCCAAGCTGGATGACGACGGACGCGCCGAGCTCGAACTCCGCGGCCGCACCGCGCTCGCCGAGTTCCGCCGGAACGAGACCGTCGAGCGGTTCTTCCCCGATGCCTATGGCTACGCCATCTTCCCCTCGGTCGCCAAGGGCGCCGCGGGCATCGGCGGCGCGCGTGAATCGGGCTGGTCTACCGGGGCACCGGTTCCAACGCCGAGCTGACCGGCTCGGCCCGCATGAGCCAGGCCACGATCGGCGCCCAGATCGGCGGCCAGCGCTACCGCGAGCTGATCCTCTTCCAGGACGCGCTCGCGTACGACCGCTTCATGCGCAGCAACTTCGCGTTCTCCGCCCAGGCCAGCGCCGTCGCCGCCGACGCCGGCGCCTCCGCCGACGCCGCCTACGAGGCCGGCGTGATGGTCTTCACGATGGAGCGCGGCGGCCTGATGGTCGAGGCCTCGATCGGAGGACAGGACTTCAACGTCGAGCGGATCGACTGAGCGGATCTACGCTGCACGGCCCGGCGGCCTCCGCTCAGGACGAACGAACATCTGCCGTCAGAACGCCCAATACAGCAGCGTCCCCGCGAACATCGCCGCCAGACCGAGCCCGAGCAGAACCAGCAAGAGGATGTGCCGGCGCGACGAACCCGCCGGGGGCTCCGGCAGGACGCCCACCTCGCCTGCCGGCCACGCCGCAGCGCACTCGGGGCAGGTCACGGCGCCGTCGTGCGCGGGGACCGACCGGATGCCGTAGCCGCAGTGCGGGCAGCGGTGGTGCCCCAGCATCGCGGTGCGCAGCAGCGCGAACCGCTTCGCACGCATCGCGAACCACGGCGCGATCACCCCGCCCCCGATCGCCGCGAAGAAGATCGGAACCATCGTCGGGTTCGTCACGGTCTTGACCAGATCCCGCCAAGCCCCCGGGCCCTCGGCCAGCACCGAAACGCCGATCGCGACCGCGGTGACGACCACCGCCGCGGCGATGCCCCCGAACCCGATCAAGATCTTCCGCCTGATGTGCGCGTACTCGCCGCCCAGGTCCTCGAGGATCGCCACGAGCGTGGGCTCGTCGATGCGGTCGAAACGGCGCAGGAGAATCAGGGGGTAGGGGTCGATCAGCGAAACGCGTCGGCCGTTGTGGTCGGTCGTGTGTCCGGATCCGCTCTAAGCGCGATCGGTGCCCATCACTGTCATTATTGGCGCAAACGCCCGACCGGTCTCAGCTCACCCGATCTCACGTTCGCCGATCGCTACGGGATTCGAACCTATTCGAGCGCCACAACGTCGCGACGCTCCGCCACGCGCATGCCCGCGGCCTCGACCGCACGCCGGGCATCGCTGCCCTCGTACTGCGCCGGGTTCGAGTGGTTCAGGTGGACGAACCGCACCTTCGCACGCTCAGAATCGGGAAGCGACCCGAAGCGCTCGAGCGTGGTCGTGATGAACGGGTGCGGGATCTTCGAGAGGTCGCGCCCGGGCAGCTCGTCGCCGCTGTAGAACGTCGCGTCGAGGTAGGCGACGTCGACGCGGGCGATCAGGTCCTCGATCCGTGTGCCCATCTCGTCCAGCTCACGCCACGAGTCGATGTCCGGCAGGTAGAGCGCCGATGCCGACGGTCCGTCGATGACGAAGCCGACCGTCTCGCTGAACTCGCCGCGGTGGGGGACCTCGATCGGCGTCACGCTGACCCGCTCAGAGAGCCGCACCGGCGAGCCCACCGACAGATCTCGCAGCCCGATGTTCTCCAGCTCGACCAGCAGGCTCCAAGGCCCGTTGTCCTCGATGAACGCCCGCATCCGCGGCATCGCCCACACCGGCACGCCCGAGGTGCCCATCGACTCACGCCCCAGGAACACCAGCCCGGCGTAGTGCCCGATGTGCGCGTGCGTCAGAAAGATCCCGTCGATCTGCGATCGCCCGGTGGTCTCGTACAGCAGCCGGTGCTGCGCTCGGAAGTCCGGAGTGCAGTCGAACAGGTACTGCTTCTCGCCGTCGATCACCGCGATCGAGGTCGCGTATCTGCGAAGCGACGGCTCTGTCCAGCCCCGGTGCCGGAACGCGCCCGCCTGCGGCACGCCGGCGTCCTGGCCCGTGCCGAGCACGAGCACCCGCACGCCGGGCGCCCCATCACGCAGCGGCGTCGACGCGCAGCCGGCGACGACCACCGTGAACAGCAACAGCAACGCGATGGGCATCCGCGCCATGGCCCGCAGCCTAACCGCCTCCCAGTTTGGCCCGCAGCTCGGACCGCAGTTCGGATCCCGCGACGGGCCGGTCCGCGCTGCGCATCCGGACACCCCACGCCACCGGAGACCCATCGATGCGCAGAGCCAGCCCCGCCGTCGTCTTCTCGTCGCTCCTCGCCGCGATGCCAGCGATCGCGTTCGCGCAGCCCGAGTACCCGGACACGATCGCCGGCGAGCGCGCCGAGGCCTACTTCGAGGCCGTGCTGACCGGCGAGCGGGAGGCCATCGAGGCGATGCTGCTCGAGCAGGTCGCCGCTCCGCTCCTCGAGTTCATGCCGGTGGGCGAGCAGGCCGATCTCTCGCTCGACATCCGCGCACTGATCGGCGCGCTCGACTCGGTGGTCTCGCCGAACCCCAACCTGGCGCTCGTGCTCGCGGACGGCCCCGAGGGCTGGTATCGCTTTTCGGTCCGCGTCCACCACGAGGAGCCGCACAAGATCATCGGCATCGGCATCAACCCTGCCGACCCGCCGGAGTTCAGGGGCCTGGAACGCCGCGGATCCGACGGCGAGATGACCGCGATCCTCGACGACTACGTGATCTACCTGGCCGACGTCGATCGCTTCAGCGGCGCCGTGCTCGTCGCCCGCGACGGCGAGGTGATCTTCGAGCGCGCCGCCGGCGAGGCCTCGAAGCGGTGGGGGATCGAGAACACGCCGGCGACCCGCTTCAGCCTCGGATCGGCGAACAAGCTCATGACCGCCATGGCGATCATGCAGCTCCGCGAGCGCGGCCTGCTCGGGCTCGACGACCTCGTCGGCGACCACCTCTCCGACTACCCGGGCGAGGACGTCAAGACCCGCGTCACCATCCACCACCTGCTGACCCACACCGGCGGCACCGGCGACCACTTCGGGCCCGAGTACCACGAGATCAACCGTCTCAACGCCCGCTACCCGTCCGAGATCCAGAGTCTCTTCGAGGGCAACGGCGTCGCCTACGAGCCCGATTCGGAGCTCAAGTACTCCAACGCGGGCTACTACCTGCTCGGCATGATCGTCGAGGCCGCCAGCGGCATGAACTACTACGACTACTGCCGCGAGTTCATCACGGGACCGCTCGGCATGGCCGACACCGACTTCTTCGACGCCGACATGCCGGTGCCCAACGTCGCCGAGGGCTACATCCCGACCGACGACTACCTCCGCATGCTCGAGGACGAGAACGAGGACCCGAACGCGCCCTTCGAGTCCGGCTACCGCAGCAACGTCTTCGTCCGCGCCATCAAGGGCGCGTCCGTCGGCGGCGGGTACTCGTCCGTCCGCGACCTCTCCACCCTCGCCGACGCCTGGATGAACCGAGAGGTCGTCGGAGACGAGTCGTTCGAGCTCATGACCACCCACCACATGCCCTGGGGCGGCTCCGGGAAGATGCACTACGGCTACGGCGTCATGGCCCAGTCGCTGCCCGACGGGCGCGAGTGCTTCGGCCACGGCGGCGACTTCCCGGGCGTGCAGACCCGCTTCTGCGTCGTGCCCGACCTAGAGGGCGACGGCTACTACACCATCGCGGTCCAGACCAACTACGCCCAGGCCGCGATGCCGGTCTACGCGATGGTGCAGCGCCTGCTGCCGACGCGCTGAGGCCTGCCGAAGGATTACTTGAGCTCGACGCTCCAGTACGCCTCGTCGAGGAACGCCTTCCACGACGCGTACTTCGCGTGACCCAGCTTGACCGAGATCAGCGGGTTGCGACGCGGCTGCACCGGCTTGCGGATGAGCCGCATCCGCGCCTGCTCCGGCGTCCGGCCGCCCTTCTTGGCGTTGCACCGCACGCACGCGCACACGAGGTTCTGCCACGTGTCCGGTCCGCCCTGGCTCCGCGGCTGCACGTGGTCGATCGACAGCTCGCTCGTCGGGAAGAACCGCCCGCAGTACTGGCACCGGTTGCGGTCACGCGCGAACAGGTTCCGGCGGTTCAGCTTCACCTGCTGGTCCGGCAGACGCTCGTAGCCCAGCAGCCGGATCACCCGAGGCACCGCGATCTCGAACCGCACCGTCCGCACCCAGTCGTGCCGGTCCGGCTCGAACTGTCGCTGCAGCGCCGCGATCTCCATCCACGAATCGAAGTCGTAGTTGAGGTACTGCCCCTCGTTGACGTCGATCACCTCGGCCGCGTCACGCGCCAGCAGGCCGAACGCCCGCCGCGCCGAGACGACCCGGATCGCCACGTACAGCTTGTTCAGCACGAGGACCTTCGACTCGAGCCCCTCGCCGACCGGCAGGGACACCGCGCCGCCGATCATCGGCGCGCCGTCGAGCCCGTCGAGATCGTGCTGCTGCGCAGCGGCCGGCGACCGGGCCCCGGAGGCATCGACCCCCGCGACGTCGCCGGCCCAACGTATTTCTGGAGCCTCGGCAGCGGCGGGAGATCCCCCACGGCCTGATCGCCGCTTCGACCTCGACGCGCCGTTCGACCGTGAGCCGAGCATCGAACGGAGTTGTATCCGGCAATCCACAACCGTTCAACAGTGTCGTGGATAGACGAACGTCCGCTGAACGCCGCGTTCACGGTTTCTGAACCAAACCACCGGACAAACAGCGTGCAAGCCGGTCTTCGTGGGAGTTGTTTGGGTCGCGCGACGCAGAATCGAGCGTGCGCCCGCGGGGCGCTCCGGAAGCGAGTGTGCGCCCGGAGGGCGCTACGGAGCGCTCAAACTAGTGCCGGAAGCGACGCACGCCGGTGATCAGGCACGCCACGCCGTGCTTCTCACACAACTCGAACGTCTCCCCGTCGCGCTTCGAGCCGCCCGGATGGACCAGCACCCGGGCCCCCGCCCGGATCAGCAGTTCCGGCCCGTCGGGGAACGGGAAGAACGCGTCGCTCACCGCGATCGTCCCCTCGGCCGACGCCCCGGCCTTCTCGATCGCCAGCCGGCACGACGCGACGCGGTCCATCTGCCCCGCGCCCGCGCCGAACAGACGCACCGAGCCGCCCTCGCGACCGCCCAGCAAGATCGAGTTGCTCGAGAGCGCGCGGACGACCAGCTCGAGCGCCGCCGCGTCGCGCCGGACGTCCTCGCCCGGCTCGGGGCCCGCGGCCAGCTCCCACGAGGCCGGGTCCGGCATCCGTCGGTCCCGGCGCTGCGCCAGGATCGCGTCGATCGTCCCGCGCAGCTCGACAGAATCCTCTCGCCAGCCGGCCCCGAGGTCGCCGACCGCCAGCAGACGCACGTTCTTCCAGCGTTCCGCCAGGATCTCGACCGCACCCGGCTCGAACGACGGCGCGACGAGCACCTCGAAGAACCGCGACGGGTCCGCGATGATCGAGGCCGCCTCCTCCCCGAGCGCCGACGACACCGCCAGGATCCCGCCGAACGCCGCCATCGGGTCGCCCGCGATCGCCGCGCTCACCGCGTCGGCGACCGACGGCGCCACCGACGCGCCGCACGGGTTCGTGTGCTTCACCACGCACGCCGCCGATTCGTCCGACCCGCGTCCGCGGAGCATCGCGGCGAGCTGCGCGACCAGTTCGAGCGCCGCCGCGCCGTCGAGGAGGTTGTTGTAGCTCAGCGCCTTCCCGTGCAGCTGCTCGGCCCGCAGCACGCTCGGGCCGTCCACCCCCGGGCCGACATACGCCGCCGCCGGCTGGTGAGGGTTCTCGCCGTAGCGCAGCTCCATCGTCCGGCGCACGCCCAGCGACAGCGCCCCGGGCAGCGTCGGGTCCCCCTGCAGATCGACCGGCTCGCCCGCGAGATAGCCCGAGATCGCCGCGTCGTACGCCGCCGTCCGGCTGAACGCCGCGAACGCCAGCTCCTCGCGCAGCGCGAGGGTCGTCGCCCCGTCGTTCGCCTCGAGCTCGCCGGCCACCCGCTCGTACTGCGACGGGTCCGTCACGACCGCCACGTGCGCGTGGTTCTTCGCCGCAGCGCGGATCATCGCGGGGCCGCCGATATCGATCTGCTCGATCGCCTCGCCGCGCGTCACGCCCTCACGCGCCACCGTCCGCTCGAACGGATACAGGTTCACGCACAGCAGGTCGATGCCGCCGATACCGTGCTCGTCCATCGCCGCGGCGTGCTCGTCGTCGTCGCGCAACGCCAGCAGCCCGCCGTGGATCTTCGGGTGCAGCGTCTTCACGCGCCCGCCCATGATCTCCGGGAAGCCGGTGACGTCCGAGACGTCGGTGACCTCCAGCCCCGCGTCGCGGAGCGCCCGCGCCGTGCCGCCCGTCGAGAGCAACTCCACGCCGCGCTCCGCGAGCGCCCGCGCGAACCCGGTCAGGCCAGACTTGTCGCTGACAGAGAGCAGCGCGCGACGCTCCGCCGCGCGCCCTGATGCCGTCGTCCCCAACGTGTCGCTCCGTTCACCGCGTCCCGAACGCGATCACCACGCCGCTCTCGCCGACCGCGAACAGCCGCGGGTCCGACCCGCCATCGGCGAGCAGCCGCTCGACGTCCGGCAGCTCGACCCGCTGGATCACGTCGCCTTCGCTGCGGTCGATCAGGTTGAGCTCCCGGGCCCGCGCGTCCCACACGAGCAGCTCGCGGTTCCGCGTGCCCAGCACCGTCCCGCCAACGCCCTCGGCGATCCACTCGACGTCGCCCGTCTGCGCGTCGAACGCGTGCAGCCCGACTCCCTCGACCTCGCAGTAGAGCACGTCACCCAGCACCGCCGGCTGGATCCGCAGCGGCGTCGCCGTGCGATAGCGCCACACCCGCTCGGCGCCGAACGGCCGGTACGCGTAGACCGACTGGTCCTCGCTCGCGATGAACATCAGCTCGCCGTCCGTCACCGGCGTCGTCGCCGAACCGCCGCTGATCCGCCCGCGACCGATCGCGCTCGCCGTCACGGGATTGATGAAGACCACGTCCCCCGCCTGCGAGACGGCCGCGACGTACTCGCCGACCACGATCGGCCGAGCCGTGATCGCGCCGGTCAACCCGTACCGCCACGCCACGACACCGTCCCGGTAGATCCCGGCGAGCAGCTGACCCTCGCCGCCCGCGAACCGGTGCGCCAGCAGCTCACCCTGCGGCGTGCCGAACACCGCCAGCCCGCCGACCAACGCCGGGGCCGTCGAAACCAGCCGCTCGGTGCGCTGCCGCGCGAGCTGGTTGCCCGTCCCCAGCTCCAGCCCGTACAGCGCCGGGGTCGAGTACGACAGCAGCGTCCGGTCGTCGACGACGTCGTGACCGAGGAACCGCGTCCGCGGCGTCGCGACAGGGAACGCCCAGATCGTCTGCCCGCTCGAGGCGTTCAGGACCGTCGTCCGCGTCTCGCTGTCCTGCACCACGATCCGGTCACGCCCGTACTCGACGAACTCGACCTCGGCACGCCGGCCGATCTGCGGCGTGTTCGACCACTCCCACCGGTAGCCGAGCCGCGCCCAATCGTCGTGCACGATCCGCACGCCCTCGCTCACCGTCACCGCCTCGGGGCCGCCGGGGGCAGGCGTGCCCGCGGACGAGCCCGAGCGCGACGAGTCCGCCCCCGCACGCGAGCCAGAGCTCGTGCCCGAGCTGGCGCACCCCGCGAGCAGCGCCGCGACGGCGGCCACGCCCAGACCCAATCGGGCGAACTTCTGCGTTCCGGCGTTCATCTGAGACTCCCTAACGCGGCCCACGCGCTCGATCCGGTCGTCCGGTCTCGCCACCCCGCGGCCGCTCGGCGGCTCGCCAGTATCGGGCTCGCCCCGCGGGAGGTCAACTCTCGGCCCCGCCCACACCTCTACGCTCCGCCGTGTTCACCGGACTCATCCAGGCCACCGGCCTTGTCCAGAAGATCGGGCCCTCGCCCGCCGGCTCGCGCCTGCTCGTCGACTCCCGCGGCTGGGACCACACGCCCGACCGCGGCGCCTCCATCGCCGTCTCCGGCTGCTGCCTCACCGTCGCCGAGGGCCCCGAGCCCGGCCGTCCGCTCGCCTTCGACGTCATCCCGGAGACGCTCGCCAAGACGTCCCTCGGGAGCCTCGGGCCCGGCTCGCACGTCAACCTCGAGCACGCCGCCACCGCGTCGACCCTCCTCGGCGGCCACATCGTCCAGGGCCACGTCGACGGCGTCGGCACGGTCGCCAACGTCACCCTCCCGGGCGAGAACGCGCACCGCGAGTGGCGCCTCCGCGTCGCACCGCCCGCCGAACTCATGCCCTACGTCACGCCGAAGGGCTCGATCGCCATCGAGGGCGTCAGCCTGACCATCGCCGAGATCGACGTGCCGGCCGGCTGGTTCGAGGTCGCGCTGATCCCGGAGACCCTCGAGAAGACCACCCTCGACGCCCTGGCGGAGGGCGATCCGGTCAATCTCGAGGCCGACACCGTCGCCAAGACCGTCGTCCACTACCTCCGCCATTATGCTGACGCGGCCCGTGAGCGATGACGCACGCCAAGAACGACGCGCCGACGCCAAGGACCTCCTCGATCAGCACCGCTACCTCGTCGACGACGAACGCGACTTCGCCGCCAAGCTCGTCACCGAACGCCGCATCAAGCTGAGCTTCGTTTCGCTGGTCGTCGGGCTCGGCCTCTTCAACCTCGGCAACATCCCCGAGCTCGTCGACGCCGCCGCCGGCGGCGCGATCCCCTCACCCGCGTTCGTCGTCGTCTCGCTCCTGACCGCCGCGACGCTCGTCCTCGCCCTGGCGCTGATCGCCGTCGAGAGCGACGACCCGCTCACCCGGGCCGCGCTCGCCGCGCTCGGGCTCAGCGCTCGCGCCGTCACGGTCGCGACCTTCCCGCTCAGACGACCCCTCCGGCCCGCCGTCACCCGCCCGCGCTACACCGCCGCCCTCCGCGCCCTGCTCGTCGACGAGGGCGAGCTCGACCAGTTCCGCGGCGAGTTCCCCGAGCTGGTCTTCCGGATCGAGAACCTCCGCGTCGCCTACGAGCGCCTCGCCATCTCGAACCGCCGCGTCCGCAAGCGTCTGGAGCGCGGCTCGTTTTTCTTGATCGCGAGCTTCATTTCGATTATAGTTTTGTTCGGAATGATCGTGGCCAACCTCGGGTTGTCTCCGCCGACCGATGGAGCCGATACAGGACCCGAGAGTTCGCACGTTCGAGGATCACGCGATGTCGAGCCGGCAGGCTGACAACCCGGCCCAGAACGAGCGCCGAGCGCAACGCCCGCCGTTCGACGTCCAACGCGCCATCGACGCCGCCCGCGAAGAGCAGCGCCGCATCCGGGCTCGCGCCGAGCGCGAGCGCCGCGCCGAACGCGCCACCTGGTTCGGCCGCCTGATCAGCGCGATCGCCGTGCCCTAGAGCCGTCCCCCAACGCTCGGGAACGCCCCGCGGCGCCCGCTCAGACCACCAGCACCGGCCGCTCGTCGAAGCTTGTGCCATCGGAGCGCACCGCGCTCAGCCCCGCTAGCTCGAGGGCCCGCCGGAGCAACGCCGCGTCCGACTCGTCGAACGCCCCGAGCTCGAAGCTGTCCACGTCGAACACGCCCCAGCAGCCGCCGACCCCGTCCGCGCCGACCTCGAACAGCGGCACGATCACCTCGCTCAGATCGCGCGGGTCGCACGCGACGTAGTTCTCGCCCAGCGACCGCACATCCCGCACGACCATCGACCGCGCCTCGAGGAAGCTCCGCCCGCACGCGCCCTGCATGCCGATCGGGCTGCAGGCCGGCTTGTCCCGGTGCGCCGCCAGGACCATCGCGTCCCCGGGCTCGGCGCCGTGCTCGTTGCCCTCCGGCGCAATCTCGTAGAAGCCCGCCCAGCTCGCCGGCCCGCCCACGCTCGGATCGGATCCGAGCCCAAACGCAGACCAGTAGGCGTCCGCGAACGCCCGCATCCGGGCGCCCCGGTCACCCGAGATCGACCGCGCCGCCTCCAGGAGCGACGCGCACGCGGCGTCCCGATCGAATCCCGTCGTTGTCATGCCGCATGGTTGGCGCCGGCCCGGGATTTCGCCTGGGCCATCGTCCAAGGCCAAGGCGTCAGAGCGTCGCGGAGGTGTAGGGCAGCAGACCCATGTGCCGGGCCCGCTTCACCGCCTGAGCGATCATCTTCTGCTCGCGGGCCGTCGTGCCCAGACGCTTGCGCCCGTAGATCTTGCCGTTCGGGCTCATCATCCGGCGCAGCGACTCGATGTCCTTCCAGTCCACGTACGGGATGCCCGCCGGGCCCTTCAGGGTCGGGGTCTTCTCCGGGGGGCCACCAAAGCGCTGGAATCGGCTCATCGTTCGGTCTCCGTCATGGGCTGCTCGGCCACCCGACTCGCTGGTCGTGTGGCGACGGTTCCTCGCCCGCCGGGCGAGGGCCTCGACGATAGGTCGGCCCCCTCGCGGAGGCCAGCCATTCACATCACGTCGTCTTCCGGGTCCTCCGCGGGTTCCCCGGCCGGCTTCGCGTCCATCGCGAGGTACCCGCCCCCGCCGACGGCCAGAAGCACCGCCGCCGCCAGCATCACGCCGTTGCGGACCAGGTGGCAGGCCGCGATCGGCCCGCTGCACAGGAACTCGCTCGACCCGAAGCACCCGCACTCGACGCTCATACCACGGGCCAGCACCGAGACGTACCCGCCCGTGAACACCGCCAGCAGGCCGGCGACCACCGTCGCCGCCGCCCGCGGTCTCGCCCCGACCACCAGCAGCGCCCCCGAGATCACCTCGGTCCAGGGCAGCGCGAACGCCAGCCAGGCCATCAGCCCGCCCTGCCCGACCGGGTCGAGCAGGTCGTACCCCTTGATCGCGAACGCGAACGCCTGCGGGTCGGCGATCTTCAGAGAGCCCGCGAACACGAACAGCCCGCCGAGCACCAGCCGGAGCAGCAACAGCACTGAGTTCCCGGCGATCGCGGGCGCGTGCATCAGCCGCCCTCCGTCGTCGGGAATCCGGCCTCGCGCCAATCGCGGTAGCCCGCGGTCATGATCGTGATGTTGGTGTACCCGCGCTGCTCGAGAAGGATCGCCGCGTTCTCCGAGTCGCTGCAGTCCCCGCCCGTGCAGTACAGCACCAGCGGGTCGTCGAAGCCCACGCCGAGCGCGTCGAGATACCCGAACCCGTCGCGCCGCGACAGACGCGTCGCCGGCATCGACTCCGCGAACTGGATCGCGCCCTCGTCGTACCGCTCGGTCGGCCGCGTGTCGAAGAACCAGATCGGACGCGCCCCGGTAAGCATCTCGTCGAACAGCGCCCTGCCGCCCGCCAGACCGACGTAGCCCTCGCCGGTCTTGACGCCCGACTGCGCGTCGCCGGCGTCGATCATCGCGTCCGCCAGCCCCGCCGAGTTCGAGATCGACGACCCCGAACGCCCCGACTCCGAGCCCGCATCGATCGCAGCGCCGACGGCCGCCCCGGGCGGCTCTTCGGACGTGTCGCCTCCGGCCGCCGGCGGCGCGGCCTCGCGGCTCAGAACGATCGGCCGATCGCCCTGCTGCACCGCCAGCCAGTGCCCGGTCGCGAGCGCAAGCGCGGCCAGCACGATCCCGGCCGTGCCCGCCAGCCAACCCAACCCGCCGCCAGACTCCGCCGCGGTCGCCAAGCGATCAGCCCCCGGCACGCATGAAGCCGAAGTACCGCAGCGAGACGTGCGGCTCGAGCTCGATGTCCGTCTTGAGCTTCAGCTCGCCGTTCAGGCGCCGGCCCTGCGCGGGCGCCGTCCCGCGGATCGTCACGCGGTACGCGTCGCCCTCGTCGGTCAGCGGCTCGACCTCGATCTCCAGCGAAGAGGGATCCAGAGAACCGGCGCCCTCGATCCCCAGGATCTTGAACGGCTCGGCCTTCCGGCTCACCACGTCGATGGTCGTCTCGAACGCCTCGCCGGCCGTCAGGTTGTTCAGCGCCAGCGTCGGCGGTGTTGCCGTCAGATCGCCGCGGATCACGGCCGAGGCGTTCATCTGCCGCGAAAGCACCCGCTCGTCGTTCGTGGTCAGGTTCACGCTCGCCGCCACCGTGCCGACCGGGGCGTTGCTCTTCAGCACCAGCTTGATCCGCGTCTGACGCAGCACCTCGTCGCCGATCGTGACGAAGTCCGTCCCGAGCACCTCGGCCTCGAGGTACGGCATCCGGAACGGGCGGACTCCGGCCTCGAAGTCCACCGTCCGGCCCGTCACCCTGATCTCGATCTCCTTGCCCGTGCCGCGCGGCAGCACACCGAAGTTGATCAGCTTCGGCTCGACCAGGATCACCTCGTTGACCGTCGTGTTGAACCGGACCCGCGAACGCGGCGCCCGCAGATCGTTCATCTGAAAGTTCACGTCCTTCGATTGCGTGCCCGGCCGGTTGGTCGGGTCGAAGTCGACGACGATCTCCGCCGAGGCGCCCGGCGCGATCGTGCCCGCCGGCTCCAGCCGGGCGTTCGAGCAGCCGCAGGTCGGCTGGAAGTTGTAGATCGAAAGGTCACGATCGCCGTTGTTCTGCACCGGGAACCGGACCTCTTTGACCTCGTGGTCCCAGATATCCCCGATGTCGATCGACGTCCCCTCGGGGAAGTACGCCCGCGGGCCGACGTTGACCTCCTTGTTGGGCGCCTCCGGGCTCGGACCCACGACCTGCGCCGCCGCCGGCGCCGCCAGAGCCACCAGCGGCGAGAGCACCAACAACGCGCTCAGACGCGCCCCGAGATCAATCCGAATGCCGAACATACGCCGCATCGCTTCGCCTCCCTCAGCAAGCAGCCGGGACGAATCCGCTCCCGATCTCACGCCCAGAATCTCGACGCTCCCGCCGCGACGAACAGTCCACCGTCGTCCGCCGCGTCGTGCCCACCAGAACGGGCACCATGAGTCTACCGCTCAAACCGCCGCGGGTTGACAAGACCCCGCCCCTCCCCGACGCAACCCGTCCGCACGACCCGCCCGGGCCGCCGCGGGTTCACCCGACTCACGTCCGAGAGACCGGCCCGACCGCCACGCCCCGATCGCAGCCTCGACCGCCCCGGGCCGATCGGCCGTCCGGACCGCCTCCCGCAGCGGCTTGCTGTGCGGCCCCAGGCCCTTTCCGAGCCAGCTGATCTTCTGGCGGATCTTGTGCATCGCGTACCCGTCCCCCCGGTACGCCCGCATCCGCCCGAAGTACGCCAGGATCGCGTCCAGTTTCTCGCCCTCGGACGGCTCCGACCAGCTCGAACCGGTCTGAGCCGCCCAAGCCTCCGCGAAGACCCACGGCCGCGCGAACGCCCCCCGACCGATCATCACCCCCGCCGCGCCCGTCTCGGCCAGCATCGAGACCGCGTCCCCCGCCGTCCGGACATCGCCGTTCGCGATCACCGGAACCTGGGGAAATCTTGCCCCAACCCCCTCGACGACGCGACGGATCCCCTCGCGCCGGACCGAACCCTTGAACCGCTGCTCGGTCGTCCGCCCGTGCACCGTCAGCCCCGCGACCCCGACCCCCGCCAGACCCAGCGAGAGCCCGACCGCGCAGCCGGCCTCGTACGCCGCCTCGTCCCAGCCGAGACGCATCTTGCAGGTCAGCGGGATCCGCTCTGGAAGCGCCCGGCGGACCGCCTCGGCCAGCCGGATCGCGTGCGGCACGTCGCACATCAGCTTCGAGCCACCCGACTTCTTTGTGACCTTGTCGACGGGGCAGCCCATGTTGATGTCGACCACCGTCGCGCCGTGGTCCGCGCACCACCGGGCGCCGTCCGCAAGGACTCCGGGGTCGGAGCCGTACAACTGCATCCCGATCGGCCGGTCCAGATCGCTGGTCCGGGCCAGGTCCCGGCTCGCTTCGCTCCCGCAGAGCAGCCCCTTGGGGCTCAGCAGGTCCGTGCAGGCCAGCCCGACGCCGCCGAAAGACCGCGCCGTCTCACGCCACGCCAGGTCGCACCACCCCGCGATCGGCGCCAGAAGCAGATTCGATTCGAGCCGCACCTCGCCCAGCCGGATCGGCCGCGCCGGCGATCTCGGATGGGATTGGCTGGGCTCTCCGGGCACACGCAAGCCTACGAGCCGCTCAGGCCCGCCGGGGCGGCGCCTTGGGCTTCAGCGAGCCGGCAACCACCGTGATCAGCGGCGCTTCCGGACGCGACGGATGCGGCTTGAGCTCGAGCGGCGGGGCGCCCTCGACGGTCAGCGCCTGGAACCGCGCCTCCTGGAAACGCCGCAGCACCACCCGCCCGGGCTTGGTCCGGTCGAAATCGCGGACCATGCTCTTCACCCGCGGCTGCTCCAACGCGCCGCGCCGCAGCTCGACCATGCCCAGGCCCGGCCCGCCGTCCGGCATCGTGATCGGCTGCATCAGCACGCCGAGCCGGTCGGGACGGTCGCGCTCGGACCCCAGCCCGGAGAGCCAGGCGCACTCGAACGACCGGCAGACCTCGGGCCGCGAGCCGTACACGCTGCACTGGCCGCCGGACCTGCCCGCGTCGTGCAACCGCGGGCACGGCGTGTCCCTCGGCTTCCCGAGTTCGGGGATGTCCGGGGCGACGCAACAAGCACGGCATTCGCCGCACGTCCTCCCGTCAATAAGGCTCGTCCCGTTTCTGGTCGTGCTCACGGGCACCGCCATCGAGCCGATCGCCGGGGCGCTTGAGCGGCCTCGGGGGGCATTGACGACTTCTCCGCCGACCCGCCCGCTGAGGGCGGGGCACCCGACCCACCACGCCGGGGCCGGCCGTCCGGTTTCGCTACAGTCGCCGCGGTGTATCAGGCCGTTCTCACACGCCGCTACCTGACCAGCAAGATCATGCCGCTGCTTGCCATGGCCGCGGTGACGCTGTCGGTCGGCACCGTGCTCGTCACCTGGTCGGTCATGGGCGGGTTCCTCGAGACCCTCCTGAATTCCGGCCGCGGGCTGATCGGCGACGTCAAGGTCTCCTGGCCCAACACCGGCTTCCCCTACTACGAGGAGTTGATCGAGGACCTCGAGGCCGACCCGATGGTCACGGCCGCGGCCCCCGTGATCGAGACATTCGGTCTCATCTCGCTGGCCGACGACCGTGTCCTCGGCGTGACGATCCGCGGGATCGAGGGGGAGTCGTTCGCGCGCGTGACCACCTACGACGAGTCGATCTGGTGGCGCCCGATCGACGAGCCGCTGCCGCGCGACGACGCCCGCAGCGACCCGCGTCTCGGCAACCAGGGCTACTTCGCCTCGACCGACTGGGCCGAGATCGAGCGCAACGGCCTCACGCTCTCCGAGCGCGACGGTCGGGGCGCCGCCGTCCCGGGCATCCATGTCAGCGACTGGAACATCCGCACCCCGGCCGGCACCTACCAGCCCGCGCCGCCGCTCCGCGTCACGCCTGAGGGCGAGGAGGAGCTGCTCAACATCTGGCTACCCGACGACGCCCTCACGATGCACGTCATGCCGATCGACTCGAGCGGACGCGGCGTCCGCGTCGTGACGCGCACGATCCCGGTCGCCAACGAGTTCAAGACCGACATCTTCGAGATCGACAGCCGCACCGTCCTCGCCCGACTCGACGTCCTGCAAGAGATGCTCAACATGCAGGCCGAGGGCGCCCAGACCATCGAGGAAGGCTCCGGCGGCTTCGAGATCGACGAGGACGGCGAGCTCGTCCGCGTCCCCGCGACCGTCGTCGCCACCGCGCCCGCGCGTGTCACCGACGTGATCGTCCGCGGCGAGATCGGCCCGGGCGAGACCGAGACCGTCGCGCTCAAGGAACGCGTCCGCGCGATCTACGAGGCCTTCGCCGCGCGCCACCGCGGCGAGGTCCCGCCGGCCGGCGCCGTCCGTGTGCTTTCCTGGCGCGATCTCAACCGCACGCAGATCGCAGCGGTCCAGAACGAGACCGGCCTCGTGCTCTTCATCTTCGGCCTCGTCTGCTTCACGACGGTCTTCCTCGTGCTCGCCATCTTCTGGAGCATGATCAGCGAGAAGACGCGCGACATCGGCGTGCTCCGGGCCCTGGGCGCCAGCACCGCGGGCGTCACCTGGCTCTGGCTGCGCTACGGCGCGCTGCTCGGCGCTGTCGGCGGGCTGCTCGGGCTCGCCGTCGCCTGGATGATCGTCTCGAACATCAACGCGATCCACGACTGGATGGGCGTCAACCTCGGTCTCAAGATCTGGGACCCGAGCGTCTACTACTTCGTCGAGATCCCCGAGGACCTCGACGCGACCAAGGCGATCGTCGTCGTCGTCGCCGGCGTCTCGACGTGCCTGCTCGGCGCCGCCATCCCCGCGCTCCGCGCCGGCCTGCTCGATCCCGTGAGGGCCCTGCGCTTTGAGTAACGCCGGATACATCCTCCGCGCCCGCGCGATCGAGAAAACCTACACCATGGGTCGGACGAGGCTCGACGTCCTCCGTGGCGTCGACCTCGAAGTCTCGGAGGGCGAGTGGGTCGCGGTCCTCGGCGCCTCCGGCTCCGGCAAGAGCACCCTCCTGCACCTGCTCGGCGGCCTCGACCGCCCCGGCGGGGGCGCGATCGAGTTCCGAGGCTCGCCGCTCGGCACGATGGGACGCGCCGAGCTCGACCGCTACCGCGCCGCCTCGGTTGGGTTCGTTTTCCAGTTCTACCACCTGCTGCCGGAGCTCCGGGTGCTCCAGAACGTCACCCTCGGCGCGATGGTCCGCCACGGGCGGATCGGATTCCGGGGCGAGACCCGCCGCGCCGCCGAGGCCCGCGCACGCGAGCTCCTGGAGGCGTTCGGGCTTGGAAATCGGCTGGGCCACAGGCCCAAGGAGCTCTCCGGAGGGGAGCGCCAGCGTGTCGCGATCGCCAGAGCCCTGGTGAACGACCCGCCCGTGCTCCTCGCCGACGAGCCCACCGGCAACCTCGACCGCCGGACGGGTGAGTCGATCGTCGACGCCATCGAGGCCCGCAGGCGGGCCGGCGGGCTGACGATCGTCATGGTGACCCACGACGAACGCATCGCGGCGCGGGCGGACCGTGTCGTCAGGCTGGTGGACGGGCTCGTCGAGCCCGAGGGCGATCCGGCCGGTATTGTTTCGGTTCCGGCCGGGTCCGAGTGACCGGCCCTGAGATGGCCGGGCCACCCGGCGGAGGCATTCGGGAACGGCGTGGGCGACCGGACTTCTGAATCTGGGCTCGAGGGCGACGGCGCGGTCTTCGCCGCCGATGTCGTCGAGCGGGATGTCGTCGTCCCGGGCGCGAGCGGGCCGATCCGCGGCAAGGTCCGCGAGACCGGCAGCGGACCGCGCGTCGTCTTCCTCCACGGGCTCGTCGGTCTCAACGACCACTGGGAGCTCGTCGTCGATCGCGTCTGCGAGCGCATCCGCTGCACCATGCTCGAGCTCCCGCTGCTCGACCTCCGCGGCGCCGACTGCTCCGTCCAGGGCGTGACCGACCTCACCACCGCATTCCTCGAACGCGACGTCGGCCGCCCGACCGTCCTGGTCGGCAACAGCTTCGGCGGACACGTCGCCCTCCGCGTCGCCATCAAGCGTCCCGATCTCGTCCGCGGGCTCGTGCTCGCCGGCTCCAGCGGCCTCTTCGAGCGCACCCTCGTCAAGGGCGCGCCCGTCCGCCCGCCCCGCGAGTGGCTCGTCGAGAAGATCGCCGAACTCTTCTACGACAAGAGCCACGTCCGCGAGGACGACATCGACCGCGCTTACCACGCGCTCAACAGCAAGGGCGGCGCCCGCGCCATGGTCCGCCTCAGCCGCACCGCCCGACGCAACCACCTCGGCGATCAGATCGGCGAGATCGAATGCCCCACCCTGCTCATCTGGGGCAAGCAGGACATCGTTACGCCGCCGTCGGCCGCACAGGGCTTCATGGACCTGCTCCCGCGCGGCGAGATCGTCTGGGTCGACCGCTGCGGCCACACGCCCATGCTCGAGGCGCCCGAGGTCTTCAGCGAGTCGATGGTGGAATTCGTCGCCCGCCTTCCCCAGCCAACCGAGCGATGACACCGACGCCCACCCCCGGCGGGCTGCGCTGGACCAGCCTGATCGGCCTCGGCCTGCGCCTCAAGCTCGCCGCCCGACGCGCCAAGCTCGCCGACACAACCCACTGGCAGCAGCAGAGCGCCCGCCTGCAGGCCGGCGTCCTCCGCGACAACCTCGCAAAGGCCGCGGGCACCGAGATCGGCCGCGAGCACGGCTTCGCCAAGCTGGCCTCGATCACGCGTGATGACCAACTCTGGGACGCGTACCGCGCCGCGGTGCCGCTCGGCGACTGGTATTCGATCAAGGACCGCGTCGCCCGCATGCGCGAGCAGGGCGAGCCCGACGTCCTCTGGCCCGGCCTGGTCGGTCACTTCGCCCAGACCAGCGGCACCACCGCCGGCGACAAGTTCATCCCCGTCTCGCGCGAGATGTTCAAGTCGAACTACAACGCCAGCCTCGACATCTTCGCCCACCTCATGAACCGGGAGGTCAGCCCCGAACGCCTCATGGGCGGGCGCTGCCTCTTCCTCGGCGGCTCCAGCGACCTCAAGGCCAACGAGCACGGCGTCATCACCGGCGACCTCTCCGGCCTCGTCACCCCGCTGATCCGCTGGCCGCTCTCGGCGATCTACTCGCCCGGGCCGAAGATCGCCCTGCTCGACGACTGGCCCGCCAAGATCGAGGCCATGGCCGATCTCACGCTCCGCCAGGACATCCGCTTCATCAGCGGCATGCCCAGCTGGGCCCACGCCCTGATGACCCGCGTCGTCGGGCTCGCCCGCGAGCGCGGAAGCGACGCCGAGTCCATCCTCGACATCTGGCCGCACCTCACCGTCTTCGTCCACGGCGGCGTGCGCTACGAGCCGTTCCGACGTCGCCTCGGCGAGGTCGTCACCGGCTCGCCCGAGGGCGACTTCGCGCACCGCCACGAGCTCTACCCCGCCAGCGAGGGCTTCGTCGCGATGCAGGACGAGCCCAACCCGGGCGGCGCGCAGGCGGGACTCCGCCTCAACGTCGACCTCGGCAACGCGTTCGAGTTCGTCCCGACCGAACTCGTCCGCGACGACGGCTCGCTCGCCGACGACGCCGTCAGCCACCACGCCGGCCAGGTCGAGACCGGCGTCCGCTACTGCGTCGTCATCTCCAGCTGCGCCGGCCTCTGGCGATACAACATCGGCGACGTCGTCGAGTTCGACAGCGTCCCGGACGGACTCGAGCACGGCGACGCCCGCGCCGGCACCGGCCCGGCGCGACTGCGGATCGTCGGCCGGCACCGCCACTTCATCAACGCCTTCGGCGAGAACCTCATCGTCGAGCACATCGAGACCGCCGTCGCCGCCGCCGCCGCCGAGACCGGACTCGAGACCGGCGAGTTCACCGCCGCGCCCGTCTACCCCGCCCACGGCACGCCCGCCGGACTCGAGCTCGTGATCGAGTTGCCGGCCGATCTCCCGCGGGACCGCCTCGCGGCGCTCGGCTCTGCGTTCGACGTTTCGCTGAAGGCCCAGAACGTCGACTACGCCACCAAGCGCGGCGAGGACCTCGGCATGGCCCCCCCGACCCTCACGCCCGTCCCGCCGGGCGCCTTCCACCGCTGGATGGCCGGACGCGGCAAGCTGGGCGGCCAGCACAAGTGCCCCCGCTGCGCCAACCACCGCGACTTCGTCGAGGGCGTCGCCGTCTCGGCGGGCGTCCGGGCCGAGCTACCCGAGACCGCGCAGACCCGCTAGCCTATCGCTCCAAACGCCGGGTCTAGCGACACCCGGCGGCCGATCTGTACGGAGGCCACACCCATGACAGACAGACACGGAATCCGGCTCGCCGCCGCGGCCGACGCGGTCCTGCTCCAGGCCGCGTCGCTGCTCGACAGCCTCAGCGACGATCAGTACGCCGCCAGCCACGAGCGCGCCAAGGGCGCCTCGATCGGCCAGCACCTGCGCCACGCCCTCGACCACTTCCGCGTGCTCCTCGAGCGCGGTCCCGCCGCCACCGGCGACGACGCCGAGCCGGTCTGCTACGACCGGCGCGAGCGCGGCACGGCGATCGAGAGCGACCGCGCCGCCGCCGGCCGGCTCATCGCGGAGCTCCGCGACCAGCTCGCCCAGTGCGAGGAGGTCGATCTCAACTGGCCCGTCAGCGTCAGCGTCATGATCGACGCCGAGGGCAACGAGATCGCGATCGAGTCGGGCATGCTCCGCGAGCTCGCCTTCGTCACGCACCACGCGATCCACCATCTCGCCATGATACGCCCGCTCGCCGAGGACCTCGGCGTCGGGCTGACCGACGGCTTCGGTCGCGCCCCCTCGACGTGCAAGCACGACCGCGAGACCGCGAAGGCCTGAACCCGCGGGTGACCCACGCGTGTGCACCGTCAGTCTCATCCCGGTCGAGGGCGGATACCGCCTGCTCCACAGCCGCGACGAGCTCCGCGCCCGCAGCCCCGGCGCGCCGCCGAGCGAGCTGGCCGTCGGCGACCGCCGCGCGATCGCGCCGCGCGACCCCGACGCCGGTGGCACCTGGCTCGCCCTCCGCTGCGACGGCGCCACCTTCGCCATCACCAACGTCAACCCCGAGCCCGCGCCGAGCAAGCCGCACGCCCCGATCTCCCGCGGCTCGCTCGTCGACGGCATGCTCGCCCTCGAGCCCGAGCCGGGCGCGGTCGGCCCCTGGGTCCGCTCGCGCGACCTGATGCGCCTCGCCTGCTTCCGCGCGATCCTCGTCGAGCCCGCCGGCCGCGCCTGGAGCTGGGTCTGGGACGGCGCCTCGCTCGCCGAGGAGACCACCGGCGAGATGGGCCCGGTCGTCTGGGTCAGCAGCGGCCTCGGCGATTCCAAGGTCGAGCCCCGCGTGCCCTTGTTCGCTTCCATGCTCGCCGCCGATCCCACCCCAGAGCGCCAGGACGCATTCCACCGCCACATCTGGGAGGACCGCCCCGAGATTAGCGTCCTCATGGCTCGCGAGGACGCCCGCACCGTCAGCATCGCCAGCGCCGAGCGCGTCCGCGACCGCCTCTCCATGGACTACCGCGAGATTCACGACCACCCCGAGCGACGCACCGACCGACCGGGCCCCGCCGGCGATCTCGTCCGGGTCGTGCTCGCCTGACCGCAGCCGTTCTTGCCAGGCGAGACCCCGCTACCATCGCGGACCATGCTCGACGGCCTCGCCTCGTACATCGCCGGCATCGTGGACTCGCAGATGTTCGTCAGTGTCCACGTGCTCCTTATCGTGGTCCACGTCATCCTGCTGGGCGTCGCCTACCTCGTCATGGCCGAGCGCAAGATCTCGGCCTACATCCAGGACCGCATCGGCCCCAACCGCGTCGGCCTCGACTTCGGCCTGCCCTTCCTCAAGTTCCTCAGCACCACCGGCTTCACCAAGGGGCTCTGGGGCCTCGGCCAGCCGCTCGCCGACGGCGTCAAGTTCTTGCTCAAGGAGGACTACACGCCAGGCCGCGTCGACAAGGCCCTCTTCACACTCGCGCCGGTCCTGATCATCGTGCCAGCGCTCATCGGCTTTGCCGTGATCCCGTGGGGCGGTCTCTGGGACATGCCGCCGATCACCGACTACGCCATCACGAACTTCTTCTTCGGGCTTCCGCTGATCGGCGGATTCCTCGAGCAGGCCTTCGGACACCTGGGCGGCGAGACCGTCGTCATCGCCGGTGCCAACGTCAATGTCGGCATCATCTACTTGCTCGCCGTCGCCTCGATCGGCGTCTACGGCGTCACCCTCGGCGGCTGGGCCAGCAACAGCAAGTACTCCTTCCTCGGCGGCCTCCGCGCGACGGCACAGATGATCAGCTACGAGATCCCGCTCGGCCTCAGCCTGCTGGCCGTGCTGCTCGTCGTCGGCAGCGTCATGCCGCAGAAGATCATCGAGTACCAGGTCGACCACGGCCCGATGCTGCTCGCCCAGCCCCTCGCCTGCATCCTCTTCTTCATCGCCATCCTCGCCGAGGCCAACCGCGCGCCCTTCGACAACGCCGAGGCCGAACAGGAACTCGTCGGCGGCTATCACACCGAGTACTCCTCGATGCGCTTCGCGCTCTTCTTCCTTGCCGAGTACGCCCACATGGTCACCAGCGGCGCGTTCTTCGTGCTGCTCTTCTTCGGCGGCTACCACCTCGCCGTCGGGATCCCCGCGATCGATCAGTTCTTCGCCTGGACCGAGCCTGGCTTCGCCGAGACCGGCCTGCTCGGCCTCGCCGTCGTCATCGGCAAGGCCCTGATTTTCTTCAGCAAGGTTGTTCTGCTCGTCTGCTTCCAGATGGTCATCCGCTGGACCATCCCGCGGCTCCGCTACGACCAGATCATGATGCTCGGCTGGCAGTCGCTCATCCCGATCAGCCTCACCGTCGTCGTCGTCTCCAGCATCGCCGTCCACCTCGGCCTCGCGCCCGACACCCTCGTCGAGCGCGGCACGCTGCCCGCCTGGCTCGCCTGGACGCCCCTGTTCGGCATCAACCTCGTCCTGCTCGCCGGCGTCGTGATGGGCCAGGGCCTGCTGCCACGCTCGACGCGCAACGCCAAGCTCCCGCTCTACGGCTCACGCTTCAGTCCCGTCGAGGGCGAGGCCGTCCGCACCGCCCCGTCCAACCCGACCGCGCTCGAGGACCGACCGATCCAGGGCACGACCCAGAACCCGGTCCAGCCGGCCTGAGGCCGTCGCCCGCCGGGCGCTACCGCACCCGCCCGACGCCCCGCTCGCGCTCGAGCTGGAACATCGTCGGAAGCAGGTACTCGCGCCCCTGGTACGAGAACAGCCGCCCGCTGATCAGCAGCGGGGGCGTCCGCCCCGTCACCTCGCTCAGCTCCGCCAGCCGCTCGGTCGTCAGGCAAGGCAGCAGCGTCAGCGGCTCGGTCTCGTCCTCCTCGCCCGCCCCCGCGGCCGAGTCGAACGTCACCGTCAGCAGCCCGTCGCCCAGCCGCTCCACTCGACCGCGACGCGGCGCCACCGGCGAGTTGTCCGGCCGCGTCGTCACCGTCCCGAGCTCGCGACGCTCACGCGGCCCGCGGGCCAGCTGACCGCCCGATCGCACCACCGCCGTCCGCTCACGCAGCTCCTCGATCACGTCCGCCGCCGCCGGGTCGTCGCGCAGCTCCAGCGGCACACCCGCCAGCGGGTCCGCTGGCGGCGCCTCCTCGTCGTCGGTCCCGGTCTCGGGCTCGGTCGGCGGCCCCGCGGGGATCGTCATCGCGCCGCCCGGGTCGCGCCGCGACGCCGTCGGCATCAGGAAGTTCTTGCCGTCGAACAAGAACACCTGCCCGCTCATCAGCACCGGCATCGCCGTCTGCCCCGGGGCGAAGCCCGCCTCGATCCGCTCGAGCTCCTGCGAGGGCATCAGCCGCATCGCCGATTCCGCCCGGTTACGCTCGGAAGCCAGCGGCACGAACGCGATCGCGTCGCCGACGCGCAGCAGGTGCCCGCGCCGCCGAGCCAGGAACGTCCGCTCGGGCAGCAGCGAGCCCGACGGGTCGCGCCCGATCTCGCGCTCCACGCCGGCGAGCCAGTCGATGCCGGTGTCCAGACCGCGGCGGACCGGGTCGAGCGTCGCCCCCTTCGAGGGAGCCACCGGGCTGGTCTCCTCCGGGAGCTCGGGCGCCCGCGGGTCCTCGCTCTGCGCCAGCGCCGGCCCGCAGGCCGGCCCCATGGCCAAGCCCGCCCCGAGCGCGAGCGCCAGCCTCCGGCCATTGACAGTCGACGGTCTTTGCATGCCAGCCTTCATCGTCGGATGCCGGCGCCGGGCTTGTGAGCGGCGCGGGCCGATCGGCCCGTCGCGTTGACCCCGCACCGGCGGCACCTTAGCGTCTAGGCTCCCGGATAGCGCCCCGCGGCGCCATCCAGGTGCCGGCCGTGTGCCCGAGTGGACTAAGGGAGCGGATTGCAAATCCGTTATTCGTGGGTTCGAATCCCACCGCGGCCTCTTCTCGTATCCCCGCTTCTGACGCCCCACGAGGGGTAGTGTCCCCGAAGCGTTCGGGGGATTCTCGAACCATCTCTGGCCATCGCGTACCGGCGTCAATCACGCTTGTCATTCTGGCCAGCCTCCGCACGGAGGCGCTGACACGCTGACTCGATCGCCCCGCGATCAGAGCCGTGGGCGGTGTTTACAGCCCCTGATCTGGTCGATCCGAGACCCTGTCGGTCCGTCGGGCGACACCGCCCGCGCTCTGATGCTCTTGTCAGACATTGCGCTCGCGGCAAGTCGGGGAAGACACAACAGTTCAAACAACTGGTTCAGCCGCCCTTGCTTGTTGCTGTCTGCGATGCCGGGAGCGGGTCGTAGAGGACAGTGAGAAGCGTGTTCCCGGGGCCGCGGTGCTCGAGCTGTAGGCCATTCGGTGCAACAATGTCAAGGTCTATCCTGCCCGCAGCAGCGTTCTCCTGCGTGAAGATCGCGTACACATCGCCGATTGAACTTCGGAGGAATGCGAAATCCGAAGTGCGGCTTACAACGACGGCTCGGATCAACACGGGATCCGGCGTAAGATCCACCGTGCCTGAGGTATTGATCGAAATCGATCGAAATGCAGGCGGGCGTGCGATCAGGTCGTGGATCGAGTCGAGCCTCTGATCGATCGACGCAAGCGACGGTTCCGTGTCAGCCACCGGCCCCGCGGGTGGCGCCAGCGGTCCGATCTGCGCGAGCGCAGCGACGCCAATAATTGACAAAAGTCCAGCAGAGAGAGCAATACGCTGAGAGTTCTTTGTCACGTCATGACCTCCAAATGTGAGAGTCCTGAGCGCAGGCTTCGGATGGCCTCAGTCCGCGTCGGCAGGCACGACGGCCGATGCGGGAAGCGGATCGAAGAAGATCGTGCCCGAGAAACTGTTCGACGCGCGGACCTCGAGCCCGTTGCTTGCGACGATGTCGAGCTCGATCCGACCTGCTGCGGCATTCCGCTCGCCGATGATGGCGTAGATCCCGCCGCCCGTACTCTTCAGCTCAACGTCAACATTGCTGCGTGCGAGAATGACCGATCGGATGAGAACCGGATCACTGGTGATTCGAATGTTCCCGGTTCCACTGAAAGGGACCGCGTTGGTCGCGGGCGGCCTGTTGAACTGCTGCGGAATCAGCGCGAGCCGATCATCGATCGACACAAGCGACGGCTCGGTATCCGCAACGGGCCCCGCCGGGGGCGTCAGCGGCCCGATCTGCGCGAGCGCGGCAACGCCGACGATCGACAGCAGTCCGGCGGCAACTACGACGCTCCGAGTCGACTTCGTCATTTCATGACCTCCGTTGGCACCAATGCGGTGCCTTGCCCGTTGACTTCACTGACGTACCCCGGCGTTTCGTTACGGCGCGGGGAGCGGCTCGTAGAAGACGACACCCCGATACGTGCCGCTCCCGAGGTTCTGGATCTGGAGGCCCTGAACGGCAGGAATGTTGATCTCGATCCTGCCGGCATTGGCGTGTTCAGGCCCGAAGAGTGCGAACACATCGCCACCGGCGACGCTCCGCAGCTGGAAACCAGTACTCGACGGTCCGACGATGATCGATCTGATCAGGACTGGTGCGCTGCTCACAACGGTTGTGCCCGCGGTGTCAAACGCTGCCCAGTCCGTGGCCACGGGAGCCCCCGCGTTCGTCTCGAGCACAGCGAGGCGCTGATCGATGGACGCCAGCGACGGCTCGGTATCCGCTACCGGTCCCGCCGGCGGGGTCAGCGGCCCGATCTGTGCGAGCGCCGCAACACCGACAATCGACACAAGCCCCGCAGCAACAACCATGCTCATAGCTCTCTTCGTCATTTCATAACCTCCGAAGGCATCATCACCGAGCACAGGGTACCGACGAATGTCAGTTCTTCAGCGTGTCATATCACCGAACTCGCCAAAGCCTTCTGAGCGCAGCAGATAGGTCGCGCGGCGCGACAGATCCCGCTCCGCATCACTCAGCCCCTCCCACGTATGCCGACGCTCGAACGCCCGCCGCGCCCGCGCCATCTCGGCGTAGACGTCGCGGTGGTCCTCGTGCAGCCCCTGCGGCCGCGCGGCGACCGCCCGCGCGACGTCGAGGCACCTGCTTGAAGCGCCCTAGACAGAACCTAACCCCCCGCCCTTTAAGAGAGCGGCGGCGAGCCATCCACAGACCATCGACACGTTGTGAGAGAGCCACGTCGCGCACGAGATCGCGCACGAACCCGGTACACTGCCTCGTCAAGCCGCTTCTTGAGGGATTGCAAATCCGTTATTCGTGGGTTCGAATCCCACCGCGGCCTTTCATCTCCCCGCCCGCCGGGCCTTCGCAGTGAACGACCGCGAACACCTCCCGATCGATCTCGACCCGCTCCTCGATCGCTGCCTCGGCGATCGCGGCTTCGCCGCGGACCTGCTCGACCGCTTCCTCCAGAAACTGCCCGAGCGCGTCGAACGTCTCGCCGCGGCCGCCCTCGCACTCGACACGGGCGAGGTCGCGCGCGAGGCGCACACGCTGCGCGGCTCCGCGATGAATCTCGCCGCGGTCGATCTTGTCGACGCGATCGATGCGCTCGAATCCGCGATGGATCGGCCCACCGGACCGTCCGAGGCGCTCGCGGCCCTCCGCGCCGAAGCGGCCGAGCTGCTCGACCACAAGCAGACGCTCCTCGCGTGCCTCCGCTCTGGCACGCCGTAGCTCAGGCCGCGTCGGCCGTCAGGCGCGCCGCGATCTCCGCCGCCCGTCGCAACGCGTCCTCCGCGAGACGGGCGTCGTTCGGCGACGCGAGCCGATCCCGGGCGATCTCCAGAGCCCGCGCCAGCGTCGGGAAGCCGAACATCTGCGCGTCATCGACGAGCTCGCTCGCCATCGCCGCCGCGAGTTCGATCTCGCCGCGCTCGAACGCCTCGCCGGCCTCGGCCAGGCGCGGCTTGGCCATCTCGATGAACGCCTCGATCGGCTCGCTGATCCCCAGGACACGCTGCAGGACCGATCGGACCTCCGCGTCGACCGACGGGATCTCGATCTGCTCGGCGCACAGGCTCACGGCCAGCAGCAACGCGTCCGCGTTGATCGGCGACTCGAGCACCGCGCTCGGACGCAGGCCCGCAAGCTCCGGGGCGTCCGCCGCCGCCTCTCCGGACAGCGCCACCAGCAGCGGTCCCTCGAACCCGCGCGACCGCATCGCCCGCATCGCGTTCTCGAAGATCTCCATCGGGTCCGGCTCGATCGCGACCACCAGATCGATCAGCTGCTTCTCGTAGTACGTCAGCGCCTCCTCCGGCGTCGCGAACGTCGAGGCCTCGAGGCCCGCCAGCACGACCGCCGAGATCGCTCGCTCGCGCGCCGCGCCCTCCGACGCGATGACGATCGCACGCCCGAGGCACCTCTCGCCGAGCCCGGCGCTGCTCAGAACCTCGTTGATCGTCGCCTGGCTCACGAACCGCCTCGGGTCGATCTTCGTGCCGAACCGGATCCCGAACCGGTGGCCGTGCCCCTCGATGAACTCGCACCATGCGATCTCGCCCGAGACGCTCACCCGCTCACGCGATCTCGTGTCCAGGCGCAGCAGGCAGCGACGGCCCGGGTACATGAACGCCGGCGACTCGCCCGCCAGGCCGCCGGCGGACAGATCGACCCCCCGTGCCGGCACGTCCACGAGCGTGCCCGTGTGGTCCTCGACCCGCATCTCGAGCGCCGGGCAGGAGAACGAGAAACGCGACATCGCCCGACGCGCGGGGCTGCGCTTCCTGCTTGGGACCCGCCCGGCCATCCCATGCGGCGGCGGTCTCTCGCCTGACGACATCGCGGTCTCTCCGATTCCGACCGCTGCCTATCGGCGTGGGGATCGGCCGCCATAAGCCGACCCGGGTGGTTTCCCCATGCTCGACCACAGATCCGCGCCCGACCGCCCCCGCGCCCCCGCGAGCCCGCACCGGGTGGACCCCCCGGTCCCCCGGGCCCACGGGACCCAGAGCCCCAGAAACCGGACAATGACCTCAGGACCCGGCGCCGGGCGCGTCGGCCAGCGCCGTCGCCCGCAGCCGCGACGTCATGTGCAGCGCCTTGCGCATCGGATCTCGGAGGATCGTCGGGTCCGACGGGTTCTCGATCAGCAGCCGCTCGATCCGAGTCAGCAGCCGCGCGTACACCTCGAATCCGAACTCCGACGCCGCACGCTCGATCGGCTGCAGCATCTTCAGCGTGTCGTTGGTCCGCCCGTCGATGAACGCCCGCTGTGCCTGCGCCATCGCCCGCTTCAGACTCATCACGAACGTCGCGCTCGCCTCGGCGGCGCCGACTGTCGCGGGCGTCGGGCCCTGCAGCGGGACAGCGGAAGTCGGGAACTCGATCTCCGCGACGACATTGCTCAGCAACTCCAGCACGGTGTCGAACCCCGATACGTCCCGCATGATCACCAGCCGCCCCAGCTCGGCCGCCTCCAGCGACCTGGTCGAACGCCCGCGTTGCGACTGCACCACCACGGGCCCATCAAATCCCTCGCGACGCATCGATTTCACCACACGGCTTAGCGCCGAGACTGATGAACCCGCGACCTCGACCAGTGTGTCGATCGGCGACTGCTCGTACCGCTTGCGCGCCGCCAGCACCGTGTCCACCCGCTCCACCTGCATGCCCAACTGCACCAGCGCATCGCCCACATGGTCCGGCTTGTCGCTGCTGAGAGTGACCAACAACGCGACACCGCTGCAGTGCTGAACCGGCGCGGGCTCGCTGCTGGCGCTAAGAACTTCCTCGCCCACGAAGTCCGCCGGATCGATCGGGTGCGTGAACCGCACCTGCACCAGGTGACCCTGCTCGGGCACGTACTCGCACTTCAGCGTCATGCCCTCGGCGAGCATCGGCCCACCGTCCCGGTCGATGAGCAAGACCCGGCAGCGACGGTCCGGATAGACGAAGGGCCTGCTCCGCAGGCAGACGCCGTGCGCCGAGATGTCGACGACCTCCGCGGTCACCGGCGCGAGGTGGCCCGTCGGATCCTCGATCTCGACGGCCTGCTCGCGCGCGGTGTAGGGCAGCCGCTCCGTCCGCGGCTGAATGCTCGTGTCCATCGAGATCGGACTCCGTTCGTGCATCGGTCACCCTCACCAGTTGGTGGGGGCATCGACCCCATGGGGTGTCTGCTCCACTCGAATTCGAGGATTTGCAGACCGGGTGATCCCAAATGGAGTCACGACGCGGGGACACCTCCCGCCGGTCTGCTCGGACGGCGGTCGAACGGCTCTCGGCGGGCCGATAACAGGCGGGCAGACCCCTCAGGCCACGCGAGCCGGCGGCACCAGCCGTCCAGCGATGTGCGCCGCTCGACGCATCGCGTCCCGCGCCCGCGCCGGCTCGCCCTTATAAGACTCGAGCCTGTCACGCACGCGCTCCAGGGCCTGCGAGAACAGCGGGAAGCCGAACACCTTGGCGTCACGCTCGAGCGGCTCGAGCAGGCGGACCGTATCGCCCGACCGGCCGTCCTCGAACGCGCGACGCGCCTCGCTGACCGCCCGCTTGGCCGCGGGCACGAACATGCAGACCGCCTCGGCCACCTCCGGCTTCGATGCCAGCTCGCCGGTGATCGGGCCGCTGCCGGTCGGCAGATCGATGTCGTCGGCGAACTGCTCGGCGATCGAGAACAGCCGCTCATCCGACGCGCTCGTCGAGACCACGCTCAGGCGGTCGATGCCCGCCTTCCCGATCGCCTCGATCTTGTCCAGGTCCGTGCACAGTGTCGCGATCGGCCCCTCGAAGCCCTCGTAGCGCATCGACTTCACGATGCCCAGCAGCGCCGGCGCCGACGTACACCGCGACTCAAAGACCCCGTCGATCGGCGCCTCCTCGTACAGCGATCGCACCTCGGGCGTCGACGCCACGGTCCGCACGTTCAGCCCGACGCTCCGCAGCGCGTTCGCGATGCGATCCGCCGCCTCGTCCGAACCCGCGACCACGACCAGCCCCTGGTCCGGCAGCACCGCCTCGCCCGCGCCCGCCTCGCGGATCAACTCCTCGGCAACGAAGTTCGACGGCTCGATCGGCTGCTTGAACGCGACGTTGGCGCGATGCCCCTTGCCGACGATGTACTCGCACATCACGATCGTGCCGTCGACGAGCATCGTCCCGCCGTCCAGATCGACGAGCAGCACCACGCAGTGGCGGTCGGGGTACAGGAACGGCCGGCTCTCGAGGCAAAGCCCCCCGGCCGACAGGTCCACCGCACGCGCGTCGATGGCCGTCAGATTGCCGCCCAGATCGGCCACCTCGACCGACTGCCGGTCGGCCGTGTATGGGTACCGCGCGTGCTTGCGGCGGTCGCCGCCCGAGAACGGATTGCCGACGTCCTGGCTCAATTCCGTGCCCCCTTGGCTGCACTGCAGATCGGCCACTCGCGGGACGGGCATCACCGCCCCGCCCGGTCCGCCGTCCGATTGCGCAGGTCCCGCGGTTATGGGGTCCAGACCGTTCCGCCCGAGAGCCCGAACCGGGGCGGCCGCCCGGCGCGGTCGCTCGATCCCGCGACGATCCCCTTCGAACCCGCTGGGGTCTTGGCCCTAAGTCGCACTTCGTCGTAGGCCCGATGAAACGTCTGATCCGGATCCGAACGGGTGCGATATGAGCAGCGCCAACGCCCCGAGATCTGCCCGGGCGAAGAACCTATGCCGCGCTCACGCCGCGGCGTGAGCGCCGCTCATCAACTCGATGTCGTCGAGCGACTCCGAGGTTCGCAGCCTCGCTGTCATATGCAGCGCCTTGCGCATCGGGTCGCGGAGCCTCGTCGGATCTCCCGAGTTGTCGATGAACAGCTGCTCGATCCGAACCAGCAGCTTGGTGTACGCGTCGACGTCGAGCGCTCCCGCCGTCGGGATCATCTTGCGGATGAAGCGCAGCGCGTCGGACATCCGCCCGTCGAGGAACGCACGCTGCGCCTCCGCCATGGCGCGCTTGAGATCGATGACGAGATCCTGATTGATGTCGTCGGTGGCCTCGTCGTCCCCGGGCTGGCCGCTGTGCAGCGGGTCTTCCGAGGTCGGAAACTCGATGCTCGTGATGACCTCCTCCAGCGTGCCCGCCACCGCGTCGAAGTCCGACGCGTCCGGGACCATCACGATCTCGCCGAGGTCGGGCGAGCGCAGTTCGGGGCTGCCGAGGCTCGCCGGCGGGAAGACCACGACCGGACCGTCGAACCCCTCACCGCGCATCGAACGCACAACGCCCGCGATCGCCGAGGCCGGTGACTCCGCGAAATCGATGAACGTGTCGATCGGCGAGTCCTGGAACCTGGCCCGCGCGGCCACGAGCGTGTCCGCGGTCATGACCTCCATGCCGAGCGCCTCCAGCACGCCCGTGACCGCGATCGCTTCCGGCGTGCCCGAGCTCACCAGCAGCGCCGTCCCGCTCGATCCCGACTCGCGCGTCGCGTCCATCACCGAGTCGGCGATGAAGTCCGCCGGATCGAGCCGGTGTGAGAACTTGATGCGCACCACATGTCCACGGTCGGGGAGGTAGTCGCACGCGATCGTCTCGCCCTCGACGATCATCGTCCCGCCGTCACGGTCCACCAGCAGCGCCGAGCACTTGCGCGCGGAGTACACGAAAGGCTTGCACTGGATCTTCGCGCCGCCCGCCGACAGCTCGATCACCCGACCCGGGATCTCGATCATGCGGCCGATGGGGTCGGCGATCTCCACGCGCTGCTTGGTCGCGTGATAGGAGTATCGAATGTCGCGACGACGCTCGATACCGAAACCCGGGATGGTAGCTGCTCCGCCCATTCTCGGTTCCTCCTGAGGGCCCGAATCAAGTTCGACCGCCCGGCGAAGGAGCATGACTCACCCGATTCGAGCCGGCTTAGTTTGGGGTACTCATCCTATGAACTTTCAAGAGCGGCAAATCCAAATTTAAATCGGATCTCGGAGGGCGAGATCGCCTATTCAGCGGCAAAAAGGGCGTTTTTAGAGCAGCAGAGCCGCTCTACTTTCCCGAGATCGCGTCCCGCGGAAAGTAAGAACGCAGCGCGTCGGGCACACGCACCGAGCCGTCCGCCCGCTGATGCATCTCAAGAATCGGGATGAGAATCCGCGGGCTCGCCGCCACCGTGTTGTTCAGGCTGTGGCAGAACGCCGTCGCCCCCTTGCCCCCCTCGCCGCCCGGACGGCAGCGCAGGTTCAGCCGGCGGCACTGGAAGTCGTACAAACGGCTCGCCGAGTGCGTCTCGCCGAAGTCACCCACGAAGCCCGCGCCAGGGTCCTCCGGATCCGCCGCCTCGCCGCGCCCGGGCATCCAGCACTCCACGTCGATCATGTCCGCGTTCTTCGGGCCCAGATCGCCCGTGCAGCACTGCAGCAGGCGGTGCGGCAGCTCGAGCGATTCGAGCAGCTCGGTCACGTACCCAAGCATCCTCTCGTGCCACGCCCGGCTCTCCGCCTCGTCCGGGCGGCAGATGACCACCTGCTCGACCTTGTCGAACTGATGGATCCGATACAGCCCCGCCGTGTCGCGACCCGCGGCCCCCGCCTCGCGACGGAAGCACGTGCTGACCGTCACGTACCGCAGCGGAAGCGCCTCCTCGTCCAGGATCTCGCTCTGGTGCAGGCCCATCAGCCCGACCTCGCCCGTCCCCGTCAGGTACAGGTCGTGCCCCGCCCCGCGCGCCCTCTCCTCGATGTGGTACGCCTGCTCGCGCCCCGACGGGAAGAACCCCGTCCCCGTCATCGCCTCCTCGCGGACGATCACCGGCACCGACATCGGCGCGAACCCGTGACGCTCGGCCATGAAGTCCATCGCGTACCGCAGCACCGCCTGGTGCAGCCGCATCCCGTCGCCGGTCAGCACGTAGCTGCGAGAGCCCGACAGCTTCACGCCGCGCGGGAAATCGACCAGCCCGAGGTCCTCGCACAGCTCCAGGTGCGTCTTGGGCCTGAACCCCCGGTTCGCCTCGAAGCTCTTGGACCAGTCCCAGCCAGCCGGCGCCCATCGCCGGATCTCCACGTTGTCCTCGGCCGAGGCCCCGACGGGCACGTCGCCGTCCGGCGGCTGCGGGATCTGCAGCAGGATCCCGTCCAGCTCCGACTCCAGCTCCTTCAGCGTCTCCTCGAGACCCTGGATCTCGCCCTTCAGCGCCGCAGGCCTGGACTTGATCTCCGCGATCTCGGCCTCGAGCCCCGCCCGCTCCTCGCCCTCGGCCGACTTCAGCCGACCCGAAAGCCTCCCGATCGCCGGCCCCGTCTCCTTCGCGAGCTTCTTCTGCTCGGCGCGCAGCGACTCCGCCCGCTGCATCGTCTCGCGTCGTCGGGCGTCCAGGGCGACCGCCCGGTCCACGTCCGCGTCGATGTTCTTCTTCCGGGCGCCCTCGCGGAACCGCCCCGGGTCCTCTCTCAGCAGCTTCAGGTCGATCATGGGCGGGCAGTGTACGGACGCGCGGGAACCGCCAGCGATCCCCGTGGTACCATCGTCTGCCGCGGCCGGGCCGCGCGATCGGCCTGAGCGGACGCCCGATCGCCGTGCCCGGATCTTTGTGCGGGGATCGGCCAGGGTTGCGTCCGCCTGTGTGAGAAGATGCCGCAGCTCCAGCTCAGGCTCGCCGACGGCCGGGGTCGCCCGATCAAGCTCGGCGACGACCCCATCACCATCGGCCGCCACCCCGACAACCGCCTGCGGATCAAGGACGACAAGTCCAGCCGCCACCACTGCGTCATCGAGCCCGACCCGGCCGCCGGCGTCGGCGCCTACCGACTCCGCGACCTCGAGAGCCGCAACGGCACCAAGCTCAACGGCATGCGGGTCACCGAGTCCGTCCTTTCCGCGGGCGACCAGATCCAGATCGGCAGCCTCGTCTTCGAGGTCCAGGAACGCGAGGCCAACGGCTCCAAGCTCCAGAGCAAGCGCAAGACCAAGGCCGCCGCCAACGGCACCGACCGCAAGGTCGACGACGCCGAGGGCGAGAACGCCGCCTGGGTCCAGGAGATGCACGAGATCCTCAAGGCGTTCTCCAGGGGCGCCTCGCCCGACGAGGACATCCGCATCATCGACGCCCGCGGCGTCCCGACCGGCGCGCTCGCCGGCACCGGCGACGGCCCCCGCGCCGCCCGGCTGCTCCTCCGCATCGCCAACCGCACGACCTCGACCGACATCCACGTCGAGCCCAAGGGCGAGAACGCCGTCCACGTCCGCATGCGCGTCGACGGCGTCATGGTCTGGATCGTCGAGCTGCCCGCCAAGCCCGCAGAGCTCTGCAACGGCCTCATCAAGACCGCCTGCCAGATGCAGTCCGCCGCACGCGACGCCATCCAGGAGGGGCACTTCTCCTGCCGCTTCCCCGACCGCCGCGTCGAGTACCGCGTCTCGTTCACCCCCTCCGTCCACGGCCAGAAGATGGTCATCCGCGTCCTCGACCAGCGCGGCGTCCCCAAGACCCTCGACGACCTCGGCCTCGTCGGGTACATGCGCGAGCGCATCCAGAAGGTCTGCTCCCTCGACGCCGGCATGCTCCTCGTCTGCGGGCCGACCGGATCGGGCAAGACCACGACCCTCTACAACGCCCTCCGCGAGATCGACCGCGACGCGCGCAACGTCATCACCATCGAGGACCCCGTCGAGTACCAGATCGACGGCGTCACGCAGATGCCCATCGACGAGCGGCAGGGCAACAGCTTCTACTCCGTGCTCCGCTCGGTCCTCCGCCAGGACCCCGACGTCATCCTGCTCGGCGAGATCCGCGACGAGGACACCGCGCGCACCGCCATGCAGGCCGCCATGACCGGCCACCTCGTCTTCTCCACCGTCCACGCCAAGGACACCATCGCCGCCGTCTTCCGGCTCCTCGACCTCAAGGTCGAGCCCTACCTCGTCGCCAACTCGCTCTCGCTCGTCCTCGCCCAACGCCTCGTCCGTGTCCTCTGCGACCACTGCAAGGGGCCCCAGCGCCTCACGCCCGGCGTCGCCACGCGCATGGGCCGTTACGGCCAGGGCCTCACCGGCGTCTACGGCCCCGTCGGCTGCCGCAACTGCCTCAAGACCGGCTACCGCGGCCGCCACGCGCTCTTCGAGCTGCTCGACGTCTCCGACGAGCTCCGCGACGTCATCCTCAACGAGCCGAGCATCCAGGCCATGCGCAAGGTCATCGCCGAGGGGCACTTCACGTCGCTCGCCGACTTCGGCTGGAAGCTCGTCTCCGAGGGTGTCACCAGCATCGAAGAGATCGAACGCGTCTCCGGCGGCAAGTAGCGGCAGAGCACCGACGGCACACATTCCCTGGCGCATCACCGCTCCGGCTCGTCGCCACGTTCCGGAGTCCACCCGATGCCCGCACGCGCCGTTCTCGCCCTCGCCGCCCTCGCGATCCTCGTCGCCTGAGAATCCACGCCGACGCTCGCAGAACGCGACGCCCTCGCCGCCGAGCTCCTCGCCCTCGCCGAGGACGACCAGCGCTACGAGCAGCTCGTCATCAACCAGGACCCCGCGATCAACGAGCCCGGCTTCTACGACCGCAAAGACGAGCTCATGACCGAGCGGGCCGAGCGCGCCGAAGAGCTATTCGACCGCCACGGCTTCCCCGGATACGACACCGTCGGCGAAGTAGCGACCGAGGCGTTCTGGCTCATCGTCCAGCACGCCGACCACGACCCCGAGTTCCAGCAGCGCGTCATCGAGGCCATGGAACCCGCCGTCGCGAGCGGCAACGCGAGCGGGCGCAACCTCGCGTACCTCACCGACCGCGTCCTCATCAACACCGGCCGCCCGCAGCGGTACGGCACGCAGGTCCAGTACGAGCACGCCATCGGGCGGGCGTATCCCAAGGAACTCGAAGACGCCGCGGCCGTCGACCACCGACGCGCCGCCGTCGGCCTCGAGCCGCTGTGGGAATACATGAACGACATGAGCGGCCTGTACTACCGGATGAACACGGCGCTCCTGAACGCCCGCGGTATCGAGGCGCCGTACCGCTACGACAACAGCTTCACGGCCTGGTGAGTCGTGCGCGGATCGGCGATCGGTCTGCCGATCCGACGCGCTGGGCGTGAGCGTTCACCAGCGCGGCCTTCAGGGCGCCCCGTCCAGCGCCGCGATCGCCATCTGCACGTCGCCCGAGTCCAGCACGCCGTCCCCGTTCAGGTCCGCCGAGGCGCTCGACCCGTCGAACGCCCGCAGCAGGTCCGAGACATCGAAGATCGAGCACGCGCCGTCGAGGTTCCAGTCCTGCGGCGGCAGCGGGAACCGCTCGTTGTACGCCAGCACGTCGGCGACGATCGACGCGGTGTCCGACTGGTACTCGGGGATCGTCAGCTCGTCGAAGCCGACGCCGTAGATCGCGTCGAACCAGCTCGCCGCGCACAGGTCGGTCATCATCGGGCCCGCGTGCCCGCTCGGGTCGGCGAACAGCGAGGCGCTGCCGCAGCCCGTGAGGCAGGTCACGTCGGGCAGGTTCCCCGCCTCGTACTCGGCCTTCATGATCGAGGCGGTCTTGCCGTAGTTGATGTACTCGATCCGCGTGTTCGGATAGTCCAGGCGCAGCTGCGCGACGGTCTGGAACAGGTTGTCGCCCGCGGTCTCGATCGCATCGTCGTACGCCGCGGTGTCGAGGCTCGGCCCGCCGGGCACCCACGGCTGCCCGATGAAGAACCGCGTGTCGGGGTTGTACGACAGCGCCAGGTCGATCCAGAGCCGGTAGTCCTCGACGGTGCTGCCGAACTCACCGAACGCCGTCATCCCCAGCACCCGGACGTTGCCGGGCGCGAGCATCGCCTCGATCTCGGTCCGGCTGTCGTCCGCGTCGTCCCAGAGCGAGCCCGGCGAGCCGCTGGTGCCGCCCGCGAAGTAGAACCCCGCCCCGTGCGATCCGAGCCCGCTCGCCTGCGCGATCGCGTCGAACCGCGCCGCCACCGGCACGAAGTAGCTGTGCCCGATGAACAGGCACGCACCGCCGTCCCCGAGCCGCGTCTGACACGACGCCGGCCCCGTCGCCTGCCCCGTCGCCTGCCCCGTCGCGGCCGACGCCGCGCCCATCAGGACCGTCGCCGCCGCCAGCCGCACGCCATCCAGTGGCTTCTCCCAGCTCTTCGTCCAGCCCATCGCCCGATCTCCCTGCCCGCACGGCCCCGAAGTCGCGGCCTCGACGGCCGCCGGGGGCGGAACGGCTGGGAGCGGGCCTCATTGCGTCTCGCCGCGAACGCTCAGGTTGTGTCGCCGCCGTCCGGCAGCCAGCTTCCGATCGATTGTGGACCGGTCCCCCGCAGCGCATTCGCCGAACGATCGTGTCCGATCGGGCCGGTCGGCATCCCCTCGCCTCCCCCGTCGCCGACGGGGGAGGTGGCTCGCCGCAGGCGAGACGGAGGGGGCCGATCACCGGTTCAGCGGGTCAGCTCGGTCACACCGGCCGCGACGCGGATCTTCACGTCCGCGAGCGGCCGAACTTCGCGACCGGAGGTCGCGACGAAGCAGAGTTGTCGGCGGAGGCGGCGAGCGAACGCCGTAGCAAGAC
>JBCBKP010000014.1:0-79822 GCA_038521625.1 Planctomycetota bacterium
ACGCTCGTAGTCGTCCATCTCCTGGAGGTAGGTGTCGAGCTCCTGGAGCAGCACCATCGCCATGTCGACGGCGACGCGGGACTCCTCGGAGAGGTCGTATCGGGCCGGGTCCTCGCCGTCGATGAGGATCTCGTAGAGGGGGGCGAGGTCCGACGCGAGGTTCCAGGCGATCCGCGCGAAGGTCTCGGCGTACTCGGTCGCCGTCTCGGCGGCCTGGCGGACGTGCTCCACGTCCTCCTCGATGAACCGCGCATCGAGGTCGATCACGAGCAGGTACGCCCGCCCGAAGACCTCGCCGACGCCGCTCACGGTTGCCTCGTACACGTCGACGACGAGCGACCCGGCGGCCTGGATGTCGCCGACCAGCGCGTTGCTGCCGTCCTTCATGCCGTCGGCGACGCCGCTCGCGAAGGCGTCGAAGCCCTCTCGGAGCGCGTCGTCCTGGGGGAAGTGCTTGGCGCGGAAGTCGAGCCGCCCGATCTCCGTCGTGAACGTCAGCTGGGACTCGTGACCGTTCGGCAGGCCGATGACGTGGATCATCAGCGCCGGCTCGGTCGGGTCGTCGGGCGAGGCCAGCAGCGTCCGCCCGCCGACCTGCACCGTGTCGAAGGTCTGGCCGCCGATCGCGTACTTCAGCCCGTTGCCGAGGGGCGAGACCTCGAGCCCGAGGGGCGCGAAGATCCCGCCCTCGGTGGCGATCAGCGTGGAGAGGTCGTCGGTCTGGATCGCCATCCCTGCGAGGTCGCCGCGCGGTCCGGCCTCGCCGGCGAACTTGCGGCTGTCCGGGCCCGCGATGCCGTCGTCCTGCTCGACGACGGTGACCGTCAGCCCGGCGTCCGCGGGCGTGACGATCTCCAGCCCGGTGGCGGAGGTGGAGAGCTGTTTGAGGCGGGGGTCCTCGAGCGTGACCTCGTAGGCCTCGTAGACCGCGGGGTCGGGCGGGGGGATGAGCCAGGTGGTGGGGCCTGTGGTCGAGTCGGCCTCGATGAGACGCTGGGTGAGCTGCATCGCCTGCCCGGGCGTGAGGCGTTCGCCCTGCTCGGAGGTGAGGAAGGCGGCGAGCGTCGGCGGGGAGAGCGGCTGCAGCGGCGGGACGTTGTAGACCAGCCGGATGTCGGTGCCGATGACGACGTAGACCCGTGGGTCGTCCGTCGGGTCGTCGGCGACCAGGTCGCTGCGCGTGAGGGTGTAGGGCTCGGTGGTGACGGCGCCGGCGCGGTCGATGGTGAGCGTCGCGAGCAGCGAGGGCGGCAGGAACTCGGTGGAGCTGCCGCTGGCGTCGATCTCGAGCGTGACGGTCGGCTCGGTGAGCTCGACGGTGAAGGTGCGTTCGGCGGAGCCGGAGAGCTATGGGTCCTCGATCACGATCGGCTCGAAGCGGCAGTTGATGTCGTGTTCGATGCAGACATGCCGGAAACGCTGCGAGACGATCAGCTCGTGGCCCGCCGAGAACCGCTCGGACATCTCGGCAACATCAAATCCCGCGACCGGCTCGAGCTCGCTGCGTAGGTATCTGAGCTGGGCGTTCTGGATCGCCGGGTCGTCCGCGTCGAGCAGCAGCATCTGCTTGGCGTAGTCGCGCGGAACCGGCTCTTTGGTGAAGCAGTCGACGCGACCCATCGATGGCGCCGTCGGGGGGAGGCGGATCGAGCTGCCGAGCCGGCTCCAGACCTGCCCCGGGTAGCTCGGGACGCTCGGATCCCGCTCGGCACGATCCTGATCCTCAAGCCGGACCGGACGTGACGCCTCGAAGGTCAGCCCGCAGATGCGGGCTTCTTCGAGGGTGGAACAGACGCTCTCGTTCGCGAACAACCAGCGCACGATCGAGCCGACGATGGCGTTCTCGGCGCTGTTCGGTGTGACGCCGGGCTCGACCGGCATCACGATCTGCCCGGCGGGGTCTCGCTTCGACGCGTAGCAGAAGCTCGGATCGCCGCCCAGCGCGAGCAGCAACTCGGCATCATCAAGATCAGGTTCAGAGTAGCTGCGGCGAATCGTGAGCACGTAGTGGGTCTTGTCATCTCGTGGGCAGCTCCCGGGCCACCGTGAGAAGCCATGATCCTCGAGAATCGTGAGAAATCGTTGGTAATCGTGATCCGTGGTAGAGATCTCAGCCATCAGTTGATGTGCATTTGGCTGTCCGAGTTCGTGGCTCAAGCGCTGATAGGCTGCCGGGTCCATATCGAACTTGCTCGGGCCTCGAATATGGGCGATTAGCTTCATCGTAATGCCTTCAATCCGAGCCATTCAGTCATGATGCCGCGGACGGACTCAAAGTCGAAATCAACATCATGGCCAACAACGTCCGGGTTACCCATGTCGCGGTACGCATCGAGAAGCATGGTGATCGCTGTATCTGCATTCTCAGGCCGGCGGTTCTCGACCCGACCGAGGATATCGTGAAACGTGCTCGACCCCGGTAGGCCGACCCCGAAGTTGTGGTTCCTGCGTGGCATCGGGAGTCCGGGCATCCCGTCGAGGTCAAGGTCGGCGAGCTGCGCGGGCGTGAGGGGCGTGCCTTCGCCGATACCGTAGCGTTGCCTGTAGATCCACTCAACCCACTGCTTCACGGCCGTATGGTGCACTTCGACGTCAAAGTCGGGGAACTCCGGATCCCGGAGGATGCCGTCGAGCTGCTGTCGCACATTCCGGTAGCTGATCCGATCAAAGTCGATCTGCCCACTCGGTAGCCGCGGCGGATTCCTGAATGTCTTGTCCGCCGTGTCGAGGATGGCATTCGCCACAGCGAGGCGATGCAGCCCGGGCTGTCCGGCCGCTCGTCTGGTGTCCCGGAATCGGATTACGGTGTCGCGGATGAACAGATAGGGCTTGTCTTCATAGGTGCTCCCCGCTGTCCGAGAGAGCCGCTGGCCGATCGCCGCGAGCTTCTCGCATGTCTCCTGGCCACGATTGTGCACCCAGATGCCGTGGTCGGCGATGAAGTATGTGTGCCAGTCCGCGACCTCGAAGTTGTACGTGGTGTAGGCGGCTTCGCCGGCGGGCGGGCCACGCTCGGTCCGGATGTCGGTGATGAAGGCGACGCTGCCGAATTCGGCCAGCGCGAGCGTCATGCCGGCCGCCAGCTCACGAGCCGGGACGAACGCTTCCTGCTCTTCGACGTAGAACGGGTGCTCGCCGGTGGTCCGGACGCGGTCGATCTCGCCGTCGGACGTCTCGTAGGTCAGCACGAAGAGCTCGTCGGGCCGCGTCTCGAATGTCTGCGCCACCGGCTTGTAGCCCTGTTCGCCAGTCGCCGCGTTGCGCGAAAGCACCATCATGCCTGGCGCGATCGCTTCGATCGGGACGAGACCGCGGTCCGTCCAGATGGGTGTCCCGGCGGGGAAGCACATGCGCGAGGTGGCGATCGAATCGAGGCGATCGGCCCCACGACCGAGCGCGAGCAGATCGAACGAGTCGTCGAGCCAGCGTAGCTTGCGTGTGACGAACGTTGAGGTCGCGGCGTTCCGCACAACCTGCGCTGCGCGGGCTGCGTTGCCGATGCCGCCGGTTGCGGCGGCGACTCCGGCGCCGATCACAACCTCCTTCACGATCTCGCCAAAGATCAGCCCGGAGACCCGCCCTGCCTCGTACGCGTCCAGCGTGTCGAGATATGCATCGAGCTCATCCATGACGACGGCCCAGAGCGCTAGAGCGACGCGAGTGTCCTCGCTCAGCGCAAGGCTGTCTGGGTCGGCGCCGAGCACGGTGATGGCGAATATGTCGGGCGCATCCTCACGCAGATTCCAGCCGAGCCGCGCGTACTTCGCGATGTTGCCGGTCGCGGACTGCGCCTGAAGGACGCCATCCGCCACGATGTTGACCGAGGCGATCGAGAAGACAAGCTGCGGGTCGCCTGTCTCGGCGAGCAGCTGAATGTGAGGTCCGATTGCGTCGATCAGTAATCGCTGCGCGGGGTCGCCGTGCTCGATCACGAACTGGACGCCGCTCGCCACCATCTCGGCGACCTGCTCACCGCTGTCGAAGAGCCCGTCCTTGAACCCCCAAGCAAAGCCGTCCGGCCCTGACCGATTGGCCAGGAGCGTCATGCGGCGCAGGATCTCCTCCCATGACTCGTCGTCGAAGGCGCTGAAGTCGGCATCGAAGCTCGGGTCGCCGCCGACCGTGAAGAGCGTCAAGAACGGCGTGCCGGGAGTGCTCGCCAAGGAGACGAGGTGTCGGCCGTCCACAAGAACCGTCGAGAACTCCGTAACGGGATCGATACCCGGTGTTCCGTTCCAGAGCTTCGCGCCGGGGGAGAGGTCGCTGATCTCGAACGCGTACAGATGGAAGGACCCGCCATCGGTCGCCACCAGAGCCGTAACCGCGTCCGTCGACACTTCGGCTGCGGCCCAGTCGGCCCGCGGGTCGGCGTCACCCCTGAACCTACCGCTGGCCGTACCGCCGGGCTCGGTGATGTCTTCGACGACGGTGACGGTGAGCGATCCGGTGGGAAGAACCGCGATGCCGTCCGCGCTCGCGGTGCCCGGGCTCCGTATCAGATCCGGATCGTCGAGATGGACGGTGACCGCCTCGACGATGTCGGGATCCAACGGCGGAATCTGGAGAGTCTGGCCGAGGATGACCCTCTCGAGATAGCGCTCGGCGAGGGCACGGGCGGCGGCGCTGCTCTCTCCGGCTGGCAGGTCCGTGATCCGTTGCAAGATCGACTGCGTCCCGGGCGGATCGAGCTCAACGTCGAATCGCAGCGTGGCGTTTGCGCCCAACGGGCTCGTCGAGTTGTACAGAGTGTCATCAGATTCGCTCTGAACGAAGACGTACTGGCGGGTCTCGGTCGAGCTCGATCCAGTGATCGTGAGGGATGCCTCCAATGAACCGGGCAGCAGATCGCCCGTCGGGTTCAGCGAGGGGCTGAGATCGATCTCGAGCGAAGCATTCTTCTCGTAGGTCGTGACGGTGAAGGTGCGTTCGGCGGAGCCGGAGAGGCCGAGGCCGTTGGTCGCGATGACGGTGAGCGTGTTGACGCCCGGGGCGACGCGGGCGCCGGGGATGGAGATCGCGTAGTCGGCGGTGAAGGGCGTCCGGTCGCCGCGGCCGCCCTGCTTGTTGGAGAGGACGACCTCGGCCGAGGACGCGCTCTGGTCGAGTGGCTCGCCGTTGAGGTAGACGTTGACGGTGTCGATCTCGCCGAGGTCGCCCTGGAGGATCGAGGAGGCGAGGTCGGTCACCTGGCCGTTGATGGCGATGTCGGCCTGGAGCTCGAGGAAGTCGGCCGCGGGCACGGCGGTGATCGTGGCCGGGACGTCGAGCGTGACCTCGGGGCTCGGGTGCGAGGGGACGATCGAGCTGACGTGGTTGTCCGGCAGGGGGCGGGTGGTGTCGACCGAGCCGGCGAGCGTCATGGGCACGAAGGAGACGGCCGGGACGACGACGTCGTAGACGTGTTGGGCGGTGACGCCGTTGAAGGTGACGGTGAGCGTGACCTGGGTGGTGCCGGGCTGTCGGCCCTCGATGGCGAGCTCGGTGTCGGACATGCCGAGCGTGAAGAGCTGGCCGCTGTTGACGCTCTGGGTGCGCTGGGTGTCGGTCCAGATGCGCACGTGCTGCGCGTCGTAGCCGATGCTCCACTGGGCGTTGTCTGCCTCGTTGGTGAGGTAGCCGCAGACGTCCTCAAGCCCGGCGGAGACCTGCAGCGGGAGGATCTGCGGGTCCTGCCCGGCGTAGGCGAGCGTGCCGGTCTCGAGGTTGTCGAGCGTGCCGTTCTCGTCGCTGTCGTTGAGGTTGAGCGACAGGAGCGCGTCGGAGTGCCTGTTCCTCGCCTCGCCGACGATGGTTGGGTCGCGCTCGCGCTGCCGCTCCCAGCCGGCGAGCTCGCCGCTGAGCGAGAACTCGGGCGTGCCTGGCGGCGCGAAGCAGGGCTCGACGGAGACGACGACGGAATCGTGCACGTCTCCGATGAACGGGACCGAGACCGACATCGTGATGGTCGCCGGGCCGGTGAACTCTTGCAGCGCCTCGACGTAGACGGTCATGGGCTCGAGCGGCGCGGTCTGCGATGAGCCGGGCGCGATGCGCGTCGTCCGCGCGGCGTCCGTCCAGACGTTGAGCAGCGCCGAGTTGTAGCTGAGCGTGAAGACCTCGAGCGCGCCGTCGTAGGCCCCGGTGGTCTCGACGACCATCGGGACAAGATCGGGGTCGGAGCCTGACTCCTCGAGGTCGGGGACGCCGTTCATGTTGTCGTCGTCGTCGTTGACGACCATCGTCTTGCCGGCGCCGTTCTCGACCGAGTCGTCGACCCCCGCCTCGATGACGTGGTTGTTGTTCGAGTCGATGCTCAGGTCGATGCGGTGCGCGGTGAGGCCGTGGTCGTCATAGATCGTGCATTCGTAGTCATGTCCGAGGGGGTCGAACGTCGCGCGGACCTGGCTCACCCCCGGCTGGTAGATCGAGTGGGTCGCCTGAAGGACGTTCGCTGGGTTCGGCGCGAGCGACGGCGGCGCCGGGTCCCAGAGCACGTTGCCGGTTGTGAAGACACTGTTCGTGATCGAGATGTTCGCCGTGAGGTTCAAAACGGCCGGCTGATCGTCCAGCATCACGACGCTGCCCGTGGAGAACGGGCCGTTGGCCGACAGCGTCTGGACGGAGACCGAGCCGCTGATCACTTCGATGGGCCAGCTCAACGATTTGCTCACCGACAGGCCGGTCTGGCCGTCGACGGTGTAGAGCGTGGCGAGGATGTGCTCCGTTCCGACGACGTTCAGCCCGGGCACCGCCGTGACGTCCAGCGTCCACTGGTTCGCCGTGGCCGTGACGAGCCCGCTCACCGGTGACTCGAAGCCGACGCTCGTGTTCGGCGTGAGCGGGAAGATCGAGACGGTGCCGGTCGACGAGCCGGTGAAGGCGCCCGTCGAGGCGACCAGGCACCCGGGCCCGGTCAGCTCGCCCTGCGTCACGGCGAATGCGCATCGCACCTCTCGCCGGGATGCGCAGGCGTCAGAATCGGTCGGGTCGGAGAAGACCGCTCGGACCACGACGTACCCCGCCTTGTTGATCGAGATGTCGGCCCGTCCGAGGGTGTACGTGTAGCTCGCCAGGGCGTCGCCGTAGACGTAGACGTCGACCGCCGAGTAGTCGCCCGGGTCGAAGTAGACGCTGACTGTCCGGAGTTCGCCCGGGGCCAGGTCCTGGGGCGGCGGGCATGACAGGAGCCTCGGCCGGTCGCACGGGGAATCGGGCTGGCACGCGGCGGGGTTGCAGTAGCAGGGGTCGCCCTCGTAGTACGGCGAGTCGCAGTCCTCGTGGTTGGGGATGCCGTCGCCGTCGTCGTCCCGATCGCGGTTTCGCTCGTCGGTCTCGGGGTCGTAGTTGTCGCAGCCGCCCGGCCTGGCGTATGTCCTTCCCGGTGAGTCTTCGGGGCACGCGCAGGGGTCGCCCTCGTAGTAGATCGAGTCGCAATCCATGTGGTCCGGGATGCCGTTGATGTTGCTATCGCGCTCGCGCAGTGGCCTGGTGCCGCTGCCGGGGCCGCCGCCGCCATCGGTTGACCCGTCGCAAGCGCCGGGGCGGGTCTTGATCCTCTTCCGCGAGCCCTCTGGGCAATCGCACGGATCCCCGTGGCCCGCGCCCTCCGAGTCGGGCGGGCAGTCGCACTCCTCTGGCTGCATCCGGTCGTGCTCGGCGTTGTCCTCCGTCGAGCATGCGCAGGGGTCGCCCTGGAAGAGATAGGACTGGCAGTCCTCCTTGTTGGGCTTTCCGTCGTTGTCGTGGTCGCCGTCGGGGCAGTGATTCTCGTAGCCGGGTGTCCCGTCTTCGCAAGCGCACGGATCGCCGCTTTCCGGATCTTCCGGATCGAAGAGCTCGGAGTCGCAATCGTTCTTGTTCGAGTCTCCGTCCCCGTCCTCGTCGCCGTCGGGGCAGTGCTTCTTGTAGCCGGGTGTGTCCGGTGGGCAGTCGCAGGGCGGCCCGCTGCCCGGGTCGTCGGGCTCGTAGAGATCGGACTCGCAGTCGTTCTTGTTGAGCTCGCCGTCACCGTTGTCGTCCTCGTCTCGGTTGGGCGTGCCGTCTGTGTCGTCGTCGTCGCAGCCGCCGGGCTTGACTCTGTCGCGTGCGGGGCTGTCCTCGGGGCACTGGCAGACGTCGCCGGTCTCGTTCGGGTCGCTGCAGTTCACGCTCGGGCCCGGGCCCGGGACGCCGCCGGGGTTGTCGCTGTCGCAGGGGTCGGTGAGGCCCGGGATGATCGGCTCGTTCTCGCAGCAGTCGCCGAGGGTGTCGAGGCCGAGGGTGATCTCGCCGGCGGTGTCGATCGCGGGATCGGTCAGCGCGATGGCGGGTGCGGCCGGGCCGGTGACACGAGACTCGACGACGGGCGAGGGCGCCGAGGTCGTGCCCCAGGCGGCGATCATGCCGTCGAGCAGCGTCGAGATTTGGTCGAAGCCGCGGCGCGATCCGTCGTCGGAGGTCTCGATGGCGGACTGGACGTCGGCGATGCCGACGATGCCGTCGCGGTTGAGGTCGTAGGGCGCGTCCTGGATGAGGGTCGGGGTCGTTCCGAAGCCCTCGATCGGCTCGATCGGTACAAAGGTCGTGGTGGCCGCGGCCTGCGTTCCGGGGTCGCAGCACTCGCCGGTGCCGGCGCCGATCGAGAGCGCGAGTGAGCCCTGGATGATCGTGGGCGCGAGCGAGAGGCAGCCGTCGATCGAGAAGGTGCCCGTGGGATCAACGCCCGGCGTCACCTCGTCGGATGCGATCGCGGTTCCGATGAGAGTCCTCGGATCGAGAAGAGTTGACGCGGCCTCGTCGGCGTCTTGCACGTTCTTGCGTGCGGGGCCGCCGGGGATGATGTAGATGCGGTCGCCGGCGGCGTCCTCGGTCCGGTCGATCGCGGCGTCGGCCAGAACGGCAAGGTCGTCGAAGCCGTCCTGGTTGTGATCGCCGATCGAGACGACGTCGCGGCCGAAGGCATCCATGAGGTAGCGGGATCGGAAGCGGGCGAGCGGTCGGCCGTCGGTCGAGTAGATCCAGAGTTCGCCCTGGGCGAGGCCGGCGGACCCGGCGTCGATCATGCCGTCGGTGAAGGAGACGGCGCCGATCGCGAGGTCTTGGCGTCCGTCGCCGTCGAAGTCGCCCGCCGGGGCGATCGAGCGGCCGAGCAGCGAGCCGCGTCCGCCGCGCATGCGGGCGAGCGGGCGGCCGGTGGCGCCGTCGAGGACGTAGGCGGCGCCGGTGTCGGTGGCGCCGATATCGGAGAGCGGTGCGCCGACGGCGACGTCTTCGACGCCGTCCCCGTTCACATCGGGGATGATGGCGGCGGCGTGGCCGAAGAGGTCGCCCGCGAGGCCGGAGCGGAGCGTTGTGCGTTCGCCATCGCGGGCGACGACGACGGAACCGATGCCGGCGCGCGCATCGGCGTACACGGGGCGTCGGATCAACTCACTTATAGATGATGCGGTGAACCCGGGCGGCGGCGTCGGCGCGCTTCCGACGCGGAGCTCCGCGGGCTTGCGGCGTTCGGGCCGCGTGGTCGGCGAGTCCACGGGCGGCTCGGCCTCGAGAACGGGCTCCGAGGGGCCGCGTTCGAGCGGTGCGGCTGTCCGGATGAGTTCGGAGCCGCTGCTGGTGGCTGCGGTGGTGGCTGCGACGAGTAGCGCGCACACTGATCGCGCGACGGATCGCGCCCAGGCGATGCTCTGCATGATCGGTCTCCCCTGCCGGCCGCGCGTGTTTGTGCGGCATCTGTAAGCGTACTCGGGGGACTGTCAGGGTGCAAGCGAATTCATGAGAGCGAGTCAGATTTCTCTTGGGCGTTCGAGGCCGTCTATTGAGAGTTCCGAGCCCGACTCGGGCGGCGGCTCATGCGGTTCGCGGTGGTCGCGCCATGATTCGAGCGCCGGGTCAGGGGGCGGTCGGTCGCGGTCGTGTGCGTTCTGCGATCGCCTCTCATGTCCGGAGGGAGCCGTGGCTTACGACTGGGCGGGTGTGACCCCGGTGCGACGGTCACACGCGACCGGCATGTCGGCCGAGGAGGCGAAGCTGGCGCGCCGCGTACCGGTACGGTGGCGACGGTCCGATGTCGGCCGGCTGGTGTCCCTGCTTGGATCCGTCTGGCGTCACATGCTTCGCGGATCCACGGGGTCGGTCCCGGCGGCGATCTCGGTTGGGTCGTCGACGCCGTCGCCGTCGGAGTCGGCCTTGTAGGGGAAGGTGCCCAGGGCGCGCTCGCGGTGATTCGGGATGCCGTCCCCGTCGATGTCGTCGTCGAGCGCGTCTTCGATGCCGTCGCCGTCTGTATCCGCCCATCGATCGGGATCGTTCGGGAAGCCGTCATACGCATCATCGACGCCGTCCGAGTCGGTGTCGATGGCGCGCGGGATCGCGACACCCACCCACTCGGATGACTCATCCGTGACCTCTCCCATCCCAGACTCAGTCATGATGAAGTCACCGAGCTCGGTCATGTGGAATGGCCGCTGCTCGTGCGGCAAACCGATGTGATCGCCGGGGCGCCAGCCGATCGAGGTCAGATTGCGCAGGGCCCAAGACATGCTGAGGCTGTCGGTGACGGTGATCTGCGCTTGCATTACGGTGGCGAGCCATCCGGCTGCGACGAGGGTCGCGGTGTGCTCCTGGATCTCGCGGTCAGTTAAATGGCGACGCATCTCTTCGATGTGATCCGGTTCTACTCTCGCTGGCAGAGGTCCGGCGTCGCGAGCCAGGCGCAGATACGCCTTCTCGCCGTCGGTGAACAGATCGGATCGCTCGAAGTCAAAGAGAGCATGGATCTTTGGAAGAATCTCTTGCTCGAACACCTCCTGCGGCACCTCGTCAGACGGGAAGTCTTCCTCCAGCGCGTCGAAGACCCCGTAGGCACCGTGGACCTGACAGTGCGCGCAGCCGCTGGCGAGCTGGAAGACAAGGAACGTCGACCATTTCTCCTCAAGCGTGAGGGCGCGGTCGTAGGAGCTGAAGAACTGGTCCATCTTGATGGTGCCGATGCTGGATTGGCGCGTCCACTCGGTATCGAAAAAGTGACGGTCGCTGGGCGGGTACCTCGTGTCGTGCCCTCGGCTGGGCTCGTAGAAGTCACGGTCGAAACTTGCGATGTCGAACGGCGCCGTCGTTGCAGGGGGCAGGTTCTCGTCGGCGAGGCCCGGCCGTTTCCAGAGCAGGTAGTCGTCTCGGTAGTGGTCAAACGGGTCCTCGATGCCGTCGCGGTCGAAGTCGAAGGTCACGAGCGGGACGTCGTAGCCGGTCAGGTAGTTGATCCAGTCGGTGTCGAAGTACGGGTCTGGGGCCGAAATGTCGTCCCGTTGCCACTTTGCGTTGAGTTCTGCATAGGCCGTTTCCAGCGCTTCCCCGGCGAAGATGTTCTGGCGCTGCTCTTCGGGTCCACCCAGGCTCCGACCGGGCTCCCAGCCCGCCGGGCCGAGATTCGCCCGCGCCCATTCGAGCGTGCGCTGGTCGGTCACAATGGGCGTGATCATGTCGTGCGTCGCAACGGCCGCGTTGATGCCAGCGAGCTCGATCAGTTCTGCGATCTGTCGATCCGTGTACTGCATGCGAAGCATCGCGTGCGTGTCCGCGGTCACACGTGTGGGGCGGACGATAACCTGCCGAACAAACTCGAACGCGGCTCGCAGCCGGTCATCCTCGATGCTGTCCACGTAATCGTCCGCATAGATCGCACGGATGTCGGGCATCGGCACACCCATGTACTCGAGCTGCCACGCCGCGCGGGCCTGGTGGTGGCTGCTCCCGCTGTGGATCATCTGGAAGAGCGTGATCTTCCACTTGTCTTCCGCGCTGAACATACCGTCGGCATGGATCATGACATCGGCGATGAGCAGGCCGTCGTAGAAGTCGCGGAGGTTGCTCAGATCGATCTTGTGCCTGTCGTAGTAGGTCGCGGGCTCGTTTCCCGTGCGGCGCGCGCGGACGCGGCGGTCCGCGGCACGCTCCTCCGCGGTCGGCGCCTCCCACCACTTCTCCCACGGGATGTCTCGCACGGGTGGCGCGATCGGGGTCGCCGTCTCGTAGGGCCACACCGGGTGATCGAGCACGCGACGGAACATGCCGTGGCGTGGCCTCACGGAGTAGGTCGGGATCCCCTGGACGGCGTCCCAGTGTTCGGTCACCTTGTTCTCGTCGTTGAATGTGAACATGTCGACCGCGGTGTAGCCGAGATCTCCGGCATCGGACTTCTCCAGATTCCTGAAGTTGACGTGAGCCATCGCCCAATCACCGACCACCATCACCTTATGGACATCAAGCCGGACGGGGTACCGCTTCACGCTTTGGCTGAACACCATGCCGATGCCGTCGTAGCCGTCGGGCGCCGCCGAGCTGTGCTGGATGTAGCCCTCGGCGATGTACTCCGAGAGGGCCTCCGGCGAGGGGTTCCGCGCGAAGACGTCGTAGAGCTCGATCAACAGCATCGCCCGCTCACGGCTCTTTGAGTCTGGGGCGATGATGATCGTCTCGAAGGTGTCGGGAACTCGATTGCGCTGATCCATAGCCTGATCGCGAGAACTGATCGGCGTGTCAGAGCCGGGCGTACTCTGCTCTTGGGCAAGGGCGCTGAACGTCGTACCAACTAGAGCGATTGATGCGAAGGGGACGCGTCCGGTCATCGTTCTGTTCCTCCAGTAATAGTGGTATCAAAGGAAAGTCGATCGGTGTCTCGTCGATCGGCTGCTGGGCTCTCATGGGTGCGACGGCGCGGGAGGCGACATGGAGATCGGAAGCAGGTAGACGGTGTCTTCGAACTCGAGGCCCGCGCGGTGTTCGAACAGCCGACCCGGACGATTTCCAGCAAGGTCTTCGAGCTCGTGCTCGACGCGGAGTGAGTACGCCCCGTTGGCCCAGGGCTCCTCGGGTGTGAGCATCCATCGCTGCTCATTGTGTCCCAGCTCCAACTGTCCGCGGACAACGCCACCCGCTCCGTCGATCACGCGGACGCGGAACGCGAGAGACGCATGATCGGCCGGCCCATCGAGAGCCACGACGAGTGGGTCGCGAGTGTCACGGTTTGGTCGAGACAGCGTCCAACGCTCTGGACGGGGAGATTCTCGATCCGCCTCGGTGACGCTGAACCACTTGTGATACGGCTCGGCGACGGTCGATCCGTCATACGCAGTCGCGTTCGCGTCGATGATCAGTGCGTAGTGGTTCCCCGCCTGTATTGCCAGCCCCATCGAGTCGCTGGCTCCGAGCCCGGCTTTGACTCGGCCGGGATTGAGCAGAACGGTCAGTCGTTGTCGATCATTGCTCCACAAACCTGCGCCGGTTTCGAGGAAGGCGTCATCGATGGTGTTCCCGTGTTGATCAGCGAGCCGGATCGAGTGCCTCGCGACGTCCGGCCGCATCGGTGTCGAGAAGTAGATGTAGAACCGGAGCAGATTCTCCGGGATCTGGTCGGCGGTAGGGAACACCTGCTCGACGAGTACTGAGTCGGACCCGACAGAATCAACTACCGGCTTGTCGACTACGATTCGTGATGGAGAGCAGCCAGCACACACGATGCTGGTCGCTGTCGTTAACACGAGCAGAAGCGATCGAGATGATCGTCTGTGCAAGCTCACTTCTCCGACCCACCATCCCGGATGAGCTCGGGGTATCCCTCATCGACCTTTAGCATGTTTTGGAACTGCCGGATTTGTTCGACCGCCGGCGTGTACTCGTAGTCGGCGAAGTTGTACTCACTCACGAAGTTGCTGAGACGGAGGTACGCGCCCTTCCGGAAGGACACGAGATCCAAGCTCCCGGTGTCGAGGTTGCGTTGCAGAGCGAGGAGATACTGCGGATCCTGATCCGCCATCTGAACAACGCCAGCGAGTGGCGTGCTCTGCGTGGGAACCCCCGCCTTGATCGACTGGACAGGCACCTCCAGCCCGTCTCCTTCATGCCCCTCCTCAAGGTCGGCAAGGCGGATGAGGTCGGCCGCCCGCTCTCGGTTGACCACGAGGACGAATGGCTCGCTCGCGCCGGACATGCTCATGGCGTCGAACCGAACGACTTCCAGGGGGGTGTTGCCATACCCCAGTTCCGCCACCGTCTTCCCGCGTACGCGAGCGCCGTCCAGGAGCTGGTCTGTCGGGATGGTGACGAGAGGCGTGCACGTGTAGGCCGCGACAACGGTCTCCTCACCACCTAGGGTGGTCACGGCCATCGCTCGGATCGGAGCCCTCGTCTCTACTTGGTTGTGTACCGCGTGGTAGATCTCGATGCTGGATGTGTTGGACCTGTCTGTGAACGGAAACGGGATCCGGCGTAGTGTGGATGCGAACTCGCCGTTGGAGAGTCCGGAGACGTACAGCGAACCGGATGCGTAGTCCATGTCGGTGATGGTGAAGGTCGTTGCGGGGATGTCACGCCAGAAAGTCACGCCGTCGTCCGGCGTTGCCGACAGCTCGACGAACGTCGACTCGAGCGTCTCCAGCGCGACATCACTGATCTCCCCTGACGACCCGATCCGGATGACACCCGGTTCGGATGAGCCATCTCGAATCACCGTCAGTGCAACGAACGCCTCTCCTGACCGGGGGTGGACTGCGACATCGCTGTACAGCACCTCAGTCTCGAGCACGCCGAATCGCTCCGCGACACGAGCGCCGAAGCCCAGCACGTTGAAGGCGGCAGAGGCTCGCGCGGCCTCGGACTCCGGCAGCCGATAGGCAAACACACGCCCACCGTCGGCGTCGCCCACGAATAAGGTGCGGTCGTCACCGAATGCGATTGCGGTCACAGACTCAGGCCTGGCATCCGGAGCCGATGCCAACGCGGAGGCGTTCGCGCCGAATGCGAATGCGACGGCTGCGAGCAGAGAGTTGTTCATCTTACTTCCTGTGGGTAAATCCTCTGAGAAACAACGGCATGCCGAGGACTGAATCGAGCATGCGAGGATCGGGTTCTGGGGAAGAGGTCAAGGCTTACATTCAACGAGGCGGCTTCGGCCCGCCTGGAGGTCTCGGCGATCTCGGTCCCCTCGGCGGCTTCGCGTAGCGGACGCTCCCGATGGATTGCGAACTCGCCGATGCATCGGTCGGGGCTTCGGCGCGCGGTGGGCGTGGCGGACGCGGCCCTCGCGGGGGTCGGGGCGGACGTGACGGGGGTCGCGCCGAGTCCGCGGCGCCCGCTCCCGCGTGCCGGACGCTGCCGTGCCCCGGCGGGACGGACCCCGCGAGAGGCACGAACAAGCCGAGGCAAACGAGCGCGATCCAACGGCTGGGCTCGCGCTTCATCGGCCGCCCCCTTGCGACTCGAGCCCGCTGAGCGAATCCATGCGATCGAACGAGTCACGCTCGAGAAACCTGAACGCCGATTCGTCGTACGGCACGTCCGAGAGGTCCCAATCCGCGGACATCGAGAACCGCGGGATTCCGGGCCGATCCGAGTACCTCAACACGAGACGCTGCGGAACAGGGTGGACGCCCGCCGCGATCCAGATCTCCCACTCGAGACCCTCCTGCGTGAACGCCAGATGATGGCACGGGCGACCCTCGATTGGCGCGACGCCGAGGTACTCGGAGCCGGTCACGCGTTCGAGGAGTGCACGCCCCGGCGCTTCGTGAACGAGGTCGGCGCCGGGGAGCGAAAGCCCGAGATCGATCACCAGGACATCGACGGCATCGCCGAGAGATCCCCCCGCTGTGGCCTCGAAGTATCGCCGACGCACGGGGTCCGCGATGGTGAGCACCCCGTCGCGGAGCAGCGCGAGGCGCACGCCGTTCTCTCCGAGGACAGTCGCGCGGAGGGATCCCGGGCGCCGCACCGAGATCTCGTGCCGCTCGCGCGTCTCGACGAGCTGTCCCGTCGGCAGCGGCCGGTCGTAGACCACCTCCGCGACGAACGAGAACTGGTCGCGTGCGGCCAGGAAGCGGCCCATCGTCGTGAGAAGGGCTTCGCTCCGATCATCCGCCTGTGATTCGGTGTGCCGCTGCGTCGCGATCCGGCCCGCTTCTGCCGCGGCCCCCGCGGTCAGTGCGAGGCCGCACAGCACGCCCCTGAGATACCTGAGTCCTTGACGATTCCTCATCGGCTCCTCCTTCATGCGGCTCGGCTGGCCAGACAGCCGGCTCTCCTGGCCAGCTGGCCAGAAAACTGGCCGCACGGCCAGGATGGCGACCGAGCGGCGGTGAGGCAAGCAAAATCGGACGTCAAGGAGGGTTAAATTGCCGTTTCCGCGCTGAGGGCGACAGTGCCGCTTTCTGTTCGCGCTATGGGAGCTCGTTGCCAAGAGTCTGCAAAACCCTAATTTACAGCTATTTACGACGCCTTGGCGCTCGACACGGGAAGGCGGCCGCACCGCTCCGGCGGTCCCGTACGATGGCGGCCGTAATCTCCGATGCCAGAGCCGGAGGATGCTCGCGTCGGTGTCGCTCGGCGATGAGAGGGGCCTCAGTGCTCGGAGGACAATGCCGATGGCCGCACAGCGTGCCGCACTCAGGGATCGACTCGTTGATGCGGCCGTCGAGCTCTTCGCGATCAACGGGTACCGAGAGACCTCGCTGAGGCAGATCTCGGAGCGCGCCGAGGCGAGCTACGCCAGCATCCACTATCACTTCGGCTCGAAGCGGGCGCTCTACGACGCGACTCTGGGTGAGTTCCGGCCGGAGGACATGGGCAGGCATTTCCCGCCGGTTCCCGCGGCGTCGGAGATGACGCGCGAGCAGGCGATCTACCTCTTCCGTCAGATGGTCACGACCTTCGTGACGCTCAACGCACGCATCAGTGAGAACCCGATCGTCGCGATGTCATACGTGGCGCGGGAGGGATTCCGCGGGGACAAGCCGAACCCGGATTTCTACCGGCGGGTGATCGCACCGGGTCACGAGGCCTGGAAGCGACTCGTCAAGGCGATGCGACCGGACATCGATGACGAGAAGACACTCGAGGTGCTTGTCTTCAATCTGATCGGACAGTGCCTGATGGTTCGCATCGGGCGTGGCGTGCTGCTCAAGAGGCTCAAGCAACGGACTGTCTCGAAGGACGACACGGCGCTGATCGCCGAGTGCATCCTGCAGGTCGCGCTCGTCGGCGTCCAAGACGCTGAGCTGTAGGCAGGCAGCGAGCTGAGTCCTCGATCGCGCGGGGCTGGCTTCGGGTCACGCCTCTCATTCCCAGCATCGGTACCCGTCGCGGGGGAGTGAATTGTCCATCGCGTGCGCCGTCGCCCACGCCAGCGCGAACGGAGAGAGTGACTCGGCAGTGTCCTCGCGGTTCGTGAGCACGATGACCGACAGTCCCGCATCGACCGCTCGTATGTACGCCGTGCCCGCGTAGCCGCCGTGCGTGAGCACCCGCATGCCATCTCTGACGACGGCCTGCCATCCGCTGGCGTAGCCCCAGGTGTCGCAGCTCGCGCCCGTGCTGAAGCTCCGGTTGATCTCCCAGGTCGCCTCGATCGCCGCCGCGTCGATCACGCGCGGATCTGACAGCTCCCGCTCCCAGAGCATCATGTCATCGAGCGATGACATGACTCCGAAGTGCGACGTCAGTTCGAACTGCCAGACCCTTCGGTTGCGCTCCAGCTTCCCGTCGTGCAGCGCGTAGCCCTGCGCAGCGTCCGGGACGATCCGGCGTTGGTCCAGGAGATGCGTCTGCGTCATCCCGAGCGGGCCGAAGAAGGTCTCCTCCATGAACTCGGCGAACGGGCGGCCGGATACTTGCTCTATGACGATGCCGAGCAGGAAGTAGCCCTGATCCGAGTAGTGCCAGTCCGTGCCCGGTTCGGCGACCATCGGCGTCGCCATCGCCGAGGCGAGCATGTCCTCCCGCGTGTACTCCAGGAGAAAGACCCCGTCGACCGTCCGTTCGAATCGATGCTCGAGACCCGCGGTGTGGGCGAGGAGCTGGCGGATCGAGATTCCTGCCCAGTCTTCCGGGATGTCTTCGATGAACTTGCCGAGTTTGTCAGAGAGGCTGAGCTCTCCATCGGAGACGAGCGTCATGATCGCCAGAGCGGTCATTTGCTTGGTCAGCGAGGCGATCTCGAACACCGTCTGCGTCGTCACGGCGGTTTGGCTCGAGATGTCTGCCATGCCGTGGACGCTGATGTGTATGGGCTCGCCGTTGCGTGTGACGGCGATCGCGGCGCCGGGGAAGTGCCCCTCTTGCATCAGTGCCTCGATCGTGTCGACGAGACCGTCGCGGTGACTGTCTTGGCCAGCGTTGATGCTGGCCGATGAGGCCGCGTTGATCAGCAGGGCCAGGCCGAGTGACTTGAAGGCTTGGTTCATGGGACGGCTTCCTCCTGTTCCCGGGCCGTTCGCTTCTCCGGCTCGCGTCGCGATCTGAGCGGAGAACGCGGCGGCGGCCGTCACGCGAGGTCTGCGGTGGGGATGCGGCGTGCTCGCACCGCCCGGCCTCTCTGCGGACCGATCGCTCTCGTCGCCGATCAACCTCTGGTGTCAGACCGATCAGCCGCCGGGGACGGCGCGGCCGGGCGTCCAGGGCACGCCGGCGGCGTCGAGGCGTCGCTCGAGCGCCGGGAGCTCGGTCCGGATCAGGCGGTTCAGCTCGTTCTTGAGCTCTTCGAATCGCTCCTGCGCGATCGCGAGCGACTGGCGGTGCGTCGCGATCGGCCCGTGCACCGAGAAGTCGGTGCCGAGGGAGACGACCGAGAGCCTCGCAGAGATCGAGACCGGGCCGGGGTCGTTGGCCATGCCGCGGCGCACGTTGCCGGAGAGCCGCTCCTGCATGTCGGCGACGCGTCGGGACATCGCTCTGACTTCGTCCCCCAGCCGCGAGCCGTCCACGGTCGAGCGATCGAGCGTCTGGCGGATGGCCTCGAGCCGCCGGCTCGTATCGCCGAGGAGACGGCCGGCGCCGCCGGTGGCTCGCTGCATCTCGGCGAGCTGACGGCGGAAGGCGACCGCGTCGCTCGGGCTGGCGCCGGGCAGGGTGCCGCCGTCGTGCAGCGGCTTGACCACGAAGCTCTGCGACTTCCCGCTGTCGGTCAGCTCGCCGTCGACGCGCGTCGAGAGGTGCACGGTGTAGGTCCCCGGCTCGACGAGCACGCCGTCCTCGGGGTTGCCCATGTCGAAGAACTCATCCTCGCGCGCCTGGACCCACGGGTCGGTCGAGGGGTATGTGAGGCTCCAGCTCACGCGGTGGATGCCCTTGGCCGTCGGGCCGGTGAGGTGGCGGACGACGTCGCCGTCGGCGTCGCGGACGGTGAGCACGACGGCGGGGTCCTCCTCGAGTTCCTCCTCGCGCAGCGCATCCCAGCCGGGGTAGGGCGTGTCGCCGCCGCGTTCGGCGATGTCTTTCTCACGCTCGGCGCGGGTCTGCTCGCGGGTCTTGAGGTCTTCTTTGAGGTAGTAGGTGAAGGTGGCGCCGAAGTCGGGGTTGGGCGCGACGAAGAGGTCGTCGCCCTGCGAGGCCTTCGGGCCGTAGCCGAGCGTGCGGCGCGGCACGTACCACCACGCGTCGCGCACGGGGTAGAGGTCGAGGTTCTGCTCGAGCGATTCGTTCGAGACGTGGCGCAGCGCGGAGTAGTCGTCGAGGATGTAGAAGCCCCGCCCGAACGTTGCGCCGACGAGGTCGTTCTCGCGGGTCTGGATCGCGAGATCACGGAACGGGATGTTCGGGACGCCGCCGGTGAGCTTGATCCACTTGTCCCCGCCGTCCACGGTGAAGAAGACGCCGAACTCGGTGCCGAGGAACAGCAGCTCGGGATCGACGTGGTCTTGGACGAGTCGCCAGACGAGGTGGCGGTCGGGCAGATCGCCGCGGATCGAGGTCCAGGTGCGGCCGCGGTCGGTGCTCTTGAGGACGTACGGCGTGAAGTCGCCGGCCTTGTGGTTGTCGACGCAGACGTAGACGGTGTCGGGGTCGTGGAGGTCGGCCTTGATGTCGTTGACGAAGTAGAAATCGGGCACGCCCGGCAGCGCGCCGGCGCGGCGCCATGACCTGCCGCCGTTCTCGGTGACGTGGATCAGGCCGTCGTCGGTGCCGGCGTAGATCAGGCCCGGCTGCCGCGGCGACTCGGAGATGTTCGCGACGGTGCCGTACATGGACATCGCGTAGAGGTCCCAGATGGCGTCGAAGCTCCAGACGCGGCCCATCATCGGCGCGGCGAGCCGGTCGATGCCGCGCGAGAGGTCGCCGCTGATCGGCGTCCAGGAGTCGCCGCGGTCGTCGCTGCGCCAGACGCGCTGGCTGGCGAAGTAGAGCCGCGACGGGTCGTTGGGGCTGATGAGGATCGGGGCGTCCCAGTTCCAGCGTTCGGACGGCTCGCCGTCGGCGGGCTGGGGCTGGATGTAGACGATCTCGCCGGTCTGGCGGTCGTGGCGGACGAGGTTCCCCTGCTGCCACTGCGAGTAGATGATGTCGGGGTTGGTCGGGTCGATCGCGGGCTGGTGGCCGTCGCCGAAGACGGTGATCATCCAGTCCGAGTTGCGGATGCCGTGCATGTTGTCGGTCCGAGACGGGCCGTGCTGCGTGGCGTTGTCTTGGGTGCCGCCGACGACGTTGTAGAACGGCTCGTCGTAGTCGACCGAGACCTTGTAGAACTGGGTGACCGGCAGGTTGGCGACGAACTTCCAGGTCTGGCCAAGGTCCCAGCTCTCGTAGATGCCGCCGTCGGTCCCGGACAGCAGGTAGTTCGGATCGTTCGGATCGAAGGCGAGCGCGTGGTGGTCGGGGTGCTTGTGGGAGCCGGGGACCTCCTGGAACGTCTTGCCGCCGTCCTCGGTGACGTGCATCCAGACGTCCATCTGATAGACGCGGTCGAGCTTGTGCGGGCTGGCGAAGATCTCCTGGTAGTAGTGCGGTCCGGTGCCCCCGGAGATGTAGTCGGCGCCCTTGGTCCACGACTCGCCGCCGTCGTGGCTGCGGTAGAAGCCGCCCTCGCGGTGCGCGAGCTCGATCGTCGCGTAGACGATGTCCGGGTTGATCGGCGAGATATCGAATCCGATCTTGCCCTTGTCCTCGGTCGGGATGCCGTTGGTTAGCTCGCGCCAGGTGCGGCCGCCGTCGGTGGACTTGTGGATGCCGCTCTCGGGGCCGCCGTTGATCAGGGCCGCGACGTTCCGGAACTTCTGGTGGGTGACGGCGTAGACGACGTCGGGATCGCGCGGGTCGAGGTGCACCTCGTTGACGCCGGTGTACTCGCCGCCGCCGAGGATCTTGTCCCACGTCTCGCCGCCGTCGGCCGACTTGTAGAGCCCTCTCTCGCCGCCGGGCGACCAGAGCGGCCCCTGGGCCGCGACGTAGACGGTGTCGGAGTCGCGCGGGTCGATCGCGATCATCCCGATGTGCTCGGAGTCCTCGAGCCCGACGTTCTCCCAGGACTTACCGCCGTCGCGGCTGCGGTACACGCCGTCGCCGTAGCCGACGTGGCGGCCGCTGACGTTCTCGCCGGTCCCGACCCAGACGACCTCGGGGTTGTTGGGGTCGAGCGTGACGCAGCCGATCGAGTAGGACCCCTGGTCGTCGAAGATCGGGTGCCAGGTCGTGCCGGCGTTCGTTGTCTTCCAGAGGTTGCCGCTGCCGACCGCGACGTACCAGGTGCTCTGGTCGTCCGGATGCACGACGATGTCGGAGATGCGCCCCGACATCAGCGCCGGGCCGATCGAGCGGAGCTCGAGGCCGGCGAAGGTGCCGGCGCTCATCGGCGCTGCGCTATCGGACCCGGAGTCGTCGATCCCGCGCTGCCCCGCGGCGATCGAGCAGCAGAGCGCGATGAGAATCTGGGGCAGCTTGCGGGCGTTCCGTGTGGTTTCCATGGCGGCTCCGTAGTGAAGGGCGAGCGAGCGCCACACGATATCGCGAGTCCGGACCGCGGGCCGTGCGGCTTCCGTGGGGTTCGGGCGTCGCGCGGCCGCGGTCTCGGTCGAGTTTCAGAACTGTCGTTCGAACGTCGTTCCGTTGAGCTTGAAGAGGCCCCTGCCGCCGATCCAGAGATCGCCGCGGTCATCGGTGTAGATCGCGGTGACTTGGTTGGTCTCGAGGCCGTCGTCTCCGGTGAACTGTCGGAGCGACGTGCCGTCGTAGCGCCAGGCGCCCTGCTCGACGGTGCCGAACCAGATGTTGCCGTCGCGGTCCTCGCCGATCGAGAAGACGCGGTGCATCGAGGGTTGGCCGGCGGGGGCGTCGCCGGGCAGCGGTGTCGTGGTCCGGCTGCCGCTGCGGGAGTCTCGTCTGCCGACGCCCTGGGCCTGGGTGAAGTTGATCGTCGTCTCGCCTTCGCGCAGTATGACGCCGATGCCGTTGTTGCCGATCCAGACGCGTCCCTTGCTGTCTTCAAAGACGCAGCGTGCGTGGAAGTAGCCGGTCTGCTCGGTGTTGCCCATCGTTTCGTCGTTGATCGTTGTGAAACTCGCGCCGTCGTAGCCGATGACCCCGCCGTACGTGGCGATCCAGATGCGTCCGTCTCGGTGCTGCGCGATGCCGGTCACGGATCCGCCGTTGTCTGTTGGATCTATGCCGGGGAAGGTGTGATAGCGGAACGTCGTCCCGTCGTAGCGGTAGACGCCGGGCTTCGCCTCGCTCTGTGTCACGCCGATGAAGTTGTCGCCTTTGAACCACAGGTCGTCTGGTCCGAGGCGCCAGTCGTTCTTCGATCGGTAGTCGCGTTCGGTGTGGCGCGAGATGGTCTCGCCGTCGAAGCGGCTGACTCCGGTCGCCGTCTCGAACCAGACTGTGCCGTCCTTGCCTTCGAGGATGCTGCGGACCTGGTTGTTGTTCAGGCCGTCGCTCTGGGTGAAGAGTGTCAGGTCTTGGCCGTCGAACCTGTAGACGCCGCTGCTCCATGTGCCGAACCAGTAGTGCCCGTTGGAGTCTTGAAGGAAGGAGCGGACGACGTGCTCGGGGTTGAGTTCCTGCGCGGCCGCCGGATGGAGGGCGGCTGTCGAGGCGGCGGCGGCTAGCGCGGATATGCGTCGCATGGCCGAGCGTACCGGTCTCGCGCGTCGCGGTTGCGGCCGCTTCGGGGTACATTGGGTCCGGCCTGATCGCGGAGGATCTCATGCGGTGGCTGCGCTTGATCGGTTGGCTGGCGGTCGTGGCGGCGTCGTGCGGCGTCGCAGGCTGCTCCGGAGACGGCGGGGGATCTAGGGCGTCGTTGCGCCTGGTCGAGAGCTACATCCGGGCATTCAACGACCACGACCCTGCGGCGATCGGTGGTCTCGCGGCCGAGGACGTGGCTTGGCATTACGTCGCTGGCGACGAGCTCGCGACGGAGTCTCGCGGTCGCGGATCGCTCGTAGAAGGCATGACAGGGTACTTCGAGTCGTTGCCGATGGTTCGGGCGGAGCTCGAGCACGTGCACGCGGAGGGCTCGTTCGCGGTGGGTCGCGAACGCTTGTTCTGGCGGGACTCGGGAGGCGCGGAGCGTTCGCAGGCGGCGTACGCCGTGTACGAGATCCGCGACGGTCTGCTGCGGAACGTCTGGTACTTCCCGGCGGAGCCGTGATGTCTGGTTCGCCTCCGGGCGTTGCTCTTGGATCGTGCTCAGTCTCTCGTAGCGCCACGCCCGCGCGCACTGCCATCGGCGTTTGGTGAACGAGTCGTTCGGGTTCGTGCTGCGCGATCCTCTGCGAAGGCGCTCGGCCGGGGCTCGCGTGCGGCGATTCGCGGCGCGTCGGTCGCCCTCGTCCGCGAGATTCGGCCTTATGGGCAGCCCGCGTCGAACGCCCCGAAGAACTCGATGAGGTCGAAGATGTCTACGGCGAGGTCGGCGTTGAAGTCGAACGGCGCTTCGACGAACGACAGGAGATCATCGGTCTGGAGCGATCCGAACGGGAAAGCGAGATCGGCGGCGCTGCACGGCGGCGTCTCTTCGCAGATCAGGCGGTCCACGCGGAACGCGTCCAGGCCGGCCTCGATGATGTTCTGGTCCTCGATGTCGGACGCCGTGAATCGCATCCGGGTCGCCGCCGTCCCTTCGCTCGCGTCGACCAGGAACGACTCGTCGCGCCACTCGGAGGATGATCCCAGATGATCGGTCACCACGGCCCAGGTCGCCCCGTCATCGAACGAGATCTCGACTCGCAGACGGTCGTCACCCGCGGAGAACGTGCCGAACGTGTCGAACCAGTACGAGTACGAGATGACCGCGCCGCCGGCCGTGTCGAACGTCGGGCTGATGAGCGTTGTCTGGCCGTTGTCGACGTCCGAGTTGCCGCTGTTCGAAGCGTCGTTGTCGGTCACGAACGCGAAGCCCGAGCCGTCGGCGTCCGACGGCGGATCGCCGCGACCCGCGTTCACCGGCACGCCACGCGTCCACTGCCCGTCCGAGGCGCTCCCTGATACCGTCCACCCGCCCGGGGCGTCGAACGAATCCTGCAGTACGAGCTCGACCGCGGTGACCGGCCTGGCGAAGTACCGCTCGGTCTGCGGGTCCTCAGGGAGCGAGAAGAGCGCGCCCTCGGTGCTTCGGGCTTCGAAGTGGAATACGACGTCCCCGCTGCACCCCACCTCGGGCAGCGAGAACGAGAACAGCCCGTCCCCGCTCTCGGTCCCCGGCACGCGGATCTCGCCCGACGGGAGGCCGAGAACCATCTCGACGGTCTGCGCATCGAGCGTGGTCTGGAGCGAGCGGATGCCGATCTCGATCGTGTCGCCGCCGCCCGCGGCGATCAGCGCCGGGAGCGGGCTCCGCGTCTCGAAGATGATCGTCGGTCGGATCGGATCGACCCGGAAGACGAAGAGCCCGCGTTCGATGTCGCTGACCACGACCGTTCCGCTCTCGAAGAACGGGTAGACGGACCATGCGCCGTTGAAGTTCGCGGAGTCGCTGCTCGGGAACGTGTCGTAGAAGCCGATCTCCGTGGGCCTGAGCGGGTCAGAGGTCTCGAAGACGCGCAGCCCCGAGCGGTAGTTCGCCTGATAGATCAGGCCCCCGTGGACGTAGAGGTTGTGATCGATCGCGGCGCTGCCCGACGAGAATGTCCCCGCGAGTGCCGGATTGGCCAGGTCGCTCACGTCGACGACCCGTGTCGTCGTCTCGCCAGAGATCCCGGTGTTCTCGTCAAGCTCATCATTCAGGTAGAGCGTCCGTTGATCCTCGCCGACCCAGACCTGGTGCGAATACCCGGCGTCGGGATAGAAGAGAGTCGAGATCACGACCGGGTTCGTCGGGTTCGTCATGTCGACGATCCGCAGTCCGGTCCTCGTGCTCCCACCGTTGAATCCGGAAGCGCAGAACGCGATCTCCCGACCGGCGAACGGGCCGGAGTTCCACGTGACCACTTGGGCGTCGTGGACGTACATCTCGGTCCACCCGCCGAGGATCTGCGGGCGCGTCGGATCGGTCAGGTCCATCCGGATGAGCCCGCCATTGCCCACGTTCCCGCCCGCGAGGTAGAGCGTCCCGGCCTCTTCGTTCGCGACGATGTTGTGCGTCGTCGTATGTCCGCCGACCTGCGAGTTCCGAACGAGATCAACCACGCCGGCGTCGATCGAGCCGAGATCCATGACCTGGATGCCCTCGCCGCCCTCGCTCACGCCGTAGGCGTACCGCCCGACGACCTTGACGTCGTGCCAGGGGCTCGACGGTCCGGGGATCGTCGCCACGACCACGGGATTGCGCGGGTCGGTGACCTCGACGAAGCCGAACCCCGCCTCCAGGCCGATAATCGCGTACTCGCGACCCGACGGCGAGGTGTATCCCCAGCAGTCGTTGCCCGCGGCCTGGTTCCCGGCGAAGTTGTTCAGCGGAACCTGCGAGAGCAGGGTGACGCCCGTCGGCGACTGGCCGGCGGCGGCACGGCTCGAGCCGGGGAACCCGTGTCCCGTCGTGACGATCGGCCCCCGGAAGGCCGGAAGGCGGTCGGCCAGCTTCCGCCAGTCCTCATCGTGTGCCTCGGCGATCGCGACGAGCACAAGCGCCGCGAGCGTCGCGAGCACGCGCGCCGAAGTCTGACACGATCTGATCCGCGGGTCCGGCATGCTCGTCCTCGGTGAATCGGCCGCGCGACACGCGTCAGACACTGCTGACCCGCGTACGCTCGTTGAGATGATGGGAGTGAGCCTCAGCATAGCCCGTGAGCACGATCGGGCCACGCGGGATATTCGCCGTTCGAACGAACATGTGGGCGCGGGGTGAGCGTTCTGAGCGTCATCTCGGCCGGATTCTTGTTTCTCGGCTTCGCCGGGCAGACTCTGGGCCAGCCCTCGATACTGCTCGTCGACCCGAACCGGTCTCCCACGGTGGTCGTCAGTTGGGTCGGAGCGGACGGCCGGTTGAGACGGCTCGAAGGCACGCGTCCCTACTCGTCCGATGCGCGGCGCGAGTTCCTGGGTGGCAATCTCGAAGCGTTCGTTGCCATGGGCGGAACGCGCCTCACCAAGGGAGCGGGCCACCCCCGCGGCGCGGTCGCGAGGGTCGGGTTCTACAAGCATGATCCCGGCAGGCCGCTGTTCGAGTCGGCATCCCGCGACACGGAGTTCGAGGTGCGCCTCTCGGGGCTCCGATTCAATCAAGCCGTCGACCCGAACCCCGAGAGCGGTGTTCAGCACCTCAAGTATTCGCCAGAGGATCTCGCGCAGTGTGGCCTCCCCGGAGACGCGAGAGAGCAGTTCAACACCGCGTCGCGCGATGAGACGTTGAACGATCGCATCCGGCCTGGAATTGATGCACGCCTCGGCGTGCTCGACGGATCCGATGGCTCTCTCGGATCGATCACGGTGATCGAAGAGGACGACGGGTCCATCACGACGACGGCTCGGTTCCGCTATCCCGCGCTCCGGAATCTGCGAGACCCGTGGCGGTCTGACCTTCCCGGCACGTTCCTGGAGCCGATCCACTTCCACATCGAGTTCGAGGTGCTGCCCGACGGCGTCGCGCCGCTCGGCGGCGCAACCTCAGGTCCGGCCCGCTGAGACGCGTCAGCGGTCGAGCGCGCGGGCCGCGTCTGCGATGAGACGCTCGATCGCGTCGGCGTCGGTGAACGCGTAGATCCCGATCAGGCGGCGGTCGGGCCCGACGAGCATGATTCGCGTCGGGTGCAGGATGTTCTGCATCGTGTCGCCGGCCGGGCCGCTGATCGTCACGTCGTTCTGCGTTCGTATGTCGTAATCCAGGCTCTCGCTCGCGAGGCGCGCGACCAGCGCCGGATCGCCGGTGAGCAGAGACCAGCGATCGGTGTCGAGCCCGAGTCGCGCGGCATAGCTCGTGAGCACCTCCGGCGTGTCCCGAGTGCCGTCGACGCTGATCGCGGCGAACCGAAGGCGTCCCGCGGGGGCTTCGCCCGCCGTCCGTCGCTCGATCCCGGCCATGGTCCCCATCAGCCTCGGGCACGGGCCCCGGCAACTTGTGAAGAAGAACACGAGCGCCGTCACTTCATCATCGAAGAGCGACGGGCCGGCGTCCTCGCCCCGGTGGCTCGTGAACGTGAAGCCGGCGAGCCGGAAGTCGGAAACCGAGCCTCGCCCCGGGCCCGGACTCGGGCGGGCAGAGCCCGGGCCGGTCGGCTCGGGCAGACCACCGGGTGACGTCGATACGGCCCGCGACGACCAGGACAGCGCCAGAACCGTCCCCGCGGTGACGAGGGCCGCGCCAGACGTGATGCCCAGGTATTGAACGGTTCGCCGATTCAATGCTCGGTTCTCCCGACAGAACCCGGCCCGGACGCGCCCGCGGTCGACGCTCGTCGCGGTTCGTCCGGAATGTAGGCCGAGCGGCCCGCGGGTGGCAGAGCGTACGCCGCCCTCGCACGATCCTCACAGCGGATCTGTTGGGGTACTCTCGACGTGTTGTTTCGCAGCCGAGTCGTGGTCGATGCCTCTTCGCCGCTCGTCTGGCGCATCACCGAGGGGTCGAGCGACGGCCGCGACGATGCCGCGGCAGTTTCATTGCGGGTCGAGCCGATCGAGGATCTGGATCGCATTGAGCGCCGCACCCTTTCGGAGTTGGTCGCAGCAGGCCCACAGCATGAACTTGCGCGCCGGGTTCGAGATCGATGCTCGCGCCCGGCCGAGTCGGACTCGATCGGTTCGTTCCGTATCCCGCGGCGTGACCGTCGTGCCCGGCGAATAGTCGGCGTGCTCGTACTCGCGGACCAGATTTCCGATCTCTTCGGCTGATGCATCCCGGCCCGTCTCGATGACGATCGCCTGCGAATGGCACCTCGCCACCGGCACCCGGATGCAATTCGGGAGCACTTCGAGTGTGCGATCATCGAGGATCCGCTGGCTCTCGCGGATCATCTTGATCTCTTCCTCGCAGTAGCCCGAGCCGGGGTCGCGGGGCGATTCGTGCGGGAAGACGTTGAAAGCGCAGCTCGTTGGGAAGATCGTCGGCGCGGGCGGCTCTCCGGATAGGAGTCTCGCGGATTCATCGGAGAGTTCCTCGATCGCGGCCTGCCCGGCGCCGGAGACCGCCTGGTAGGTGCTCACCGTGAGCGATCGAAGTCCGAACGCGCGCCTGGCCGGTTCGATCGCGATCAGAAGCATGATCGTCGAGCAGTTGGGATTCGCGACCAGCCTCGGTCGCGCGGGTCCGGTCAGGAGCCGCCCGTTGATCTCTGGCACGACGAGGGGGACGTCGGGGTGATGTCGGAACGCGGAGGAGCAGTCCACCGTCGTCATCCCCGCGCGCTCCAGCGCCGGCGCGATCTCGCGGGACACCTCGGCCGGTGTGCAGAGGAGGGCCGCCGCGCAATCGCTCGGCGCGGACTTGTCGAACGGGCGGACCTGGAGGCGGCCGCCGGCGTACGGAATGGTCGTGTCCCGGGAGCGCTCGGAGCCGAAGAGCCGGATCTGTTCCGGTGGGTGCCCACGCTCTTCGAGGATCGTCGTGGCCTCGCGGCCGACCGCGCCGATCGCCCCGATGATCGCGATGGATTGTGGCTCAGCGGGCATGGGCGTATCCCTGCGCGTCGGCGGCGAGCTGGGCGTTGCGGCTGCGGTCGCGGCTCAGCTCGAGAAGATCGGCGAGGACAGATTCGGCGGTCGGCCATCGGCCGGCTCCCCGCCCTCTGATCTCCTCCGTGGTCCCGTCCGCGCACTCGATGATGACCGAGTTCTCCTCGCCGGCGACGTCGAAGAGCGGGTCCGGGGGCACGAGTTCTTCCAGCTCGACCGCGCATTCGCTCTCGCGCAGGGTGCCGATCTGCCGGAGGCACCGGCCTTCTCCGAGCGTCTCGGGGAAGACGATCCGGGGGGACGAACACCGTGGCTCGTCGAAGCCGAGTGCCTGTGCGATGACTCTCAGTTTGTCGATGCAGTCTCGGCCGTCCAGGTCACGCGATGGATCGGCCTCGGCCAAGCCCGCTCGCTGCGCGGAGTCGACCGCCTCTGCGAATGGCTTCGAGTCGTGCAGAGCCGACAGCACGAAGTTGGCGGTGCCGTTGAGAACGCCGCGCACGACGCTCGCGGGAGCGGCCACCGCTCGCTCGAGCACGGGCAGCCCGCCCCCGACACTCGCGGACTTGAGAAGTCGGGCGCCGTGCTTGTCCGCGATCGACTGCAGCTCCCGGCCGTGCTCGGCGAGGAGCGCCTTGTTCGCCGTGACGACGTCTCGTCCGGCCTGCAGGCTCGACGCCACGAGCTCGTACGCGGCGTCGGTGCCACCGATGAGTTCCACGAGCAGGTCGGATCCGGCGGCGCAGTCGTGCGGCCGCTCGACAACCCGAAGGCCGCGGCGCTCGAGCGAGTCCCGTCTGGCCTCGCTCCGGCACGCGACGCCGGTGATCCGGAAGGACTCGGGGAGCCGGCTCAGGTGGTCGAGCAAGCCGCCGCCGACGGTGCCCGCGCCGGCGATCCCGATGCGCAATGGCTCCGGGTGATCCGGGAGCTCATTGAGCCTCGACGGGCCGACGCCGACGACGGTCGGGCTCACGCCGTTGAGCCGCCCGATCTCGAACTCCACGCCATGCGTTCGCGCGAGTTCGATCGCTTTGTGCTGGATGATGGATCCGTCTGTCCGCAGCGCGTCCTCATAGGAGCAGGACCCGTATCTTCGGGCGTACCGATCGTGCGCCGGGTCGGCGGTGTACAGGCCGTCCACGTCCTTGATCAACCGGCAGCGTTCGGCGCGGAGAGCGTGTGCCAAGAAGAGCGCGGTCGTGTCGGAGCCGCCTCTTCCCAGAGTGACCGTCCGGCCGCGCGAATCGATCGCGGTGAAACCGGGGAGCACGACGACTCCGTCGGTCTCGAGGGCGCTCTCGAGGGCGGGGATGTCAACGGATTCCGGGGAAGAATCGAGCGGCGTGCCACCGGCGATCAGGCGCGCGGCGCTGGGTGTCAGCACCGAGGCGGGCAGGCCGACGCGGTCGAGGTAGAGACCGAGCATCGCGGCGCACTCGGCCTCGCCCGAGGCGATCAGCGGCGCACAGGCCGCGGCGCTCGGGCGTGCAGCGACCCGATCGCAGGCGGATACAAGATCGTCGGTCCGTCCGGACAGCGCCGAGACCACGGCGACGACGCGCCAGCCCTCGCGACGCCAGCGGTAGATCTCGTGGACCGCCGTCTGGAGTGCGCCTTCGTCGGGAAGGACCGAGCCGCCGAACTTGAGGACGATGAGTCTGCTATTCGACATGACTCACCTCCGACTGGTCGCGGGACGGGGTCGGTGACGGGGCGGGGCGGATCGTGGTGAACGCTCGCTCGAGATCCTCGATGATCATGCCGACGGGCTCGAGACCCACGGAGAGCCGGAGCAGCCCGTCGCTGATCCCGACGGCCCTTCTCTCGGCGATCGGGACATCTGCGTGGGTCATGGTGGCCGGATGGGTGATGAGAGTCTCGACCGAGCCGACGTGCTCGACGGGTGTGCAGAGTCGGAGCGCGCTGACGAAGCTGTGGGCATCATCGAAGGTTTCGAGCTCGAACGAGACGACGGCGCCGTTGCCGGCCGCGTGCTGCTCTCGCGCGATTCGCCGGGCGTCGTCGGACTTGAGGGATGGGTAGTGCGTGGTGACGACGCTCGGATGGTGTTTGAGCCAGTCGGCGATCTCGTGCGCCGAGCGAGACTGCTCTCTGATTCGCAGCGCCAGTGTCTTGACGCCCTGGCAGGTCAGCCACGCGTTGAAGGGTGATTGAATGGAGCCCGTGCACTTGCGGATGTGGCGGACTCGGTCGAGTAGCCGCTCGTCGCGAGAGACGAGGGCGCCGCCCAGGGCGACCGAGTGTCCGTCGATGAACTTCGTCGTGGAGTAGACCGAGATGTCCGCGCCGAGGTTCAGCGGGTTCTGCAGGATCGGCGTCAGGAACGTGTTGTCGACAGCGACGATCGCCCCATGCCTCTTGGCGATCGTGGCGCACGCGCTGATGTCGGTGATCTCGAGGGTCGGGTTCGACGGGGTCTCGAGGAAGACGAGGCGGGTCCGTGGCCGGAGCGCCGCCGCGAGCTCGCTCGGATCCCTTGCGTCGATGAACGTGCAGGTGATCCCCAGACGGGGCAGCAGATCCTGGAGGAGCCTGGTCGTGCCGCCATAGACGCATCGCGCGCAGGCGACGTGATCGCCGGCTCGGAGCACTGCGAGGAACAGGGCGGCCTCCGCGGCCAGCCCGGTGCCGAAGCAGACCGCCGGCGGGGCTCCCTCGAGCTCGCCGAGTCCCTTCTCGAGCGCGGAAACGCTCGGGTTCGAGACCCTCGAGTACTGATGCGTCGGATCGGTGCCGACGCCGGATCGCGCGAACGTCGTCGACTGGACGATCGGGGCGGCGAGCGGGTGCCCGTCCCCTCTGGCGGTGCCGATCCTGGTGCACTGATAGGCCGCGTACGCGCGGCCCGGTTCGTCACGATGCCCCATGCTGTGAACTCCTTCACAGCATCGAGAGCTTCCAGTGTTGGCGTGGACGCGGCGGCGCTGCCGCTGTTTTTGCGAGGCTCTGCGGAGCAGGACTCGCCACATCGTTCCCCACGCCGGGGCTGGTCTCGGCACCGTGACTGCCATCGCAGCTCGGTTGCCGCCCAGGACCTTGAGACATCCTGGGACTCTTGATGCGACGAATCGATAGAGCCCTCGCGGGTCTTAGTCAATCGTGGGGTTCGTGAGGTGATTCGTGGGGAGATCTGGCTCGGGGTCTGTACACTCTCCGGGGGAGATTCAGAAGTTCAGGCCGGGAGGTGTGTTATCCGACGTCGACAGAGCCATTCGTTTGCGGGCCTCGGGGGTGCGGTCGTCGTTGGTCTCGCGTCGGCGTCGCTCGCGGCCGGGCCGGTGATCGTGCCCGGGTGGGGGAGCCCGGTCTTCGAGGACAACTTCGACGGCGGGTCCATCGACTACGGCGTCTGGCAGGTGGCGGACTGGGCCGCGAGCAACAACGGCGAGCTGCAGTACTACCACCCGGGTCAGGTCTCGGTCTGGGATGGGGCGCTGCACCTGCGGGCGGACAGGGACCCGAACTGGAGCTTCGGCCGGAACTACAACTCGGGGCTTGTCCGGACGTGGCAGGAGTGGAGCTACGGGCGGGTCGAGGTCCGCGCGAAGCTCCCGTACGGCCAGGGATTCTGGCCGGCGATCTGGCTGCTGCCCCGGACGGCGAGCTGGCCGGCGGGCGGCGAGATCGACATCATGGAAGCGCGCGGCGATCGGCCGTGGGGCGTGAGCAGCGCGCTGCACTGGGGGTGGGACGAGCCCTCGCACCAGCACGTCGCCCACTGGTACGAGAGCGGCGCGAACTTGCAGGAGGGGTACCACGACTACGCCGTCGAGTGGGACGTCGGAACCGTGGGCTTCTTTGTCGATGGGGTCGAGCACTTCCGGGTGTACGAGCCGGCGGTGGGCATCCCCGGTACGCCGAAGAGCATCGTGCTGAATCTCGCGGTCGGCGGGAACTTCTCGGGCTACCCGGACGGGTCGACCCCGTTCCCGGCGCAGTTCGACATCGACTACGTCCGGGTCTGGCAGCGTTCGGCGCCGACGCCGCCGCCGGCGTCGATGCTCTTGGACCCGGGGTTCGAAGACGACGACGGCGCGATGTCCGAGTGGCCTCGCTTCGGGAACGTCATCGACAACGTCGTCTCGGATTGGGGCACGCCGCTCGACGGCGAGCGATCGCTCAAGATGTACGGTCAGTTCAGCGGCGAGGAGAACTACTCGGGCGCTTTCCAGAACGTCTCGATCGGCGGCGGCGAGTGGCTGACGGTCGGCGCCCACGCGTTGACGCGATCGGAGGACTCGATCGCGGGCACCGGGAACTCGGCGATCATGAAGATCGAGTTCTACAGCAAGGCCGGGGGGGTGTACGGCTCGGCGTCGTTCCTCGACGAGGCGTCGGTCGTCATCGCGGACGGCGGCTCGCCGGAGGACACGTGGTCGTATTTAGAACTGACGGCGGTGGCGCCGAGCGACGCGGTCGAGGCGCGGGTTTCGATCCAGTTCGTGCAGCCGGCGTCGAGCCCGGGCGGGTCGGTGTTCGTCGACAGCGTGGCGCTCAGGGAGCCGGGCTGCGCCGGTGATTTCGACGGCGACGGCGGGATCACGATCTTCGATCTCGTCGCGTTCGTCCGGGCGCACGACGCGGGCGATGCCTCGGCCGACGTCGCCTCACCATTCGACGCCCTGACCGAGACGGACGTGGAAGCGCTGCTGGGCCGTCTGGGGCTGGGCTGCTTCGGGGGGTAGCGCAGGCGCGGGAGCGACGGAAGATCCGGCGACCGACCGCCGTTCGAGCCTGCTCGTGCGTCGCTTCGGAGCCGTGAACGTCTAGGGCTCCGCCGACTCCGTGAAGGCCGTGCCGAGATCGCTCGGGCCGAGCGGCAGCCCGAGAACCTCCCACAAGACCAGGAAGATCGTCCAGACGATGCCGAACGTCACCGTGTACGGCAGCATCATGGCCACCAGCGTGCCCATGCCGGCCTTGGGCGCGAAGCGCTGCATGAAGACCAGCACGATCACGAGGTACGCGTTGAGCGGCGTGATGATGTTCGTAGCCGAATCGCCGATGCGGTAGGCGACCATCGTCACCTCGGGCCGGATGCCGATCAGCATGAACATCGGCACGAAGATCGGCGCGAACAGCGCGTACTTGGCGCTCATCGATCCGATGAACAGGTTGAACACCATCGTCAGCACGATGAACGCGACGATGAGCACCGGCGCCGGCATGCGCTGCTCGAAAAGCCATTCGCCGCCGGTGAACGCGAGCATCGCGCCGAGGTTGCACTCAGCGAAATACGACACGAACTGACCGGCGAAGAACGCGAGCACAATGATCGGCGCCATGCCGGCCATCGCGTCCATCATCGTCTTCGCCGCGTCTTTCGTGTCCTTCAGCACGCCGACGGTCCAGCCGTAGACCATCGCCGGAACGATGGTCAGCATGAACATCAGCGGCACGATCACAGCGACCCAGCGCGGGAAGATCCCCTCCACGCCGTGGAGCGGCGAGCCCTCCCAGAAGATCAGCGTCACCACAAGCGCGAGCGCGGCCAGGAACACCGCGCCGCTCCGCAGCAGCCCGCGGACCTCCTCGGGCTTCAGCCGGTCATCTCCCCCGGCCTCGCCGTCGGAGAGCGGTCGCGGCCCGCCGTCCAGCGGGTCCTTGGCCGTCAGGCGCTTCTCGACGAAGATCGCCGTGGTCGCCCAACCGACGAACGTGATCAGGATCGTGCTGGTCGCCATGAAATACCAGCTGCTCGTCGGCGCGACCTGACGCGCAGGATCGACCAGCTGCGCGCCCGACTGGGTGAACTCGGCCATCACCGGCTCCAGGCTTGTGATCAGCAGGTTCGCGTTGAACCCCGCGCTGACGCCCGCGAACACCGCCGCGATGCCAGCCAGCGGAGAACGCCCGACGGCGATGTACGCCGCCGCGGCGAGCGGCGGCAGCACGACGTACCCCGCATCCGTGCCGAGGCTGCTCATGATCCCGAGGAACACCATCGCCGGCGTGAGCAGCGAGTTTGGCACGGGCCGCAGACTGACGCGAAGCAGCGCACCGATCAGCCCGACCCTCTCGAGCGGGCCGATGCCGAGCATGCCGAGCAGCACGATGCCGAGCGGCGCGAAGCCGAGGAAGTTGGCCTGCATCGAGCTGAGGATCCAGTAGAGCCCGTCGCTGGTCATGAGCGAGCGGGCGAACATGACCGAGCCGTTGGGCTCGAGCACGAGCGTTGTCTCGCCGGTCTCGGGGTCCTCGACCTCGGCTGGGGTCTTCTGGAAGACGGCCCAGCCGCGCTCGGCGAAGTCCATCGGCGCGCCGGCGTCATCGGAAACCGTCTCGCCCGTCTCCAGCACCAGATGCGCCGCCAGCCCGTCGCTCTCTTCGACCACGACGAACGAACCCGGTGTGAACGTCTCGTTGCCTTTCTCATCCGCACCGACCCGGCCCATCGTCGCCAGGTACTCATCGACACCGCCGTCACTGTTGCCCACGTCGGTCCACCGGACCTCGAAACCGTCGGGCAGGCTCGGCGCGGCGAAGTGACTCGCGACGATGATCAGCACCGAGCCGATCAGGAAGAGGACGGCGGGGTCGGGGAGCTTGTTCCCGATGAGCTCGATCCAGTCGAGCACGCCTCGGGACTGGCTGGGCGGGGGGGCGGCGCAGTTGGGCATCCGGGCAGTGTGGCGGTTGGGCTCGGACGCTGCAAGCAGACCTCCGATCCGCGGGCCCGGGGGACGAGGTGGGGGCGAGCCGGGCGCGTCTCGCACGGTGTTCGGGCTCAGGGCCGAACCGCGCGCCGGCGGCCGCGTAGAGGATCGCGGCGGTTGGGCCCGCGCGTGGGGGATTCGCGGGATTGATCATGCGTGACGCGGAGGCTTCGGGATTCGGGCGGGTCGACGTGTTCGGCGGGCTGGTGCTCTCGAGGATGGTGCGATCGAGTCACCGCTTCGACACGCATGCCCATTCGACCTTCGTGCTCCAGCGCGTCGACGCGGGCGTGATCGAGTTCGACTGCCGAGGGCGGTGTTGGCGGGCGGCCCCGGGCGATCTCGTCTTGATCGATCCTGACGAGGCGCACACCGGGCGGCCGTTCGACGGCGCGCCGGTCAGCTACCGGACGCTGTACCCCTCGCGCGCGGCGCTCGGAGCGATCGTCGGCGAGGCGGGGTGCGGCGGGCTGTTCGACGAGTGCGTCCGCTCCGATCCGAGGCTGGCAGGCTCGTTCGACCGCGCGTTCGAGGCGTTGCGGCATGGCCGTCGCTCGGAGGCCGTCGATGCCGCGATCTCATTCGGCGGCGTGCTGCGCGAAGTCGCTCCTGTGACGGGTCGACCGGCGCGATCGGAGGGCGGGCCCGATCTGGATCATGCGCGGGCGATCATCCGTGATTCGCTCCCCACGGGCATCGCGGGCGACGATCTCGCTGCGCGTCTGGGCATGCACCCGGTTCACCTGATCCGGTCGTTCCGGGCGCGGTTCGGGATCACGCCGCATCAGTACGAGCTCAGCCTGCGCGTCGAACTCGCCCGTGACGCGTTGCTCCGCGGCTGCACCGTGGTCGCCGCGGCCTGCGAGGCCGGGTTCTATGACCAGGCGCACATGACGAAGCACTTCAAGAGGCGGTTTGCGGTCACGCCCGCCCGGTTCCGCCGGTCGCTCGTCCTCTGAGCGCATGCTCTGTACAAGACACGCGGGACCGCGTCCGGTGTGATCGGTCTGTCTCGAGACCGCACCGCGGCCGCCGGCCGGGCGGCCCAACCGGAGAATCCAAAATGAACTCGCTGCTGATAGCTTTTGCCCGCTGCCCCCGTCTGGCCGTTGTGGCCGCGCTCCCGCTCGCGCCGGGCGCGGCGGCGCAGCCCGGGACGGTCGAGAACGACTACACGCTGAAGGTCGCCATCGTCGTCTACGAGGGCGTGGAGATCCTGGACTTCACGGGCCCGGGCGAGGTGTTCGCGGCCGCGGCGAGATACGCGCGGTCCGAGGGCCGCCCCGGGTTCGATGTCTTCACCGTCTCCGTCGACGGCGAGCCGGTGCGCAGCCAGGGATTCATCGACGTGATCCCGAACTTCTCGATCGAGGATTCCCCGCGCTTCGACATCCTGGTGCTTCCTGGCGGCCCGGCGAACCGGATCGGGCAGGACGAGGCGTTCATGGGCTGGGTCCGGTCCGGGGTGGAGGACGCGACGCTGCTGACGGTCTGCACGGGCGCCGTGATCCCCGCGAGGCTCGGCATGCTCGACGGCGAGACCGCGACGACCTGGTACGGGGCCCTCGACCGCTTGGCCGAGGAGACCCCGGACGCGAGATTCGTGCACGGCAAGCGGTACGTCGACAGCGGTGAGATCATCACGACGGCCGGTGTATCGGCGGGGATCGATGGGTCGTTGCACCTGGTCGCGCGGATCTACGGCAAGGCGGTCGCCGATCGAACGGCGCAGTACATGGAGTACCGCTGGACGCCCGAGCCGTACCTGATGCGGACGTACGCGCTCCTGAATCCGCGCGTCTCGGAGGCTGGCCGCGAGGAGCAGCTCGCGCTGATGGTGTTCGATTCGCGGGACTGGGAGCGGGAGATCGTCGCGCTGGAGCGCGTGTTCGAATCGGCGGAGCGCGACGGGCGTGCGGACCTGCTCCGGCGGCTCGGTTTCGCGCTGATGTCGACCGAGCGGTACCAACGCTCGATCGAGGTGCACCGCGAGCTTCTCGAGGAGCCGGGCTTGCGTGGGACGGCGTTGTACAACATCGCGTGTGCGCACGCGCAGCTGGGACATAGCGAAGAGGCGCTCTCGTCGCTCGAAGACGCGGTGCGCGCCGGCTTCGCGAACTACGCGATCCTGCGCGAGGACCCGGATCTGGATCCGATCCGGGGGAGCGAGCGATTCCGTCGCCTGCTCGAGGTTCGCTGAGGGACTCAGTCTTCGGGCGTCAGCTCGGCGGCGCACGCGGGCAGGGTGGCGAGGTCGGGCCCGAGGAACCGCTCCTTCGCGCTCGGGTCGGACAGGCGCTGAGGGCTGTAGTGCCTCGCGAGCACGTCGGGATCGAGCAGGTCGGGACGCGCCGCGTCGGCGCTGGGAGGGCGGCCCGAATCCGCGAGCAACGCCAGCCACGCGCAGGTGCGCGTCCGGCTGTAGCCGCGGGTCGCGGTCTCCGGCGTGCCGTGCGCGGCGTTGAGGGCGCGGATGCCCTCGGACATGACGCGTTCGGCCTCGGCGAGTCCGTATCGGTTCAGGAGGCCGACGGCGACGACGATGTGAGCGCGGTGTGTCCACTCGCGACGCGGCAGCGTGGAATCGAGGAACGAGCCGAGCAGCATCTCCTCGCGGCTGGTCGTCATGGCTTGGTCGTCATGGAGAGAGAGGCACTTCGTGTCGATCGGGACGGCGATCCACGGCAGTCTACTCCGACACGCCGGCGTCCTCGGCGGTCTTCCCGCCGGTGACGAGGTAGGTGCGGAGCGGCCGGTAGAGGCGCGGGCCGGTCTCGCCGTTGGTGAGCACGACGAAGCCGGCGTTCTGTTCGGGGTAGGCCTCGAAGATGCTGTCGCTCCCGGGGTTCCGGCCGGTGTGGCCGAACGTCGGTCCGTCGGGCGTCTCGCCGACGCCGAGGCCGAGTCCGAAATAGGCGGGCCAGCCGACGTCGTTGTACTCGCCGATCGGCGTGTGCTGGCCCATCATCGAGTCAAACTGGTCGTCGGAGAGCCCGCGGGCGTCCATCAGCGCGACCATGAACTTGCACAGGTCGCCCGTGGTCGTGTACATGCCCCACGCGGTGCCGCGGCGTCCGTCGATGATCGGCGCGATCGGCAGGGCGTTGCGGTGGCCGAGCGCGACGGCCTCGGCGAGGTTCTCGTCGCGGACGACGTGGGTCTCGGTCATGCCGAGCGGGGTGAGGACCTCTTCGCGGTAGACCTCCTCGAGCGGCTTGCCGGTGAGCTGGGCGACCGCGCGGCCGAGCAGTTCGAAGCCCTCGCCCGAGTACCCGTACTCGGTGCCGGGGTCGTTCTCGAATCTGAGGCCCCAGTTGGGGAGCCCGGTGGTGTGGGTCAGGACGTGGTAGGCGGTGAGCCGATCGGAGCGGTCGTCGCTCTCGACGACGCGATCGGGCAGGTACTCGACGAGCGGCGTGTTGAGGTCGAGCTCGCCCCGGTCGATGAGCCGGTTGACGGCGTACGCGAAGACCATCTTCGTGACCGAGGCGTTGTCGAACGGCGTGTCGGGCCCGACCGGCTCGCGGGTCGCTCTGTTCGCGACACCGAACTGCTTGTCGTAGACGACCTCGCCGTCGCGGACGAGCGCGACGCTGGCGCCGGGGACGCGGAAGTGCTCCATGAGCTGACGGATGTACGCGTCGAGCTCGGGCTCATCGGAGGGGTGGAAGCCGAAGAGCAGGCCGGGGCGGGTGCTGGGGCTGGCGAGGGCCTGGTGCGACCATTCGATCCGCGGTTCGGTGGTCTCGCCGGCGCGAACACGGACGCGGTCCACGCGGGTGTCCGGGATCTGCACCGAGTACAGGATGCCGGCGAAGGGGAAGGGCGGGTAGACGAGGTACTCGCCCTCGGGGAGTTCGGCCTCGAAGCGGTCGTCGTTGGTGACGGACTGTGCCCACAGGCCGGGCGTGGTCAGGGACTGGAACCGGACGTGCAGGAGGTAGTGCTCGCCGGCGTCGGCGCCCTCGGCCCATTCGACGGAGCCGGAGACCCGGCCGGTGCCGCGATCGGAGTCGAGCAGGATGAGGTCTCCGATGCGGCCCGCGGCCCGCGACTTGCCGTAGGCGGGGCCCCAGAGCGTGAGGCGGTCCGCGGGGTTCGGCGGCTCGGACGGCGCGTCGACATCGATCGAGATGACGTCGAGGCCGAGCGAGCGGTCGGCGCGGACGTGATCGCCGAGCTCGATGCAGACCTCATAAGTCGAGACGTCGCCGGTCCGGCGCATCGCGGACGCGAGCGTCACCGCTCGTGGTTCGAGCGCGGCGGGGTCGAAGCTCGTCTCCTGCGGCGAGACGCTCGCGCCCGTCTCACGGACGAGGATCACGATCGGGGCGGAGCCGCTCGGCGCGTGGATCGGGTCGATGTAGATCAGCAGGCCGTCCTCGTCGAGCCAGGCCGCGTCGGCCGGGCGCTGGTCGGGCTCGTGCACGAAGTGGTGATCGTCGGGAACGCGGATTGCGACGAAGATCGCGCCCTCGGCCTCGCTGTAGGCCACCCTGAACTCGGCGCGCGGGTCGTCGCGCCGGATGCCCGGCGCGATCTCGAGGCTGTTCCACGCGTTCTGGTCTGTCCAGTCGCTGAGATCCCCGTCGATCGTGATGTCGTCGATCGGGCGGGCGAGCGCGATCGCGCCGTTGTCCGCGGCGGCGTGAGCGGCGATCGCCGCGGCGCACGCGGCGGCTGTCGAACGGAGTTCCGGGATGGGCATGGCGTGGACCTCGGTGTTGTCGCGCTCGGACTAGGCGCTCGGCCCTCGCCGAAACGCCCTCGCGCGCGGTGTGTTCCGATGGTTCACTCGTTGCCGGAGGGCGCGTCTGACACCGGGTCGAGGATTTTCTTCGTTGAACGTTCCGAGTCGGCCGGCTCAAAGATGATGTCGCCGGTGTCGGATTCGAGGCGGATCAAAGGGCCGCCGCCGTTGACTTCGATCGGCAGGTCCGTGGCCGCCCAGTCGGGCGGGCGTCGCACTCGGCCGGTCTGCGTGCCGCCGGTGAGCGTGACGCTCGACTCGGCGGGCATGACGAGATGGACGTCGGCGCCGATCGAGCGGATGGTGCCGTCGCCCGCCGGTGGTTCGATGAACTGGGCGAAGACGCCGCCGGCATCGGTCGTGGCCGTGAGCGACCCGGTGACTCCTCGGACGTCGACGTTGCCGCTATCGGAGTGCACGGTCGTCGAGCCGCTGGCGCCGCGCCCACCGATCAGCCCGCCGTCCGTCGAGAGTCTGATCGCGCCCGACAGCGCCTCGAAGCGGATGTGCCCGCCGCCGGTGGAGGCGTCGATCGTCCCGCTCACGTGCCTGAGGTCGATCAGCCCGCTCCGTGCGTCGATGGTGAGCGGCGCTTCGAGATCCTGGACGCGGACGTGTCCGAGGCCGCCGTTCACGACGACGGTCTGATCGCGTGGCACGGCGAGGTTAAGCGTGAATCGGCGCGTGCCGGTGTGCTCGCCGCGGAATCTCGAGTTCAGGAGCATGCCACGGTCGTCGCTCGTGAAATCGAGCGAATGCTGATCGAGACGCGCCTCGGCGTGGTCGGTGTCGCGGGCGCTGACGACGCGTTCGGCTTCGAGCGTGATCTCGTCGATGTCCGCACCCTGGATGTTGATGATCGCGTAGTCGGTCTCGATCAGGAGGGGCCGGCCCGGTGTTCGGGCGAATGTCCGCCGGATCGTGTTCTGGAAGAGAGACGCGGATCCCTCGGAGGACGCGACGGCGTTCGGATCGCTTCGCGGCGGATTCGCGCCGATTAGGCCTGTCTCGTGCGCGATCCAGACCGCGCCCAGCAGCGCGGGCGCGGCGGCGAGCGCGACGGCGAGGCGCCCGCGCGGGCGCGGCGCGGGCGTGACGGGCGTTCTCCAGTCCCGGGCCGGTTGCGGGAACGACCTCGGGCTCTGCATGTGCGCGAGCTCGGACTCGAGAATCTGTGCGATGCTCTCGGCGGACTGCGGTCGATCGGCGGGGTCTTGGCGGAGCAGGCCGGCGGTGAGCTCCTCGTACCAGGCGGGCGTCTCGGCGTTGATCGCGCGGAGCGGCGTCGGCTCGTGCTCGCAGATCTTCCACATGACGCCGTAGGCGGTCGTCGAGCGGAACGGCGGGTAGCCCGCGGCCATCGCGTAGAGCACGGCGCCGAGCGAGAACAGGTCGGAGCGCGGATCGAGCGACTCGCCCTTGATCTGCTCTGGGGACATGTACTCGGGCGTGCCGGCGATGCCGCCGGTCTGCGTCAGCGGTACCTCGTGCGCGGCGCGCGCAAGACCGAAGTCGGTGACGAGCGCTCGTTCGAGGTCGTGCTCGAGCAGGATGTTGGCGGGCTTGATGTCGCGATGGACTATGCCCTGGGCGTGGGCGGCCGCGAGTCCGCTCACCACCTGCATGCCGATCCGGACGGACTCGCGCGGTCCGAGCTGGCCCCGGAGATCGAGGCGGCGCTGGAGAGAGAGGCCGGGGACATACCGCATGACGATGTAGGGCGATCCGGCGTGCTCGCCGGTGCCGAAGATGGGGACGACGTGATCGTGCGAGACCGCGGCGATCGCCCGCGCTTCCTGCTCGAATCGCCGCTTCGCCACGGGCGACGACGCCAACGCGGGCGAGAGCAGCTTGATCGCGACGAAGCGGTTGAGCGATGGCTCATAGGCTTTGAAGACGACGCCGGTCGCGCCGCGGCCGATCACCGATTTGACTTCGTAGGCGCCGATGCGGCCGAGGCTCGTGGGGAAGTCGCTCGGGCCGAGCAGCGCGAGGGCATCCCGGCTCTCGCCGGGGCCGCGGCGTTCGTGCTCTCGGTCATGATCGAGCGATGTGTCGTCCGTCCCGAGGCGGCCGCGGAGTTCGGCCCAGAACTCGTCGGAGCTGGCCGCGGCCTCGGCGCGCCTCCGGCAGCTCGGGCAGTGATCGAGGTGCTCGACGACGGTGGTCTCGTCGATGCCGGAGAGGCGCTCCGCGAGCAGGTCCGCGACCTGCGACTTCGACAAGCAGCGATCTTTAGATGTCACCGGGCACCCCGTCTCTCGTCTCCGCGTCGCGCGCGTCGGGCGACTCCGCGCTCGCGACCGCCTCGCGGAGGCGTCGTGCGACGCGGCACTTGGCGGTGTAGACGGCCCCCACGCTCAGGCCGAGATCCTCGGCGACACGCTCGGGCGGGACGCGTTGCACCGCGGTCATCCAGAAACTCGCCCAGGCCTCGTCGCGGACGACCGAGCGGACCTGTTCGCACGCCCAGGCGAACGTCGCCGAGCGGTACTCTTCATCGAACCCGCTGTGCGGGTCCGCCGCTCCGGAGGCATCGATCCCCATCGCATCGATGGCCGCGGGCTGGCGCTGCCGGCGTCGGATCTCGTCGACGGTCGCGTTCCGGGCAACGCGGAGGAGCCACGATCGGAATCCGCCGGGTGCTCGGGTGTGATCCCACGTCGCGACGCGCTCGTCGACGGCGAGGAGCACCACCTGGAGCGCGTCTCGCGCGTCCGCTTCTTGCAGGCCCCGGCGTCGGCACAGCGCCAGGATCGCGCGCTCATAGATCGCGATGAATTCGTCCCAGGCGCCTGGGCTCCGCTCTGTCAGGCGGAGGAAGAGGCTCCGCCGGGTGTCTGGTAATGACGGCATGGGTGCTGGATCCGGTCACGGGCTCCTGGGGCGCGGCGATCCCAAGTGACTCGGTCTGGAGCGCGCGATCTTTCACGATCATCGCAGACGAATCCGTCCGGGCCGGGGGCCGGTTGGCGGATCGAGTAAGTCGAAGTTCGATATGACTTTATGTCGATCGCGCCCGTCCCGGCTGCCGGGGATCGCAGGACCTGCGCGGAGACCAGGCTCGTCGTGGGACGCGATCCGTCGCCGGCGGTCGGCGCGGCGAGGGGCTGCTCGGGGCTAGAAGTCCGGGAGATCGCCACGCCGGCGGAGGACATCGACCGCGACCTCCGGGAGGTCGGTCTGGACGATCGAGACGCCGTGGTCGATCAGCGTGCCGAAGATCGCGTCGGGGTCCTCCACGGCTTCGTAGTCCGAGAGCCCCCACGCGAGTCGGCCGTTCCAGAGCGTGTTTGCCCAGGTCCTGACGCCGGCGTCGCTCCAGCGCTCGAAGATCTCGGCCTCTTCCTCGCCGAGCGTTCGATCGAGCGGCTGGATGATCTCCACGGCGGGGGGGCCGAGGGCGGCGATCGCCTCTTCGGACTCCTCGAAGGACCGGGCGATCGGCATGAAGAGGACGTCGGGCTGTCGGGCGATCCACTCGTGCTCGCCCTTCTCTATCCGGTCCCATCTTGCCTTGAAGAGGCAGAGCGAGACCGTGCCGCTGGATCGGGCGATCTCGACGACCTCAACGAGCGATCCGGTCTTGAGATCGATATTGAGCATGACGCGGCCCCTGGCGGTCTCGAGCGCTTGCTCGAGCGTCGGGGGGCGGTGGGCCGTGGGGCGCTGGCCGTCGAGGATCTGAAGCCTCGTGACCTGCTCGAGCGTCAGATCTGCCACTCGGCCTTTCGACACGGTCGTGCGATCGACGGTTGTGTCGTGCATGAGGACGTAGCCGCCGTCACTGGTCTTGCGGACGTCGATCTCGACGATGTGGGCGCCCACCTCCGCGGCGGCTTCGATCGCGGCGAGGGTGTTCTCCGGCGCTGCGCCGTGGTGGCCGCGGTGGGAGACGACGATCATGCCGTTCTGAGACTCGTCGAGCAGGAACTCGCGGATCTTGTCGGCGCGGGAGGGCGCGACCCGCTCGGCGTCGCTCGACGGCGGCGCACCCCCCTGGAAGGAACTCGCGAGAGAGACGTTCCAGGCGAGGCTGGCGCCGAGGAGCGTGACGGCGGACGCGAGGAGCGTGATCCGCGCGAATAGGCGAGAGTGCTGGCCCTGGCTGTGATCGGTCATCTTCGCGAGCCTCTGATTGGAGTGAAGCGAGCAATGGCCCGCGCAGGCCGTTCGATCCGCGCGGGCCGGGGATCATGCGGAGAGGCAGCAGAGGGTCGTTCTCTAGTTGTCAGGAGCGACCGACACCGTGCGGTCACCTCAAGCATCGTCAGAAAGTCTGGCCGGCGGGGCCGGCGCTCAATTCGGAGCGGCTGGGGTCGGGGCTCGTCCGGGTCGATCGGCGGTTAATCAAGCTTTAACGGCGGCTTTCCGAAATCGGGGTGCGGAGTCGCGCAGAATGGTCCCATGGCGCCGATCGCAGGAGAGCGCGACCACGCGACGGAGTCGGGTCCCACGATGGGTCCGGACCCGGGGAACGTCGCCGCCGCGGATCTCTTGCCGCTCGTCTACTCCGAGCTGCGGGCTGTGGCCGAGCGTGAGGTCGCGCGCGAGCGTGCGAACCACACGCTCGGTGCGACGGCGCTGGTGCACGAGGCCTATCTGCGGATCGCGAGCGGTCGGCGGATCCCGTGGGCGAACCGGTACCACTTCTTCGCTGCGGCGTCGGAGGCGATGCGGCGGATCCTGATCGACCACGGGAGGGCTCGCTCGCGTTCGCCGGCTCGCCGGCCGTGCAATCTCACCGAGGTCGACGGTCTCGACAACCTGGCGTGCGCCGACCATGAGGATCGCGTGCGGTTCGATGGTGTGTTTCAGAGCTTCGAGGCGATCTGGCCCGAGCCGGCCGAGGTGTTCAGGCTCCGTTTCTTTGGCGGCCTCACCGTCGCGATGACGGCGTCGGTGCTGGGGATCTCCAAGAGCAGCGTCGATCGCCGCTGGGCCTTTGCCCGCGCTTGGATCTATGAGCACCTCAACGGATAGCGTGGGCCAGCCCCCGGCGCCGGATTCGGGGGTGCCGTCGATGTTCGACCTGTTTGAGCGGGCGATCGCCCTGGACGCGTCGGATCGGGTGGCGTTCGTCGAGGAAGTCGCCGCGGGCGACGCGGAGAAGCGCGCGGAGCTGATTCGCTTGGTCGAGGCGCACGAGCGGCTGGGCTCGTTCCTGGAGAAGCCGGGAGAGACCGGGTCGCACGACGGCGAACCGGATGGTCTCGGGGACTTCGACGATGCCGGGGTCCGTGGCCGGTCGATCGGCAAGTACAAGCTGCTCGAGAAGATCGGTGAGGGCGGCTTCTCGGTGGTCTATCTGGCCGAGCAGCTCTCGCCGGTCCGGCGGCAGGTCGCGGTCAAGGTCCTGAAGATCGGCGTGGATTCCAAGGCCGCGGTCGCCCGCCTCGAGGCGGAGCGTCAGGCGTTGGCGATGATGGAGCACCCGAACATCGCGAAGGTGTTCGACGGCGGCGTGACGGACGGCCTGCGGCCCTACATCGTCATGGAGCTCGTCCGCGGGATGCCGATCAACGAGTACTGCGACTCTCACCGGATCACGGTCGAGGAGCGGCTGCAGGTGTTCTGCGACGTTGCGCGGGCGGTCGAGCACGCGCACGTCAAGGGAATCATCCATCGCGACATCAAGCCGTCGAACGTGCTGGTGTCACGCAGCGGCGACCGGGCGGTTCCGAAGGTGATCGATTTCGGCATCGCGAAGGCGATGCATCGACCGCTGACCGATCGCACGCTGTTCACGGGGTTCCATCAGGTGATCGGCACGCCGGCCTACATGAGCCCGGAGCAGGCCGAGGCCGGATCTGTCCCCGCCGACACGCGGAGCGACATCTACAGCCTCGGCGTGCTTCTCTACGAGATCCTGGTCGGGACGACGCCGATCGACTCCGAGACGCTCAGGTCGGCCGCGATCGGCCAGCTCTCGAAGCTGATTAAGGAGAATCACGCCCCGCTCCCGAGCGACCGGCTCCGCGAGACGGCGGACGCCGACCGCATCGCGGCCGAGCGGCTGAGTGACCCGGAGCGGCTGGCCGGTGCTCTGAAGGGCGATCTTGACTGGATCGTTCTGAGGTGCCTCGAGAAGGACATGGGGCGCCGCTACCAGACCGTCGGCGGCCTGATCGATGACATCGACAGGTACCGTCGCGACGAGCCGATCGAGGCGCGGCCTCCTTCGATGCTGTACAAGCTTCGGAAATTCGTGAAGCGCCACCGCATCCCGGTGGTCACGGCGGCGGTCCTCGCGCTGCTCGCTCTGTCCGCTCTGGTCGGCGCAAGCGGGGGCCTGATGTGGGCTCTCTCGGAGCGATCGATCGCTCAGCGCGCGCTGGAGGAATCGCAGCGATCGAAGCGGGAATCGGACGCGTTGAACGGGCTGCTCCGCGAGGCGTTCGCGACGCCGAGCCCGCGTTCGCTCGGACGCACGGCGACCGCGCTGGATGTTCTCGACAACGCGTCGCAGATTCTCCTCTCTGGAGCGGTCGGGGCTCCGAACGACAAGCCGAGCCTGCTGATCTCGCTGGCGGAGACGATGCTCGATGTCGGCGAGCACGATCGTGCGGTCGAGCTCCTGCGGCGTGCCCAGCTCCTTTCGCTCGAGCGCCGGATCGACGGTCGCCGACAGTACGCCCACGCGACGACTCTTCTCAGCCTGACGCTTCTTGAGTCGGGCAGGGCGGACGAAGCCCTGCGTGAGATCTCGAGTGTGAGCGGGGTCGACGACGAGACTTCGGTCGTCGTCACGGATCGGGACCCGGAGCTCGCGCTGCTCCAGAGCGATGTCTGGCTCGGCCTCGGGCGACCCGAGCGTGCGATCGCGTTGCTGGACCGCATCGACGCGAGCTGGTCGATGTCCTACCGCGATCTCCTCGGTCTCGCGATCCGGCGCGCCAACGCGGCGATGCTCCGCGGACGGTACTCGGAGGCGATCCGGATGGTGCGCGACGCCCGGGCCCGGAGTGGGGAGGAGCTGGACGACGCGGACCCGGCGGTCATCCGGGCGGAGCGGGTGCTCGCGGCGGCCTTCCTCGACGCGGGCTCGCTCGGGGAGGCGATACGGACGCTCCGTGATCTGCACGACGTCGCCGCGACGCGTTTCGGCCCGGGGCACGTCCGCACGCTCGAGATCGCCGACGATCTGATGCGTGCCGCGCTGCACAGCGGCGAGATCGAGGGCTCCACCGAGTCGACGCGGGGGGCGGCGGTGTCGCTCGATAGCTTCGCGATCGAGCAGGGACGCATCGCGCGCGAGTCTCTGCGTGAGGGGCATCCGCTCAGGGAGCGGATCCTCGCGGCGGGTGGGCGGCTGCTTCGGGCGGCGGGTCGCCCGGAGGAGGCCGAGCGGCTCATGCTGGGTCGGGCCGATCCCGGCGGGCTCGCGGGGGGAGCGCCGCGGTCGTTCGAGGAGTTGTACTTCGAGGGGCGAGAGCTGCTGAACGTCGGCAGGTTCGACGACGCGATCGGAGCGCTCGAGCGCGCGCGGGTGGCGTCGGTGGGCACCCCCGATTCTTCGGTCCGGCTGATCGATCTGCGGGTCCGCCTCATCGACGCGTACGCGAGCCGCGGGGATCTGGACGGCGCTGTCGAGGTGCTCGAAGAGCTGCTTGCGCGATCAAGGCCGGAGACCGAGTTCGCGCTGGGGCGCGTGATCGAGGCGGTCCACACCGTGGTCATCTCCGCCGCCGGCGATCCGCGGTTCGAGCCTCGGGCCGATCGGGCGCTCGACCTTCTCCTGGAGCGAGCTGACGCGATCTTTGTGGCGACGGAGTGGGACACGGGCCGGCGTGAGTTGACCGAGGTCTTCGCGGAGGTGGCGGCGCGCCGCGGCCGTGAGTTCGGTGAGCGGCTGCTGGTCGAACGTCGCAGGGTGTTCCTGAGCAATCTCCGAGAGCCGACCACCATCGAGCGGCGCGAGCTGCGGGCGATCGAGACCTATGAGATGGTCGCGGTGCCCACGAGCGGCAGGCCAGCGGGGGGCATGCGGTTCGATGGCCTGGCCTCGTACGTCCTCGTACCGGGCTTTCACTTCGTCGGGGGCGAGCCGTTCACGATCGAGGCGATCGCGACGCCCGAGGCGATCAGTCAGCGCTATACCTGTATCTTCGGCAGCAACGAGTCTTCCGGCCTTGCGCTGGGCATCACGAGCGAGTGGTCGGACGGGCCACGCTACGAGTTCTCGTGGTGGGGCGGCAGAGAAGATGAACGCACCGACGACCTGGGCTACATCCGCGTCCTCGATGACCGCGCCGCGCGGACCAACGCCGCGGTGCATCTGGTGGGGGTCTGGGATGGCGACTCGATCTCGATGTACCGGGACGGGATGCTCGTCTCCAGGCTCGAGGATGTCGACGCGCTCGCGAGCGTATCGGCGCTCGCCACGACGGTCGGTGCCGGTCCGAGCTGGCGGATCGGGATGCACCACTTCTTCCGCGGCAAGATCGAGGGTGTGAGGATCCGATCGGGCGTCCATCCCCCGGTGCCCGACGCGATCGGCAGGCTCGACCCCACGCCCGACGACCTCGTGCTCCTCGACTTCAAGGAGAACACCGGATCGGTCGTTCCCGACCGGTCGGGCAACGGCTACCACGGCTTTGTCTTCGGCGGCGAGTGGATCGAGCCCGAGCTCCGCTAGCGGGGCGTCACGGCGCTAAGGAAGCGTGAATTCCCGTGTCCGACCGCCCTTGTCCGGGGGCGATCGCGGCCTTCTCGTCGGTTGACTGACGTGCGGGTCGGGCTCGGACGCTCATCCTGCCGGGGGAGTCCAGCAAGGCAGGAGCCACCGATGACCACCGTCCGCAGAGCGACAAGAAACTTCGGATTCACGCTGATCGAGCTTCTCGTCGTCATCGCGATCATCGCGTTGCTGATCGGGATTCTGCTGCCGTCCCTCGGGTCGGCCCGCGAGTCGGCCCGGCGCGTCAAGTGCCAGTCGAACATGCGTACCGTGATGCAGGCGGTCACCGCCTATGCGCTCGACAACTCGGAGCATCACAGCGAGTACCGACCGAACTGGATCGAGCGATTCAAGTTCGTGAACGGAGAGAACTACAACGACAACACGAACGACGGTGTCTTTCTCCTGCGTCCGAACGACGGGGCCGCCTACTGGGGGCAGCGTTACGAGGAGTACCTGGGGGACATCCGGCGTCTCGCGACCGACTACGACCCGAGCATCGGCACCTCGTACAGCGCGCTGGGCGGGCCGGCTTGGGAGGCGTTCAACTGCCCGACCGCCAGCTGGATGATCCCGCAGGGTCGCGACAGCTCCGGCGGCGGCATCTGGGAGTCGTCATCACGTACGGGGCGGGATCCCGACTTCGACATCTATCTTCGGTGGTCGACGCTTTGCCTCAACGGATACGAGCAGGAGCCCAACAGCAGCTCGAGGATGTCGTTCGAGGACGCGCGTCGTTACCCCAACATGCTCTGGGAGCGTGTCTCGATCAACGTCGAGATCCCCTACGCCGGCGCGGGCTCGCGGCGGACGTTCAGCTGGCGCGGCGCCCCGCTCTCTCGCGTCGCGCAGCCCTCCGAGATGATCTTCGCGCAGGACGGGGCCGAGAACGTGATCGACGGCAACGGCGACGGTCTCGACGAGCTCGATCAGAGCACGTGGGCGCCGTACACGGAGATCGGTCGCAATTGGCGGGCCGAGTACTTCCGCCACGGCGACGGCTGCAACGCCGTGATGGTCGACGGAGCGGTGCGGGTCATCCGTGACCGCGAGAACGAGCTCGACACCCGCTTCTACGTCGGGATCAAGAACGAGGTTTTCGAGCAGTCGCGACGTCGCGACGACCGCGAGCGCAACTGAGAGATCGAGCACGCCCGCAATCGCCCCGAAGGCGACACACCCCAGGAGGAGATCGAAATGAAGTCGAAGATGATGGTCGCGACGCTCGTCGCGCTCGCCGGAACCGCCCATGCCCAGCCGACCGTCTCGCATGGGTCCGTCGATGTCGAGTTCGGGCCGTTCACGGTCACGCTGCGTGTCGGCAACGGGAGCTTCGAGCTCGACTCGCCGGACGTTGGCCTGTACGACTTCTTGGTTCCCGGCACGTCGGACCCCGCGTTCCCGACGTCGGGCGGCGTCCTGCTCACCAGCGCGTCCGAGATCCGTGATTTCTCCGTCGACGGCAGCTGGAACGCCTCGGCGGCCGCGAACAACGGCGGCTGGCGCGTCACGACCTTCGACATCGGCCCGTTCGTCGATCCCGTGACCATGGACGTCCAGGGCAACGGCGACGACTTCCCGGACCAGAACGTCGCCGAGGACCTCGACTCGTCGTTCGCGTTCTTCCCGTTCGGCCAGAACTGGAACGCCGCGTTCGCGAATCCCGCGAGCACCGTCGTCAACGGGCCGCTCGCGGTCGGCGCCGGCGACGTCCAGCTCGTCACCGAGGCCAACTTCGCCGCCTATGACGCGAGCTTCCCGGCGCTGGTCGACCTCCCGGACAACGCGGTCCCGCCGTTCATCCCGTTCGACGGCAGCGCCGCCGGCAAGGTCATCGGCCGCTACGCCCTCGTGCTCCCGCAGTTCAACAACGTCCACCGCGAGGGCATCCTGCTCGCGAGCTCGCCCTCGGGCGAGTCGCAGATCGTCTTCCCGGTGCAGGCCCAGAACGACAACGACAGCTACATCGCGCCCTACTTCGACAACCTGCCGCAAGAGAAGACGATGCAGGTCTGGGTCTACGACGTCAACACCTCGCTCGCCGGCGAGGAGGCGGACGGCGTTGCCTTCGCATACGTCCCGTTCGGTTCGACCTACACGCCGTCGGGAGGCTCCGCCCAGCCGCTGCCGATGGGGCTGATCAACGGCACGGCGCTCTTCGAGCGTGCGCAGGGCCCGGTCTCGTTCGAGCGGACCCGCAGCGACGGCGACGCGGCCTCGCTCGCGTGGACCGAGGGCGAGCTCAAGGTCACGGGCCTCGACCCGACCAACTCGACCCTCATCGCTTTCGCCTCCGGCGGCTCCAACCAGTCGCAGGACAACATCTTCACCTACGAGCCCAACGCCACCAACGATGGCTGGCTCCTCCAGCTCCGCGACGGCCCGACGTACTCCGAGGACGGTCTTTCGCCCGAGTTCCACGCGGTCCACTTCGTCGTGCTCCCGGACAACGCCGACATCACCGCCGCCACCCCGGAGCAGGTGCCCTCGAACCTCACCGACTTCGAGTCGACGACCCTCGCCGCCAGCTTCACGGTCGAGTCGTTCAGCACGAGCAACGGCCGCGGGGCGACGTTCGCCGACGAGGCGGCCGGATTCCCGGCCGACATCCAGGTGACCCAGATCGCGGGCTCGTCACTCTTCTCGCTCGCCGGCGAGAACCGCGGCGACAACGCGCTGGCGATCGACGGCCTGCTGGCCTCGCCGGTGCTCGGCGTCACGATCCCGCAGACCAGCGAGATCGGCCGGTTCACGGTCACCGGCGGGCTCTCGGTCGATCCGGCGGCCGGCGACACCGACACCCGCGTGTTCAGCACCGAGCCGCAGTTCGCGGTGTCCAACTTCGAGAACCGCGTCGTCACCGAGAACATCAACAACGGCGGCGAGATCAACTCGAACTTCGTCGTCGCCCATTTCCCGATCGCCAGCGGCTTCCCGCAGCAGCCCGAGGTCAGCTTCATCGCCGGCACGATCAACGATGCCGAGGTCGTCCCGACCGCCACCGCCGCCGACATCGGCTTCGCCACGAACGAGGGTGTCCTCTTCGCGCGCACCAGCGGCAACTTCGAGGGCAACGCCGTCGTCGACGTCGACGCCTCGCAGTTCGAGATCCGCATCGTCGATTCGGACTCGCTCATCGACCCGGCCAGCGACGCGCAGGACCCCGTCACCGGCGTCGACACCGACAACAGCCGCCTCGGCTGGGTCGCGCTGCCCTACTCGACCCCGGGCCTGATCGCGGCTCAGGTCAACGCCGATGGCTCGGTCGCCAACGGCACGGGCGGCTTCTCCGTCACCGCCCAGACCATCGACGTCGATACGATCCAGGGCGACCTGACCCGCTCGGGCACGATCTCGCAGTACACCGGCTACAACATCGCGATCCCGGGCGTCGACTCGAACACCGACGGCGTCCTGCTGCTGCAGGGCATCGGCGACCCGACCGAGTCGGCCGACGCCGGAGTCCAGGTCTTCTATGAGGCGGCGTCGGACGGCTCGTTCGACGTCGTCGCGATCAACGTCTTCGACCGCGACACCGCCAACGACCCCGACATCCTCGACATCGACGCCGACTTCCAGGCGCCGTTCATGTTCGCCTTCATCCCCTTCACCGGCCTGCCCGGCGAGCCCATCGCCCCGGGCTGCAGCCCGGCCGACCTCGTCGAGCCCTTCGGCGTGATCAGCCAGGCGGACGTCGCCGAGTTCGTCAACCTGTTCTTCGCGAGCGACCCGCGCGTCGCGGTCCTCGCGGCTCCGACCGACGTCGTCAGCCAGGCCGACGTCGGCGCGTTCGTGGACCTCTTCTTCGCGGGCTGCCCGACCCGCTGATCCGAGCATCTAGATCCCCCGGCGACGCCGCCCCCACCGGGGCGGCGTTCGCTTTCATGCCCAGGCCGCGTCATACGGAGAGTCGTTCGATGACCCGTCGCGGTCTCTTCAAGGCCGTCGCCGCGTGCGCCGCCTTCGGTGTCACACCGGTCTCGGCGAGGTCGTCGGTGGGAGTGCGGGCTCGGCGTCGTGACCCCGCTCTGGTCCGGGCGGTGTCGTTCAACATCCGCTACGGCACCGCCGCCGACGGGCCCGACGCGTGGGGACAACGGTCCCACCGGGTCGACGCCGCGATCGCGTTGCTCCGCCCGCAGATTCTCGCGACGCAAGAGGCCCACGCGTTCCAGATCCGGGAGCTGCTCGAGCGGCATCCGCGATTCGCGGCGGTCGGCGCCCATCGCGTCGACGGCCGGATCGGCGGCGAGGGGTGCGTGACGCTCTACGACCGGGAGAGCTTCCTCCTGGGAGAAAGCGGCGTCTTCGGACTCTCCGACGAGCCGGAACGGATCGGGCACGTCTCGTGGGACAACGCGTGGCCCCGGATCTGCGCGTGGGCCCGGCTGATCGAGTACCGGACGGGCGCATCGCTGCTGGTTGCGAATACGCACCTGGACAATCGCGGCAAGCGATCGCAGCGGCTCGGCGCCCGGCTGATCCGCGACCGACTCTCCGGGCTGCGAAGAGTCGACGACGCCGGCGTCGTTCTCATGGGCGACTTCAACGCCGTCACCGGCGAGCCCGCGCTCGAGATCGTCACCGAGGGCTCGGACGGCCTGCGAGACACGATCGGTCCGTCACACCGAGACGCCGGCACCGGGACCTACACGGCGTTCGATCCCACGAGCGACGGGGGTGGCCGTCGGATCGACTTCGTACTCGCGAGCGCACGGCTCGCGGTCGAGGCCTCGGGGATCGAGCGGTCCCGGATCGACGGCCGGTACCCGTCCGATCACTTCCCGGTCTGGGCCGACCTGCGGCTCGAGACGCCCCGGGAGCCGGACCGCGAGCGATATCAGACCGATTGAGCTGGGTGTTCCCCGCTCACGGGGACGCGAAGCCGTCGAGGAAGGTCTGGAGATCGGCTTGGTCCAGCACGCCGTACGGGGGCGAGCGGTCCGCGATGGCGTCTCCGGCGTCGAAGCGCTCCAGGAACGTGATCAGATCGAAGATGTCGATCTCTCCGAGCGGGGCCGCGAGGTCGAGCGGTTCGATCAGCGCTCGCGCGGCGGTCTCGCCGCGGAGCTCGATCTCGAAGTGGGCGCCGGGGCTGGTGAACCAGCGGTCGACCCAGGGCGAGTAGGTTCGGACCCGCACGACGTTGCTGTCGGGCGTGACCTCGAGCAGCCGCAGGTAGCCCTGCCCGCCCTCGAGATCGCCCTGGTAGTCGGAGAGCATCTGGTGGGCGACGCCCCCGAGCGTCGTCGGGCTGGAGAGCCTGCCCTCGCCCTTGATGTGACCGGAGAGGACCATCGCCACGCTCGGGTGCTGGCTGACGACCCCGCGCCAGATGTCGCCGCCGTCGTTGGTTCCGCCCGGCTGCGACGCCGTCCCGTAGCTGTACGGAGAGCCGCCGGTCTGTCGCACGAGGCGGTCCATACGCGTGTCATCGTTGTACATGTAGGCGTGCGTGATCAGGATCGCCAGGTGATCCGGGTGGTCGGCGATCACCTGGTTGGCCCAGGCCAGCACCGCGTCGCGCGGCCCCCACTCGAGCGAGAGCACGAGCCACCGCCGGTTCGCCGCCTCGAACATCGAGAAGCTGTTCTCGACGCGTCCGGGCTCGAACGTGCCGCCGAAGCTCCGCTCGCGGCCGACTCGCGAGAGCGGGAAGTACTGGTTCATCAGCGTCGAGCGGTCGTCCGCGTTGCCGTTCGGCCCGGCGTCGTGGTTCCCCTGCGCGAGGACATAGGGCACGCGCCCATCGATCTGGGCGAAGGCGGCGTCCGCGACCGCCCACTGCGGGTCGTTGTTGCGGTTGGTGATGTCGCCCAGATGGAGCACGAAAGGGATCCGGAGCGGCTCGGCCGCGTCGTCGATCCATTCGAGCTGCCGGGTGAAGATCGCCGGCGTGTTCTGGGCGTAGAGCTGCGTGTCCGGCAGCGCGACGATCGTCGAGGTGTTCGGGCGAGGATCAAAGCCCGGCCCGGGCGTGATCGGGATGTAGGCGAAGCCGAACATCGGCTCGCCGGCCAGACCTTCGAGCGTCATGCTCGGGATATCACGGCTCTCGAGGACGAAGCCGCCGGCCGCCGCGTCCCAGCTCGAGACCACGATGTTGTCGCGGTTCCGGGAGCCGCCTCCCTCTGGCGTGAGCAGCAGCACGCCCGCCGTGTCGTCCGTGACGCCGTCGATCCTCAGCAGCACCGACCCGCTCGCGACTGAGGAGACCGAGAACGCCCCCGTCCCGGAGAGCACGACCGGGCGCCGGCCGCTCGTCTCCGAGACGCGGCCCGCGACCAATCCCTCGGTCTCATAGGGCAGGTAGACGAACGCGGCCGGGTCGTTCTCGCCGGTTTCGCCATCGGTCCCGTTGTCGTGGATGTCGATCGTGTAGCGGCCGTCGCCGGACGAACGCGAGAGCGCGAAGTTGTCCTCGTTCTTCCCGCCGGCGACGATGAGGACGCCGTTGTCTCCGTTCGCTCCGATCCCACGGAGATCGAGCCGGTAGACGCCGCGTGTCTGCGGGTCGTCGATGAACTCGTGCCCGAGTCTGATCTGCGGCGGCGCGACGAGTGAGACGATCGGGCCGTTGTTGGTCGAGTTGATGGCGTGGCCGCCGATGAAGCCGCGATCGAAGGGGAAGAACGCCACGCCGACGTCCGCGTTCATCTCCTGGCCGCTCGGGCTTCCGAAGGCCGAGACGAACAGTGACGTGTCCGAGGACGGCCGGGAACTGGCGATTGTCGCGAACAGGTCGCCTCCGCCGTTCCCGCCGGCGTTGCCCTGGTCGAGGTTGCTCCGCGCGCGGTCCCGGATCGCCGGGATCATGACGCCGGAGGTCAGGTCCGCGCCCGTGCCGAATCCGACGTTCAGGTCGCCGCGGTTCTGCCGACGGAGGCTGAAGAGCGTCGATCCGGCCTCGATCGTGACCTCGACCGCGGTCTGGTCGTTCGAGGGGTCGAGCTGGCGGACCGAGAGCAGCCCGGCCCGGACATCCTCGATGGATTGAGCGGCCGTCGCGGACGCGGGGCCGAGCGTCGCGGCGGCGCACAACAGACGGGCGCACGACCGGTTGTGTCGCGATTCGGTCGTCCGAGATCCCACGCCGATCCTCCTGGTTCCGCTCGGCCCGGACGCGGGCCACACCCAGGAAAGCGTCCGGGGTCCGGGGCCGCGTCGGCCGACGGCGGAGTCGAACGAGATTCCTCCCAACGACGGCCGCCAGTATTTCCATGCAAGCCGAGAGGTGCACGTCGCCGGGAGTCGCTCTCTATAGAACGACCCACGTCGGGTTCGGGGCTCGCCGCGCCCCAAACCCGCAAGACAGCCCGCACGACCGCCCGGAGGATTCCTGTGATCGCACGCGTCTTGCTCTCGGTTGCTTCGATCGTCTCGCTCGCCTCGGCGCAGCCAGGCTCGGCCACACCCAATCTTGTGCACGACCGGCATCATCACGCCCACAATCATGCCCACCCGACGGAGCGGCCGACGGACGCGCGGTTCTTCACGACGCGTGCGAGCGAGATCTCGCTGCCGCTCCCGAGCGAGACGGAGGCGTTCACGTTCGTCGTGTTCGGGGACCGGACGGGCGGTCCCGACGAGGGCGTGAACGTCCTGGCCGACGCGGTCCGCGACGTGAACCTGTTCGAGCCCGACCTCGTCATGACGGTCGGCGATCTGATCGACGGCTACAACGACGACGACGAGTGGCTCGTCGAGATGCGCGAGTACAAGGCGATCATGTCGGAGCTGTTGTGCCCGTGGTTCCCTGTCGCCGGCAATCACGACACCTACCAGCCCCGCGGGCCGGTGAGCGCGCACGACGACGAGTACGAGATGCACTTCGGGCCGCTCTGGTACAGCTTCCGGCACAAGAACGCCAACTTCATCATCCTCTACACGGACGAGGGGAACCCCGAGACCGGCGAGAAATCGATCCGCGATCCCGACTCACAGCGGATGAGTGCGGAGCAGCTCCGCTTCCTCGAGGCGGCGCTCGAGCGGGGGGCCGACGCCGACCACCAGTTCGTCTTCGTCCACCACCCGCGCTGGCTGGAGGGGAACTACGGCGGCGATTGGAACGAGAAGGTCCACCCCCGCCTCGTCGGGGCGGGCAATGTCACGGCGGTCTTCGCCGGGCACATCCACCGCATGCGGAGCGACGCCGCGGACGGCATCGAGTATGTCACGCTCGCGACGGTGGGGGGGAGCCAGCGGGGCACCGTTCCCGAGGCCGGGTGGCTGCACCACTACCACGTCGTCACCGTCCGCCCGCAGCAGGTCGCGCTCGCGGCGGTGCCCGTCGGGGACGTGATCGACGTCCGGGACGTGACCGGCGAGGTGCACGAGGAGACGACCGAGCTGGCGACGCTCGTGCCGGTCGTCAGCGGTGATCTGCAGGTGACCGCAGATCGGCCCATCGATTCGGTCGTGACCGTCGAGGTCGCGAACCCGACCTCGCGTCCGATCGAGTTCACGCTGATGCCGGAGAGCCGCGACCAGCGCTGGTCCTTCTACCCCGACCACACCCACGGGCGGATCGAGCCGGGCGATACGCGGCAGCTCGCCTTCGATATCCGACGCCCGGCGGGCGGGCTCGACGACGCGTTCGACTCGCTCCGATTCGCGCTCGTCCGGGACTATCTCACGCGCTCGCAGCGGTATCACATCCCCGAGGTCCACGCGGAGGTGCCGGTCCGGATCGACGTCGCGTCTCTCCCGGCGCCGACGAGGGACCGAGCCCTCCGGCTCAACGGGCAGGACCAGGCGGTGCTCGTGCCGAGCGAAGTCGCGAGCGTGCCGCAGGGCCCGTTCACGATCGAGTGCTGGTTCCGGCCCGATTCGTTCAGCGGCCGCGTCGGTCTGCTCGCGAAGACGCAGAACTCGGAGTACTCGGTGTTCGTCTCGAACGGCACGCCGAGCTTCTCGGTGCACCTCGGCGGCGAGTACCGCTCGGCGAGGACGCGCGATCGGCTCGAGACCGGACGCTGGCAGCACATCGCTGGCGTGTACGACGGGGCGACGGTGACGCTGTTCGTCGACGGTCAGATCCGGTCCCGCACGCCGGTCGATCCGGGCTGGGCGCGGACGACCAACGAGCTCCCGCTCTTCATCGGGGCCGACCCGGGCGGGAGGGGGGCGCCGATGTCGTTCGCGCACGGTCAGATCGATGAGGTCCGGCTGACCGCCGGCGCGGTCTACTCGGGCACGTTCGCGCCCGAACGGCGTCTGCCCGCGGTCGGCGGCGCGGTCTTCCACTACCGCTTCGACCGCCTGTTCGGGACCGCGGTGATCAACGCGGGCCCCGAGCAGCACGGCTCGCGGGCGCTCGGGGCTCCCCGCCTCGTCGATGCGGCCGCGCCCGAGGGCACGCGGTCGCGCTGAGCTCGCGGGCGGTCGGGATTCGCGGGCCGTCCTCGGCCGGGAGGCGGGTCTCAGCCGGCGCGCTCCGTGGCGACGTGGTAGTGCGGGTCTTCGCTGATGTTGACCTCGACGAGTTCGCCCGCGCGATCGAGGAGCCGACGGCAGTCGTTGCTGAGGTGCCGGAGGTGCAGGCGTTTCCCAAGCGTTTGGTAGCGGTCCGCGAGCGCGTTGATCGCCTCGAGCCCCGACTGGTCGTACACCCGGCTGAAGTAGAAGTCGATCACGACGTCGTCCGGGTCGTCCTGCGGCGTGAACAGACCGCGGAACCGCGTGACGCTGCCGAAGAAGAGCACGCCGTGCAGCTGATAGATCTTGCTGCCGTGCTCGTTGAAATTCACATCGGCGATCAGGTGCTTGCTCTTGTTCCACGCGAAGACGACCGCGGAGAGGGCGACGCCGATGATGACCGCCGTCGCGAGATCGTGCATCAGCACCGTGTACGCCACGACGGTCAGCATGATGAGGACCTCGGTGAACGGGATGCGGCGCCAGGTCTGGAGCGTCGTCCACTCGAACGTGCCGATCACGACCATGAACATGACGCCGACCAGCGCGGCCATCGGGATGGCCTCGATGTAGGGCGACAGGAACAGGATGAACAGGAGCAGCGCCACGGCCGCGGTGATGCCCGACAGCGGGCCTCGGCCGCCCGCCTTGACGTTGATCAGCGATTGCCCGATCATCGCGCAGCCGCCCATCCCACCGAAGATTCCGCAGGTGACGTTCGCGACGCCCTGGCCGATGCACTCGCGGTTGCTGCGCCCTCGGGTGTCCGTCAGTTCATCGATGAGCGTGAGGGTCATGAGCGATTCGATCAGGCCGACGCCCGCGAGGATCAGCGAGTAGGGGAGGATGATCCACAGCGTCGCGAGGGTCGCGGGCGGCATCGTGAAGTCCCACCAGGCCGGCCGCGGGAGTCCGCCCGCGATGCCCACCCCGCCGGCATCGACGCTCTCGATCGCGGCGTCGATCTCGTCCTGCGTGAGCGGCGCGATCGGCTCGCTCGCCTCCGGCACCGCCTCGACGCCGGGCGGGAGGTCCGAGCCGGCGGCACGCAGCACCTCGAGGTCTTTCTGCCGCTGCGCAGACTCGACGGCCGCGGCTCGCGTGCTGTCGATGAGCATGTCGCCCACGGTGAGCAGCGGACGCGGGGCCGCTCCGGCGGTGGCGTCGTCCCGGCCCGAAGCGGACGAGTTGATCGCGATGGCCGCGAGCGAGACGACGACGATCGCGGCGAGCGAAGCCGGGACAGCCCGCGTGATCCGCGGAAGAAAGGCGATGATCGCCATGGTGGCGGCGACGAGTCCGAGCATCTGCCACAGGCGGACGCCGGTGAGGAATGTCATCTCACCATCGCCGCCGAGCGTCTTGAAGCTGCCGAGCTGCGCGAGCAGGATCACGACCGCCAGGCCGTTGACGAATCCGAGCATCACCGGGTGCGGGACGATCCGGATGAAGCGACCGAACTTGAGGAGTCCGACGCCGATCTGCAGGACGCCGCAGAGCACGACCGCCGGGAAGAGGTAGCCGATCCCGTGATCGGCGACGAGCGACACGACGACGACACCCATGGCGCCCGTCGCCCCGGAGATCATGCCCGGCCGGCCGCCGAAGATCGACGTCACGAGACAGATGATGAACGCCGCGTAGAGCCCGACGAGCGGCGGGACCCCGGCGAGGAATGCGAACGCGATCGCCTCGGGGACGAGGGCGAGGGCCACGGTGAGCCCGGACAGGATGTCCGACCTCGGCGAGCCGCTGAGGCCGGATCTCAGATTGATGACGGGCTGCGCTCGCGAGAATAGCTTTCGCAGTCCGCGGTCGGGGTCGGGCATGCGGTCCTCTGGCTTCGTTGCTTTGGTGGTCGGGTGGGCGGCTACACCCGGGGGGGCGTGGACGCCGCACGCCGGGGATCGCGTCAGGATACGCTCCGGGCTAGGGACACCCCTCGTCCATCGCCAGCAGGAACGCGCCGAGGTCGTCCGAATCCACCGAGCCGTAGGGCGCCGCCATGTCGGCCGAGGCCGCCCCCGCGTCGTGCGCCGCCAGGTACGCGATCATGTCGAAGACTGTGATCGCGCCGTCGCCGTCGAAGTCGCCCGGGCAGCAGACGCCGGCGCCGAGCGAGCAGGTGTCGATGAGCGCGTACTCGGCGGGATCGAGCACGGCGTCGCCATCGACCGAACGCGGCGCCTGCCGGCTCGGGTCGAGCGCCCCGCCGTCGGCCGTGGCGTACGACCCGACCGCGATCGCGATCATCTCGGGGACGCCGCCCATCTCGCCGGCGAGATCGATCACGCCCTCGAGAACAGCGCCGCGGGCCAGCCGGGTCCCGCCATCCGCGTCGAACCAGCCGGCGTAGTCGTTCGTGGACTCCGCGGCCAGGAAAGCGTCCCAGCGGGCGACCTGCCCGGCCTTCCCCCACGGCGAGGGCACCATCGCGCCGGGGGACGCCGCGACGAATATGAATCGGTCATTGCTCCCGGAAGGCGGCGTCGCGGCCACGTAGAGCTCGGTCCCGCGGACCGCCGCCCAGAGGTCGACGGCGCCGAGCGAGACCGCGACGGCGGATGGGTCGAGCTCGCCGTCGAGGACGAACGCGGGGTCGGTGCCGCCGGCGACGGGGAAGCGCCAGTCGGCGCCGGCGTTGTTGTCCCAGGTCCCCGATCCGTTGTTGAAGACCAGATCGAGCGCCTCCGCGTCACCCGGCAGCGGGATCGCCCCCGTCCACACGCCGTCGCCGTCGGAGTCCGACATCGGGAGCGCATCGGCCAGGAGCCTGGCCCAGCCGTTCACGCCCACATGCGCGTAGACCTGCGCCGCCGACGCGATCGGCCCGCCCGAGGCGTCGTACTCGATCGTCGCGGATCCGCCGGCGACGAGCGGCTCGGGCGCCACAGCGACGGAGCCGGACCCGCTGCCGCCCGGACCACCGCTCGAGGCGGCGCCGACCCAGACGTGCTGGATGTCGGTGCGCCGCGTGTTGCCCGCGGCGTCGACCGCCTCGACGTAGTAATCGATCAGGACGTCCCGCTGGCCGGCGATCCTGGCGCCGTACCGCGTCGCGATGCGCGTGGGCGCTTCAACGTACGACGGCCGGGGCGGGTGCACCGAGGCGGTCATCGGGATCGAAGCCCAGGCGCCGACGCCGGCGCCGCCGACGTAGGTTTCGTTCTCGAACGTCGCCGGATCGTTGAACCCGTCGCCGTCGGCCCGCCACCTGAGCGTCACGCTGGCGAGGCCCGAGACGTCGTCCGCGAACGTCCACACCTCGAAGTCGCTGGGCATCGCGACACCGAACTCCTCGCCGCCCGGGTTGTACGGCTCGCGCTGCGGGAGAAACACGGTCGGCGCGGTCGTTTCGTTGCCGATCGCGCCGGCGACGACCGGCCACGCCTCGGCGACGGCCTGGTTGCTCCCGACCGTGACGTTCGAGTCCCAGACCTCGGTGCCGTCCCAGTACCAATGGTCCGAGGCCTGCGCGGCGAGCAGGAACCGCCAGGCGCGCTCGACGGCGTCGCCGGTCCCCGCGAGGATCGCCTCCGGGGAAGTGTTCTCCGGACCCGTCAGGTCCTCGGCGGTGAAGACGACGTTCTTGGCCGCGGTCAGCACCGCCCACGAGTTCCGGTCCGGGCTCCAGCCGTCGGAGCCGGGATCTCCGAGCCACTTCTTGAACTCGGGATCGCCCGCGTCGGCGCCGGCCCAGCTCCCCGCCTCGACGTGGACGACGGCGTTCTGCGGGACCGGGAAACGCTCGAGGTAGTCGTCCACCGTCGTGGCGTTGTAGTTGGGGGTCGCGGACACCCAGTTCACCATGGCCCGGAAGTTTGAGTTGTAGTAGCCGTCGCTGCCGCCGCCGAAGTTGTCGCCGTCGTGATGGAGCATGACGAACATCGGGCGCGATGGGTCGGTGTTGTACTGGCGGTACTGGTCCATCACCCGCTCATACAGGAAGGCGCCGAACCCGCCGCGACCGTCCTCGTTACCCTCGTAGCGGGCGGCGGGGACGGCGATGATCCGCGAGACGTCCCCGGGCCGGAGATCGGCCGGGTCGGCGTTGGGATCGACCCACTCGACCCAGGCGGGCTGGTAGCTGAACGGTGCGCTCACGGGCGTGGGCGCCCAGAGATTCTGAAGGCTCACCCACGCGCCGCCGCTCGCGGTCGGATCGGGGTTGACCTGGTCGGCCGGGTTCGGGCGCGCGATGCTCGAGGCGTCGGAGTGTGGGAAGCCGGCGCTCGCGCGGTCGAAGTGGATGCTGTCGACGAGGGCCCACTCGATGCCCTCGGCAGCGAGCGCCGGGATAATCCGCTTATGGAACGCGGTCTCCGGCGGGAAGATGCCCCGGCTCGCCGGGCCGCCGAAGACGCTCAGCTGCTTGGCCCGGTGGAGGCGGATCTGCATGCGGATGTCACGCTCGTCGAGCAGAGGCATGAGCGGGTGGTGGAAGCCGAAGCCAACGAGGTCGAGACGCTCGTTGCCGAGCGCGGTGTTCCACTGCCGCGCCTGCGTGTAGTCGCTCTGCCAGTTCGTCCAGTTGAACGGCGCCGCGATCTCCATCGCGTCGAGATTCTCGACGAGCGAGCCGGAAAACGAGACCTGCGCGCCGAGGTTCGGTTGGCCGAGCCCGGACTGGATCGCGTTCCGGGGCCAAGGGCGGTACGGCCCGACGCGCATGTTGTGGACATCCTGGACGCCGAAGCTGAAGAGCCCGGCGGCGTCGACCTGCGGCGGCGTCAGATACGGCACGTAGATCGGCTGATGCATGTGCCACAGGAATCCGAACTCGATCGGCGCCTGCGCACGGGCCTGGCCCGCGGAGACCCCCGCGGCGACGAGCGTCAGCGCGCAACGGAACGCATGCTTACTCACTCTTTCACCCCAGACGTTCGAGACTCAGCCGACCGAAGGGTCCAGTATAGCGTCTCAAAGTTCTGGGCCGTCGCCGTAATCCATTCGTGATGACATGGATGCGGCTCGGGCCGCGGGCGTGGTTGATCGCGGCCGCTCGGGTCAGCCGCCCGGGCCCCGAGCCAGTTCGCGCCGCCATCGCCGCAGACGCGCGAAGGCCTCCGCGTCCGCCGTGAGGCGCGCTGCCGCCGCACCCGCGGCTGCAGCCACCTCCGGGGCGTGCTCGGCCCGCTCGCTGTTGCACGCGTGCACGATCAGATCCGCGCCGGCGCCGGCCGCCGCGGCGATGACATCCTCGAGCGCCCCCTGCCGGCGCACGCCCTCCATGTCGAGCGAGTCGGTCATGATGACACCTCCGAAGCGCATCCCCTCGCGAAGAAGCCCGGTCGTGATCGGTCGCGAGAGGCTTGCCGGCCGCGATCGGTCGTGGCCGCGATGCAGCACGTGCGCGGTCATCACCGAGATCCCGTCCCGGGCGCACAGGGCGCGGTACGGGGCGAGGTCGCGGCCCGGATCGAACGATCGGGTGATGTCGGGCAGGGTCTTGTGTGAATCGCCCGGCGCCGAGCCGTGACCCGGGAAGTGCTTGAGCGCGCAGCCGATGCCGCGACCGCGGTGCGCAACGATCACCGCCGATGCGCACTCGACGACCGCGTCCGGATCGCCGCCGAACGAGCGGCCGAGACCACCGATCACCGGCGAGCCATCTCCGATGTCGACGCACGGCGAGAGGTTCAGATTGATGCCCACGTCCGCGAGTTCCGCGGCGAGACGATCCGCCGCCGCCACGCGGTCGCGCGGCGGCATCCCGGCGAACTCCGCGGCAGATGGGTGTGCGGCGAAACCGTGATCGGGTCCGAGGCGCTGCACCCGCCCGCCCTCCTGATCGACGGCGATGATGGTGTCTGCGCCGAGGCGCGATCGGATGTGCGCCGTCAGGCCTCGCAGCTGATCGCGGCCGATCACATTGCGGGCCCGGCCGGAGGCGACGTCCCGATCGAACAGCAGCACCGCCCGGACACCCACGCTCGCGCATGCGGCGAGGTCGGTCTCGAGACCCGGATCGCCCGGCTCGGAGCCGCGAAGCCCGAGCATCAGCCGCTCGCCGATCTTCGCGTCCGTCGTCATATCGCGGTCCTCGCTCCGACCAGCGAGCACGCGGCCGCGGAAACGAGCGTGCCGGCGAGCATCCGCCAGCCGATGGATATCGAGCCCAGGACTCCCGTCGCGAGCAGCGCGACCACGGCGGCGCCGAGGACGAGCGCGGTGACGACCGAGACCGTCGAGCCGCGCCCGAGCAGCAGCACGGAGATGAACACACCGAGCAGCCCGGCGTAAGCGTAGATCATGACGCCGAGCGCGAACGGAATCAGCCCCTCCTCTCGGCCGCCCTGCGAGAGGGCGAATGCCCCCGCGCACAGCGTCAGCGCCGCACCGCAGGCGATGCTCACGAGCCGGGCGTCGGCGAGCCGCGACCGACCGAGCCCGAAGTCGACGACCAGGGAGCTGGACATCGCGTTGAGCGCCGAATCGGTGCTGCTCATCGCGGCCGCGAAGAGCCCGGCCACGAGCATGCCGCGCAGCCCGATCGGGAGGTCCTGGAGCATGAACGCGAGAAACACACGCCTCGTGTCGTCCGATTCGATCGTGCCGGCCGCCTGGTCGCGGAGGTAGAGCAACAAGCCGACGGCGAGGAAGATCCCGACCATCCCGACGCCGAGCACGCCGGAGAGAATGAGCGAGCGAGAGGCCTTCTCGGCCGATGAGGCCGTCAGCAGCCGCTGCGCGAGGTCCTGGTCGGTCGCGAACGCGGCGGCGTTGAAGAGTGTCAGGCCGAGAAGCACGCTCCAGATCGTGAACGGACGCGAGAGATCGAGGCTCCAGTCGATGACCCGGAGCTTCTCGGCGTCGTCGATCTGCACTCGCTCGGGCAGCTGGCCGAGGAGAACCCACACGCCGGCCGCCACCGCGACGATCATCACGAGCGCCTGGAGCGCGTCGGTCGCGATCACCGCACGGATCCCGCCCCAAGCGCTGTAGGCGACCGCGATCAAGCCGAGCAGCGCGACGGAGATCAACAGCTGCCCGGTCTCCAGACCGCCGAAGAGGATCAGGCTGCAGGGGATCGCCGCGACGTACAGGCGCACCCCGCTCGCGAGCAGACGCCCGATCAGGAACGCCACGGCGCACGCCCGCTGCGCGGGCCGGCCGGCCCGCTGCCCGATCGCCTCGTACACCGTGCTCGCGCCCACGGCGTAGAAGCGCGGCAGAAAGACCAACGCGACCGCGACCGACGCGAGCACGCTCGCGATGGACGCGGATAGGTACGACAGGTCGCCGGCGTACGCGGCCTGGGGAGCCCCGAGGAACGTCACGCCAGAGACCGACGTCGCCACGACCGAGATCGCGATCGCCCAGACCGGCGTGCGCCGGCCGCCGGTCAAGAGCGACTCGCGATCGGTCACCCGCCCGCCGAAATGGAAGCCGATCGCGACCGTCGCCACGGCGTACGCGCCGAGGACGGCCCAGTCCGCGGGGGCGAGCCCCGTCACTGGCGGCCACCCAGCGCCGCATCCAGGTCCCAGCCCGCCTCATCGAGCGTCCGCTCGGCACGCTCGCGCGGGACGCCGAGCCGGTGCATGACGACCGCGGTCTTCACCCGTCCGCCGGCGTCGTCGAGCAGCTCGACGGACGCCCCGCGGTCCCGACCGGTGAGCGACGCGACGATCCGAGCGGCGCGGTCCCGCAGCTTCTGATTGGTGGCGCTGACATCGACCATCAGACCGCGGTGGACCTTGCCGGCGGTCGCCATCACGCCCGTCGAGATCATGTTGAGCGCCAGCTTGGTCGCCGTGCCCGCCTTGAGCCGTGTCGAGCCGGCCACGATCTCCGGCCCGGTGTCGATCTGCACGAGGTGCTCAACCACGAATCCGCTCGGGGGCTCGCCGCACGTCAGCAGCGCGGCGAGCGCCGCCCGCTCGCGCCCATAGGCGACCGCGGCGAGCGCGTACGGCGTGGTGCCGCCGGCGGTGATCCCGATGACCGTGTCGTCCGCGCCGATGTCGAAGCCGGCGAGGTCGGAGGCCGCCTCGGCGGCGACGTCCTCGAGGTGCTCGCTCGATTCCCGGAGCGCGCGGTCACCGCCCGCGATGACGCCGACGACGCGCCCCGGCTCGGTCAGGAACGTGGGGGGGCACTCGGACGCGTCGAGCACGCCGAGCCGGCCCGATGTCCCGGCGCCCGCGTAGAAGATGCGTCCGCCCCGCGTGAACCGCGGCGCGATGGCCTCGACCAGCGCCGTGATCCGGTCGAGCGACCTCGCGACGGCCTCGGGAACGGCGCGGTCCTCGCGCGACATCAGGGAGAGCAAGCCCGCGACGTCGCCGGGCGCGAGCTCCGCCGAGCCCGCGTGCACAGCTTCGGTCGCGACCCGGGAGCGATCGGGCGGCGTCACGCCTGGATCCACAGGCCCTCCCTTCCGATCGTCTCGTCGCGTCCCGTGACGGCCGGAAGCGTCACGCGCACACCGTCCCGAGCGAGCAGCCCGAGCACGCCCATCGCCGCACCCTCGCGGTGCTCGGCGGCAACGCCCAATTCGTCGGTTGTCCGCGCCGCACCCGTCGCGGCGGCGATGGCCTCGACCAGCGCCGCGTTGCGCACGCCGCCGCCCGCGAGGATGACCTCGGCGTTTTGGGCTCGCGCACTCAGTGCCGCGGCGATCGCCGACCCGACCGCGCTCGCGGCCGTCGCGGCCGCGTCCTCGGGCGCGAGCCGAGCGCAGGCCGAGTCGATCCAGCCGGCCGCCTCGTCGCCCGACCCGAGCGATCGTCCGGCGCTCGACTGAGCGTCCAGGATCGTGACGAGCTCATCGGCGAGGCCGCGATCGACGGTCCCGCGTCTCGCGGCGGCGCCGCCGCGATCGAACCGGGCCTCCAGCGCCCGCCTGGCGACCCCGTCGAGCACATGGTTGCAAGCGCACACGTCGAATCCGGCGATGGAACCGACGCCGGCACCGGCGGGCAGATGCGTGGCGTTGCAGAAGCCGCCGAGGTTCACGATCACGCGGTCGTGGGCCGGATCGCGGTACATGACCCAGTCGGCGATCGGCGTGATGGGCGCGCCCTCGCCGCCGGCCGCCGCGTCGGCGCCGCGCAGATCGCAGACGATCTCGCCGGAGAAGACGCGCGCGATCGGCCAAGGATTGAGAAGCTGCCAGGTGAGCGGCGGCTCGTGGAACAGCGTCTGCCCGTGGGCGGCACAGAGCTGTGGCGGAGCGCCAGAGGATTGTGCGAGCAGGGCGCCGACAGCCCGCGCGTGCCGCTCACCGATCTCGAGGGAAAGACGCGAGAGCTCGCTCGCGGACACGCGCTCGCCCGATGCGATCTGCCTGAGCCGCTGTCCGAGGTCGCCGAGCGTGACGGAGAACGCATCGACGATCCGGACGCGGATCTCCAGCCCGCGCCCGGTGCATTCGATCAAGACCGCGTCGACCGCGTCCATGCTCGTGCCCGACATGCAACCGATCGCACGACGCGTCTCCCTCATCGAATGCTCCACTAAGAGCGTCGATCGTACCTTTCACCGGATCGCGAGGCGCCGATCGGCCACGATCGTGTCACCGCCGACTGCGCGGTGTCTGCGAATTTCGACAATCGGGCTTGTGTGTTTCAGGAGCACTGGGTACATTGCTCGCACCGGGCCAATCGGTCCGGCCACCCCCGAAGCGGTACATCGTAGGGCTGGTCGCGTGTGCGGCGAATCGTGGGAAATCGATCCTCGATCGCGGCACTCGGCCGCTGTGCCGCTCGTGTTCTCGGCACGGATCCGATTGTGTTGCATTCGGCGGCGGCGTGGCCCGTCGCTGTGGACTCTCCGTATCGAAAGGGCGTGGTGATGGGGATCATGCGTGTCATAGGTGGGTTGGCTGCATCGGCGATCATGGCGGTGGCGACCCCGTGTTCCGCCTCGGGCTTCGAAGATGAGAAGAAGAGCGCGTGGAGCTACGACTCGCTCGGCGAGCACGCTTCGGAGACCGACGCCGACTCGACGCCGCTATTCGGTGCGCGACAGCGCCTGCACGTCCCGGGGATGTCCAGCAACGGGTTCACGTTCGCGGGACTGAAGACGGCCGACGGGGGCAGCTCATACGGCAACGCGTTCGCTCTGAGCGTGCGCTCCGCCACGGCGCCCGACACCGTATCGACCGCGAGCGCTCTCACGACGCAGCAACAGGTGGACGATGTCCAGGCCGCCATCTGGAACCCGATCAGCGGCAGCCCGTCGAGCGGCTGTCTGGCGAGCGGCTGCATCCTCAGCTACTGCTTCGGCAGTGCGTGCGTCCGCAGCGGCTGCGGCGGCAGCGCGTGCGTCGGGAGCGGCTGCGGCGGGAGCGCCTGCGGCGGCAGCGCCTGCGGCGGATCTGGCTGCTTGGGAAGCGCCTGCGGCGGCAGCGGATGCCTCGGCAGCGCCTGCGGCGGGAGCGCCTGCCTGAACTGCGTCGAAGAGATCTCCGAGGAGCAGCAGCTGGCCAACATCGTTGGGGGCGCCGGCGGCACGCAGGTTCTCCCCGAGTGGACGCCGCGGGCCGACATGGGAGAGTCGCTCACCCTTGTCGCCGCGGACGCGGTCGGCCGCGAGCTCGTAGCGCTCGCGGGCTGATCAGCCGACCCCGATCCGACGCCGCGTGAGAGCGCGGCATCGGCGTCTTGTTGAGCGATGCAAGATCAATCCTGTGAGTACGCGGTGGCGCGTCACCGGATGAGATCTCGCGAGCAGGCTTCTGTCGGTTCTCCGTCGAAGAGGGCCGTTCCGGAACGGTGAACGATCGATCAGCGGTCCGATCCCTCGTGCGCGTGACGCCCGGGATCGGCCGAGCGCCGCGCTCGCGGTGTTCGGCAGAGTGTCCGTTCGATGCGGTCGAGTCAGGCCGGACACCGAGCGTTCGCTCGCTCGCGCACCCTTCTCATGCCGAGGTCGCTTCCCCGCGCCCACACCTGGTCGCGGAGGTGCGATTCCGAGGGTCAGAGCGATCGCAGCGTCGCCGGAGCGTCGGCGACCAGTTTTTGTCCATCCGAATTGAGAAAGGATTCGAGATGAAGTTCCGTGATCTCTGTCGTACGTTTGTATCCGCGATGTGTCTGTGCGTGATCGGCGCGCAGGCGGAAGCCTCGACGGTCCGCTTCGATGAGCCGGCGGTCGACGATGTCGCGTGGCAGTTCGAGTCGCTGGGCGCCAGCGTTGACGCGCTGGCGGAAGACGCCACGCCCCTGTACCAGACCAGGCACGCGCTGCACGTGCCCGATATGAGCCAGACCGGTTTCTCGTACGCCGGGCTCGTCACCACCGACGGTGGGAGCTCCTACGGCTACGCGTACCAGCTCAGCACCGTCGCCGCGAACGATCTCGACGCGACCTCGGACAGAGCGTCGCTCGCCCAGTCGGGCGCCGAACCGGTGGCGATCATCTGGAACCCGATTAGCGGCAGCGCGACGAGCGGGTGCCTTGCGAGCGGCTGCGGTGGATCCGGCTGCCTCGGAAGCGGCTGCGGCGGATCCGGCTGCCTCGGCAGCGCGTGCGGCGGCTCGGGTTGCGGCGGCTCCGGTTGCTCGGGCAGCGGGTGTGGCGGCAGCGCCTGCGGAGCCAGCGCGTGCGCTGGCAGCGCCTGCGGCGGCTCCGGCTGCGCCGGCAGCGCCTGCGTCGGCAGCCTCTGCGGCGGCAGCGCCTGCGTCGGCAGCCTCTGCGGCGGCAGCGCGTGCGGCGGCAGCGCGTGCGGCGGCAGCGCCTGCGGCGGCTCCGGCTGCGGCGGCAGCGCGTGCGGCGTCAGCAACTGCGGCGGCAGCGCCTGCATCGCCAGCAACTGCTTCGGCAGCGCGTGCCTCGACTGCACGGCAGAGATCGGTGAAGAGACTCTGATCGCCTCCGCCGGTGTCGGCGTCGGCACGATCGCGGTCGTCGAGGAGGATCTTCCGGATTGGATCCCGGATCCTGGGTCGTCGGACGTCGTGACGATCGTCGCGGCCGCGTCCGTCCTCGGTGATCGGTCCTGAGACCGTCTCCAGTCGTCGGCGGCACGCGAGCGCGTGCCGCCGGCTTTCGCGCAGCCAGCGCAATCGCAGTTTCTCTTGATCGCTCCGTTCCGTGTGCCGGCCGTGACATGGCGCGACGCGCGACGAGCATCATCGAGCACGACATGCAAATGCTCTCGATCCGGCACGGGCTGCTGGGGCAGCTTCAATCCGGAGACCGCTGCGGCGCAGTGGCTTACAGCAAATCATAACGAACCGGTTGCCTTTCGGTCGTAGATCAGGTAGATTGCCGACCATCACGGGACAACTGAAGTCCCCTTCGGTTCAAGCGGTGCAAGACAACTTTTGTTGAGTACCTCTCCCCCGATGCCCGCGGGGAGTGGGGATTGTCTCTCGCTCGCCCCGTTCGGGGTGCGGGCGTTCCATCGCGTTCAACGACGCAAACTGCGCCGTATCGAGCTGCCGACGCGAGAGCGTGGGCGTGGGGGAATACATTCGCCGGTCTCGGGCCGGCGATTCCGACACACAGCATATGAGATCCTAGACACAGAGCTGTGTTTGGAAATAAGAGATCGGCGCAACGGCGGCCTCATGCGAAGCAATGTTGCTATCAGATCGCGTCAGGGCCCGGCCGGGCGGGCGATGCCGAAGCGTCGCCGGCCGGAGATCTCTTCGTGCGGATTGCACCGTTTCGGTTGCCGGCAATGTGTTAGCGCACGTCGCCGGTCTTCTCGGGGAGGCCGCGAGGCGGTCCACGGTCGAGACCGGAGTCGGGGCGCCATGTCGGCGTACCCGTCCGGCGATCGTGACGGGCGGACGGAGAAACGGCGATGCGGAAAAGTTCTGACGAAACTCACACGCCGACGAAGCCCCGGTGTGGGCCAGGCGATGGCCTCGCTCTCGCCGCCGTGGCGCTCGGCGTCGCGATCGGTTCGCAGCACGCGGCGTACCTCGGACCGGAAACCGCGACGATGCTCGGGGCCGGGCTCTGCGGAGCTGGGCTCGCGTCAGCTGTCTTCGCCGAGCGAGCGCTCGCGGTGCGGGCGGCGATCGGTATCGCGCTCGCACTCGTTCTCTGGCGCGTACCGGGGACCGGCGACGTCTTCGTGTACGCCGTGGGCGTGCTGGCCGCGCTCGGTGCGGTCGTCTCGAGGCCGGGCGGAGCGCGGGCCCTGCTCGTCGTCGCGCCGCCCGCCGCCTGGCTCATCGCGCAGCAGGTGTTCCCGGGTCTGTGGACCCTCAGCGTCTGGGCCTCCGAGTGGATCTCATCGAGCCTCTCCGCCGGCGCGGTCACGCTCGGGCCGACGGGGCTGGGGCTCGTGCCGCTGCTCGCCGTGGCGCCGCTCGCGCTGATGATCAACGGCGGTTCGCGTCGCCGTGGGCCCATCCAGCTCGGCGCGTTGCTCGTCTTCTGGCCGGCGATCGCCTGCTTCGCGCAAGCGGAGATCGTCCCGTCGCTCATGCGAACCGTGATCCATTCGCGCTGGTTCGGCGGGGCGGCGCCCTGGGCGAACATGGCGTTCTTCGGCGCGGCGGTTCCTGCGGTCCTCGCCGTGCTCGTGCTCGCGATGATCGGCGCAACCGGGTGGCTGTCCGGATCGCTCGATCGCGCTCTGCGGGCGATGCGCGGTACGAGCGGGGCACCGCCGGCCGAGTCCACCGACGACGCCCCTGCGACGGCGCCGGCTTGGCTCGCGCGTCTCGCGTCCGGGCGTTCGGCCGTCGCGGCAATCACGACGATCGCGCTGTTCGCGTTCCTCGCCGTGATCGCGCCGCGGCTGGCGGCGCCGGCCGCGGGCCCCGCGACCGGGACGATCTACGTGCGGACCGGCGGCCTGCTCGACTTCCAGACCCCGGGCTGGGAGCGGTTCGGCGTCGCCAACTCGGGCATGTTCGGACTGCTGGTCGAGCGGCTGCGCCGGCGCGGGGCCGAGATCGTCGAGATCGAGTCGCTCGAGACGCTCGGTGATGCCGGCTCCGCCGACATCGCGATCGTCATCAACCCCAACGAGATGCCGGATCTCGAGCGCGACGCGTTCGAGGCGTTTGTGCGGGCGGGAGGTTCCGGGCTCGTGCTCGGAGATCACACCGACATCGCGGGCACGAAGGCACCGACCAACCGACTCCTCGAGCCTTTCGGTGTGTCCCTGAACATCGACTCGGCGTACCCGATGACCGGCAAGTGGGAGGGCAAGTTCGGTCCGCCGACCCACGACCTCGCGACCCAGCTCGACCGGCACAACATCGGGCTCCAGCAGAGCACCGGCGCCTCGATCGAGATCCGAGATCTCGGCGTGAGGCCGCTGCTTGTCGCGCGTCACGCCTTCTCGGACGACGCCGACCACACGATGGCCCGCGGCGATCTCCGCGGGAACTACCGCTACGACGTCGGCGAGGCATTCGGAGACCGCTGTGTCGCCGCAGAGATCCAGCGCGGTCGGGGTCGGGTGCTCGTGTTCGCGGACACCTCGATGTTCCAGAACGTCGCGGTGGCGTGGACGTGGCCGTTCGTCGAACGCGTGTTCGAACGACTCCGGGCCCGGCCCGTCGCGCTCGAGTCGATCGCTTCGCCGGTGGGGCTCGCCTCACTCACGATCGCGGCGGGTCTCGCCCTCGCGCTGTCCATCGGGTCGATGGCGGCGAACGGCTGGGTCGGGCTGGCGGTCGCGACCGGTGTCGGCAGCGCCGGCACCATGGTGTCCGTCGGTCTTGCACGCGGGACCACGCCGCTCGCGGAGATCGACGCTCCGACGGCGGTCATCGATATGCGCCACGCGTCGGACGTCACGAGCATGCTCTGGACGAGCCGGTCGGTGAGCGGGCTGGTGATCACGCTGGAGCGGTGCGGGATCGAGCCAACCATGCTCCTAGCGGGCGCCGGCGTCCCCGAGCAGGCCGGGGTCTATGTGATCCCGCACCCGCGCCGGCCGCTGGGCCGTGCGAAGCTCGACGCCCTGATCGAGCGAGCCGAACGGGGCACAACAGTCCTGCTGGCGGTGTCGGGCGAGTCTCCCGCGAACGACGAGGACTTCGCCGAAGCGCTCGGGCTCCGGATCGATCCGAGGCCGCTCGGGCCGGTCCCGGTCCGCGAGAAGCTCGCCCCGAGCGAGTTCGCGGCGGCGATGCTCCAGCCGCAGATGAGCGAGGCGTACGCGCTCGAGGCGCTGCGTCCCAGCTGGGTCCCCAGGCTGACCGACTCCGGCAACGTCATCATCGCCGAGCGATCGGTCGGTGAGGGGCGCGTCGTCGTGGTCGCCGACAGCATGTTCCTGAGCGATCGCTCGATCGAATCGGAGAAGGAAGCCTGGATCGGCAACGTGCAGCTCGTTCGCGCGCTCGTGACAGGCGAATCGTCCGTCGCGGTCGCGTCGACATCCATCGGAGAGGATCGATGAGTACCGAAGCCCGTCACGAGAACCCACCGCGCGATGCCGTCACCGGTCCGCTCGGCGCCATCGCCGCGCTCGCCTTCGCGGCCGCCGTCTCGTCTTGGATCGCGCCACTCGTCAGCGCAGGCGCGGGCGAGATGGTCGTTCTGACTCTTGTGGCGCTCGCCGCCGCCGCGGCCGCGGTGCTGCGGGCCGGCGATGTCCGCCGCTCGGCCGCGGCGATCGCGACCCTCTGGATCCTGCTCGCCGTCGCGGCCGGGCTCTCGGTCCATTCCTGGTTCCTCGCGCACGAGCTCCCGGAACCGGTCGTGGGCTCGGTCGCCAGGCTGTGGTCTCTCGCGGGTCTCGAGACCGTCGTTGTCGGTGAAGGGATCGTCAGCATCTCTCACCCGACCGGCTGGATCGATACCTCCGTCACGATCGAGAAGCTGGGCCACGTCGGTCTCGGGGCGCTCGCGCTCTGGGCGGTGATCGCCTGCGCTCGCGGCCGAGCCTCGATCGCGCGCCGCTCGATTGCGCTCGTGCTCGCGATGGTCCTGCTCGGGCTCGGGTCCGTTGTGCGCCTCGGCGTGCTGACCATTATCGACACGGACCTCGGCTGGACCGGTCTCTATTGGATGCCGTGGATCGAGTTCCTCACCTTCGCGCCGATCGCCGCGCTGATCGGCCTGACAACGCGTGCCCTCGCCGCGAGTTCGCCCGCCACCGGTCTGGCCGGGGAGGCCGCGGACGAGACGGTCGAGCACGACGGGGCGCGGCCGCGTCGCCTCACGCGTCCCGTGATGGTCGCCGTGAGCGCGCTGGCGGGTGTCGCGGCGTCCGCCGCGCTGTTCCTCGACCCGCCCGGCGAGCGGTCGGGGGGCCGGGTGCTGATCGACGACGCCCACTCCGACTGGGCGTGGGCGGATGGCCGCTTCGACGAGACCGCGTTCGGCGAACGGCGGGTCTACACGTACAACTCGCTCGTGCGACTGCTCGGCCATTTCTGGGAGGTCGACATCAATCACGAGGAGCGGATCGACGCCGCGCTGCTCGAGGGCGTCGATGTTCTTGTGCTGAAGATGCCGACGAGGCCGTACGACGAGGACGAGATCGACGCCGTCGAGGCGTACGTCCGCGCGGGCGGGGGGCTCTGGCTCATCGGTGATCACACGAACCTCTTCGGGAGTTCCACCTATCTCAACCGCCTGTCGTCGAGATTCGGCATGCGATTCCGAAACGACGACCAATTCGAGCTGACGACCGGCGGGCCGACCCGGATCGCGAGCGGCCGCGCGTCGGCCGCGTCGCTCTGGGCGAACGGCGCAGACGAGATCCGCGACCTCACCTTCCTCACGTCCTGCACGATCGAAGCGCCGGTCGGTGCCGCCGAGCTGATCGGATTCGGGATGTGCTCCGAACCCGGCGAGTACTCTCACGTCAACTTCTTCGGCAACATCCGGGCCGATCGCGACGAGATGTTCGGCGCCTTCGCGCAGCAGGCGAGCGTGAACGTCGGCCGGGGTCGCGTCACCGCCTTCGCCGACAGCACGGTGTTCAGCGACTTCTGCATCTGGGACGACGTCAAGTCGGCGCTCGCCGTCCACACGATCGATCGCCTCAACCGCGATCGCGGCCCCGCCGTCGGCCCCCTCGTGTCGGCCCTGGGCGCCGCCGCGGGACCGGCGGTGCTGCTCGCCCTGATCGCGGGCGCGGTGGCGGCGGGCTTCACCTGGCTCTCCGGCCCCGCGATGGCGGTCTCGGTTGCCGGCGCGACGATGCTGTTCGGGCTCGTCTCGCAGACCTCGATGCCCGAGCCGAGGACGCCGCTCGAGCACGTGCGGATCCACCAGGACATCTCGGGCGCGCTCTTCCCGACGTTCCTCCAATGGGAGCCCGAGATGGTCTACAACCCGAACGCGTTCGACCAGTTCGCGCTCTGCTGGAACCGCGTGGGGATCGCGCCGCTGCGGACATCCGTGCTGCCGACGGGCGGGGACCCCGTCGCCGAGATCCTACTTCTCCCCGTCCCCGAGAGGGTCACCCCCGAGGTCGCGCACGACCTCCACGAGCGGCTCCGCGCGGGCGGTCGTCTGATCATCGTCGCCGAGAGCGGCGCCCGCATGCAGCGGCTCGCGCTCTCGTCGCTGCTCGATACCTTCGGCGTCGAGCACCGCGCCGTCGCCATCCCGACGCCGGCCTTCCCACACGCGCCCGGCGCGATCGAGCACCCCCTCGGCGTCGGCGTTGACCGCGCCGGCAGGATCGAGATCACGGACGCGGACGAGATGCTCGTCATGCCGAGCTCGGGGCTCTGGTTCCAGACGATCACGTGCGGAGAGGGCGAGCTCGTCGTGATCGACGGCGCGACCGCGCTGAGCCGCCGCGCCGCCGGCATGACGTTCAAGCAGGCGACCGACCTCGAGATGGCGCTCGCCGAGCTCACGATGGGGCTGCAACGCGTCATCGTTGGGCAGCAAGGCGAACGCCGCCTCGCATCGCTGCGGCCGATCGCCGCACGCGTCGAGTCGCTCTGGCAGGACGCGCCGGAGCTCGCGAGCACAGCGACGCACAACGCGAACGACGGGCACGATCACTGATCACACTCGAGATCGGAGAAGATGCGATGAACAGCAAGGCAGTCTCGATCGGAGCGGTCGCGGTGATCTCGGTCGCGACGGGCATCGTCCTGATGGCACCGCGCGCGTCCGAGCCGTCCAGACGGAGCGACCGCGCCGCGATCCAGGAGCAACCGTCCGGGACGGCGCGGATCGGACGCGGCATCCCGGACGGCACCATCAAACGGGCCTCGCCCGATCACCGGAGCGTGCCCGGCGGGCCCGACGCGGTCCTCGATCGGTCGCGCGCCGCGGGCGATCCGCGCACCTGGGTCGAAGCAAACCGCCCGCTCGTGACGGCGAGCGATCACACCGTGGCAGACCTCGAGACGGACATGCTCCGAGTGTTCCGCGGCATGATCGAGGGGAGGGCTCCCGGCCAGCGCGACCTCCTGCGATTCATCACCGCGGAGGACGCCCTGCGACTCGCCTTCGACGAGGATCTGAACGGTGTGCTCGACGACGAGGAGGTCGCACGCTTCCACGAAGCGCAGGCTCGATTCGACCCGAACACACACCCGTTCGTCGAGCAAGTCATGGACCTCGACGGGGACGGGACGGTGAGCGACGAAGAACGCATGACCGCCATGGAGCGATTCCAGGAGGGAAGCGCCGCGATCCTCGAGGAGATGTCGCATCTGCCCACCCTCGTATACTGGGACGACAACCTCGACGGCCAGGTCGATGACGCCGAACGGTCGCTCCGGATGAACGACCCGAGCGTGATCGCGCAGTTCGATACCGACGGCGACGGTGCGCTCTCCGACGCGGAACGCCAGCTGCTCACCTCGCAGGTCTCCGTCGCCTTCTACGAGTATGTCTCCGACGTCGGCGTCCCGCGGGCCTACCCGCCGTCGAACATCGTCGACTGGCGAGAGTTCGATGCGGATTCCAACGGCGAGCTCAGCGAGCAGGAGCGAGAGGGCCTCCAGGACGAATGGATCCGCGCCCGCGACGAATGGCAGGCCGCCGCCGAGCGCGTCGAGTTCGAGTCGGTCCAGCAGGCGTTCGATTCGAACCTGGACGGCGTCGTCACTCAGGAAGAGGCGATCAACGGCCTCCGCCGCCAACAAGAGGAGGTGGTCCGGCGCACGACCATGGCGCTGTACGACACCGACGGCGACGGCACGATCAGCATGAGCGAGTTCGCCACATTCACAGAGTGGTACGACGCCGAGGCCCCGAGAGCCGACGCGGATCTCAACGGTGTGATCACGCCGGCCGACGTCACCTACGTCCTGCAGTTCATGCTGTAGTCGAAGCGAGCGACCGCGAGGCGCGGCGCCGTCGCCGCCGGGCGAGGGCCGAGCCGACGGCGACAACGGCGACACCCCCGGGCGTGGGCACCGCGGCCGTGTTGAAGCCGACGGCGATCAGATCGATGCTCCCCGCCGCCGAGCTGATGCCGCTGGGGAGATCGAGCGCGGTGATCCGCAGGCCGAAGATCACGGCGAACGTGAGATTCTCGGCCTCGGTGATGACGCCCTCGAGCTCGAAGACGACCTGGGCCGCGGTTGTGGGGACGGCAACGGCCAGCGAGGCCGCGACGCGATCCGATGCCGAGGTCGCCGGATACCCGACCGGCGTCCGCAAGCCTGAGCAGTCCGGTGGCCCCCGATTCTCGGGCTCTGCGCCATGGCGCAAATCTCTCCAAGAGAATCACTTAGGCCCTGAGGACGCGGTCCGAGATCTCGCTGCGGCCCCTGAATCGGCCCCGGATCGCCCGGATTTTTTTTGGCGATCGGTGTCGGCGGGTGGGGCTGGATTGCGGCTGTAGGGCCCCCGCACCGCGCGGGGGCCCGGCGAGCGACCTGCCGGGCTTTCTTCGGAACCACCGCCCACGGGGGCGACTCGGCCAGGGAGCGAAGCGATGACACGGCATGCAGGGAAGATCGGATTCGTGGCGGCGGGCGTCGCCATGGCGGCGGGCTCGGCGCTCGGACAGACACCACTCAACACCAGCGGTCAGCACGCGGTGGGTTACATCGGGCACAGCGTGCAGGACTTCACGATCCCGAACGTCCCGGGCGGAAAGCTGCAGCTCATCATCCGCGGCGCCGACGGCGGCGACGCCAACGGCAGGCCGAACGCCTGCGCTAAATCTGGCGGCGAGGGCGCGACGATCCTGATGAACGTCCGGGTCGATTACGGCCCGTTCTCGCTGCGTCCGGGTGGGCGCCTGCGGTTCATCGTCGGCGAGGCCGGGCAGAACGCCAGCGACAATGACGATGGCCAGCTCACCGTCGGCGGCGGCGGCGGCGGCGGCTCCGGCATCCTCTACGAGGCCGATCAGGTCGGGGACGACTGGATCGCGCTCGCGGTCGCGGGCGGCGGCGGCGGCGCCATCATCGACGGCACCGGGCTCGGCTTCTGCAGCGTCAAGAGGGACGGCCAGTGGGCCAGCCTCAGCGCCAACGGCACCGACGGCGGCGGCAACAACTCCGGCCGCAAGGGTGTCGGCGGCACGGGCGGCCTGGGCGGCGGCGACGGACGAGATTCCGCTTGGGATTACGTCAGCGGCGGCGGCGGCGGCCTGTTCGGCGACGGTCTGTTCGGTTGGTCCGGCGGCACGACCGCCAAGAAGGGCTACCCCGCGGGCGGCGCGGGCGGCGCCGGACGCATCCGGGGCGGCTGGGGTTGCGGCGGCGGCGGCGGCAGCGATTCGGGACGCCATAAGGAGGGCGGCGGCGGCGGCGGCGGCTACTCCGGCGGTGGCGGCGGGCAGTTCAACCACGAGGGCGGTGGCGGTGGGAGCTGGTTCGACGCCAGCTACGGCACCGCATCGATCCTGCTTGGCAACTCCGGCGATCACGGCGCCGGCTCGTACGAGTTCACCTCATTCGTGCAGCAGCCGACGTCGTTCACCGACATCGGCGGCGTCTCGCTGAACGGCCCCATCTCGCTGCACACGTTCCAGTCGAACTTCAACACGGTCCTCGGGCTCTACACCGAGGGCGGCGAGCTGCTCGCGGAGAACGACAACAGCCCGTTCGCACCCGGCCTGACCAGCGTGATCGACACCTCGCTCGACGCGGGCACCTACTACCTCTTCGCGGGCGGATCGCCCAGAAACCCCGCCGAGGACTTCGTCGTGCCCTCCGCACCCAGCCCTGGAGGAACGCTCTCGGGCGCCGTCGGCGCGGTCCCCTTCTCACGGGCCCTCAATCCGAATGACTCGGCCTGGTACAAGTTCCGCATCGGAGCGCGTCCGACGGGCTTCATCGACGCGGGTGTGATCGGCGTCTCCGGCAGCACGACGCTTCAGATCGACCGCCAGGCGTTCGACATGGTGCTCGGGCTGTATGACAACAGCGGCCAACTCCTGTCGATGAACGACGACGACCCCGACTTCAACATCGAGAGCCGGATCGTCCGCGATCTCGATCCGGGCGTGTACTTCCTCTCGGTGACCGAGTTCGGAGACACTCCGGGCAACTTCTTCACCTTCGACAGCATCGACAACGAGCGGTTCGGCCCGACCGTGCAGGTCAAGGTGGGCTCGCAGACCATCTCTCGGCCGGTGCCTCGCAACACGGTCGGCTGGATCCGCTTCGAGATCGCGGGCCCGACGCCGTCGCAGACGGTGGACCTCGGGGTGGCGAAGGGCGAGGGGGC
>JBCBKP010000015.1:0-77812 GCA_038521625.1 Planctomycetota bacterium
CGGCCGCGCGGGGGTGAACCCCGCGGGCCTGATCGGAGGCCGGCGGGAGCACTCGTTCGCGGCCTTCGCCGCTCGCTCGCTTTCGTACGGCCGCGCGGGGGTGAACCCCGCGGGCCTGATCGGAGGCCGGTGGGAGCGCTCGTTCGCGGCCTTCGCCCGACCGGGATTGCCTGATGGCCGGAATCGACGAGGCCGTTCTGCGAATAGGTTGGTGTAACTGGAGGCCGCATGAAGTCAGTTCTTATCCCCGGCGTGCTGCTCGCTGGAGTCGCGATTGGCATGGCCGGAGGCGCCGTTCTGTTCGGTGATCGGGGGTCGTACTCGACCGCGATTGGTGATGACCGGTTCTCGCTCCGGACCGTGGGTGATGGTCTTGTTCAGCAGCGGCTCGCCGGTCGAGCGCAGATCCGGATCTTCGACGATGAGGCGTTGAGTCGTGACGCCGCGAGGCAAGCCGAGGGAACCCTTTGGGAGCCTGCGCTCGAGTTGATGGAGTCGGAGACCGAACCCGGGACCACGATCCAGCTCCGGTTCGATTCTCGGCCGGGTCGCGTGTGGACGTTCTCGATATCCCACGACGACGGGGGGCTGTCTGTTGCGTGCATGCGGGACGATGAGAACTTCCGGCTGATTCCAGAGGACGCTGACACTTCGTTTGACTTCGATGGCGACGGCGTCGTTGATCGGGTCTATCTCTACCCAGAACGTCAGCTGATGGATGTGCGCCTCGTCCCGACTGAGTAGCGGCAGCGCATCGCTGTCGCGAGCGGCTCTTGTTCGCGCGGGCAGGACGCCCGCGCCACGGTCAGATCACCACTCTGGTCCGCCGGTGTAGCGGCCGTAGATGTCGGCCATGGCCTGGACCATCTCGCCGAGCGTGCAGCCGGCGAGGGCGCCCTCGACGAGCTCGGGCATGACGTTGCGGTTGTCGCGGCAGGCCTCGCGGATCGCGTCGAGCGCGGTGCTGGCGGCGTCGTCGTCGCGGCGGTTCTTGAAGTCGGCGAGGCGGCCGACCTGCTCGGTCTCGACCGAGTCGGGGATGGTGAGGATGTCGATCGGGCGGTCCTCGCTGTCGTCGGTGTACTCGTTGACGCCGACGATGACGCGGTCGCCGGCTTCCATCTCTTCGCTGAAGCGGTAGGAGGCCTCGGCGATCTGTCGGCGGAAGTAGCCCTTGTGGATGCCGGCGATGACGCCGCCGGAGTAGAAGTCGCCGTTGGTGAGCTGGCCGACGCGCTCGGGTGCCCAGGCGCCGCCGGCCATGTCGTCGATGTCCTCGATGAGGCCGAGGGCTTCCTCTTCGACCTTGTCGGTGAGCGACTCCATGAACCAGGAGCCGCCGAGGGGATCGACGGTGCGGGTGACGCCGGTCTCGTGCGCGAGGATCTGCTGCGTGCGCAGCGCGACGGTGACGGCCTGCTCGGTGGGCAGGCCGAGGGTCTCGTCCATGGAGTCGGTGTGGAGGGACTGGCAGCCGCCGAGCGCGGCCGCCATGGCCTGGTAGGCGACGCGGACGATGTTGTTGAGGGGCTGCTGCTCTGTGAGCGAGCACCCGGCGGTCTGGACGTGGGTCTTCATGAACCACGAGCGCTCGTTCTTGGCGCCGTAGCGGTCGCGCATCATGCGGGCCCAGATGCGTCGGGCGGCGCGGAGCTTGGCGATCTCTTCGAAGAACTCGTTGTGGCTGTTGAAGAAGAAGCTCAGGCGCGGGGCGAAGGCCTCGATGTCGAGGCCGCGGTGGAGGCAGGCCTCGACGTACTCCATGCCGTCGCGGAGGGTGAAGGCGAGTTCCTGGTGGGCCGACGACCCGGCCTCGCGGATGTGGTAGCCGGAGATGGAGATCGAGTTCCACTTGGGCAGGTGCTGGGACTGGAACTCGATGGTGTCGACGACGAGCTTGACGGAGGCCTCGGGCGGGTAGATGAACTCGTTCTGGGAGTGGAACTCCTTGAGGATGTCGTTCTGGAGCGTGCCGCCCAGGGTGTCCCAGCCGATGCCGCGCTGCTTGGCCATGGCGAGGTACATGGCCCAGATGACGGCGGCGGGTCCGTTGATGGTCTGGGAGACGGTGACCTTGTCGATGGGGATGTCGGCGTAGAGGCGGTGCATGTCCTCGATGGTGTCGATGGCGACGCCGCACTTGCCGACCTCGCCCATGCTGAGCGGGTCGTCGGAATCGCGTCCCATGAGTGTCGGCAGGTCGAAGGCGGTGGAGAGGCCGGTGTTGGCCTTGGTCGAGGTCTTGGCGGCCTGGAGGAGGTACTTGAAGCGCTGATTGGTGTCGTCGGCGGAGCCGAAGCCGGCGAACTGGCGCATCGTCCAGAGTCGCGAGCGGTAGCCCTGCGGGTAGAGGCCTCGCGTGTAGGGGAACTGTCCCGGCGCGGCGATGTCGCGGTCGATGTGCTTGAGCGATTCGGGCAGCGCTTCGGGGCTGTAGAGCGGGTCGAGGACGAGGCCGGAGATGGTGACGGCGTGGGGGTCGACGTGCTGGCCGTCGATGCCGGGGCCGGAGATGGAGGTGCTGGTCGTCATGGCTGGCTCGTCCTCTTTGTCGGGCCCGGTGGGCGGGTGAGGGCGCGCGCGGACGGCGCGGCGGGGGTTTCTGTGGTGCTACAGGATAGGTTCGGTCTCGGGCGGCGGTCCGCTTCGGCGTTATTGGTCGATGCGGACGGGTTTCCAGGGCCGCGGGCCGGGGCCGTCGGGCAGGAGCGCGGGATCGGTTGGATCGTCCGGATCTCCGGTGGCGGCGGTCGGTTCGGGGTCGGCGAGGGGGACGAAGCCGCGGGAGGAGGGGGCGTTGAACTCGTCCTCGAACGCGAGCTCGTCGGGGTCGCCATCGATGATGCCCCAGGCGGCGAGCTGCTCGTCGACGCGCGCCTGACGGTCTGGGTCGTTGAAGGAGATGAAGGCGCTGGCGAACATTGAGATGATGATCGCGATGCCGATCGCCTTGTAGTACGGGCGCCACGCGACGGCGACGACGTAGTAGATGAGCGTCAGTGGCATCACGAACACGACGAAGATGATCGGCACGATGAACAGGAACGGGATGATCACACCGAAGACGCCGATGGCGATCGAGGTGACGGGATAGAGGAGGATCCAGGTGCCCCAGCCGCCCTCCCCGTCCATGTAGGCGGTGACGAACGAGTACGCCCAGTACCCGATCAGCAGCGGGCCCGAGAGGAGAAGCCATGCGGCCGCGATCCGGACGTCTTCGGAGCTGGCCAGATCGAGGCCGATGAGCGTGGCCGCGGTGATCAGTCCCGCGATGACGGGTCCGAAGCCGTCCAACGCCTTCGATTTCTTCTCCTTGTCCGCCTTGAGGACCTTGGTCTTGAGGCGCCTGCCGGACTTGAAGAGCAGGCCGCAGTCGACGCAGAGGACGGCGTTGTCCTGGGTTTTCTTGCCGCAGCGTCGGCAGAATCCGACCTTCCCTGCGTTGGACTGGAGATCGGCGTTGACCGCTGTGGGGTCGTAGGGGGCGTCGCCGGTCGCCGAGGCCGCCGGCGATGGCATGGGTGCGGCGCCGAAGGGGTTGGGTGCGGGCTCGTCGGGGACGGCGTCGTCGGCGAGGTCTGTGATGGCGCGCCGGCTCGGCGGGGTGGTGTGGGACTTGCGTGTCGGGCGTTCTTCGAACTCGAACGGGACGTCATCGTCCCCGTCGTCGTCCTGCTGGAAGTCGAGGTCGATCGGCCTGCGGGTCACGGGCGGGTGGTCGACTTCCCGCGGCGGCGGCGGCGGCGGCGGCGGAGGTGGTGGGGCCGGATCGGGCGCGTCTGGCGCGAACGAGAGCACGTGGCCGGCGTCCGGTTCGCTCGGCGGGTCATCGTCTCGGATGCTGAGCGGCTCGCCGATCGCCTGGCCGGTCGCGGGCTGCTCGGTTGGGTTGATCCCGGGCGGATCGATGGGTTCGGGGGCCGAGACGGGAGAGCTGCCGAGGTTCTGGACGCAGGTGAGGCAGGCGAGGCGGCCCTGGCCTGCGGGCACGTGGGCCACGTAGCGGCAGTCCTCGCCGCAGATTACGCATCTGGTGTCATCACGCTCGTCAGTCAAAGCCGTCGGACCCTTGCAAGGTTATACGGATGACGCCGGCCCGGGTTGAGCTTTTGGGCTCGGGCCGGGGGGTATGGGTAGCATCGTCGGCGCGGGCCCGAGGCGGGGCGACCCGCCGGCGGAGAACGCGTGAGCCGGAGCGAGCACGAAGAGCAGCGGGCGGCCGACTCGGTGGATCCTCGGGGCGGGGCGGCGGATCCGATCGAGGAGGGGCTTGTCGGGCCGCGGGATGCTCCGGGCCCGGCGCCCGAGGCGGCGCCGGCTCGGGCGCTGCTGACCTCGGACAACCGATTCCGGACGGGTCGTCTGGCGGGCAAGACGATGAACGCGGCGATCCTGGCGCTCGGGGTGCCGGTGCTGCTCGAGAGCATGCTGAACTCGCTGGTCGGCGTGACGGACACGGTGCTGGCGGCGGAGCTGGGGCTGGACGAGGCGGACGCGATCGGCGGCGCGAGCTACATCGTCTGGTTCATCGGGCTGGTGGTGATGGCGCTGGGGATCGGGGCGACGGCGCTGATCAGCCGGGCGATCGGCGGGGCCAGGGTGGCGACGGCGAATGCGGTGCTGAGCCAGTCGCTGATCCTCGCGATCGTGGCCGGTTTGGGGACGGGGCTGGCGATCGCGCTGCTCGCCGGCGACGTCGCCTCGCTCTTGAACCTGAGCCCGGACGCGGCGCGGGCGTTCCGGACGTACATGTACTTCCTGGCCGGGGGCGTGCCGGTCTCGGGCGTGCTGTTCGTGATGACGGCGTGCGCGCGGGGGGCGGGGGACTCGACGCGCCCGCTCTACGCGATGGCGGCGCGGAACGTGGTGAACATCGTCGCGAGCTGGGCGCTCTCGGGCGTGGACCTCACGCGCGCGGCGGTCGGTCCCGGGGGCGAGCGGATCAGTTCGGTGTGGCTGGAGAACCCGTTCTCGTTCGACCTGGGGATCGCGGGGATCGCGCTGGGCACGGTGCTGGGCGACGCGGTCGGCGCGGCGATCGTGCTCGGCATGGGCGCGAGCGGGGTGTGGGGGATCCGGTTCAAGAAGCGTCGGCTTCGCCCGCACTGGGTGACGATGGTGCGGCTGATCCGTCTGGGTGTCCCGAATTTCCTCGAGACGCTGGGGATGTGGATCGGGAACTTCTTCGTGATCATGTTCGTGGGATGGCTGACGATTGCGGCGGCGGCGGACGGCCTGCTGGGCGCGCACATCGTCGCGATCAGGATCGAGTCGTTGAGTTTCCTGCCCGGCTTCGCGATCGGGTCGGCGGCGGCGACGCTCGCGGGCCAGTACCTGGGCGCGAAGAGACCGGACCTGGCGAGGACGGCGGTCTGGCGGTGCGCGCTGCTGGCGGGTCTGGTGATGGGCTCGCTCGGGGCGCTGTTCATCCTGCAGAGCGAGTGGGTGACGAGCCTGCTGACGCGGCAGCCCGAGCATCTGGAGCTCACGCCGACCCTGCTGATCATCTGCGGCGCGGTGCAGATCCCGTTCGCGCTGGGGATCGTGTTCCGGCAGGCGCTTCGCGGGGCGGGCGACGTCAAGTGGGCGATGGCGCTGACTTGGTTCTCGACATACGGCGTGCGTCTGCCGCTGGCGTACCTGCTGAGCGGGGTGGACATCCCGCTGCCGGGCGACGGCGTGCTCGAGAATCCGATGCCCGACGACTTCCCGGCGAGCGGGCTGGTCGGTCTGTGGGTGGCGTTGTGCGCGGATCTCGCGATCCGGGGGACGCTGTTCACGGCGCGGTTCATCCACGGGGGGTGGACGAGCAAGCGGGTGTAGGGGGTCGGGCTACTCGACTGGCACGTACTGGTGCCGCTCGGCGAGTTCCTGGTATCCGAATGGGCTCTGGGTGAGGATCTCGCCGAGGCTCTGATTGATGTAGCGGCCGGAGAGGGCGTTGGCGGTCTGGAGGTACTCGTCGTTGGTGGCGGGGCGGAAGGCGCGGATCGCGGCGATGGCAACGGCCCGCTCGGCGGGGAGCTCAACCGAGACGAACACGGTGCCGGCCTCGGCGCCGAGGGACGGGTCGAGCTCGTCGGCGGCGTCGAGCACGGCGCCGGTGAACGTCTGGCTGTTGCTGACGCGGCGGTCGAACGGGTTGTTGAAGTCGGTCTGCTGCACGAAGAGGCGGCGAACGCTGGCGTCGCGCGTCGGCTCGAGCTGGATGGCGCCGGGGGCGGTGCCCTCGGGAATGTCGATGACCTCGGCGAGCGCCTCGAGTCCCTCGCCCTCGGCGAGCCCGGCCCAGCCGGGGAGCTGGCTGGTGAGGCGCTCGTAGGCGCGGAGCGTCCGTTCGTCGGTCGTCACCTGGTCGCGGATCTCATCGAACGAGGGCGGGGCGGACTCGGGGGCGGCCTCGGTCACGGTGACGTAGAAGCGGGCTCGCTCGGTGGCGGCGGGGGGATCGAAGAGCGGGATGCCGATCTGCGCGGGCATGAGGCGCGGGTTCGTCGGGTCGGAGTCCTCGAGGTCGTCGGGGCGGAGCTCGTCGAGCTGGGAGATGATGCCGCCGAATCGGAGGGTGCGGGCGCCGAGCTGGAACTGGGAGAAGCCGATGGAGCTGCCGGCGACGAAGCTGAGGTCGGGCTGGGTCTGCCAGTCGTCGAGGCGCACGATCGCGGGCACGTACCCCCGGACTTTCGTGTCGGCGTCGAGGCGTTCGGTGACGCGGGCGGCGATCTCCTCGAGCGTGGGCGGGGTCCAGCCGTCGGGCAGTGTGTAGATGCCGTCGACCTCCCGCGCGTCTCGGAGGGCGCCGATGTAGGCGGCCCGGACGGTGTCGTCGGCGATCGCGAAGGCCTCCTCGATGGCGTCGTTGATCAGCGCCTCGCGGACGAGGGCGCGGCGTGCCTGGGCCTCTTCGCCGAAGTCCTCGGCGCCGGGGTTCTGGGCCTCGTCGGCGCGGGCGACCTCGACGCGGGTGACGGAGACGAGCCCGCGCATGTCGTCGCGATCGACCTCGAGCCACTCGAGCTTGATGCGGGGAGGGAGGACGTAGCCGAGGCCGAAGGGGTTGGCGTCGGTGTCGCCGGGCGGGTTGTCGTTGTACTCATCGAAGAAGGCGGCGAGGTCTTCGTCGGTGGCCTCGGCGAGTTCTTCGGTGAATGCGGAGGCGGGGACGACGACGAAGTCGGCGATGGCCTTCTCGAGATCCTCGGAGGCGCGGGCGCGGATCTCGGGCTCGGGGATCCGGACGCTGGTGGCGAAGAGGCGGTCGAGGCGTCTCACGCCGGCGAGCAGCGACAGGCGTTCGTCAATCAGGGTCTCCGGGACGCGGTTTTGGGCGGCGGCCTGCGTGCGGTTTCGCTCGAGCTGCGTGCGGACGCTCTCGATGCTGGCGGTCAGCGCGTCGTTGAGTTGGCCCGGGGTGAAGGGCGTGCCGTCGGGGTTGCGGAAGGCGGCGGGGTTGAGCCGGCGTTCGTTCTGGAAGAACTGCTGGCCGAACTCGCTGGCGACGCGCTCGATCAGGAAGCTGGCCTCGGACTGGTGGCCGATCAGCCCGGCGCGCTCCGCCTCGCGCTTGAGCAGGAACCAGTGCGCGACGGGCTCGTCTTGGTCGAGGAACCGCATCGAGTTCGGGAGGACGGCCTCGATGACGGCGATGTCGAACTGCGCGTCCTGGCGATCCTTGCGGCTGACCTTCTCGGCGGTGGGGCCGACGGTGGCGATCTTCTGCGCGAGCTGGAGTCCCTGGAGCTGGCCGAGGATCGGCTGCAGGAGGAAGACGATCATGAGCAGCGTGCCGCCGACCGCGAGCAGCAGCACCTGGTACTTGCGGATGAACTTGAGCATGGTTCGCCCCGATCCGGGTCCGAGAACCCGTTTCTTAGTTCGGTTCTAAATCTGCCGCGAAACAACCCTCGAATAGGGTGGTATCCTGGGGTCTGCCGGGGCGTTCGCCCCCGGCTCGCGGAGCGGAGGAGGACATATGGGCGGGTTGTGGCGGGTGATCGCCGACCATCGCGGCGTCGCGATGGTCATGACCGGCTGTGCGTTCGGCGTGGGCATCGGCGAGATTCGCTGTGCGCTGGCCGGGCACGGGGCTCTGCACGGCGCGGCGGCGTCGGTCGGCGCGGAGGAGCCGGGCGGTGGTCCGGCGACGGCGGCCGGCGACGGGATCGAGGTATCGCGTCAGGACTACTGCCGCCAGGTCGCGCTGGCGACGCTGATCGGTCTGGAGCACGAGATCTTCCCGGAGCGTGTCGTTTTCCATCGTTCGAAGACTCGTACGGGCAACGCGATCCAGCAGTTCAGCGCCGCGTTCGGCGAGGCGATCGAGACTGGGGTGAACCCGTTCGCGGGCGAGGCGGCGGCGCGGCTGCGCGTGGCGACGCCCGAATCCTGCTCGTGCGGCGCGGACAATCAGCGGTAGAACTCGACGATCAGGTTGGTGTTGACGTCAAAGGGGATCTGGTCGCTGGTGGGCAGAGCGATGATCTTGATGGCGAGCTCGGAGGGGTTGAAGTCGATCCAGCCGGGGACCTCGTGGCCGCCCATGGTCTCCATGTTCTCGCGGCAGAGCTTCTGGATCTTGTCCTTGAAGGTGATGACGTCGCCGACGCGGACCTGGGCCGAGGGGATGTCGGTCTTGCGGCCGTTGAGCAGGACGTGCCCGTGGGCGACCATCTGGCGGGCGGCCCAGATGGTGCGGACGACGCCGGCGCGGCGGACGACGTTGTCGAGGCGGCGCTCGAGGAGCTGGAGGAGGATCTCGCCCGAGTTGCCGGGCTTGCCCTTGGCGGTCTCGACGTACCGCCGGAACTGCTTCTCCATGACGTGGTAGTGGTAGCGGAGCTTCTGCTTCTCCACGAGGCGGATGCCGTAGTCGCGGAGGCGGCGTCCGCGGTAGCCGTGCATGCCGGGCGCGGTGAGCTGTCGCTTGGAGGTGTGCTTGGGGTTGTCGGCGATGGGGACGCCGACGCGGCGGGAGAGCCTGACCTTGGGGCCGGTGTAGCGGGCCATTCGATTCCTTCCGTTCGGGAGCCGCGGGGGCTCCGTGTGCTGGGTTCAGCGGCCCTCGCCTTGGCCGAGTCTTCGGGGGCGGGGCTCGGTTCTTGGGAGGTGAGGGTAGGCGGGGAAGCGGGTGAGCGGGCAAAGGGCGGTGGGCGATCGGCCTCGGGTCTGGCGTGTTCGTAGGATTGGCGGATGCCGAGCCGCCCGCATGTGACGCCCCTGACGCTCCGTGGCCAGCCGATCTGGGGGCCGCCCGAGGACACGCCGCGTGAGAAGTGCGGCGTGGTGGGGGTCTGGGGGCATCCCGAGGCGGTGCACAAGGCCTATCTGGGGCTGTACGCGCAGCAGCACCGCGGGCAGGAGTCGGCGGGGATCGCGGTCTCCGACGGCGAGCGGATCCACGCGCACGTGGACCGGGGCCTGGTGCCGGAGATCTTCGACGAGGAGATCCTGGAGAAGCTGGCGCGTGCGGCGGGGCGGACCGGGGCTCTGGGGCGTGCGGAGGCGATCGGCTCGGACGCTGTGGGCGGGGGCGCGATCGGGCACAACCGGTACTCGACCTCGGGCGGGACGAACCAGGTGAACGCGCAGCCGCTGGTCGAGTGCTTCCACTCGAGCGCGGAGCCGACGTACGTGGCGGTCGCGCACAACGGGAATCTGACGAACGGGTCGGCGCTTCGGGATCACTTCGGCAAGAGGGGTCACCTCTTCCACACGCTGGGCGACACGGAGGTGATGATCCACCTGCTGGCCTCGCCGGATCAGCGGGACTCGTCGGACCCGCTGGCGGCGACGCTGCGTCGCTGCCAGGGGGCGTTCAGCGTGCTGTTCCTGTTCCCGGACCGGATCGAGGCGGCGCGGGACCCGCACGGCTGGCGGCCGCTGGTGCTGGGTCGGCTGGAGGACGGCTCGCCCTGCGTGGCGAGCGAGACGGTGGCGCTGGACGTGATCGGGGCCGACCTGGTCCGCGAGATCGAGCCCGGAGAGATCGTGACGCTGGACGCGCGTGGCGTGTCGAGCCGGCGGTTCGCGGAGCCTTCGACGCCGCTGGCGCAGTGCGTGTTCGAGCACGTGTACTTCGCGAGCCCGGCGAGCCATGTCTTCGATCAGTCGGTGATCATGGCGCGGGAGTCGATGGGGGCTCGGCTGGCCGAGGAAGCGCCGGCGGAGGCGGACGTGGTGATGCCGATGCCGGATTCGGGGCGGTCGGCGGCGAACGGGTACGCGCGGGTGAGCGGGATGCCGTACCGCGAGGGGATCGTGCCGAACCGGTACGTGGGGCGGACGTTCATCAAGCCGACGCAGGGCGAGCGCCGGGCGGCGGTGCGGCTGAAGCTGAACGTGGTCGAGGACATCGTGCGCGGCCACCGGGTGGTGGTCGTGGACGACTCGATCGTGCGCGGGACGACGACGCGGGAGAAGATGCGTCAGATCCGCGAGGCGGGCGCGACGGAGATCCACGTGCGGATCAGCTGCCCGCCGATCCAGCACCCGTGCTTCTTCGGCGTGGACTTCGCGACCAAGGACCAGCTTGTCGCGAACGAGCGGACGGTCGAGCAGATCCGTGACTTCCTCGGCGTGGACAGTCTGGCGTTCCTGAGTCTCGGCGGGCTGCTGTCGTGCATGGCGGGCAAGCCCGAGGATTACTGCACGGCGTGCTTCTCGGGTGACTATCGGATCGACGTGGAGCACCCGACGGTGGAGGCGCTCGGGGCGGGGCAGGGGGAGATGTTCTAGCGGAGGCACGGTCTAGCGTTGCTGACCCAAGCAACGCTCGTCCGAACCGAATGAGATCGCGACGCTCGACTGCTGGCAGCATGCTCTTGACCGCCCATGTTCTCGATTCTTGATCGCTCCGGAGTGTGGCGACCGGTTCGCCGAGAAGCTCGCGAGCTGTTTCGGCGCGAGTCGCACGCGGTGATGCGGCGGGTCGCCTCGATCGGCGGCCGCTCACGTCTGCGGCGTATTGCCGACCGCGTCGCGCCCGTGGTTCTGTCGTACGGTGTCGCGAAGACGGGGATCATCATCTTTGCGGATCTTGCTCCCGTGTGGGCGTTCGCTGGATTGATCTTCGTGGTGCCCCTGCTCGTTGCGTCGCTGATCCGCACGGCGGATTCCGCCGTGTACCGCGACCGGTGGGAGCGGCGGGCTGTGATCGGTCTGGGCGTTTGCCCGGCGTGCGCATTCGAGCTCGGCGTGGACCGCGCCTCGCGACGTCGCGGCGTCGTCTGTCCGGAGTGTGGCGGCGTCTGGATTCGAGCGAGCACCGCGGCACCGGCGCCGGCCGGTGTTGTGCCCGAGCTAGGCGGGGCGGATCCGCGGCCGACCGTGATCGATCGGCGAACGGGCCGAGTGATCCGGTGAGATCGGGCGACGGGTCGTAAGGGAGTGGCGAGAGATCGGCTCACGTGATCCGGCGTGCGCGTTGTTCGCCGTGCTGTCCGGCGGCTAGGCTCGATCGATGACGACTCTGCGGCTTGCGCACTCGCCCGATTCGGACGACCTGGTCATGTGGTGGCCGCTGGTCGGGATGCGCGGGCCGGACGGGGAGCCTGTGGCGGGTGAGCTGGGGACGCCGCGGGTGGACACGCGCGGGTTCGGCTTCGAGCTGGTCGCGCGGGACGTCGAGGAGCTGAACAAGATTGTCGTCGAGGGACGCGATACGGCCTACCACGTCACGGCGATCTCGGCGGCGGCGTACCCGGCCGTGCGGGATCGCTGGCGGATCACGCGATGCGGGGCCAGCTTCGGCGAGGGGTACGGGCCGCGCGTGGTCGTGCGGGAGGACTCGCGGGTCCGGGGTCTCGAGGATCTGTTCGGAACGCGCGTCGCGGTGCCGGGGCTGAACACGAGCGCGTATCTGGCGTTGTCGCTCGCGCTCCGGCGGGCACGGGGGCACGGGGGCGCAGAGGGACGGAGCGGCCGAGGCTTCGAGGGCGAGGCGATGCTGTTCAGCAACGTGCCCGGTGCGGTGCTGGACGGGCGGTTCGACGCGGGCGTGCTGATCCACGAGGCGCAGCTGACGTTCGGGGAGCTGGGGCTGCGGAAGGTGCTGGATCTCGGCGAATGGTGGACGGGCGCAACGGGCCTGCCGCTGCCGCTCGGGCTGAACGTGATCCGGCGCGACGTGGATCCGCTCGTGGCGGCCGTGCTGAGCGACTCGGTGCGGTACGCGGCGACGCACCGCGACGAGTGCTTCGAGTTCCTGCGGCTGCACAGCGCGGGGCGTCCGGAGTGGAACGACCGGGCGTTGGTCGACGAGTACCTCGACAAGTACGTCAGCGGGCTGACGGTGGACATGGGCGGTGCCGGCGCGGGTGCGCTGGAGCGGTTCCTGGGTGATGGGGCGGCGGCGGGGTTCTGCGGTGAGGCGGGGGAGGTCGACGTGGTCTAGTCCCGTTGCGACTTCTGGTCGCACGCGGCGTACCGGGTGAGCGGGAGAGCACAATGGAGCGGTACGAGATCTACAAGCGTGACGGGCGGGCGTTCGTCGGGTCGCCGGGCGGCGAGCTCGAGCTGTCGTACATCGTCGGGATCGGACGCAACTACGCGAAGCACGCCGCCGAGCGCGGGGCGGACGTTCCCGAGCGTCCGATGGTGTTCGTGAAGGGGCCGCGGTCGGTGATTCTGGACGGCGACGCGATCGAGATCCCGGCCTGCTGCGCGGACGCGTCGACGGGCGGCCCGGCACAGGTGGACTACGAGGCCGAGCTCGCGGTGGTGCTCGGGCGGGACACCAAGGACGCCAGCGAGTCTGAGGCGCTGGGTTGCGTGCTCGGGTACTGCTGCGCGAACGACGTCTCGGCGCGGTGGTGGCAGAAGCACGGCAGCGGGGGGCAGTTCAACCGCGGGAAGTCGTTCGACACCTTCTGCCCGCTGGGGCCCGCGGTCGTGCCGGCGGGCGCCGCGCCGGACCCGGACTCGCTGGAGGTGATCTGCCGGCTGAACGGCGAGACGATGCAGCACGGATCGACGGGCGACATGGTGTTCTCGGTCCGCACGCTCGTCTCCGAGCTGAGCCGCGGGCAGACGTTGCCGGCGGGGACGGTGATCCTGACGGGCACGCCGGAGGGGGTCGGCGCGGCGCGGACGCCGCCGGTGTTCCTGAAGGACGGGGACGAGGTGGAGGTGGAGATCCCCGGGGTGGGCTTGCTTCGGAATCCGGTGGTCGGGGTGGGGTGAGGCGCACAGGCGGGACGCCTGTGCCGCGGGGTCAGCCGGGGCGGCCTGCGAGGACCCACATCGGGAAGTCGGTCGGGGGGACCTCGCCGCCGAGCCGGCGGATGATGTTCGCGGCTTGGGCGAGGGTGTAGAGGTTGTGCGTGCAGACGTGGGTGAGGACGTCGCGGACGCGGATCGAATAGATCTTGTTGAGCGCCGGGCTGAAGCGCTGGACCTCGGTCTCGAGGGAGGCCGGGGTGACGTGCTCGATGTAGGTGTTCCAGCGCGGGTCCATCTGGGCGAGGGCGGCCTCGAGCTCGGCGACGGTCCTGAAGCGGGCGTCGTCGATGTCGTTCTTCGCCTCGTGGTGCAGGACCTCGATCCAGATGAAGTCGGCCTCGTGGAGGTGCACGAGGGATCGGAGGAGGCTGCCGCGGCCGATCTCGAAGGGCCGGTCGTGGGTCTCGGGCGGGAGCCGCTTCGTGGCGCCGATGAACTGGTCGCGTGCCCAGCGCCGGTGGGCGTGCATATCGCGGAAGATGTCCACGGGTCCTGACACGTCGTCCTCCTCGTTGGGTCCTGTCCAGATCATCGGGGCTCGATTCAGAACGCGACTTCGGGCATCCGGCGTGCGGCCTCGTCCTCGAGCTCGAAGAACGGCTCGGCGGTGAAGTTTCCGAACCCGGCGATGATCGAGCTTGGGAAGACCTGGCGGAGCGTGTTGAACTCGCGGACGTTGCCGTTGTAGAAGCGGCGCGACGCGGCGATTCGGTCCTCGGTGTTGGAGAGTTCCTCCTGGAGCTTGAGGAAGTGCGAGTCAGCCTTGAGCTCGGGGTAGCTCTCGGCGAGGGCGAAGAACTGACGCAGCACGCCGGTGAGCTGGGTCTCGTCCTTGGCCTGGCTGTCGACGGGCCCGTGGTTGGCGGCGGCGGTGTTGCGGGCCTGGATGACCTTCTCCAGGGTCTCCTGCTCGTGCTTCATGTAGCCCTTGGCGGTATTGACCAGCGAGGGGATGAGGTTGTATCGGCGTTTGAGCTCGACGTCGACGCCCGACCAGCTCTCGCGGATGTGGTTGCGCAGCGCGATGAACCGGTTGTAGACGCCGATGGCCCAGAGCGCGAGGACGAACAGGACGGCGCCGATGGCGATGACTGCGATCAGTGCGGGGCTCATGCGTAGATCTCCACTCCTTCTTCGAGCTTCCTGACGAGGTGGTCGGGCCAGTGCTCGCCGAAATCGTCGAGCCAGCTTAGCTGGCGGGCGAACTGGCCCGGCTTCCAGCGGCCGGCGCCGGTGTGGATGAGGAGCCTGCCGCGCTCGATCTCGAAGTTGGGCGGGTCGGACGCCATCAGGAATTCCATCATCCTCGGGTCGATGAGGTCGAAGGCGAATCGTTTGGAGTCGCACTTGACGTGGAAGTCGCGGCTGAACCGCTCCGATTCGAAGTCGATGTCGTCGGCTCCGAAGACCGAGGCGAGCTTGTCGCCCCAGTGCTCGCGCCGGACGCGGGTGTCGGGGATGTGCATGAAGGGGAGCTGGGCGACGAGGTAGCTGAACTTGATGGTGACGGTGCGCCGGTTCTTGCCCGAGCCGCGGCGCTCGCGGTAGCGGAAGTCGCCGGTGGTGATGCCGAACGGGCGTCCGTTGACGTCGATGCTGCCGGTTATGGTATTGAGGGCGCGGCGGTCGAACCCCCGGCGGAAGATCTCGAAGTGGGCGTGGAAGGGCTCCGGCCCGCTCGAGGGGCTCAGCGTGAAGCCGCGGATGCGGGCGAACTCGAGCAGGGCGGCGGTGCGTTTCTTCTCCTGCTGGTGGGCGTAGATGCCCGCGGCGATCGCGCCGACCACGAAGACGAGGCCGAAAAGGACCTGCAGGATTGGCGGGGCGCCGTCCAACGGCGGAAGTTTAGCGGGCGGGGCGTAGAGTTCGGGCGATGGGTAAGCCGGGCAAGAAGAAGGGCAAGGACGGCCCGGCGGTGATCGAGAACCGGCGGGCGCGGCACGACTACGCGATCGGCGAGACGCTCGAGGTCGGCATCAAGCTGCACGGCAGCGAGGTCAAGAGCGTCCGCGACGGCAACGTCTCGCTGAAGGAGGGGTACGTCTCGGTGGACGGCGACCCGCCGCAGCTGACGCTGCGCCAGGTCACGATCGGGGAGTACCCGCCGGCGGGCAACCTGCAGCACGAGCTGGCGCGGACGCGTCGTCTGCTGGCGCACCGGACGGAGATCCGGCGGCTGGCGAAGCGCGCGGACGAGAAGGGCGTGACAATCGTGCCGCTGAAGCTGTACTTCTCGAAGGAAGGCTGGGCGAAGCTGCTGATCGGGGTCGGAGAGGGGCGGCAGGCGCACGACAAGCGGAAGGCGATCGCCGACCGCGAGATGGACCGCGAGATGCGGCGGGCGATGTCGAAGAGGGTCTGAGCTGGGACTGGCGACCGGGGATTGGGGACTTGGGCACGCTGCTCTATACCGAAGCGGAGTTTGATGAGCTCTCGTTCCACGATTGCACGCTCTATGGCATCTCGTGGTCCCAGGCTGATCGATTGGTCACGCTCGACATCGACTTCATTGCGGAGTGGATTGCGCCCGCGCCTGGCGAGTCGCACTGCCGCTTTCGGGTTGGCTGCGCGTCATGGACGTTCCGCAACGTCCACCCGCTCGTCATCGAGTTCTCAGATGACGGGCTGGGCGTGCTCGAGGATCAGATCGATTCGGTCACGCGCGAGCTGTCGACGAGACGGGGCGGTGCCAGCTCTTGGCGGTACACGGTGGAACTGACGCACAGCGGCCAATTGGTGATCGACGCGCCGTCATTCGCACTTGAGGTTGGCGAGCTATCTGCTCCTCAAACCGAACAGGTGTCGAGGAGTCGCTCGCCTTAGCCGACTCAGATTCCCCGGCCCTTGTTGTGGCGCGCGATGCGGAGCTGCATGCGGGCCCGCTCGCGGCGGTGGCGGAGGCGCTCGGCCTCGGCGGCGCGGTCGCCGGCGTCGGCCGGGACGGTCGCCTTCTCGGCCGCGGTGAGCTCGGCCTGGGCGTCGGATTCGGCGATGGTCTCGGCCGGGACGGCGTTCTCGGCGAGGATGATCAGCTCGTTGCCGGCCATCTGGGCGAAGCCGCCGTCGATGAGGTACTTGCGGTCGCCGCCGCCGTGGGTGCCCTCGGGGAAGCGGAGTGTCAGCTCGCCGAGGCCGAGGCGGGCGACGATGGGGGCGCGGCCGTGCTGGATGCCCATGAGGCCGTCCCAGGCGGGGACGTTGGCGTAGACGACGGGCTCGTCGATGAGGCTCTCGGCGGGGGTGACGAGTCGGCAGCGGAAGGTGTTGGCGGCCAAGGGGATCTCCGGCTGAGGGTTGGGAGCGATGGTAGGGGGGAAGGGGCACGGAGGTCCCTCGCCCCGGCTCTCTGCCGGACGGAGATGGAAGCGGAGCCCCTTCCGTCTCGCCTTCGGGTCGCCGGCTCGCCCGTCGGGGACGGGGGAGGCGAATCGTGCTGTGGAGCCGGAGCGCACCCGCTCGACCGATCGAGGCGTCAACGCGGCAATGCTGCCAAGGAGAGAAGGCGGACTAGGCTCGGCGCGTGCGGGGCGTTGCGGCGATCGCGGTGTTCGGGGTACTGCTCAGCGCGGCGGCGGTGCTGCGGCTGCTGGTCGGCGGCGAGGGGCTCGGCTGGCCCGGGTCGCCGACGCTCTGGGAGCTGCGGCTGGAACGCCTGGCGGCGGGGGCGGCGGTGGGGTCATCGCTCGCGGTCGCGGGCGTGCTGCTGCAGAGCCTGCTCCGGAACCCGCTGGCCTCGCCCGACCTGATGGGTCTCGCCGCGGGGTCCGGATTCTGCGTGATGCTCGCGCAGGCCGCGGGGCTGGGGTCGGTGGTCACGCTGGCGGGGTTCGGCGCGGCCGCGGGCCCGGCGCTGGTCGGGGCGCTCGGTGCGCTCGGGCTGGTGTATTTGCTCAGTCAGCGTCGCGGGCTGATCGATCCGGTCTCGATGGTGCTGGTCGGGGTGATCGTCGGGCTGGTGTTCGGCGCGGCGACCGAGCTCGTGCGGTTCACGCTTCCCGACCGCGGGGAGAACGCGGCGCGCTGGCTGCTGGGCGGTTTGAACGGCGAGGTCCGCTGGGAGAGCGCGGCGATCGTCGGAGGGCTGGCGGTCGCGGCGATGATCCTGAGCTGCTTGCAGGCGCGGTCGATGGACGCGGCGAGCCTGAGCGAGGACGAGGCGCGGTCGGCGGGCGTGCCGCTGGCGCGGCTGCGGGCGTTCCAGTTCGTGGCGTCGGGTGTGCTGACCGCGGCGGCGGTGACGATCGCGGGGCCGATCGGGTTCATCGGACTGGTGGCGCCGCACGTGGCGCGGCTGGTCAACGGTCCGGGGCACGGGACGCTGGTGGTCGCGGCGGGTCTGGCGGGCGCGGCGCTCGTGGTCGGGGCGGATGCGGGCGTGATGAGCGTGCGGCTGCCGTCCGGGCGTCCGCCGATTGGCGTCTTGACCTCGATGCTGGGCGGGCCGGTGTTCCTGGCGTTGCTGTGGAGAGAGCGGAGAGGTTGAGGGCCGATTTTGACGGTCGGCACGGCGCTGCCCATCTGTGCGCGGTGCACTCGGGGAGGACCACTCATGCCGCAGATTGTTCGGATGGCTCTTTGCTTCGTTATTTCGCTTGCGGGGTGCTCGGTTGCCCCGAGGGCGTCGGAGTCGGGCGGCGCCGAGCTCGCGTCAAAGACAACCCGGTCGTTCCGTGCGCTGATGCAGCGGTATCACGAGCTCGACGCGTTCAACGGTGCTGTGCTGGTCGCCGAGGGCGGCCGTGTGCTGTACGAGGACGCGTTCGGCCCGGCGGTGCTGGAGTTTGGCGTGGAGAGTTCGTTGGAGACGCGGTTTCGGATCGCATCGATCTCGAAGCCGATGACGGTGGTGCTTGTGATGCAGCTTGTGGAGGAGGGGATGCTCGATCTGGACGAGCCGATCGGGCGGTATCTGGAGACGGTGCGTGAGGACATTTCGACGCGCGTGACCACGCGGCAGCTGCTGAATCACACGAGCGGGCTGGGGCGGGAGTACCTGCCGAACGAAGACATCGATCGCGCGTACGCGCTCGGTGACCTGGTCGCGGGGATCAATGAGAACGTCGAGTTCGTCGGCGAGCCCGGCGCGGCGTCGACGTACAGCAACGCGGGGTATGTGCTGCTCGCGGCGATCGTCGAGACGTTGCGTGGGCGTTTGTTCGAGGACGTGCTGCGCGTGAGGCTCTTCGGGCCGGCGGGGATGGTGAGCGCGGGACTGGAGGTCGAGCCGTCGCGTTCGGTCGAGCGGCTCTCCCGGGGCTATCGCCTGCGGTTTGGGACGCACGTCTCGGCGGACCGTGTGAATATGTCGACCATGCGCGGCAACGGCGGCGTCTATGCGACGGTGCGCGATCTGTATCTGTTCGAGCGTGCGATGCGCGATGATACGTTGTTGTCGTCGGCGAGCCGAGAAGCGGTGTTCACACCCGAGCTCGGGCGGTACGGGTTCGCGTGGCAGATCCGCGAGAATCAGTCGGGATTCCCGGAGGGCGTCCATCGGCTGGCGTGGCATCGCGGCGCGAACCGAGGCGGGTTTCGCACACAGCTGACCATGCAGCTCGACGGCGATCGGGTCGTTGTGCTGCTCGCGAATCTGGATGATTCGCCTCGGCTGGAGATCACGCAGAAGCTGTTCGAGCTGATGGTGTATGGCGAGACGACACTCCCAACGCCGAGCCTGGCGCATCGCGCGATGTCGCGGCTGCGTGCCGAGGGCGTTGCGGGGGCTGCTTCGATGTTGCGCGAGGAACCCGAGGCGGACGCGGGCGGGGCGATCAACGAGATCCTCGGATTCGGTCATCACGCGATCCGTGCGGGCGCGTTCGACGAGGCGGTCGCGGCGTTCGAGCTGTGCGATGAGATGTTCCCCGGCATCGCGGTGATCGTGGTGAGCCGGGCGTATGGATACCTGCGTGCGGGGCGCCTCGATGAGGCGCGAGTGCATGCCGAGCGAGCGCTCGAGCTCGACCCGGGGAACTCGGATGCGCTCGAGGTTCTCGCGGGTGTGTCGCCTCGGTATTAGGCGTAGATGCTGAGCTCGCGTCCGAGCTTGAGATCGCCCGAGGTGTAGGCGGCGATTGGTGACGAAGGCCCGTCGCCGGCGCTGCGGGCCCCATCGGTGCTGCGAGGCGTCGCGTCGATCCGGTCGGTCCCGGTGCTCTGGTCGTCCGGCTGAGACGAAGGGACGAGCAGACGTGGAGACGGGGCGTCGTTCGATCCAGTCGCACGACCGGTGCCCGGCGCTTCGTCGCTCGACTCCGCGGCTTCCTTTGCCAGCTCGGCGCGGGCGTCGGCTTCCTGGGCGCGGGCCTTGGCGGCGACGGCGCGGTCGGTGGACGATGGCTCGGCGGGCGCGAGCGCGGCGCGGACGATCTGCTGGGCCTTGGCGATGGTCTCCTCGGGTGTGCGCCCCTCGGAGGTGTCGATCTGGACGCTGCCTCCGGTGCGGTAGCGGACGCCGTCCGGGCCCTTGGTGTAGGTGTAGTTGGGCCCGCCTCGGAAGAGGGCGCCGGCCGCGGCGACGTGGGCCTCCTCGTGGATCTTCACTTCTTGGTCGCGTGCCTTGAACTGCTCGACCTGGCGCTGCTCGGACTCGCTCAGGGGCTCGCCGTTGGGGCTGGTTTCAGCCGCGACCGTTCGGTCGCGTGTTGCCCCCTCCGCCTTGTCCGCCGTGCCGGACTCGGCACGTCCCCCGTCGGCGACGGGTGAGGCGGCGACGCGCGGGTCCTGGAACGAGGCGGGCCCGTCGCTCGCGCTGCGGGTTCCTTCTGGCGACTCGTCCAGCGCCGCCGCGAGGCCGCGCGCCTGGGGCGAGAGCGAGACCGTGTCCGCCGGAACGGGACGGTTCGGCGCGGTGCTCTCGTCGGGGCGCGCCGTGCGTTCGGTGGCGTTGCGTTCAGAGGAGGGGATCGAGCCGGGGCGTGCGGTGCGCACGAGGATCGAGCCCGGGGCTTGGCCTGGGAACTGGCCCGGGAGCCGCGTGGAGAACGGATTGATCGCGCCGGTCGACATCGCCGCGGGTGAGATCGGACCGTGGGCGCGGCCGCGGGACCTCGAGCCGGCGGGAGGGGCCCGTCTGTGCGGGCGGGCGGCCGGTTCTGGGGGTCAGGCGTTGAAGTACTTCGCCTGCGGGTGATGCACGACGATGGCGCTCGTGGACTGCTCGGGGTCGATCTGCCAGTTTTCGGTCAGCTCGCAGCCGATGCGGGTCGGGTCGATGAGCTTCCAGAGCTTGTCCTGATCGGACATGTCGGGGCAGGCGGGGTAGCCGAAGGAGTAGCGGCTGCCGCGGTACTTCTGGCTGAACAGGTCGCTGATCTTCGGGCTGTCGTCGGTGGCGATGCCGAGCTCCTGGCGCATGCGCTTGTGCCAGAGCTCGGCGAGCCCCTCGGCGGACTCGACGCCCATGCCGTGCATGTAGAGGTACTCGGTGTAGTCGTCGGCCTCGAAGAGCGTCTTGCAGACCTCGGAGACGCGGGCGCCCATGGTGACGCAGGACATGCCGAGGACGTCGCGCTTGCCGGCTTCGCGACACTCGTCCTCGTCCTTGAAGAAGTCGGAGATGCAGAGCCGGCGGTTCTTGCCCTGGCGGGGGAACTTGAATCGTTCGATCTCGCGGTCGTGGTCCTGGGGGTCGTAGAGGATCAGGTCGTCGCCCGAGGAAGAGACGGGGAAGTAGCCGTAGACGAGCTTGGGATCGAGGATGCCCTCGGCGCGGCACTGGTCCTTGAGACGCTCGAAGATCGGCTTTGCCTTGTCCTCGATCTCCTGCTCGTAGGCGTCCTTGGACTTGTCGCCGCGCTTGAACTGCCACTGGACGCGGAACAGGGCGATCGGGTTGATGTGTGCGAAGATCGGCTCGAGATCGAGGCCCTCGACGACGCGGGAGCCGAAGAAGGGGGCGTCGGGGATCTCGACGGCGCGGTCGACGTCGGAGCGGACGCGTGACTGCGTCTGGGTCGCGGTGCCGCTCGAGCCCTTGGATTCTTCGAACTCGGTCTGGCGCGTGGCCTGCTCGGCGCGCTTGGCGCCGACCTTCTGCTCGGCCTCGGTCCGCTTGGCCTGGCGGTCGTGGATCTCCTCGGCGAGCGTCTGGATCTTGCCGGTCGTGATGTGGTCCATGATGCGGAGGCCGTCGAAGGCGTCCTTGCCGTAGAGCAGCTCGCCCTCGTACTGGCCTCGAAGGTAGCCCTCGGCGTAGGACCTGGCCAGGGCGGCGCCGCCCAGGATCAGCGGTGGGAGGACGCCGCGGGCGTTCATCTCCTTGATGTTGTCCTCCATCACGTTGACGGACTTGACGAGCAGGCCGGAGAGGCCGATGGCGTCGGCCTTGGTCTCGTCGAACGCCTTGAGGATGTCGGAGATGGGCTGCTTGATGCCGATGTTGTGGACGGTGTAGCCGTTGTTGGTGAGGATGATGTCGACGAGGTTCTTGCCGATGTCGTGGACGTCGCCCTTGACGGTGGCGAGGACGATCGTGCCCTTGGTCTGCCCTTCGATCTTCTCCATGTGGGGCTCGAGGTGGGCGACGGCCTTCTTCATGACCTCCGCGGACTGGAGGACGAAGGGGAGCTGCATCTGGCCGGAGCCGAAGAGCTCGCCGACGGTCTTCATGCCGTCGAGGAGGTGCTCGTTGATGATGTCGAGCGGCGGGTACTTCTCGAGGGCGTTGTCGAGGCAGGCGTGCAGGCCCTCTTTCTCGCCGTCGATGATGTGGGCGCGCAGGCGCTCTTCGAGCGTGAGGTTCTTGACTTCTTTCTTGGCGCCGCCGATGTCGTCGACGTCCTTGAAGAGGTCGATGAAGGCCTGGAGCGGGTCGAAGCTCTGGTCGTACTCGGTCATGGGTTCGGCTCCGTGGCTCAGGCCGGGACGGGCTCGTAGGCGTACGCGCCCTCGCTGGGCAGGCCGGTGCCGCCGGCGTCCTTGCTTCGTCGATCGTAGATGAGGCTCAGCGCCGCCTCCTTGTGCGCGTCCTCGATCTTGTTGAGCGGCAGGATCTTGGAGGCGTGGACGATCGCGCTGGTCATGCCGTGCTGGACCAGCTCGTGCAGGAAGACCGAGTTGAGGACGACGCGGGCGGCGGGCTTGAGGCCGAAGCTGACGTTGGAGAGCCCGCAGGTGAGCTGGACCTCCGGGAAGGTCTCCGCGATCTGGCGCGTGCCCTCGATGAGCTCGAGCGCGCTGCGCCGGTCGGTGTCCATGCCGGTCGAGATCGGGAGCACGAGCGGGTCGATGAAGATGTCGGCCACGTCGATGCCGTGGACCTCCGCGGCGCGCTCGATGCCGCGCTTGGCGATCGAGAATTTTCGATCGGCGGTCCTGGCCATCGCGGCCTCGGGGTCCTCGTCGATGGTGCCGATGACCAGCGCCGAGTTGTAGGTACGCGCGAGGCGGCAGATCTCGTCGAACTTCTCCTCGCCGTCCTCGAAGTTCGCCGAGTTGATGATGCACTTGCCGGCGGCGTGTGAGAGACCGGCCTCGATCGTCGCGACCTGGGTCGAATCGATCATCAGCGGGGCGTCGACCTGTCGGCTGAAGCGCTTCACCACCTCGGCCATGTCGGCGGCGTTGTCGCGACCGGCGTAGTCGACGTTGATGTCGAGCACGTGCGAACCGTCGCGCATCTGCTCGCGGGCGAGCGAGACGATCGAATCCCAGTCCTCTTCTTCGAGGAGCCGCTTGAACTTCCGCGAGCCCGAGGCGTTGCACCGTTCGCCGACGATCAGGAACGAATTGTCCTGTCGGTGCTCGGTCGGCTGGTAGAGCGAGGTCGAGGACGCCGGGAGCGGCGTGCGGGCGACCTTCTTCGGCGCGTGCCCCTCGACGGCCTTGGCGAGCTCGCGGATGTGCTCGGGTGTCGTGCCGCAGCAGCCTCCGACGATGCCGAGGCCGAATTCCTCGACGAACTTCATCACGGCCTCGGTGAACGGCTTCGGCTGGAGCGGGTACTCGGTGCGGCCCTCGACGAGGACGGGCAGGCCGGCGTTGGGGACGACCGCGACGGTGCGGTCCCAGCGCTCGCCGAGGAACCGGACGTACTCGGCCATCTCGGTCGGGCCGGTGGCGCAGTTCAGGCCGAGGCTCGTGATCGGGTAGTGGCGCAGGGCGCTGGCCGCGGCCTCGATCGAGGAACCGACGAGCATCGTGCCGGTCTGCTCGATGGTGACGTTGACCAGGATCGGCAGGTCCTCGGTCGGGCTCTTGCCAGCGGCCTGGAGCTCGGCGAGCGCGGCGTTGATGGCGCACTTGACCTGGAGGAGGTCCTGGCAGGTCTCGATGAGCAGCGCGTCGGCCCCGCCGGCGATCAGGCCTCGGAAGGCCTCGCGGTACGACGCCATCATCGTGGCCCAATCGATCTGGCCGAGCGTGAGCAGCTTGGTGCCCGGGCCCATCGAGCCGACGACGAATCGGGGCTTGTCGGCGGTCGAGAACTTGTCGGCCGCGGCGCGGGCGATCTCGGCCGACATCTTGTTCAGCTCGAAGGTCTCGTCCTGGAGCTCGAACTCGGAGAGGACGTGGCTCGCGCCGCCGAACGTGTTCGTCTCGACGGCGTCGGATCCGACCTCAAAGAACGACTCGTGGATCTCCTGGACGAGGTCGGGCCGGCTCAGCGAGAGCACGTCGGTGCAGTTCTCGCAGCCGCGGTAGTCCTCGTCGACGGAGAGGTCGTAATTGTACGTGCTGGTGCCCATGCCGCCGTCGAGGACGATGATCTTGCGGCGGAGCTGGTCGAGGAATGCGCTCGGCATGGGTTCGGGTCCTTCCGTGGGGCCGGTGATCGACGCCGGGAAGTGTATCGTCGTTTCATCCGTGTTTCTGGATAAACGGATCAAGCCGGTGCGGGCAAAGAAAAACCCGCCTTGCGGCGGGCTGTGAGGGGTCGGTTCGCGGCTGCCGCGTCTATGGGGCGACGCAGGAGGCGTCGAAGAAGAGGGCGACGAAGGCGTCGACGTCGGTGTTGGAGATGACGCCGAAGGGGGACGCGAGGTCGACGGCGGAGTCGGCGGCGAAGAAGCGGGCGACGAACTCGTCGACGTCGGTGTTGGAGACGACACCGAAGGGGCTGGCGAAGTCGATCGGACAGACCTGGTCACAACCGTCGATGTCGACTCGGAACGCGTCGACGCCGGCCTCCATGACGGTCGCGGCGGTGTCCTGGGCGCGGAACCGGATGCGGATCTGATCGGTGGCCTCGGCCGGGGAGACCACGATGCTGTCGGGCGTCCAGGCGTTGGTCGCGACGTTGTAGTTGCGCTGGTTGATGAACGTGGTGCCGTCGTTGAACGAGAGGTCCACTGTGACGCCGGTGGTCCCGTCGAAGGGCGTGAATCCCGCGACGTCGCCGACCCAGTAATCCCAACTGATGGTGCCGCCGCCGGTCAGGTCGAGACGGGGGCTGATCAGATCAACCGGTCCGCCGTCGACATCGGAGTTGCTCCCGTTCGGGTCGTTCTCCGTAAGGAACGCGAATCCGTTGCCATCGGAGTCGGCCGGGGGGTCGCCGCGACCGAAATTCACCGGCACGCCGCGCTGCCAGAGGCCTTCGTTGGCCGCGAAGGCGTTGAGCGCGAGCCAGCCGCGGTTGGCCTCGAAGCTGTCGAAGAAGTCGCCTGCGGCGAGATCGTTCTCGCGGTCGACGGTGACCGACGAGGTGACGCTGGGGGCGTTCTCGAACTGGACGGTCGCCTCGACCTGGTAGTCGGGGCCGCACGCGAGCGTGCCGAAGTCGGCGCGGTAGGTGTTCCCGCTGACGAACTCGGCGGTCGCGAAGAGTTGGCTCGGCGGGTTGCTCGTGGTCAGCGCCACCTCGACGGAGGTCGGGGGGATCGAGGCGAGGACGGGGATGACGCTCAGGTCGAAGACGAGCGAGTTCTGGCCCGGCAGGTTGCGGGTGTCCTCGTCGAGGAACCGGGCGGCCGGGGCGAGATCGGCCGCGGCGGCGACGTTCCGGAGCGACGCGGTGTACGCCTGGGCGTCGAAGAGCGCCTCGGGGAGGGTGCTCGGGGTCGTGGAGGCGATCGCGACGGTGTAGTTCTGGGTCGAGCCGCTGTCGTTGCGGACGACGAGACGTTCGGTGCCTCCGGCGAGCAGGCGGTCGATGGTCTCCGGCGCCGGCGAGACGACCTCGATTCGCAGGTCTGCGATCGCGGAGAAGTCGACCGGCGTGCCGACCCCGCAGCCCGACGCGAGCTGGGCGCCCGACAGGCCGTCGGGTCCGACGGGGATGGCCTCGAAGATGGCGGTCGATCCGCTCGGCACGCTGAACGTGAAGAAGTCGAGCTCGGCGTTGAAGTTGATCGAGACGTTCTCGACCGTCGACGCGACCTTGCTCGACGTGCCGAGGCCGATGGCCTGCCCGATCGTGCCGTTCGGCTCGGTGCGGTCGCCGTAGCGGACGCTGGCGCCGAGGACGTCGTCGAACTGCGGGCCGTCGAACCCGAGCTGGATGAACGGCTCCATGAGCTTGGTGCCGTCGAGCGGGCAGGTGTGGAGCAGGCCGAGGCCGTGGCCGTGCTCGTGCGCGGTGACGTTGCGGAAGAAGATGTCGTCGTTGATGCCGGCATTGGAGGCGTAGGACGTGTCGGCGGAGTCGAACGTCATGTCGCCGCTCTGCGGGAACAGATTGAACGCGAGCGTGCCGCCCGGGCCGTCGAGCGGGATCGCGTTGATGCGGACGTCGCCGCGCTGGCCGAGGATGCCGTTGTTGACCGGCGGCCCGAAGAGCCCGTCGTCCACCGGGACGCCGTCGTCCATCGGCTCGAAGACGTACGTCGTGCCGGTCAGGGCGGACCAGTCGTCGAAGACGCGGGCGAACAGAGCCTGCCAGACCGCCGGCGAGCCGTAGATGCCGTTCAGCCAGGAGAAGAGGTTGCTGCCGACCTGGACCGCCGGCCCTCCGGGCGGCGTGCTGAAACGGTCCGTGACAGGCGTCCCGTCGGGGACGAACGAGTAGGTGAGCGTGATCGGGTTGTTGTCGAACAGCGGTGCCGGGTTTGTCGCGGTCGCCGCCCAGCGCGAGGTCAGGACGAATCGCTCGCCGTTCTCGCGGTAGATCGACTCGATGATCTCCACGACCGCCGGGTCCGTCCCCGGCGTGAAGCATGCCTGCGCCGAGACGGGGCCGCGCTGCGCCTCCTCGTGCGTGAGCGCGAGGAAGTTCAGCATGCGCTCGTCGATGCGGCTGAGGACCTCGACGGACGCGTAGGGCGTGAGCCGCTCGATCCGCGGGTCAAGGGGGCCGACGAAGTCGCGCGAGGCGCCGTCGGCGAAACGGGACGGGTCGGCCGGGAGGCCCCTGGCGACGCGGATCCGGCGTTGCTCCTCGCGCGGCAGCATCTTGAACAGGTGCTTGGCGAGTGCACGCTCCACGACCTCGTCCGAGGCTTTCGGTGTCTGGTCCGTCCGCTCGGTCGGCGCCGCGGCGCTCGACAGCGATGCCACGCCGATCGCGGCGGTCACAAAGAACTCTCTAATCATCTCGGCAGTCTCCTCAGAACGAGGTTCGCGGACAGAACGCCCCGTGTCGAACGACGACGGGCCCGGTGCGCCGGCGGGGGTGAATCATCACCCCGGGGGCATGCACGCCGGAGAAAAGAATAGCTGGACAAAGGCGCCGACGTCGGCCTGCGAGAGCAGGCCGAACGGTGGGGCGAGGTCGGCCCCGGCGCCGCCGGAAAAGAACTGACGGGTGAACTCATCGACATCGGATTGCGACAGCACGCCGTACGGCAGAACGATGTCCGCGGCGCAGATCGGGGTTGCGTCGCACCCGACGGAATCGAACTCGAACGCGTCGATGCCGGCCTCGAGGATCGTCGGAGTCTCGGAGAGAGGCCCGCCCTCGACGTCGGCCGCGACGAAACGGACGCGGGTCCGGCGTGTGCCGCCCGCCGGGGCGATGTCGATCGAGTCGGTGCGCCAGGCGTCGAGCTCGCTGCGGTACTCACGGAGCCGCTGCCACGTCTGGCCGTCGTCGAGGCTGAGATCGACGAACAGGCCGTCGCCGGGCGAGAACGGCGCGACGGGGATGGGGTTGTTGTTCGCGTCGAGGATGTTCTCGGGTCGCCCGAGCCAGTAGGCGTATCGGAGTTGGCCGCCGCCGCGCGTGTCGAGGCGTGGGCTGATCAGGCGGGTCTCGCCGGCGTCGACGTCGGAGTTCGAGTCCGAAGGGTCGTTCTCGGTGAGGAACGCGCTGCCCGATCCGTCGAAATCGGCGGGCGGGTCGCCGCGGTCGAACGCGACGGGGACGCCGCGCGTCCATCCGCCCTCGACGGCGGTGGTCTGGACCGACCAGCCGCGCTCGGCCTCGAAATCGTCGGTCCGGTCGCCGACCACCACCGTTGCGGGCGAGCTCGCGCCCCCGGCCGGCAGACTCACGGTGCCGGACACGGGCCGGCCCCCGACGTCGCCGGCGTACTCGATTTCGGCGTAGTACTCGATCACGCTCTCGCAGTCGAGGGAGCCGAGCGCGGCGTCGAACCGATCGCCGGCGCCGGCGATCACGGCGACGGGCGTGAACGGGGTGTCGGGATCGTCACGCCAGAAGATCGTGACCTGGAAGCTGTCGACGGTCGGGACGCTCGGTGTGAGCTCGACGGCGACCGTGAGCGGCAGGCCGCCCGCGGCGTTGCCGAAGTCGGGCCGGTCGAACGCCGCGATCGGCTCGCCCAGGTCGTCGCTCGGCTCGATATCGAGCCGGTACCGCTGCACCTCGGGCCCGGCGACGGGCACGCCCGAGACCGAGAACGAGACGGCTGCCTCCGAGGGCTCGGCGTTGACAAGGGTGAACGCCTCGGCGCCGCCGGCGGGCGTGCCGTCGATCGGCACGCCGGCGTCGAATTCGTTCAGCCGCAGGTCGGAGATCGCGTTGTAGTCGACGAGCACGCCGGCGGAGCAGCTGAGGTCCCCGAGCTGCGGCCCGCTGAGGAACGCCGCCGCGTCGGGCGTGACGGTGACGCGTGCGGCCGAGAACGCGGGGAGCCGGAAGCTAAAGACATCGAGGTCGAGGTCGTCGTCGATCGAGAGGTTGTTCAGAGAGATCGCAGCGCCAGGTGAGAGGAGACCGAGCGAGGTCGCTTCGTTCTGTGTGTCGTTCGGCTCGAGCGGATCGCCGTAGCTGCGCTGCGTGGCGAGAATGTCGTCGAGTTGCGGGCCGTCGAACTGCCGCGAAACGAACGGCTCCATGAGTTTGGTCTGAGTGAGCGGGCAGACGTGGAGCAGGCCGAGCCCGTGGCCGTGCTCGTGGGCGATCGTGTTGCGGAGGCCGAGGCTGTCGCCGGAGATATCGTCGAAGAAGTCGTCGGCGGAGTCGAACACCATGTCGCCGAGATCCGGGAAGAAATTGAACGCGAGCGTGCCGCCGACGGTTGTGCCGTCGGGGAGTTCCCTGAGCGATCCGTCAAGCCCGATGGCACCGATCCGGACGTCGCCGCGCACGCCCTCGACCCCCGGGGCCAGCAGCGAGATCTGCCGGCCGTCGTCGTTGGGTTCGAAGACGTACGTCGTGCCGCAGAGCGCCGACCATCTCGCGAAGACCCGCGCGAAGAGCTCCTGCCAAACCGCGGTCGAGCCGTAGATGCCGTCGAGCCAGGCGAACAGGTTGCTCGGCTCTGTGATCGGGATGCCGCTCGGCGGGACGTCGATCTGGTCGAGGATCGGCGTGCCGTCCGGCACGAACGAGTACGTGATGACCGTCGGTGTGCCCTGGGGGAGCGGTCCCGGTTGGAGCGCGGTGGTCGACCACCGCGCGGTGATGAGGAATCGTTCGACGTTCTGCTGCTCGATCGCGTCGATCAGCCTGATCAGCTCCGGATCGCTGCCCGGCGCGAGGCAAGCGGCGAACTCGAGGGGTCCCTCGAGCGAGCGTTCGTAGCGGTAGCGCAAGAACCGGACGGTCGCGTCATCGAACCGATCGAGACCGCCGGGGCCGGCGAGGGTCTCGAGAGACGCGGGAGGGTCCGCGGGGGCGCCCGCGAGGGCCGTGCGGATCTTGGTGCGCTCGTCGGCGGGGAGCTGCTGAAACAGATGGCGCGCGAGCGCCCGCTCGAGGCGAAGGGTGTCCTCTAGCGCCGCGGATTGCCCGGACGCGGCGCCCGCGACAACTGCGAGCAAGACGATGTTGGCGCCGAGAGTGCGGCGGGGGGCGCGACGCATGCGGATCCCGATCAAGAGCCGGTCAGAGAGGCCCGGAGCACGAGCCTCGACACTATAACACGGCCCCCCGTGCACCCCGGTACGCGTCGCCCGACTTCGCGGGTTCGATCGATCTGATAATTCGTGAAATTGGGGCGACGCGGCGCTCTGGGCGGGCGGCGGAGGGCGATCGGTCGCGTTCTCGCGTGCGTTCTCAGTTGATCGTCGGGTCGCACTCGGGTCCGAAGAACAGTTCGACGAACCGCGAGATGTCCGCCTGGCTGATCACGCCGAACGGGTCCGCGAGGTCCGCCGCGGGGTCGTTGGCGAAGAAGGCATCGACGAACGCGGAGACGTCGCTCTGGCTGAGCACGCGGAACGGCGTCACCAGGTCGGCGGCGCAGATCGGCGGGTCGACGCACAGCGTCGTGTCGATTCGGACGTTGTCGATGCCGGCCTCGATCACGCTCCCGATGCCCAGGTCCGAGGCGATGAAGCGGACGCGGAACTGCCGCGATTGGGCGCCGGGGGCCACCGCGATGGTGTCCTCGCGCCACGCGGCCGCGGGCGTGATCAGAGAACGGACACGCGTGTAGCTGACGCCGCCGTCCGTCGAGATCTCAACGAATAGCCCGTCGCCGACGGAGAGGTGCCCATCGGGCGTGTCGTTGAGCCAGAAGCTGTAGGTGAACGTCCCGCCCAGCGAGAGGTCGTAGACCGGGCTGATCAGCGTCACCGAGCCCTCATCAACGTCGGAGTTCGGGTCGAGCGGGTCGTTCTCCGTCAGGAACGCGTTGCCCGAACCGTCGGCATCGGCCGGCGGATCGCCGCGCCCGTTGTTCAGCGGGACCCCGAGCTCCCAGAAACCTTCGACGGCGTTGCTCACCGTTGTCCAGCCGTCGGCGGACTCGAAGTCGATCGTCGCGAACGGTTCGATCTCGGTCCCGATCGCGGCGGAAAGCGGGGGGTTGATCGCGGTGGTGGGGAGCGTCACCAGTCCGCCGACGGCGCCCTCGACCTCGAACGCGTACTCAAGCACGTCGCCGCATTGGGCCCTCGGCAGCTCGACCGTAAAGAGATCGCCGCCCGCGGGTGTCATGTCCGTTGTCTCGAACGCGCGGTCCGCGCGGAATCGGAAGAGCACGCGCGGCACACCGACGACCGTGTCGCCGTTCGGATCAACCGAGATGGTGAGCGGGATCGGTCGCGTCGAGAGCACGGCGCTCGGCAGATCCACGCCCGATATGACGACCGGCTGGGCGTGAGCCGCGCCGACGGCGGTCGTGGACAACGCGATCGCGGCGCGGCGGGCGCCATCCAGACTCCACGGCATCACGTCGCTCCAGCGGCAGGCGTGTGTTCTCGCTTCGAGCGGCCGCGCGGGCCGCCGGCTCCTCAGCAGAAACATACGGCCGCGCGACGACAACGCCGCCCGATTCCGGCGCATTCACCAAAGATTCAAAGCGGATGGAGCGGGGCGGATGCCGTGGAAACCGGCTGTGGAGCCAGGACTTGGGACCAGAGTGGTCCCCGGGCGTCACTTCTTCTTTTTCTTGCCCTTGAAGTAGTCGCCCGAATACTTCTTGCTGAACCGCTCGACGCGCCCGGCGGCGTCGACGAACTGGCTCTTGCCGGTGAAGAACGGGTGGGAGCCCGACCACACTTCGACGTGAAGCTCGGGGACGGTCGCCCCGACCGTCATCACGACCTCGCCGTTGTGGAACACCTTGCACGACGGGTAAAAGTCGGGGTGGGTCTCTTTCTTCATGGCTCGACTCTTCCGGGCTCGGCGTGCGGTCGGGGTCTGTCCAGGTCCTCGCGAGACGCGGCGTGGCCGCGAGGGCCCCAACGATAGACCGGTCCGCCCTCGCGGGCTCGGTGAGACAACCGAATCGCGGCACGGTCGGAGCCGCGACACTTGAGACCCAGTCTCAACTCCCGTATCCTCGCGGTGACATGGTCCGAGTTCTCACAGAATCAGCGACGACGCCGGCGGTCCGGTGGGCCGGCCTTCACGACGTCGCACGCGGCGAGGTGGTCGTCATCGAGGCCTTCGACCCGTCGGTGGAGGGCCTCGGCCTCGGCGGGCACCGACTCGTGGTGGGCGATGTCCTGCGGGTCCGCCGGCGCGGCAATCCGATCGTGGTGGAGCTCTGCGACGCCGCGGGCGATCGCGGCGTCCGGTCGGTGCGTCTGGGCCTCTGTTCGCGGACCGCCCGCGGCGTGATGGTCCGCGCGACGGGCGAGAGGGCCTGATCTGGTGCGTCTGCTCGTTCTCGGTTCGCGCGAGCAGGCGTCGGAGGAGCGGTCTCCGACGCGGAAGATCGCGCTGATCGGTCCGCCGAACGTGGGCAAGTCCGCGATATTCGCGCGTCTGGTGGGGTTCGGCCGGCGTTCCGCGAACGCGCTGGGCACCACGCAGGACGTCTGCACCGGCTGCGTCACGTGCCGGGACGAGGGCGGCCCGGGCTGCGCGGTCTGCGAGCCGTTCGAGCTGATCGATCTCCCGGGTGTCTTCTCGATCGACCATCAGACGTCCGAGGCTCGGCTGTGCCGCGCGACGCTCGGGCTCGACGGGGAGTCGAGCGAGCTCGTCGAGCACGCCACGGCGGTCGCGGTTGTCATCGAGGCGGTCGATCCGACGCCCGGCCTGCGTCTCGTGGGCGAGGTCGCCCGTGCGGGGCTTCCGACGGTGGTCGTCGTCAACATGCTGGACGAGGCCGAGCAGCGCGGCGCCGAGGTGCACGACGCTGTTCTGCGCGAGCGGCTGGGGTGCCCGGTGGTCTGCGTATCGGCGCGGCGTTCGACGGGGCTCGCCGAGCTGCGCGGTATCTTCGAGGACGAATCCGCTGGCGCGGTTCCCGCGGCGCTCAGCGAGCCCGAGATCGCGGCGCTGGCCACGCGGGCGGTCGCGATCGGCGAGCGGCGCGGGCCGCGTCTCCGGGAGCGGCTGGGCGACGGGTTCGACGCGATCGCGACGCACCCGGTCGGTGGCGCGATCGTGTTCTTGGGATTGGCCCTGGCCCTGCTCCGCGGCGTGTTCCTGCTCGCGGAGAAGCCGTCGGAGTGGTTCGAGGGGGCGTTGGTCTGGGTCGGCGGTGTCGTCGGGGCGGTCATCCCCGAGGGTCTGGTGCGCGATCTCGTCGCGGAGGGGATCTTCGGGGGAGTCGGGGGCGTGGTCGTCTTCGTCCCGCAGATCGCGCTGACGTTCGTCGTGCTCGCGATCCTCGAGAACACGGGCTACCTGTCGCGTGCGACGCTCGCGGTGGACCGTCTGCTGCGTCCGTTCGGGCTCAGCGGGCGGGCGTTCATGCCGATGCTCACGAGCTACGGGTGCGCGATCCCCGCGGTGATCGCCGCGCGATCGATCCCCTGCAAACGCGAGCGGCTGGCGACGATCCTCGCGCTGCCTTTCACCGGCTGCCCGGCGCGCATCCCCGTGTACGTGCTCGTCGCGAGCGCGCTCTTCCCGGACTCGGGCCTGAACGCGGCGCTGGCGTTCATCGCCTGCTACGCGGTGGGGGCCGCGGGCGCGCTGCTCACGGCGCTGGTCGTCCGGCGGACGATCGCCCGCGGCGAGAGCCTCCCGATGATCGTCGAGATGCCGCCGTACCGGATGCCGAGCCTTCTCTCGGCGCTCCGCGTCGGCCTGGGGCGCTCGTGGTCGTTCCTGAAGAAGGCGGGCACGCTGATCCTCGCGGCCTCGGTCGTGATGTGGTCGCTGGAGACGATCCGTGTCGGCACCGACGACGCGGGCGAGCCGGTCAGCGCGATGGACGCGGTCGGCGGCGCGGTCCAGCCGGCGTTTGAGCCGCTCGGGTTCGACGACGAGCTCACGGTCGCCACGCTGGTCAGCTTCGCGGCCCGCGAGCTGTTCGTGTCTTCCATGGCCGTCCAGCGCGGGATCGACGAGGAGACGACCGGGGAGCAGACGCTCCGGGCGCAGCTCGCCGGCGCGACGCGTCCCGATGGCTCGCCGGTGTTCGACACGGGCACGAGCTGGGCGGTCCTGCTGTTCTTCGCGCTCTCGACGCAGTGCCTGAGCACCCTGGTGATCATCGGCAGGGAGGCGCGTTCCTGGACGATCCCGATCGCGCAGTTCCTGTGGGCCTTCGCGCTGGCCTACGGCGCAGGGGCGCTGGCGCACGCGCTGCTCTCCTGATCACGGTGCTGGCCAGCCGCTAGGCTCGGCCCCATGCATCGCTGGAGCGCCATCTTCGCACTGGTCTCGCTGGCTCTCTTGCTCGTCGGCTGCGGCACCGCGCCCGCCCGCGCGGGCGAGCGCCCCAACATCGTCCTGATCCTCGCCGACGATCTCGGCTGGGGCGATCTCTCTTGCTACGGGCAGACGAACTGGGAGACACCGCGCCTCGACCGGATGGCCGCCGAGGGCATGCGGTTCACGCAGGCCTACGCCGGCGGCACGGTCTGTGCGCCGAGCCGCGCGACGCTGCTGACCGGCAACCACACCGGGCGTGTCTACCAGCGCGGCAACGGGCGGATCCAGTTCCGGCGCGACCCCGAGGACATCACGGTCGCGACGCGGCTGCGCGGGCTCGGCTACCGCACCGCGATGATCGGCAAGTCGGGCGTCGCCTGCGACAGCGACGACGCGGAGCTCCCGAACGACAAGGGCTTCGACGAGTTCTTTGGGGTCCTGGCGCACCTCGCGGCGCACCGCAACTACCCGCGCCGGGTCTTCCACAACGGCTCGCCGGTCAGGCTCGCCGGCAACCAGGGCAAGACCGGCGAGATCTACGCGAGCGAGCTCTGGGTCGACGCCGCGGTCGAGTACATCGCGGACGCCGCCGACGACGATGCCCCGTTCTTCCTGCACCTGTCGATCACGCCGCCGCACGCCGACCTGACGGTGCCGGAGCGGTACATGGCTCCGTTCCGCGGCCGCTTCGAGGAGACGCCGCACACGTCCAGCGGCTACTACCACCAGACCGAGCCGCGCGCGGCCTACGCGGGGATGGTGGCGTTCATCGATGACTCTGTCGGTCGCGTGCTCGATGAGCTCGAGCGATCGGGCCTGGACGAGGACACGCTGGTCTTGTTCGCGTCCGACAACGGGCCGCACTACGAGGGCGGCGCCGACGCGGACTTCTTCGACTCGAACGGCCCGCTCCGCGGCGGCAAGCGGGCGATGTTCGAGGGCGGGATCCGCACGCCGCAGATCGCGTGGTGGCCAGGAACGGTCGAGGACGGCGCGATCACGGATCTGATCACGGCCTTCTGGGACTTCCCCGCGACCGCGCTCGATCTCGCCGGCTCCGAGGTGCCATCGGAGTTCGACGGCGTCTCGATCGCGCCGACGCTGCGCGGGGATGACATCGCGCAGACCCAACACCGGTACCTCTACTGGGAGTTCTACGAGCAGGGCGGCAAGCAGGCGGTCCGGATGGGTCCGTGGAAGGGGATCCGCCGCGGCGTGAACCGCGATCGCGACGCACCGATCGAGCTGTACGACCTGCGCACGGATCTCGGCGAGACCACCGACGTCGCGGCCGCCCACCCGGAGATCGTGCCCCGGATCGAGCTGGCGATGGACGAGGCCCACGTGCCCAGCAAGGTCTTCACCTTCGGCGGCAGGAACCCCTGAGAGTCAGTCGGCGGGTCGGAACTCCAGCCGCTCCGTGGCATCACGCTCTGACGCGACCGGCTTGATCACGAACGCGAGCGTGTAGGCATCCGGGCGGAGCGTGTACTGCGGCTTGGGACGCGCGCCCCACGAGTTGTCGCCGCCGACGCCGGTCTGGGCCGTGTCGATGTGCAAGAACGTCCTCGAGTTGTCGACCTCGTGCCAGTACTTGGCGACGTCGGCCTCGCCGGCGTCGAATGGCACCGCCGCGAAGCCGATCGCCTGCTCGGGGACCGTGCAGCCCGCGGGGTCGGCCAGCACGAGCAGGCCGGCGCCCGACCGCCCGGTCAGCGTGAACCACCGCGTGCTCGTGTGGTTGCCGGTCTCCTGCGGCTCGGAATACGGGAACGCCCGCTCGTCGACCGTGGAGCTCCACCGCCCGATCGGGAGTTCGTCGCGGTCCCAGTACGACTCTTCGGGTCCGGGGCCGAACCACTTGAGGCGATCGAGCCCGGCGGCGACCTCGGCCCGCAGGCCGAAGCGTGGCAGCGGTCCCGGGTACTCGACGCCCGGGCGGTCCATTTCGGCGGTGACGTGCACCTCGCCCGAGCCGCGGAACTCGTAGGTCAGCCGGTAGCCGGTCTCGACCGATCCGAGCAGGCCCCGGACGGTCGTCGTCGCGCCGTCGGATCCGGCGCGCGTGGTCTCGATCGATTCGGCCTGCCACCGCGGCTCGCGCCATCGCGCCGACCGGTTCGGCATCTGGCTCCCGCGGTCGTTGTCGACGGGGGCACGCCAGAAGTACGGCTCGAGCGGCGCGGCGAGGAGCTCTCGATCGCCGACGCGGATCGAAGAGATCAGGCCGGTCTCGCTATCGACGCGGAACGTCGCGTCGCCGGCCTCTACGACGACCGCGTCGCCGTCCTGGCGGTGCTCGACGACTCCAACTGCGGCGAGCGCGGGCTTCTCGATCGAGGGCAGGACAAACTGATCCCACGCGACCTCGTGGCCGGCCGGGACGGTCTCGCTCGCGGCCGCGGTGATCCACCGAACCATCACGTGACGCTCTCCCGGCTCGCTCGCTCCGGGAAGATCGATCCGGACGACGCCGCTCTCGCGGGGCGCAAGGTCGGGCGTCGCCATCGTGCCGCGGGCCACCTCCCGGCCCTCGTTGGTGATGACCCACTCGCCGCGGACAGCCCCGGCCAGGCGCGTGTGATCGAACCAGTTCGTGACGCGGATCTCGCCGCGTGCTGCATCGACGGGCTCGGCGATGACCGGCCGCTGCGCGTGCTTGATCGCGGCCATCGCAGGCTTGAGCCGCCGGTCGGCGTTGACGATGCCGTTCATGCAGAAGTTGTCGTCGTTGTAGGTGCCAGCCGGCTCGAAGAACCCGCCGTAGGCGAAGAACGGCTCGCCGCCCGACCCGGGCACGACGCTCGCGTCCGACTCGGTCAGCGTGGCCTGGAAGACGAGCCCGCGGCGCTCGGCCTGCTCGCGCGCGACCTCGCGGGCGCTGAGCGGGCGGTCGTAGATCCGGATTTCGCGGATGACGCCCTCGAAGTCGCGGTGGGGGATCTGGCTGTTCGTGCCGATCGTCAGCGCGTGCTCGCTCGCGACCGGCGTCGCGCCGTCGGTGGTCGCGATCGCCGCGCGCCGGCCGTCGATGTACAGAGTCACGGTCTCGCCGTCATAGGTCCCCGCGAGGTGGTGGAACCGGCCGTGCCAGTCCTCCGGGAAGGGCGCCGAGGCGGCGTGCCACTCGCCGCCGGCGTGGACGAAGAACTCGACGTTCTCGCCGCGCAGCTTCAGAGCGGACTCGCGGTCGCCCTTGCCGATGATCTGCGCGTTCCCGCTCCGTCCGGCGCCGCCGCCCTCGACGCGCTCGGTCCGGATCCAGGCCTCGAGCGTGAGCGGTCGAGCGAGATCGGGCATGTCGTCCAGTTCGAGCGTGGCGCGGCCCTGGCCGCCCTCGGGCGACACGCGCCCGTCGAAGCCGAAGCCGATCCGCGGCGTCTGCGCCCGGATCTCCAGGTCGGCGGGCGAGACCGCGACGAGCCCCTGGTCGGCCCAGTCCCAGATGTAGCCGCCTCCGAGCTTGGGGTAGGCGCGGAAGCGGTCCCAGTACCAATCGAAGTTGCCGTTGCTGTTGCCCATCGCGTGCGAGTACTCGCAGAGCACCAGCGCCTTGGGGATGTCCTGCTCGGTGGCGTACTGCTCGATCCGCTCGGGCGGGGCGTACATGGGCACGACCATATCGGTGTTGCCGGCCCGCCACTCTGCCCGCTCGGATTGGATCGGGCGGGTGTCGTCGTACCGCTTGCCCCAGCGGTAGGCGGCGGTGATCGCCACGCCGTCGCCCATCTCGTTGCCGAGCGACCAGGCGATCACGCTCGCGAAATTGCGGTCACGGATGACCATGTCCCGGAATCGCTCGACGTGCGCGTCGGTCCATTCCGGCTTGTTCGCGAGCGTCTTGTCCTCGTCGTACCCGATGCCGTGCGACTCGACGTTCGCCTCGTCGGTGACGTACAGCCCGTGCTCGTCGCAGAGCTGGTACCAGATCGGATGGTTCGGGTAGTGGGCCGTGCGGACGGCGTTGAAGTTGTTCCGCTTGATCAGCTCGATGTCGCGGACCATCCCGTCGAAGGTGATCGCGTGGCCGGTCTCGGGCTCGTGCTCGTGGCGGTTGACGCCGCGGATCAGCACGGGGCTGCCGTTGATCTTCAGCTCGGCGTCTTCCACGCTGATCTCTCGGAATCCCACGCGCTGCGGGATCGACTCGAGCGTCTCTCCCTGTCCGTCTTTGAGCGTCATGGTGAGCGTGTAGAGGTCGGGCGATTCGGCGGTCCAGAGCGCGGCGTCGTCGAGGACCAGCCGGTGACGCACCGTCGAGCGCTGGCCCGAGGCGAGCGGCACGCGCGGGTCGGTGGCCTCGGCGACGAGGCGGCCCCCGTCGTCGTAGAGCTTCAGCTCGAGCGACGCGAGCGCGCCGCAGCGCTCGGCCGGGTGGCGCGAGATGTCCAGCGTGAGGTCGAGCTCGCTCGTGCGGTCGCCCGGGCCGGCCGGGATCGTCGTCCGGACGCCGAAGTCCTCGATGTGATCCATCGGCGCGGCCCACACGAGCACGTCGCGGTACAGCCCGCTCAAGCGCCAGAAATCCTGGCACTCCAGGTACGAGCCGTTGCTGAGGCGGTAGGTCTTGACCGCAAGGATGTTGCGACCCGCCTTGGCCTGCTCGGTCACGTCGAACTCGATCGAGGTCCGCCCGTCCTCCGAGTAGCCGACGTACTCGCCGTTGAGCCAGACCTCGATCGCGCTGCCCGCGCCCTCGAAGCGCAGCGTCCGACGCATCCCGTCCCAAGAATCGGGAAGGCGGAACTCACGCCGGTAGTGGCCGACCCAGTTCTGGTCCTCGGGGACATGGGGCGGCACCGCCGGCGAGAAGTGGTAGCGGATGTTGGTGTAGTTCGGGTATCCGTGACCGTGCAGTTCGATGTTCGCCGGCACCGGGATCGTCGTCCAGGCGGCGCTCGGACGGAACCGTTCCTGCCAGAATCCGTCCGGCGATCCGGAGGGCGTCTCGGTCCAAAGGAAATCCCACTCGCCGTTGAGCGATCGCACCATGTCGGACTCGAGGTAGCCGCCGGGCCCGGCGTTCGACCGGGCGTCCCGCTCGCTCGGGAACGGCATCGCGAACGCCCTGGCCGGAGCCCGGTTGATCCGCGTCACCTCGAGGTTGTTCCAGTGCGGGACCTCGGCACGATGGCTGGGCACCGGCTGCGCCGCGCCGGGCGTGCTCGCCAGGATGACCGCGGCCGCTGAAAGCGATTGCAGAATCGGGCCTCGGCGGAGCGGCGTCATGCGGGCTTCCTTTCCGGCGGTAGCATGGGGTCGGATAAGCCGCTAGTTTAGCGTTTGACAAAGCCTCCGCAACCCCTAGATCGACCTGGCCAATGTACCGATCGGAATCCGATCACGCGATGTTCAGTCTGAGAGTCCTCATGAGAGCCCCCCACCCGCTTCGTGACGCCTGTGTTCGACGCCGACCCGCCGGACCCGCCGAAGCGTTTCCCGGCCGGAGGGTGATGGGCGTCCTCGTGATGCTCGCGATGCTGCTGCTCGGGGCTCCCGTCGCGCGCGCGGACGACCGTCCGATGAATGTCGTGCTGGTCATCATCGACGACCTCGGCTGGGCGGATATCAGCCCGAACCAGCCCGAGACGTTCTACCGGACACCGCGGTTCGAGCGTCTCGCCGCGGAGGGCGTCAACTTCCGCCGCGCGTACGCGGCGTCGCCGGTCTGCAGCCCCGCGCGCGTCAGCATTATCACCGGCGCCGATCCCGCTCGGCTCCAGACGACCGAGTGGTTCGGCAGCGGGCCCGCCCGCAGCGAGCGCATGCTGAGCGCCGACCGGATCAACTGGCTTCCGAACCACGTCCCGACGATCGCCGAGCGGCTCGGCCCGCTCGGCTACGCGACGTCCTACGTCGGCAAGTGGCACCTCGGCGGGGCACGGCGGCACCTGCCGCCGGCGCGGGGCTTCGACCACGTCGTCGCCGCCGGCCGCCAGGGCAATCCCGGCCGTGACGGCTACTTTGCGCCGTACAACGGCTTCATCGGGCTCGAGGCGCCCCCCGGCGAGCACCTGCCCGAGCGGCTGACCTCGGAGACGATCTCCTTCATCCGATCATCGCACGCCGATGGGCCGTTCCTCGCGGTTCTGAGCTACTACCACGTGCACACGCCGCTGGCCGGTCGCGAGGACCTCGTCACCAACTACCACAAGCGGGCCGAGCGGTTCGACCCCGCCGCGCCGCGATTCGCCGACGAAGAGCAGGTCTGGGACCGCGCGGAGCCGCGGCGTGTGCGGGTCGTTCAGGACCATCCGGTCTATGCCGCGATGGTCGAGGCGGTCGACGAGCAGCTCGGGCGGTTGCTCGACGCGCTCGAGAACATGGGCCTCGAAGAGAACACCGTCGTCTTCGTCGTGAGCGACAATGGCGGGCTCTCGACCGCGGAGGGCTCGCCGACCTCGAATCTGCCGCTGCGCGGCGGCAAGGGCTGGCTGTACGAGGGCGGCCTCCGCGTCCCGCTGCTCGTGCGATGGCCGGGCGTGACCGAGGGCGGGCCAGAATCCGACACCCCGGTGCATACACATGACGTCTTCGCCTCGGTGCTCGATGCCGCCGGGCTCGAGGCGGAGGGGACGAGCGGCGTCTCGCTGCGCCTCTCGATGCGGGATCGGCGACGCGATCGCGAGCTGTTCTTCCACTACCCGCACTACTCGAACCAGGGCGGATTCCCGGGAGGCGTGCTCATCGACGGCGACTGGAAGCTCGTCCGCCGGTACGAGGACGGCTCGCTCAATCTGTACAACGTCCGACGCGATCCCGGCGAGTCGACCGATCTCGCGGCGACGGAGCGACGCCGGGCCCAGCGGATGGCCCGCCGGCTCGACCGGTGGCTGATCGAGACCGGGGCGTTCCCGCTGAGCGCTCGCCCCGATGGCCCGGCCCCCTGGACGCCCCGATCCGACCCCTAGCGGCTCGCCGCGCAGTCGTCGGGCGGGGCGAGCTCTCCGTCGATTCCGCGCGGGCACGCGGCTCGTGGCTCCTAAACTGTTTCAGGAGTCCGAGTGAGCCCCGAGGAGATCGACCGATGCCCCGAAGTCTCGTGATCGCGGCGGCCGCCGCGCTGGCCGGCCACGCCGGCGCCCAGAACCTGCTCGCGAACGACGGCTTCGAGACGCCGCTCAACTACAGCGGGGGCTCGACCGGGAACTGGCTCGCGTTCTTCGGCGGAGCGACGTTCCAGCAGGCCGAGATCGTCGATCCGACGAGCGGCGGGGTCCCGGCGGTGCCCCCGGCCGGGAACCGCGTGCTCCAGCTCGGCACGTTCGGCGATCCCAACACGTTCGTCGGGGTGGTCCAGACGGTGCCCGTCACCGAGGGCGACGAGTACGAGCTCAGCCTGCGGGCCCGCCGGGTCGTCCAGAACACGGTCAGCGTCGAGTACCGCGTCGAATGGCTCGACGCCGGCGGCGGGTTCGTGGGCGGCCAATTCGACCTCAATCAGAACATCACCGCGCAGCTCACGACCGCGTTCGAGCCATTCTCGCTCGTTGCCACGGCACCTCAGGGCGCTGTCGCCGCGAACGTCGTGATCGCGACGCAGAGCTTCGCGGGCAGCTCGCCCTTCGAGGGGTTCTTCCAGTTCGACGCCGTCGAGTTCGGGTCGACCGCGGTCGTTGTCCCGCCGCCGGCGGGGAGCGTCATCCTGGTCGATGAGTTCGACGGCGGGGCGCTGAACACCTCGCTGTGGTTCCAGCCCACGGGTGGGGGCACGTTCCTCGGACGCACACAGATGCGTCCGCCGCCGCCGCAGGCGCCCGCGCTCGAGGTCTCGAACGGCACGCTCAAGCTCGTCCTCGACACGTTCAACCCGACCGGCGTCGGCACATTCTGGGGCTCCGAGATCCGCACGCTCGAGGTCTACGAGCTCGAGGAGGGCCTGATCTTCGAGACGCGTTCCAGGCTGCTCCCCGGCACGTCCGGGGGTATCCTCGGTTCGCTCTTCATGTACACCACCGATCAGCAGGTCCGAGACGAGATCGACTTCGAGATCCTGTCGAACGACATCGGCTTCTCGCCGACCAGCCGCGTTCTCACCAACGTCTTCGTCGATGACGACTTCTCCCAGCCCGGTGCGAGCTCGTTCCGATCCGTGCCCAACCTCGACATCACACAGTTCAACGATTACCGCATCGAGTGGTACCCCGACCGGATCGATTGGTACATCAACGACGCGCTAGTGCGCCGGGACACGGTCAACGTCCCCGACGGGGTCGTGCCGGGGACCGTCTTCGATCCCACACGCATCCACCTGAACACCTGGGCGCCCGACCAGTTCTTCTCGGTCGCGTTCAACGCCGCCCTCCAGCCCGCGGCCAGCCAGGGCCAGAACCAGCGGTTCACCTACGAGGTCGACCGCGTCGAGATCCGACGAGCCATCGGCCCCTGCAACGCGGCGGACATCATCGAGCCCTTCGGCACGCTCGACGCGCTCGACCTGAGCGGGGCCGTGAACGCCGTGAACGCCGGATTCCCGGAAGCAGACTTCGACGCCAGCGGCACGATCGACATCTTCGATCTGTTCTTCTACCTGGACCTCTTCGAGTCCGGGTGCCCCTGAGCGTCCGATCCTCCGGCCGGCTCGCGGCGACGGGACAGTTCCGGTAGGCTGTCACAGGGCGATGGCGTCTTGTCACCGCCCGCCGGAGGCTCACGGAATGCGTCTGAACAATCGGGGGAGCGCCGCCACCCGCGCCGTCGTCTGGACTCTCGTTCTCATCGTCGCCGCAGCCGGCGTGACCGCTTTCAGCGTACTGCGCGGACGCGAGGGGCCGGTCCAGGCCGTCCTGGTCACGGCCGACGATGATGTCTACTGGGAGCGTCTCGTCGACGGGGCGGAGGCCGCGGCCGCGCTCTACGACGTGGATCTCACTGTCCTCGAGAACAACGGCTCGATCGATCGCCAGAACGAGCTGCTGCGTCAGGCCGAGTCGGGCCGCTATTCGGCGATCGCCGTCAGTCCGGTCGATGCCAACCGGCAGGCGACGCTGCTCCGCAGCATCGGACGGAGTTCGTCGCTCGTCACCGTCGACTCCGACTGCGACGTCTCGGGGCGGATCTGCTTCGTCGGGGCGGACAACTACGCCGCCGGGCGAGCTTCCGGACGCATGATCAAGCAAGCCCTCCCGGACGGAGCCCGCGTGCTGATCGTCATGGGGCCGATCGAGAAGGCCAACGGCGAGCGTCGCCGCCAGGGGATCATCGACGAGCTCCTCGATCGCTCCGACGGCCCAGGCCGCCCGACCGAGCCGATCGGCGAGGTCCATCAGAACGGCGACTTCGCGGTGGTCGCGACGGCGATCGATCCGATCGACCCGGACATGGCGACGGCCAACGTCCGGGCCGTGCTCGAGGCGGACCCGCGCGTGAACTGCGTCGTCGGGCTGTTCGCCTACAGCGCACCCGCGGCCCTCGCCGCCGTGGAGCAGATGGGGCGCCTCGACCGGGTGACCGTCGTCGGATTCGACGACAACGAGGCGACCCTCGCGGCGATCGCCGAGGGCAAGATCTACGGCACCATCGCCCAGGACCAGTTCAGCTACGGCTTCGCCTCGGTCCGGCTGCTCGCCGACGCGGCCCGCGGCGTCGAGGAGTACTCGATCCCGGTGACCGAGGAGCTGCACTTCGACCCCGTCGCCGTCACCGAGGAGAACCTCTCGACGTACCGCGGCACGCTCCGCGGCACGAGCGGGATGGTCGCCCCGCCGCTCGACGACGAGGGCTGAGTCCCCGAGGCGTTCGACCGGTCCACGCTCTTGCGCCCAGCGGCGTGGCTCGATCCGCTGTCGCCGAACGGCGTGGCTCAATCCCCTCACGCCCAGCGGCGTGACTCAATCGAGCACGATCGTCTCGGTGAGCCCGCCGACCGAGATCACGAACTCGCCCGGCTCGAAGACCGCGTTGCCGTCGCGGTCGACCGTCATGAACGCGTCGCGCGGCAGCACGAAGCCGACGCGATCAGACGCGCCGGCCGCGATCTCCGTTCGCTCGAAGGCCTTGAGCCGCTTGACGCGGGGCGTGACCGAGGACACCGCGTCGGTCACATAGACCTGCACGACCTCGGCCGCGTCTCTGTCGCCCGAGTTGCGGACGCTCACGGTGACGTTCACGCCGCCGCCCGCGAGCTCGCGCACGCGCAGGCCGGAGTATCCGATCTCGGAGTAGCCGATGCCGAAGCCGAACTGGAAGAGCGGGTCGTACCCGTTGGGCGTCGAGCTGTCGGCGCCGACCCGCTCGCTGTGCTTGTGGTCGTAGGTCAGCAGCGCGTTGGGATGCCGGGGGTAACTGAACGGCAGGCGCCCGCTCGGGTTCACGTCCCCGGCGAGGATCTCCGCCAGCGCCGTGCCTCCGTGCGGGCCCGCGTGCCCGAGCCAGAGGATCGAGTCCAGGTCTGACTCGAACTCGCTCAGAATCCGTGGTCGGTTGGTGACCAGGCTCAGGATGACCGGTTTGCCGGTCGCGGCGAGCGCCTGCGCCAGCTCGACCTGGGGCGCCGACATCATCAGGCTGCCGAAGTCGCCGGGCTTCTCGACCGCGGGCAACTCGCCGAGGCAGAGCAGCACCACGTCAACGCCGCGTGCCGCGCGGACCGCGGCATCGATGTCGATCGCCTCCTCGTACTCGACACCCGGAACGTGGACGACGTTGCCCGAGCCGAACCGCTCACGCACCGCGTCAAGGACCGTGTCCGACGGCGGGTATAGGCGCTCGTCGGTCCCCTGCCATGAATAGCTCCACGACCCGTGCAGCGCCACCTTGCTGTCCGACGTGGGGCCGGTGACGAGGATCCGAGTCCCGTCGCCAAGCGGCAGCGAGCCGCCGTTGCGGAGCAGCGTGATGCCCTGGCGGGCGGCTTCCAGGCTTGCCGCGTTCGACGCGGTGGACCCGATCTCGGCCCGATCCCGGCGAGACGGGATCTGCGACTCGAACAGGCCGAGTTCTTCCTTGAGCGACAGGATGCGCCGGACGGACTCGTCGATCCGAGACTCGCGGATCCGCCCCTCCTCGACGAGCTCGACCAGCAGGTCGGCGAAGCTCGTCGTGAGCGGCGTCATCGCCACGTCGATGCCGGCGGTGACCGCGAGGTAGGTCGCCTCTTTCTCGTTCGGTGCCACCTTGTGGTAGTTCACGAGCTTGTCGATGTCGGCCCAGTCCGTGACGACGACGCCCTCGAAGCCCATGTCGTCGCGCAGCAGTTCGGTCAGGATGCGGGGGTCGGCGTGCACCGGCACGCCGTTGACCTCGCCGGAGTTCACCATGACCGTGCGCACGCCGACGTCGAACGCCATCTCGAATGGCGGGATGAAGATCTCGGCCATCTCCGAGTCGCTGATGTACGCGGGCGTCCGGTCGCGACCGGTGCGCGGCACCGAGTAGCCCAGGAAGTGCTTGCCGGTCGCGGCGACCGCGGTGGGGGCGCTCAGGTCGTCGCCCTGCATCCCCTCGATCGTCGCCGCGGCCAGCACGCCGGCGAGGTACGGGTCCTCGCCGAACGTCTCGAACGTGCGCGACCACGTCGGCATCCGCGCGATGTCGCAGACCGGCGCGAAGTTCCAGGTCAGCCCGACCGAGCGGGTCTCCGCGGCGGTGATCTCGCCGGCCGTGCGCGCCAGCTCGGGGTTCCAGGTCGCCGCGAGCGTGAGGTTGTGCGGGAAGATCGTGGCGCCGTTGACGTAGTTGGCGCCGTGCACCGAGTCGATGCCGTAGATCAGCGGGATCCCCAGGCGGGTCTCCTCGGTCGCGAGCTGCTGCAGCGTCCCGACGATCTCACGCCAGTACGCGGGGTCGAACGCGACGTCGTAGTTATTCAGGATCGAGCCGGTGCCGTACTCGACGATGAGCCGGCGGGCCTCGGCCTCGTTGAGCTGGTGCTCCTGATCGGCCAGGCCGGGCTGCGAGCTGACCGTCTGCAGCGTGAGCTGCATCATCTGCCCGACCTTCTCCTCGAGCGTCATCTCGGAGAGCAGACGCTCGACGCGGTCGCGCCCGGCCCGGTCGATCTCGGCGCCGCCCCGCCCGCCGTGCGCGGCGGTCTGGCAGCCGACCGTGCCGGCGAGGGCAAGAAGTGTCCCCGCGGCGCTCGCCGCGGCCCAATGACGACGCGTGGTCCCGCGCTCGAGCATGTCAGGTCTCCGGATGTGCGTGTTCTGGTCCCGCGATCAGCGGTACGAGCGATGCTGATTGAGGAAGCCGTAGAGTTCGCCGTTGTTGAGTCTCTGGACCGCCCCGGTTCCGCCGGCCGATTGCGCGCCGAAGAACTGGAACCAGGCCGTTCCCCCGCCTTCGACGAGGTAGTAGTACCAGTCCTTGTAGCTGGAATCGACATTGGTTCCGGTCATCTCGGGCTCGTCGGATAGCTCGCCCTGGTTCGGCCTAAGAGAGGTCACGGTGCCATCGGCGTTGGCGATGTGTCCCGCACCGCTGTGGCGCGCCGTGAGCTGGTCCTCACCGGCCCACTCGGCGTCCTGAAAGCTGCCATCCGAAGGGAGCGCCGGTGGCGAGAACTCGTTCGTCTGGCTCTTGTCATAGGCGTTGAAGAGCCGGTTGTGCTCCTCCACGAACACCGGAATACCGCGGTAGATCGTCAGTGTTTCTTCCCACTCGTTCTGACCACGCCCCGCGAGCAGGAAGCTCGGAGCCTGCTCTCTGAACCCATTTACCGTGCGGTCGATGTACGCGATCTTGTTGTCCGTATCGAGCCGAGCACCCTGCACGCCACGCATCAGGCTGTAGTCCGAGTCCAGATCGATGTCTGGGAGGTTGAAATAGAGATTCCGGACGTCGGTTCCGTAGACGCTCTGGCGGCGGTTCTTGGGGCAGCCCAGCACGGAGCTGGCGTTCTCGATGTACTGCGCGATCGCGCCCGGCCGCCAATCCTCCTTCGGGACGGCGTCCGGATCGCCGACCGGCCAGCCGTTCGGGGTGTTCTCGACCCGCTTGAGCCAGGTCCGGCGATCCCAGATGAACTCGCGGTTGTCGTTGGCGTAGACATTGGTCGCCAGCCCGAGCTGACGCAAGTTGGAGAGGCATGCCACCGTCCGCCCGCTCTCCCGGGCCTGCCCCAGGGCGGGCACCAGGATCCCGATCAGCAGCGCGATGATCGCGATCACCACGAGGAGCTCGATCAAGGTAAACCCGCCGCGGCGATCTGATGACATGCAACACACTCCTTGCTTTCCACTGGGCCTCACCCAGGTATACGGTTACAGTACCGTAACTGTTTCCGGCTGACAACGCGCCGCGTTGCAGCCACGATCCGGCCGGCCGCGAATCCGTCCCCGGGATCGGCCGCCCGGCCGTGTCGCCGACAGTCCAGCCGCGTGGTGATCGCACCCTCAAGAAGGTCCGTTTGATGTATCAGCACAAGACCCTCCTCGCCGCAGTCGCCATCCTCTCGGGCCCCGTGGCCGCGCAGGACTACGAGCTCGTCTGGTCGAACGAGTTCAACGGCACGACCGAGGAGGCCCTCCAGGACTGGTCCTTCCAGACCGGCAACGGCTGCAACATCGGCCTCTGCGGCTGGGGCAACAACGAGCGGCAGAACTACACCAGCCAGACCGGCCCGAGCGGAAACCTCTATACGGACAACGGCGACCTGGTCTTCGTGGCCCGCCGGACCCAGAGCGGCGGCTACACCTCGGCCCGGATCCGCACGATCGGCAAGCAGGAGTTCCTCTACGGCCGTTTCGAGGCCCGGGCCAGAATCCCCAGCACCCCGGGCGTCTGGCCCGCGATCTGGATGCTGCCCCAGAACGCCCCGGGCAGCAATCAGGCCCTGTACGGCACCTGGCCGAAGAGCGGCGAGCTGGACATCATGGAGTCGGCCGACTTCGCAGACAAGATCCAGGGCACGGCCCACTTCGGCTTTACGTTCCCGGGCGTCGTCCGCAGCGGCGGGCAGGTCCTGGGCGACTTCGACGACGGCTACCACGTCTTCGCGATGGAGTGGGATCCGGACAGCGTCCGGTGGTTCCTGGACGGCGTCCAGTACCACGAGATGACCAGCGCGCAGTGGTTCAGCGAGAGCGCCCCGGGCAACAGCCGGGCGCCCTTCGACCAGCCGTTCTACCTGCTGATGAACATCGCCGTCGGCGGCAACTTCCCCGAGCTGAGCCCCGACTTTGGCACGTGGCCGCAGGAGATGCGTGTGGACTACGTCCGGGTCTACCAGCGCAACCAGCGCGGCTTCGGCGGCGTCTCCGGGGCGATCCCGGGCCGGATCGAGGCGGAGGCGTACGACCTCGGCGGCGCGGGCGTCGCGTACGAGGACAGCGATCCGACGAACAACGGCGGGGCGTTCCGGCCCGACGAGGGCGTGGACATCCAGGCCATCGGCGGCGGGGGCTTCAACGTCGGCTGGATCGAGCCGGGCGAGTGGATCGAGTACACGGTCAACATCTCGAGCCCGGGCACCTACCGCGTGACCTCGCGGGTCGCGTCCGACTCCGGCGGCGGCTCGTTCCGCCTCGAGTTCGACGGTGTCGATCGGACCGGCGACATCCTCGCGCCGGACACCGGCGGGTGGCAGACCTGGACGCAGGTCGCCAGCGACCACGCGCTCCCCGGCGGCCTCCACGTCATGCGTTTCCAGAATACCTCGGACCAGGGCGAGGGCTTCAACATCGACTGGATCGACTTCGAACTGCTCGCGGTCGACTGCGGCGCCGACGTGAACTCGGACGGCGTCAGCGACGGGCAGGACTTCGACGCGTTCCTGCAAATCTGGTCCCTCGGATGCGTTACGACGCCCTGCTCGGCGGATCTCGACGACGACGACCAGGCGACCGTCTTCGATCTGATGATTTTCTTGGACGCGCTCGACGGCAATTGCCCATCTTGACAAGGGCTTGCGCGGATCGCGAGAAATCTTGAGCTGACGGCGGAAATGCGCTTCTCCGGCGCAGAAACGCTGATACCTTAACTGTTCCAGAGGAACCGCTTTCATGCGGGTTCTCTTTGTTCGGAGTGTGATCAGGGGTTCTCGGTACGGCGGTCGCGGTCGCGTCCGGCCGCCCGGGTTCACAAGGAGATGTGCAGAACATGGGACGCATGAAGACGATCGCCGCCGTCGCGGCGCTGCTCGCCGCGGGCACGGCCAACGCCCAGAACCTTCTCGTCAACGGCGATCTGGAGACCGCCGGCTTCCCGTCGGCCAGCGTGCCGTTCGCCAACTGGGACACGTTCACCTCCCCGGCGTTCCCGCTGATCGACCCGGCGTCGATGGACGGCCCGAGCGACGGCACCCGCGTTGGCTTCCTCGCGGCCATCAACGGCGGCCCGGGCGTTCAGGGCGACACCCTGATCCAGCAGATGGGCATCGCGGTCACCCCGGGCACCAACTACTTCGCCTCCGCCCGCGCGTTGAACCCCAGCACCGGCTACCTCGGTGACCCCAACACCGGTCCGCTGCGTCCGATCGGCGGCAGCCCGCTGCTCGGGCACGCCCCGCTGCTGATCGTTGATTTCTTCGACAGCGGCGGCCTGAACGTCGGGAGCGCTCAGACCGCCCTGGTCGCGCTCGATCCGGTGAACTTCGACAACCCGGGCCCCGAGTTCACGCCGCTCGACACGTACGTCGACGCCTCGTTCCCGATCACCGCGCCCGCGGGCGCCGCGACGGCCAACGTGACGCTCCTGCTCGTGACGTTCGGTTCGCCCGGCGGCGGCGTCATCATCGACGACATCTTCTTCGGCGAGAACGTCACGCAGCCGGCTGTCGCGGTCAACGCCCCGACCTTCACGCTCATCGGCACGCCGACGACCATCACCGGCAACGCGAGCGATCCCGACGGGTCGGTCACGGACGTCTCGCTCGCGATCGGCGCACTGGACCTCGGCTCGGTCGCGATCGACGTGAACGGCGACTTCTCTCGGACGCTGACGCCCGCCGAGTCCGCCCAGCTGGTCGAGGGGCCGAACACGGTTACCGCGACGGCGACCGACAACGACAACAACATGGTCTCCGCCGATGCGCCGACCACGGCCATCAACATCTTCGATCCGGACGAGGACGGCGCCCCGGTCACCGCCTTCGACATCCTCGCGATCCTGCAGGCGTACGACGCCGAGCAGGCCCGCCTGGCCAACCCGTAATCGGACTACAGCCACTCAAAGGAGACTTCGCATGACCAGATCAGCACTGATTCTCGCGGCGACGGCCGGCCTCGCGTCGGCGCAGAGCGCCTCGGTCCAGCTCATGCCGGCCTCGCCGACCGCGGCGCCGGGTGAGACCGTTTCGGTCGAGATCCTCGTCAGCTACGACGCCGGCGGCGCGTCGGGCGGGATCTTCGGCGGCGGCCTCTACGGCTTCGGCGTCGACGTCTCGTCGGGTTCGTCCGACGGCGCCCTCGCCAACCCGGGCGTCTCGGACTCGCTGCTCGCGGGCTCGACGACGCAGCTGACCCCGTCCGATCTGCGGATCGGCGGCACCGTCGGGCTGATGCCGCCGGTGATCGAGATGCCACCGTTCTCGGTCGCCTCGTTCGACGTTCAGGTCGGCGCCGGCGCTGCCATCGGCAGCACCATCTCGCTCTCGGCGACGGGCGGCGTGATCGTCGCGGTCGCCAGCGACCTCGCCGTGTTCTCGTCGAACCCGGGCCCGGGCCAGTCCCAGCTCGCCCCGATCGCGGCGTCGATCATGGTCGAGGAGGCCAACCCGGGCTGCAACCAGTTCGACCTCGTCGAGCCGTTCGGCGTCATCAGCCAGGCGGACGTGGCCGAGTTCTTGAGCCTGTTCTTCGCGAACTCGCCGATCGTCGCGGTCTACGCGGCGCCGGAGAACGTCGTCTCGCAGGCCGATGTCGCGGCCTTCGTCGACGGGTTCTTCGCGGGCTGCCCGACGCAGTAGGAACCAACCGGGCCACCCCCGGGCGAGAGCCCGGCGGGGCCTTTCGGAGTGTGCGTCATCACTCTGCCACAACGTGCCGTGCGAGAGCGCGGGGGAACTTTCGAGAGGATTGAGTCATGAAGAACATGAGTGTGCTCGCCCTGGCGGCCTTCGCCGGCGCCGCGAGCGGTCAGAACCTGCTCTCCAACGCGGGTTTCGAGATGGCCCTCAACTACGACGGCAACTCCGTCGGCAACTGGAACGCCTTCTTCGGCGGCGCCGACTTCCAGCAGGCCGAGGTCGTCGACCCGCTCGGCAGTTCGCCCGCCGCGGCCCCGACCGAGGGCGCGCTCGCCCTCCAGATCGGCACCTTCAACACGTCGGACACGTTCGTCGGCGTCGTGCAGAACGTGGGCGGCATCGCCGCCGGGACCGAGTACACCTTCAGCTTCGACGCCCGCCAGGTCGTCCAGAACGGCGCGTTTGTCGAGTTCCGCATCGAGTGGCTCGATTCGGGCGGCAACTTCGTCGGCGGCCAGTTCGACCTGAACACCGGCATCACCGGCAGCCTCACCGACGCTTTCCAGGGGTTCTCGCTGTCCGCCGTCGCGCCGGTCGGCGCCGTCGCGGCGAACGCGGTCATCGCCGCGCAGACCTTCGGCTCGAACGCGCCGTTCGAGGGCTTCTTCCAGTTCGACAACGCCTCGTTCATCCCGGCACCGGGCGCCGCCGCGGCGTTCGGACTCGTCGGCCTTGCCGCGACGCGCCGGCGTCGCTGATTGACAGACTGACTGCACACTCCAGTCTTGGGAGGCCCGGGCTTCGGCCCGGGCCTTTCTGTTTTTGAACGTGGCGGCGCCCGAAGGCCGGGAGGTCAGTCGCGGACGACCACGCCGGTCGGCGAGAGCCGGACCGCCGACGGCGGCGAGAACGCGGTCGATTCCTCGACGTGGAACTGCGTCTCGCGCAGCTCGCGGTGCACGCCGAACGCGTTGCCGTTGATCCGCGCGAGCAGCCAGCGCGTCGCGTCGACCGCGATCGCCTGGGCGTCCTGCGTGACAGCGGAGAACGCGGGGTACGTCCGGTAGCGGACGTCCGTGTCGTCGAAGCCGATGATCGAGAGCTCCTCTGGGACGCGGATCGAGAGCTGGGCACAGCGGATCAGGGCCCCAACGGTCGGCAGCGGGTTGGTGAAGTAGATCGCGGTGGGAGGCTCCTCGAGCGAGAGCAGCCGCTCGAGCATGAGCACCCCGCCGCGCTGGTCCACCGGCGTGCGGACGATCAGGCGGCGATCGACCGGGATCCCGGCCGAGGCGAGCGCGTCGAGATAGCCCTCGCGCCGGTCCTTGTGGTCGTCGTCGTCGACGACGTGCGTGCCCAGCCCGATCCGCCTGTGCCCGAGGGCGATCAGGTGCTGCACCGCCTGCTTGCTCGTCTGACGCGACTGGCCGTCGACGAACGAGACCTTCGGGTCCGGGCTCCGGCCGGCGATGATGACGCTGGGGAAGTCCTCGGCCGCAAGCTCCGAGGCGGCCAGCGTGCCCTCCGCACCGCGGAGCAGCGCCCCGGCGATGCCCTTGCGCTGAAAGAACTGCGTGTAGCTCTCGGCCGCGTGCTTCTCGCGGGTCGGATCCACGATCGAGATGTCGTACTGGTTGGCCCGGGCGACGCGGAGGATGCCCGAGAGGATCGAGGCCTCGAAGCCGCCGAACTCCGCGGGCTGCTCGTCCGGGAACAGCAGCCCGAGAAAGTTCGTCGCCCGCTTGCCGACGTTGTGGACGTAGCCGGCCTCTCGGGCGGCCTCGACCACGCGGCGGCGGGTGTCCTCGCTGACCTCGGGGTGGTTGTTCAGCGCCCGGGAGACCGTGGCCACCGAGACGCTGAGCGACTCGGCGAGCTGACGCACGCTCGTCTCGCGCCGGGGCCGGCGCCCGGCGCGGGCGGCGGGCTTCGCCTCGATCTTCGCACCCGTGGCGGCTTCGGCCGCGGCGTCGGTCGGCGCCGCTTCGCTCGGTTCGTTGGTGTCCTGCGCGGGTTCGGCGTCGGAGCCTTGGATCAGGGCCATCTTGGCGTCTCGCTGCGTTCGTTCGGGCTCAGGCTTCCGGATCAGTTAAGGGTAGCGGGCCCCGGGAGTCTCTAGAAGCGAAAGCGGGCCGAAACGCCCGGAATCACCGCAGATCCCGTGAATCTCTCGTTATCGCTCGGCCGCGCCGGCGGCCGAATGCCGGAGGCGGGACTCGAACCCGCACTGGTTTTACCCAAGTGGATTTTGAATCCACCGCGTCTGCCAATTCCGCCACTCCGGCCGGGAACCGGAGTCTAGAAGCGGCACGACGCGGGCATCCGTAGACTGCTCGGTTCCGGCCGCTCGGGCCCGGGAACAGGAGGCGCGTGCATGGGGCTGCGGAGCGTGGTGGCGAAGCCCGTCGAGGTGGCGGCCAGGGTGCTGGGATACGACCTGGTCGACGCCCCCGGCCCGATCAACGGCCACCGCAGCGCGATCCCCGCCAAGTTCATCGACCCCGGCCCGAACGACAAGGCCCACTTCGCCTGCGGCGAGACGCTCTTCGACGGCTGGACCAACATGGACTTTGGCGACTCCGCCGCGGGCCGCGCGGCCAAGCCGGACGCCGTGTTCTACCGCGTCGACCTGCTCAAGCCCCTGCCGTTCGCCGATGGTGTCTTCCGGCTCGCGTTCGCCGAGGACTTCCTGGAGCACCTGATCCAGGCCGACTCGCTGCTCTTCCTCAGCGAGGCCCGGCGGGTGCTCAAGCCCGGCGGCGTGCTCCGCCTGTCGTTCCCGGGGCTCGAGGGCGTGCTGAAGCGGCACTTCCGCGGGCCCGACTACGGCGACGTCTTCAAGGGCCGCGAGGAGGCCTACGAGCTGTGGGGGCACGTCCATTTCTACAGCAAGGAAGAGCTGGCGACGGTCGCCCGGCACCTCGGCTTCAGCGACGTGCGGTTCTGCGGGTTCGGCGAGAGCGAGGTCGAGGAGCTGCGCGGGATCGACGGGCGACCCACCCAGGCCGACATGAACACCTACGCCGAGCTGGTCCGCTGATCGCCCGGGTCACGGGCGGCTTCTAGACTTTCGTCCCGCTCCGCGAGGCGAGCGCGAGTCCGGCCGGGGTTGGCCGTGGCGCGATCGCACCTGTCGGCGGGCCAGCCATCGGGAGCTCCGTCGATGAGCGACACCACGACCCCAGAGATCGAGAGCGCGTTCGAGACCAGCGTCACCGTCGAGGACGTCGGGCCGAGCCGCAAGAAGCTGACCATCGAGGTCGCCGCCGAAGCGGTCGACGGCAAGCTCGGTGAGTCGCTCGATATGTTCACTTCCGAGGCCGAGATCCCGGGCTTCCGCAAGGGCCGGGCGCCGCGCCAGCTCATCCAGAAGCGCTTCGGCAACATGATGCGCGACCAGACCAAGGGCCAGATCGCCCAGGAGGCCTACCGCAAGGCGATCGAAGAGCACGAGCTCAAGATCGTCGGAGAGCCCTCCGCGGAGATGCTGGGCGACGTCGAGCTCGAGGCGGGCAAGCCGCTCAAGTTCGAGGTCGAGGTCGAGGTGCAGCCGGACTTCGACCTGCCCGGCCTCGAGGGCATCGACGTCTACAAGCCGCTCATCGAGGTCACCGACGAGTCGGTCGAGAAGGAGATCGAGAAGCTGGCGATCAACGAGGGCGATCTCGAGGAGCGCGAGACGCCCGAGGCCGGCGACTACCTCACCGGCCACGGCGTCATGAAGACCGCGGACGGCGAGACGACGTTCCACGACATCGAGGGCGCGGTGGTCCGCGTCCCGCTCGCGGACGACAACGGCCGCGGCATGATCCTCGGCGTCATGGTCGAGGACTTCGAGAAGCAGCTCGGCCTGCCCAAGCCGGGCGAGACCGCCACGGTCAAGGCCACCGGCCCCGAGCAGCACGAGAACGAGGACATCCGCGGGAAGGACCTGGTCGTCACCTTCGCGGTCGAGCGGGTCGACCGCATCATCCCCGCCTCGCTCGAGGAGGTCGCCAAGCGCTACGGGCTGCCGGACGAGGAGACGCTGCGGACCGGCGTCAAGGCCCGCATGTCGCAGCGTGTGATCGTCGAGCAGCACTCGGTCATGCACCGCCAGCTCGCCAACCACTTCCTCCGCGAGGTCGAGATGGAGCTCCCGGAGCGGCTGACCGCGAACCAGGCGGGCCGCAACCTCGAGCGCAGGAGGGTCGACCTGCTCTACCGCGGGGTCGACGCGATGGAGATCGAGCAGCACATCGCCGAGCTCCGCGCCGCGAGCAGCGCGACCGCGGTCCGCGACCTCAAGCTGTTCTTCATCCTCGGCGCGATCGCCGAGGAGCTCGGCGTCCAGGTGCAGGAGGCCGAGATCAACGGGCGCATCGCCCAGATCGCGCAGCAGCGAGGCGAGCGGCCCGAGCAGGTCCGCGACCAGATCATCAAGAGCCGTCAGGTCGGCGCGATCGTGCAGCAGATCCGCGACCACAAGGTCTTCGACGCCGTCCTCTCGAAGTCGAAGATCGAGGAGCTCAGCCTCGACGATTACAACCAGAAGGTCTCATCGGTCGAGGGCAAGGACACGACCGAGTCGGCAACGACCGAGGGCGTCTGACCCGTCCGGGTCAGCGCGGGGTGTGAAGCAGGGCCGGGCGACACCGTCGCTCGGCCCTTTCTCGTCCGGGCGTTCTCGAAATCGGGATTGTGGCTCAGGCCTTGCGCTGCGGGGGGACCTGCGGGTTCACGAGCCCGCAGGTCTCGCAGAAGACGCCGTACACGCCCGGGGCCTTGTCGGGGAGCTTGGTCCCGCAGCCGCGGCAGACCGCGTCATCGACCTTCGCGGTCACGCCGTTCACCAGCGCGGCGACGGTGATGAGCGCGACGCCGATCACGGGGATCGCGGGCAGCGCCATCCAAGACACCAGCGCGAAGGCGCCGACGAAGCCGGCGGCGATGATGCCGAGGGACCGGAGGCGGACCTTCTCGAACCACTCCTTGCGCCGATCCACCTGGTGGACGAGCTTGGCGCGGAGCTGCTCGGACATCGGTTGGGTCTGGGCTCGGTCAGGGCCGGGGTGGTCAGGGCCGTGTGCGGGTGGCGTCCGTGTCACGCGGGCATGATAGCAGCGGAGCGGCTCGTGGACGCCCGACGAGCTCACCCGAGCGGGCGGTACAGGTCGATCACCCGGGCCACCTCGTGCGGCTTGGGGACGTCCTTCATCAGGATCTCGATCTCGTCCTGGCCCGAGCTCGAGAGCCCGAGCGTGCCGACATCGAAGATCCGCTGCCAGAAGCTCTGCTCCACCTGCACATTGCGGATGTTGTCGTGCAGGACCTCGCTGGTGCTCTTGCTGAACAGGCCGCGCCGGTGCTGCGTCCGCTTGTTGGTGATCTTCAGGCTCGAGGCGAACGTCATCACCTTCCACCAGCCGGCGTAGAGCAGCGCGACCACGCCGAGGCCCCCGGCGATGTACGCCACGATCGGGCGCCCGTCGATCGCCAGCCAGATGCCGCCGACGATCGCCGCGAGCACGACGATCACCAGGCCCGAGAAGCGCAGCGGGGCCGCGCGGAACATGGCCCGCTTGACGAACACGACGTCCTGCTCGGGGCCGCTGTCGGGCGGGTACCCGGCCTGCTGGGCTCGATCCGGGTGTTCCTCCGGCGCCGCTTGGGGAGCCGGTTCGGGCTCGACAGGGATCGGGGGCTCGGCGTGATTCTCGGGTTGCGGGCTGTCCTCGCTCATCCGGGGCGGTGCTCCTTCGGCGACAGCCTACTTGGGAACCGGTCCCGCGTGGTTGCGGCCGTCCCGGGCCCCGCTCAGCCGTCGCGCCACTTGCGATACGCCGGCCCGACGTACTCCGCCAGAGGGCGGATCAGCCGGTTGTTGGCGTGCTGCTCGAGGACGTGCGCCGCCCAGCCGCTGACACGCGACGCCACGAAGATCGGCGTGTACTGCGGGACCGGGATGCCCATCGTGAAGTACGTCATGCCGCACGGGAAGTCGACGTTCGGATGGATCGACTTCTTCTCGAGCATGACGCGCTGGACCTGCTCGCCGAGCTCGAACCACGCCGGCGCGTCGCCGCCCGCGGCCTCCGCCAGCTTCTTGCCGAGCTCCATCAGGATCGGCGCGCGGTGGTCGCCGTTCTTGTAGACGCGGTGGCCGAAGCCCATCAGCTTCCGCTTCTCCGCGAAGGCGCGCTCCATCCAGGCGTCCACGGTCTCGCCGGCGTCGACCGCCTCGCGGATCTCCTTGAGCATCTCCATCGCCGCCTCGTTCGCCCCGCCGTGCAGCGGGCCCTTGAGCGCCGCGATCGCTCCCGTGACCGCGCCGTGCAGGTCGGACAGCGTCGACGCGATCACACGGGCGGTGAAGGTCGAGGCGTTGAAGTCGTGCTCGGCGTAGAGGATCAGGCTCACGTCCATGACCCGCGTCGCCTCCTCGGTCGGCTTCTCGCCGGTGAGGAGGTACAGCAGGTTCGCCGCGTGGCCCAGGTCGGGGTCGCCGCCGGTCTCGGGGTCGACTGGCTGCTTGCCGTCGGCCGCGCGCTGCATGTGCCCGATGACCGTCGGGATCCGCGCCAGGAGCGTCTTGGCCTTCGCCAGCTCCGCCTCGGCGCCGATCGCCTGACTCTGCGGCTCGAGATTCCCGAGCAGGCTCACCGCCGTGCGCAGGACGTCCATCGGAACCGTCGTGCCCGTCTGCAGCATGACCGCGGCCGAGTCCAGGTACGTCCGCACCGGCTCGGGCAGCGCCCGGGCCTCGACGAGCTCGCGTCGGAACGCATTCAGCTCGCTGTCGGACGGCTTCTCGCCGGCCAGCAGCAGGTACGCGACCTCTTCGAACGTGGCGTGCTCGGCCAATTCGTGCACGCCGTAGCCGCGGTAGACCAGGTCCTCCTGCTGCACGGCGCAGATCGCGGTCGGGCCGGCGACGAGGCCCTCGAGGCCGGTCGGTTTGGGGCTGCTAGCGGTCGTCATGAAGGCGTCTCCTTCCCACGCGGATCCCGAACGCCGGGCCCTGCACCCCTGGCGAGCGCGATGCTAGGCAAGCCATCGCTCTGCGCTCCGAACGCGGCGATCCGCGGCCTCGAGCCATCGGTGCGGCATGATCTCTGCCCGCGACGAGACGCACGGTCAGGCGGCGGGGGCGCCTCTCCGCCACCCGCACTCGGGGCAGCCGCCGCGGAGGTCGAATCCGAGGTCGTAGCCGCAAGCCGGGCAGCGGCCACGCTTGAGCCGCCGGTAGCGGCGCGCCCCGTTCACCAGCGACACGAGCCCGAAGACAAGCAGCCCGTAGAACGACGTGTTGACGGCGAGGCCCGTCCAGATCGGGCGAAGTGGCAGCGCGCGCACTGTCGTCGCGGTCTCGGGCGTGCCGAACGGTGGCAGCTTGATCGCCCCGCTGACCTCGACCGGAACGCCGGTCGAGGCGATGCCGTGCCAGAGACACAACGCGGGAAAGCCTCGGGCGTCTTCGATCCCGTGCAACTCATTCAGTGTCAGACCGGTGTCCAACCCCCGTATCGTCAGAGGGAGTCGCCCCCAATCGCCGCTCAGGTTGCCCGGCCAGTTCCAGATACTGACGATGGGCTCGGCCCGCGTGAAGCGTGCGCCTTGAAGGTGGTTCAAGCGGTGTCGCGACGCGCCCAAGTCTCGGGGCATGACCGTAAAGGACCGGCGGATCGCGCCGAGGCCTTGCATTCGGCTGACGCTCACATAGCCGGCGGCCTGCGCCGGATTCGCCGTTCGCATCGAATCTTGGAACTGCGTAAAGCCGAAGAGCCGGTGCGCCGGCAGGAGCGCCGCCAGTCCCCAGGACACAGCAACGCTCAAGAGAAGCCCGATCAGCGCATAGACGCCGACGCGACGGAGCCACCGCGGGTTGGACTTCCCCTGCCGCACGACCCTCTTGTACCACCTGATCCCGACCGCGGTTCGGCGCGAGCCGCCTCAACGCCCCGGCATGTCCCAGGGCTCGCCCGGCGTGTACCCGATCAGGGCGTACAGCTCGTCCCGCGTCTGCATCCCGCCCAGGGAGTCCTCGACGTTCCCGACCTCGCGCAGATCGGCGAGCGCCCGCGTCACCGCGCCCATCGCGATGCGCATCGTCGTGACCGGGAAGATCACGAGGTCGTAGCCCAGCTCGGCGAAGCGCCCGAGCGGGATCAGCGGCGTCTTGCCGAACTCGGTCATGTTCGCGAGCATCCGCACGGCTCCGGCCTTCGATCGAACCTCGGTCGCGAACCTCCCGAACTCGTCCTCCGAGCCCAGGCCCTCCGGGAAGACCATCGAGGCGCCCGCCTCGACGTACCTGGCCGCGCGGTCCACCGCCGCGTCGAAGCCCTCGACGCCCACCGCGTCGGTGCGCGCACAGACGATGAACTCCGGATCGCCCGAGTCCCGCGCGGCGCGGGCCGCCCACTCGATGTTGCTCGCCATCTCCGCCGCCGGCACGCAGGACTTGCCGTCCAGATGCCCGCAGCGCTTCGGGAAGACCTGGTCCTCCAGGTGCAGGCCCGCCGCCCCGGCCCGCTGGTACTCCAGCACGGTCCGCCGGATCATCTCCTGCTCGCCGAAGCCCGTGTCCGCGTCGGCGATGACCGGCAGCCGGTGCCCGTCCGGCGCGATCGCGTTGTCGCAGACCTCACGCACGACCCGGGAGAAGTGATCCAGCGACAGGATCCCGACGTCCGGCACGCCCGCCGCGACCGAGGTCGCGCCGCCCGACACGTACGCCGCGTCGAATCCGGTCTGCCCGACGGCTCTCGCCACCAGCCCGTTGAACGCTCCCGGCGCCGCGACCACGCCCCTGTCCATCAAAGCGCGCAGCCGCGCGCCCGGTGTCGGTGATCCGCTCATGACAGACGATATTCAGTCCGCGATCTCGACGGCGGGCGTGGCCAGTCCCGCCGCCATCGCCGCGATCTCCCGTCGGATCACATCCTCTGAGTTCCACGGGATGAAGTGGTTCCCGCCGTCCAGCGTCACGACCCGGGCCCTCGGGCCGAAGTGCTCGACCATGAAATCGACGTTCGCGTAGGGCACAAGCGAGTCCTCGGTCCCGTGGATGATCGTGATCGGCACGCCGATCTCCGCGAGGCGCGGCTCGAGAAGCTCGAGCTCGCCCTCCAGCGGCATCAGCTCCCGGTTCGTGTTCCGAAGCCAACGGGGAAGCAGCATGTCGACGATCGGCAGCGCCCCGACCCGCTGGATGAGCAGGATCCGCTCCAGCCCCGGATCGAGCGACGCCGCGAGCAGCACCACGCCGCCGACGAGCCCGGGGTAGTCCGCCGCGACCTGCGCGATGACCGGCCCGCCGTAGCTGTGACCGACCAGGATCGGCTTCACCCCGTCCCGCGCCTCGAGCAGCGGCGCGATCGCCGCGGCCTGCGCCGCCAGCGAACTCACCGCCCGACGCGGGCGGCTCATCCCGAACCCGGGCCGATCGATCGAGACGCTCTGCGTGCCCTCGACCGGGTCGACGAGGAAACTCGCGAAGTTCGAGGCGTCGCCGGGCGTGCCGTGGACGTACACGACGAGCGGCTCGTCCCCGTTCGCCGCGCTCCGGAACGCCGCGATCTGGCTCCGCTCGAGGCCCTCCTCGATCGGCAACCGCGCCGAGTACACGAAGGACCGGATCTCGGCCTCACGCTCACGCGGCACGTCCGGGCCGGGGATCGCGCAGCCGGCCAGCGCCGCCGGGAGGGCGATCAGCAGCGGGGGGCCCAGTCGCATCCGTTGCTCCCGGCGGTTCGTGCGTGCCATCGACCGCTCAACTCCTGAAGCGCGGGCTTTCTTTCGTCGGCTTCGACGGCCGCGACGGGTCCGATCCTCGCCGCCGGAGGTCGGCGACAGAACCATCTCGCCCCCGGACGGCGGCGACGGAACTAGATCCCGGTATCGGTGATCGTCAGCGGGAAGTCGTGGATCGACGCGATCTGCTCGGCCGACTTCTCGGCCAGCCCGTCGAAGCGGGCAACAAGCGACGCCGGGTCGTCGCTCGCGAGCGCACCGAGCGTCTTCCACTTGTTATCGAGCAGCGCGTTGAGGTCCGCGGTCGTGTTCCGCGCGTGCCCGGCCGGGTACATCACGAGGCCGCTGTCGAACTCGGCCCCGTCCTTGGCGGTGATCACGAGGCTCGTCGGGATGCCGTCCGGGTACTTGCTGTCGTACGCCTCGCCGCCGTGCTCGAACTCGATCTTGTCCATCAGATTTCGCGTGATGGCGTTGTGGATCGCCGCCTCCGAGTAGTCGTGGGGCGTCAGGATCAGCTCCTCCCAGGACGGCTTCTTGCCCGACCCGTGACCCTCCAGCGCCTTGCGCATCAGCGTCGAGATGATGTAGACCATTGAGTGATCGGCCGACTGACGCGTCGTCGGGCTCCGCTTCGCGGGGTCGCCGATGATCCCGAACGCCGGTTCGTAGGCCACGATCTTGAGCCTCGTGATCGAGTCGCCCGTCGCGTCGTCCATCAGGTGCGGCGCCTTCTCGAACAGGTCGATCACCGCCTGGATCGCGCCGGCCGACTGGTGCTCGTACAGCCCGAGCTTGAAGTGCATCCCCATCACCGCGAAGTCGTCGCCCGTCCGCGACAGGTACAGGTCGAACGGCGAGGCGTCGCCCGGGCCCGTGTTCGCCCGATCGGCGTCGACCTTCTTGAACATCTGCCCGGGCCCCTCGAAGATCCGGAAGATCGCCTCGGGGTTGCGGAAGATGTCGCGCGGCCCGAGGAAGCCGCGCATCGAGCGGTGCACCGCCGTGACCGCCGCCTCGGTCGAGATCGCCGCACTGCTGCCCTTGCTGTCGCTCAGCTGCTTGCCCGCGCGGATCGCCCGGAACGGGATGTGGTGCGCGACCGTCATGCCGATCGCCGACTCGATCTGCTCCTCGGTGGCGCCGAGCATCGCGCCGTACACCGCCGCCGACGCGATCGCCCCGTGCACGACGTGGTCGATCTTGTACGTCTTCAGGCTGAACGCCTCTGCCAGCCGCCCGCGGATCTCGTCCAGGCAGACCATCGCCCGCAGCGCGTCGGCGCCGCCCCTGCCGGTCATCTGCGCCGCCGCGACGCACACCGCGTAGAAGTCGTTGTGCCCGAACTCGCCCGCCGTCTGGTCACGCTTGGGGTTGTAGCCGAAGTTCGTGCCGTTGCTGTCCCACTCGCGGACCGCGGCGCAGTTGGCGACGATCGCCTTCTCGGGCTTCACCGCGGCGCTCGAACCGAAACAAGTCGCCCCGGGCTTGTCGGCGGAGGGGTAGTCGTGCGCCTCCTCGCGCAGCAGCACCGGGGCGTTCGTCCCGAGCGCCAGCGCCGAGACCCCGCAGATCGCCGCGTCGGTGAAGAACTGGTTGGTCTTCGCCAGCACCGACGCGTCCGGCTCGCCCCGCAACTCGGGGTTGTCCGAGAGAAAGCCGATCGCGTACCGCGCGATGCCGAGGGCCTGGTTCGTGTCCGCCGGGAGATGGGTGTGGTCGCTCATGGCCGCATCATTGGCGGGCCATCTTCCCCAGGACGCGTACCATCGCCGGATGGCCCCATCCGCAACCGTTTCTTCGCAGCAGACCGCGCCGACCGGATCGCCAGTCCACGCCGAACCCCCGCCGATCACCCGCGTCGCCTGCGACTGCTGCGGCTCGACCAACATCGCGCGAGACCCGAGGCTCTCGCAGCACCCGTGGTGCCTCGCGCGCTGCGCCGACTGCGGCTTCGTCTTCCTGGAGAACCCGCCCGCCGCCGAGACCCTCGAGGACGAGTTCGCCTGGGAAGACATGATGGCCGGACGCCGCAAGCGACGCGATTCGGGCGCCCGCAAGGCCGTCGCCAGCATCCGCCGCTTCGGCAAGTCGATCCGCGGCAACAAGCTCAGGGACCTCGTCCTCGGCTACCTCGCGCCCGGCGACACCCTCGACCTCGGCTGCGGCTCCGGGACCCGCTGGGACGACCTCCCCCCGGCGTACATCCCGGTCGGCGTCGAGATCGAGCCCAAGCCCGCCCAGCTCGCGGACGAGAGATTCAAAGCCCGCGGCGGGCGCTGCCTCAAGGGCGGCGTGGTCCAGTGCCTGGACTCTCTCGAGGACCGCTCGGCCAGCGGCGCGATCCTCCGCGCCTACCTCGAGCACGAGCCCGAGCCCTTCGCCGTGCTCGACGCGATGGCCCGCGTGCTCGAGCCCGGCGCCCGCGTGCTCGTCAAGGTCCCCAATTACGGCTCGATCAACGCCAAGCTCCAGGGTTCGCGCTGGTGCGGCTGGCGTCTGCCCGAGCACGTCAACTACTTCACGCCCGCAACCCTCACCGGGCTGATGCAGCGGGCCGGCTACAAGACCGCACGCTTCGGCCCGACCGACAAGCTCCCGCTCTCCGACAACATGTGGGCGGTCTTCGAACGCTAATCGCCGACCGGCGTCTCGGTTCGCAAACGCGGCAGTGCACCCGGTTGCTCGCGCTTCACGAAGTCGATCAGACCCTCGCGGATCTCGCACCGAAGGTCCCAGCACGCCGGGCTTGTCCCCGAGCTCACCAGCGCACGCAGCACCATGACGCGGTCGGTCGTCTCGATCACCTGCAGAACGCACACCCGCTTGTCCCAACGCGGGTTCGCCTCGCAGAGCCGCTGCAGCTCTTCGCGCAGCGCGTCCACGTCCGCCGAATAATCCAGGTGCAGCGTGACGCTCCCGATGATCTGGGCCGTCCGACGCGTCCAGTTCTGGAACGGCTGCTCGATCACCTGGCTCAGAGGCACCACCAGCCGGCGCTCGTCCCAGATCTTCACGACCACATACGTCGCCGTGATCTCCTCGATCCAGCCCCACTCGCCCTCGATGATGACCGCGTCGTCCAGCCGGATCGGCTCGGTGATCGCGATCTGCAGCCCCGCGATCAGGTTCCCCAGCACCGGGCGCGCCGCGAAGCCCACCGCCAGGCCCGCCACACCCGCCGACGCCAGCAGCCCCTGGCCGACCTGGCGCACCGACTCGAAGCTCATGAGCACGCCCGCGACGCCCGCGACCGCGATCACCATCTCCGCGGTGCGCACCAGCACACGGGCCCGCGTGTGCATCCGCCGCGCCCGCAGGTTGTCCGCCACAGAGACGTCGTACTTGGCGAAGACAATCTCGTCGATCACCGAGACCGCGCCGATGATCGTCCAGGTCAGCACCGCGATCATCCCCGCGCGCAGCACCGAAAGCACCAGCTCGCGGTCGTCGCCCTCCAGTGGCGTCCAGCCCAGCGCCACGATCGCGCCGACCAGCAGCAAGAACACCAGCGAGCGCACCCGTGTCCGCCTCTTGAGCAGCCCGTCCGCAGGCCCAGGCGTGCGGCCCCTCTTCGGCCGCCCGGCGAACAGGAAGATGAGCGTGTGGATCAGCGCGACGCCGAGCGCGACCACGCCGAACAGCGCCAGCGCATCGCCCCAGCCGCCGAACGACGCGTCCAGCGTCGCCATCAAGCCCTGACCCTCGCCGCCCGCGTCCTGCATCGCGCCACCTTACCGACGAGCCGTCGCAACGACCCATCTTCCGCCGCGGCCTATCCTGTGTTAACCCAAGCCCTGCAATCCTCGGAGACCTCGCCCATGACCGCCACGCCCGTCATCGTCGCCGCCAAGCGCACCCCGATCGGACGCTTCATGGGCGGCCTCCAGAAGGTCCCCGCGACCAAGCTCGGCGCCCTCGCCATCGAGGCCGTGCTCAGCGACGTCCCCGTGATCAAGGACCACGTCGACGAGTGCATCATGGGCTCGGTCCTCCAGGCCGGCCTCGGGCAGAACCCGGCCCGACAGGCCGGGCTCGGCGCCGGGCTCCCCGACACGCTCAGCGCCCAGACCGTCAACAAGGTATGCGGCTCCGGCCTCCAGTCCGTCATGCTCGCCGCGCAGTCGATCAAGGCCGGCGACAACGACTGCGTCATCGCCGGCGGCATGGAGAACATGTCGGCCGCGCCCTATTTCGCCAACGTCCGCAACGGCGCCAACGGGCCCAAGTTCGGCCCGACCAGCTTCGAGGACCACATGCAGTTCGACGGCCTCCGCTGCCCCTTCGAGAAGTGGGCCATGGGCGACGCCGCCGACCACATCGCCGAGAAATACGCCATCAGCCGCGAGGAGCAGGACCGCTTCGCCGCGCAGAGCCACAACCGCGCCGAGAAGGCCACCGCCGGGGGGCTGTTCGACAGCGAGATCGTCGCCCTGACCGGCGAGCAGGTCGGCAACCGCAAGGTCCCCGGCCCCGACGGAGGCGTCAGCACCGACGAGGGCATCCGTCCCGGCTCCTCGCCCGAGGTCCTCGCCAAGCTCCGCCCAGCGTTCAGCAAGGACGGCACCGTGACCGCCGGCAACGCCAGCCAGATCAACGACGGCGCCGCCGCCGTCGCCGTGATGTCCGAGTCGAAGGCCGGCCAGCTCGGCGTCGCGCCGCTCGCCCGGATCGTCGCCTACGCCACCAGCGGCATCACGCCCAAGGACATCTTCGCGGCGCCCATCGAGGGCATCGCCAGCGTCCTCGAGAAGGCCGGCAAGTCGGCCACCGAGATCGACCTCTTCGAGATCAACGAGGCCTTCGCCGCCCAGATCCTGACCGACCTCAAGGGCCTGAAGACCGAGAAGAGCATCGAGATCCCCGAGGACAAGCTCAACATCTGCGGCGGCGGCATCGCGCTCGGCCACCCGATCGGCGCCTCGGGCGCCCGCGTCCTCACGACGCTGATCCACCAGCTCAAGCGCACCGGCGGCAAGACCGGCGTCGCGGGCCTCTGCCTCGGCGGCGGCAACTCCGTCGCCATGGTCGTGGAGATGGTCTGAGCCAAGCCCAAGCGACTGGCTAGCTTTCACTAGCTTTTCGGGAACACTCGACTCGATGCGCCCGTTCTCCTCCAGGCCGCCCGCAGCGGCCGAAGGAGAACCGCCATGCACAGCCATCGCAGCGCCCCGCTCCAGACCAACCGCGGAAGCCGGGTCCTCCGCGCCGATGAGGTCTGCGCCGTCCGAACCAGGGCCGCCGCGAAGGCCGCCGAAGCGGGCCAGTCGTCCGGGCTCGCCGCGATCCTCGGCACGTTCGGCGCCTTCGCCGCGACCGGCGCCGCGGGCCTGGCGCTGCTCGCCGCCTGCGCCATCGCGCTCTGACCACGGCGCCCGTCGCGAAACCCTCTGTCCCTCGGCCCCTTTGTCCCATCTCCGCTCTCTACACTCCGCCCCATGCTTCGCAGAACACACAACTGCGGCGAGCTCCGCGAAGAGCACGCCGGACAAGACGTCACCCTCAACGGCTGGGTGAACTCCTACCGCGACCACGGCACCGGCCTGATCTTCATCGATCTGCGCGACCGCGAGGGCCTCACCCAGGTCGTCTTCGACCGCGAGGACGCCTCCGCCGAGCTGCTCGGCCAGGCCGACAAGCTCCGCAACGAGGACTGCATCGCCGTCTCGGGCAAGGTCCGCCTCCGCGACGGCGGCCCGAACCCCAAGCTCCAGACCGGCAAGGTCGAGGTGGTGGGGGCCACGCTCGAGGTGCTCGCCAAGGCCGAGAACGTCCCGTTCCTGCCCGATGACAACGCCGAGCTGCCGGGCGAGGAGCTTCGCCTGAAGCACCGCTCGATCGACCTGCGCCGCCCCGCGATGCAGAAGATCCTCCGCACGCGCCACCGGGCGGCCCAGGTCACCCGCAACTTCTTCGATGCCGAGGGATTCCTCGACATCGAGACGCCGCTGCTGACCAAGTCCACGCCCGAGGGCGCCCGCGACTTCGTCGTCCCCAGCCGACTGCAGCCCGGCCGCTGGTACGCGCTTCCGCAGAGCCCGCAGCTGTTCAAACAGATCCTGATGGTCGCCGGCTGCGACCGATACATCCAGATCGCCCGCTGCTTCCGCGACGAGGACCTGCGCGCCGACCGCCAGCCCGACTTCACCCAGGTCGACCTCGAGATGAGCTTCGTCGAGCGCGAGGACGTCCTCGAGATCATGGAGCGCTACGCCAAGCACCTCTGGAAGGAGGTCCTGGGCGTCGAGCTCGCAGACTTCCCGCGCCTGACCTACGCCGACGCCATGAACCGCTTCGGCTCCGACCGCCCGGACACCCGCTTCGGCCTCGAGATCGTCGATGTCTCCGATCTCTGCGCCAAGACCGACTTCAAGGTCTTTACCGGCGCCCTCGAGAAGCCCAGGGGCACCGTCCGCGCCTTCCGCGTGCCGAAGGGCGCCGAGAAGCTCACCCGCAAGATCACCGACGGCTACTCGGAGTGGATCAAGACCTTCGGCGCCGGCGGGGTGCCGACCACCAAGTGGATCGGCGGCAAGTTCGAGGCCGGCGTCGGCAAGTTCATCGAGCCGATCTCCGGCGAGCTGGCCGAGCGCCTGGGTCTCGAAGAGGGCGACCAGATCTTCTTCGGCGCCGACACCACTTCCGTGGCGCTCCGCGCCCTCGGCGAGCTCCGCCAGAAGGTCGCCAAGGACCTCGATCTGATCCCCGAGGGCGCGTGGTCGTTCCTGTGGGTCGTCGATTTCCCGATGTTCGAGCACGACGCCGAGACCGACCGCTACTACGCGCTGCACCACCCGTTCACGTCGCCCGCGCCCGACCACCTCGAGCGCTTCATGGGCCTCGACAAGTCCGACATCGACGCCGTCGAGGGCACGCTCTCCTCGGGCTATGACATGGTCTGCAACGGCTCCGAGCTCGGCGGCGGCTCGATCCGTATCCACCGGCGCGACGTTCAAAAGAAGGTCTTCGGCCTCATCGGGCTCTCCGAGGAAGAGGCCCACGCCAAGTTCAGCTTCCTCCTCGACGCCCTCGGCTACGGCGCCCCGCCCCACGGCGGCATCGCCTTCGGCCTCGACCGCCTGGTCATGCACCTCGTCGGCAGCTCGAACATCCGCGACGTCATCGCCTTCCCCAAGACCCAGACCGGGTCCGACCTGATGTGCGACGCGCCCAGCGAGATCGACGAGGCGCAGATGGAAGAGCTCTTCGTGGCGAGCACCGCGGAGAAGGAAGAGCCCGCGGCCTCCTGACTCGGTCCGCCGCCGCGGTGCGGGCACCGTCTGAATCCCTCCCAAACCCCGCGCAGGGCGATCGCTTAACCCGTCGCAATCCCCGGGGGCTGACCCCGAGTCAACGCCACCAAACCGCGCATGAAGATTCGGTGTTTGAGCCGATCTGTCTCTGTAAGCACCTTCAAATAATGGCGATACGGCGAATGTGGCGAGACCTGTGAACGCTCCATCCACCTTGACAGAGCGAACGTACTCGGAGACACTTGTCGCAGAGAGAAAGAGAACGCTCGCCCGGACTCCCGGGCACTACTCGTGGAGTTGAAGAGAGCCATGATCCGCACCACCGCCCTCACGACCGCGTTGTTCGCCGGTACGGCCTTCGCTCAGAGCCCGAACCCGCTCTTCTCGATCTCGTCGAGCAACAACAACGGTGACTCGTCGCTGAGCTCGAACGACATGAACGGGTCGATCGTCAGCGAGATCGACTTCCTGCAGTGGACCCTCGATGCCCCGGTGGAGTTCGAGAACGGCGCGATCCTCGAGAGCGCGACGATCATCATCACCGGCGGCTCGAACCAGCAGGAGACCAACGGTTCCGGTTCCTCGAACTTCACGACGAACCCGAGCGTGTCGCTCGCCTTCGCCGTCTCGGCCGGGAACCTCGACACCTCGTTCACGATCAGCTCTGCCACAAACTTCTTCAGCACGATCAACCCCGCCAGCGCGCTGGCGTCCGCGAGCGTCACCACGACGCAGGACCCCGTCGGTCTTGGCACCGCCACGACTACCGGGAACTTCGCCTCCGGCGACATCTACAGCGCCTTCATCAACGGCAGCCTCTTCGCCGACCTCGTCGCGGGCACGCTGAGCACCAGCACCGGCATCACCGGCACCGAGGACAGCAATGGCGGCGTCTTCTTCGGCGTCGGCTCGGCCTCGTCGATCTCCTCGCAGTTCAGCTTCACGCTGACCGCCAACGACCTCGCCTCGGGCACCAGCTCGTTCGTGATCATCCCGGCCCCCGGCGCCGCCGCCGGTCTGGCGATGGCCGGCCTCTTCGCCGCTCGCCGTCGCCGCTGATCAGGGCGACCCACTCCACCGATTGCTCACGGGGGCCCGCGAACGCGGGCCCTCGTCCTTTTTGCTTCCGTTACTCTGGCGCGATGCGCATCTTCCAGATCGACGCCTTCACCGACCGCATCTTCGGCGGCAACCCTGCCTCGGTCGTCCCGCTCGAGGTCTGGCCCGAAGACGACCTCCTCCAACGCATCGCGATGGAGAACAACCAGGCCGAGACCGCCTTTCTCATCCCGCGCCCCGGCGCCGATCCCAACCAGTACGACTTCCAGATCCGGTGGCTCACGCCGACCGTCGAGGTCGACCTCTGCGGCCACGCCACCCTCGCTGCCGCCCACGCGCTCTGGACCGAGCCGCTCTACCACGATCAGCCATTTGAGGGCGACGTCCTCAAGCTCTGGTCGCCGCGATCCGGCCACCTGCCCGTCACACGCGACAACGGCCGCTACGTCCTCGATTTCCCCCTTCTCGCCGGCGAGCCGATCGAGCCCTCCGGCGAGCTCGTTGCCGCGCTCGGCGGCCTCCGCCCGATCACCGCCCGCGAGGGTCAGGACATCCTTGCGGTCTTCGAGAACAAGCGCGACGTTCTCGAACTCCGCCCCGACATGGGCGCCCTGGCCGCCATCGAGACACGCTGCGTCGTTGCCACCGCCCCGGCCACCAGCCACGATTACGTCTGCCGCGTCTTCGGCCCGCGCGTCGGTGTCAACGAGGACCACGCCACCGGCTCCGCACAGTGCCTCGCGGCCCCGTACTGGGCCGAGCAACTCGGCAAGACCCACCTCACCGCCCACCAGGTCTCGCCCCGAGGCGCAGTCTTCGATCTCAACCTCGCCGAGGGCTCGGACCGGATCCGCATCGGCGGGTCGGCGCGGACCTACCTCCGCGGTTCGGTAGAAATCCGGTAGTCCGCGATCTCTCGAGCCGGCCCTGATCGACCTCGAATCCGGATGCCGGGCGGCTCTTCGGACGCGGGGCCTGGGGCTCGTCCTGAAGAATGGGCCGCTTCCCTGGCCGATGCCGGATCGCGTTGCATCTTAATCCGCATGATCGCCGACATCGTTCAAATCGTCATGATCGGCCTCGGCGCCGCCCTGCCGCTCGGCCTCGCCAAGGATTTCCTGGCCAGCCGCGTCAAGGCGCCCGCCGCCGAGCAGGCCCGCCCGGCCGTCGCCCACGCCCGCGCCTGATCCCCGGACGTCAGCCAGGGCTCTGGATGGTGATGGTCGAGCCGTTCGGCTCCGATCGCCGTCGCAACGCACAGTCCACGATCACAGCCGCGACCTCGCCCGCCGAGAGCGTCTTCTCTGTCGGCAGCATCGACTCGTCCACGATCGACCGCAGCAGTTCGGTCTCGACCGCGCCGGGCGCGACGGTGTACGCCACGATGCCCTCTTCGCCGTGCTCGTTCGCGATCGCCCGCGCCAGCGTGTTCGTCGCCGCCTTCGCGGCGCCGTAGACACCGAGCCCGACGAACGGATCGAACGACGCGACGCTCGAGACATTGACGATCGATCCGGCCCCGGCCTCGCGCATGATCCGGACCGCCCCGCGCGCCAGGATCGTCGGGCCCACCGCGTTCACCGCGTAGAGCTGCTCGATCAGCTCGGGCGTCTGGTCCGCGAGCTTCGTCAACGGCGACCAGCCGGCGTTGTTCACGAGCACATCAAGGCGGCCCCAGATCTCCTGCGCGCGGTCGCACAGTGTCGCGGTTTTGCCGGCGTCCCCGACGTCGGCCGGCAGCGTCTGCCAGAGCTCGCCCCGATCGCCGCCGGTCTCCCGTCCCACGCTCATCAGCGGCTCGGTCCGCCGCCCGACCAGAACCACGCGATGGCCCTCGCGCGCCATCCCCAGGGCGACCTCGCGTCCGATGCCGCTGCCGGCGCCGGTGATCAGAGCGACCGGGCGGTCGCCTCCGCTGCTGCTGTGTTGAGACACGGGCGTGCTCCGAGAATGGTCGGGTCGATCCGCCGACTTCGCGCGGCCGGGCACAATAGGATCGCGCGCGTACCAGTCAGTGTCGGCGTCCGGTCGGGCGTCCCGTTCAGCCCCCCGGAGAGCCCGCCGGATGAGCCCGCACCGCAAGCTGCCGTTCCTCGGTCCCAGCGACCACCGCTACCCCGCCCACGCGAAGATCGTCGCGACGCTCGGCCCCGCCAGCGAGGCGCCGGACATGGTCTCGAAGCTGATCGAGAACGGCGTCAATATCTTCCGCCTCAACTTCTCGCACGGCGATCTCGACGAGCAGCTCGACCGGCTCCGCACGGTCCGGCGCGTCGCCGACGGTCTCGGACGGCCCATCGCGGTCCTCGGCGACCTCCAGGGCCCGAAGATGCGCGTCGGCCCCGTGCCCGACCTGGACGGCTCGGGCGGCGTCGAGGTCCGCACCGGCGACGACGTGCTGTTCAAGAAAGGCCAGGGCGACGCCGAGCTGGTCCCGGGCGACGACGATCTCTGCGCCGTCTTCGGCACGACCTTCAACGCGATCTTCAGCGACGTCGAGCCGGGCCAGCGTGTCCTCGTCAACGACGGCGCGATCCGCATGCTCGCCGTCGAGCGCAAGCGCGGCGAGGAGCTCCGCTGCCGCGTCACCCACGGCGGCAAGGTCACCTCGAACAAGGGCATCAATCTGCCCGAGAGCGATCTGAGCGTCCCGGCGATCACCGAACGCGACTGGACCTGCGTCGAGTGGGGCGTCCGGCACGGCGTGGACTTCTTCGCGCTCTCGTTCGTCCGCACGCCCGACGAGATCCTCACGCTGAAGCGCCGGCTCAGAGAGCTCTGCGCCGAGCTGCACTGCGACATCAAGGACCCGTTCGCGCACGACATCCCGGTCGTCGCCAAGATCGAGAAGCCGCAGGCGCTGGTCAACCTCGAGGCCATCGTCGAGGTCGTCGACGGCATCATGGTCGCCCGCGGCGATCTCGGCGTCGAGATGGAGGTCCACCAGGTCCCCGTCGCCCAGAAGCACATCGTCGAGATGTGCGCCGAGCACGGCCGCCCGTGCATCGTCGCGACGCAGATGCTCGAGACGATGATCGAGGAGCCGGCGCCCACCCGCGCCGAGGCCAGCGACGTCGCCAACGCCATCTTCGACGGCGCCGACGCGGTCATGCTCAGCGGCGAGACCGCCGTCGGCAAGCACCCCGACCTCGTCGTCGAGACCATGGCCCGCATCGTCCGGTCCGCCGAGGACTGGATCGACCACCAGCCCCACGAGCCGACTGCGCCGTCGAAGCTGACCGAGTACCCCTTCCGATCGGCCGCGCTCGCCGCCGGCGCCTGGCACATCACCAAGCGCGTCGCCGCCAAGCTCTGCGTCGTCTGGAGCCAGTCCGGCGGCATGGCCCGGTACCTCTCGCAGCACGACTTCCGCGTCCCGGTCGTCGCCTTCACCTCATCCGACCTCGCCGCCCGCCGCATGGCCCTCTTCGGCGGCGTCACCCCGATCCGGGTCGATCCGCCCGGCGACGCCAGCCTCGCCGCCTGGACCGACCAGGTCGAGGAGCTCATCATCGCCCGCGGCTGGGTCGAGGAGGGCGACCCCGTCGTCCTCTGCGCCGGCAAGCCGCTCGGCTCGATCAAGGCCCAGGACATCCTCGCGATCCTCCGCGTCGGCGATTCCAACTCGGGCTTCCGCGGCCACGACGACGAGCCCGACCCGCGCATGCGATAAGCGATCGCGGGACCGTCCGACCACGCTTTCATGCCCGGCTGAAACTTCGCGGGCTGTCTCCGTGCGCCGAATCGGCGCGTCGCGGAGCGCCGAAACCCGGCGCAACGCACAGGAGACCGCGCCTTGGGACGTCGCATGATGCTGATCGCCGGCTCGCTCGCCGTGCTCGCAATCACCACCGGGCTCGCCGTCCGCAGCGACGTGCTCGGATCGCACGACGCCGGCGCCAAGCCGGACTCGAAGCCCGTTGACGTGTACGAGCGCGGCGAGGGTCCGATCTTCTGGGAGATCGACGCCGACGACCTCAACGGCGACGTGTACTCCTTCCCCGGCGACCTCGAGGGCCGCCCGACGCTCGCGCTCGTCGCCTTCCGCCAGCTGCACCAGATCGAGGTGAACACCTGGCTCGAGTACCTGGGCCGCTTCGAGGCCGCGGCGCCCGAGCTGCGCGTCGTCGAGTTCCCGACCGTCGCCGGCGTGTGGAAGCTGGCCAAGGGTTGGATCGATGACGGCATGCGCAGCGGCATCAAGTCGCGCGACGCCCGCGCCCGCACCATCACGCTGTTTACCAACGTCGGCCGCTTCCGCCGCCACCTCGGCATCGACTCGCGCGAGCGCCCGACCTATCTGCTTCTCGACAAGGATGCCCGCGTCGTCGCCCGCTGGGTCGGACCCGCCGACGACGAGACGATCTCGAGCGTCCTCGAGATGGCCCGCCCGCTGATTAAGGAGATGGGGGCCTCCGACACCGAGCCGGAGGCCGCCCGGGCCGCGTCCGACTGACCGCCCCGCGGCATACGCTGCCGCATGAGCACCGAGTCGATCGCCGAGACCAAGCCGACCCAGACGACCACGCCCGAGCCGGGCCTCGAGCCGCTGGCCCTCGCCGGCCAGAGCTTCAACAGCCGCCTGCTCGTCGGCACCGGTAAGTACGCCACCTACGACCTCATGCAGCGGGCGCTCGACGCCTCCGGAAGCGAGATCGTCACCGTCGCGGTCCGGCGCGAGCGCCTCGTCAACGAGAAGGGCGAGAGCCTGCTCGATTACATCGACACCGCCCGCTACACCATCCTGCCCAACACCGCCGGCTGCTTCGACGCCGAGGACGCCGTCCGCGTCGCCCGCCTCGGGCGCGAGCTGCTCGACCAGCTCGACAACCCCGGCAAGGACTGGGTCAAGCTCGAAGTCCTCGGCGACAAGAAGACACTCCTGCCCGATCCCGTCGGCACCATCGAGGCGACCAAGACGCTCGTCGCCGACGGTTTCAAGGTCCTCGTCTACACCTCCGACGACCCGATCAGCGCCCAGAGGATCAAGGACGCGGGTGCCGCGGCCGTGATGCCCGCCGGCAGCCCGATCGGCTCGGGCCAGGGCGTGCTCAACCCCAACAACATCGTTCTGTGCCTCGAGCTGCTCAAGCAGGGCGACGCGGAGTACCCCGTCATCGTTGATGCCGGCGTCGGCGGCGCCAGCGATGTCTCGACCGCGATGGAGCTTGGCGCGGACGGCGTCCTGCTCAACACCGCAGTCGCCCACGCCAAGGACCCGGTCATGATGGCCTGCGCCATGCGCAAGGCGACCGAGGCCGGCCGCCAGAGCTACCTCGCCGGGCGGATCGACAAGAAGCTGTACGCCACCGCCAGCAGCCCGATGGAGGGCGCCATCAGCTACATCCCCGGCGAGTGAGCTCCGGCACCGGCCGACAAGTTGTGACCCCCGCGCCGTTCCCGTAGTCTCCCTGATCGTGTCGGGCGTCCCACGGAGGGGTCGTTCGGGCGACGCTTGGGGAGCCGAAGGACCGTGATCCGCCGCGCGAGACTGTCGCCCACCCTCCTGGCGCTCGTCCCCGCGCTCGCCCTCGGCCTCGTCCTCATCCAGGCCCCGGCGCCGGCCGCCGCGCAAGACGCCCAGACCGATGCCGCGGCCCCCGATGCCCCCTCCGATGCCCCATTAGACGGTCGCACCTTCGCAGGCGTCCGCCTGCCCGTCGAGCCCGTCCCGGGCGAGATCGATCTCGCCGCGCAGCGCGCCTGGACCTGGTCCGCGCAGCCCGACGGGGGCGGCCCGGGCACGACCCGGATCCAGCTCGACAACCGCGTCCAGATCCGCCTGGGCGACTACGACCTGCGCGCCGATCGGGCCGCCGTCTGGTTGCAGCCGATCGGCGTCGGCGCCGGCGGCGCCAACACCGTCGCCTATCAGGTCTACGCCCTGCTCGAGAACGCCCGCACGGTCGACGGCGCCGCGATCTCGGTTCGCTCGGAGCTGCTCCCCGTCGAGGCCGTGATGCTCACCGCCGAGCCGGTCCGACTGCTCGCCGACCTCCGCCTCGACGGCCCGCCGGACGAGCGCGAGGCCGCGCGGTTCAACCGGCGCGCCCAGGAAGAACTCTCGATGCGCCTGCGCCGCCTCAGCGGCCTCGAGCCGATGGAGCTAAACGGCGAGCCCGACCCCTTCGCGACCGACCCGTTCGATCCCACCCGGCGCGTCCAGCCGCGAACGCCCGCGCTGCCCAACGAGCCCCGCCCCGAGCCCCCGAGCGATGCCGCCGGCCCGGCGGCCGACGACCCCGCGCCGAGGATCTTCCGCGCCGGCGGCGTCTTCTACTTCAGCGCCGGTGACCGCGTCGCGGCCGAGCCGGGACGCGACGAGCGCGGCGAGCCCGAGACCGCGGTCATCCTCTCCGGCGGCGTGAACGTTCAGTACGAGAGCGACAGCGGCTCGCTCGAGATGCGCGCCGAACGCGCCGTCGTCTTCCTCCGCGGCGAGGTCGGGCCGGCTTCGCTCGCCGGGCTGACCCAGGACGACGTCTCCGGGCTCTACCTCGAGGGCGGCGTCTACGCCTCCGACGGCTCGTACACGCTCCGCGCCCCGCGGGTGTTCTATGACGTCAACGCCGACCGCGCCATCGTGCTCGACGCGGTCTTCCAGACCTTCAGCCCGCAGCTCCAGGCGCCGGTCTACGTCCGCGCCAAGGCGCTCAAGCAAGAGTCCGCCGACCAGTTCACCGCCGACAAGGCGACCGTCGCCAACACCGCCTTCTTCCGACCGCACCTGGCGCTCGGCGCGACCGATGTCACCGTCACCCGGCGCGTCAACCGCTTCGGCGAGGAACGGCCCTTCGTGGACGCGCGGAACATCACCCTCCGCGGCGGCGGCACGCCGTTCTTCTGGCTGCCGTTCTACCGCGGCGACCCCGAGCGGTTCCCCCTCCGCGCGGTCGGCTTCAGCACCTCGAACCGCACCGGGCCCGCGATCACGAGCTCCTGGGATCTGTTCAACCTCTTCGGGCGCGCCGGGCCCGACAACGTCGAGGCGCTGGTCGATATCGACTACTACTTCGAGCGCGGCGCCGGCGTCGGCACGCGGTGGGCCTGGCGCGACGACCGCGTCAACGGCTCGCTGCTCGCCTACACGCTGCCGCAGGACGACGGCACCGACCTGTTCCGCAGCGGCGAGGAGGTCGAACGCGACGGCGAGTTCCGCGGCATCGCCCTGCTCCAGCACAAGTGGGATTTCGCGCCCGCGTGGTCGCTCATCGCCGAGGGCTCGCTTATCTCCGACGAGGCCCTGCTCCAGGCCCTCTACCCCGACCTCGGCTCGACCTCCAACGAGATCACCAGCCGGCTCTTGCTGCGGCGCATCGGCGACGACACCGTCTTCGAGGCCGGCGTGCAGGCGGCGACCACCGACTTCGTCCCGACCGAGGCGCTGCTCCAGTCCAGCGGCTACCAGGTCGACCGCCTGCCGACGATCGGCGTGTACGGCTTCGCCCAGGACGTGCTCGAGTCGGTCGAGCCCGGCCTGCTGACCCACACCTGGGACGCCAACTACTCGGCGCTGCGCCTGCGTTTCACCGAGGTCGCCCTCCGCGACGTCGGCCTGACCGAGGACAGCCGCTCGCGGCGCGGCTTCGGCCTGACGCCCGACGACACCCTCGCCGAACGCGATCGGGCGCTCGGCCTCGACGAGAGCCTGGTCCACCGCTTCGACTCGCGCCACGAGCTCGCCGCCACGTTCGGCCTCGGCCCGATCAAGATCAACCCCTTCGTCGTCGGCCGGCTCACGCTCTACGACGACTCGTTCGACGAGTTCAGCGAGCAGGAGGCCGACAACCTCCGCCTCTGGGGCGCCGCCGGCGTCCGCGTCTCGACCCAGCTCCAACGCGTCGACAACTCGATCGAGTCGCGCACCTTCGACCTGCACCGCATGCGGCACATCATCGAGCCGAGCGTCACGCTCTGGACCGCCGACACCACCGTCGACAGCGAGGACCTGCCGCTCTACGACACCGAGGTCGAGTCCCTGCTCGACGGCTCCATGATCCGCATCGGCCTCGATCAGACCTGGCAGACCAAGCGCGGCGGTCCCGGACGCTGGCGCGACGTCGACGTCTTCACGCTTGACTTCGAGCTGGTCGAGACCTCCGACGACGTCGGCGTCGAGGACGGCACGACCATCGGCCGCTTCTTCGGCGCCCGGCCCGAGCTCAGCGCGCCCGAGGACTTCTTCCGCCTCAGCGGCACCTGGCAGGTCACCGAGGCCGTCTCCCTCGGCGCCGAGACCATCTACGACACCGACCGAAACGCCCAGGATCGCACCAGCGTCGGCGTCCTGCTCGACCACGGCGGCGGGCTGGCGACCACCAGCGAGCTCCGCTTCCTCGACAACCAGGACGTGACGTTCTGGTCCGCCAGCGCGATCTACGAGCCGACCGACAAGTGGACGATCGAGGCCAGCACGCGGTACGACTTCGACCAGGCGGACTTCGCCGTCTTCCGGGCCACCTTCCTCCGCGCCTTCCCCGACGGCGTGCTGGGCGTCACGTTCGCCTTCGACAACATCCAGGACGAGACCAGCTTCGGATTCGTCATCCGGCCCGGGAACGTCGGGCGGTTCCTCAGCGGCGGCGGGCCCGCCGCCCGCGCCGGATCCTCCGGCGGCGGTGTCTTCGGCGGCTGAACGCGGCTCGTATCATCGGCCATGCGAATCACCGTCAACGGAGAGGCCCGGGAACTCGCCGACGGCACCACCGTCTCGGCACTCATCGAGCAGATGGGCCTGGCCGAGTCCATCTGCGCCGCCGAGGTCAACAAGTCGGTCGTCCGGCGCGACGCCCGCGATGCCCACCAGCTCGCCGAGGGTGACGCTGTCGAGATCGTGACCCTCGTCGGCGGGGGCTGACCGATGACGCCCGGCCCGCACATCACCGCGGCGCTGCTCTCGGTCGGCGACGAGCTCGCCCTGGGGCAGACCCTCGACACCAACTCGCGGTGGCTCGCCGAGCGCCTGTTCGACCTCGGCTTCCGCACGACCGAGCACGCCACAGTCGACGACGACCCCGAGCGCATCGCCGGCGCGATGACCCGCCTCGCCGCGGCGAACGACCTCGTGATCTGCACCGGCGGCCTCGGGCCGACCGCCGACGACCTGACACGCCACGCGCTCGCCCGCGCGCTCGCCGGCGCACCCGCGGGTCCCACGCCAGATCTCGTGGCCGACGAGGACGCGCTCGAGGCGGTCCGCGCCTGGTTCGATCGACGCCCGGGCGGCATGCCCGAGCAGAACGCCGTTCAGGCGATGCGCCCGCCCGGCGCGACCTGCCTCGCCAACCCCCACGGCACCGCACCGGGCCTCTACGCCCGCGACGACGCCTCCGCCTGCGACCTGTTCTGCCTGCC
>JBCBKP010000016.1:0-74151 GCA_038521625.1 Planctomycetota bacterium
CGGGCCGCATCGATATCAGGAGCTCTTCGAGGCCGGCGTCGAGGTCTGTCTCGGGACGGACTCGATCCTGAATCTCGACACCCCGGACCGGATCAGCCCACTCGACGATGCCCGCCTGATCTACCGCCGCGACGGGTTCGATCCGCAACGCTTGCTGAGCATGTGCACGAGCTCGGCTGCTGCGGCGGTTGGCCTCGACCCGCGGCGGTTCCTCGTCGCCGAGGGAGCCGAACTCGCCGCCCTGGCCGCCGTGCCGGCCGATACTCGTGCTGGGGACCCCGCCGGGCGGGTTCTCGAGTCGGATTCGGCTCCGGAACTCCTGTTCGTTCGAAGTGAATCCTGAATGACAAGAATCCTCCCTACAGTCCCCGAAGGCTCGGCGGCACGGTGATCGGCCGCCAGCCCGACCCCAACGGAGCGTCATGAGTCGGAAGTGGCAACGGGTCAAGCGATGGGATAACGAGCACCTCAGCGCTGGCCCGCTGCGCCCGCTCAAGTGGGTCCTGCGGGCGCTGAGCTCGATCTCGCTCGCGATTTCCTTGCTGGTCTTGGTCGCCATCTACGGCGTGTTCGCGAGCGTCCCGATCGGGCTGCTGGCCCTGCTGCCGGTCTGGCTTGTGATCGGCCTGCTCGCGCTGCTCGCCTGCGCCCTGCCGGCGGTGGGGGCGGGGGCGCTGGTGCGTGCGGCGGTCCCGAAAGAGCTGCGGGGCCTGCGGTTCGCCGGCACGGTGCTCGCGGGGATCGCACTCGCGGTCGCCGGCGGGCTGGTCTTCGCCGAGTTCGCGTGGCAGCCGCTCTACCGGGTCGGCTCGACTGGCGAGGGCATCGGCGGGCTGGCCGCGTTCGTCGAGGACTACTCGTCGACGACGCTGCGACGCCTGCCCGGATTCGAGATGAGCGAGCTCGAGTTCTACTCGTGGTGGCCGTTCCGGCTCGTGCTCGTGCTCTTCACCATCAACATGATCGTGGCGACGCTGCGACGGATCGAGTTCTCGTTCAAGAACCTCGGCGTCCTGACTGTGCACACCGGGATCGTGATGATCGCGCTCGCCGGCGCTTTCTATCAGCAGGCCAAGAAGGAGGGCGACACGATCCTCTTCGCCGGGGCCGGGGCGCCCGAGACCGGCTTCTTCGACATCGACCGCACTGCGCTCTGGGTGCGGACGATCGACGAGAATCTGCGCACGCCCTGGGAGCAGCGTCCGGTCCGGGGCGTGCCCCGCTACAACGACTACGGGCTTGACGCGTCGGTCCCCGAGGACGCCGATCTCCTCTCGGACCTGCTCGAGACCGCCGGCCCGGTCGAATCGCCGCGGCGGCTCGACGTCCGCGTGCCGGACTCGCTGCCCGCGACGCGCGGCTTGTATGTCGAGCCGACGCTCAAGTTCCGCCTGGTCGGATACTCGGCGTACGGAGCGATCGAGGAGACGCTCGCACTGCAGACGGACGCGCCCGCCGACCGGCCGGCGGAGCCGGTGCAGGTCATCGAGTTCGTCTCGAAGATCCCGCAGGAAAACGCGGTCTCCGAAGATCCCGATGCGGAACTCATCCCGGAGCTCGCGCGGCTCTCGTTCCGGTTCCCGTTGCGTCCGCTCTCCCCGGCGCACCGGGTCGCCCGCAACCCCGCGTTCGGGATCGAGCTGACCCGGGGCATGCCGGACGAGCGATTCCTGGAGCTGGGCACGCGGTTCCCGCGCGGGACGCTACACGGGCTGATCGTGACGGTCCCGGAGTCCGCGACCGAGGCCGGCGGGCCGCTCCGCGTCGTGATCCCGGCGAGTGAGGGCGAGGCGTATTCGATCGGAGATTCCGGCTGGACGGTCGCGGTGAAGGACCTCGCCGACGACCCGCCGTTCCCGATCATCACCGAGGGGTTCGCCGGCGGCACCTCGAGCGTCGCGATCCTGCGGATGACCTCGCCCGAGGGCGAGAGCTTCGACCGCTGGGTCTACCACCGGTTCCCGTCGATCAATCAGGAGCTGCTCGATCAGGTGCAGGCCAACGGGCGGCCGAGCCGGCGCGATCCCGACCCGCGGATCGACGTGGTCTATATCGATGCTTCGAGACTCCAGGTCTTCATCGATGAGATGCCCGGGGGCGCTCGGCGCTTCCTCGTTCGGCAGCCGGGTCGGGACGCGTCGGTCGTCGCCGGCGACGCGATGACGCTGCTCGACGAGGGCGCGGTGGTCGCCGGTGATCTCCGCGAGATGGGCGATGACGCCTACGGCGTATCGCTCGCGTTCGGCGAGTCCTGGGCCCACGGCGAGCCGGTGGAGTATGCGGTGCCGGTCCCCGAGGTCGACCGCGACGCGTCTCTGATCGGCACACACGCCGAGGCCAAGCTCGCGGTCGAGCTGACGATGGAAGGCGTTGACGGCTGGCGGGAGGTCGTCTGGTTGCCGTTCTCCCGCTACCTGGGCGTCGGCGGTCAGCAGGCTCGCGAGGTCGAGCTGCCGACGGGACAGCGCGTCGCGCTGGCCTTCGGGCGTGTGCGGCACACGTTCGAGCGCTTCGGGCTCGAGATGGTCGACTTCGAGATGATCTCGTACGACCACCGCGGGGCACCGCGCGATTTCCAGTCGATCGTGCGCGTGGTGCCGACGTCGGTCACGAGCGGCTTCGATGCGTACAGCCGCGTCGTGAAGCTGAACGCCCCGCTCCGCGCGCCGCACGTCTGGAGCGAAGACCGGTCCTGGCCCGCGAACGCGGCCCTTATGGCGGTGCGCGGGGTGGATTCGAGGGCCTACAAGCTGAGCCAGGCGGGCTGGGACCAACAGGGCTGGCAGGAGAGCCAGCAGCTCGCGGACCAGGGGCTCGTCGACCGGCCTCGGGCCCGGTTCACGATCCTGCAGGTCGGCAACAACCCGGGCATCCACCTCATCGCGATCGGCGGCGTGCTGATCGGTCTGGGGACGCCCTGGGCGTTCTATGTCAAGCCCTGGCTGGTCCGCCGCGAGCGTGAGCGGCTCGCGCGTGGGGCGGGCGTCGCTCGAGAGCCGATCGGAGCTGTCGGTCGCGTGGAGCGCGAGGCGCAAGGAGCCGGTGCGTGAGAATCATGTCGTTCGTCGTCATGCTGGTTGTTTGTGTCGGCGGCGCGTTCGCGACCGCGCAGGTCACCCCGCCGTCGGCGGCGCCGGGCCCGGCAGGAAACGAGCACCCCGAGTCGAGCGCGGTGGGTTCGACCACCGAGCTGCCCAGCCCCTTCGGCCCGCCCGTCCTGGACCGGGCGCCGATGACCGTCGAAGAGAAGGCCGCCTTCTCGCGCGCCGTCGATCTCTCGCCGCTCGCCGGTCTCGCGGTCTCACACGGCGGTCGCGTGAAGATCGTCGACACGCTCGCGGGGGAGACGGTGGGGATGATCACGGGTCGCGGCCGGTACGAGGACCTGATCCTCGAGGAGGAATCCGATCGCGAGATCCCGGCGGGCGTCCCCGAGGCGGCCTGGCGGTACTCGGGCGATATCACCGGGATCGAGAAGGTGAAGTTCGACCCGCTGTTCACCTGGCTCGACCTAATGATCGATCCCGCGTTCTACTTCGACCGCCCGCTCATCGCGGTCGACTACCTGCCGCTGCGCGACGCCTACCTCGAGGCGGCCTTCGGCGGCGCCGAGGAGACGAAGGCGGCGCGGAGCCTCTGGAAGAAGAGCACGCGCGTCTCGCCTCGGATGGTGGGGGCCCTCACCGACGACATCTTCGCGCGGTTCGGGGGCAGCGGGCCCATGCGCCAGGGGATCGAGTCGGTCGAGAACGCGGAGCGGGTCTTCCGCCTCGGGGCGGCGAACCTGCTGCTCATCGCGCCGAACGACCGGACCGACCGCTGGCACCACGTGAGCGAGTGGCCGGCGCAGAGCGACGTGCGTCTCGCCGCCTCCGAGCTCGGCGAGGCGTGGCGCGCGGCGGACGCGGACCGCGTGAACGCGGCCGTCGTCCGGCTCGCCGAGACGCTGCCGTCGATCAACGCCGAGCTCTACCCGACGACGAGCCGCGAGCTCGAGCTGGCGTACAACCGATCGGACCTGTTCTCCTGGGCGACATGGGTCTACCTACTCAGTCTGCTCGCCCTGGTCCTGGCGTTCGGCACGGGACGCGGATGGCTGCGCTGGACCGGCGGCGGGCTGCTGGTGCTCGCGGTCGCGATGCACGCGGCGGGGTTCATCGCGCGCGGGCTGATCGCGGAGCGTGTGCCGATCCAGAACCAGTTCGAATCGATGACCGGCGTGGCTTTGTTCGCGGCGCTGGTCGGCCTGGTGCTGCTGCTGGTGCGCCGCCAGCCTCTCTTCGGAGCCGCGTCGGCCGGCGTCGGATTCCTCATCATGATCGCGGCGACCGAGATGCCGATCCCCGGCGAGTCGATCGAGCGCGAGGCGGCGATCCTGAACACGTCGGTCCTGCTCAAGTACCACGTAACGACGGTGCTCACTAGCTACGGGCTGATCACGCTCGGCATGATCGTGAGCCTCTTCTATCTCGGGGCCCATTACGGTGAGAAGCTCCTGGGCAAGAGCGAGATGCAGGTCGTCGCGGCAGGTGCGCTCGGCGGCCAAGACGCTCCCGCGGGCGGCCCGACGAACGCCCGGCTGCTGGGCGATCTGGACCGTGCCCAGATGATCGTGCTCCAGCTGGCGTTCTGGACGCTCGGCGTCGGCATCCTTCTCGGCGCGTGGTGGGCCGACCACTCGTGGGGCCGCTGGTGGGCGTTCGATCCGAAGGAGACGTGGGCGCTGATCACCTGGATCGTCTACCTGATCGTGATCCACGCGCGGATCGGTGCAGGCCAGCGCAAGGGCTTGCTGACCGCCTGGCTCAGCGTCGTCGGGTTCATCGTGATGCTCTGGACGTACTTCGGCGTGAACCTGCTGCTCCCGGGCCTGCACGCCTACGCGTGAGCGGATCGCGCGATGCCGCCGTTCCCGCGCGAGCGACTCGAGGCCGACCCGGTGACCGTCGCACGCGACCTGCTCGGCGCCGTCCTGTCTCGCCGTTTCGAGGACGGCACCCGGCTTCGGGGCCGGATCGTCGAGACCGAGGCCTACTGGGGGCCGCAAGACCAGGCGAGCCACGCGAAGAACGGCCGGCGCACGCCGCGGATCGAGAGCATGTTCGCCGAGCCGGGCACCGCGTACGTCTACGTCAGCCACGGCATCCACCATTGCATGAACGTGTCAGTAACCGCGGCCGGAACGCCGGAGGCGGTCCTGATCCGCGCTCTCGAGCCGATGGAGGGTCTTGAGAGAATGACGGCGCTGCGGGCGGCCTCGAGACGGCCCACGAGCCGCGCGCTCCGGGTCCGGGATCTGTGCTCGGGCCCGGGCAAGCTGTGCCGGGCGATGGGGATCGATCTGGATGGCGACGGGTGTAATCTATTGAAGACAAATGCCTTACGTCTTGGTTCGGGCGGTCTGCGCGCCGGGGAACTGGTGGACGCGGGCCCTCGTATCGGACTCGGCTCGGTGGGGTCGTGGTCTGAGAAACCCTGGCGGTTCTTTGTCCGGGATTCGGAGCACGTCAGCCGCTGAAATCGCAGTTCTGGCCACCCTCTCGCACTCGGAGGGCTGAATCCGGGTGCCTGACGGGAGCGACACCACCTGAGAGCCGCCCGATCGGCCGAGATTCGAGAACCTGAGCGCGGAGACGGAAGAGTCAAAGCCCTAGGGCGCGTTGGATCGATCGAATAGCATCGCTTCTGGCCTATTGGAGATCGACCGTGGAACCGATCGACGTACGACAACTGATGCGTGACGCGGGGCCGTTCGCCCCGGAGGCGTGTCGATTCGTGCGCGACGGCCTGAGCCACACGGTCCGTCTGGTCCACGGAGAGGGCGAGGAGATCCTCGAGGAGGTCGAGGAGGACTCGCAGCACGTCTCCGGGCAGCAGCTCTGTATCGGGCTCCGCGACTACGCCGTGCACCGCTACGGGATGCTCGCCAAGGCGGTCCTGAACCGCTGGGGGCTGCGGACGACCGAGGACTTCGGGCGGGTGGTCTTCGCCATGGTCGACGCGGGCCTGATGCGCAAGTCGGACGAAGACTCGCTCGAGGACTTCCGCGGCGTGTTCGACTTCGAGGAGGAGTTCCGCGTCGCGCCCGTGGAGGCACCCAAGGTGAACGGGCCGGACGCCGAGGCGGCCGCCGCGGGCTGACCAGGCCCACCCGGAACCTCGCAGCCCGCGATCCGAGTAACCTCCGCGGATGACCGATCCGGGGGGGACGCAACAGCAGGGCCAAGGCGAGCAAGGCGAGGGACGCTCGGGCGTCGCCGAGTGGGCGTCGCAGCACCTCTGGCAGATCCAGCCGGTGCGCGACGTCCTGCTGATCGCCGCGCTGCTCTGGCTGATCTATCTCGGGTACCTGGCGAGCATCGTCACGGTGCCGCTGCTGCTGGCGATGCTGTTGGCATATCTGTTCGAGCCCGTGATCAGTCTGATGCGCCGGCGTGCCCGGGTGACGCGACAGCGCGCGGTGGTGGCGATCATCGCGGCGCTCGCGCTGTTCGTCTTCACGCCGGCCGCGATCGGCGTTGGGTTCGGGATCGCGCAGGGCGTGAGCTTCGCGGACAGCCTCTCGAACAACGCCCGCCTGGTGCGTCGCAGCGTCGAGAACCCCGAGAACGAGACGTATCTCCGCGCCGTGCCCGAGGGCGCCTGGAGATCGCTGCGGGACCTGATCGTGGAGTCGGGCGTTGCAGGGACGACCGATGAGCCGGGGCTGACGCCCGAGGGACTCGAGGGCTCCGAACCGAATGCCGAGCCGGAGATCCCCGCCGGACCGGGGGCCGAGACAGAAGCGGGCACGGCTGTCGCCGATGCCGGCGATGAGTCCGGCGCGGTGCCGATCGCCCGCCTCGCGGTCTCCTGGATCGAGCAGAACGCGTCCTCGATCGCCCGCGGCGTGTTCCGGACGGGCGCCGGCGCGATCAGCGTGATGGTGTCGATCATGGGGGCGCTCGCGACGATCGCGTTCGGCGTGTTCCTTACGACGTTCTTCTTCTACTTCGTTGCGACCGGATGGCCGAAGCTCGTGAAGCTCGCCCGCGATGTGCTCCCGGAGGCGAGCCGTGAGCGGTCGGAGGAACTGCTGAAGCAGATGGACGGCGTGGTGTCCGGCTTCGTCCGCGGTCGTCTGGCGATCTCGGCGATCCTCGCACCGGTGTTCATGCTCGGCTACGGCCTGGTCGGCGTCCCGGCGGCGATCGTGCTCGGGCTGGTGACGGCGCTGCTGGTGCTGATCCCGTACGCCTCGATGCTGTCGGTGCCGGTCGCGATCCTGCTGCTGTACCTGGAGGGCCACACGGACATCCGCGGCGAGGTCTGGTGGGTTCTGGTGATGCCCATGGCGGTCTACGGCCTGGCGCAGCTCATCGACGAGTACCTGCTCACGCCGCTGATCATGGGCGAGGCGACCGACCTCGATATCCCGAGCGTCCTGTTCGCCTCCCTCGCCGGCGGTGCGCTGATGGGGTTCTACGGGCTGCTCCTGGCGATCCCCCTGGCCGCTTGCCTGAAGATCCTGATCAGGGAGGTCCTGTGGCCCGGCGTGCGCGCGTGGGCCAAGGGCGAGCGTCGCGACTTCCTCCCGCTCTCGTAGCGCTAGGTTTCCGTTCATTTCGCGGCGGTTCGCGGACTTTCTCCGGCGAATCGCTCGCGGATCGTGGCACCGGATGTCAGTATGTGTGCAGACGCGGGCGGCAACGTTGGTGCTGTCTCGTGGGGTGGGGTCAGGTCCGGAGAAGAGTGTGAACGAGTCTGTTCGTCCTGTCTTTGGTCGGTTCGTGCGCGGCGCATGCGTGGCGGCGATGTGCGTTGGCGGCTTCGTCAGTGCCCAGTCGTTCACGCGCTGGGAAGTGCTCGAGGTCTCGATCAGCGCGCCGGCTTCGGTCGCGGTCGGCGAGGAGGGCTCCGGCGTCCTCTTCCTCCGCAACGACGGATCGCTGCCGCTGACGATCGAGTCGATCGAGTTCGACCAGTGGAGCCATAACGCGCTCCCGACCGCGGTGCCGCCGGTCGCGCTCGAGATCTCCTCGCTCCCGGTCCTGCAGCCGGGCGAATCGGTGTCGCTGCCGCTGATCTCGGCGCCGCACGCGTGGGGCTCTTGGGCCGGGCGTGCGCTCGTGCGCGCCGGCGACGACCTCGGCGCCGTGGTCGACGCGGCGGGCATGGTGTTCTCCGCGACCGTGCTCCCGTACGAGAATGCCTACTGGGTTGACTTCGACGAGCCCGAGCAGGGCGACGGCTCGCGCGGGAAACCGTTCAACAGCTTCGAGCCGTTCATCTTCGCGTCCGCGGCGCGGAGCTCGGACGGGTTCGACGGCGTGTCGGTCTTGAGCAACACGGTGCTGCGTCTGCGAGGCAAGGCGGACGCGTTGCAGGGCGAGAGCCTCGACATCGACGACATCAGCAATCTTGGCATCCTGCCGTGGGCCGACCAGCAGCCGTGGGAGATCGTGGGCACGGTGGACGTGAACCGATTCCCGCGGCAGACCGCGGCCGAGCGGGGCGACGCCTTCGCCGATGTCTTCAGCTTCGATCTGACGCCGTACTACGACGAGCTCGAGGTCCGCCGCGGTCGTGACCGCGTCGCGTTCTCGCTCGTCACGCGAGGCTACGAGCTCGAGATGCCGGGCGAGCCGCTCGAGATGACGCGGGTGCCCGAGTGGCAGCCCGGGACCGAGTACAAGGTCGGCGACCCGGTGAAGCCGGTCGGGGGCGGGATGGGGTACGTCTACCGGGCGTGCCGCGATCACGTCTCGGGCGCCGTCCCGCCGCAGTGGGGCGCGCGGCTCGGGGCGCCGGTCGACGACGCGGGGCTGCACGTCTGGGACACGCTCTCGCCGACTCTGAACACCGTCGTGGCCAACGACCACTTCGCCGCGCCGATCGCCGGCGGTCTTGCCGAGCTCGCCGCGAGCGGAGCCGGCTACCAGTTCGACGAGGCGACCAAGACCCTGCACGTCGCGACGCCGACGGGCGTCGCGCCGGGTGAGGGCTCCGAGCCGGAGTGGGGCGTGCGCCTGCACGGGACCAACAGCGGATTCCCGCTGGACGGGCTCGCGTGGGGTCCGATGATGGTCATCGAGCGCGTCCGCGGCGGCGTCCTCGCCGGCGGGCGGATGTCGCTCCAGGCCGCCGCGCCCGGTCTGCCGTCACCGCGCACGCTGCAGATGTGGGACATCGAGGACTTCGTCATCCGTGACATGGTCATCGGCTACTCGGGCGACGACTCGATCGCGATCGTCCGCGGCTCGCCGACCAACGTCGTCGTGCAGGACACGAAGATCATCGCGCCGGGCGCCGACACCGCCGTCGTCGTGTTCACCGGAGGGCTCGATAACGTCATCGAAGACGTGCGCGTCCGCGACGTCGAGGTCCACACGATCCGCCCGACGGGAATCGGCGGCGGCTACGTCTCGCTGAACCAGCCGGGCACGTCGTCGGCGTTCGCGGTGCATCTCGGCGAGGCCGGGGCGCTCGTCCGGAGCGTCCAATTCGAGCGTTGCAAGGTCGTCGGGTACGGCGTCACGGACGTCGACCGCACGGCGATGCTCGGGTTCAGCCCGCGCGACTTCCTCGAGCCCGACGGGCTGTTCGAGCAGCCCGAGGCGCACGCGGTGCGGTTCATCGACTGCGAGGCCTACGCGATCAAGTCGCTCCCGAACATCGCCGGCAGCTTCGAGCGTTGCATCATCCACTTCAGCGCGACGTCGGCGCGGCTCGGTCAGATCAACGACCCCGGCGCGCTGTTCGTCTCGTCGGTCATCACGTCCGACGTCGTCCCGCCGACCGGCGCGTTCTGGATGAACTCCGGCCCGATCGTGCTCCGCAACTCAATCATCGACGTGCCGATCCCGCCCAAGGAGCCGGTCTTCGCCGTCGATCTCGGGCTGCAGTTCCGCGGCCCGAACGCGCCGTCGATCCTGCTCGATCGCTCGGTGATCGACGCGAGCGGGCCCTGGTCCGACGCCGAGGTCCGCCTGGTGGGCGGCAAGTTCACCCAGCGGCCCGCCCCGGCCGGCAGCGTGCACGTCGACGGCACGGTCGGGCTCCCGCTGGACGCATGGATCGTGGGCATCGGCGACCTCCGGGTCCCGAGCGCATCGCCGAACGCGGTCGACAACCTGCTGCCGCTCGGCGAGCACCTCCCCGATTCCACGATCATCGACGGCGTCGATCCGATGCTCGCCTCCGGACCCCTCCTCGACTGCCTCTCGCTCGTTCCGCCCGACGACGCCCCGGTGCAGTACCTGCGCGCGGGCGAGGCCAACGGCATCGACGGGCTCTTCAACGCCGCGAATACGGGCCACTACGGGCCGTTCCAGCGCGGCGCGCCGGGGGCCTGCAACGGCGCGGACCTCGCCCCGCCGTTCGGCGTCCTCTCCGCGAACGACGTCGCCGCGTTCGTACAGAGCTTTCTTGAGGCCGGCCCGGACGCCGACCTCGCGCCGCCCTACCAGCTCGCCAGCGCACTCGACATCGAGACCTTCGTCTCCATGTATCAACGCGGCTGCAGCGCCGGCGAGAACTAAGCCCCCCGGGCGCGTGCGCCGAGCGTTCAGTCGGCGTCGTACTCCGCCGGGATCGGAGTGCGCGGTGTCTCCTGGCACCAGGCGATCGAGATCACCTTCCAGGGCCGCTCCGTGTCCGAGAGATCTCGGCCCAGCTGGATACTGTTGATCCCGCGCATGAACACCTCGCCGTCCTCCGTCCGCTTCGCCGCGTACGTGCTGAAGGAGTGCGCGAGCGTGCCGTAGATCTCGACCTCCGACGCGATCTCCAGCTCGAAGAATCCGTCGCGCTCGAGGATCGGGCCCGACCGCTCGATGTAGTCCTCCACGTTCAGGCGCAGGGGCAGCGCCCGCCGCGAACCTTCGGGCGGGACCACCGACATGATCGCGTCGTCGTGGAACAGCGAACGCATCCGGTCCCAGTCGCGGGCCTCGCCCGCCGGGCCCGAGATCACGTCGTAGAGGGCGTCGATCGTGTCCTGCACGCCGGCCCGCTCGGCGCGGGCGCCGGCGTGCTCCGCCGCGGCGAATCCGAGGCCGGTGGCGATCAGCGCGGCGCCGGCGAGACCGGCTGCGAGCGTGGCGGGACGTCTGGCGAATGGCATGGTGATCTCCTTGGGTGCGACCGCGCCGTGGATGCGCCGGGGCGGCCGTCCCGTCGCGGGCGACCCTCGGGAGGGCGTGGGAGCCGGCTCAGCGCCGTTTCTTCCGCTTCTTGACGCCGCGGGGCTTGGACTTGGTCGACCCTCTCGCGCCCAGGCCGGGCATGCCCATGCCGCCGGGCATCCCGCCCGACATGGCCCTGGTCGCCGCCATCCGCCCGCCGGCCGACATCCCCGCCATCTGCTTGGTCAGCTTGTTGACGGCGTCGAACTGCTTGACGAGCTGGCCGACGTCCTTGGCCTCGCTGCCGCTGCCGCCGGCGATGCGGCGCCGGCGCGACGGGTTGATGGTGCCGGGCTTCTTGCGTTCCTCGGGCGTCATCGACTGGATCATCGCCTCGACGCGGGTCATCTGGCTCTCGTCGACGTCGGCGTCCTTGAGGGCCTGCCCGACGCCCGGCAGCATGCCGAGCAGCTGCTTCATCGGGCCCATCCGTCGCATCATCCGGAGCTGCTTGAGGAAGTCGTCCATCCCGAGCTCGCCCCGGGCCATCTTCTCCTGCAGCTTCTCCGCCTCCTCCTCGCTGACCTGCTCCTGGGCCCGCTCGACGAGGCTGACGACGTCGCCCATGCCGAGGATCCGCCCGGCCATCCGCTGGGGGTGGAACGGCTCGATCGCGTCGGCCTTCTCGCCCGTGCCGATGTACCGGATCGGCGCGCCGGTGACGGCCTTGACCGACAGCGCCGCGCCGCCGCGGGTGTCGCTGTCGAACTTGGTCAGGATCACGCCGTCGACGCTGAGCCGCTCGTGGAACGCCTTCGCCGAGTTGACCGCGTCCTGGCCGGTCATGGCGTCCACGACGAGAAAGATGTGGTGCGGCTGGAGCGACATGTTGACGAGGTTCAGCTCGCCCATCAGCTCGTCGTTGACGTGCAGCCGCCCCGCGGTGTCGAGGATGAGCACGTCGACGCCCTTGTCGCGTGCGGCCTTGAGCGCCCGCTCGCAGACGCCGACCGCGACGTTCACGGCCTTGCCGTACTCCGCCGACTTGTCCGGCTCGCCGTAGAAGTGGATCTGCGCCGGCCCGCCGACGGTCTCGTCGGCCGTCTGCGCGACGATCTCGAGCTGCTCGACCGCGGCGGGGCGCTGCAGGTCGGCGGCGCAGAGCATGACGCTCCGCCCTCGCTTCTTGAGGTATCCGGCGAGCTTGCCGCAGGTCGTCGTCTTGCCGCTGCCCTGAAGGCCGCACATCATCACGACGGTCGGGCCCGGGCTGACCCGCATGATGCCCGAGTCGCCGGTCGATGGCGCTTCGTTCGGGTCGGCGTCCGGATCGCCGCCGAGCAGCGCGACGAGCCTGCGGTGGACGACGCCGATCATCTCCTGGCCCGGCTTGAGGCTCTTCGTGACCTCGCGCCCGATGGCCTCATCCACGACCTCGTCGCAGAACCGCTGGACGACGTCGTAGTGGACGTCCGCCTCGAGCAGCGCGGTCCGCACCTCGTCCATCGCCTCGCGGACGTTCGATTCGGAGATCGTGCCCTTGCCGCTGAGCTTCTTGAAGGCCCCGTTCAGGCTGTCTGTGATGCGGTCGAACATGTGGACCCGCAGCATAGGTCGGATCCCGCCACGCTCGGAATCGGCGGCCCCCGCGCTGGCGGGCACCGCCGGGGATCGATCAGGCCGGCACCGCCGACGGCTCGGGCTTCGAGAGCGCGATCACGGTGGCGACCGCCGCGCCGTTGGCCCAGTAGTACCAGGCGTCGATCCCCTCGAACCCCAGCGCGAAGGGGGCCGCGAGGAACGTGACGCCGACGAGCGCGTCCACGCCGACGTGGAGCTTGTAGGGCAGCACGCGGATCAGGCCGGTCTTGTGGTCGGTCAGGATCGTGAGCAGCAGGGCGGCGACGCCCGTGCCGACGCTGAGCCACAGGGCGATCGGGCTCGATTCCCCCAGCCCGAGCAGGAACGGGGCCGCCATCAGCACGGCGGCGACGGGGTAATCGAGGTACGAGTGCAGCGTCTTGGTGACGAATCGCGGGTCCATGGAAGTTCTCCGGTGAGTCGGTCTGTGCTTCGGGCCGGCCGCGAGACCGCCGCGCCGCGCGAACGCTCGCGCGTATCGCAGCGGTCACGGCCGCGACCGTGCTTCGGTGGATGTGAGGGGGGGGAGGGCGAGTTCGCGGGGCGCGCAGTGCCCGCGCGACGTCCGGCGCCGACTCAGTAGAGCGAGAGACCCGTGCCGTCCAGAGCGGCCTGCATCGCGTCGCGGCGATCTCGACGATCGCGGCGGAGGGCGGGCTGGCGGGCGTCCGGCGGCATGCCCGTCGAACCGCCGCGGATCGCGGGGTATTCCGCCGCGCCGCGTCGGATCCGGCGTACGCTGGAAGAGGAAACGCACGGAGACGACGATGCGCGAACCGCGGTTCCGGCCCAGCGAGATCCTGAGCCTCCTCGACCATCACCCGACGCACAACCTGGGCGAGTCGACCAGCTTCGACCTGACCTACGCCGATCTGCTCGACGACGCCACGCTCGCCCGCCTCCGAGAGACGCCGGTCGCGTACGGCTCGAGCCTCGGGCTCCCCGAGCTCCGCCAGCGGATCGGCCGAAACCTCGGGATCGAGCCGGACCGCCTGATCCTGCTGAGCGGCGCGGGCCTCGGCCTGTTCCTCGCGGGTCTCGAGCTCGTCCGCCCGGGCGACGAGGCCCTCGTCTGCACGCCCTGCTTCCCGCCGTCTCTCGAGGGCCTGCGCGCCGGCGGCGGCGAGGTCCGGACCCGCTCGCTCCGCTTCGACGAGGGCTACGCGGTCGACGTCGGGCGCCTGCTCGCCGATGTCACCGACCGCACGACGCTCGTCAGCCTGGCCTCGCCCCAGAACCCCTCGGGCGTCTCGGTCCCGCGCGCGTCGGTCACCGACCTCGCCGAGGGGCTCGCGAAGCGGAATCCCCGCGCGTTCCTGATTGTGGACGAGACGTACCGCGAGGCGGCCATCGAGCGCGAGATCGAGCCGAGCGTCGCCGGGCTCGCGCCGAACATCATCACTGCCGCCTCGCTATCCAAGGCCCACGGGGCGCCCGGTCTTCGCGTGGGATGGGCGACGACGCACTCGCGCGAGCTGCTCGCCCGGCTGAAGCAGGGCAAGCTCAATACCGCGAACACACTCCCGATCGCCGACGAGATCATGGCGCTGGCCGTGCTCGACCGATCGGACAAGATCCTCGGAGAGCGCCGGGCGTTGCTGCTCGACAACCTCGAGCGGCTCGCCATCTTCGCCGAAGAGCACGCCGGCCTGATCGACTGGATCCGACCGGACGCGGGGGCGCTCAGCTGCGCGCGCCTCACGGAGCGGGCGTTCGACGACGGCGCGGTCACGAGGTTCCATCGCTGCCAGTCCGAGCACGACCTGATGGTCGCCGACGGGCGCTGGTTCCACGAGACCGCCCGGGTGATCCGCATCGGCTTCGGCATGCAGCGCGGGGCCGAGTTCGACGAGGCGCTCGGCGCGCTCGCCGCGGCCCTGCACGACGCGGCCTCCGCGGTCGCTTAGCGCTTGGATCGCAGCCAGGCGTGCAGCTCGGCCTCGGGCCAGCAGTTGATGCACCGTTCGCTCGTCAGCCCGCCCCGGCGCGCGGTCAGCACGCCGTAGCGGAGGTTGTCGAAGTCCTCGGGCGCGTGGACGTCGCAGTCGATGGCAATCAGGGCGCCCGCCTCGACCGCCGCCGCGACGTGCGTGTCCCGCAGGTCCAGCCGGAGCCAGTGCGCGTTGACCTCGAGCGCGGTGTCGTGCTCGACCGCCGCCGCGATGATCTCGTCCATCGCCGGCTCGAGCCCGCCGCGCCGCGAGATGATCCGCCCGGTCGGATGCCCGATGATGTGCACCATGGGGTGCTCGATCGCCCGCAGCAGACGCCGAGTGGCCGTCTTCGTGTCTTGGGTCAGCGCGGCGTGCGGGCTCGCGACGACCACGTCGAGTTCCGCCAGCACCTCGTCGGTGTAGTCGAGGTCGCCGTCCTTCAGGATGTCAACCTCTGACCCGGCCAGCACGGAGATCCCATCGATCTCCAGGGCCTCGATCGCCGCCCGCTGCTCGCGCAGCCGCTCGACGCTCAGCCCGTTCGCCTGCACGGAGCTCCGGCTGTGGTCGGTGACCGCGAGCGTGTGGAACCCGCGGTCTCTCGCCCGGCTGGCGAGCTCGTCCAGCTCCATCCGACCGTCGCTCGCCGTCGTGTGGGCGTGCAGCTCGGCGCGGACGTCATCCAGCTCGATCAGCCGTGGCGTCTCGCCGAGCTCGAGCTCGCCGCGGTCCTCGCGAAGCTCGGGCGGCACCCAGGCGAGCTCCAGCGCCCGGTAGATCGACTCCTCGCTCGCGCCGGCGACCGGCGTGGCGCCGCGGCTCTGCGGCGGCTCGCCCGACCTCCGCTCCGCCTCGGACTCCTCGAACAGCCCGTACTCGTTCAGCGTCATGCCCCGAGCGATGGCTCGCTCCCGCATCTTCACGTTGTGCGCCTTGCTGCCGGTGAAGTACATCAGCGCTGCGCCCCAGGACGCATCCTCGACCGTCCGGAGGTCGACCTGCACGCTCGCGTCCTCTTCGAGGATCCCGCGCCAACGCCCGGCGTCGGTCGGGATCGTCACGCGCACGCTCGTCTTCCGATCGCCCGAGCCGATCACCTGCAGCACGCCCGGCGCCTCGCGCAGCGCCGCGTGGGCCGCGGCCGGCTCGTCCGTCGCCGCCAGGATGTCGATGTCGCCGATCGTCTCACGCCCGCGGCGCAGCGAACCGGCAAAGGCGGCGCGCGTGACCGATCCCACGCCCTCGACGAGCCCGACCAGCCGCTCGGCGATCGGCATCGCCAGCCCGAGGTGCAGCCGCCCGCCCGCCCTCTCGGCGAACCGCAGGCTCTCGCGGATCTTCTCGACCGACTTCTTGCCCATGCCCTTGAGCGACGCGATCGCCTCGCCGTCGAGCTCTCTCTTCAGCGATTCAAGGTCGGTCACGCCGAGCTGCTCCCAGAGGAGCTTCAGAGTCTTGGGCCCCAGGCCGGAGATTCCCAGGAGCGGCGGGAGCCCCTCGGGCACGCTCGACTCGAGCTCGTCGAGCTCGCGGATGGTGCCGGTCTCGGCGAACTCGCCGATCTTCTCGGCGGTGCTCTTGCCTACGCCGTCCAGTTCCGCCAGCTTCGCCGCGTCGCCCGCGATCGCCCCGAGATCGGTCGCGTGGTCGCCGATCACGCGCGCCGCCTTCGAGTACGCGTTGACCCGGAAGCGGCTCTCGCCGAGCAACTCGAGGATGCTTGCGGCGCGTTCGAACCGCGCGGCGACTTCGGCGTTGAATCCCATGCCGGAGCCTACGTGGCCGCTCGCTCGATCGCCTTCTCAGTCCGCGTCGGTCCCGTCGGGCTGACGATCCGGGACCATCGACTCGGCGTTCCGCTCAAGGCGACCGACCCGATCGATCATGGAATCGACGGACTCCGACATCGCTCTCAAGAGCTCGGTGGCGTTGGCGTTGCCGAGAACCTCGTCGCGAACCTCGGTCCGGCGCATCGGACCGTGCCCGGTCAGGAGCCAGTCGGGGTTCAGGCCGAACGCGCCGCAAAGCCCCGCGAGAAAGTCCACGCTGGGCGTCTGGCCGGACATGTAGCGCCGAACCGTCTCAGGGTGCGTGCCCGTGAGCTGGCCGAGGCGTCGGTAGGTCGTCTGTTGCGTGGCCAGTCGCAGCCGGCCGTGGAGCGGTGAAGGTTCGGATGACATACCTGAAGTATGCCAGAGATATCACCGGGCGTTGCGAGAACTTGCAAACAATCGAATATCGGACGGATTCATGGGTGAAACTGAGTCGTCCCCACGCGGTTGCTCGGGCGGCTAGGCGATGTCGCCGAGCCCGAGCGACTCGCCGTATCGGCGGAGAAGCCGGCGTCGTACCAGCGCCTCCTCCGGGCCACCCAGATCAGGCGATCTCTCGATCCACTCTTGCGCATCGCGGCGCGCGAGGCGGAGCAGCTCCAGATCGCGCGTCGGGTCCGCGACCCGGAACGGCGGCAGCCCCGACTGACGGGCGCCGAACAACTCGCCCATGCCGCGGAGCTCCAGGTCCTTCTCAGCGAGCTCGAAGCCGTCCGTCGAGTCACGCATCGCGCCCAGCCGCGCGGCGCCGTCCTCGGTCGTCGGCTCCCCGATCAGCACACAGACCGAGGCCCGGGCGCCGCGTCCGACGCGCCCTCTGAGCTGGTGAAGCTGGGCGAGGCCGAACCGCTCGGACTGCTCGATGACCATCACGCTCGCGTTCGGGACATCGACCCCGACTTCGATCACCGTCGTCGCCACCAGGCAGTCGATCAGGCCCGATCGGAACCGGCCCATGACGTGCTCGCGCGTCGAGCGCTTCAGCCGCCCGTGGATCGCGGCGACGCGCTTCCCGGAGAGCGCGCCGGACTCGAGCTCGCGGACGACGGCCCGGAGCGTCGCGTCCTCGTCCCCGCCGCTCTCGATCGCGGGCACGACGACGTACGCCTGCTCGCCCTCGTCCAGACGCTCCCTGACCCATGTGTAGACCGTGTCTCGCTTGTCGCGTCCGACGACCTTCGTGCGGACGGGCGTGCGGCCCGGGGGCAGGCCGTCGATCGTCGAGACGTCCAGATCGCCCAGCAGCGTCATCGCGAGCGTCCGCGGGATGGGCGTCGCGGTCATCACGAACGTATGCGGCACCACGGGCTTGTCGCCGGCCGCGTCGCCCTTCGTGCGTAGCGCGGCGCGCTGCCGCACGCCGAATCGGTGCTGCTCGTCGATCACCGCGACGGCCAGCGAGTCGAACCGCACGCCCTCGGTCAGCAGCGCGTGCGTCCCGATCAGCACGTCGATCTCGCCGGACTCGAGCGCGGCGAGCACGCCGGCGCGCTCGCCCGCGGCGAGCGAGCCGGTCAGCAGTTCGACCCGCACCCTCGAGCCCTCGAGCATGCCCGAGATGGAGAGGAAGTGCTGTTCAGCGAGCAGTGAGGTCGGCGCCATCAGAACGCCCTGCTGTCCCACGGCGACAGCCGCGAGCAGGGCGTACAGCGCGACGACCGTCTTGCCGGAGCCCACGTCGCCCTGGATCAGCCGGTTCGCCGGGATCGGTCGCGCCAGGTCTCGCGCGATCTCGGCGACGACCTTCTCTTGCGCGGAGGTCAGCTCGAACGGGAACCGCTCGCGGATCCGAGCGTCGAGCGTTCCGTCCACCTCGATCCGCGGGGCCGCCAGCGTCCGCTCGCGGTGGGCGCGTTTGAGCTGAACACCCAGCTGCAGCAGGAGCAGCTCGTCGTAGGCGAGACGCCGTCGTCCGGAGGCGATCTCTCCGTCGTCCCTCGGCTCGTGCACCATCAGGAACGCGTCGTGCAGCGCCGGCAGCTCCCTCTCGCGCCGCAGCTCGGGCGAGAGGTGGTCCTCGAGGCGGACGATCGCCGGGCGGAGCACGGACCGCACGCACGACTCGATCGAGCGCGAGTCGATCGCCTCGCTCGCGGGGTACACCGGCCGAAGCCGGGCCTCGCGCGATCCCGGCTCGCCGCCCCCGTCGTCGATCAGCTCCCATCGCGGGTTCGCGACCTGGAGGCCGCCCCCGCGTCGCCGGCTCTTGCCCTGGATCCTCAGGCGTGTCCCGGCCCCGATCTTCCGGTGAAGGTACGGCTGGCTGAACCAGACAAGGTCGAGCCGGCCCGACCCGTCGTGGAGCACCGCCTCGAAGCGCTGCTTGCGCCCGAACCCCGCCACACGCGTCGCAGTCACCTCACCCCTCGCCGAGACCACGGCGTCGGCCGGCAGGTTCTCGATCGAACTCTCCGCTTCTTCGCGCTCGTAACGCATCGGGAGGTGCGCGATCAGCTCGCCGACGGTCGTCAGGCCGAGCGTCGCCAGCCGGTCGGCGTCCCGCGGCGCGATCGCGCGCACCGTCCCGAGCGGCGTGTTCATCCGGATGTCGCCCGCCTCGACCGGCATCCCGAGAAGATACGGCGCCTAGCCGAGGCCGAGCGGATCGTCGTGCCGCGGCCCCTCGTCCCCCGGCGCCCGCTCCCGCCCCTCGACCTGCCCGCCCGCCCGAGCCGGATCGATCTCACGGAGGTACTCCCAGGTGTACAGCCCGGTGTTGTGCCCGTCGCTGAAATGGATCTTGATCGCGTAATTGCCGACCAGCTCGGCGCCGTTCGCGACGACGCCCTCACCCCCCGGCGAGGACGGCAGCACCGTCAGCGGGTTCGACCGGATGGCCTTGCGCAGCTCACGCTGATCGGCCGAGGGCGACAGCCGCCTCAGGTACGCGATCGGGTAGCGAGAGACCGAGCCGTCGGCCCACTCGATGGTGAGGGCCTCGTCTCGCTTCAGGTCCAGGCGGGCCGGCGTGTTCGCGTTCATCGCGCGTGAACCTTATGGTGCTCACCATGACCGCAGCGGCGATCGTTCAGCCCAGATTCTCCGACAGGCTCGCCGAACGCATCGCCCACGTCGGCGCGCCGCTCTGCGTCGGGCTCGATCCCGTGCTCGAGCGGCTGCCCGCCGAGATCGAGACGGCCGACCCCTCGGCTGCCTTCGAGGCGTTCTCGGCCCGCCTGATTGACGCCGTCGGGACCACCGCGGCCGCGATCAAGCCGCAGTCGGCCTGCTTCGAGCGTCTCGGATGGCGCGGCGTCCGCGCGCTCGAGCGCACCATCGGGCGCGCCCGCGACGCCGGCCTCGTAGTCGTCCTCGACGTCAAGCGCGGCGACATCGGGCTCAGCGCGGCGCACTACGCGGCCGCCGCCCGGGACGCCGGCGCCGACGCCGTGACCGTGAGTCCCTACATGGGCCCGAGCTCGATCGAGCCCTTCCTCGATGCGGGCCTGGGCGTCTTCGCGCTCGTGCGCACCAGCAATCCCGACAGCGACGCGGTCCAGTCGGTCGCGACCTCGGACGGCTCGAGCGTGGCCGAGCGGGTCGCCCGGATGGTCGCCGAGATCGGCGCGTCGTGCACCGGGGCTCGCGGCCTCAGCGATCTCGGCGCGGTCGTGGGCGCGACCAAGGCGCAAGACGGCCCCGCGCTGCGGGCCGCCATGCCCGATCAGGTCTTCCTCGTGCCCGGGATCGGCGCGCAGGGCGGCAAGGTCGAGGACCTGCGCCCGCTCGTCCGGGCCGGCGCGACGGGCGCAAACGAAAGCGGCTTGCTGGTGACAGCAAGCCGCTCGGTGATCTATCCGGATGTCGAGGCGGGCGAGCACTGGACGGACGCAGCGCGTCGCTCGGCGGAGACGCTGGCGACGCGACTCCGCGTCCTCCTCTAGCCGCGACGCCGACGCGTCGCCAGCAGGCCCGCGAGGCCGGCGATGGCGGCCGAGCCCGGGGTCGGGACCAGCGACTCGGTGGTGATGAGCCCGCTGATCTGGAAGGGCGTCGAGAAGACCGCGACCTCGGAGTTGAACGGGTTCGGCAGGATCGAGATCGCGCCGAAGCCGATGCCCGGCGTCAGCTCGAGCTCCTCGGCGAAGAAGCTGGTGCCGTCCACGCCGTTGAACTGTTGGTTCAGGACCCCCGACGTGCCGTCCGGGATGAACGAGGCCGACGTGATGAAGATCTCCAGTGTGTTCGTGACCGAGCTCGTCACGCCGGGCACGCCGTTGAAGTTGAAGACGAGCTGATCGCCGTCGGTGTCGGTCACGACCATCGTGCCGTTGACCGACGGGTTCAGCGCGTCGCTGCCGTCGAGGTTGACCGTGACAACTACGCCCGATGGGTCGTTGACGAGCGAGCCGTCCGTGAACAACGCCGTGGTCGAGGGGCCGATGATCTGCGGCGCCACGCCGTCGAACGGCGCGATGGGCGTCTGGGTGACGTCGCCGGCGGCGAGGTTCGACGCCGGCAGCCCGGTGAAGACGAACGTCGAGACCTCGTCGATCTCGGTGAGACTGTCCAGGAACAGATCGCTGAACGCGAACGAGATCAGCGAGTCCGTGGTCACCTGGCCGGCCACGCCGGAGCTCAGAGCGACGATGGGTGCGAGCGCGGCGATCGCGCTCCGTGTGCGTGAGTCGCGCACGTGGCGGCTCCTCTCTTTCCAGCCTGTCGGAGACCGGTCCGCCCCAGCCGTTCCAGGTGCGAGACCAGCCGTCACCCGTAAGGTGCGCTCGCTCAGCGGGCGTGCCAGGAATTCCGGATAGAAACCCGAGAACGTGGTGTTTCGGTCACACGGGCGAGGCCTGCCCGGGCGGGATGGGTCCGGATAGAGGTGGGGCTAGGGCGGCAGAGACCCGCCAGGCGCGCGTCACATCGGCTTCTTGTCGATCGTGACGTCGAAGACCTCGAGGAGCTTCTCTTTGTCGAACACCATCTCCTGGCGAGAGAGCCCCACGATGTCGTACTCGGTGGTCATCTCGATCGCGTCCACCGGGCACGCCTCCTCGCACATCCCGCAGAAGATGCACCGGAGCTCGTCGATCTCGAACTTCTTCGGGTACTTCTCGCGGTCGTCCCAGGGGCTCTCGGCCGCGACGATGTGGATGCAGTTCGCCGGGCAGATCGTCGGGCACATCATGCAGGCGACGCACTTCACCCGACCGTCCTCGTCGCGGTTCAGACGGTGCACACCCCGAAAATTCCCCGCATTGATCCCCCCCTCGAGGACCGGCTTCTGCTCCCGCCGCTCCTCGGGGTACTGGATCGTCCGGCTCGTCTTCGGCTGCCCGGGCATCTTGCTCTGCCCGAAGCTCGTAAAGAAGTGACGAAGCGTCGTCCCGAAGCCCTTGAAGATCTCCGGCAGGTACACGCTCTCCGACCGGTTCATCGGGGTGCGCGAGATCTGGATCACATCTTCATCGCGGATCGCCATGGCGGCCGACTATAGAAGCCGCACCCACTCCCCGCCCGCGCCCAGAGATACGATGTCGAGATGTCCAATCGCGGCACCCCGCTCTTCGAGCTCGTCGGACAGGCCAAGAAGGCCGAACAGCCGCGCCTCGCCGACGACTCGCCACCCCAGCGCCGCAGCGAGGAGGTCCACGCCGATCGCGAGGCCGCCCCGGGGCGTGGGAGCACCGTCTGGTACCTCCTGATCGCCGGCGCCCTCGGCATCGGGTTTGTCGGGTATTCGATCGGGTATCAGGTCGGCTTGAACGCCGCCTCGGCGCCGCCGGACGTCGCCGCGGGCGGCACGCTCGAGACCGAGTCCTCACCGTCCGGTCGGACGGGGGAGGAGCGGGCGGGTCCAACCGGCGATACGGCAGTGCTGGGCCAGCGACAGCCCGAGACCGGCGAGGGGGGCGCCGGCGGCGATTTCGACGCCGGGTGGGCGATCTACACCGTCCGGGGCGGGATCGATGACGATCCCCGCCAGACCGGCATGAACTATCTGGCCCTCGCCACGCTGCCCCGGGAGGACGCCATCGCCGCCATCCGATACCTCGCCTCCAGGGGCGTCCAGGCCGTCGCGGTGACGCCCGAGGTTGATCCGAGCGGCCGGCCCGCCAAAAGTTCTGCCCGGTACGTCGTGCACTCGCTAAAGGTGGCGATCCCGGGCAACCAGTTCAGCCAGTCCCGCGCCCGGCGCGAGGCCCACGAGCGAGAGGTGGGCGAGATCGGACGCGAGTGGCTGAGCGAGGGCGGCGCGTCGAACTTCTCGGCGACCGGTTGGAGCGCGTTCCGAGGCTGAAGCCCGGAGCGAGCGGTGGACACGAGCCGGGACGACCGGCCTGAAGGAGTGTGGGCGATGAGCCTCGACCCCTCGCTGAAGATCAAGGGCGGCCTGACCGGCAAGCGGAGCGTCATGACCCGCGCCGAGCGCGTCGAAGCGCTCAAGAACGAGAAGCGGATCGATCCGAAAAAGGACGCCGCACTCGGACTGCCGAAGACCAAGGTCGTCGAGTGATCCGCCGCGCCGGCGGCCTCCCAAGGACCAACTGAGATGCCGGGCGCCGGAGAGCACCTGCTCAGCGAACGCTCCGCGGGCGTCTCGCTGTCTCGCATCCGCAAACTGCTCGAGCACGCCGCGACCATCAAGGACCCGATCAACCTCACGATCGGGCAGCCCGACTTCCCCGTCGACGACAAGCTCAAGTCGGCCGCCGTCCGCGCTATCAATTCCAACCTCAACGGCTACGCGATCTCGCGCGGCTACAACCCGCTCGTCCGCGCCTGCGAGCGCCACATCGCCCGCGATCTCGGTTGGCCGTTCGGCGGCGACGCCGATCCGTCGCTCATCGTGACCAGCGGCACGTCCGGCGCGCTGCTCCTCGCGATCCTCTCGCTGCTGAACCCCGGCGACGAGATCGTCCTCCCCGACCCGTACTTCATCGCGTACCCCGCGATGGCACGCCTCGGCGGCGCGACCGCGGTCTACTGCGACGTCCACCCCGACTTCCGAATGACCGCCGAGCGCGTCGAGCCGCTGATCACCGACAAGACCAAGGCCGTCCTGTTCAACTCGCCCAGCAACCCGGGCGGGGTCGTCCTGGACTCGGGCGCGTGCGGCGAGCTTGCCGAGCTCTGCCGCGAGAGGGGCGTCATCCTCATCTCCGACGAGATCTACGACGAGTTCACCTTCGACGAGGGCCGGACCGAGCGGGCCGCCGACCCGTCGCTCGGTCTCCGCTGCCCGAGCCCAGCGAGGCGCGACGGCGCGCACGAGCACACGCTCGTCGTCCGCGGGTTCGGCAAGACCTACGGCGTCACCGGCTGGCGGCTCGGATACGCGACCGGCCCGGCCTGGCTCATCGACTCGATGCTCAAGATGCAGCAGTACACCTTCGTCTGCCCGCCCACGCCGCTCCAGGCCGCGGCGGTCGAGGCGTTCGAGGTGGACGTCACGCGGCACGTCTCGACCTACGAGCGCCGCGCCAGGATGGTCGTCGACGGCGTCGGCGATCTGACGAGCGTCGCCAAGCCCCACGGCGCGTTCTACGCCTACGTCGAGATCCCCGCCCGGCTCGGCAGCGCCGAGGCCTTCGTCGACCGCTGCGTCGAGAACAAGCTGCTCGTCATCCCCGGCACCGCGTTCAGCCGCCGCGACACGCACATCCGCGTGAGCCTCGCCGCGCCCGACGAGACCATCGCCCGCGGCGTCGAGGTGCTGCGCCGGCTGCTCTCCGCCTGATCCCGCGAGCGCCCGCTAGAACTTGATGACCAGGCGGGCGAACACGCCCTCCTGGTCGAGCGTCGGGTCGGGGCCGCTCATGTCGATCGTCGACTCGATGAACCGGTACCCCGCGCTCAGCGAGACGTTGCGGTGCAGACGCAGCGTCGCGTCCGCCTCGAACTGCAGCAGCGTCGCGCCCGTCGCGATCGCGTGCGTCGAGGCGGCGCCGCCGAGCAGCAACGAATCCGTGAGCTTCAGCCGGACGTCCGAGCCGATCACCGGCACCGCCCGCGCGGTCCGCTCGTCGCCCAGCCCGCCGTACCCGCCGTCCGCGTCGTAGCGCACCGCGAACGTGCGGAGCCCGCCGAGCACGCCGATCTCCACCAAATCCGAGTCGATCGCGTTCCACCGGAGCCCGAGGTCGATCGACTCCGCGTCGAGCCGGTCACCGCTGAACGTCGACGGGCGCTCGCGCGGACGCGGCGCGTTCAGCGCCGCGGCCTCCGCCCCGAGCGCCAGCCGCTCGAGGCTGTCCGCGCGGTCGAGCTCGAGCGCGACCTGCGGAGAATCGACCGACCCGGACATCTCCGGGTCGAACATCTCCGCTTCGCTCCGGGCTGTCGTGAGACGCACCGCGGTGGCACGCGCCGCGCGGAGATCGAGCACCGCGCTCGCTTCCGGCTCCGAACGAGCGGTGGGCTCAGCGCCGGATTGGGCGGCGATCGTGCGTGGAGCGAGCGACAGCGCGGCGACGAGCATCACCGGAAGCCACGAGACACACGCCCCGCCGAGGCGCTTCGCGACACAGGCACGCATGGGAAAATTGTACCCGCGCCCGTCGGCGGGCAACGCGTGCTGCGCGGCCCGTCAGCCGGTCTCGCCCGCCGGCGCGGGCTCCGCCCGGTCGGACTTGCCCGCCGTGAGCGGGCGAACCGGCGAGAGGCCGGACGCGATGGCGATCCTGGCCAGCTCCACCCGGTTTGTTATCCCTAGCTTGTTTCCGAGGCTCACGCGGTGCCATTCGATCGTCTTCACCGAGCGGTGCAGCGCCTGCGCGATCGCGGCGGTCGACATCCCCATCCCGATGTGCCGCAGCACGTCGATCTCGCGCGCGGTGAGCTGCGAGAGCGGGCCCGCGTCGTCGTGCCGGGCGCGGAGCAGATGGGCGCCGCCGTCGCCGGTCGTCTCGGCACCCTCCACCGAGGGGGCGCACTGTCGGAGCGTCATCAGCACGCACCGGTCGTCGATCGGGCGGACGGTCGCCAGGCAGTGCAGCCCGCCGATCAGACCCTCGACCTTGATCGGTTTCGCGTGCTCGATCGCGAGTCGCACGAGGTCGAGCCGCTCGCTGCCGACCCGACCCGGAAGAAGATCGCTGAGCGAAGCGCCCGCGTCCGGATCGATCCCGCCGAAGAGCTCTCGAGCTTCCGGGTTCGCGTCCAGCAGCGCGCCGTCACGGTCCAGCATCAGGACCGCGGCACCCGTGTCGTTCCAGAGGGCCTCGCGCAGAAGCGCCGAGGCCATTCCGTTCATCGTTTGACCGGCGAGAGGCTTCGCCTCCGCGATCGTTCCATTCTCGTGCGTGCGCATCATGCTGCCGCTCCGTCCGTCCTCGACCCGCATCGGCACTGGAGCGAGCGCTCCGATGTCGGCCCTGATGGCGCGACATCACCGACGCGATCGCGTGCGAGCCTGAGACTCCCCCGCGGACTGGTGCTGCGGGCTTCTACAAATCGAGTCCCACGCGAGCAACACCAGCCCATCGAAGAACATAGCGAAGATGCTCGATGTGCGCATCGCTTTCATTCCGGAACCCCCGGAAATCCTGGGTCCGCTTCTGAGTAGGGACAAAACCGGGGGTCTGGGAAGGACATACAAACGTCGCAATGCCCGAGGTTGCCCAGGTTCGCAGTAGGGATCCGGATGGATTACCGCAGCGAGCTTCGACATTCAGGCTGTCGCGACGGTCTCGAAGCGCGCGGTCACGCTCGAAGCACCCTTCGTCTCGATCTCGTCCGTGATCGCCGAGACAAACTCGTCCAGCGGCATCGCGCCGAGGTCCTTCTGGATCCCGCGCGCCCGGACCGAGACGACGCCCTGCTCGGCGTCCCGCGGCCCGACGACGGCCAGATACGGCAGCTTCATGTCGGTCGCCCGCTTGATCTTGCCCTGCACGCGGTCGTCGCCGAGGTCAGCGGTCGCGCGCACGCCCGCGGACTTCAGCTCCTCGAGCACGCGCCGGGCGTACTCGTTGGACTTCTCGCTGATCGGCAGGACGCGCACTTGCTCGGGCGCGAGCCAGGCCGGGAACGCGCCCGCGAAGTGCTCGATCAGCACGCCGACGAACCGCTCCATCGAGCCGAAGGGTGCGCGGTGGATGATGACCGGGCGGTGCTTCGTGTTGTCGGCCCCGATGTACGAGAGATCGAACCGCTCGGACAGGTTGTAGTCGATCTGCACCGTGCCGAGCTGCCACTCGCGTCCGATCACGTCCTTGACGATGAAGTCGATCTTCGGGCCGTAGAACGCGGCCTCGCCCGCCTCGGCCGTGAACGACACGCCGAGCTCGCTGGCCGCCGCTTTGCACGCCTGCTCGGCCTTGTCCCAGACCGCGGGGTCACCGACGTACTTGCTGCTGTCCGGATCTCGCAGACCGACGCGCACGCGGAAGTCCTCGAGCCCGAGCGTCGTGAATGCGATCTTCACGAGCTCGATGCAGCCGCGGACCTCGTCGGCGACCTGGTCCTCGCGGCAGAAGATGTGCGCATCGTCGACGGTGAAGCTCCGCACGCGCGTCATGCCGTTCAGCTCGCCCGACTGCTCCCAGCGGTAGACGGTGCCGAACTCCGCGAGGCGGACCGGCAGGTCGCGGTACGACCGCGGCTCGCTGTCGTAGATCTTCATGTGGTGCGGGCAGTTCATCGGCTTGAGCAGGAAGCCCTCGATGTCGCCCTCGCCCATCATGCTCGACAGGTCCGCGCAGCTGCTCCCCTCGTCCGATACACGGTCGAGGAAGTCCCGCTCGATCACCGGCACGAACTGGCTCTCGGCGTAGTACGGAAAGTGCCCCGAGGTCTTGTAGAGGTCGAGCTTGCCGATGTGCGGGCAGAAGACCTCGTCGTACCCCATCCGTCGCAGCTCGCCGGAGATCCAGTTCTGCAGCTCCTTGCGGACGACCGCCCCGTTCGGCGTCCAGAGCACCAGCCCCTGCCCGACGGTGTCGTCGATATGGAACAGCCTGAGCTGCTTGCCGAGCACGCGGTGGTCGCGCTTCTTCGCCTCCTCGAGCCGCTCGAGGTGCGCGTTCAGGTCCTTCTTGCCGAAGAACGCGGTCCCGTAGACCCGGGTCAGCCGGTCGCTGGTCTCGTCGCCGTGCCAGTAGCTGCTCGACATCGACATCAGCTTGAACGCGCCGATCCGACCCGTGCTCGGCACGTGCGGCCCGCGGCAGAGATCCTCCCAGTCCTTGCCGGGCTCGCCGGTGGCGTAGAACGAGAGCGAGTCCGACCCGGCCTCGACCGCGCGCTCGGCGTTGTCGATCTTGTACTTGCTGCCCTCCGACTCGAGCTTGGCACGCCCCTCGCCGACCGGCATCTCGTAGCGGGTGAACGGGCGGTCCTCCTTGACGATCGCCGCCATCTCCCTCTCGATCGCCTCGAAGTCGCCCTCGCGCAGCGGGCGGTCCTCCGGGAAGGCGATGTCGTAGTAGAAGCCGGTCGCCAGCGGCGGGCCGTAGACCAGCATCGCCCCGGGCACCACCCGCTGGATCGCCTCGGCCATGACGTGGGCGGCCGAGTGTCGCAGCATCAGCAGCGCCTCGGGGTCGGGGTTCTTCTCGCGGTCCTTCTCGGTGACCAGCGCCAGCTCGACGTCGGCCGCGATCGGCGTCGTCAGGTCGGTCAGGACGCCGTCGATCTTGGCGCCGACCGCGGCCTTGGCCAGGCCCGGGCCGATGGACCGGGCGACCTCGAGGGGGGTGGTGGGGCCGTCGAAGGCCTTCACGGTGCCGTCTGGGAGTGTCACGTTGGGCATCGGGCGATCGTAGAGCGCGCGTTGTCCCGCGAGACGATGAGGACGGGTACCGTTATGGCTCGCCTGCACCGGAACCGCGCGTAGGCGCCCTCTTGGGACGGCTCCGGACTTCGCCCGAGGACGACGTGGCCGATTCCGGTCAGTCACCGATGAGTTCGAGGGCCTCGTCAAGGTTCGACGGCAGCGAGTTGGCGACGATGTAGATGACAAGCCGCCGAGCGGCTCGACCGCGCTGCTCAGGATCGGCCGAGCGGCGGCCCGGGGGCGTGTATCGGACGACGAGCGTGCCGCCGTCGGTCCAGGCCTGGATCAGGGACGGCCCGGCCTTCGTTCCCTCGAGCGCGAGCGTTCGGCCGAGCAGGTCGAACGTCCGCGGTTCGTCGAACAACTCGATCAGGCGACCGGACACGCGCGACGGACGCTCGTCCCGTTGCTGCAACCAATCGCCGATGCGGTGACGGTCGATCTCCCAGAGCATCGCGAACCCGTCCGGCCCCAGCGCGTCCGCGAGGCGCTGGTTCCCGCGTAGGAGCTCGAGATACCAGCCCGGCACGTCGGGCGAGGTCTGCGGATCTCGCGTGAGGAACTCGATCCACCAGCGAGGGGCGAATACCTCGAACGATCCGTCCTCATGAAGGAGGATCCGATGCGCGGGGTCGAGCCCGTCTCCGGGGTCGTCGATCTCGACGGTCCCCACGCCCTCCATCGAGATCGGCTCCGGTGCTGCGATCGTCGTCGGCCGCGGATCCGGCCCGAGCGCGGGCTCGGTCGCGCACGCTCCGAGTGAGCCGGTCAGCATGGCGAGCGGGACGCGCACGACCGGGGGTACCGACAACGACGACGAAGGATGCGGACGATTTGTTCAAGAGCTGTGGTCGCCGCGGTATCCGAGCGGTGCCACGCTCCGGGCTCAAGTCCGAGCAAACCGCGTTCGGGCCGATCACGCCCGGGTGTAGTCTAATAGATGATGGCCTCCTCGTCCGAGCACGGGGCCCCGCGGCTGATCTGGTCGATCACCTCACCGATCGTGCACCTCGGAGCCATGGCCTCCTGCGGCTGGGCCTGGTTCGCCGGGTGGTGGATCCTCGTCGTCCCGCTCTGGGGCGTGATCATCTGGATGAACCACGTCGCCCTGACGCGACTGCACGAGGGCGCCCACGGCATGCTCCCGCCCAGCCGCCCGCTCAACGAGCGCCAGGGCATTCTGATCGGCACCGGGGCGCTGATCCCGCTCAGCGTCTACCGCTACGTCCACGCACGCCATCACGCGCACCTCGGCGGGGAGCGCGACCCCGAGTTCTGGCCCTACAACCTGCCCGCCGTGCCGCGCGCGGTGCGCGTCCTCTACGCCTGGCTCGAGCTCATCGTCGGCTGGCTGCTGACGCCGCTGCTCTACTCGGTCCGCACGGCGATCTCCTGGCGGTCGGTGCCGCGGAAGCAGCGGGCCCGTGTCGTGGCCGAGTGGCTGCTCATGGCACTCGTCTGGTCCGGCGTGCTGTGGCTCGTGACCGCCCGCGGCTGGTGGGCCGGGTTCCTCGTCGTCTTCGTCGTCCCCGCGTGGGGTGCGGGGGTCTTCCAGACCATGCGGAAGTTCACCGAGCACCTGGGCATGCACGGCGACTCGATCATGGCGATGACGCGGACCGTCGTGTACCGCGGCACCGCGGGCCGGCTCGCCTCGGCCTCGCAGCTGCACGTCGACCACCACGGCACGCACCACCGGCACGCACGGATCCCGTACTACGAGCTCCCGGATTCGACCGGGCGGGTCTATGGAGGCGGGGAACGCCTGTTCCGCTCCCACGCGGAGGCCGTGCGGGACATGCTGCCGCACCTGCTGGATCCGAAGGTCGGGCCGCAGTGGGAGCGGGGGAGCCGGCGCGCCGTGTAGATTTTTCTTGGATATATCGATCTTAGATATATCGAAGACGGTATATTGGGCCGATGCCGCTCTCCGATCTCAAAGCCGACCAGACCGAGCTCGTCGTTCTCAGCGTCCTCGCCGAGGGGCCCAGCTACGGCTACGGCATCGGCAAACGCGTCGCCGCGCTCTCCGAGGGCGACTGGAAGATCGGCCCGGGACAGCTCTACCCGCTGCTGAGCAAGCTCGAGAAGGCCAAGCTCGTCAAGACCAGCTGGGAGGAGGTCAAGCGCGACGGGGCCGACCCCGACGCCGCGGGCCGGCGCCGCAAGTGGTACCAGCTCACCGCCAAGGGCCGCCAGCGTCTCGCCCAGCGGGTCGACGCCCACCGGCGGGCCGCGGCCGTGCTCGATCGGTTCCTGTCGATCGCGGGCGCCGAGGGGGCCACCCCGTGAGCGCGACCTCCGAGAAGACCCGGGCGCCGGTGGAGCCTTCCAGCCGCGACGCGATCGGCGATTGGCTCGCGGTCTTCGCGCGCACGCTGACCGTGCCGGCGGGGGAGCGTCAAGAGATCCTCGACGAGCTCGAAGACCACCTGCGGGCGCGGGTGGACGACCTGATGATCACCGGGCTGAACGAGCCCGAGGCGATGCGCAAGGCGGTGGGGGAGCTCGGCGAGACGGTCGGTCTCGCGCGGGCGTTCCGCGAGGCGCACACCGAACGAAGAAGGAGACGGACCATGCAGATCGCGACCATCACCGTCGCCGGGCTCGCTCTCGGCCTGAGCACGCTCGGCCTGCTGCCTTCGGGGACCGGGGGCGGCGCCACGACACCGCCGGCCCAGCACGCGGCGGCCGCGGCGGCCGATCCCGAGGCCGAGCCGGCCCCGACCGTCGTGACGATCAGTGTCGAGGACAACGAGGTCAGGCTCGAGGAGTACCTCGACCGGGTCGCGGCCTCGATCGGTCGTCGGGCGCTCGTCCGCTGGGCCGAGATGGGCGAGCGGGCGCTCGATCGGCGCGACGATTTCATCAACGCCGCCTCGCACGATCGTGTCCCGCTCGACGAGGTGCTCTTGCGGGCGTTCGCGGAGATCGAGGCTGTCCGCGTGCCCGGGCTCGCGGTCGATGTCGTCTGGCGCGTGCGTGACGATGTGGTCGAGATCGGTGCACAGGCCGGCTTCGATCTGCGCGAGATGCGTCGGAAGACCTACGACATTCAGAAGGCACGCCCCGTCGTCAGGACCGGGCAGGTCAAGCTCGCCGAGGTCGGCGACATCGTGCGCAACTCGGTCGAACCGAACGCCTGGACGAAATCGGGAGGCAAGGCCGCCAACCTCCAGGTCGTCGGGAACATGATGGTCGTCAACGCGCCCCCGCGCATCCATCGTGAGGTCACCGATCTTCTCCGGGAACTCGAGCACGAGCGCAACATCGCGCTGGTGAGCCTCCGCAAAGCGCGGGTCGAGGAACGGCGCGAGTTCCGCATCCAAGAGGTCGACCGCCTGCGCGGGCGGATCGAATCGGGCGAGCGGCGCCTCCAGATGCTCGAGAACGAGCTCGAGGACTACCGGCGAGATTGGGCGAAGACCAAGCACGACCAGACCAGCCGAGACCGCGAGAACGTCTCTTCCCTTGTCCTCTCCGGCCGCATCGCCGACCTCGAGGGCTACATCGCCGTCCTCCGCGAGGAGATCATGAAGGAGCGGCTCGAGATCTTGGGCCGTCGGGCCCAGCTCGCGACGGCCAGGTCCCGGGTCGAGGCCGCCGCCGAGGAAGAGCCCGGACGCTGATTTGACGCCACGCCCGACCCCCGGCACACTGGGGGTCAGGGCCTTCGCAGCCACGACCGGTTGGGGCCCGCGGAGCCGCACCGCCCGTGATCTGCCCGTTCTGCGCGAGCAACGACGACAAGGTGATCGATTCCCGCTCGACAGAGGGGGGCAGGGTCATCCGCCGCCGACGCCAGTGCCTGCGGTGCGAGAAGCGGTTCACCACCTACGAGCGCATCGAGCAGGCCAACCGGCTGGTCGTCATCAAACGCGACGGCACTCGCGTGCCGTTCGACCGCGACAAGGTCCTCGCCGGCATCGTCGCCGCGTGCGGCAAGCGCCCCGTCTCCGAGCAGATCAAGGAGCGCATCGTCGACGAGATCGACGACGAGCTCCACGCCGAGTACGAGCGCGAGGTCCCCAGCCACGTCATCGGCGAGCGGGTCATGGGCCGCCTGCGCCACACCGACCCCGTCGCCTACATCCGCTTCGCGACCGAGCTGATGGGCCTCGACACCATCGAGGAGATCCGCAAGGAGCTCGACGACCTCATGGACCGACCGCTCGAGCTCCGCGAGCAGCAGCCCCTGTTCGACGGACCCGCCCCTGCCAATGCCCCCGCGAAGGCCGGCGCCAAGCCCGGTTCCAAGACGGGCTCCAAGCCGGGCTCCAAGCCAGAGCGGTTCACCGCGCGGCGCTAGGGTCGAGAGAGAGCAGCCCACGGAGGACCGCGCCGATGCCGCCGTCACAGTCCAAGGTCGTCGATTCGCCCGTCGCCGCGCTGGCCGACCTGAAACAACGCGGCATCCTCCACGACGGCGCCACCGTCATGGTCGGCGGCTTCGGTCTCTGCGGCATCCCCGAGAGCCTGATCATCGCCCTGCGCGACACCGGCGTGAAGCAATTGACCTGCATCAGCAACAACGCCGGCGTGGATGATTTCGGCCTCGGCCTTCTTCTCCAGACCCGCCAGATCAAGAAGATGGTCTCCAGCTACGTCGGCGAGAACGCGATCTTCGAGAAGCAGTTCATCGACGGCGAGCTCGAGGTCGAGTTCAACCCCCAGGGCACGCTCGCCGAGCGGATCCGCGCCGGCGGCGCCGGCATCCCGGCCTTCTTCACCGCGACAGGGGCCGGCACCAAGATCGCCGAGGGCAAGGAGACCCGCAGGCTCCGTCTCCCGGCCGCGAAGGCCAAGGTGAACCAGGACGCGTTCCGCGAGCGCGAGTTCGTGATGGAGACCGGCCTCTACGCCGACCTCGCGCTCGTCAAGGCCCACGCCGGCGACCCCTTCGGCAACCTCCAGTTCCGCATGACGGCGCGGAACTTCAACCCGATGATGGCGACCGCGGCCGCGTTCGTCGTCGCCGAGGTCGACGAGATGGTCGGGCTCGGCGAGATGGACCCCGACCAGATCCACACGCCCGGCAGCTTCGTCGACCGCGTCATCGTCGGCCAGAGCGAGAAGCGCATCGAGCAGCGGACCGTCCGCGATGCCTGACCGCCGGCGGGAGCGCTGAGGTGCCCCGCCGCCGGCGCGGCCGCTGGACGCGGAGATTCGCCCTCGTCCTGATCGCGGGCGGCGCCGTGCTGATCTCGATCGAGGCCTGGCGCGGCTACAACCTCGTCGATAAGGCGGCCACGGCCACCGCGGCCAAGGCGGCACAGAAGCGGTTCGCACGAGCCGTTCGCGAGTCCTGGCCGGGGTTGGCGGTCGCGGGGATCGGCGGCGTGCTGCTTGTGGTCTCTGTCGCGAGGCGGTAGGCCCGGCTTACGGACAAGAACACCAAACGCGAACAACGTCCTCAATCACTCGCGTCGACAGAGTGCAGCCGAGCCCACATCCGCCGTCTCCGCAGATGAAGTCGATTCCACCGCTCGGCGAGCGGATCTGAAGCAGGAGGCACCGACTCGTGATCTGCTCTGGCTCAGCCCAACGGTCTTCGGTTAGAACTCCGCCTGCACGAATGTCAGCGAAGTACACGACAACGATGTCGCGTTGATAAGGCGCTGGGAACTCCGAGGCAACAGATACGCCGCGAAATCGATTCTCCTCATCGAACAGGACTGCGTCGATCTCGGTGAAACTCCAGAGGCCAACAAGCCCCTCAAGATCGCCACCGATCGCTTCATTCAGAACGTCGAATGCAGCTCGATCGACTGGCACACGACGCAGTGATCGCCATCGTTGGAGCGCCTCTGCCTCGAACACATTCACGGCTATGCGAGCCTGCTCGTCGACGGCTCGCTTCCAAGCCCGCCGCAGATCATCGCCGCCTGTACCGGTCGGTGACCCCAATTGCCGACTTGTGAATCGGTCGTCGATGGTCTCGGCGCTCTCAGGGCGCCGAAACGACTCCGAGCCCGGATCGGTGTCAGACAATCGACCCACTTGCGGGGAGTCGAACCGGTCGGCGAGAGGCTCGGCCGCGGCACTCGGCGGTGCCCTCTGGCCGTCCTCTGCACTCTTGCCTGGCGTGGTCCGTCCTGGGGACATCCCGCCAGGCCTATCCGACCGGAGCTCTTGCGTGGCACCCGATCGGATCGAATCGTCTGACGTGCGAATGCTGAAGCCCACGATCAACAGCCCGATCAGCACTGCCAGAAGGATGGCGACGAAACCCCGCAACGCGAATCATCTCCAGACGCAACTCTCCGAGGTGACTCCGCCCAAAGGAGGGGCCAGCTCTCACCGCCGGATCACCGTTTCAGCCGACGTTCCCCGCGAACCTCGGGTCTTGGAGGCGGTGAGTGGGAACCCGCTCTTGTGAATCACCCCCGATTATACATGAGTTCTGTTCATAACCGCTCAGCGATATCGAAGCACTTGCACTTGAAGAGACCGCTCTCGATCGATCCTCGGCACCAAGTTCCGGGCGGCCACGGCCACCGCGGCCAAGGCGGCACAGAAGCGGTTCGCACGAGCCGTTCGCGAGTCCTGGCCGGGGTTGGCGGTCGCGGGGATCGGCGGCGTGCTGCTCGTTGTCTCGATTGTCCGCCGCAAGTAGACGTGCGCCATCGAGAGACAACGCCGCCGGTCGGCTTTCACCGGTCCGGCGGCGGGATCACGGGGGGTTCTCGATTCCGGTGCGATCCGAGATCGCTCAATCCACCCGGTACTCGTTCGCCGGCGTCCGCGGCAGCTCGCGCGTCTCCGCCTTCCAGAAGTCGTCCGCCTCGACCTCGAGCCGGTCCGGGCCCTCCTTGTGCCAGTCCTCGTACGTGTCCCCGAAGAACCCGTCGTAGAACAGCAGCAGACGCCCGCCCTGGATCTTGAACCGCTTCGGGTTCGGCTCCGTGTACGTCTCTTTCGCCGCGGCATACGCGCACCAGCCGCCGTACGCGGGCTCGTACTTGTTGGGGTTGCTCTTGAACAGCTCGAGGTTTGACTCCGACGCGAAGCGGTACTTCACGCCGCGGTGCTCGAGCGTGATGCTCTTCTTGCCCTTCGCTGGCTTGGCGCCGCCCTCGGGGAAGTACGCGACCGGGTCGTACCCACCGATCGCGAGCTTGTTCTTCCCGATCTCGTACTTGCCCGTGTCCCGCGGCTTGGCCGCGAGCTCGGACGCGGTGGGGGGCTCGAGCAGAACGGCGCCCGCCGCGGCGGCCAGGCCCGTCGTCGAGACGGCCATCGCGAGGGCGAACGAGGTGAGCAACAGCTTCCCGCCCGTGGGGCGGCTGGTCGTGCCGGGCATGGCATGGTCTCCTGTGCGGTTCTCGACGCCCCGCGGCGTCGTTAGTGGTTGCTGTACAAACGCCGCCGGACGCGCTGCATATTTCGAGATTCTCGAGATCGGTCCGGGGCAACCGCTCGACCGGGCCCGGCGGGCCCGCGAGACGCCCAACAGCTACATTCGGGGCATGGCACTCACACGCGAGCAGATCGCCCGACGCGCCGCCCTCGAGCTCCGCGACGGCTTCGTCGTCAACCTCGGCATCGGCATGCCCACCCTCGTCGCCAACCACATCCCGCCGGGGATCGACGTCTGGCTGCAGTCCGAGAACGGGCTGCTCGGCATCGGCCCGTTCCCGACCGAGGCCGAGGTCGACGCCGACCTGATCAACGCGGGCAAGCAGACCGTGACGGCGCGCACCGGCGCCAGCTTCTTCAGCAGCTCGGACAGCTTCGGCATGATCCGCGGCGGGCACATCGACCTCTGCATCCTCGGCGCGATGCAGATCAGCCAGGAGGGCGACATCGCCAACTGGATGATCCCCGGCAAGATGGTCAAGGGCATGGGCGGCGCGATGGACCTTGTCGCCGGCGTGCGCGAGGTCTGCGTCATGATGGAGCACAACTCCAAGAAGGGCGACGCGAAGCTCGTGAAGGAATGCTCGCTGCCGCTGACCGGCCGGGCCTGCGTCGACGTCGTCATCACCGACCTCTGCGTGCTCGAGATGGTCCACGACAAGCAGCGGTTCCGACTCACCGAGCTCGCGCCGGGCGTGACCACGCAGGAGGTGCTCGATAAGACCGAGGCCGAGATCCTCACCGACGTCGAGCCCTCGGAGATCGAGGTCGGCTGACGTTCATCTTGTTCGGTGGGCTCTCGGCGAAACGGCGACGCGCGCACGACGCAGGACGGCCGAGCGCCCGATCGGGCCCGCCGGGTTCACTCCGGCGCGGCCGTACGAAAGTGAGCGAGCGGCGGAGACCGCGAGCGAACGCAATAATCAGAGCAAGCTGCGCAGCCGCTCGAGCAGCGTCACGCGGCTCAGGTCCTTCAGCTCCCCCGAATCAAAGAAGACCCCGCCGCAGTGCGTGCACAGCTCGTACTCCAGGTGCGGCTGCTGCGGGTCTCGCAGGCTCGTCAGCCGCTGGCCGTCGCGCGGGCAGACCCAGTTCGAGCGGTCCTCGGTGTGCGCCGACGCCGGCACCCGCCGGTCCGTCCGGTCCAGCTCGCCGATCAGATCGTCGTCCGCGCGGTTCATCAGCGCCCGCAGCTCGCCCAGATCGAACCAGATCCCGCCGCAGCTCGGGCATCGGTCCACCGCGATCCCGTCGGCGTCCAGGCGCTCCATCAGCGTGTTGTCCTTCGGGCACAGCGCGGGCGGGTCGATCGAGTCAGAGGAACCGGGCGTTACTGGCATCGGGGGCCCCTTCGGTCGTTCACAAACGCAGAAAGGCCGCCGGGATCGCCGGCGGCCTCGTGCGCATTTCATTCAATGTACCCGACTTGGGCCCGTCGCCCCCGACCGCTGCGTCAGGGCCCGTCGGGGTCGGTGCCCGAGCCGCCCTTATCGGCGGGCTCCGCCGTCGCCTCGGCCTCCGTGACCGTCGGCTCGGCCGGCGTGCCGGTCAGGATCGCGTCGATCTGCGCGCCCAGGGCGTCGCTCAGATCGATCACCGGCACCTCCTCCGGGATCTCGGCCTCGTCCGCGCGCTCCTTGGCGCGGACGATGAGATCGCGGAGCTGCTCGACCGTCACCTCGCTGGGCATCATCAGGTCGTTCGAGCCGTCCGGGCCCTGGCGCGAGATCGGGTCGGTCACGCCCTCGGCGAGCTCGCGGGCGATCTCCTTGGTGTACAGCCCGTACCCGAAGCGGTAGAGCGCCGACTGGCCCTCGGCCTTCTCCTCGTCGCTCAGCTCCGCCGAGGCCTGCACGTACGCGCCCTCGATCTGATAAGCGATCCCGATGTCGAGGATCCGGTTCTCCTCGAGGCTCTCGGCGAAGTCCGCCAGCGCCTGCAGCTCGACCTGCCCGTCCTTGAACGCGGTCGTGAGACGCGCGACCTCGGCGATCATCTCGCCCTTCTCGGCCTCGGGCAGGCTCGAGGCGTTGATCGCCTCGGCCGTGAGCGCGTCGATCCCCTGCGCCGTCCAGGCGCGCCAGTTCATCATCACCACGATCGTCGCGGTGATGCCGATCACGGCGACCACCGCGAGCGCGACCAGGCACCCGACGAGCACGTTCCCACGCTCTGCCAGACGTCGCGGCGAACGGGCGAGCGCAGACTGATCTTGCGTTGCGGTCTTCAAAGCAGGTCCTTTCGGGAAGAGACCGCGCGGCAGTGCGTGACCCCACGCCCCAAGACCAGGGCGGCCCGCCCCGATCGCATCCCCCGATGCCGCGATCCCTGACGAATCCTCATTCGGATATTTCGGCCTGTGATTTTGGGCGCCATCCCCTGGGGAGATCAGCCGAAGAACGATTTCAGACGCTCCTTGAAGGTGTACTCGACCAGGTCCGCGAGCTCTCCCGAATCGAAGAAGATCCCGCCCGAGTCCCTGCATACCTCGAACTCGACGTGCTTCTGCTGCGGGTCGGTCACGACCATCATCGGCTCGCCGGTCTTCGGGCTCTTCAGCGCGCCGCGCTGCGCCCGCCGCGCCACGTTCGGAATCGGCTGATCCAGCTCCTTCAGCAGCCCCTTGTTGTCCGCGTCCATCAGCGCGAGCCGCGCGAGCTCGCCCTGGTCGAGCCAGATCGCGCCGGTCTTCGGGCACCGGTCGATGCTCACGCCCCCAACGTTCAGCCGCTCCATCGGCTCGCCGTTCAGCGGGTTCACGATCGACGGATCGTCGGAGGTCGGTTCTTCTTTGCGGATCATGTCGCGTGGGTCTGCCATAGTGTCCGCAGCATAACCCCCGCCCCGCGACCGAGAGACCCGGACCCGTGCCCATCTTCGACGCCCACCTCGACCTCGCCTACCTCGCCGAGACCGGCCGAGATCTCCACGCCCCCCCGGAGTTCAGCCCCGGGCGCCACCGGCCCGCCGCCGTCACGCTGCCCGCCCTCCGCGACGCCGGCGTCACCACGGTCCTGGGCACGATCTTCACCGAGCCCAGCCCCGAGCCGCCCGGCGCCTTCGCCTACCCCCCGGGCGACACGGACGCCGCCTACCGCGCCGGCATGCGACAGGCACTGCTCTATCGAGCCTGGCGCGACGCCGGGCTCGTCCGCTACCTCTCGCCCCGCGCCGAGGCCCTCCGCCCCGCGCCCCAGCCCGCCACCCAGCCCGCGGATCACCAACCGATCGCGCTCGGCGTCCTCGTCGAGAACGCCGATCCGATCCCGTCCGCCGACGAGCTCGACGCCTGGCTCGATCTCGGCGTCGTCGCGATCGGGCTCACTTGGTCGCTCGACAACCGCTACGCCTGCGGGAACGCCACCGAGGACGACTCCGGACTCACGCCCCTCGGGCGCGATCTGGTCGATCGGATGGCCGCCGAGCGGGTCGTCCCCGATCTCAGCCATCTCTCCGACCGGTCTCTCCAGCAGCTCCTCGAGCGGACCGACGACCTCGTCGTCGCGACCCACTCGAACTGCCGCGCACTGCTCGACGATGACATGCGTCACCTCACCGACGAGACCATCCGCGAGATCGCGCGCCGTGGCGGCGTCGTCGGGCTGAACCTCTACAGCGGGTTCCTCGACAGCAAACACATGCGATCGGGCCGCGCGACCATCGACGACTGCGTCCGCCACGTCGAGCACGTCTGCGGTCTCGTCGGCTCCACCGCCCACATCGGGCTCGGTTCCGATCTCGACGGCGGCTTCGACGCCACGCACCTGCCCCGCGGCATCGATCGCCCGACCGATCTCGCCAAGCTCTTCGAAGCGCTGGCCGGGAACGGCTGGTCCGAGGACGACCTCGACGCCTTCACACACCGGAACTGGCGGCGGGTCTTTCAGTCGGACTGAACCGCCATACCCCGGCAGTGTGCGCACCATCGCGCCGCGAGGCCCGACGTGTGTCCGCCCAGATGCTCGGGCGGCCGCAGCGCCACGGGCGTCTCCGGCGGCAGGCGGTCGAGCATCTCGCGCCGGAAGCGATCGGCGAATACGTCCCTCGTCGGGCTCGCCAGCGCCGCCGGGAAGTCCTCCTCGAGGACCCCGTTCACCCGCCGGATCCGCGCTTCGGGCAGCGGATGTGTCGAGAGGATCGCCAGCCGGCCCGATCCCGACTCCTCCTTGGCCTCCTGCAGCACACGCATCAGCCCGAGCATCCCGACCGGGTTGTACCCCGCCCGCGCCATGTACCGGATCCCGAGCCGGTCGGCCTCGCTCTCCTGGCTCCGGCTGAACTGCAGATTGACGAGCTGCCCGCCGGCCACGGTGAACAGGCCCGCGAAGGCCGCCATCGTCTCGTTCTCGATCTGCGTCCCGAGGAAGATCGACGCGATCATCGTCGCGCCGCCGATCGCGAGCCCGCTGCCCGCGCGCTCGTTCGCGTGCCGGGCGCTCACGTGCCCGATCTCGTGACCGAGCACCGCCGCCAGCTCCGCCTCGTTCTCCATCCGCCGAGCCAGCCCCGCCGAGACGAATACCTTGCCCCCCGGCAGCGCGAACGCGTTGATCACGTCCGAGTTGAGCACCGTGAACTCCCACGGGAGCTCCGGGTCCTCGCCCTCGGTGTACGAGGCCAGCCGCCCCCCGATCTCGTCGACGTACGCGACGATCCCCGGGTCGGCGATCTCGCCCCCGAACTCCCGGATCATCTCGGGCTGGTACTGGGCGCCCAGCGCGATCTCCTCGTCCCGGCTGATCGCGTCGAACTGCCATTCCTCCGTGGTCTCGTTGTACGTGCAACCACCACCCACCAGACCGGCGAACAGCAATAGGAAGGCGATCAGCAGACGCGCCATGGGGGCCTCCGTTCGTTTCGGACCTGCCCGGATCCTAACCTGCGGGCGGAGCCAAGCGCGTCGAGCGACGATCGCTGCGGAGGCTCGCGTGATCAAATCCACACCCGACAGGCCGCGCCCCAGAATGACCGACCAGCCCGCACCAAAGCACCCGGCCGGCCCGGCCAACGGCGCGGTCGGTGGGCCCGAGGCCTGGTCCAGAGACGAGCTCGCCGAGAGCCCGCACGCGCACGAGGGCAAGCAGGAGAAGGTCCGCGGCATGTTCGCGGCCATCGCCGGCAGCTACGACCTCAACAACCGCCTGCACTCGCTCTGGATGGACCAGCTCTGGCGGATGCACGCCGTCTCCCGCGCCAAGGTCCGTCAGGGCGAGTCCGTCCTCGACGTCGCCTGCGGCACCGGCGACCTCACCGAGGCGTTCGCCAAGCGGACCGAGGCCGCCAAGATCGTCGGGCTCGACTACACCGCCGAGATGCTCGACATCGCCAAGCACAAGCGGAACCGGCGCGGGCTTTCGGCCCAGCGCATCCGCTACACCCGCGGCGACGCACAGGACCTCGTCTTCGACGACGCGTCCTTCGACGTCGTCTCGATCGCCTTCGGCATCCGCAACGTCCAGGAGCCGCCGAAGGCCATGGCCGAGTTCTTCCGCGTGCTCAGGCCCGGCGGCCGGCTGGTCGTCCTCGAGTTCGACACGCCCTCGATCGCGCCGGTCCGCTGGTTCAACAGCTTCTACGCCGGCTGGCTGATGCCCCGGACGGCGACGCTCATCGCGGGCGACCGCTCGGGGGCCTATCGCTACCTCCCCAAGAGCGTCGCGACCTTCGCAAGCCGCGACGAGATGCTCGAGATGATCGAGAACGCCGGCTTTACCGGCGCCGCCGCCAAGGGACTGTCGCTCGGGATCGTCGCGTGCTACTCGGCGACCAAGCCGCCGACGACCTGAACCCCCGACCGCCCGAGCCGAGCGATGATCGGCCCAGAAAAAGAACGAGGGCGCCGGGTTCGCCGGCGCCCTCGAGGATGGCCTGTCATGCCGGACAGTCTCAGCCACGCCCCCGGCACCGTGCCGGGGCGCCGGGGCTCAGTTCGTGGGGCAGCCCGCGAAGAACAGGCCAACGAACGCGTTCACATCGGCCTGGCTCACGATGTCGATCGGGCCGGCCAGCGCGGCGACACGCGAGTCACCCGCGAAGAACAGATCCACGAACTCGCTCACGTCCGCCTGGCTGATGACGCCGAACGGCGCCGCGACGTCCGCCGCGCTGCACGACGCCGGCCGCGGTGTCGCCTCGATGACCGCGACGGACCCGAATCGGCTCCCGTCGTCGTATCTGGCGACGAAGTAGACCTTCCCGTTCGGACCCCATTGGGCGCTGTCTTCCAGCATCTCGAGAAGTCGGAAGCCGTCGACCATCTGATCGGGCAGCGCCACCGGCCCGTTCGGTGTGAAGAATCCCGATCGGCGCCCGAGGCTGCTCAGGTCCGAGGCGAACACGACGTCACCGGATTCGTCGAGCGCGGTGAACTGGTTGATCTCCGCGAGATCAGTCACACCAGGCAGCGGCTCGCCATCAGAGATGACGATGCCGCCGGGCTTGGCGATCGAGAAGACGTTGTCGAAGCTGGCGGCGAACGTGTAGTCGCCCGAGTCGTTGACCGCGACCTCGGCGTTGTTCAGCCCGGTCACGACCTGACCGGTCGGGCCCACGCGGTCGTTGACGACCTCGAGCCCGGTCGACGACGCGAGGGCGTTGGTGCCCGGGGCGATCACGACATGGACCTGCCAGTACCCGCTCGAATTGATGTCGAAGTTCTCGTTGGCACCGCCCGAACCGACGACCGCCACCGTCTCGCCGTCGATCTGCTCGCCCGCCTTCAGCAGGATCTCGCTCTGGTTGAAGAGCACGGTCCTGCCGTCGGTGAGTGCGCCCGTCGCGTAGAGCAGCCCGTCGTCCGCGAGCTCGAATCCGCCCAGGTCCGCGCCGCTCAGCGTCTCGCCGTCGAGCTGCTTCCCGGGCATGCCCAGCAGCCCGACGCCGGAGATGTAGTGATCGTTATCGTTACCGAAGTTCGGCCCGAACACCGCCACCGCGTACGTGCCGCTGTTGTTGAGCTGCACCGTAGACCAATTGAAGCCGCTCGTGATCGTGACGCCCTCGGGCGTCGGCACGCCGTCGCGGAGCAGCACGCCCGTCCGAGACCAGAGCGTGCCGCCAGCCGACGTGGCACCGGCGATCACGATCTCATCCCGGTCGTTGATGTCGAAGCCACCGACGCTGGTCACCTGCTCGCCGAGGAACATCTGCCCCTCGCGAAGCACGATCGAGAGGTCGTACCCGTTCTGACCCAGAGCCCCGGCGCTGCCAAGCCCGAGAACGCCCGCCGCGGCCATGAGCCGCAAGTTGTTGCCCAGCATCGATCTGCTCCTCGGTTCGTGATCCGTCTGATGCCGCCGCGCGCGGGCTCCAGCCCGTTGCCGCCGCGTGATCAGCCGCAGAAACAGCCGCGGGCCCGACACCACATCGCGACTTTTTTTGCGCGGCGTCGATCCCACGGATCCGCTCGCCCCGGGGGGCCGCCGTCACGATGCTGCGCCGTCCCGCGCAGTTCTCGGCCGCCCTGGGCGCAATCGGACCTAGGAGCCCGGCCCAACTCTCGAGTGCTGGCGAGATCGAGCCCGCGCGCTCGATAGGGTCCCTCGCCGGCGGCGAGCGGTGGTGGGGCCGAGCACGGCCCAACTCGTTGCCGGCTGGTGGGATGGAGCCCGCCCGTTCACGGACCAAGGAGGGCAGGCGCCCAGGAGAGGCGCCAGCCGTCTGTCGCGCGGGAGCACCTGCCGTGGCTGACGACATCGTTCTGCAATCGTTCTTCGAAGCACTGATCGACGGCGACCGGGCCCGCGCCCGCGTCATCATCCAGGACCGCCAAGGCCAGGGCGTCAGCCCCGCCGAGATGATCACCGAGCTGTTCTGGCCGGCCTACGAGCTGGTCGACCGGATGCACCGCGAGGACAGGCTGACCAACCTCAGCGCCAACATCGCCACGCGACTGCTCCGCGTCCTGCTCGACCGCAACGCCGCCGAGGCCACGAACCAGGCCAGGGACGGACGCTCGATCTTCGCGGCCTGCGGCCCGACCGAGACCGACGAGATGGGCGCCCAGATGGCCGTCGACCTGATCGAGGCCACCGGCAACCCCGTCGTCTTCGCGGGCGGCGGCGTCGCCACCGAGGAGATCCTCGAGCGCGTCCACGAGACCCGCCCCGACGTCCTGCTGCTATTCTGCGTCGCCCCCAGCGATCTCCCGCACATCCGCCAGCTCATCGACCGGCTCCACGAGATCGGCGCCTGCCCGAACACCCAGATCGTCGTCGGCGGCGGGGTCTTCAACCGCGCCGAGGGCCTCGCCGAGGAGATCGGCGCCGACCTCTGGGCCGAGGACCCGCTCGAGGTCGTCGAGCTCGTGACCTACGAGGCCGAGCACCGCGCCCCCGCCGACCAGCGGACCGTCGGCCGGACCCGGCGCACCCGTACCGCCGCCTGATCGGAATCTGGAAGGGTGCTCGCGAACGGGGGCCGACGCTGCGGATCGCACCGCGGCGTCGGCCCGCTTCTTGTCCAGATCCGCGCGATCCGTGCAACTGCGACCCGAGTCGGCGAGTAAGCTCCACTGGCGGGTTTCCGCCGCGGGTATCGAGCGCCATGACCAGAGCCGAAGAGCGAGCACTGATCGAGCGAGCCATCGCGGGCGACCGCGACGCGGCCGCCGCGTGCATCCGGGCGCACGAGCGGGGCCTTTACGCCTACATCCTCAGGATGTGCGGCCGGCCCGAGACCGCCGAGGACATCTGTCAAGAGGCGTTTGTTCGGGTCATCACCCACCTCGATCGCTTCGACTTCAAGTACCGCTTCAGCACCTGGCTCTTCACGATCGCCAAGCGGCTGTACCTCAACCACGCCCAGAAGATGCGCCCCAGCAGCGACAGCGACCTGGTCGGCGGCTGGGACGGCGATTCGGACATGCCCTGGGAGGGCGCCGCGTCGAGCGAGCAGGGCGACGTCGCGCGGGTCGCGCTCCGACGCGCCCTCCAGAAGATGTCGGACGAGCAGCGCGAGGTCCTCGTGCTGTTCCATCAGCAGGAATGGCCGATCGCCCTGATCGCGCAGCATCTGGGCATGCCGCAGGGCACGGTGAAGAGTCACCTGCACCGCGGCCGCCGGAAGCTCAAGGCCCTGCTCGAGCGCGAGGAGCGCAGGCTCCTTGAGGCCAGCGGGTACGCGGTCGCGACCGGCGCCGGCCCGTTTGTCTCTCAGAGCGAGACAGGAGCGTAAGGCGTGGATCGAGACGTGAGATCAGCGCGGGATTCTGGATCAAGCGGTGAGCGACCCGGGCAGGGCGATCGCCGACCGATCGGTCGGTCCCCCGAGGAGTTCGACCGCCTGGTGGACACGCTCCTCCGCGAGCAGCCCGAGCCACCGGCCGGCATGGCCGATCGCGTGCTCGCCGAGGTCGCGATCCGGCGCGGGTTCCTCGCCAAGCAGCAGCGCCGGCGTGTGCGCCTCGGCCGACTCGCGATGGCGGCGTCGCTCGTGCTGGCCGCCGGCGGCGTCTTCCTCGGGCACCGGATGGCGCCCGAGCTATTCGATCTCCAAGACCGTCCGACCCCCGTCGGCGATCTCGAGAACGCCCTCGCCGCGACCGCCAGCATGGCCGGCGCCACGCTCGCCGAGGCCGCGGGCACGCCAGACCGAGAGCCGCTCGTCGATCCCGAGACGCTGGCCTACGTCGTCTCCTCGGGCGTCTCCGAGCCCGCGAGCGCCGTCGCCCTCTTCGACCGCGACGATCTCGCCGCCATAGACGACGCCCTCGCTCCGATCGACGAGCCCGCCGGTCAGCGCCGCGCCTTCGCGTACACCGGCTCCCTCGCGGGCTTCCAGGCCTTCGCGGCGGGCGAGCCCGCCCGGATCGCGCCGGTCGAGATCGATGTCCGCCTGCCCGAGCCCGGCGTGATGGCCCAAGGTTTCTCCAGCTGGGGCTGGGCCGAGCCGACACGGGCGCTCGGCGGCGGGTTCGGCGTGAGCCTCGCGTCCTTCCGCGATCGCGAGACCACCGAGCTGCCGGCGTTCACGCCCTTCGTCGCCCCAGCAAGATCCGCGAGCTTCGCGCCGCCCGTGGTCGTCGACCTCGAACCGATCGACTAACAGGCGTCGCTCCGATGCCACCCCCGAGCCGAGTTCCGACGCGACCCATGAGTCCGATCACGGTCTGGACGATTCGTTCGCGCACCCTCCGGGCGTTCGTATTCACACTCGCGCTCGTCCTGAGCGCGGCATCGGTCCGCGCCGAACCGATCGATCGATCCGGCATCGCCGACCGCCTCGGGCTCGACGCCGGCGGTGTCGTCACGCTCGACATCGCATCGCCGACGCAACGGCTCGGTTCGATCGTCTGGCTCGGGGTGCAGAGCGTCCTCGTCGGCGAAGAGGCCGCTCGCGCCGCGAGCGACGCCTGGCGCACCGCCGCAAGCGAGCTCGACGGGGGGCAGGGACGCGCGCTCGACGCGCTGCTCGGAAACCGACTCGTCCTCCGCTTCGAGAACACCGACGTCGAGGGCGGGCCAGACGGTTGGGCATGGTCCGCCGCGTCGTGGGTCAGCCGCGAGACCGCCAGCCGCCTGATCTCCGGGCTCTCCGCGATGCCGCGACGCGCGGTCGTCGGCTCGACGCTCTATTCCTTCGAACGCGGCCGCTACGTCATGACCTGGCTCAGCGGCGGGGCGCCCAACGGCTGGCTGCTCTTCGCGCCGGCCCCGGACGAGCCCGGGCTCGAGGCGCTCGCCCGCTTCGTCCTCGGGCGCGATCTCCAGCGCATCGATGGGCCGAGACCCGATCTCTGGCTCCGCGCCGTGGACAGCCGCGGGCACGAGACCCTGCTCCTCCGCGCCACCGCCGCCGCCGAAACCAACGAGCTGAGGCTCGAGGGCCACCTCGCCGGCCTCGGCGCCGACTGCTCGATCTGGCCCGACGACCTCGAGACCGCCGCGATCGCCGATGTCCGCGGCGAGCTCTGGACGGGAAGACTCGGCGGCGTGATGGCCGGAACCAGCGCCGCCCTGCCCGTCGATCTCGTGGCCCTCGCCGGCGCCGCGGTCGGCCCGCGGCCCGGCCGCCTCGTCGTCCGAGCCGATCCGGAGGGCGGCGTTATCGCCGCGCTGCGGTTCGAATCGGACGACCTCGCCGCGCTCGACGCGACGATCGGCGCCGCGTTCGGCGCCCGCAGCGGGCGCGTCGGCGCGCTCCGCGGCGGGCTCTCCCGCGCCCGCCGGACCGCCGCGATCTCGTCGGTCCAGGGCGAGCCGGCCGGCGACGAACGCCTCCGCCTCTGGTGGGGCGAGGCCGGCCCCGGCCTGCTCGAGCTCGGGCTCGCCGTCGCGTGCGCCCCGCCCGAGTCCGCGGCCGCCGAAGCCGCAGCTCCCAAGCCCGACGACTGGTCCTGCGCCGGCTGGATCCGCCCCGACGAGCTGTCCCGTCTCAGCGCCGGCGGGGCCGCCGACCCCGTGCTCGCGGCCGTGAGCGGCCTGCGATACCAGACGCGGCGCGACGCGGCCGGCGACCGGGTCTTCGAGGCCACCGTCCGTCTCGGCCCACCGGCTTCGATCGGGCGCTGACCCCGCTCTACGATCCCCCGGCCCGGCTCTGCATCGAACCACCGAGGCCCCAGGGAGCGCAGATGGCACACGACGTCGCCGGGGCGGGCGAGCACGCGGTCAACCTCAGGAACGTCGCGATCATCGCGCACGTTGACCACGGCAAGACCACGCTCGTGGACGGGCTGCTCAAGCAGTCGGGCAACTTCCGCGCCGGCGAGCTCGAGAAGCTCATGGGCGGTCAGCACGACCTGATCATGGACTCCAACCCGCTCGAGCGCGAGCGGGGCATCACCATCCTCTCCAAGAACTGCGCGGTGAACTACGCCGGCAAGGACGGGCACGTCTACCGCATCAACGTCGTCGACACCCCGGGCCACGCCGACTTCGGCGGCGAGGTCGAGCGCGTCCTCCGACTCGCCGACGGCTGCGTGCTCGTCGTCGACGCCTTCGAGGGCCCGATGCCGCAGACAAAGTTCGTGCTCGGCAAAGCGCTCGAGGCCGGGCTCAAGCCGTGCGTCGTCGTCAACAAGTGCGACCGCCCCGACGGCGACCCCGACCGCGTCGTGAACCAGGTCTTCGACCTGCTGGTCAATCTTGGCGCCGAGGACGACGCGCTCGACTTCCCCGTCGTCTACGCCTCGGCCAAGAACGGCTGGGCGGTCGACTCGATCGAGGGCGCCGATTTCGACGAGCTCGCCAAGACCGGCGACCTCCAGCCGATCTTCGAGCTGATCATCCGGCACGTCCCGCACCCCGAGGCCTACGTCGAGAAGCCGCTCCAGATGCTCGTCACAAGCCTCGACTACTCCGAGTACGTCGGGCGCATCGGCATCGGCCGCGTCTTCAACGGCACCATCCGCTCCGGACAGCCCGTCACCCTCGTCCGCGACAACCCCGACGGCACCCGCAAGGAGAAGCGGGCCAAGGTCGTCACGCTGCTCGGCTTCGCCGGCCTCGGCCGGCGCGAGGTCGAGCGGATCGAGGCCGGCGACCTCTGCGCCGTCTCCGGCGTCGAGGAGATCGACATCGGCGACACGCTCTGCGACCCCGACCACCCCGAGCCGCTCGAGGCCGTCACCATCGACGAGCCGACGATCAGCATGATCTTCCGCGTCAACGACTCGCCGTTCAGCGGCCAGGAGGGCGAGTATGTCACCAGCCGCCAGCTCCGCTCCAGGCTCGAGAAGGAGCTCGAGCACAACGTCGCCCTCCGCGTCGAGCAAGGCTCCGGCACCGACGAGTTCGTCGTCTCCGGTCGCGGCATCCTGCACCTCGGCATCCTCATCGAGACCATGCGCCGCGAGGGATTCGAGCTGGCGATCGGCAAGCCGATCGTCATCGAGCGCGAGATCGACGGCCCCAACGGGAAGCAGGTCCACGAGCCGCTCGAGGAGCTCGTCGTCGACTGCCCCGAGGAATCCGTCGGCGGCGTCATGCAGCTCGTCGGCGAGCGCAAGGGCGAGCTGCTCCGCATGGAAGACCGCGGCGGTGTCAGCCACATGGTCTTCGAGATCACCAGCCGGGCGCTGATCGGCCTGCGCGGGCGCGTTCTGACCGCCAGCCAGGGCGAGGCGATCATGCACCACACCTTCGAGCGCTTCGTGCCCAAGCAGGGCGAGCTCGCCAGCCGCCCCCAGGGCGTGCTCATCGCCACCGAGAGCGGCCAGGTCACCCCCTATGCCGTCGAGAACCTGCACGACCGCGGCGTGCTGTTCGTCAAGCCCGGCGACAAGGTCTACGCCGGACAGGTCGTCGGCGAGCACAACCGCGGCAACGACCTGACGGTCAACATCGTCCGCGTCAAGAAGCTCGACAACATGCGCAGCGCCAACAAGGAGGCGACCGTCACGCTCAAGGCGCCGCGCCAGATGAGCCTCGAGCAGTGCATCGAGTACGTCGATGACGACGAGCTGGTCGAGATCACGCCGACCACCGTCCGCATGCGCAAACGCGTCCTCGACGAGGGCCAGCGCCGCCGCCTCGACCGCCAGGCCAAGGACAAGGCCACGGCGAAGGCGTGAGCACGGGGGGCGGCTCCGCGACGCGTGACCGCGAAGACCGCCTCCGGCTGCTCGAGAACACCTGCTTCGGCTGCGGCTACGACCTGACCGGCCTGACCGACGACGTCTGCCCCGAATGCGGACGGACCACGTAAGGCAGCCGGGTCGACTGCCGGCCCGGCCCGCGGTCCATCACTCTGAAACAGCCGCCCCCGTCTCCGAACGATTCGTCTGGAAGTCTGCGCGCACCATCGATCGACCCGGTGGCGATCCCGCGGAAGTGAGGGACCAGTGATCACGCTGGAAGAGAGGCGACGACTCGTTCGACTCGCGGTTCGCCGCCGCGATTGCTGGTGGAGCATGGCCGCGCTTCCGTTTCTCGCTCCGGCCGCGTTGGTCTGGGCGTTCATCGCGACTCTCGCGATGCGAACCCAGCCGCACACCGGGCTCGTCAACGCCATCGTCCTGATGCCCCTCATCCTGATCTGCTACGGCTTGCCGTTTCTGACGTCACGATGGACGTGGGAGCTCCGAGGTGAGGCGCTCCGCTGGCTCGAGATCCTCACGTACGTGTGCCTCTCGCTCTCGGTCCTTGCGATGCTCAGCGGCCCGGGGAGCGTGGGCGCTGCCGTGATCGTTGTGGGCTTGGCCGGGGCGTTCGTGCTCTGGATGTGCTGGTTCGGCCGATCTGAGGCTGTGTTCTTGCGCATGATCCCTGCGGATGTCGCGGTTCCTCGATTTGCGAGCCGCCAGACGCTCGAAGAGGTACTTCTTCACGCCGCATGCCGGAGCTGTGGGGCGAGCCTTCCGAGCAGCAACGAGACTGCGTGCTACGAATGCGGGAAGCGATTCCCCACCGCGGCGGGCGGGGATTCTCGATGACGCCGCGCCAACGCCCAAAGCGCACAGAGCCCGATCGCAAGCGCCGTGATCAATAGCAGACCGACCGAGGTCACCGCCGTCGCCAGCAGCACATCGCCGGGATTCAGCCCCGCCTGCGAGCCGCGGAAGACCGCGCTCACGCTGGCGCCATACCCCCAGCCGACGCCGCCGAGTCCGACCGCGCCGCCGACCGCCACACCGCCAAGCGCAAACCCGCCGGACGCCGCGATCCCGCCGTTGGCCAGCAGCAGCCCGCCCGTGAGCCCGCCGAACGAGAACACGCCGAAGCTGAATCCGCCGAGCGCGATCACGCCGCGCGCAACGCCCCCAAACGCCACCACGCCCATCGCGTCGTCGCCCATCGCGATGAACGCGCGCGCCCTGCCCGGCTTGCCGTCCGCCCCGGGCCCGTTGGCGATCTGCCACAGCGGCATCCCGAAGATCATCGTCTTCGACGTCTTCCGCCGGACCGGCGACCCCGCCGAGCCCTCCGGCCAACGCAGAACCTCGACGATCGGCTTGCCGCACTCGGGACACTTGCTCGATTCGGTCGCCCCCGCCAGGATGTAGCCGCAGTGCACGCAGAAAGGCTGCGGCTGGCCGAGCTCGTCGAAGGCGTCCGCCGGTGCCGGGGCTGTCGACTCTGGCATCCGGGTACTGTACCGCGATGGGCCCACTGCGCCGCCGAGTCGCGAGGCAACGCCACTGGCTGCTGCCCGCGCTCACGGTCGTCGGGCTCGGCCTGATCCGCCTGCGCTGGGGCGACTTCGAGACCGACACCTCGCTCTACGCCGGCGTCGCCTGGCAGATGGTCGAGACCGGCTCGTTCTGGACGCCGATGGCCGGCGACCTGCCGTACTTCAACAAGCCGCCGCTCGTCCTCTGGTTCCACGCCGCCTGCTTCTGGCTGCTCGGCCCGGTCCTCGGCCTCTACGAGGGGGCGCCGCCGTTCTGGGCGATCCGCCTGCCCGTCATCGCCCAGGCCGCCGCCGCGGTCTCCGTCTCGGCGATCGCCGTCCGCCGGCTCGCCGGCGCCAAGGCCGGGCTGCTCACAGGTCTGATCCTCGCCGCGTCGTTCGAGATCTTCATCCACCTCAACCGCGCCATCATGGACTACGCCGTGATGGGGCTGATGATGGCCTCGGTCTGGGCGATCGCACGCGCCGAATCCTCAGCCAAGCCGGGCGCCTGGTCCACGCTCGCCGGCCTTCCCCTCGGCCTCGCGCTGCTCTGCAAGCCGTTCTTCGCGCTCGGCCTGATCCCGATCATGGCGCTCTGGCTCGCGCTGGTCGGGCGTGCACGCCGGGTCTTCTGGCTGGGCGCCACCACACTCGTCGCGATCGCCGTGGCGCTCCCCTGGCACGCCTCGATGGTCTCGATCTGGAGCTGGACCTTCCGCCGGCGCTACTTCGGCACCGAGACGCTGCAGCGCGCCACCGCCGACGCCGGCTTCGGCACCGACCACCCCTGGTGGGCCCACTTCGAGACCATCGGCGTCCGCTTCCTGCCCTGGACCGTCCCGCTCGCCTTCGGGCTGCTCTGGATCGCGACCGGCCGCCCCCTCGGGCGCTCCCGCCACGCCGTGCTCTGGGCGCTCTGCTGGGCCGGCGTCTGGCTCGCCGCGCTCGCGTTCTTCCCCGAGAAGCGCCCGCGCTACATGATGCACGTCTGGCCGGCGCTCGCACTCATCGCCGCGATCTGGATCACCCGATGGGCGCCCGCCGGCATCCGCGGGCCCGGCACCCGCCGCCTCGTGCTCGTCCCACTCGCCGCGCTGCTCGTCGGCGCGGTCGGCCTGCTCCGGCAGGTCATCCCGCTCGACCCGCCGGCGCCCAAGTGGGCCAAGATCGCCGAACTCACGGCACGCGAGCCCGAGACCCCGCTCTACCACGGCACCCTCGCCCTCGAACGCTCCGCCCGCGTCTACCTCGCCGCCGGACGCTGGCCCAAGGCCATCTACGAGCAGGCGATCTACGGCGGCGCGCGCACCCCGCCGGAGAACGCGATCGTCATCTGGCACCGGGGCCGCCTGGCCGAGATCGGGATCGCCGAGGCCGACCCCTCGGTCGAGGCCCTGATCGGCGACTACGCGATCGTCCGCTGGGCCGAGCGCCACCGACTCGCCGCCGGCCTGACCGCCGAGACCGATCCCGGGCCCGGCCGACCGGCACCCGACCGCCAAGGATCGCCCGGGGAAGGTGGCTGATCGGGTCAGGGGCGCACGCGCCCCGGTGGCCGGCGGGGTGGGATGCCTCCTATCGTCTGGGCCCGCCGCGGACCGGGACCGAAGCCGACCAGCCGGTCGCCCCGAAGCCCGCGCGGAGCCTTGGAGCACGCGATGTACGCGATCATCGAAGAGTCGGGCGGCCAGCGCAAGGTCGTCGAGGGCGACGAGATCCTGATCGACCTCTACGAGTCCGGCGAGGCCGACCAGGGCTCGACGATCACGTTCGACAAGGTCGTGCTGCTCGGCGACGACGCCGACGCCACCAACTCGAAGATCGGCCAGCCCTACGTCGATGGCGCCAAGGTCGAGGCGGAGGTGCTCGATCCCGCCGTCAAGGGCGAGAAGCTCCACATCTACAAGTTCAAGCCCAAGAAGGGCTACAAGCGCAAGACCGGCCACCGCCAGCGCTACACCAAGGTCAAGGTCACCTCCATCTCGGGGTAAACCCCAGTCGCACAGCGGCTTGGTGTCCAGTAGAGTGACCCGCGCGGCAGCGAGCGCCGCGGGGAGGATCTCCATGCGCACCTGGCCGATCGTGATCGTCGCGCTTTTCATCTCGACCGTCCACGCCCAGGTGCCATCGGCGCCCGCGCCGGAGATCACGGTCGAACAGCTCCGCCAGCTCGTCCTCCCGCCGCGCGCCGCCGAGCTCGCGGAGTGGGCCGAGGCCTGGGCCGAACGCGTCGAGGACGCCGTCGACCGCCAGGTCACCGCGCAGCTCTCCGAGCGACCCGCAGAAGAGATCGAAGAACTCCGCGGCGAGAAGGCCGCGCTGGTCGAACGCCTCCGGATCGTGCTCGACGCGATCGAGACCAAGGGCGGCGACCAGGCGCTCGTCGATGAGCTGCGGAGCTACAGCGCCGCGGTCACCGCGACGTCGATCGTCGACCCGACCGCGCTCGACGTCACCGACGTCGGCAGCCTCGAGCGGCTCTACGAGCAGGCCGAGGCCTGGGTCATCTCGCCGACCGGCGGCGTGGCCGTCGGGCTCAACATCCTCCGCTTCCTCGGCATCCTGATCGCATTCTGGCTCGTCTCGCGCGTGATCGGGCGCGCGACCCGGATGGGGCTCAAGAAGTTCAAACGCGCCAGCTCGCTGCTCAAGCAGTTCGTCGTCGGCTCGGTGAAGCGCGTCACCATGCTCATCGGCCTGATCGTCGCGCTCGACAACCTCGGCGTCGATATCGGCCCGCTCGTCGCCGCGATCGGCGCCGCCGGCCTCGTGATCGGCTTCGCGCTGCAGGGCACGCTCAGCAACTTCGCCTCCGGCCTGCTGATCCTCTTCTACAAGCCCTTCGACATCGGCAATGTCGTGACGGTGGGGGGCGTCTCTGGCTCGGTGCAGTCGATGACGCTCGTCTCGACGCTCGTCAAGACCTTCGACAACCAGCTCATGTACGTGCCCAACAACGAGGTCTGGAACAACGTCATCACCAACGCCACCGGCCAGGACACACGCCGCGTTGACCTCGTGATCGGCATCGACTACGCCTCCGACATGGCCAGCGCCGAGCGGATCCTGTCCGAGATCGTCGCCGGCCACCCCAAGGTGCTCCAGGACCCGGCGCCCGTCATCAAGGTCCATGAGCTCGCCGATTCCTCGGTGAACTTCATCGTCCGGCCCTGGTCGAAGACCAGCGACTACTGGGACGTCTACTGGGACGTCACCCGCCAGGCCAAGGAACGCTTCGACGCCGCCGGCATCGGCATCCCGTTCCCGCAGCAGGACGTCCACGTCCCAGGACCCATCGAGGTCGTCGTCAAGAACGGATAAGCGGGCCCGTCACCACGCCACCGACACGCGCTCCCAAGCCCCCCGGCTCGCCGCGGGCGTCCCGTCCACACCGCCCGAAGCGAACCACAGACGCTCCGCCCCCGGCTCGCACACCGCCGAGTAGATCGTCCGCAGATGCCGCGGCGTCCGCATCTCCACGCCGTCCTCGCCGAGCAACTCGATCAGATCGTCCGGCCCGTGCTCCGGCGCGTGCTCATCGACCATCCGCCGCAGCACGCACGCCCGTCTGACCGTCGACTCCGGCCGGCTCTTCGCCTCTCGTGCCGCGTCGACCACCTTCCGCTGGCTGTGGTTCGTCGCCACAAGCGGCCGATTCGGATCGAACCCGAACCGCTCGTGGCCAGACTTGGAGCACTCGAACACCGCCCCCTCGCCGGTCTTCCCGTCCACCGCGACCGCGATCACGCCACGGTCGCGACCCGTCCGCTCGATGAACCGCTCGAGGTCGTCCAGAGAGGCGCACAGCTCCAGCGCCTCCCGGGCCCAGAACAGCCAGCTGATGATCGTCCGATCCCGCGGCGGGTCGTCCACCGCCAGCAGCGTGTGCAGGTGCAGCCAGAGCCTCTCCGCGTTGATCCCGGTATCGATGTCGATGTCGCCGCGGATCCCGACCGCCAGCGTCGGGATCCGGTTCGGCGTCTCGTGCACCACCGCCGCCGTCCCGCGCATCAGCGTCGCGTACAGCCAGTCGCAGTTCCGCGCCACCCAGGGATTCGCACCGCCGCTCGGCCTCGCCATCACCGCCGAGCACATCGGTCCGGCCCCCGGGCCATCCGCGGGGCCTCCGGGCGCCCCGGCCGCGAGCTCGTCGTCCACGATCGGCGAACTCGCGACCACCGACGCGTCCACCGCCGCGGACCTGGTCGCCCGCGCGATGTCGGCGTACAGAAACTCCGCGGCCTGCGTCACCGGCACGCCCGCGCCGACCGCCATGCCGTCGATCTCCTCTTGAAAGTTCGCCGGCAGCCCCTCGAGCCAGCGGCTTGCCTGGAGGGTCATGTCGGATCGTTCGACCCGGTTGGTCGCCATCATCGCCGCGATGTACGCCTCGTGGAAGGCCGTCTCGAACAGCTCGGGCAGCGCCCGCCCGTGCGCCAGCCCCGATTCCCCCGCGGGCCCCGGGACGCGATAGAACGGCAGCGGGGTCACGCCGGGGCGCGCACGAACGTCCCGTGCTCCCGGTCCTTCACCACGCCCGGGAAACGCAGCGCCCGCCCGTGGGCGACGACATAGACCCCCGGCTCCAGCGCGCACGTCGCGAAGATCGCCTCGTTCAGGTTCTGCAGCGCGTCCGATCGCTTCATCTCGAACGGCCGCATCGCCCCCGTCAGGATCACCGGGACGGTGGGGGTTTCCAGCGCCGCGTGCAGCAGCTCGCCGGTCTCCGCCAGCGTGTCGGTGCCGTGCAGGATCACCACGCCGTCGGTGTCGCCGTCGCCGTCGATGTCCCCGTTGCCCATCACGATCTTCGTGATGTCCACGATCCGCCCGCGGTCGGCGTCGGTCAGCTCCAGGCTGTCCTTCTGCATCAACTGGACCGGGTTGATCGTGACCTCTTCCAGACGCAGCCGCGCGAGCATGCGCTGGACGATCGAGTGCGTGTTGCGCAGCTCGCCCGACCGCTCGTCGTAGGTCTTCTCGATCGTCCCGCCGGTCGAGATCAGCGTCACGTGCCGCATGGCCCGATGATACGTCCGCGGCCGCACGACGAGCCCGTCACGTCACCGAGCCGCGGCGCCGCTCGCCGCCTCCCTCTCCCTCCGGGAGAGGGCCGGGGCGAGGGCGCCTCCTCCTACCGCCTCTTCACCCGATCCCCGATCCCCGATCCCCGATCCCTGATGCCTGATGCCTGATGCCTGATGCCTGATGCCCATTCGCCGCGCGACGACCGCGCCGCGGGTCGTCCCGCCCGCAAGCGGTCGCGACCTCGCCGGCGGAGGCCGGCGACTCAGAAACGGTTCCGAATCACGACCTCATCCAGCCCCAGCTGCCCCGGCTTCGGCCACGCGTCCTTGATCCCCTTGCCGACCGCCACCAGCGGGCCCATGCAGTGGTCCTTCGGCAGCTTCACCAGCTCGGCGACCTTCTCGTGGTCGAACCCGATCATCGGGCAGCTCTCGTACCCCATCGCTTTCGCCGCGACCATGATCGTCTGCATCGCCATCCCGATCGACCGCTGCGCCTCGTCCCGCTGCAGCTGCGGCTTGCCCTCGTGGAACGGCCCCATCCAGTTCACCAGCAGCTCCGCCACGTCCTTCGGCGCGTTCGCCCAGTACCGCTGCGGCTCCTTGTTCCAAGCGTCCACGTCGGCGGTCATCAGGATCAGCAGCGAGGCGTCGGTCATCTGCGCCTGGTCGTTGCCGTGCTCGCGGACCTGTCTGCGCAGATCCGGATCCTCGATCAACACGAAACGCCAGTGCTGGATGTTGAACGAGGTCGGCGCCTGGATCGCCGCCTCGAAGAGCTTGTCGATCTCCTCCGGCGTCATCTTATGGTCCGGGTCGAAGTGCTTGACCGAGCGGCGGCCGTAGATCGCGTCGAACGTGTCCATCGTGCGGTCCTCCCTTGGGATGACCGAGGTTACACGACGCCCGCCTCGAAGCTCTCTTCCGGCTCCGGGTGGGCCCCGTACCGCTGCCGCTGGGCCGGCTCGGAGGGGTCACGCGTCTCCCGCGCCGAGCCGAACTCGCCCACGTGCGCCGTCTGCCCCGAGAGCTCCGCCAGTGTCATCGTCGCCGTGCGCATCCGCGCGACCATCGCGCGCCGGTTGTCGCCGTCGGCCGCGATCGTCGCCAGCCCCGAGAGGTGCCGCATCGATCGCTCGAGCTTCGGGCTGATCCGCATCAGCCGCGGCTCCTGCCGCAGCGCATCGCCCGCGTGCACGCCCAGGTTCACCAGCAGCTCGTGCGTGAACGCCGGCAGCGGGTCCGCCGCGCTGACCTCTTCCAGCAGCGCGATCAGCTCGTCGACGTGGAACTCGCGCCGCCCGCCCTGCCAGACCCACACCGCGTGGTCGAGGTCGCCCAGCATCCGACCCGCCAGCCGCTCGACGCGCTCCTGCACCCGCCGCCGGCTCAGCAGCCAATCCACCGCCGTGATCGCGGCGCCGACGCCGATGAGCTGCACGCCGAGCACACCGAGCAGCAGCAGCGCGGTCTGGCCCGAGCTCTCGCTCGCCAGCGCTGACACCGCGACCAGGGCGCAGCCGACACCCGCGAGCGTGGAGATGACGATGATCCGGGCGTGCACGGCTGCAGGGTACCCCCGGCCGCCGAACGGGCCCGGGTCCGGCGCTCCGATCGCCCCCGTGTGCCCCAGAGCCCACACGAAAGGCTCCGAACACGCGCACGGCTCGCGCATCAGGTCTCAGGCCGCGCGCTCCGCCTTCCTCTTCCTCCGGGTGAGGGCCGGTGTGAGGGCGAACGTGCAACCGATCAGCGCAGCACAAAACGAGCCCCCGTCGTGAGACGGGGGCCACCCTTTGCCCATCGCCTGCTGCCCGCTGCCTATCCCGCCGAAGCGCCAGCTTCGGCACCGACCGCGCCGCGGGGGACCCACCCGCAAGCGGTCGCCATCTCGCGACCGGACGGTCGCGACTCAGACCATCTCGCCGCCGGACGGCGGCGACTCAGACAAGCCTCAGCCCGCCGCTTCTGCCCCAGCTTCGGCAACCGCATGGTCGTTCTCGACGCTCGAGCCCGACACCCCGATCGCGCCGATCACCGCGCCGCCGCTCTTGATCGGCACCCCGCCGGGGAACGTGATCAGCCCGTCGTTCGAGTGCTCGATCCCGTACAGCGGCCCGCCCGGCTGGCTGAGCTTGCCGATCTCGCCGGTCGGCATGTCGAAGAACCGCGCGGTCCTGGCCTTCTTGATCGAGATGTCGATCGAGCCGAGCCACGCCCCGTCCATGCGGCAGAACGCCTTGAGGTTCCCCCCGGCGTCGACGACGGCGATGTCCATCTTGGTGTCGATCGCGAGGGCCTTGATGACGGCCTGCTCGACGATCTTCTGGGCTTGTTCGAGACTGATGTCGTGTGTGGTCAGGGGCATGGGGTCTCCTTCGGACTAAGGCTGCTCATGGATCGTCATGCGCTTCGACGAGATCGAATCGTTGCCACTCGTGATGTGCGAGCAATTCGGATTCGGCTTGGTCATGCTCGTCGTGATAGTGATGCGCGTGCGGAATAGTAATCCGGACGCTACCGGGTCTTGCCGTTGTCGCGCGGCGTGGTCTTCTTTGCCGTCGTCGCTCTCGTCAACTTGACCGAAGAATCGAGGAACGACACGCCTACCCCATGTGCTCAACCACCGCGTCGCCGAACTCCGAGCACTTCAGCAGCTTCGCCCCGTCCATCAGACGCTCGAAGTCGTACGTCACCGTCTTGGCCGAGATCGCCCCCCCGATGCCCTTCACAATCAGATCCGCCGCCTCGGTCCAGCCCATGTACCGCAGCATCATCTCGCCCGACAGGATCACGCTGCCCGGGTTCACCTTGTCCTGCCCCGCGTACTTCGGCGCCGTCCCGTGCGTCGCCTCGAAGATCGCGTTGCCGGTCTCGTAGTTGATGTTCGCGCCCGGCGCGATCCCGATTCCGCCCACGCACGCCGCCAGCGCATCGCTGATGTAGTCGCCGTTCAGGTTCATCGTCGCGACGACATCGTACTCCGCCGGACGCGTCAGGATCTGCTGCAGGAACGCGTCCGCGATCACGTCCTTGATGATGATCTTCGACGGGTCCACACGCGCCTTGCCCTCGTTGCTCGGCCGGTGCGTCACCGCCGGCGCGCCCGCCGGCCGGTCCAGCACGTGCCACGGCCCGCCGTCCAGCGGCTTCGCCCCGAAGTGCTCCGCCGCGACCTCGTAGCCCCACTTCATGAAGGCACCCTCGGTGAACTTCATGATGTTGCCCTTGTGCACCAAGGTCACCGACGTCCGCCCGTTGTCGATCGCGTACTTGATCGCCGCCTTGACGATCCGCTCCGTGCCTTCCTGCGAGACCGGCTTGATGCCGATGCCCGCGGTCTCCGGGAACCGGATCTTCTTGAACCGATCCGGGAACGCCTCCGCGAACAGACGGCTGAACTTCTCGTTGTCGTCCGTGCCCGCCTCGAACTCGATGCCCGCGTAGATGTCCTCCGAGTTCTCACGGAAGATCACCATGTCGGTCTTCTCCGGCTCCCGCACCGGGCTCGGCGTGCCATCGAAGTACCGCACCGGGCGCAGGCACGTGTACAGGTCCAGCATCTGACGCAGCGCCACGTTCAGCGAGCGGATGCCGCCGCCCGTCGGCGTCGTCAGCGGGCCCTTGATCCCCACCAGGTACTTCTTGAAGTCGTCCAGCGTCGCCTGAGGCAGCCAGTCACCGGTCGCGTTGAAGGACTTCTCGCCCGCCGCGACCTCGCGCCACTCGATCTTCTTCTCGCCGCCGTACGCCTTCGCCACCGCCGCGTCGAAGACCCGGACCGACGCCGCCCAGATGTCCGGCCCCGTGCCGTCACCCTCGATGAAGGGGATGATCGGGTCGTTGGGGACGTTCAGGCCCGAGTCGGTCATCGTGATGGCGTTGGCCATGGTCTGCTCCTCGCTGGGTGAGGCCGGCCCCGGGGCGTGCCCATCTCCCGCCCATTCGGGGCGAGCGGGCCGGCGGTCCGGCCCAGGATAGAACGCCCAACCCCCGCCCGGCGTGCGCACGGGATGCCGTTCTCCGGTGCCCGACCCCCGAACGCCGATCGCTGCCCCATGGCACACGAAAGGATCTCGTCGCCATTGTGGGTCCAGACCGAGTACCGCTCGCGGTTCGGCCTGCTCGGCTCGATGGCCCAGGAACTGCTCCAGGCCGCCAACGATCGCGGCATCGAGGCCGCCGCCGCCGGCGGCACCGACGACACCACGCTCGCCGGGCGCGGCACCTTCGTCTTCTTCAACGCCCCGCCGACCGTCCGCGACCTCCCGCCGGGACTCCTCGCGCCCGCCGGCCAGCTCCGCGCCGTCCAGTTCTTCGTCGACCACCCGCTCGCGCTGCACGCACCTGTCCTCGACGCGCTCCAGCACGGCGGCCGCATCGACCGCCTCGCGCTGGTCATGCCCTGCCGCGACGACGCCGAGATCGCCACCAGCCGCTGGCCCGGCCTGAGCGTCGCGCACGCGCCCCACGGCGTCGCGCGCCACGCGCTCTGCGACGAATCGACCATCACCGAGCACGAGCTCGCCGCACGCCCCGCCGACTGCGTCGTCGCCGGCTGGATCCACTCCCGAGACGAGATCCGCCAGCTCGCGTCGATCCTCCCGGGCAGCATGCACAACCCCGCCTTCGAGGTCGCCGCGCGGCTCGTCGAGTCGCCCACCACGCCGTTCTCCACCGCCGCCGAGGACATCCTCCCCGGCGTGCTCAGCGCCGACCGCCAACTGCTCGTCGCCTTCTGGCGCGTCGTCACCGCGATCACCGGCCGCGAGCGCCGCAGCTCCATGGTCGAGGCGCTCCAGGGACGCACCCTCCGCGTCTACGGCCCGCCCGCATGGCAGGAGTTCTGCGAGGGCACCATCGAATACCACGGCGAGGCGCCCTACGCCCGCATCGCCCGCGTCTTCGGCGAGGGACGCACCGTCCTGGCCTGGGCCCCGACGCAGTTCGCGACCGGGCACAGCGAACGCGTGCTGCTCGCGATGGCCTCGGGCGCCGTCACGCTCGCCGAAGACAAGCCGAGCTTCAGATCCGAGATCGACCCCGAGGGCCAGGCCGCGCTGACCTTCGACGGCGCCGACCCGGCGACGATCCGGGCGTCGCTCGAGGTCGCCCTGACCGACCACGAGGAGGCGATCGAGCGAGCTCGCGCCGCCCGCCGCCTCGTCGAATCGCGACACCTCTGGGCCCACCGCCTCGACGCCATCCTCGAGGCCGCCTCCGGCGAACGCCGCGGCGGCGACGCCCGGGGCCGGTCGGCGCACGCCGCCTGATACCATCGGGCATGGAAGAGACCGCCGTCTACGCCGGCAGCTTCGACCCGCCGACCAACGGCCACGTCTGGATGATCGAGCACGGCGCCAAGCTGTTCGATCGCCTGATCATCGCCGTCGCCGAGAACCCCGAGAAGAACTACTCGTTCGCGGGCGACAAGCGCATCGCGTGGCTCCGCGGCATCGCCGCCGGGTTCGAGAACGTCGAGGTCATCTCGATCGAGAACCAATTCCTCGCGCACTTCGCCCGTGACCTGGGCGTCCGCTTCGTCCTCCGCGGCATCCGCAACGAGGACGACTACCAGTACGAGCGCGCCATGCGCTACGTCAACACCGACCTGCACCCCGGCCTGACGACGGTCTTCCTCATGCCGCCCCGCGCGCTGTGCGAGGTCAGCTCCAGCTTCGTGAAGGGCATGATCGGCCCGAAGGGCTGGGAGCCGATCGTCGAGGGCTATGTCCCCGCCAGCGTCTACGCCGACCTGCGGTCCTGGGCCGAGTCAGCCGACGCCGCCCGCCCGCCCTCCAAGCTCGGCGTGACCGGCGAGGGCGAATAGCCCGCCGCCGCCAGGATCTGAGGCGGCCCCAGCGCCCGCAGCCCCAGCGCCCCCAGCCGCAGTGCACGCACTTCAGAGTCGCCTTCGCCGACCCGACGACCGGCCCCGACCTCAGCACAGACTCAGCCGGGCACTCACTCGTCACGACGCCAGTCGAACGATGCCGCCCCAACACACGGATGCCGGTTGCCGGTTGCCGGATGCCGACTACTCGTACAACCGCGCCAGCTCCCCGAAGTACCCCGGGAACGTCTTCGCCACGCACTTCGGATCGTCGATCACCACGTTCGGCCGCCGCAGCGCCACCAGCGCCAGCGCCATCGCCATCCGGTGGTCGTCGTACGTCTCGAACACGACCTCGGGGACGGACTCGCGGCAATCGACCCCGCCCCTCGGCGGCGTGATCGTCATCGCGTCCGGGTCGCCCGCCGCGTCCGCCTCGATCACCACGCCGATCTTCGCCATCTCGTTCTGCAACGCCGCGATCCGGTCGGTCTCCTTGACCCGCAGCGTCCGCACGCCCCGCACCACGCTCGGGCCGTCCGCGAACGCGAGCACCACCGCCAGCGTCACCGCCGCGTCCGGCATGTCCGACATGTCGCACATCGTCGCGCGGATCGGATCGCCGCCACGCACCCACACGACCCGCTCCGCGCCGTGGCCGGTCTCCCAGGTGCTCGCCCCGAGCGTGCCCATCAAATCCGCGAAACCCGCGTCCCCCTGCGAGGAGCTCGGCCGCAGCCCGCGCACGCCCACCGCGTGGCTCTCCAGCAGCGCCCCCGCGCCCCAGAAGTACGTCGCCCCGCTCGCGTCCGGCTCCACGTCCAGCTCGAAGCCGCGCAGCCCCGGCAGCACCCGAAGCGTCCGCAGGTCCTCGCCCGCCCGCACGTTCGCCCCGACCTCCTCCAGCAGCTCCAGCGTCATCCGCACGTAGCTCGACGACGTGATCTCGCCCGTCATCCGCAGCGTCAATCCGCTCGGCAGGCACGTCGCCGTCAGCAGCAGCGCGCTCACGAACTGGCTGCTCTGCGTCTTGCCGATCTCCAGCTCCTCGACCGCGAGCTCCGACGGCGGCGTCACCCGCATCGGCGGGCAGCCGTCCCGGCCGAGGTGCTCCACCGTCGCGCCCAGCGTCCGAAGCGCCTCGCCCAGCTCGCCGATCGGGCGCTGCCGCATCCGCGCGTTCCCGTCGATCACCACCGGCCCGTCGCCGCACAGCGCCGCGGCCGCCAGGAACCTCGTCGCCGTCCCCGCGTTATTTAGGTTCAGCACCGGCTCCGGCCCCGCCGGCTTCCAGCGCCCGCCGACGCCACGCACACGCAGCACCCCCGGCTCCGAACGATCGACGCCCGCGCCGAGCTGCCGGATCGCCGCGAGCATCCGCTCGGCATCGTCCGCCTCCGCCAGCGCGTGCCGCAGCACGCTCTCGCCATCCGCCAGCGCCGCCAGCAGCAACGCCCGGTTCGTCAGGCTCTTCGAGCCCGGCGGCCGGACCGTGACCTCGAGCGGCGCCCGCCCCGGCGCACGCCGGAACAGCGGGATCGCCAGACGCCCCGGCAGCTCCGCCAGCGGCAGCCTCAGAAAGTCGAGTTCGGCCGTCCCATCACCCATCGCGGGCGGAGTGTAGTGGGGCCCCGCCCCGCCCACGCACAACGAGAATCGCCCCGCCCGAACCCATCGGTTCCAAACATCCTTGACCCCGATTAGCGACCGGAGCATCAGCGACGGGCTTGACTCGCGGGCGGATGCCCGCGACGCGGCTGAGCCGCCGGAGCATCAGCGACGGGCTTGACTCGCGGGCGGATGCCCGCGACGCGGCTGAGCCGCCGGAGCATCAGCGACGGGCTTGACTCGCGGGCGGATGCCCGCGACGCGACCGAGCCGCCAGAGCGTGAGCGAGGCGGAGGGGGCTTCGGGGCCTCGCTTCGGCTTCCCCGATGCCCGATGCCTGATGCCCGATGCCCGATGCCTGATGCCCCGCTCAATCCACCTCACGCCGGAACACCGCCACCACGTCCTCCGCCGGGATCACGAACAGCCGGTTGTCCCCCTCGAAATCCACCGGGATCCCGTGCTTGGGGTTGAACAGCACCCGGTCGTACTGCCGGATCGGGTAATCCTCGTCCCGCTCGATCTGCGCCGAGATCGCCACCACGCGCCCCGTCAAGGTCGGGATCTCGATCTTGTCCGGCAGGTGCAGCCCGCTCTTGGTCTGCTTGCGGTCCTCGTCCTTGCGGATCAGGACACGCGCGCCCACCGGCTCGACGACCTCCAGCTTCGCGTCGATCTTGCTCTCGGACGGATCCGGCTTCTTCCTGCTCGCCATCGGCGATGCTAGGGGCGGCCGTCTACCCCATCGCGATCAGGCCGCCCGGCATCCGGCTCCGATCGACGAACGGCTGAAGATGCCGACCCGGGCACGCCGTCGGCGCCCACTCCCGGTGTGTGTGCACCTGCCGCGCCGTCAGGCGGTACTTGCCCGTCAGCTGCGAGACGAACCGCTCCAGCGACCCCAGCGCCTTCTCCGACGGGCGCTCGCGCTCGAAGTTGCCCAGCACCAGCACGCCGATGTTGTGCTCGTTGTGGTCGCGCACGTGCGCGCCCTGCAGCTCCAGCGGACGCGCCGCCCAAACCCGACCACCCGGGTCGATCGCGAAGTGGTACCCGACGTCCGCCCAGCCGCGGCCCACGTGCGACCGACGGATCTTCTCGAGCCGCTCCGCCGCGTCGCCGTAGTGCGGCGAGCCGAATGCGTCCATCCCGTCGTGATGGATCGTCACCGCCGAAATCCGGCGCATCGGGTCCGCCAGCCGCCGGTTCGGCCCGTACGTCGCCCACGCGCGGCGCGGGATGACACCCGAGGGCACGCTGTAGTCCGTCGCGCCCTCGCGCGCGAGCACGCTCGGCTCATACGTCGGCCGCGGCCCCAGCTTGCGGTACGCCGGGTCGTCCGGGATCGGCGCACCGACCTGACCCACCGGCTGCTCGCTCGCGCAGCCCGACAGCGCAAGCCCCGCCGCCCCCATCGACAGCACGCGCAGCGCCTCGCGCCGGCCCGCTCGCCCGTCGCTCCGCCCGCGGCTCGGTCCTTCTCGGTTCGCTTCGTTCACACGCCTCTCCAACGCTCGTCGCAGCGGGGCGGGATCAACTCTGTGCATCGGTCCATCGGAGCCATCGCCCGCAGACGTCCAACGAAGACGACGGTGCGGAATCTGTCAGGGTCAGGCCGTGCGGGTTCTCCAGCAGCCTACCGCATTCACGCGTCACAGACACCGACCATCGGCCCGACCCGCACCCACACCCACCTCCGCGGATGCACGCCTCCGCATCGGCGTCCAGCACCCATCCGCCTCCCCCGTCGCCGACGGGGGAGGTGCCGAGCGCAGCGAGGCGGAGGGGGCTTCTCCCACTCTCACTCGCCTCCCCATCGCCCACCGCCTCAGCTCCGATGCCTTCCTCCCGCTCCCTCCGGGAGAGGGCCGGGGTGAGGGCTTCTCTTCCTACCTCTTCTCCTCAGTCCCCAGTCCCAAACCTCCAGTCCCATTCCGCCTCACCCCCTCCAGCCACCGACACCAGATCGACAAGACCAACAGCATGTACAGCCGCTGCCCGTGGTCCCGCCCGTGCCACGGGTTCAGCGAGGCCTCGCCCGCCTTGTCGTGCTCCCTCAGCATCGTCCGGACGAACGCCATGTTCAGCTCCACCCCCGCCTCGGCCAGCCCCGGGAACGGCTCGGCCGATTCCAGATGGTCGTACAGCAGCTGCCGCATCCCGCCGTAGTCCGTCCGGAACCACTCCGAGATCGGGATCGCGAACCCGCGCTTCGGCCGATCGACGATCCGGTCCGGCAGGTACCTCCGGGCGACCTGCTTGAGCAACCCCTTCCGGCCGTGGGCTACGAGCAGTCGCTTGAGCTGTTGCGTCGCAAGCAGCAGCCTGCGATCCAGGAACGGGGCGCGGGTCTCGACCGGCACGCTCATCGAAGCGGAGTCCACCTTGCGTAGATAGTCGCCCGGGAGCGTAAAGTCGAAGTCGGCGTGCCTGGCCACCCACGGTTTCTCTTCTTGTGTAAATGCGTCAGGAAGCTCCGCCTTGGCCGCCAGCAGCCGGCTCGCATCCGGTGCCTCGAAGATCGCGAGGAGGCTGTTATACGACATTCGCCGATACGCCCGGAGTAGCCTCGCTGCGAGGGTCGACCAAGACCTCGGATTCCGTTCCGGCAGGAGCGGTTCGAAGAGTCCGAGCACGGGTACGATCGATGTGAGAATCTCCCATTTGCCGGAGAAGGCGAAGTAGCGTTGATAACCGACGAACAACTCGTCACCGCCGTCGCCGGTCAGCAGCACCGGCGCAATCGTGCTCGCAGCTCTGCAAGCCCAGTACGTGGGCAGCAGCGAACTGTCGCCGAGCGGGATGCCAGTCTGCTCGATCAGGTGTACGAGATCGCCGGCCGCGCTCGGTTCGCAATCGATGGTGGCGTGATCCGTGCCCAAGTGTTCGGCAACCTGACGGGCGGCATCGGATTCATCGAATCGCGGGTCGGACATGCGCACGCAAACCGTCTTCAGAGATCCGGTAAGGCGGTGGGCGTGTGCGCAGACGATCGAAGAATCGATGCCACCGGAGAGCAGCGCTGCGATGGGGCGGTCCGCGTCGAGCCGATCGATGACGCACTCGCGAATGAGCGTGTCAATCGGGCCGACGCGATCATCGGCGAGCGCTTTGGTTGACCAGGCGAGAAGGCGTCTCTGTTCCGGTTCTGCGAGCGACTTTCCGAATCTCCGGTCAATCGCATCTCGGGCCGCCGCTTCTCGCCGCGCAGCTTCTCTGTCGTGCTCGTTCGGGTCCGCATCTGAGTAGATCGCCGAGAAGAGTCGTCGGGCGCTGTGACACGACTGATCGATCGGTCCGAGCGTCGGGTGGTGCCCGAAACCCAGCCACTTCGGGATCGAACGCCTGCTCGGAATCGGACGCGACAGCAGAGGGACGATGCCCGTCAAGACACTCGAGAAGAAGATCGGAGTACTCTCGTCGTACGTCCTATCTCCCAGGGATATCCCGTCCGATCCGTACCACAGAGGTCTTTCTCCGAAGAAGTCGGTCGCGCCGATCAGCGTCGATGAGTCGCGGTCCCAGATCGAAGCGGCGGCCGTTGATTCATTCTCTATCCACTCCTGGAGATCCCAGCCCCACTCGCGCCACCCATGCACCAAGACCTCGGTGTCGCTGTGGTCCGTCTCGAACCGGTGCCCCTCGGCCTCCAGCTCCGCCCGGAGCTCGCGGTGGTTGTAGATGCATCCGTTGAATACCACCGCCACCACGCGACGATCGGGCTCCAACTCGCTCGCCACGATCGGCGTCTCGCCAGGCCCATACGTCAGATCCGGCCGCAGACGCTCGCCGTCGTGCACCATCGGCTGGTGCCCGCCCGCGTGATCGATGATGCTCAGACGCCGGTGCACGAACGCGACGTCCACGACCGTCCTGTCCGCGCGAACCGACCGGTCGCGGAATCGGCCCGCCCCGTCCGGGCCCCGGTGCTTGATCGATTCGTCCAGGACGTCCAGCCACGACTCCGGGATCGACTCAAGATGCGGCGGCGGACCACCGCCCGAATCCCCGGGTGACCACGTCCGCAGGATGCCCGCGATGCCGCACACGCGGCGGATGGTAATGGCCGATCAGGGGTCCGGCTCGCCGGCCTTCAGGCAGAAGTTCACGTACGGGCTGAACGTCTGGATCAGCCCCGTCTGCGTCAGCTGCGCCCCGGTCGTGCTGCCCGCGCCGGTGTAGGCGCCGCAGCCGCGCACATCCCGGATGCTCTTGTTGTTGATCACGATCTGGGTGAAGCCGGCGCCGCCCTCGCCGACCCAGCCGTAGCGGTTCCGCGTCGTCAGATTCCGCTCGATCACGCAGTCGGTGCCGAGCGCCCGGATCCCCGTCGGCCAGTTCCCGATCCCGCTCCGCCCCTGGTCCGAGCCACGACCCGAGTTGCTCGCGTGGTTGTCCGTGATGTGGCAGCGCGCGCCGGTCACGATGCCGTGGATCCGATTCGAGTCCGCGTTGCAATGCCGCACCTGCGCATCGTCGCCGGTCACGATGCCGTGCACCTCGTTGTTCCGCGCGTTGCACCCGATCACCGTCGAGCCGCTGCCCACCGAGATCCCGTCGCTGCTGTTCCCCTCGGCGTTGCAGCCGGTGAGCGTCGATCCGGTCAGCACCCGGATGCCCGTGCCCCCGTTGCCCGACGCCCCGCAGTCGCTCACGGTCATGCCGACCCCGCCGACGATGCCCGAGCCGCGGTTGTCGTGCGCCCCGCACGAATCGAGCACGCCCGACCCGCCGACGATGATCCCCGCCGCGTTGCCCTCGGCGTGGCAGCCGCGCAGCACCGCGCCGTCGTTGATCACGAACCCGTCGCCCTCGCAGCCGTGCACGACCACGCGGTCGAATACACCGCCGTCGGCCACCAGCCCGGCCCCCGGCCCGCCCGAGATCGTCACGTCGCGCACGCGGGCGTCGTCGCCCAGCATCACCGAGGGGAATAGCTCGAGGTCGCCCGCCTCGTCGATCTGCAGGTCCTCGAGCACGCACGAGCCGTTGCGCCCGTCCGAGTGCACCGCCGAGCCGCTCCAGCCCGTCATGCCGCCGTTGCGGATCCGCACCCGCTCGACGTCCGGCGCCAGCTGGATCGCGTGCAGGCCCACGATCGGGCCCGCGACGCCGTCGGCGTCCGCGAGCCGGCCGACCATCGTGAAGCCCATCAGATCGATCCGCACGTCGCTGGCCTCGACCAGGATCGCCGGCGTCGTCCCCGTCGAGGACCGGTGCGTGTAGCCCCCGGTCAGGTAGTAGCTGCCCGCCGACTTGATCACGACCGGCAGGTCCGCCGGGTCGATCGCCGTCCGCGGCTCGACCTCGCCCAGCGGCTTCTCCGTCGGTGAGACCGGCCCCGCCGGCGGCGAGAGCTGGGCGGTGGCGGTCGTCGCGACCAGAGCGAGAGCGGCGGCGTGCAACCCGCACAGCAGACATAACTTCGGCATCGTGGATCCCCTCAGAGCCCCGACCGAGACTACCGCGGTACGCCATCCCCGCCGCCCCCGGAATCCACGCCCGCCCGAGAACCGGGAGAAGCACCGATCCCGCCGATCCCGCCGGCCCCGAGGGTCAGAGACCCGTCGGCGCGTCCGGCTCCGTCCCGGCCCGGGCCCGCTCCAGCCGATCGCGTCGCCGGCGCTCGATCCGCGCCCGCTTGGCCCGGATGTGGTTGTCGTGGTACGTGCCGCTCCGCAGGCCCCAGAACGTGTGCACCGTCCGCGTGATCACCAGCGCCGCGCAGTACGCGACGATCACCGCCGTGTACGGCCGCCAGTCCGCGAACCGCTGCAGCGCCTCCATCCCGCCCATCGCCAGCAGGTAGTACAGCGGGCTGATCACCGCGCGCTCGACCTGGATCTTCGTCGCGTCGTGGATCGGGTGCGGGGCCGAGGCCGAGAGCTCGAGCTCCTCTCGCTTGCTCGCGCCGCGCATCGGCCGCCAGTGGTTCGCGATCCAGTGCAGCGCTGCGAAGATCGCCAGGTCCAGCACGATGTCCGCCGCCGCCGAGAACAGCGTGTAGCCCAGCGACGGCCAGTCCGTGCCGATCACACGCTTCATGATCGCCAGGATGCCCGCGACCACCAGCGTGCTCAGCAGCCCCGCGGCGACGACGTTCGCGTTGATGTTGACGACGCGCTTGCGCTGGTAGAAGCGGAACAGCCTCCGGTGCGGCATCCGGCGACTCCCCGGGCGTCAGGCCGGCAGGACCGGCTCGCGTCCGACCGAGTAGTAATGGAACCCCAGCTCCGCGAAGTGCTGACGCCGGTACAGGTTCCGCCCGTCGAAGATGACCCTGCCGTTCATCACCTCGGCCAGCTTCGCGAAGTCCGGGCTCTTGAACTCCGCCCAGTCCGTCGAGATCACCAGCGCGTCCGCGCCCGCCGCGCAGTCGTAGATGTCGTCGACGATCTCCACCGTCGATCCCAGCTCCTTCTGCACGTTCGAGGCCGCCACCGGGTCGTACCCCCGCGCCGTCACCCCGCAGCCGACCGCCTTGCGGATCAGCGTCAGAGCCGGCGCCTCGCGGATGTCGTCGGTGTTCGGCTTGAATGCCAGGCCCCAGAACGCGAACGTCTTCCCGTGCAGCCCGGTCTCGCCGCCGAAGTGCCCCGTGATCTTCTTGAAGAAGCGGTCGCGCTGCCGCTGGTTGGTCTCGTGCACCGCGCGGCTGATCTGCGTCGGCACGCCCTTGGTCTCGCCCATCATCATGCAGGCCAGCGTGTCCTTCGGGAAGCACGAGCCGCCGTAGCCCAGCCCCGCGTAGAGGAAGTGCGGGCCGATCCGCTTGTCGGCGCACATCCCCTCACGCACGCGGCTGAAGTTCGCCCCGTACGCCTCGCACAGCCCCGCCATCTCGTTCGCGAAGCTGATCTTCGTCGCCAGCAGGTTGTTGCTCGCGTACTTCACCATCTCTGCCGAGGGCACGTCCATGATGTAGATCGGGTGGCCCTGACGCACGAACGGGTCGTACAGGTCGCGGAACGCCTCGGCCGTCTCCTCGTCCTCGACGCCGACGACCACGCGGTCCGGCTTGTTGAAGTCCTCGATCGCCGCGCCCTCTTTGAGGAACTCGGGGTTGTCCGCGACGCGGAACGGGATCTCCGGACCGACCCGCGCCCGGATCCGCTCCTTCACCGCCCTCGTCGTGCCCACCGGCACCGTCGACTTCATCACGACGATCTTCGGACGCTGCCCCGGGCCGAGCTCCTTGATCACGTCCGCGATGTCGTCCGCCGCCGAGTGCACGTACCGCATGTCGGTGTGGCCGTTCTCGTCCGACGGCGTCCCCACGCAGATGAAGATCATGTCCGCGTCGCGGTACGCCTCGCTCTTGTCGAGCGTGAAGTGCAGCCGCTCCGCTTCGATGTTCTTCTTCAGCAGATCGGTCAGCCCCGGCTCGTAGATCGGGCACCCGCCCCGCTTCAGAACCTCGATCTTCTCCGGGTCGACGTCCAGGCAGGTCACGTCGTTGCCCGTGTTCGAGAGGCAGACGCCCGTCACAAGACCCACGTAGCCCGTGCCCACCATCGTCAGCTTCATCGATGCAGTCCCCTCGGCCCTACCTTGGCACATCTCTCAACCAGACCCCGAACCCCGCGGCCGCCACCCAAGGCCCCGCGGGGCTGCACTCTAGGTCACCCCCCAGCAGAACCGCCCTCCCCGACACCCCGCCCAACACCCGTCTCGGTACACTCGCCGCCTTCACCCGCCCGCCTCGCTCCCGAGGCCCGGGCCCGCCACCGGAGCAGAGAGACCATGCCCGAGAACCACACCCCCGCGGACACCAACGTGACGGACCACGACGCCACCGCCACCACCACCGCACGCCCCGCCTCCCAGGCCGAGGCCAAGCCCGCCGGGAAGTCCGGCGCCAAGCGCAAGAAGAAGCCCGCCAAACGCGCCGCCAAGAAGCCGCCGCTCACCGCCAAGACCGCCGACCGCCACGCCCTCTACCAGGAGGCCGTCCAGAACGTCGAGTCCGAGATCGACTTCGTCGACAAGACATTCAAGAAGCTCCGCGGGCGCCACGCCGAGCGGCTCCGCGAGGACTTCTGCGGCACCGGCAACACCTCCTGCGAGTTCGTCCGCCGGCGCAGCACCAACCACGCCTTCGGCCTCGACATCGACGAGCCGACGCTCCGGTGGGGACGCGACAACTGCGTCGCCCCGCTCAAGGACCACCAGCAGGAACGCGTCCACCTCATCAACCGCGACGTCCGAGAGCCCGAGGACGCCACCGAGATGGACGTCGTCCTGGCCATGAACTTCAGCTACTGGCTCTTCCAAGAACGCCGGGCGATGGTCGACTACTTCAGGTCCGTCCACGCCAGCCTCAAGGACGACGGCGTCCTCTTCACCGACTTCTACGGCGGCACCGAGGCCGGCACCGAGGTCGAGGAGGAACGCAGCTGCAAGCTCGACGGACGCAAGTTCACCTACATCTGGGACCAGAACAAATACAACGCCATCACCGGCGAGATGAACTGCTTCATCCACTTCAAGTTCCCCGACGGCACCAAGATGAAGAAGGCCTTCAGCTACACCTGGCGGCTCTGGGGGCTCCCCGAGATGCAGGACGTCCTCCGCGACGCGGGCTTCTCCAACGTCACCGTCTACTGGGAGGGCGACGAGAAGGACGAGAACGGCGAGCTCACCGGCGAGGGCAACGGCATTTTCCGCCCCACCAGACGCGCCGAGAACTGCGAGTCGTTCATCTGCTACATCGTCGCCGAGAAGTAGCCCGGCTCCCTCCCGGCTGCCCGGCGGCCGGCCACCGGTGCCCTAAGATCCCCCCGTGCGCGGCGTCCTCGACATCCCGGCCCACCTCGAGCCCGTCCAGGCGGCCCTCGCCGCCGGTCTCGAGCGCGTCGCGGACCGCTTCGAGGCCCAGCTCGCGACCGACATCCCGCCCGTCGCGCGCCTGACCGGCCACGTCGAGCGGTACCGCGGCAAGATGCTCCGCCCCACGATGGTCCTGCTCTGCGGCCTCGCCGCCGGAGGCGGGACTGATCTTGACAAGGCTCTGACCGACGAGCACGTCGCGCTCGCCGCGGTCGTCGAGATGGTCCACATGGCCACCCTGGTCCACGACGACGTCCTCGACGAGGCCGAGGTCCGCCGGCGCGGCCAGACCGTCAACGCGATGACTGACAACGAGACGGCCGTCATCCTCGGCGACTACCTCATCGCCTCGGCCTACCACCTCTGCTCCTCCGCCGGCTCCAAGCAATCGACCATCGCCGTCGGCGACACCGCGATGATCATGACCGCCGGCGAGCTCCTCCAGCTCGCGCACCGCGGCGACTGGTCGCTCGACGAGAACACCTACTTCGAGATCGTCCACCGCAAGACCGCCGCGCTCATCGGGCTCGCCTGCGCCCTCGGCGCCGCCGCCTCCCGCGCCGGGCGGGAGATCGAGGCCGCGCTGCGTACCTACGGCGAACGCTGCGGCGTCGCCTTCCAGATCCAGGACGACCTGCTCGATCTCACCGGCGAGCAGCGCACCGTCGGCAAGTCGGTCGGGCGCGACCTCGCCAAGGGCAAGCTCACGCTCCCGATGGTCCACGCCCTCCAGAGCGTCGGCCCGATGCTCCGCGGCGAGATGCTCACGCTCATCGAGGCCGCCGGGCGCGCGGGGTCCGCCGGCGAGACCGACGACGAGGCCGTGGCCCGGCTCCGCGAGATCGTGACCGAGGCCGGGTCGATCGAGCACGCCCGCGCCGCCGCGGAGCGGCTCGTCGGCGACGCCAAGAACGCCCTCGCGATCGTCCCCGAAACGCCCGCGAGAGAGTTCCTGCAGGTCAGCTCCGACGCCGTCGTCGACCGCCGGTTCTGAGCCGTGCGCGGGACCGCGTCGTTCTCCCGCTGCCGCCGCTTCCGCACCACGCTGACGCGCGTCTGGGACGATGCGCTGCCGACCCTCGGCTGGGTCATTCTCAACCCGTCCACCGCCGACGCCCGGAGCGACGACCCGACCATCCGGCGCTGCGTGCGCTTCGGCGTGGACAACGCCTTTGGCTCGATTGTCGTCGAGAACCTCTTCACGCTCCGCGCCACCGACCCGCGCGAGCTTGCGCGCGACGCGGCCCCAGTCGGCCCGCGAGCCGATTGCGCCCTCCGCCGCCTCGCGGGGCGCACCGACACGATCGTCCTCGCCTGGGGCGCCGTCCCGACCAGCACGCCCCGCGCGTTCCGCGATCTGCGTCGAGAACGCATCGAACGCACGCTCGAGGTCCTTGCGCCGGCCGACCTCCGCGTCCTCGGGAGGACCAAGGACGGCTCGCCGCGCCACCCGCTCTACGCCCGCGCCGACGCGCGGCTTCGCGATGCAAGAATCAAGCCTTCTCGCACCCGGGCGCCGCTGATACGCTCGTGACGGGTCACGGGGCCACCGATCCAGACCGGAGGACGCACCCGCGATGGCAACATCACGCCAAGTGAAGGGCGAGGACGACCTCACGTTCCGCGTCACCGAGGAAGAGGTCCGCGAGGGCAAGCGCACGACCGCGATCGACGGCACGATCCGGTACATCCCGGGGCGCAAACGCCACAGCAGATTCTTCAGGGCCTCGGTCGACCACCACGGCCACCTCATCGCCGACGCCCTCGGCGGACCCGGACACAAGACTTCCGGCAACATCGTCGCCATCCACGGCGACCAGAACGGCGCCGCCGGCCAGTACGGACGCATGGGAGCCGCGGTCATCGCACGCCCCGATTCCACCAGGCTGTCCCGAGTACAAGGCCGAAGTTCGGAGCAAGATGAAGATGATGTGCGCAACCAAATCGGGGTCCGAGAGATGATGCGTGCAGTCGATCCGCTTGAGAGAGATATTCTGAGATCAGCCGACACTGCAACTCGTGCCCACGGATCTGCACGCCGGACCGTTTCACGGCTTTGTGGAGTAGTAGAACCAAATGCACCCAGATTTCAAACGACCTAAGTTCAAAGCGCCGCTACGCAGGGCCGACGTTGACGCGCTGGCGACATTGCTATCTCTTGAGTTCCCAGAGTCACTCAGTCGCTTTCTCGTCGAGTATGCCGGTAC
>JBCBKP010000017.1:0-68377 GCA_038521625.1 Planctomycetota bacterium
CCCGCGGGCCTGATCGGACGTTTCCGTTCTGGAGCGCTCGCTGCTGGCCTCCGCCGGCACGCTCGCTCCTGTACGGCCGCGCGGGGGTGAACCCCGCGGGCCTGATCGGACGTTTCCGTTCTGGAGCGCTCGCTGCTGGCCTCCGCCGGCACGCTCGCTCCTGTACGGCCGCGCGGGGGTGAACCCCGCGGCGCGGTCGGTGTGGCGCAGATCGGTGAGGCAGGCCCGTCGCTCGCGCTCCGGGCTCCTTGCTTCGAGTCGAAGCGGATCAGCGTGGTCTGGCCTGCGACCGGTCGGTGGGGCCGGGGGGTCAGCCGGCCTTGGAGATGCCGACGGTGCCGCCGAGGTCGGTGACTTCGGCGCGGTTGCGGCCGCCGCGCTTGGCGTCGTAGAGCGTCTTGTCGGCGCGCTCGAGCCAGTCGGTGGCGGGTAGCGGGATGGGCGTGGCCGTGCCGGCGATGCCGATCGAGACGGTCACGTTGCGCTCGGGGTGGGCGCGCCAGGTCATCTCTTCGAGGCTCTGGCGGACGCGTTCGCACATGCGCGCGGCCTCTTCGGGGTCGGTCTCGGGCATGATGACGGCGAACTCCTCGCCGCCGTAGCGGCAGGCGAGATCGGACTTTCTGACGACCTTCTGGATGAGCTGCGCGAAGCCCTGGATGACGGCATCGCCGGCGGGGTGGCCGAAGGTGTCGTTGATCGACTTGAAGTGGTCGAGATCAAACAACGCGAGGGAGAGGCCGCGCTCGTAGCGGGCGGAGGCCTCGACGGCGATGTTCCAGCTCTCGTCGAAGTGGGTGCGGTTCCAGAGGCCGCTGAGCCCGTCGACCTGGGCGCGCTGGGCGAGCATCTGCAGGAGGCGGTTGAGGCGCAGGGCGGAGCGGACGCGGACGCGGAGCTCGACGAGGGCGAAGGGCTTGGTGATGTAGTCGACGGCGCCGAGGTCGAAGGCGGTGACCTTGTCGTCGGAGCCGTCGAGGCCGCTGAGGACGATGACGGGGACGTCGCGCGTCCGCGCGTCGTCCTTGAGACGGCGGAGGACCTCGAAGCCGTCCATCTCGGGCATCTCGAGGTCGAGGAGGATGAGGGCCGGCGGGTCTTCCACGGCGGATTCGATCGCGGCGGGACCGTCGAAGCAGCAGCGCAGCTCGAGGTCTTCCTGGCGCAGCCTGGCGGCGAGGAGACGGTGGACGAGCTCGCTGTCGTCGACGAGCAGGACCTCCGGGGTCTCGGCCGGCTCCGGGATGTTCGAGGCGTTGGTTTCCACGACCCCTGTCGCTCCGATGCCGGGCCCGATCAGGCCGCGTCCCGCGTCACACCCCGACGAACCCGCTCGGCGAGCTCGAACAGCGAACGGACCATGGACGGCGTCTCGCCGTCGAGTCCTTGGCCGGAGCGGAGCTCGTGCTCAAGCTTGCCGGCGAGGGAGGAGACCTCCGGGTAGCCGTAGCCGCCGCCCGCTCCCTTGAGCTGGTGGGCGATCTTGGCGGCGTTGGCTTCGTCGCGGTTCTCGACGGCATCGCCGAGTTCTGCGACGAGGCCGGGGAGTCGCTGCGCGAACTCCTCGACCAGTTCGGACATGTCCGGGTCGTCCCAGAACTCGCTCAGGATGATCGACTCGTCGCTCGCCATTGCGGGCCTCCCCTCGGTGGATCGACCGAGCGGGGTGACGAGTGAAGGGACAGACCGCGCTGGCGGTCGTGATCTTCCGTGTGACTGGGGCGCGGGTACGGATTGATCGCCGGCTCCCTGGGTCCGGGGCGGGGGGCGCGGCGTGTCCCGGGTCTTGGGCGGGCTAGCCGTCTATCGGACCGATGAGCGCGAGCAGGTACGGAGTCCGCTCGTCCTTCCAGGTGTGCTCGATCCGGAGGCCGGCCGCGGCGAGTTCTTCGGCGAGCCCGTCCTCGGTGAACTTCTTGGAGTACTCGGTGCGGATCCACTCGCCGGCACGGAGGTCGAAGGTGCGGTCGGCGATCGAGATCTGCTGGTCGGATTTGGAGACGAGGCCCATCTCGATGCGCTCGTGCTCGGCGTCCCAGCGGGCGGCGTACTCGAGCGAATCGGGGTCGATCTCGGCGTCGAGCTCGTCGTTGAAGCGTCGGAGGAGGTTGAGGGCGAATCGCTCGGTGACGCCCTGTCGGTCGTCGTAGGCGAGGAGGAGCCGCTCGGTGTCCTTGACGAGGTCGACGCCGATGAGCACGCGACCGTCGGCAGAGATCATCGACCGGAATCGTTTGAGCAGCTTGTCGCGCTGGTCGCGCTCGAGGTTCCCGTACGTGGAGCCCGGGAAGAAGACGAGAACGCCGCCGGCGGGGTCGACGTCCTCGGGCATCTCGACCCCGGAGTTGAAGTCGCCGACGCTGGGATAGACGTCGACCTCGGGGGCGACCTCGGCGACGCGTTCGGTGGCGCCCTCGACGTAGGTTGTCGAGACGTCGTAGGGGACGTAGCCAACAGGGCGGTCGAGCTCGCGCAGGAGCCGCGCGGCCTTCTCGCCGTTGCCGGGGCCTGGCTCGACAACGAGAACGCGTGAGCCGATGGCTTCTGCTATCTCCTCGAGGTGGTCCTCGAAGAGGGCGGCCTCGGTGCGCGTGAGGTAGTAGTCCTCGGTCTCGCAGATCTCGTCGAACAGCGCGGAGCCGAGATCGTCGTAGAGGTACTTGGGCGGGATCGACTTGGAGGGGCGGGCGAGCCCCTCGATGACGTCGGCGCGGAACTCGGCGGCGGCGCCGGTCTGCGTCGTTTGGGCGGTCGTTGGATCGTTCAAGGCGTCACTTCCCGGCGGTGGCCTGGGGCTGCCGCGCCAGACGCACGCCCGCGAAGGGCCAGCGATCATCGGGCGCGTAGTAGTTCCGGTACGAAGCACGGACGTGCGCCATCGGAGTGGCGCAGCAGCCGCCGCGGAGGACGCGGCGTCCGTGCATGAACTTGGCGTTGTACTCGCCGACGGCGCCGGCGGGGATGGCGTAGCCGGGGTAGGGGGCGTAGTCGGAGGCGGTCCACTCCCATACGCCGCCGAGGGCGGCTCGGAGCGGGGCGCCCGGTTCGCCGACGCGCGGGTGCAGTTCGCCGCCCTCGAGGAGGTCGCAGGTCGAGGCCTCGCAGTCGAGCTCGACGGCGGCGGATTCCCACTCGAACTCGGTTGGCAAGCGGGCGCCGGCCCAGCGCGCGAAGGCGTCGGCCTCGAAGTAGCTGACGTGGCAGACGGGGCGGTCGGGGTCGAGCGGCGCGGGGCCGCGGAGGGTGAACTCGTCCCACGCCGCGTCGCGCATCGACCAGTACAGCGGCGCGGACCAGTCCTCGGCGCGGGCGCGCTTCCAGCCGTCGTCGAGCCAGAGCTCGGGGCGCTGGTAGCCGCCGTCGGCGATGAACTCGAGCCACTCGGCGTTGGTCACACAGCGGTCGGCGAGCTCGAAACCATGCAGCATGCCCGGGTGCTCGGGCCCCTCGCAGTCGTACGCGAAGCCGTCGCTCTCGGCGTCGCGGCCGATCGAGCGGAGGCCGCCCTCGAAGCGCCGCCACTGGGTCGGGCCGGCCGGCGCGGCTCGCTCGAGCGGCGCGTCGAGGTACGCGGGGCGGAGCGGGTTGACCGAGAAAAGGTGCTTGATGTCGGCGAGCAGCAGTTCCTGGTGCTGCATCTCGTGGTGCAGGCCGAGCTCGATCGCGGCGAGGGCGCGGTCGTCGAGGCCGGACTCGATGGCGCGGGCGATCGCGGCGTCGATCTGGGCTCTGTAGGCGATCACCTCGTCGAGCGCGGGGCGGGTGAGGGCGCCGCGCATCGACTTGTCGAACTGGGAGCCGAGTGCGTTGTAGTAGCTGTTGAAGAGGACGCGGAGCCCGTCGCCCGTCGAGGGGCGTTCGAGGCCGAAGGCGTCGAGCACGAGGACGTCGAAGAACCAGGTGGTGTGGGCGAGATGCCACTTTGCGGGGCTGCACGCGGTCATCGACTGGGCGCAGGCGTCCTCGGGTGAGAGCGGCTCGATGAGCTTCAGTGTGCGACCCCGAACCGCGGAGAATGCGGGCGCGGTCACCGAGGCCGGCTCGGCGGAGGGCGCTACGAGTGATGGCGTTCCCGCTCCGATGATGATTTTGACCATATCAGAACTCCGCCCGCCCCGTCGAATCACCGCGAGCGGAGACGCAACCCCTTCGGTATCAAGAGCCTAGAGATCAGCGCGAACGCTCCCTGCACGACGAGGGCGAGCGCGGCGGCGGCCAGGGCGCCCTCGAGGATGAGATCGTTGCGCTGGCCGCGGATGCCTCGGAAGATCGTGTCGCCGAAGCCGCCGGCGCCGATGAATCCTCCGAGGGCGGCGAAGCCGACATTGATCACGGCGGCGGTCTTGATGCCGGCCATGATCGAGGGCATGGCGAGGGGCAGGTCGATCGAGAGCAGGCGGTCGGCGGGCCTCAGGCCGAGGACGTCGGCGGACTCTCGCATGCCGCGGTCGATGCCGACGAGGCCGGCATGGGTGTTGCGCACGATCGGGAGCAGGCTGTAGAGGGCGAGCGCGGCGATGGCGGGCGGCGCGCCGAGGCCGAGCGCCGGGATCAGCAGCACGAGCAGGGCGATCGATGGGATGGTCTGGCCGACGCCGACCGCGGCGAGCACGACCTCGCCGACGGCGCGGCGGTTGGCCGCGAGGACGCCGAGCGGGACGGCGACGAGGATGGCGATCGCGAGTGAGACGCCGACGAGGACGGCGTGCTCGCGGGCGGTGCGGGCCAGGCGTGCGGCGCGGGTCTCGACCGACTCGAGCGCGTCGGCCTCGGCGCCGGCGTCCGCGAGTCCGGTCGACTCGAGGAACCGCGCGGCGACGACGGCCTCCTCTTCCGCCTCGAGACGGACCGCGGCGTTCATGGCGATCATGGCGGCTTCGTCGATGCGTCCGGAGAGGGCGGCGAGGGCGCGTGCGAAACCGGGGATCTCGCGGGCGGTGTCGAGGCGGTAGAGGATCAGCGCGTCGTACCTGGGGAAGAAACCGAGGTCGTCCTCGAGGGCGATCAGGTCGTACGCGCGGATCTCGGCGTCGGTGGAGTAGAGGTCGACGACGTCGATGCGTCCGGAGTCGAGCGCTTCGTAGGCGAAGGCGTGCTCGACGCCGAGGACGTCGGTCTGTGGCAGGTCGTAGGCGGCCGAGAGCGGGCCCCAGCCGTCACCGCGGTCGATGAATTCGGGCGAGAAGCCCAGACGCAGCTCGGGGTGGCCGCGCAGGTCGGAGATGGTGCGCAACCCGAGGCGTTCGCCGAGCTCGCGGGGCACGCCGAGGATGTAGGTGTTGTTGAAGCCGAGGGGCTCGGTCATGCCGATGCCGCGTTCGGCGAGCGCGGCGCGGAGGTCGGCGAGGTTCTCGACGGCGGCGTCGCGGAGGAGCTCGCCCGTGAGCGTGCCGGTGTAGTCGGCGTAGGCGTCGATCTCGCCGGAGCGGAGCGCCTCGAAGACGAGCGGGCTGCCGCCGAGCTCGGCCTGGTGCTCGGCGGGTATGCCCCGCAGCGCGAGGACCTGGGCGATCAGTTCACCGAGGATCACCGACTCGGTGAAGTCCTTGCTGGACGCGCGGACGGGGCGCGCGAGCGCGGGCGCCGCGAGGAGCGAGATGAGCGCGGCGACGCAGGCGGCGCGGATCACGACGGCACCTCCCGGGCGGACTGGGCCTCGAGGAAGCCCTCGACAAACTCGTCGGCGGGGCTCTCGCGCATGGCGGCGAACGGGCCGCGCTGTGCGATGCGGCCGCGGCGCAGGAGCACGATGTCCTCGGAGAAGAACGCGGCCTCGGCGAGGTCGTGGGTCACCATGACGACCGTCTTGGCGAGGCGTGCGAACAGGGCTCGGAGCTCGTCCTGGAGGCCGGCACGGACGACGGGGTCGAGGGCGCCGAGGGGCTCGTCGAGCAGGAGGAACTCGGGGTCGTGCATGAGCGCGCGGACGATCGCGAGGCGCTGGCGCTGGCCGCCGGAGAGCTCGCCGGGGTAGCGGGCGAGCAGGCCTCGGTCGAAGTGGCAGAGCTCGCAGAGCTCGTCGAGGCGTGCGTCGGGGTCGGCCGAGCCGAGGCCGAGCTTGCGCGACTGGAGCGTCGCGTTGGCGCGCGCGGTCAGGTGCGGGAAGAGCCCGCCCTCCTGGATGACGTAGCCGAAGCGTCGGCGGAGACGGCGGATGCGTTCGTCGCCCGGGGGCGGGACGGGCTGATCGTCGACCTCGACGGCGCCGGACGTGGGGCCGACGAGCGCGACGAAGAGGCGGAGGAGCGTGCTCTTGCCGCAGCCGCTGGGCCCGATGAGCGCGGTGACCGAGCCCTCGGGGATCTCGAGGGAGACGTCGTCGAGGGCGGCGTGGGCGCCGCGGTCGTATCTGACGGTGACGCCGCGGAGGCGGAGCATGCGGGCACACTATCCGGCCGCGGGATGGCGCGCCTGCTAGGCTCGAGGCCCGAGAGAGTTCGCCCCGATCGAACAGGAGGAAGACCGCATGCTCCGCAGCGCCATGATCACCGCCGTCGCCCTGGTGGCGTCGCCCGCCCTGGGCGGCCCCCACCACGACGATCTCGTGAGCCGCGTCGTGTTCGGCTCGTGCTTCCGGCAGGACGACCCGGCACCGATCTGGGCGGCGATCGGGGCGGCGGACCCGGACCTGCTCATCATGCTCGGCGACAACGTCTACGCGGACACGACCGACATGGACGAGATGCGGGCCGATTACGCGAAGCTCGGCGCGGTGCCGGAGTTCGCGCGGCTTCTCGGGTCCGGGCGCGTGCTGGCGACGTGGGACGACCACGACTACGGCGAGAACGACGCGGGGCGCGAGTACCCGATGCGCGAGGCGTCGAAGGAGGTCTTCCTGGACTTCTTCGGCGAGCCGGAGGGCACCGAGCGGCGGACGACGCCGGGGATCTACGACGCGGTGACGTTCGGTCCCGAGGGGCGCCGCGTGCAGGTGATCCTGCTCGACACGCGGTACTTCCGGACGGAGCTCGTGCGCGGGTACGAGCGTGGCCCGGAGGGCTCGGGGCTCTGGGGGCGGTATCTGCCGCAGACCGCGCCGGGCTCGACGATGCTCGGGGACGAGCAGTGGGACTGGCTGGAGGACCGGCTGCGCGAGCCGGCGGACCTTCGGATCCTGTGCAGCAGCATCCAGCTGGTTTCGGAGGACCACGCGTGGGAGGCGTGGGCGACGATGCCGCGCGAGCGCGAGCGGATGCTGCGTTTGATCCGGAAGACGGGCGCCGAGGGCGTGGTGGTGATCAGCGGCGACCGGCACCGGGCCGACCTGTCGCGGTACGACCACCGGCTGGCGGAGCGCGGCGAGGGCGTGCGGCTGGACTACCCGCTGTACGATCTGACGAGCAGCTCGCTGAACGCGTCGTTCGCGAACTGGGGCAACGAGATCAATCGGTACCGCGTCGGCAACCAGTACTTCGCGACGAACTTCGGCTCGATCGAGATCGACTGGGGGGCGGAGGAGCCGACGGTCTCGCTTCGGCTGCACGCCGAGGACGGCTCGGTGGTGATCCGCCGGGACGTGCCGCTGGACGAGCTATCGCGCTGACACCCGGCGCCTCGCGGCCGTCGATCAGAGCGGGTCGAGCTGCGCGGTCAGCGTGGTCTCGGCGCCCTCCTTGGGCGTGACGATCCAGGAGAGATCGGCTGGGATGCAGAGGCTCTCGTCGTCGGTGCAGTAGGCGAAGGAGAGCTCGATCAGCAGCTCCGCGCCCGGCCGGTCTTCGGTTCGGGCCTCGGCGCCGGGGACACGGACCGTGACGGGGAGCGCGTCGACGCTGCCGGCGGGGATCGTGCGTTGCTCGAGTGTCTCGGCGATGCGGCCGGCTTCGATGCGGCTGATCCGCAGCGAGAGCGGGAGCTCGGCGTTGAGCTTGTAGCCGCCCGGCAGCTCCGGCTCGAGCGTGAGAACGTCCGCCTCGAGGGACGCGGCGACGCGGGCGGCGTCCGTGGGGATCCGGCGCTCGTCGGTCGCGCCGGCGACGGGCAGGCCCTCGAAGAAGACCTCGCGCCAGCGGCCGGTCTCGGCGTCGATGCGGACGACGCGGTGCTTGTTGGTGTCGGCGACGAAGACGGCGCCGTCGGCGTGCGAGAGGCCGGCGGGCTCTTCGAATCGGAGCTCGCCGGGGCGCGGCGGCGCGGCGCGGTCGGCGCCGAGCCAGGAGTAGAGCATGCGGGCCTCGGGGTCGATGATCTTGATCTTGTCGTTGTAGGTATCGGCGATGACGAGGCGGTCGCCGTCAGGCGTCGGGCGGAGTGTGATGCCGATGGCGTGCTGGAGGCGGGCGTCGGGGTAGCCGCCGTCGATGTCGCCGAACTCGAAGAGGGGCGAGGCCGCGGGCGAGAGCTCTTCGGCGGTGATCCCGATGATGGTCCGCACGGTCTCTTCGTCGAGGTCGACGGCGCGGACGGCCGAGCCCTCGGTGTCGGTGAAGTAGAGCGTGTCGCCGTCGGAGGAGAAGGCGAAGCCGGAGGGCTGCGCGAGCTCGGCGTCGCGCGCGGGGCCGTCGACGACGCTCTCGCGCCCGTTGCCGGCGAAGACCTTGGTCTTGAGATTGTCGAGTTCGACGGTCCAGAGCTGGTGAAGCCCGGCGATGGCGACGTAGAGGCGGCCGCGCTTCTTGTCGAGCGCGAGGGCCCAGGGCGAGGAGATCGACTGCTTGGTGCCCTTCTTGCCGCCGCGGCGGTCGTAGCCCTGGATGCCGGTGCCGACGAGCGTCTCGACGCGCCTGGAGTTGAGGTCGATCGTGCGGATCAGGTGGTTTTTGGTGTCGGCGACGTAGAGCAGGTTCTGCTCCGCGTCGAAGGCGAAGCCCTGCGGGTCGTTGAAGCGTGCGGTCTCGCCGGAGCCGACGGGCCCGCCGTCGAGGGAGCCGCGGACGCCGTCGCCGTAGACATCGATAACGCGGCTACGGCCGTCGTCGTCGGGCCATTCGGCGACGATGACGCGGTCGTTGGAGGAGTCGGCGACGAAGAGGCGGCCGGGGGCGTCGCCCTCGGCGGGGACGGCGAGGATCTTGCCGGGGTAACGCAGCCCGGAGGCGGGCTGGGGCATCTCGTCGAGCTCGAACTCGACGCGCTGCTCCGCGAGGGTGCCGTCCTCGCGCGATTCGTCGAGCAGCCGGCCGATGACCTCGTCGAGCAGCTCGCGCTTGCCCTCGCCGCTGGTGATGCCGACGACCTCGCCGTCGGGGGCGACGACGGCGAAGGTGGGCCAGGCGCGGGCGCCGTAGCTGCGCCAGATGCGGAATTCGTCGTCGACGACGACGGGGTGCTTGATGTCGTAGCGAAACATCGCGTTGCGGATGCTGCGTCGCTCGGCCTCGGTGTCGAACTTGGCGGAGTGGACGCCGACGACGACGAACGGCTCGTCGGCGTACTTCTCCTCGAGGTACTCGAGGTCGGGCAGGATGTGCAGGCAGTTGATGCAGCAGTAGGTCCAGAAGTCGAGCAGGACGACGTGACCCTCGAGTTCCTCGTGGATGCGGAGCGGGCGGTCGGTGTTGAGCCAGCCCCGGTTGGGCTCGAGCTCGGGCGCGCGGATCTGGGCGCTGGCCTCGCTGGTCGGCATCAGCCAGCCGGCGACGCCGATCACGGCGGCGGCGAGGCCGACGGCGAGCGCGCGTCGGAGGGAGCGGGCGAGGCGCGCACGGACACTGGTCTGTTGCTCGTTGGGCATGTCGTCTCCTAACCGGGGTCGGGGCGGGGGTATTCGCCGCCTTTTGCCCGTTAGACGCTTATGCGCTAAGCGCTTAATATGATCGCCGATAGGGCGGATTACCGATAGATAGGGGATACCCTTGGGTCCCAATATGGTTGACCCAGCTGGAGGGACCGCATGCGCGTGCTTGTGATCTACGAGAACCCGGAATGGACGCCCCCGATCGAGCGGGCCCTGACGGCCGCCGGGGTGGCCCCCGAGCTCATGGCGATCGACGGCGGGCCGATCGACATGTCGGGGACGCCAGAGGATGCGATCTACCTCAACAGGATGAGCGCCTCGGCGCACACGCGCGGGCACGAGGGTGCCGCCGAGACGACGCGGGACTTTCTTGGCTGGCTCGAGCGGCACGACCGGCGGGTCATCAACGGCCTGGGCGCGTTCAAGCTGGAACTGAGCAAGGCCCGTCAGATCGAGGCGTTGGAGAGCCACGGCTTCGCCGTGCCGCGGACGAGCGTGGTCGAGGCGGGCGAGGGCCGATTCGGGGCGCTGGTCGAGGCCGCGTCGGGTTTCGACGGGGCGTTCGTGGTCAAGCCGAACCGCGGCGGCAAGGGGCTTGGCGTCGAGAAGTTCGATTCGGTGAATCAGCTCGAGATCGCGATCGAGGCTGAGCTGATCGAGCCGAGCCCTGACGGGCTGATGCTGGTGCAGCGGTACATCGAGCCGGCGGACCCGAGCATCACGCGGTGCGAGTTCGTCGGTGGCGAGTTCCTCTACGCGATCCGGGCGGACACGAGCGGCGGGTTCGAGCTGTGCCCGGCGGACGGGTGCGGCGAGGGGGAGAGCGAGGACCCGCAGGCGAAGTTCAGCCTTCGGGAGGACGTGCCGCGGGAACAGATCGAGGCGTGCGAGGCGTTCTGCTCTTCGGAAGGCATCGAGATCGCCGGGATCGAGTTCATCGAGGACGCGGAAGGCAAGCGCTGGACCTACGACGTGAACTGCAACACGAACTACTCGCCCTCGGTGGAGGCCAACCATGGTCTGGACGGGGCCGCGGCGGTTGCGGGCCTGGTCAGGCGTGAGCTGGAGAAGCTCGCGCCGAGTTGACGCGAAGAGGAGAGGGAGCGGTCATGGCGGATCGGGACGGGCTGAGGATCGGACTCTGGCAGCCCGTCTTCGGCGGCTGGCTGCGCAACGACCCCGACGAGCGGATGGACTGGCGCTGGGACTATCAGAAGCGCGTCGCGCAGCTCGCGGACGTGCAGGGGTTCCACACGCTGCTCGTGGCCGAGCTGAACCTGAACGACGTCAAGGGGCACGCGGCGCCGTCGGTCGAGGCGTGGACGGCGATCAGCGCGATCGCGGCGGTCACCGAGCGGATTCGGCTGATGGCGGCGATCCGTCCGGGTTTCCGGGTGCCTGCGCTGGTCGCGAAGATGGCGGCGAACATCGATCACATCTCGGGCGGGCGCTTCGAGCTAAACCTGGTCTCGGCGTGGTGGCAGCGTGAGCTGGAGATGTACGCGAACGCGTGGCTCGACCACGCCGACCGATACCGGCGGTCCGCCGAGTTCGTGAGGGTGATGCGCGGCGGCTGGGGCGAGGCGCGTTTCAGCTTCGACGGGGCGTTCTACAAGACGACCGACCTGATCCTGAGCCCCAAGCCGGTGCAGGGGCAGATCCCGATCTACGCGGGCGGCGAGAGCGACGAGGGTCGCGGGTTCATCGCGGAGCACTGCGACGCGTATCTGATGCACGGGGACAGCGTCGAGACCGTGCGCGGATATGTCCGGGACATGTCCGAGCGCCGCGCGGCGGCCGGCGGGCCGGCGCTGAAATTCGGCATGGCCTCGTACATCATCGTGCGTGACACGATGGAGGAGGCCGAGGCCGAGCGGGCGCGGATCACCAACGTGCGCGCGACGACGCAGGTGTACGACACGTACAAGGCGTTCGTGGAGGGCAGCCGGCTGCGGAGCGACATCTCGGTCGAGGACTACAGCGTGACGAATCGAGGTCTGCGCTCCGGGCTGGTCGGCACGCCGGATTCGGTCGCGGAGACGCTCGCGGCGTACGAAGAGGCCGGCGTCGGTCTGATCCTGGCGCAGTGCAGCCCGATGCACGAGGAGATCCAGCGGCTGGGGGAAACCCTCCTGCCGCTGCTGCCCGGGCACGCGGGGGCGGGTGTCTGACGGCACGGTCGCGACGAGCGCAAGACCTGTCGCAGACAATGGTTCAACTCGAGCCGCCGGCGAGGACAATTCCGAACCCAGAGATCGACCCGAGCGAGAGAGCGACGCCAGCGTCAGACGCTGGCACGGGTATCGCGCCTTCGCTACCCTTCTGAAAACCGAATCCAGGAGGGTCCGATGGAATATGGCCGCCTTCCGTGGCAAGCGGAGTACCGAACTTACTCGGTTCAGCGTAAGAGTCGGGAACCGCTCGTCCGGTTCATTGTCGATGGGCTTCAAGCGGCGAGCTGCAGGGTGATCTTTGCCTCTGACCCCGGTACAGCGCCCTTTCGAGTCACCTTCGAGACTCCGCAAGGAGAACGCCTCGGGATCGTCGCCTACGCGTTCCTGGCGAACCGACGGGTCATCAAGAACCGCCCAAGCGACGAACGTCGGTTTCAGATCAAGTACGGCAGTGACACGCGCGGGTATCACGACCTCTGGCAGGACCCGCTTGGCCTATACACAACCTTGCTAATCGGCATTGATCCCGAGGACGGCATCTTCGTGAGCGCGGACCCGATCCAGAACAGTCCAACCCGATTCTTCAAGTCCGTCGAGTTCAAAGATGATCACGCACAGGCAATCCAAGCAGAAGGCTGGTTCGCTTGGGAACGGCACGTCCATTACTCGTCGCGCTGCCCAGAGGATTCGGATCGGTACGAGGTGCTCGTTGGGTGTCGCCAGGACGAAATTCTTCGGCTCATTAAGTTCGAGCGAGAAGCCCTCGGCGAAGACCCCGGACATCGCCAGTGGCTGGCTGATCAACCACGCGACATCTACGGAGGTTCGATCGATCGACCACCTGTTCCCGACGAGATCATGAATTCCAGCCGGGTTCACATTCTCGCCCGGGAGTTTGAACTCGACGAATCTCAAGTCTTTGATCTAATCGCAAGCACACCCCGGCTCAAGATGGCCGTACGTGGATGGGTCGCAGAGGAACATCTGCGTAGGCACCTTGCGTCGGTGCCCGGTGTTTCGGATTGTGAGCGGCTCATCGGAGACAAGCAGAGCGACGTCTCGCTCCGGTACCGAGGATCGCGGCCGATTATCGTTGAGTGCAAGAACGCCCTTCGCAAAACGGATGCACAGGGGCGGCCGAGGGTGGACCTTCAGCGTGCCCGCGCTTCGCTGAGCGACCCGTGCTCTCGGTACTACAGCCCAGAGGAGTTCGATCTGGTCGCAGCGTGTCTCCACGCGGTGACTGACCGGTGGGAGTTCAGGTTTCACACTTCCGCAACTCTCGCACCGCACACGAGATGCGCCGGCAAGCTGGACAACAAAGTGCGGGTCGGCGAGGAGTGGATTGCCGATGTAGAATCGAGGCTAGCACAGATCGCCGACGTGGCGTAGCGGAGCATGGATGCCCAAGCCGGTCGCAATCAGCCTGTTCAGTGGTATGGGAGGCCTCGACTTCGGCTTTGAAGCCGCAGGCTTTGAGGTCGGGGTTGCGGTAGAACGGGATCATGACTGCTGCGAGACGCTCCGTGCCCACCTGGGCGATCGGGTTCTCGAGAGCGACATCTTCGATGTCTCCACGGCTGAGATGCTCAGCGTTGCTGGACGATCGGACCGTGAAATCGAGGTCTTGATCGGTGGCCCGCCATGCCAACCGTTCTCGAAATCTGGATTCTGGAGGACAGGAGAAGCCGGCCGGCTCACGGACCCGAGGGCGGCCACGCTCGATGCATTCCTGCGAGTGCTAGAGGAGGTGTCGCCGCGTGCGATGCTCCTCGAGAATGTTGCAGGCCTCGGATACCAAGGGAAGAGTGAGGGTCTGGAGCTTCTGCTGAACAGAATCGATTCGATCAACCGTCGAATCGGAACCGACTACAGGCCTACATTCGGCGTCGTCGATGCTTGCGACTACGGCGTGCCCCAACGACGTCAGCGGTTTGTCATCGTTGCTGAGCGGAATGGTAGGGAGTTTCGCTTTCCCTCTCCGACCCATGGCGACCAGACCGCCGGACTCCTGTCGAATTCGCTCCTGCCATGTTCAACCGCTTACGACGCGATCGGTGGCTTGGATTCTGGTCCTGACGAGGACCTCGCCATCCGAGGAAAATGGGCGGGGCTCATTCCAAGCATTCCCGAAGGCTCCAACTACCTGCATCATACCGATCGTGGCGAAGGACTCCCATTGTTCGGATGGCGCCGCCGGTACTGGAACTTCTTACTCAAACTCTCCAAGATCCAGCCGTCCTGGACCATTCAGGCGCAACCGGGCCCTTCCGTAGGGCCGTTCCATTGGACGAACCGCAGGTTGAGCGTCCGTGAGCTGTGTCGCCTCCAGACTATCCCTGACACAGTGCAAGTCGCCGGTAGGCGAACTTCGGCGCAGCGCCAGATCGGCAATGCGGTCCCATCGCTCCTTGGAGAGGTCTTCGCGCGAGAATTTCAGGTTCAGCTCCTGGGACACCGTCCGGACACGCGCGCTCCGAGGTTGCTCCCGAAGAAGGCGCGAACGGTACCTCCGCCCGAGCCGGTTGGATCCGTTCCGGAAGAGTTCCTTCATCTTGTTGGCGACCACGAACCCCATCCCGGAACTGGATTAGGATCGGGAGCTAGATCGCGTGCTCCCCGATCAGGCGATCGGCAAGCAGCTCTTCGATAGGGCGGGTGGGCCAGCACGCGGAGAGCCGCTACGACTGCACGATCAGTAACACCGAGGCAATACGCCGGCCGTACTTAGTCAGCGCAAGCTACAGCCCGAATCGCGCCAGCGGCACCGTCGAGTCGACATGCATGGGCTCGCACTCCTGAGCGCGCAGGTGCTCGATGAGCGCCCGCATGTCACCCGGCGGCGGCGCACAGAACACCATCGCATCACCGGTCTCCGGGTGCTCGAATGCGAGCAGGCCGGCGTGCAGCGCCTGGGTCGAGACCGCGGCAAGCGCCGCGGAGGTCGGGTCTGAGTCCGCGGCCTCCGCCGCGGAGGGGGCGTTGCTCTCGAAGCTGAACGGCCGCCCGGCGTACATGTCGTCGCCGACGATCGGCAGGCCCTCGTGGCTGAGGTGCACGCGGATCTGGTGCGTGCGCCCGGTCTTAAGCTCGAGCTCGACCAGCGCGAACTGCTGGTCCCCCACCGCTCTGGCGTGGTCGCGGTAGTGCTCGCGGACGCGGCAGATGGTCACCGAGGGTTTGCCGAAGTCGTCGCGCCGGACGACCTGCTTCTCGCGGTAGCCCTTCTCCTTCGACGGGTGCGGGCCGATCGGCAGGTCGATGACGAATCCGTCCTCTTCCGGCCAGCCCTGGACGACCGCGAGGTATCGCTTGTCGACCTTGCGGTGCTCGAACTGGCTGCCGAGCTTCCAGTGGGCGTGCTCGGTCTTGGCGAAGACGATGCAGCCGGTGGTGTTGCGGTCGAGGCGGTGGACGACGCCGGGGCGGGTCTCCTGCTTGCCGACGGGCGAGAGCTCGCCGCCCGTGTCGGAGTCGTGTCGGAAGTGCCAGGCCAGCGCGTTGAGGAGCGTGCCGGACTTCTCGGTGCGCGCGGGGTGGACGATGATGTCCTTCGGCTTGTTGAGCACGATGAGGTGCTCGTCCTCGTAGAGCACCTCGATCGGGATCTTCTGCGGCAGGACGTCGGTCGAGGGTGGCGGCGGCACGGCGACGGTGACCTCGTCGCCGGCGCGGAGCTTGGTCGCGGCGCGGCAGCGGTCACCGTTCACGGTGACACCGCCCTCGCCGATGAGCCGCTGGAGCTGGCTGCGGCTCATGAAGGCGATGCGGCTGGTCAGGTACTTGTCGAGGCGGGTCTTGAGATCGCGCTGGAGCACGAAGCTGACGCGCCCGAGGCCGTCGGAGTCGTCGAACTCGCCGGTGTCGGCGGCGCGCTCGTAGGCGATGCGGATGGCGTCGGGGTTGACCTTGCCGCCGCGGAGGATGAGGGGCGGGTCGGATTGCTCGCGCCGGAGCGAGGTGGTGACGCGTTCTTCGTGTTGCTTGGGGTCGGGCTCGGTGGCCACGGTGGGTCAGCCGCCGCCGGAGCCGGGCTCGGTCTCTGACTGGGTCTCGGACTGGGTCTCGGACTGGGTCTCGGTCTGGGCCTCGGCGGGCGGGCCCGCTGGGAGCTGGGGCCCGGCCTCCTCGGGCTCGACGGTCTCTACGGGCGCCTCGGTCGGTGCGGGCGTCGGCGCCGGGACCTCGACCGGCTCCGCGGGGTCGCCCGGGAGGCGCGGCAGGTCGTCGCGGTTGGCGAAGACGGGGCGCTCGCCCATCTCGTCGAGGGCGGCGACGCGTGCGTCGGCGAGCGTGACGAGGGCGGGGTAGCCCGATCGCTCGGCGAGGGACTTGGCGTCGCTCAGGTGCTGGCGGGCCCCCTCGGCGTCGTCCGTGCTGGCGGCGACGGCGGCGAGGCCGAACAGCGCGTTGAGACGGATGATCGCCCGGGTGTCGTCGGGCGCTTTCTGGAGCACGGCTCGGAAGAGCGCGCCGGCGTCGTCGAGATAGTCGCGGCGGGCCGCGTCGTCGAGGCGGTCGGTCTCGGCGATCTCGGCGTTGAAGGCGATCTCGGTGCCGGGCTCGACGCCGATGGTGGCGGCGCGGAGGTAGAGATCGGCGAGGGCGAGCTGGGCCAGCTCGCCGACGGCGCCGACGCCGGCGTAGTCCTGCGCGACGGCGCGGAGCGTCGCCGGGGCGGGGTTGGTCGACTGCTCGACGACGGCCAGTTCGAGGAACGCCTGGTCGCGGGAGGCGAGGCGCTGCTGGTTGTAATAGCGGTAGCCGGCCCAGCCGAGCGAGACGATGACGACCAGCAGCAGGACCGGGGTCGAGAATCGCTGGAGGGTGTCGAGGAACTCGGTGTTGATCCGGCCCTCGTCGAGACCGGCCCGCTCGCGGATCTGTGACTGGCGTTCGTCCATAGCTGCGAAGGGTAGGGAGCCGTCGATGGCGGGCGATCAGGCGTCGGAATCGGCGGTCCAGAACGCCCAGGGGCGCGGGTCGTCGAGGTCGGCGTCGGGCACGAGCGTCCGGCGGGCGAGCTCGGCGAGCTCGCTCAGGCCGCGGGGCCGCGAGCCGTCTGGCGGGGCTGAGAGCCGGAGATCCGCGGCCCAGCCGGGCTCGGCGAGATCTGTCCGAAGGGCCAGGCGGAGGGTCTGGGCCCGGATCCCGAGCTCGGCGGGGTCCGGGGGTGCGGCGGCCGCGTCGCCGCAGAGGCAAACGAGATCGGCCGACCGCACGGCCTCGAGGGCGAGCTCGATCGCGGCGCAATCGGTTGGGTCCGGGCGGTCCATGAGGCCCGGCGCATCGAGCCAGCGGACGGCGAGGGCGTCGAGGACGAGCTCGGCGCCGACGTGGTCGCGGGTTGTGCCGTGCTCGTCTCGGGCGATGGCGAGCTGGCGTCCGGCGAGCGCGTTGAGCAGGGTCGATTTGCCGACGTTGGGCGGGCCCACGGCCGCGATCGTCGGGGGGGTGATCAGGCGGTTGAGCGTGGGCGGCGCGACGCGGTCGGTTTCGATCGCGGCGCCGAGAGGGTCTCCGGCCGGATCGAGGCCGGCTTCGGACCATCGCCGCGGCTGATCGAGGAGCAGGTCGATCGCGCGCGGGCTGTGAGCGCGGGCGAGGGCGTCGGTCAGGCGGTCTCGAAGGGCTTCCGGGCCGGCGCGGTCCTCGGGGCCGAGGGCCTCGGCCAGCCTGGACTCGAGCGCACGGAGAACGGCGTGCCCGGCGTGCGGCATGAGGAGCAGCCGGTCGGGCGTCGGGCGTGCCACGACGGCGTGGTCGATCCCGAGCAGGTCGGCGGGGCGGCGGTCGCCCGGCGCGAGCGGCGCGATCCCGAGCTGATCGATGACGGCGTCGAGGCCGGCGGACCGGACGGTGATCAGCGCGATCGCCCCGGCGGCCTGCCTGGGGGTCTCGACGCGCCATCGGGCGGGTGTCATCCGAGCGGGTCTTCGGTGGGGTCGTGCTCGAGGGCGCTTCGGACACAATCGCGGAGGCCCATGAGCTGGAGCTCGGGGACGAAGTGGTCGACGAGCCCGGTGGGCTCGAGGATCGCGGCGTCGCCGCCGGTGGCGATGACCTGGGGGTAGGCGCCGTAGGCCTCGGCGTAGGCGTCGAGGCGGTCGCGGACGAGACCGGCGATGGCGGCTTGGGCGCCGAGTCGCATCGCGTGGGCGGTGTCCTTGCCGAAGGGGCCGCGCTGCGGGTCGGGACGCTCCCAATCGGTCTGGGGCAGCGCGGCGGTGTGCTCGTGGAGCGCGGCGAGCATCATCGCGAGCCCCGGCGCGATGGCGCCGCCCTGGAAGACGCCCTGACCGTCGACGAAATCGACGGTGGCGGCGGTCCCGACATCGACGACGACGCAGGCCTGCTTGGCGGTCTCGTATGCGGCGGTGGTGTTGAGGAGCCGGTCGACGCCGACGGTCCCGGGGTCCTCGAGCGCGAGGGGGATCGGCAGGGGGATGTCTCGACCGGCGATCTGGGGCTCGAGCGCCGGGACGACGCGGCGCATCGCGGCGATCGCGGTCTCGAGGTGGGCGTGGGCGACGGAGGAGACGGCGGCGAGCGCGAGGGTCTCGGCGTGCTTGCCGGTGGCCGCGGCGATGGCGTCCTCGATCTCGCCGGCGTGCGCGTTGGGCGCGGTGGCGGACGCCTCGAGCTGGCCGGCGATGAACACACCGCAGCGCGTGCGGGTATTGCCGACGGCGATGGCGAGCAGGTCTGGCGGTTGGACGCCGTCCATGCGGGGAGCGTAGGGTCGAGCCATCGCCGGACGTTGGGCGGGCGGTTGTTGCGCGGGGGCCGGTCGCGGGATGGAACCGATCTGTCAGCTGGACCCGGAGCTGAAGCGTCACGAGCTCGAGGGCTTCGAGTTCCCGCTCGGCGTGTACCCGGTCGAGGCGATGACGCCGGCGCCGGGGTACCGCTCGGAGTTCGAGCCGGCGGACGGCGACGACGACGACGGCAAATGGGAGCACTGGCCGGACCGGTACGTCTACGACGCGGTGGTCTCGGCGGAGCGGGTTCAGGCGTTCACGGTCGCGGCGCTGACGATGATGCCGAGGCGGGTGTTCCCGATCTTGGATTTCCTCGGGCACGACGCGTACCGGGAGATCGACCCGTACATCGCGTACGAGCCGTGCGGGATCGACGAGATCCTGGAGGCGACGGAGCGTTTCGGGCCGTTCTTTTTCGAGGACGGGATGTGCGGGTTCGGCGCGATGTCGGACGAGCCGTTCGCGTATCTGTTCCTGGACGAGCACAAGATCCTGACGATCCGGGTGGAGCCGGACCTGCGGGAGAAGGTGGAGCGTCTGCTTCGGGCGTTCGACCTGGCTGCGGTGCCCGAGCCTTCCGGTGCCGACGCGGCGGCGCACGAGCACCGTGGTGTTCTGCTGGCGCCGGCGGACCGCCCGGAGCTGATGTCGGGCGAGGAGATCGTGGAGCGGCTGCGGGACGACTGGCGGCTGTCGCTCAATATCGATCCCGAGGGGAACGTCGACGACGGGGGGCAGGTGCTGGGTGCGACGGGCTGGCGGTGCCTGATGCGGTTCCCGCGCGAAGCGGCGGTGGACGCGTACGCGGAGCTGTATCTGATCGCGTCGAGCCTGAACGAGGCGGAGCTGCTCTGCCTGGCGGAGTCGGAGGCGCTGGCCTCGAGCGCGGCGGGCGTCGTGATCGGGGAGGGTCTGGTGGTGGCGGCCGACCGGCTTTCCCCCGAACAGCTGGAGGCGGCGTTGGAGTCGATCCGGTCGAAGCCGGTCGGGGCGGGCTCGCCGCGGCCGCCGCGGGGCAGCGCGAAGACGCTGCTGAGACGGGGCACGCGGGTGCTCTGGCGCGGCTGGCTGTGAGGCTGGCGGTGGGGTCGGCGGGGTCGGGCCCGGGCGTTCGGAGCGCGATCGGAGCGAGGGCGAGCCGCTCGTCTGGGTCGGTTTTGGAATCGGCGCGAACCGAGAGCGGTGCTCAGTCGGATTGCGGAACGCGTTTGGAGCGGCTATGTTCCGCCCTCACGGCGTGCGGCCTGCCACGGTGGCACGGCACGACACGCGGGGACTCCACCGCCCGCGGAAGCGGTGCAGTGACCGAGAGTTGGGTCGAGCGCTCGCGCGAAGAGCGTGAGCGGCCCGCACGACGCCTCAGAATCAGACGGAGATGCGATCCATGCCTCGCAATGCCCATCGAGCCGCCGTTGTTGCCGCAGCCCTCGTTGCAGCCGCTGGGTTGGCGACGGCCCAGGCGCCCCGCCCGATCAACGGCGGGAACCGGTCGGTATTGGGGCTCGACTCGCCGATCGACCGCGTCGCCTCGCTCCTGCGAGAGGGTCGCGCGGTGCAGGCGCGTGTCGAGGCGGCGAGGTACTCGCAGCCGGGCCTGCTGGTCGGGCTGAGCGACTCTGAGCGTGGGCGGCTGGCGTCGCTGGCGTCGCGGGCGGACGGGCTGATCGCCTCGCTGCGGGCGGGCGAGATGCACAAGCAGTCTGCCGAGGTCGCGCTGATGAGCGACGACCTGGTCGGGGTCGAGCGGCACGCGCGTGCGGTGCTCGCATCCTCGGACGCGGACGACTCGGAGCGCGCGGTGGCCCGGACGCTGATGGATCTCGCGTCGCAGCGCAAGCGGGTCCTGCAGTCGCGGGCGGGCGAGACGCTGGAGGACGCTTGGGCGTCGTTCGAGGCGGGCGAGTACGGCGAGGCGAAGCGTGCGATCGAGGGTCTCTCGCGTTCGGGCGTGGCGCTCGAGAGGGCGGACGCCGAGCGTGCGACGAGCCTGCGGCTGCGGATCGCCGAGCTCGAGAGCGAGTTCGGTCGCCCGTTCGCGATCGACGCCCTTTCGCTCGCCCTGGTGGAGCCGCCGGAAGAGCGTGCGGGGTGGCTGCTCTCGAAGGTGGGCGAGGGCGAGGAGGTCCGCGCGGATCTCGGCGTCACCGCGCAGCCCGAGGGTGGGCAGCCGGAGAGCCCGGTGGACTCGGCGCTGCGTGTGGAAGCCGGGCGGCTGCTGGCCGCGGCCGAGCAGGCGTTCAACGACCGTCGGCTGGCGGAGGCGGAGCGGATCTACATCCGCCTGCTGGCGCCGCAGGGCGAGTATCGGCGTTTCCTGAACGACGACCAGATCGCGCTCGCCGAGGAGCGTCGGCGGGAGGCGCGTCTGGCGCTCGGCGGCGGCGGGCAGCCGGACCAGGGGCCGCTGGGCCAGGAGATCATCGATCGCGAGGTCCGGCGTCAGGAGGCCAACGCGCAGTTCGAGAGCCGGATCGAGGCCGCGAACGATCTGCTCGGCCAGGGCGACTTCGCCGGGGCTCGCGACGAGGCCGCGGCGGCCCGCCTTCTGATCCAGCGCGAGCGTGACGTGTTCAGCCAGGCGGAGCTCGACGACTACGTGGGCGACGCGACGTCGCTGATCAGCGAGATCAACGAGGCGGAGCGGGCGGCGGAGATCCTCCGGACCGAGGCGGAATCGGAGCGTCTGCGGAGCGAGGCGGCGGCGCGGGAGCGAGAGCTGGCGGACGAGCGGCAGCGCCGGATCAACGCGTTGATCGAGCGCGTGCGTGAGCTGCAGGCCGAGGAGGACTACGAGGCGGCGCTGCAGGAGGTCGAGCAGATCCTGTTCCTGGAGCCGCGGAACCCGGCGGGGCTCCTGCTCCAGGACGTGATCCGCCAGACGATCATCATGCGTCGCTACCTGGGCGCGATGAACGAGCGGAACATCCGGCTCGCGGACATTCAGACGACGAACTACGAGGCGACGATCCCGCCGACGCGGCTGGTCGAGTACCCGGACGACTGGGTGGCGATCTCGCAGCGCCGGAGCAGCCCGCTGGCGTTCGCCGACTCGGAGGCGAACCGCGCGGTGCTGACGCGTCTCCGCGATCAGCGGGAGCCGATCGCGTTCAATGACAACGCGCTGGAGGACATCCTGAATTTCGTCGCCTCGGTCGGCGAGTTCGACATGGACGTGGACTGGGAGTCGCTGGACGAGATCGGCGTCAGCCAGGGCTCGACGGTCTCGCTGAACCTGACGAGCGTGCCGCTCGAGGCGGTGCTCGACCGCGTGCTCGAGAAGGCCTCGTCCCCGGACCAGCCGGCCGGCTGGGCGGTGTACGACGGCGTGCTGACGGTCGCGTCGGACGAGGTGCTCCGCCGGAACACGGTGCTCGAGATCTACGACGTCTCGGACCTGCTGATCGAGGTGCCGGACTATGAGAACGCTCCGGAGTTCGACCTGAACTCGGTGTTCAGCCAGGGCGGGCAGGGCGGCGGCGGCGGCCAGAGCCCGTTCCAGCAGAACCAGCAGGACCAGCCGATCATCGACTAGGAGGCGCTGCTCGACGAGCTCGAGGAGATCATCCGCAACACCGTCGACAACGAGGGCTGGGCCGACTTCGGCGGCGACACGGGCCGGATCGAGCGCTTCCGCAACAGCCTGATCGTCCGGAACACGCCGAAGAACCACCGCGCGATCCAGGGCCTGCTCGACCAGCTCCGCGCGGTCCGCAACCTGCAGATCAACGTCGAGAGCCGGTTCCTGCTGGTGACCGAGGACTTCTTCGAGCAGATCGGCTTCGATCTGGACATCTTCATCGGCGGTCAGGACGAGTACGAGGACCTCCGGAACGACCAGCTCATCTTCGATCCGTCCAACGGGACCTTCTCGGTCCAACCGGGCGATCCCGGGCTGCTGCCGTCGGACTTCTTCGATCCGGCGACCGCCCAGCTCACGGGTGCCCGGAACATCAGTTCGACCGCGTTTGTGCTCGACACGGACGGCGATCTCATCCCCGACACGCCGATCAGCCAAGCGGTCCCGGCGCCCGGCGGGTTCAGCACGGTCGGCATCCAGCAGAACTCGATCGGACTGACCGAGGCGCTTGGCGCCTCGGCGGACTTCGCCGCGTCGGTCGTTCAGGCGGGCGCCCCGGCCCTCGGGATCGCGGGCAGGTTCCTCGACGATGTCCAGGTCGACTTCCTCGTCGAGGCCACGCAGGCCGATCGCCGCTCGCTGCAGCTGACGGCCCCGCGTCTGACGTTCACGAACGGCCAGGCGTCGAACATCTTCGTCGCGACGCAGATCTCCTTCGTCAGCGACCAGGAGCCGGTCGTGTCGGACTCGGCCGTGGCGTTCGACCCCGAGCTCGACGTGGTCTCGGAGGGCGTGAACCTCGTGGTCCAGGGCGTCGTCTCGGCGGACCGGCGGTACGTGACGCTGAACGTCCGGACGCAGACGGGCGAGGTCGATCTCTCGGCCGATCCGATCGTGGTCGAGGCCCAGGCCGGCGGCGCGGCGACCGGCACCGTTGCGGGCATCCCGATCTCGGAGCCGGCTCAGGCGACGATCCAGACCCCGGTTGTGACGATCACGTCGGTCGAGACCACGGTGACGGTGCCGGACCAGGGGACGATCCTGCTCGGCGGCCAGCGGGTCGTGAACGAGGTCGAGACCGAGACCGGCGTGCCGATCCTGAGCAAGATCCCGTTCATCAACCGTTTCTTCACGAACCGGATCGAGACCAAGACCGAGAGCACGGTGCTCATCCTGCTGCGTCCGGAGATCATCATCCAGAGCGAGGAGGAGGAGCTCGCCTTCCCGGGCCTGCTCGACTCCCTGAGCCGCTAGCGCGGGGCCCGGGCGGGCGCCGCGGGGCGGACCGATCGGAGCGATCGGCGACGCGGGGCTATCGGGCCCTCTAGACTCTCTTCCTCTGATCGACGGCCCGCGCCCGATGGACGGGCGCGAGTCGGGCGAAGCGACGGTTGACGGAGAACGACAGCATGGCCGAGGGGGAAGCCCGGCTCCGGGTGGATGACGACAACGGCGTGGTCCGCGTCGGGTTCGTCGACCGGAACATCCTCGACGAGGGGAACATCCTCGCGATCGGCGACCAGATCAACGGCCTGATCGAGTCGCGCGAGAAGCCGCAGATGCTGATCAGCTTCAGCAACGTCGACCACCTGTCGTCGGCGGCGCTCGGGACGCTGATCACGATCAACAACAACGTGAAGAACCGCGGCGGCGCGCTGAGGCTCGCGGACATCGACCCTCAGATCTACGAGGTGTTCGTGATCACGCGGCTCAACAAGATCTTCGACATCTACGAGACGAGCGACGAGGCTCGCAAGGCCTTCGGATAGGCCGCGGCGCCGCATGAACGCGCAGAGCGGACCAGACCAGCCCGTGCGACTCGCGCTGTCCAACCGGCGGGCCGAGATCGAGTCGCTCGAGAACACGATCCTCGAGCACGTCGAGCGCCACGGGTACCCGAAGAGCTCGACCTTCGCGATCAAGCTGGCCCTCGAGGAAGCCCTGATCAACGCCTTCCAGCACGGGCACCGTGACCTTCCCGACTCCGCGACGATCGAGGTCCGGTACGAGGTCTCCGAGGCGGCCGTGCGGATCGAGATCGAAGACCAGGGCCCGGGGTTCGACCCGTCCGACCTGCCCGACCCGACCGCCGACGAGAACCTCCTGAACACGTCGGGGCGGGGCCTGATGCTGATGCGTGCCTACATGAGCCGCGTGACCTACGTCGGTCGCGGCAACCGAGTCGAGATGCTCTACAACCGTCCCGAGCCCGAACCGGAGGGCTGACGGCGGGCTCCGGCTCAACCGGCGTTGCCGGCGGGCCGAACCGGCCCTAGTCTTATCAAGAATAGTTCTAAACAACCGGACCGGGCGGTCCGGTTGCGAGCGGACGCCGCACGGAGAGCCCATGGCACCCAGACTCCCGATCTACCTGGACAACGCCGCGACCACCCGGACCGACCCTCGGGTCGTCGAGGCGATGCTGCCGTACTTCACCGAGGTGTACGGCAACGCGGGCAGCCGGAACCACAGCTTCGGCTGGGCGGCGGAGGAGGCGGCGGACCGGGCCCGCCGGCAGGTCGCGGGCCTGATCGGCGCCGACCGCAAGGAGATCATCTTCACGTCGGGCGCGACCGAATCGAACAACCTGGCGATCAAGGGCGCGGCCAGCATGTACGCGAAGCGGCCGGCCGGCGAGAGCGGGCGCGGGCACATCATTACCTGCGCCATCGAGCACAAGGCGACGCTGGACCCGGCGAAGCGGCTCCAGAAGGAGGGGTTCGACGTCACATTCATCGATCCGCCGGCGGACGGCGTGATCACCGCCGAGATCGTCGAGCGGCACCTCCGCGACGACACGATCCTGGTCTCGCTGATGTGGGCGAACAACGAGATCGGCGCGATCAGCGAGATCCCGGCGATCGGCCGGCTCTGCCACGACCGCGGGGTCATCTTCCACACCGACGCGACGCAGTGGGTCGGGAAGATGCCGACGAACGTCACCGAGGACAGCATCGACCTGCTGAGCCTCTCGGCGCACAAGATGTACGGGCCGAAGGGCGTCGGGGCGCTCTACGTCCGCCGGCGTCGCCCGCGGGTCCGGCTGACCGCGCTGATCGAGGGCGGCGGCCAGGAGCGGGGGTTTCGGTCGGGCACGCACAACATCCCCGGCATCGTCGGGCTCGGCGCGGCCTGCGAGTTGTGCGCGCAGGAGATGGACGCCGATCGTGAGCGGCTCGGGGCGCTGCGTGACAGGCTCGAGCGGGGGCTGACGGAACGGGTGGACGCGACGCAGGTCAACGGCTCGACCGAGCACCGGCTGCCGCACCTGACGAACATCTCCTTCGGCTTCGTCGAGGGCGAGAGCCTGATGATGGACTGCAAGCAGATCGCGATGAGCTCCGGCAGCGCGTGCACCTCGGCGAGCCTGGAGCCGAGCTACGTGCTCAAGGGCCTGGGCGTCGGGGACGACCTGGCCCACAGCTCGCTCCGGCTCAGCCTCGGCCGGTTCACGACCGAGGAGGAGATCGACTACGCGATCGACACGATCGCCGCGGCGGTGGAGCGTCTGCGGACGCTGAGCCCGCTCTACGACATGCACCAGGAAGGCATCGACATCACGAAGATCGAGTGGCAGGCGCACTGAGGCAGAGATCGTCCCGGTCCGTCACGGACGGACCCCGCGAAGGGAGACCGACGGATGGCGTACAGCGAGAAGGTCATCGAACACTACGAGAACCCGCGGAACGTGGGCTCGTTCGGCACGCAGAAAGAGATCAAGGAGCGCAGCGACGTCGGGGTGGGCCTGGTCGGCGCGCCCGAGTGCGGCGACGTGATGCAGTTGCAGATCAAGGTCGACGACGACGGTAAGATCGAGGACGCGAAGTTCAAGTGCTTCGGCTGCGGCTCGGCGATCGCCTCGAGCTCGCTGGCGACCGAGTGGCTCAAGGGCAAGTCGGTGGACGAGGGTCTCGAGATCAAGAACACGCAGATCGTCGAGGAGCTGAGCCTGCCACCGGTCAAGATCCACTGTTCGGTGCTCGCGGAGGACGCGATCCGGGCGGCGATCGCGGACTACAAGGCCAAGAACGGGGCCGGCGCCGAGTCCGCACAGACTGCGAACACCGTCTGACCCGACCCGAAACGCCGAACAAACCACCGCCGCCTATCGTTTAGACTTCCGAGTGTTTGGTCTCGGGTTGTCGCCGTTTGGCCGATCCGTTGTGACCGCAAGGAGAGCGCACGCATGAGCACGAGCACCGCCCCGACCGAGACCGAGCAGGCCGGCGTCATCCTCAGCGAGACGGCCGCCCGCGAGATCAAGACGATCATCGAGCAGCAGGAGCTCGACGCCGACAAGGTGCGTCTCCGCGTCGGTGTGAAGGGCGGCGGGTGCTCGGGCTTCAGTTACATCCTCGACCTGACCGAGACGCAGAAGGACTCGGACGAGGAGTTCGAGCAGCACGGCGTCCGGGTGATCTGCGACCCCAAGAGCCTGCTCTACCTGCGCGGCACCACGGTCGACTTCAAGGACGAGATCATGGGCCGCGGGTTCGTCTTCAACAACCCCAACTCCACCAGTTCGTGTGGGTGCGGGTCGAGCTTCGCCGTCTGACGGGCGCTCTGGGGGTGTCAAAGCCCGCTCCGGCGCGGAATTGTCTGGCGGGCGGTCGGAGGCCCGAGTACGCTCAGGTTTCGTGAAGAGCCCGCCCGCGGCGCGGACGGGTGTGTCACTCGGCGGCCGGGGATTGGCAGGGATGGCGGGTCGATGAGCAGCAGCGCGCCGACACCACTGGAGACGACGCAGGGCTACGTGCCCCCCACCGTCACCCAGTTCAGCGTGTTCATGAACAACAAGGTGGGCAAGCTGCTCGACATGGTCGAGGGCTTCGACGATTCGGATTGCTCGATCTGCGCGATCTCGGTGCACGAGGCCAGCGACCACGCGGTTGTTCGGATCATCACCAACAAGGCACGCAAGGCGCGGGAACTGCTCCGCGAGCACCGCCTCGCGTTCGGCGAGATGGACGTCCTTGTGGTCGAGCTGACCGAGAACCACACGCTGACGAGCATGTGCCTCAGCCTGCTCGGCGCCGAGCTGAACATCATGTTCGCCTACCCGCTGATGATCAAACCGAACGGGCGGCCGACGATCGCGCTGGCGGTCGACGACCCGAACCTCGCGGGTCAGATCCTGCGCCGGAAGCAGTTCCGTCTCTTCGGCGAGCTCGAGCTGCCTTGCAGCTGAACGGGCCCCGTTGTCGCTCGGGTCGGGCTGCGCGACGATGGCTCAAAGCACGCCGGTGCCCGCTCAGGTCCGCCGTATCTGATCCGGCGCGGCCGTGACCGTGCGGGTGTGCGCCCAGAGGGCGCAACGGAGTGTTCTCAGTTGAGGTCGTTCGCGCCCAGCCAGTGCTCGGCGTCGATGGCGGCCTGGCAGCCCATGCCGGCGGCGGTGATCGCCTGGCGGTACTTCGCGTCGGCGACGTCGCCCGCGGCGAACACGCCGGGCAGGTTGGTGGCGCTATCGCGCCCCTTGAGTTCGATGTAGCCGGCGTCGTCGAACTCGAGACCGGTCTCCCGAAGGAATCGCGTCGCGGGCGTGTGCCCGATCGCGATGAACAGGCCCTTGACCTCGAGCGTGCTCTCCTCGCCGGTCACGGTGTCCTTGAGGCGGACGCCCTCGGTCTTCTCCCCGCCGAGGACCTCGACGACGACCTTGTTCCAGAGCACCTCGGCGTTGGGCTTGCTGAGATACCGCGTCTGCATGACCTTGCTGGCCCGGAGCTCGTCTCGCCGGTGGATCACGTAGACCTTGCTGGCGAACTTGGTGAGGTAGGTCGCCTCCTCGAGGGCGGTATCCCCGCCGCCGACGACCGCGAGCGGCTCGTCGCGGAACATCGGCAGCGCGCCGTCGCAGACCGCGCACGCCGAGACGCCGCCGCCCGAGCGGGCGAGCCGCTGCTCGCTCTCGAGGTTGAGCCAGTTGGCGGTGGCGCCGGTCGAGATGATCACCGCGTTGGCGCGGATCTCATCGCCGCCAGATGTCTTCAGGACGTGCGGCTTGCTGACCGGGTCGGACGAGAACTCGACCTCGGTGATGTCCTGACCGATGACCTTGGTCCCGAACCGCTCGGCCTGCTTGCGGAACTTGTCCATCATGTCGGGGCCGGTGACCCCGTCCGGGAAGCCCGGGTAGTTCTCGACGTCGGTCGTGAGCATGAGCTGCCCCCCGGGCAGGATCGGGCCCGGGTCCTGCTTCGGGACGCCGACGTACACGACGGGGTTGAGCTCGGCGCGGGCGGCGTAGATCGCGGCGGTCCAGCCGGCCGGGCCCGAGCCGATGATGACGACCTTGTGCGTGTCGGTGGAACCGTTCTCGGCTGACATCGGTGCTTGCCCTCGCGAGGTCTCTGTGCGTTCCCCGCCCGGGGGCGGGGGTGATCGATCAACGCCCGACTCGGGCGTGCTATTCGACATCCGAACGGCGCCCGCGGTCTCGCCCTAGCGGAGCTCGTCGCGCCGGAGGCTGATCAGCGGCGGCCAGAGCAGGTAGTCGCCGCGGCTGTTGGTGACCGAGTCGTCTCCGAATCCGGCGTCGTCGTCACGCTCGTTCGGGCCGTTGCTGTACAGGAAGAAGACGTCGTCGCCGAACTGGCGGGTGACCCGGTCGTCGGACCCGGGGACGGTGAACGAGAGCCGGTGCGGCGGCGGGTCGCTTCGTGGGTCGGGCGCAACGCCGTCTCGGATGGGTACGAAGAACTTGAGCGGTGGGCGCACGGCCGTGCCGGCGCCGGCGCCGGGGTCGAACGGGTCGGCCTCGAGCTCGCGCATGTAGTTGGGGCGGATCGTCGAGATCGCCGTGGGCAGGCGGCCGACCTCGTAGGACCAGCCGATGAGCGCGGCGGCAGCCCTTGTGCCGACCATCTCGACACGGACGCGCTGGCGGAGCTCGAAGAGCTCCTTGCCCGTCCGCGGCGCGCCAGCGGCGTCGGTCCACTGCATGGCCCGGTGCGCCGCGAGGTGCATGTTCGGCATCAGCTGGTCTTCACCGAACTCGGTCCCGAGGAGAGGGTCGAACTGATCGAGACTCCACCGGTCGATGTAGTCGCCGTAGACCTGGCCGAGGAGTCGCTCCACATCGAGCGAGTCGATCTGGCCGGCCGCGCGGTTCTCGGCGGCGCGGGAGAGCGTGAACCGGTGCAGCGGCCTGTCGGCCGAGTCGCCGCCCATCGCGGCGACGAACGCCTCGCGGTCGATGCGTCCCCGGTTGTCGTAGACCATCTCGATCAGCTGCTCGGCGGCGATCCGGTTCGCGCGCGGGAAGTTGAGCTTGTCGAGTCCGATCGGGCCCTCCTCCGGATCGAGCCGATCGACGATGTCGCGGAGCTTCCCGATAGAGGCGCTCCGGCTCGTGCGCGAATCGACGTAGAGGACGTCGCGGAGACGCGAGAACATCTCGGCCATGGCGTCGAAGCCGTAGCCGGCCTCGCGGATCGTCTCGCGGTCGGCGAGCTGGCGGGCGACGAGCATGGCCCGCATCAGGAGCTCGGCGGCCTCGTCGGCCTCCCGGGCCTGGAGCCGGCGCGTCGCCTCGGCGTGGACCAGCGCGAAGAGACGTTCCATCGCCGACAGGTAGCGGTGATCGGCCCCGACGAGAATCGGCGGGTCGCCCAGCGCGGTGTAGACGCCGGCGCCGACCTGGTCGCTCGGTGTGCTCGCGGCGCCGTACGGCTGGGCGATCGCCTTGGCGTCGCGGAATGCGCGGGCGCCGGTGACCTCGTAGAGCGCGTCGATGGCCTCGCGCTGCGCCGTTCCGCGCGTCCAGGTCTCCACCGCGGCCCAGCCGCGCGAGTCGCGATCGATCAGCATCGCCAGGGCGCGGCTGGAGGCCGCCGGGGGCGGCGGCTCGATCGCCGCGATGGCCGGGAAGAGCGTGTCCTCCGCGCGGAGATCCGGGCGGATGTCGCTGTAGAGCGCGTTGGCCCGACCGACGTGGTCGGTCATCTGGGCGGCCGCGTGGGCGGGCGAGAAGGCGGCGAGCGTGAGCGCGAGGAGACGCGCCGATCGGGGGAGAATCTGGGTCATCACGCGGGATCCTACCCGCGCGGCCCGGCCGCGATGCGGCGTGCCCGCGGGCGTGCTCAGCCGGCGACGGCGCTGACCGCCGCGTCGCCGGAGCGGCGGTAGAAGCGGCTCGGTCTCGCGTCGGTCAGCCGCTCGTTGAGGCGAGACAGGGCCTCCTCGACGATCTGACGCACCCGCTCCCGGCTCAGACTGACCGAGTCGGCGATCTCCTTGAGCGTCATCGGCTCCCGCCCGTCCAGACCGAACCGCAGGCGCAAGATCTGGGCCTCGCGATCGTCGATGGTCTCCATGAGCCGGCGGAGCACGCCCAGCTCTTCGGTCTTGAGCGCCGAGTCCTCCGGCGTGCCGCCGGAGTGATCCGAGAGCATCTCGGCCATCGACATCGGGCCGTCGCCGCGCCCGAGGCCCTCCTGGGCCGGGGTGCGGAACGCCTTGATGGCGCGCTTGATGATCTTGGCCTTGCGCAGCGGCACGTCGATCGCCGCGGCGACCTGGTCGATCGTGGGCTCGGTGCCGGTCTGCTGCTCGAGCTTGCGGCTGGCGGCCTTCCACTTGGCGATCAGCTCGACCATGTACGCGGGCACGTGGACCGGCTGGCTGAAGTTCATCAGCGCCCGCTTGATGGCCTGCTTGATCCACCACGAGGCGTAGGTGCTGAATCGCGCACCCTGGGCCGGGTCGAATCCCTCGACCGCGCGCACGAGGCCGATGTTCCCCTCCTCGATGAGGTCGCTGAGCGGGAGTCCGCGGTTGGCGTAGTTCTTCGCGATCGCCACGACGAGGCGGAGGTTCGCGCGGATCATGCGATCGCGCGACTCTGCGCAGTTGTCGTTGATGATCGCCCAGCCGAGCTCACGCTCTTCCTGGGCCGTCAGCAACGGCGTTCGCTGAATCTCAGTCAGGTACAGTTGGAGCTCGGAGCGCACCGCACCGCGCGCACCGACCTTCCGGTCGATCGTCCCACTCACGTCCTACCCACCTTTCGGGGATCGACGAATGCCGGTCCCGTCTGATACGAGCGGCCCACCGCCGCCCGGCTCTCTTCGTATCGTAACGCATCAGGTTCATCGACCGGCGACCAAAACTCCTGAACTCAGGGGGTTAACACGGTCGCCTCGATGCGGGAGCGGCCCGCAGGACCCGCACCGGCCGAAATTGGTACCCGGCTTGACGTACTTATGGTCGATTCTCAGAATTTGCTTGCCCACTCGGGAGCCGGTGGCACATTCCCCGGTTCGAGTCAGAGCGGCGGTGCCGAGTTTTAGGGGAAACACTGGGTGAATCGCGACATCTCCGAGCTGCTCGACGAATGGCCGTTTGAGTCCGGTAAACTGAATGTTCGGATGATTCCTGGCATCGACGGGCGTCCTCGACTCCAGATCCGGCTGGATCTCGGGCTGATCCAGATGCATGTGGAGGGACGGCCCGATGGCCTGCGCCCCGAGGGCTTCGAGAGTCTGCTCCATCTGCTCGAGCACAGGCTGGCGCTCGCGGACGACCTCGCCGCGGACGCTGCCGGAGGCGAGGGCGGTGACGCGGAGTTCGCGGAGGCGGATGCCGGCGAACGCGTGGGGACGCTCGACACGGAGCAGTGCCAGGCGCTGCGGGACGAGGCGGCCCAGTACTACCACCGGTACGTCGCGCTCCTGGGTGTCGAGGAGTACCTCTCGGTGATCCGTGACACCACGCGGAATCTCCGGGTGCTCGATCTGTGCCGGGCGCGCGCCGACGCGGAGGACGACCGGGAGGCGCTCGAGCCGATCCGCCCCTACATCACGATGATCCGCACGCGCGCGACGGTCGGCTGGCTGCTGGGGCGTGGCGAGCAGAAGGCGGCGGTCTGGACGATCGAGAACGCGCTCGACGAGCTGCGGGAGATTCTCGAGTCACGCGACGAGCCCAACGCGTTCGAGAGCTCGACGGAGGTGCAGATGCTCCGCTCGATGCGTGAGGCCCTGCTCCCGCAGCTGCCGGTGAGCCAGAAGGCCGAGCTCCGCGAGCGTCTGAAGGAGGCGCTCGAGCGCGAGAACTACGAGCTCGCGGCGATCCTGCGGGACGAGCTGCGGCTCATGGGCGACGAGAGCGGACCGAAGCGCGGCAGCGCCTGACGCTCAGTTCGCGGGTTCTGCGCCGTCGGGATGGGGCGGCGCCGGCTCGCTCGGCGTGGTCGGGGTCGCGTCGCGGAACCGCTGGAACGCGTCGATCACCTGATCGGCCATCGCGGATGCGGCCGCCATCTCCTCGACGGTCACCTGGTTGGCGCCGAGCTCGGTCGCCTGCATGCCGCGGCTGAGGACCGAGGCGCGCACGACGATCAGGGCGTCGGGCGCCATGTCGCGGATCGTGCGGACGGCGCGGAGCATCGCGTCGTCGTCGGGGATCGTGAGGACGACGGCGTCCGCCTTGGGCACGCCGGCGTTCTCGAGGACCTCGGGGTTCGTGACGTCGCCGTAGATCACCGGTCGGCCGAGCAGCGCCTGCCGGCGGATGGTGGCGGGGTTGAGCTCGATGACGGTGACGCGGGCGCCGCCCGCGTCGAGCTTCTCGACGACGGCGCGTCCGACCGGCCCGAAGCCCGCGACGACGACGTCGCGTCCGGCCGCGTCGCCCCCGAGGTCGCCGCCGGACTCGACGACGAGCGGCGTGACACGATCGAGCATCTCGACGCGGACGCGGCACCACGGCGGCGCGGGGACGCGCCCGAGCCGGGGCGCGATCCGTCCGCCGAAGTCCATCAGCATCGGCGTCAGGATCAGCGAGATCACGACCAGAGCCGAGGCGCCGGACCGGTCGGCGGCGGACAGGATGCCGACGTTGCCGGCCTGTTCCAGCACGACGAGGCTGAATTCGCCGGCCTGCGCGAGCGCGAAGGCCGAGTGCGCCGAGACCGCGCCGATGACGCCGAACGCCCAGCTGGTCAGGCCGATCGAGAGCAGCTTGATGACGATGACGACCGCGAGCCCGGCGGGCAGCGCCCACCATGAGTCGGCGATGGCGGGCAGATCGAGCGTCAGACCCACCGCCGTGAAGAACACTGCCATGAAGAGGTCCCGCAGCGGCGTCAGCTGGCCGGAGAGTTGGTAGCGGACCGGTGTCTCGGCGAGCAGGAAGCCGGCGATGAACGAGCCGAGCGCGGGCGCGAGACCGACGGCGCCGGACGCGACCGCCGCGCCGAGCGCGATCGCGGCAGAGACGACGAGGAGCACCTCGACGCCCACACGGCGCGCGAGCCAGCCCATCAAGCGCGGGAGCACCGCGCGACCGAGGACGAGCATCATCGCCACGGTCAGCAGCGCGACCAGGATCCCCTCCCAGCCGCCGACGACGCCGATCTTCGCCCCCACCTCCGCGACGGCCGATTCGCCCTCCGCGGGCGGGGGCGCGAGCGTCGGGAGCAGGGAGAGCATGAGGATCACGGCGAGGTCCTGCACGAGGAGCACGCCGAAGCTGAGCCGCCCGTAGGCCCGGCCGAGCTCCCGACGGCCCTGGATGAGCCGCAGCACGACGGCGGTGGACGAGAGCGACAGCGCCATGCCGAGGGCGAGCGCCGCGCGCCAGTCGAGGCCGAAGACCAGCCCGGAAGCGCCGATCAGGGCCGTCGAGAGGGCTGTCGAGACCACGCCGATGAGCAGGATCGAGCTCGCGCCGCGGCGCAGGTGGCTGGCGTCGAGGTGCAGGCCGATGCCGAACATGAGGAGCACGATCGCCAGGTCGCTCATCCCGCCGATCTGTTCGACATCGTCGACGAGGCCGAGGGCGTGCGGCCCGATGATCGTGCCGGCGATCAGGTACGCGGGGATCGGGTTGAGCCGCAGACGCCCGAAGACGGTCGCGATGACGCCGGCGCAGGCGAGCACCTTGAGCAAGTTGAGCGCGAGCGGGCCGGCCTCGCCGGCGGCGAGGGTCGGGCCGAGATGCTGGTAGAGGTCCCCCACGCCCGTCATTCTCGGCGATTAGCCGGCCGCCGCGCCAGCGGGACGCCCCGCGGGCCCGCGCCGGGCGTGGACGAGGAGGATCGAGACATCGGCGGGGGTGACCCCCTCGAGCCGGCCGGCGCGCCCGAACGTCTCGGGCCGGAACTTGGCGAGCGCCGCCCGGGCTTCGGCGCGGAGCCCCTCGACGAGCCCGTAGTCGATCCAGGCGGGGACACGCCGGCGCTCCATCGCGGCGTGACGCCGGATCTCGGCACGCTGGCGGGCGACATAGGCCTCGTACCGGCGATCCGTCATCACGGTGAAGACCGAGGCGTCGGACGCGTCGATCTCCGGCAGCGCCGCACGCAGGTCGGCCGGCGTGAAGTCCGACCGGCGGATCGCGGTGTCGAGCGGCTGCTGCGCGAGGCGGGCCCCGTCGATCGCTTGGTCGATCGCGGCGATCTCGCGACGACGACGCGCGAACCGCTCCGAGCGGGCCCGACCGAGATCGGTCGTCGCGAGCAGGCCGAGCGCCTCGGCGACGGGCGTCAGCCGATCCGCCGCGTTGTCGGCGCGGAGCAGCAGGCGGTGCTCCGCCCGGCTGGTGAACATCCGGTACGGCTCGACGGGCGTCTTGCTGACCAGATCGTCCATGAGCACACCGATGTACGCCTCGTCGCGTCCGAGCTCCCAGGACGGCTGGCCCCTGACGGACCGCACGGCGTTGACGCCCGCGACGACGCCCTGCGCGGCGGCCTCCTCGTAGCCGCTCGTGCCGTTGATCTGGCCGGCGAGGAAGAGCCGCGCGACGCTCCGGGTCTCGCCAGTCGCGTTGATCTGGTGCGGGCGGACGGTGTCGTACTCGACCGCGTAGCCGTACCGCAAGATCTCGGCCCGCTCGCAACCGGGCATGGTGCGCACGATCACGTTCTGCACGTCGGCGGGCAGGCTGGAGCTGATGCCGTTGCAGTAGACCCAGTCGGTGCGGAGCCCCTCGGGCTCAAGGAAGACGCCGTGGCTCTCGCGGTCTGGGAACCGAACAACCTTGTCCTCGAGGCTGGGGCAGTACCGCGGCCCGTTCGCGTCGATCTCGCCGGAGTACATCGGCGCCCGGTGCAGATTGCGGCGGATGAGCTCGTGCGCCTCGGGCGAGGTCTTCGTCTGGCGGCAGTCGACCTGATCGATCGCCGGGAAGCGTCCGGGCACGCCGGCGAGCCCCGCGGAGCCGGTGAGATCGCTGAACGGGACCGGCCGATCGTCGCCCGGCGCGAGCGGGAGTGAGCCCCAGTCGATCGTCGGCTTCCGCAGGCGCGGGGGCGTGCCGGTCTTCAGGCGGCCGAGTTCGAAGCCGTGCGCCGCGAGCCAGGACGAGATCGCGCTGGCGGCGCCCTCGCCGTGGCGACCGCCGGGTGTCTTGCGGTCGCCGGTGTGCATCAGGCCGCGCATGAACGTGCCGGTGGTCAGCACGACGGCGCCGGCTTCGACGCGAAGATCACCGTCTGGCGTCGCGACATCGAGGCCCGTGGCGACCTTGCCGCCATCGACCGGTTCTGTGCGGACGCCTTCGACCGAGCCGGCGATCACGGCGATCTCCGGGCGAGAGGCGATCAGCGCCCGGACGGCCTCGGCGTACGCGTGCTTGTCGGACTGGCAGCGCGGCCCGTGGACCGCGGGCCCCTTCGAGGTGTTCAGGACCTTGAACTGGATCCCGCTCGCGTCGGCCGCGAGGCCCATGAGGCCGCCGAGTGCGTCGATCTCGCGGACGATCTGGCCCTTGGCGAGCCCGCCGATAGCGGGGTTGCAGCTCATCTCGCCGGTCTTCGCGGGGTCGAGGGTGACAAGGGCGACGGAGCGATCGCGGGCGAGCAGATTCGCCGCGGCCCACGCGGCCTCGAGGCCCGCGTGCCCCCCGCCGACCACCGCGATTTCGAACCGTGCCGAGCGCATCGGCGGATTGTTGGTTCAGTCGGCGGGGCGTTCCGCGCCCTTGGCGAAGACTTCATCGGCGCCGAAGTCGATGCCTCGGAGGCCGTTGCGGGTGAACCGGTAGTGCCCGGCGATCATCTCGCGCTCGTACCACTCCTTGCCGATCTCGGAGGGTCGCGGGGGGAAGAACGCCTCGTCGGGCGAGCCCCGGAAGAAGCTCACGAACGGCTCGGGGTCGGCCGGCTGGTACGGGTCCCACCCCTCGTTCGTGTCGGCGGTGGCGCGTTTGGTCACGGCGCCGTCGAGTGTCAGCAGGTTGATCCGGGCCTCGGGGTAGGCGTAGAACAGCGGCTTGCCCGGCGTGTTCCGGTCGTACTCCTCGAAGTAATGCACCTTGGCCGAGGGGAAGGCCGCCTCGGTGTATCGACGCGGGACGACGCGTTCGATCCAGAACTGCAAGAAGACGTCGTTGGCAACCGTCGTCCGCTTCGGATTCTCGGGGAACACATCGGCGGTGATCGCGGCGTACGAGGTCAGGTACGAGGACGAGAACGGCCAGCGGACACCGAGCGTCGCCTGACCGAAATAGGAGAGCGGCTGCTGGCCCGCGAATCCCGGGATGCCGACCGAGCTGGTCGGGACCGCCGAGCCGGACCCGGGCGCGAGGGGATCATTGCTCTCGGCGATCTCGCGCCACTCTTGCTGCCAGGCGATGAGGTTTCGGTCGCTCGGGCTGGCGAGCAGCGGCTCGGGGAGGGCGCCCGAGAGGTAGTCAACGAGGACGATCGGGTTGTAGCGGCGCTGCGGCGCGATGAAGGTCAGGTGGGCGTAGTCGAGATTGGTCTTCGTGCGCAGGAGCGTGGTGAGCTGCGCGTTCGCGAGCACGTTCCACTCGGCGCTCGCGCCGACGGCTTCTCCGCCGCCGTCGGCGGTCGGGAGCAAGAACTGGTTCCCGTTCACGACGGAGACACCCTCGCCGTCGAGCGTGTGCAGGCGGTCCTGGCGGTCGGCCGCGAAGCCGGCCGAGGCGGTGCCGAGCTGCTTCATGTTCGCCATGCCCCGGAGGTCGCGCGCGTTCTGTCGCGCGGAGCCGAGGGCGGGAAGAAGCACGCCAATGAGCAGCGCGATGATCGCGATGACCACGAGCAACTCGATCAGCGTGAACGCCGTTCGTCGCATCGGATCCTCCGAGGGGTGCTTCACCCGGAGAACCCGGGCCGCGCCAGTCTATTCGGTCGAAGCGGCGTTCGGTTGTGCGAATCACGTCGGGAGCGACGGCGAAGAAAAACACCGGCGGCCCCGTTCGGGGCCGCCGGGCTGAGAACTGGATGTTTCGGGCGCTTCCGTTCGGTCTCAGTTGGCGCGCTGGCCGCCCTTGAAGAAGACCTCTTCGCCGTCGTAGTCGATGCCGCGAAGGCCGAGGCGGGTGAAGCGGTAGTAGCCGAAGAGCGAATCACGGCCGCCGAGGTCGGTGCCGACTTCCTGCGGGCTCGGCGGGAAGAAGGTCTCGTCGGGCGAGCCGGAGAACTTGGCCTGGGTCGCGTCCGGCGCGTACGGGGCCGACGGGTCCCAGCCGAGGTTGGCGTCGTCGGTCAGGCGGGCCGAGACGGAGCCGTCGAAGAACATCTGGTTGCAGCGGGCCTGCGCGTAGGCGTAGTAGAGCGGGTCGCTGCCGCTGCGATCGAACTCCTCGTAGTAGTGCACCTTCTTGGACGGGAAGGCGACCTCGCTGTACCTGCGGATGACGAGGCGGTTGGGCCAGAACTGCAGGAACTGGTTCTCGAGCGGGGTGGTGACGTTGGTCGTGGCGTAGACGTCCTGGCCGTTCGCCGAGTAGGAGATGACGTACGACGAGGTGAAGGGCCAGCGGACCTTGACAGCTTCATCCTGGAAGACCGAGCCGGCGTTCAGGCCGAACCCGTTCGGCAGGCCGATCGACGAGGTCGGGTTGCCGCCACTGCCGGGGTTGTTGATGTCGCTGCTCTCGGCGATCTCGCGCCACTCCTCCTGCCAGATGGTCAGGTTGCGGTCGGCCGGGCTCGCCATGATCGGCTCGGGCAGGTTGCCCGAGAGGTAGTCGATGAGGACGACGGGCATGTAGCGACGCGGAGGAGCGAGACGGTCGACGTGGACGTAGTTCAGTCCGGTCTTCGTGCGGAGGGCCGCCGTGAGCTGGCCCTGGGCGAGCGAGAGGTAGCCGACCGGATCGCCGCCCTCGGTGGCGAACTTGCCGCCGACCGTCGGGAACGTGACCTGACCGTCCACGATCGTCGTGCCGGCACCCGTGTAGTTGTGGACGCCGTCGTTGTTGTCGGCGGCCCAACCGAAGGACGCGACCGCCATCTGGCGCATGTTCGCCTGCGACTTGACGTTGCGGGCCTGCTTGCGGGCGTTCCCGAGCGCCGGGAGCAGGATGCCGATCAGCAACGCGATGATCGCGATGACGACGAGCAGCTCAATGAGAGTGAAACCTTTGCGTCGATCCACGGACAACCCTTTCCTGATGAGAGACCCTTCGCTCGGCCGGGTCAGGGGGGCAGGGCGATATTCGCCTACCGGAACCCTTCCATGATTCGCCGAGTGAGCGCTTTGGTGTTTCCCCGCTCTAAGGTCCCTGTGAAACTACACAGTCAACCGTAGAGGTGCAAGGGAAATTCCTCGCGTCTCGCTCGTCCGGCCCTATCCAGCCCGGCAATACGTCGGTCAATGGGCGTTGCGATGCACGAATCCGCGAAAGATCGTCATAAAGAGGATTCTGACATCAAACCAGATCGACCAGTGACGGATGTAGAACAGGTCGTACTGCACCCGCTTCCGGAGGCTCGTGTCGCCCCGGAGCCCATTGACCTGGGCCCAGCCGGTCATCCCGGCCTTGACGTGCTGGCGGCGCATATAGCCGCCGAGATCGTCCTTAAATCGCTCGATCAGCTCCGGAGACTCGGGGCGCGGACCGACCAGGCTCATGCGGCCACCGAGCACGTTGATCAGCTGCGGGAGCTCGTCGAGGCTGGTCCTTCGGAGCACCCGCCCGATCGGCGTGATGCGGGGATCGTCCCGGACCGTCCAGCCGTCCCACTCCTGGCCGGTCTTTCGTTCGGACATCGTTCGGAATTTGTAGATGTTGAAGACCTCGCCGTTGATGCCGACGCGCTTGGTCTTGAAGATGATCCTCCCCGGGCCGCTGAGTCGAACCAGGATGGCGACCACGGCCATCACCGGCGCGAACAGCACGATCCCGACGAGCGCGCCGACGACGTCGAGGCACCGCTTGGTCAGCCCGCCGAGCCCGTAGAGCGGAGAGTCGCGGTAGCTGAGGATCGGCAGTCCCTCGAGTTCACCGACCGACATGCTCTGCGGGAGATGGCGAGGATGGACGTCGGGCACGACCCGGACATCAACCGCGAACTTCTCCATCTGGGCCATCAGCCCCGGGAGCTCGCCGGCCTGCGCCGCCGGCAGCGCGAGATAGACGGCGTCGACGGGCGTGGCTCTCAGCGATTCGGCGAGATCGTCGAGCCCGCCCATCACGGGCCGGTTGAGACACGTCGCGCGGGTGGTCTTCCGGAGATGGCTGACAAAATAAGCGACGTCGATGCCTGTCCAGCTGTTGCGGCTGAGGGTCCGGGCGGTGATCTGCCCCAGCCGCCCCGTCCCCACGATCGCGACGTGGCGGAGGTTCCAGCCCCGGCGCCGCAGCGCCCGCGTCCCGAGCCGGAACGCGGTGCGCGAGACACCCAACGCGAGCGGTAGGAACGCCGCGAGCAGCGAGACCTGGAACCTCGCCGCATCGAGTTCGATGCCGGCGAACCACGCGCTCTCTGAGACGATCAGCGCCCCCGGCTCCTCAAACAGGTCGCCGCGGGTCGCCCAGCTGACCACGACCACGGCCGCGAGGGTGGCGACGCTCGCCCGGAGCACGAGCCCCCACTCTGCGATGAGGCTCTTGTCGCGGCGGGGCTTGTACAAGCCGCCGAGCCACATCGCGATCAGCCCGAACGGCACCGAGGTCGTGAGCAGCGGCTCCTTGAAGTAGTTCTCCCAGCTCTGCGGCCACCAGCGGTCTTCGACCGCGATCCGGATGGCCCACGCCGCGACCGAGGCGGCCGAGATCGCCAGCGCGTCCGACAGCGTCAGGATTGATGTAAAGAGTTGGTGTCGTTGCTTGAGCACGCGTGGTCGAGCCTAGCCGGCGGTCAATCGGTTCGCGCCCCGTCGCTCTGGCTCGATGTCCGGTCGCGGCCCGGTCCGTCGAGCGTGGCGAGGACGGCACGCTGCTCCGGGGTGAGGTCGTCCGGTGTGGGGACCTCGATCTGGGTGACCACATAGAAATCGCCGCGCCGGCCGTCCGCCGCCTCGATGCCACGTCCCTTGAGACGGAGCTTCGCGCCCGAGGAAGTGCCGGGCGGGATCGTGACCGAGACCCGGCCGTCGAGCGTGCGGACCTCGACATCGCCGCCGGAGACCGCGCGGCCGATCCCGATCGGCAGGTCCATCGTCAGATCGAGCGAAGCCGGGTCGGGCTTGCCGGGGCCGCCGCGGACGATCGCCTCGTGCGGGCGGACCTCGACCGCGACAAGGAGGTCTCCGGCCGGTCCGCCGGGCATCGGAGAAGGCCCGCCCTCGCCGCGGATGCGCAGCGTGGCGCCATCGGCGACGCCGCGCGGGACCTTGACATCGACCGCGCGCCCGCCCCCCACGCGGACGCGGTGTGTGGCGCCGCTCGCCGCCTGCTCGAGCGAGACCGAGACCTCGGTCTTGACGTCCGAACCGCGGGGCCGGCGGCCCGAACCGCGCCCGCCCGCGGCGCGACCTCCGAAGAAGGCCTCGAACATCGAGCCGACGTCGGCGAAGCTCTCGTCGGTCGCGGGGTTCCAGCCGCCGCCCGGGGGCGCGGCGCCCGGCGCCCCGACGCGGCCGAATCGGTCGTACTGCGCTCGCTTCTCGGCGTCGGAGAGGATCTCGTACGCGCGCTGGATCTCGGCGAAGCGTTCGGCCGCCCACTCGTCCTTGCTGACATCCGGGTGGTGCTTGCGCGCGAGATCGCGGAAGGCCTTGCGGACCTGCTCCTCGCTCGCGTCGCGGGAAACACCGAGGACCTTGTACGGGTCCGGGTCTGGCATGTCGGATCGTATTCGGCGCCCGGTCGCCCGATTACTCGCCGCCGGCGGCGTCCTCGGCGGGGGCGGGCTTCTGGACGAGGAGGATCTCGATATCGAAGATCAGAGTCGCGTCGCCGGGGATGTTCGCCCGCGGGTTGCCCGCGGGGCCGTAGCCCAGCGCTCCGGGGATCACGAGCTTGCGGTGCGAGCCGGTCGCGACGCCGTTGAGCCCGCGGTTCCAGCCCTCGATCAGGCGCGGCGGGAAGGCGAACCGGAAGGCGTCGCCCCGGCGGTAGCTCGTGTCGAACGTGAATCCGTCGGCCCGCCACCCGTAGTAGTGGACGTGCAGCGTGTCGCCCTGCTCGACCGCGTCGCTGCCGCCCTCGGCCAGATCGATCGCGAACAGGCCCTCGCCGAGGTCCTGGACGCTGTAGAACGGCTCGGTCCGCTCGAACGCGACATCCTCGCCGCCCCAGGCGGTCGAGCCGTCGGCCGCGAAGCCGGTGTCGCTGAGGGTGAGGCGGTCCCCGTCGACGCGGATCTCGCTGGTCATGTTGACGGCGACCCCGATCCCGGTCGGGTACGGGTGCGGGGTGCGGGCCCTGAGGCCGCGACGGCCGGTCGAGATCTCGAGATCCAGGGTGGCGATCAGGTCGTCCGGCGAGACCTGCGGGAAGCGATCGGGGAGCAGCCCCATGCCCGTGAAGACGCCGATCGACTCGTCGCCGAACGCGATCTCGAACGTGCGGAGGCGGACGCCCGACCGGGTCTCGTAGAACTGCATGATGCTGCGGCGGTAGGGCTTGGCCTGATCGCTGAGCAAGAACGTCTCGGCGTACAGCGTGTCGGCCATGCCGACGATCGGCACCGGCAGGATGTGCATGCCGACGGCCGAGCCGCCCTCGGCGTCGCGGAAGGCGACCTCGCCGCTGGTCGACCACGCGCCGATGAGCGCCCCGGCCGCCTCGGCGATCTCCGGGCTCGACCAGTCCGGGCTCCACGGCTCGGGCGCGGGCTGGGGGTTGGGCTGCATGTCGACCATGTCCTGGGCGGCGGCGAGGCCGGCGGGCATGACGAGCGAGAGAGCGGCGATACCGAGCGCGCGGCGTGACATTCGAGGCTCCTTGGGGCTGGTTTCCGGCGGCATCGTAGCGGCCCGGATCCGAGGGTCATCCGCGGGATTCCCCTACGAAATACCGGGATGTTCAGGACAAGTAAAGGGTTGCGAGACCGAGACGCGGGGCCGGGCTCGCGGTATCTTGAACAGGCGGGAAGGCCGAGGGGTGCATCTCTGACTGGTGGGGCGGGACGCAGTATGGGATCAAAGCCAGAGGAACCGTTCGACGAGGCCGACCTCGACGAGACCGCGGCGGGTCTCGACGACACCGTCGACGACATCGAACTCGAGGAGGGGCTCGACGAGATCGACGGGGAGGAGTCGGAGGGCCAGGAGGTCTTCGGCGACTACGACCCCGAGCTGCACAAGCGACGACTCGCGACGACCAAGCAGTCGACCGCGGTTGTGATGAACGACACGACCCAGTTCATACTGGGCACGCTGTCCGGGCTGGTGGGGCTGGGGCTGGTCATCTACGCGGTGACGGTGCAGACCACGAACGCGTTCATCGCGATGGGTCTGATCTCGACGCCCTGCCTGTTCTACTTCGTGCTCCGCTGGAAGCGCTGGGTCGGGAGCGTGCCGCACGTCGTGCGGCTGATGATCTCGCTCGGCGAGACCGAGGACGCCAAGATCGAGATGGAGCGTCACGAGAAGAAGCAGCAGGCGAAGCTCGAGGCGAAGATCCGCAAGATGGAGGCCCAGCAGGCGCGCGAGCAGGGCGAGGCCTCGTAGGGCCCCGCCGCCCGGCTCGAACGAGCCGCACCCGGACGCCGCCCGCGCGTTCAGGCGAGCTCGGGGAACATCTTCGTCACCACGCCGACGAGTTCCTCGACGTGGCTTGCCGACTCGTCGAAGAGCTTCTGCTCGTCGCCGGTCAGCTTGAACTCGACGATCTTCTCGACGCCGCCCCGGCCGAGCAGCGCGGGCACGCCGACGAACAGGCCGGTCTTGCCGAACTCGCCGTTCAGGTACGCCGCGGACGGGATGATGCGCTTCTTGTCCTTGACGATCGCCTCGACCATCTGGATCGTGCCGCTCGCGGGCGCGTACCAGGCGCTGGTGCCCATGAGCTTGACGACCTCGCCGCCGCCGCCCTTGGCGCGCTCGACGCAGGCGGTGATCTTGTCCTCGCTGAGCAGATCGGTCACCGGGATGCCGTGGACGCTGGTGAGTCGCGGCAGGGGCACCATGTCGTCGCCGTGCCCGCCGAGCAGCAGCGCCTGGACGTCCTCGACCGAGCAGCCGATCTCCCACGCGATGAAGGTGCGGAAGCGGGCGACGTCGAGCGCGCCCGCCTGGCCCATGATTCTGCCGGTCGGGAAGCCGGTCGCCTTCCACGCCGTGTAGACCATCGCGTCGAGCGGGTTGGAGACGATGATGACGATCGAGTCGGGCGCGTACTCCTTGATGTTCTCGGAGACGCTCTTGACGATCTTGACGTTGGTCTCGATCAGATCGTCGCGGCTCATGCCCGGCTTGCGCGGCAGGCCCGCGGTCACGACGACGATGTCGGAGCCGGCGATGTCCTTGTAGTCGGCGGTGCCGGTGAGCATGCCGTCGAAGCGCTCGATCGGGGCGCAGCACGCGAGATCGAGCATCTTGCCCTTGGCGACGCCCTCCTTGTCGGGGATGTCGAGCAGGACGATGTCGCCGAGCTCCTTCTGCGCCGCCCAGTGGGCGCAGGTCGCCCCGACGTTGCCCGCCCCGATGATGCTGATCTTCGACTTGCCGGTCGCCATTGGTCGCCTCCTCTTTCTCAGGGCGCCGGGCGCGGGCGGGGCCCACGACCGACGGGGAGGCGAGGATAGACGTTGCGCCGGGCGACCGCGCCGCCCGTAGGCTCCCCGCATGCCCGTCGCGGACAGACTCAGACCGTTCGGCACCACGATCTTTGCCGAGATCACCGCCCGCGCCCTCGAGACCGGCTCGGTCAACCTCGGTCAGGGGATGCCCGACTTCGACGGCCCGGACTGGATCAAGGACGCGGCCGGACGCGCGATGGGCGAGCATCCGAATCAGTACGCCCCGCTGGCGGGCGTGCCGCCCCTGCGCGCCGCGATCGCCGAGCGCTGGGCGCAGGACACGGGCTTCGAGATCGACGACGCGGCCGAGGTCACCGTGACCGCGGGCGCGACCGGCTGCCTGGCGGCGGCTTCGCTCGGGATGCTGAATCCGGGCGATGAGGTCGTGGTGTTCGAGCCGTTCTACGACGCCTACCCGGCGGATCTGGGTCTCGCGGGGGCCGGGCCGAGGTTCGTCCCACTGCGGCGCCAGGCCGACGGCTCGTTCCGGTTCGACCCGGCCGAGCTCCGCGCGGCGGTCACGGGGCGGACGCGCGCGATCCTGCTCAACACGCCCCACAACCCGACCGGGAAGGTCTTCGAGCGGGAGGAGCTCGAGCAGATCGCCGCGGTCGCGCGGGATCGCGATCTGGTCGTGATCTCCGACGAGGTCTACGACCGCCTCGTGTTCGAGGGCGAACACATCCCGATCGCCACGCTCGACGGGATGCGTGAACGCACCATCACGATCGGCAGTTTCGGGAAGACGTTCAGCCTGACCGGCTGGAAGATCGGGTGGGCGATCGCGTGCCCGGAGCTCACCCGTGCCGTCCGTGCCGCGCACCAGTTCCTGAACTACGCGGTCGCGACGCCGCTGCAGCACGCCGTGGCGGAGGCGATCGCCCGGCTCGACGAGGCGGTTCCGCCGCTGGTGGCCGAGCTGCAGGCGCGTCGAAACCAGCTCGCCCCGGCTCTTCGCGGAATGGGCATGACCTTCGCCGACCCGGCGTCCGGCTACTTCATCCTGGCGGATTTCTCGGACATCGCGCGGGAGCTCGGCTGGGAGGCCCCCGACGACGTGCGTTTCTGCCATCACCTGATCGACAACGCCGGGGTCGCGACGATCCCACCGACGTCGTTCTATCGCGATAAATCTCTTGGCGCAAACTTGATACGAATCGCGTTCTGCAAGAATGAAAAAACCATCCGCGACGCGGTCGGCCGGTTACAGTCAGTCCGCCCGGCCTGACCGTGGGCGGGCCGCTCGGGGGATCCAGCAGCGGGAACTCGGCCATGCGGGGCATCGTCAAGCAAGTCACCAAGGCCGTCGGGCTCTACGAGCCGCTCGTGCGCGCGCGCGATCGCAAGCGCCCGTGGCACGAGGGCCTGTCGCCCGAGCACCTCGAGGAGATGCAGGCGTTCTACGCCCGGTTCGTCTCGCGCGGCTCGCTCGTGTTCGACATCGGCGCGAACGTCGGCAATCGGACAGGCGTCTTCCGTCAGCTCGGGGCCCGCGTGATCGCGGTCGAGCCGCAGCCGCACTGTCTGAACCGTCTGCGCGGCTCGTTCGGCCACGACCCCGAGGTCACGCTCGAGGCGGTGGCGCTCGGGCCGGAGCTCGGCCAGGCGACGATGCACGTCGGCGACGTCAGCACGGTCTCGTCGCTCTCCGAGGACTGGGTCGACGCGATGCGGAAGAGCGGCGTGATGGGCACGGCGTGGAGCAAGACCATCACCGTGCCGCTTGTCCGGTTCGACACGCTGATCGAGCGCCACGGCGAGCCCGACTTCTGCAAGATCGATGTCGAGGGATTCGAGCCCCAGGTCCTATCCGGGCTTTCGCGGCCGGTGCGGTGCATGTCGCTCGAGTACCAGACGCAGTTCCACGTTTCGCTCGGCCAGTGCCTCGAGCGGCTTCGGTCGCTCGGTGAATACCGGTTCCAGTTCTCCGAGGGCGAGTCGATGCGGCTCGGCTTCGAGGACTGGATGGACGAGCAGGAGCTCACCGCTCGCATCGAGACGATGCGTGACGCCGGCGGGCCCGAGTTCTTCGGCGACGTCTACGCCCGATTCGCCGACTGATCTCAGGCGTCCGCGTCGCCCTCGAATACGACCGGCAGTGGTTCGAGCGACGCCGGACCGCGCGGTGGGAGCGTCACGGGGACGGCCTCCCCGTTGCGGATCGCCCAGACCAGCAGGGGCTGTCCGGCCGGCAGATCCGCCTCCATCGGGCGGACCAGGTCTCGCACGGGGCCGCCCGCAGCAAAGTCGAACTGCCGATAGACCTGGCGCGGTTCGGAAACGGCCAGCGGCCCCGAGACATCGGCGAGCTCGCCGATGATCGCCCCGAGCGCGGCCACGAGCTTCTCCTCGGGCGCGCCGCCCCCCGGCCGCCTCACGAAGGCGACCGGGGCCGGGAGGAAGACCGCGATTCCGGGCGTCGGCAGCAGCAGATCGCCGTCGAATCCACCGGCGACCAGCGCGGCGGCGAGCTCGCCCGGGTGCGGCATCACGACCGGCTCGCCGGCGGCGCACCACTCGAGACCGCCGCGGGTGACCGCCGCAAGCGCAAGGCGGGCATCCTCGATCAGCTCGGCGAGCGCCCCGGGGAGCGCCTCGGCTCGCCAGGTCTGGTGCAGCTCGGCCGCGTGCCGCTGGATGCCGAGCTCGGCCTTGTCGATCGCGACGGGCCGCTCCTCGAACTCGAGCAGTTCGAGCTCGTGGAGCGCGTGCGTGATCGCCTGCAGCGCGATGACCGGCGCCACCGACGCCCGGTAGCGTCCGCCCTCGCCGTCCTCGGGCAACGCGACGGCGGATCGGGCGAACTCGGTCCAGCGCGCGACGAGCGTCGCCCAGGTCATCCGCGCGGTCTCACGATCGGGGTCGGCCACCCCGCATGGTTCGCGCGCCGGCACCCAAAAAAGACGGCGGCCCCGAGAGATCGGGGCCGCGTCGAGGAGACATCAGATGCTTCTTGGGATCAGCGGCGGCGGCGCGTGCCGGCGAGGCCCGCGAGACCGAGGATCGCCGCGGCGCCCGGGGTTGGGACCAGGCGGCCACTGATCTGGGTCGAGATGTCGCTGAACGGCGCGCTGAAGATCGTGAACGACGGGTCGAACGAGAGGACGACCAGCGTGCCGTCCAGGATCGGAGTGCCGAGGAAGTTCGTCGAGAAGCCCGTGCCGCCCTCACCGTCGAAGCTCTTGTCGGCGGCGTTGATCGTGACGCCGCTGGTGAATCCGTTGAAGAAGAGCTGGCCGTCGGTCGAACGGAACCACTGGCCGCTCAGGTCGCCCGAGATGGTGTCGCCGTTGGCGTCGGTCAGCGTGAAGGCGCCCATGCCGGTCGCGGTCGCGCTGAAGGGACCGAACGCGAAGTTCTGCACGTTCGAGACCGAGATGTCGAATTCGGCGTTTGCCAGGCTGGTGTTGACGAAGTTCGAGTTGAAGTCGGCGGTCGTGGCGCCCTGGTCGAGGCGGGTCACGTCGCCCGAGGTCGAGCCCTGGGCGTCGGCCGAGAACGTCGAGCCGTCGAAGCTGCCGTTGAGGTCGCTGTAGGTGAAGGACAGGACGGCGGGATCGCTCTGGGCCAGCGCGAGGCCCGCGGTCGACGCCACGGCAGCAGCAATGATGGTCCGGGTCACGTTCTCGTCTCCTCTCGGCGCTCCGTTGAGAGCAGCCCACTCAGCCGAGAGGATATCGAGTCCACGCGGATGTCGGCAACCGCAAATGCCTGTGAATACGGCATCTCGGGAAAACCCCTACGGCGTAAGTCCGACTTCGGCCCGACCAGACGTTGCAGAACCGCTCTCAGACGCCGAACGTCGACTATGAAGATTCTGCGAACCCCGACGCGCGCCTCGGATCGGCGGTCTCAGCGGCGGCGACGGGCGGCGATCAGACCGCCCGCTGCGACGATCGCGAGGGACCCGGGCGACGGGATCGGCTCGCCGGTCAGACGGCCGCTGATCTGCGTCGAGATGCCGTCAAACGTGCTCCCGAAGACGCTGAAGCTCGGATCGAACGAGAGGACAACGACCGTGCCGTCGAGCACGATCGGCTCGAGGCCGAAGGTCGAGAATCCGCTGCCCGACTGGCCGTCGAAGCTGCCGTCGTTCGTCGTGACGACGACCCCGGTGGTGAACCCGTTGAAGAACAGCTGGCCGTCGGCGGACCGGAACCACTGGCCCCGGAGCTGTCCCTGGATGGTGTCGCCCGAGGTGTCGGTGAGGGTGAACGAGCCGGCGCCGTCGGCGGTCGCCGTGAACGGCCCGAAGCCGCCCATGATCGCGCCAACGGAGATATCGAACGCGGCGGACGCGAGGCCGGCGTTGAAGCCCGAGTTGAAGTCGGCGGTGTCCGCGGGACCCTGATCCAGGCGGGTGACATCGCCCGACGTCGCGCCCTGCGCCACGGCGGAGAACGTCGAGCCATCGAAGCTCCCGTTCAGATCGCTGTAGGTAAACGACAGGACGGCGGGATCGCTCTGGGCGGCGACAGCACCGGCGGCTGCGGCGATCGCGAGGGCGGCGGCGTTCTTCATCTCTCGACTCTTCCTCGTGTGTGCAAACGACGGAACCCGAGCCTGCACAGAGGCTTGGAGCCGTCGGTCTCTCTCTTCGCGAACAGTACCACCCACGGCCGCCCGAGTCGATCGAAAATGCTGCCGAGAAAGCACTTACATATCTAGAAGGGTCCGCAAACGGCCGGTTGGGCGCTCGCCGGCCTCAAGCCCGACCCAGGGTGCCAGCTTCGGGCCAGTTACATCAGGAATTTGATCGGGTCTAACTCTGGGCAAAGAAATGCCCCCGGATGGTGGTGGCTCACCCGGGGGCGATTGGTCTGGGACACGGATGGGAGGGAGGAGGTGGGTGGGATACCCGTGTCCCGAGACGTTCACGGATCGGCTTGTGAATGGCCGGCCCCGCGCCTCCGCGGGACCGGATGGCGGTGCTGGTTAGCTGCAGCCCATCGAGTTGCCGCAGTTGAGGCACTTGTAGCAGGTGCCGCTCCGGACGGTGATCGTGCCGCAGACGTCACACGGCGGGGCATCGCCGGCGGAGTCGAGCGCCTCGGAGAGGGTGGAGGAGGCGCTCGGCGAGGCCTGCGAACCTCCCGGGGCAGTGCCGGCGGCGGGCCGATCGCCGGCCTCGGGCGCGCGAGTCGTCGCGGCGCCCCCACCGCTCTGCCGATCGGAACGGGTCAGACCGGGCCCGGTCGGGGTAGGGGTCCCGGTGTCTGTGCCGCGCGACCGGGGTGCCGGCGGACCGGCTTCGCTTGTTCGCTCCCATCGGGACTCTCCTGAGAGGTTGGCGGGCTCGGCGGTCTTGCTCTCGCCCGAGCGCTGCGGGACCACGCGCTCGGCGTAGCCCGGGATGAACTGGATGCCGAGCCAGCGGAAGATGTAATCGACCAGGCTCTTGGCGAAGGGGATGTCGGGGTTGGTCGTCATGCCCGCCGGCTCGAAGCGCTGGTGGGTGAACTTCTTGACGAGGCTCTCGAGCGGCACGCCGTACTGGAGCGAGACGCTGGTCGCGGTGCCGAGCGAGTCCATCAGGCCGCCGATGGTCGAGCCTTCCTTTGCCATGGTGATGAACAGCTCGCCCGGCTGGCCGTCCTCGTAGAGGCCGACGGTCAGGTAGCCCTCGTGGCCCGCGACGTTGAACTTGTGGGTCATCGAGCGGCGGGTGTCGGGCAGGCGGCGGCGGAGCGGGCGGTGCTCGAGATCGAAGAGCTCTTCTCGGGCGGCGGAGGTGTTGGCCTCCATGACCGCCTCGGCGACGCGGGCGGCCTTGGCCTCGACCTCGGCCTTGGCCTCGGCGACCTCGAGCTCGTCGACCGACTCCTCGGTGAGCTCGTTCTCGGTCTCGTCGGCGTCGGACTTGACGTTGAGCGGCTGGGAGAGCTTGCAGCCGTCGCGGTAGAGCGCGTTGGCCTTGAGGCCGAGCTCCCAGCTGAGGCGGTAGCAGGCCTTGATGTCCTCGATCGAGGCCTCGTGCGGCAGGTTGATGGTCTTGCTGATGGCGCCGGTGATGAACGGCTGGGCCGCGGCCATCATGCGGATGTGGCCCTCGGGGGCGATGTAGCGGACGCCGATCTTGCCGCAGGTGTTGGCGCAGTCGAAGACCGGCAGGTCCTCGTCCGCCAGGTGCGGGGCGCCCTCGACCGTCTGCGTGCCGCAGACGACGCGGTTGAGCTCCTCGAGGTGGCCGTTCTTGAGGCCGAGCTTCTTGAGGGCGTTGAACGAGAAGTCGGCCTTGGCCTCCTCGGCGTCGAGGCCGAGGCGCTCGAGGCAGTCGTCGCCGAGGCCCCATGCGCCGAAGGCGAAGCCGAGCTCGAAGACGCCGGGCAACTGCTCGGAGATGTTCTTGAGGTCGGCGTCGTTCATGCCTTGGGTGCGGAGCCACTGGGAGAAGCTCATGCCGGGCTGGACGCCGAGCTTCTTGGTGGTCTCGTCGAGCGGCATCGGGACGTCGAGGTCGAGCGTGCCGAGCAGGTAGCGCAGGATGTCGGCGACCTCGCCGGCCTCGTAGCCGAGGGCCTCGAGGGCGGGGCGGACAGAGTTGTTGGCGATCTTGAAGTAGCCGCCGCCGGCCAGCTTCTTGAACTTGACGAGGGCGAAGTCGGGTTCGACGCCGGTGGTGTCGCAGTCCATCAGCAGGCCGATGGTGCCGGTCGGCGCGATAACGGTGGTCTGGGCGTTGCGGAAGCCGTGCTTGCTGCCGAGCTTGTAGGCGTCGTCCCAGGCCTTGGTCGCGTGGCGGAGCAGCTTCTGGGCGTTGGCGAGGCTGACGCCGCCGTCCTCGATCAGGTCGTGGTCGATCGGGACCGGGCTGATGCGCAGGTGCTCGTACTGCTCGCTCTCGCGTTCGACGCCGTGGGCGGCGAGTCGGTGGTTGCGGACGACCCGGAGCATGTTCTCCTGGTCGTCGGCGTAGCCGTCGAAGGGCCCGTGCTCGCTGGCGAGCGTGGCGCTCTGGCGGTAGCTGCGTCCGGTCAGGATCGCGGTGAGGCAGGCGCAGACGGCGCGGCCCTCTTCGCTGTCGTAGGGGATGCCGGCCTGCATGAGCATCGCGCCGAGGTTGGCGTAGCCGAGGCCGAGCGTGCGGTAGCGCCAGCTCAGGCGGGCGATCTCGCGGCTCGGGAAGGCGGCCATGAGGACGCTGATCTCGAGGACGGTGGTCCAGAGGTCGACGCCGTGCTCGAACTTGGCGAGGTCGAAGCCGCGCGAGCCGGTGTCGTAGAACTTCATGATGTTCAGCGATGCGAGGTTGCACGCGGTGTTGTCGAGGAACATGTACTCCGAGCAGGGGTTGGACGCGTTGATGCGTCCGGCGCTCGGGCAGGTGTGCCAGGCGTTGATGGTCGTGTCGTACTGCACGCCCGGGTCGGCGCAGCGCCACGCGGCGTAGGTCAGGTCCCCCCAAAGCTGCCCGGCGTCGTAGGTCCGGGCGATCTCGCCGGTGGTGCGCCAGCGGGTCTCCCACTCGCCGCGTGCGTCGACGGCGTCGAAGAAGGCGTCGGGGATGCGGACCGAGTTGTTGCTGTTCTGGCCGCTGACGGTCGTGTAGGCCTCGCCGTTGAAGTCGTAGTCGAGGGTCAGGCCCAGGCGCCCGGCGGTCTCGGCGATGGTCTCGGGGTCCTCGGGGCTTGCCTTGGTCGAGCCGACGGCCTTGAGGCCCTCGACCAGCGCGGCGACCTTGATCTCCTCGCGGACCTTCCAGTTGATGAACGACCCGATGTCGGGGTGGTCCATGTCGAGGCAGACCATCTTGGCGGCGCGGCGGGTGGTGCCGCCGGACTTGATCGCGGCGGCGGCGCGGTCGCCGATCTTCAGCCAGCTCATCAGGCCCGAGCTCTTGCCGCCGCCGGAGAGCGGCTCGTTCTCGGCGCGGAGGTGCGAGAAGTTGGTGCCGGTGCCGGAGCCGTACTTGAAGAGGCGGGCCTCGCGGGTCCAGAGATCCATGATGCCGCCGTCGTTGACGAGATCGTCGTCAACGGACTGGATGAAGCAGGCGTGCGGCTGCGGGTGGGTGTAGGCGTCGTCGGCCTCGCGGAGCTCGCCGGTCTTGTGCTCGGCGATCCAGTGGCCCTGGGCCGGGCCGTCGATGCCGTAGGCCCAGTTCAGCCCGGTGTTGAACCACTGCGGGCTGTTGGGGGCGCACATCTGGTGCACCATCATGTAGACGAGCTCGTCGTAGAACGCCTCGGCGTCGGCGCGGGTGTCGAAGTAGCCGTGGGTCTCGCCCCAGTGGCGCCAGCAGCCGGCGAGGCGGTGGATGACCTGGCGGGCGGAGCGCTCCGGGCCGAACTCGACCTTGCCGTCCTTGTCGGTCTTGACGCCCGAGGGGATCTGCTGGCCGTTCTTCTTCTTGGTGGCGGTCGAGCAGGCGGCGTCCCAGCCGCCGTCGACGAGGGCGTAGGGCTGCTCCATCTGCGGCACGCCCGCCTTGCGGAAGTACTTGCTGACCATGATGTCGGTCGCGAGCTGCGACCAGGTGGCGGGGACCTCGGCGCCCTCCATCTCGAAGACGACCGAGCCGTCGGGGTTGGAGATGCGGCTCGACCGCGTGGTCCACTCGACCGACGCGAACGGGTCCTGACCAGCCTTCGTGAACTTCCGCTCGACCTTCATGCTCGCCTTCCTTGGCCTGGTTCGTCCTGAACCGCCCGATGCCCTATACGTCGCGGGCCTGTCCTGAGTTGTCTGCCGGCGGTCCCCGTGATCGCCGGAGTGGTGCGAATCCCGCCGCGGCGGGCATCCCACCACGGCGAGGCGGCTATCCCTGCGCCCCGGCCGACATCGAATCGTCTCGCTGCTGGCGGACGCCGAAGTGCCGCGCCCGCTCTTCCCATCGCTTGAGGTGCTGCTTCGATTCGGGCGGCAGGTGCGCCACGGTCGGGTCCTCCCCCACCGCCGCGCCCACGCCCGCCCGCAGGGCCTGCTCGGAGTCGAAGAAGAGCACGGTCATGAACTCGGTCTCGTTGCTCCCGTCCGGCCCTTCGGTGTCTTCACGCCGGTAGGTGTCGGTGCCGAGGTAGCCGTCGGCGTCGAAGTGCGATTCGAAGCGTGGGAGGATGACCGAGCGGAGCGTGTGCTCGTAGGCGTCGGCGCCCTCGGGCGTGGTCCAGCCTGTCCAGACGCGGGCGATCATCAATCCACCTTCGGCAGTGTCAGGCCGGTCTGGTCCTGGTACTTGCCGGCCTTGTCGGCGTAGCTGACGGCGCAGACGCGGTCGCCCTTGAGGAACACGAACTGCGCGATGCCCTCGTTGGCGTAGACCTTGGCCGGCAGCGGCGTGGTGTTGCTGATCTCCAGCGTGACCTTGCCGCGCCATTCGGGCTCGAGCGGCGTGACGTTCACGATCAGCCCGCACCGCGCGTAGGTGCTCTTGCCGACGCAGAGCACCAGGATGTCGCGCGGGATGTCGAAGACCTCGACGGTCTCGCAGAGCGCGAACGAGTTCGGCGGGATGATGACGTGGTCCTCGCCGGTCCCGCCTTTCGAGGGGTCGGTCTCGACCTCGACCATGAAGCGGTCGTCGAATGCCTTGGGATCGACGATCGCGACGCCGCCGCCGCGCGGGGTCGGCGTGAAGATCTGGAAGCGGCTGCCGACGCGGACGTCGTAGCCGTAGCTGGAGACGCCGTAGGAGATCGAGCCCGGGCGTCGCTGGCCGTCCTGGAACGGCTCGATGCCGACGAGTTCCCGGATCTGCGTGTCGCAGAGCACGGCCATCGTGTTCCCTCCCGTGGCCGGCCCGCGCGTCGACGCTGGCTGCCTCGAACTTGCCGCCTGGGCCGGGGTGGCTCTCTCGCCCGGGCCCTCTTTATGAACCCGGGCTCTTGGACCCGCCCCGCCGAGGCATCCGAATCTCCGCCGAGACCCGCGGTCGTCATTGACCGGTGCTGGCTCGGCTCGGCGGGATGACCATCACCCCGCCGCCGTCTCCGCGATACGCGCTCGCCGTCTTGCGAGCCGTTGTGGCTCGGCCCCGTCCCTGCTTGGGCCCGTCATGGGCTCCGCCCGGCCTTTCTGGGCCGGGCTGGCCGAGCGTGCGTCCTGCCCGTATCGCGATTCCTTTCCGGACGTGCCCCCGCCGGATGCTCCCTTCCGGCCCCACTGGGGGACTTGCGAGCGGGCGATGATGCCCGTCCGTTGAGCTGGTCTGGGTGTCCCAATTCACCCCACGGGCGAGCCCGCTTGACCACGAGCCATGGTATCAGCGATCGATGCTCACCACAAGACATTGTGTTGCCGGTGTGAAGACTGTCAATAATGGCGCAAGCACCAGCGGCGCTGGAGCTTGCGCGAGTTTGTGACAGGGTGCGCGCCAGGCGGTGGCCAAAAGTTGGGGTGCGATCCCGGGGGCACCCCAAGATGTGGACACGACAGGTCATGCACCGGCTTTCCACGGATTCGTGCTGCCAGAACCGATTATAACTCGAACAAAGTTCGATTACCAGCCGAATACCTGTGGATTGCCTCTGGACTGGTCATCGCGTTCGGAGACGCGGGCTTTCCGTTCCCCCGAGTTGAGGGGAACGCATCGGGAGACCGGAACTGCGGCGGGTGCGGCGGCGGAAGTACAGTTGCACGCGGGCGGCCTTGACGTGTCCGACGGACGCGGCCGCCCGGCGGCGACCCTCCGACAGCTGAGCCCAACCCCTTGCGACGACACACCTCGCAGCGCGTCTCGTTCCCGACGTTCCGTTCGCTGGCGCCGATGCTGGCCGTTGTCGCGATCGGCGCGCTGGTTCCGGTCGGTTGCAATAGCGGTCCGGGCCTGGCGAACCGCTCCAGCCGGCTGAACGTGCCGCCGCGGGACGTCGACCCGGCGCTGCGCGGGACGATCGGCTCGATGGCGAGCGTGCGGGGTGTGGAGCCGCTGCTTGTCTCGGGGTACGGCTTCGTGGTGGGCCTAAACGGCACGGGCGGGCAGGTTCTCAACGAGCAGATCTCGCAGACGCTCGAGCGGATGATGGCGCTGCGGGGCGTGGGCCAGCCGGGGGCGTACGAGGGGACGCCTCTCGAGGAGGTGACGCCGCGGCAGTTGATCCAGGACCGGAACACGGCGGCGGTGATCGTGTACGGGGCGGTGCCGCCGGGGGCGCGCAAGGGCGACCGGTTCGACGTGTTCGTCCGTGCGTTGAACGCGAGCAGCCTCGAGGGCGGCCGGCTGTGGACGACCGAGATGAACATCGGCCAGCCGACGACGACGGTCGAGGCGCAGACGCGTCGCGCGGCGAGGGCGTCGGGCGAGATGTTCATCAATCCGTTCGGGAGCGACGAGGGGTCGGTGGCGGGCGTCTCAGCGAACGTCGGGCGTGTGCTCGACGGCGGCGTGACGACCGAGGACCTGCTGATCCGGGTGGAGCTCGACAACCCATCGCACGCTCGGGCGCAGGTGGTGACCTCGGCGATCAACACGCGGTTCCCGAGGCGGAGCGGCGAGCGTGAGTCGGTGGCGCACGGCGTGAACGACACGCTGATCGAGGTGCGCGTGCCGCGCGAATACGTGGACCGGCCCGATCGGTTCGTACAGATGCTGATCCGGCTGCAGCTGGACACGTCGAGCCCGCAGATCTACGCGACGCGGTACATCCGCGCGATGCAGCAGGACGTGACGCTGGCGAACGACATGGCGTTCGCGCTCGAGGCGCTCGGGGAGCCGGCGATCCCGTTCGTGCGCGAGCTGTACGAGTCGCCCGAGTACGCGGTCAGACTGGCGGCGCTGCAGGCGGGGGCGGGGCTCGGCGATCCGCGGGCGGCGCCGCGTCTGGCGGCGCTCTCTGACGACGCGACGGGGGCCGCGCGTTTCGCGGCGCTGCGCGAGCTGGGGCAGATCGACTCGATCGGGCGGGTGGACGATGCGCTGCGATCGAAGCTCGCTTCGGAGTCGCTGACGGTGCGGGTCGCGGCGTACGAGGCGCTCGCGTCGCGGGCGGAGCGGGCGCAAGCCAGGTACCTGGCGGCCGCGGCCCCGTCTGGGATGCGGTCTCCGTCTGGCCTGCGGCGGCTGGCGCAGCTGCGGATCCCCCCGGACACGACGTTCGGGCTCGCCCGGGAGTCGATGGACGGGAAGTTCCTGCTCGACCGGCTCGCGGGCGGCGACCCGCTGATCTATGTCACGCAGCAGGGGCTGCCGCGGATCGCGGTGTTCGGCGACGAGGTGAAGCTAAACAAGCCGGTGCTGGCGGAGGCGCTCGGCGGTCGGATGCTGATCACGGCCGAGAGCGAGTCGGACACGCTTCGGATGTTCTACCGGCCCGTCGACCCGGATCCCTACGACGACAGGACGCCCGCGGCGCAGATCCGCGAGATCGGCGACAACGTGACGTGGCTGATCGACCTGATGGCCCGGGATCCCTCGGCGAGCGACGACGAGCCGGGGCTCGGGCTGGGGTATTCCGAGGTGATCGGCGTGCTGTACGACCTGAACCAGGCCGGGGCGATCAACGCGGAGTTCTCGACCGAGCGTGACAAGCTTCTCGCGGAGCTGCTGAACGCTCGCCAGCAGAACGCGGTGACGCTGCGACCGATCACGTCGGGCGAGGAGCGTGAGGTCGTGGTTCTCGAATCGGGCGCCGGGGCGCCGGTCGGGGCCGGCCCGCAGCCCGCCGGCGGCGTGGGGTCGCTCCTGGAGCCGGTGCCGCCGCGGCCCGACGGGAACTGACGCTGCGGGGTCGACGGGCGAGCGGGATCGGTGGCTGGGGCTCGCGTCGGGCGAGCGCCGATGTTATGTTGTCGGACGTGGCGTTTGACGCCCGGGCTCCGCACGGATGTGGTGCCGACAATCTGCGAAGCGACACGGAGGTCGAGCTTTGGTTCGAGCCGTTGAAAGCCGTATGAGCGCCCTCGATCTGCAGGACCGGGCGGGTGTGGCCGATCGTCTGCGCGGTGGGTCCGCGCCCGGCGAGGACCTCGCGGAGCCCTTCGCCGGCCCCGGCGCGGGTCTCCGGCTCACGAGACTGACTCTGCAGGGTTTTAAGAGCTTCGCGGACAAGGCGGAGTTCACGTTCGAGGATCCGATCACCGGGGTGGTCGGGCCGAACGGCTGCGGCAAGAGCAACCTCGTCGACGCGATCAAGTGGGTGCTCGGCGAGCGCTCGAGCAAGAGCCTGCGCGGCAAGGAGATGATCGACGTGATCTTCGCCGGTTCCGCGGGGCGCAAGCCCGGCGGGATGGCGTCGGTCGCGCTGACGTTCGAGAACCCGGTGATCGATCGGGTGGCGGGCGCAGAAGCCGATCGCGGGCTGACATCCGAGCAGACCGACGAGCCGGTCGAAGCCGATGGGCGCGGGGGCGAGGAGACCGGCGAGGTCGTGCTGGCCGAGCGGGGCCGGGTGCCGCGACCTCTGCCGATCGATGCCGAGGAGGTCCAGGTCGAGCGCCAGCTCTTCCGGGACGGGACGAGCCGGTACCTGATCAACGGCCGGCGTGCCCGGCTGCGCGACATCCGCGAGCTGTTCCTCGACACGGGGATCGGGGCGGACGCGTACTCGATCATCGAGCAGGGCAAGGTCGACGCGATGCTGCTCGCGAGCCCGATGGACCGGCGGACGATCCTCGAGGAGGCCGCGGGGATCGCCAAGTACAAGCAGCGGCGGATCGAGGCGACGAGGAAGCTCGATCGGACGCGGCAGAACCTGGGTCGGGCTCGTGATCAGCTGGAGTCGACCGAGCGCCGATTGCGGCTCGTCAAGGGTCAGGCCGCGAAGGCCCGGCTGTTCCAAGAGCTCGAGGGCGAGCTGAGCGCCTGGCGGCTGGCGCTGGCGTTCGACGAGTACGACGAGCTGCGCGGCCGGCTGCACGCGACGGCGACCCAGCTCCGGTCGCTCGACGAGGCGAAGAACCTCGCGGCCGAGCGGCTCGCGCTGGCCGAGGATGCCCGGATCGACGCCGAGTCGCGGCTCGCGCGGGCCGAGGGCGATCGCCGCCGCCTGAGCGAGGAGGAGGCGTCGGCGCGGCACGAGGCGGAGCGGGCCGAGCAGCGTCGCCAGATGGCCGAGCGGTCGGCGGAGGACGCGCGGGCGCACGCGCAGCAGGAGCTCGGACGCGTCGAGTCGGAGCGCGAGCTGGCCGCCGAGCTGGGGTCGTCGATCGGGTCGCAGCGCGGCGAGGCCGTCGAGCTGGACGAACGCGGGCGGGCCGCGGAGCGGGAGGCCGAGGAGATCGCCGAGCGCCGAGCCGAGGAGCTCGAACGCCTCGGGGATGCGCGGTCGGCCCTCGAGCGGGCGACGCGTGAGGCCGCCGAGATCGATCGCGAGCGTGCGGCCCGGGAGGCCGAGGCGACCGCGCTGCGGAAGCAGATCGCGCAGCTCGGCGAACGCGAGCGGATCTCGGCCGAGCGGGCGGGCGAGCTCGACGCGGCGCGGGACGACGCCTCGCGGGAGATCGAATCCACGCTGGCATCGATCCTGGAGATCTCGGCCGCGGCGGACGAGGTCCGTGCACGCCTGGACGCGGCGGACGGCGACGCGGCCAGCCTGTCCGGCGATCGCGGGCGTCTGGCCGCGGCGCTCGGCGAGCTGGAGCGCGAGCTCGCCACGCTGACGAGCAGATGGACGACGCTCGAGGAGATGGCCCGGGAACGCGTCGGGCTCGGTGAAGCCGCCAAGGCGGCCCTCGCGAGGCGCGACGCGGGCGATGGATTCACCGGCGTCGTCGCGCCGCTCGCCGAGGCGATCGAGACCGACGCGGAGTTCGCGCCCTCGGTCGAGGCGGCGCTCGGCGAGGATCTGGACGCGCTGCTGGTCGGATCGTGGGACGAGCGGCCGACCGACGACGAGATCGCGGCGCTGCCCGGGCGGGTTCGGCTGATCCCGATGCGGGGCGAGACCGACGACCTCGGCGGTGTGGCCCGGGACGTCGCGCACTTGCTCGGCGGGCGGGTGCGCTGTCTTCGCGACGTCGTACGCGTCGCGCCGGGCGCCGATGCGCGGTCGGGCTCGGTGCTGGACCGTCTGCTCGGCTCGACGCTGCTCGTGCCGGACATGGCCTCGGCGCTCTTGCTCGCGGGAGGGCCGCTCGCCGGGACGGACGCGAGGCTCGTCACGATGGCCGGCGACGTGCTCGACGCCCGCGGCGTGATGACGGCGGGGCCCGTCGACGGCGAGCGCGGCGGCGGCGGCGTGCTGAGCCGCGCCGCGGAGCTCGCGAGCCTGACCCAGCGGATCGAATCGCTGGATACCGAGTGCGCACGCACGCGGGCGTTGGTCGCGGCTGCCGACGATCGGGCCGCGGCCCTCGCGGCGGAGCGGACGCGGCTCGCGACCGAGCTCAATGGGCTCGAGACCGAGCGGGCCCGGGCCGACACGCGGCTGGACCAGTCGAAGCGGGAGGCCGAGCGTGCGGGCCGCGAGGCGGCGACGGTGCGCGAGGAGGCCTCGCAGCTCCGCGGTCGGCGCGAAACGAGCGAGGCCGAGCTCGCCGAGTCGACCGGACGCGTCGAGAGCCTCGCGGGTCTCGGCGAGGAGAAGCGGGCCGAGGCCGCTTCGGCGCGCGAGACGGTGACCCGAGCCGAGCGCGCTTCGGAGGCGCTGGCGGACCAGCTCTCTGCGGCGCGGCGCGAGGCGACGCGTCTTTCGGAGCAGGCGGCTGCGGCCTCACGCGAGGCGAGCCGGCTCGAGGGCGAGCGCGAGCGGCTCGAGCGTCGAGCGGCCGAGCACGCACGCCAGGCGGAGATCTCGGAGGCCCGCGCGGCCGAGCACGCGGCGATCGCGGCGCAGTCCTCGGAAGAGGCCAACGCGGCGCGGGCCCGGGCGGCGGCGGCCACCGACCAGCTCGCGGGCGCCTCGGTCGAGGTCGACCGGGCGCGGGCGCTGAAGGACCAGGCCTCGGGCGCGTACCGCGAGGTCGCCGCCGACGCGCGGACGCACGAGGCGGCCTGGAACAACGCGGAGATGGCGCGTCGCGAGCTGGAGGTCCGGCGCGAGCACGCCGAGAAGCAGGCCCACGACGAGCTCGGGCTCGACATCGCGGGCGAGTACGACGAATACCGCGAGATGATGTCCGCGGGCGGCGTGGCCCGGATCGATCGGGACGAGGCCAAGCCCAGGATCAAGAGCCTGCGCGCGGAGATCAAGAAGCTCGGGAACGTCAACCTCGACGCGATCGCGGAGGAGAGCCAGCTCGCGGGGCGCAACGAGCAGCTCGCGGCGCAGGTGACCGACCTGGACGAGGCCGCGGTGCGGCTCGAGTCGCTGATCGCCAAGCTGAACGACGTCAGCCGCGAGCTGTTCGGCGAGGCGTTCGGCCGGATCCGCGAGCACTTCGGCGGTCAGGACGGGATGTTCCGCAAGCTCTTCGGCGGCGGGCGGGCCGAGATCCGGCTGATGCCGCTGGTGAAGGAGATCGACGGCGAGAAGGTGCAGACCGACGAGGTCGACCTGCTCGACAGCGGCATCGAGGTGATCGCCAAGCCGCCGGGCAAGGAGCCGCGGGCGATCAGCCAGCTCTCGGGCGGCGAGAAGACGCTGACGGCGGTGGCGCTGCTGATGGCGATCTTCCGGAGCAAGCCGAGCTGCTTCTGCGTGCTGGACGAGGTCGACGCGGCGCTCGACGAGGCGAACGTGGGCCGGTTCTGCGGCGTGGTGCGCGAGTTCACCGACCGCAGCCGGTTCATCGTGATCACGCACAACAAGCGGACGATGCAGCAGGCGGACCGCCTGTTCGGCATCACGCAGCAGGAGCGCGGCGTGTCGAAGCGGGTCGCTGTGAAGTTCGACCAGGTGAAGGCGGACGGGAGTATCGAAGCCAAGGCGGCGCGCGAGGCGGAACGCAAGGAAGCCGGCGCGACGCGCTAGCGACGCGCAGCCGGCTGACCTCAGGTCAGTCGTTCCCAAAGATGTGCGTGGCGCGCGCCCGCCCCACTCGATCAAGCTGTTCGATGAGTCGAGCGGGCTCGACCTCGAATCTCGATAGCGCCTCGATCGCCCGGGTCGCACAATCAGCTTCTTCGCGAGCGGAGAGCGGCGCGTCGAGTGGACAGCTTTCGTTCAGGACCGCCCACAGGTGTACGTCATACCAATGGGCGATTCCTGGAATCTGGAAGAGGATCGTCCATTGGCCTCGATCTCTGACCACGCGGATCGGAACGCCGGCGACCTGACAGTCGATCAGCCGGTCACCAAAGCCGTCGCCCTGTCGCTCAGCTAACTGGGCAGCATCGGGGCGTTCACTGATGATCTGAACAATTCGTCGGATATCGGCATCGTCGATCTCGATCATCGCCGTACTCCATCGACGGCGCCGGCGAGGTCTGCGATGGAGGCGTTCTCGCGGCGCGTCCACTTCTCGAGGCCCGCGGCGATTCTGAGCGCCCGGCGCGGGTGGACGAAGCTCGCGGTCCCGACCTGCACGGCGTTCGCGCCCGCGAGCACGAACTGCGCCGCGTCGTCCCAGGTCAGCACGCCGCCGAGGCCCATGATCGGCACGCCGCGTTCCTTGGCGAGCTCCCGATAGACCAGGTCGATCAGGCGGACGGCGATCGGGTGCACCGCCGGGCCGGAGAGCCCGCCGTGGCGGTTGGCGAGGCGCGGCCTCTTGGTCTCGACGTCGATCGCCATCGCGGGCGTCGTGTTGCAGAGGGTGAGCGCATCGGCCCCGGCGTCGACGGCGGCGCGGGCAAGGTCGACGATCGTGTGCGGCGTACCGATCGAGATCGGCGGGAGCTTGACGATGAGCGGCCGCGCCCCCGCTTCCCGTTTGGCCGCGGCGACCGCCTCAGCCAGCAGGCCGGGGTCGGCGCCGATATCGATCTTGTGCTCGGTGTTCGGGCAGGAGACGTTCATCTCGACCGCGGCGATGGTGTCGATCGGGGCGAAGCCGCGGCAGACCGCGGCGTAGTCGGCGGGCGTGAATCCCGCGGCCGACGCGATGACGGGCGTGCCGACCGCGGGGATGCGGGGCGCGCGCTGCTCGACGAAGGCCTCGATGCCCGGGTTGGCGAGGCCGATGGCGTTGAGCATGCCGGCCTTGACCGGGGAGACGCGCCAGGCGTCGTTGCCCTCGCGGGGCTCGGGCGTGATCGACTTGGTGACGACCGCGCCGATGCGGGCGAGCGGGAAGGCGTCGGACATCTCGTCGAGCGTGCCCGCGGTGCCGGCGGCGAGGACGACCGGATTTCGGAGCTCGAGGCCCGCGATGTTCACGCGTGTGCGGTCCGATTCGGTCGGCATCGCCGGATCGTAACGGGTTCTAGAGTCTCCGAGACCTCAGGAGGACGCATGGATCTCGAGACACGGATCGCGCAGTTCGAGCAGCTCTGCCAGGACGACCCGAGCAACGACATGGCCTGGTTCAGCCTGGGCGGTGCGTACGCCCAGGCGGAGCGGCACGCCGACGCGGCGGAGGCCTACCGCAAGTGCGTCGCGGCCAACGTCAATATGTCAAAGGCGTACCAGCTCGCGGGCAAGAGCCTGATCGCGCTCGGGCAGAGCGACGAGGCCGGCGAGATCCTCGAGAAAGGCTACGCGGTCGCGGCGGAGCGCGGCGACGTGATGCCGAAGCAGGCGATCGCGGAGCTGCTGGGCGAGATCGGGCGGGCGGTGCCGGAGATCAAGGCCGAGAAGGCGGAGACGCCCGCGGCGCCGCCGGGCTCGTTCGTCGATCGCAAGACGGGCAAGCCCGGGACGAAGATGGCATACGCGCCGTTCAAGGGCGGCGTCGGCGCGTGGATCCACAAGAACATCTCGAAGGAGACGTTCGACGAGTGGATCGGGCTGGGCACGAAGATCATCAACGAGCTGAAGCTCGACCTCTCGAAGGACGAGCACGAGGCGGTCTACGACTACGGCATGCGGCGCTTCATCGGGCTCAGCGACGAGATCTACCTCGAGGCGAGCGGCGGGAAGAGCCCGCCGGAGCCGCCGGCGGAGTACAAGAGCACGCTGGACACGATCCTGGGACGGATGGGCGAGCTCGAGGAGTTCCAGGGGAACCTGGATCAGCAGGTTTCGTCCTAGTCGCGGCCCTCCGACCGCGAGAGGATTGGTCGCGACCGTTTGGTCGCGAGAGAACGACCACCCGCGAGCTGAGTCTCGCAGCGCACGCGGGTTCGCGGGCCCTCGGACCGTCAACCCACCAGGCGACGCCGACGCAGCGAGCCCAGCACCACGTCGGCGATCGATGTGTCGGTCGTCAGCGTCGTCAGCGCGACGCCGCGGGCGCGGCAGAGCGTCTCCAGCCAGCGCTGGTGCTGCTCGAATCGCTGTCGGTACCGCTTGAGCAGGCCGGGCGTGAGCGTGACCTCGGCGGCGTGGCCCGACTCGGCGTCGGTCAGGCGGAGGTCGCCGAAGAGGCCGCGCTGCTTCTCGAGCGACGGGTCGAGCTCCGCGGGCGCGAGGACGCGGAGCAGGTGGCCGTCGAAGCCGCGTCCGCCGGAGATGGCGTTGAGGCCGTGCTCGACGCCCTCGCGCATGAGCATGTCGCCGATGATGACGACGACGCCGCGACCGGTCCGGGCGCTGGCGACAAGGCGGCAGGCGTGCTCGAAGCTCGTGCGGCCCGCGGGCGGGCGGCCGCGCGGCTCGGTGTCGTCGGTCAGGAAGGCGGCGAGCGGCTCGAGCGAGCGGCGGCCCCGCAGCGGCGTGGTGCGCCGGACGCCGCCGGCGGTGAAGAGCGTCGCGGCGAGGCGGTTGCGGGCCGAGAGCGAGACGGCGCCGAGGGCCATCGCGAGCCTGAGCGCGAAGGCGAGCTTGGTCGGGGTTCGGCTCGCCTCGTCGCGCCCGGCGGCCATCGAGGCCGAGGCGTCGATGATCAGCTCGACGCTGAGGTCCTCCTCGGCGCGGAAGAGCTTGACGACGAAGCGGTCGAGGCGGGCGAGGACGTTCCAGTCGACGTGGCGGAGGTCGTCGCCCGGGACATACGGGCGGAAATCATCGAACTCGACGGATTGGCCGCGTCGCTTGGAGCGTCGCTCGCCGGGCAGCTTGCCCTCGAAGACCTTGCGGGAGAGGACGTCGAGGCGATCGAGCCGCGCGGCCAGGGCGGGATCGAGCAAGTCCTTCGGGCTGGTCGGTCGATCGGAGGCATTGCCGGCGAGCACGTGGATCCCCTCGGGGGTGGTTCCGGTAGAGTACGGAGAGGGCCGCGCTCGACGCGCCCGAATGGGAGATACCCGGATGCAGACCTCACCGATGGCCGCGATCGCCCGGTTCGTTGTGTTCGTCCTGGCGCTCGGCTGGGCCTCGCCGGCGCTGGCTCAGGGCGAGATGTCGCCGGCGGAGCTGCGACGCTCGCTGGAGGCCGCGGAGCGGCTGGCGGCCGAGCGGCTGGACACGATCGAGGCTCTCCGGGGCGAGATCGCCGGCCTGCGACAGCAGATCGCCCGGCTGTCGAGCCAGCTGGAGGGGCTGAGCCGGACGCCGATCGAGGCGCCCTCGGGCCAGATCCCGCCGCAGCGCGCGACCGGCGCGGTGCCTTCGGACCCGCTCGCGTCGCCGTCGTCGCTGTTCTTCGCGCTGCAGGCGAGCTACGCCCAAGCGATGGAGCCGCCGCGCGGGCAGGAGGACCGGGAGCTGACCTCGGACCGTCGGCGCCGGATCGTGCAGGGTTGGGCCCGCACCGCGCGTCGGGACTTCAGCGGGCGGTCGGCCTGGATCGTCCGGTTCGTCGGCGGCGACGACGACGGGCTGGACGAAGGCGGGCGGCGCATGGAGGTGCTGAACCGCGAGTCGCTGCTGCCGATCGGCTCGCCGATCCAGGTCGACGTGCCTCGACGCTTCCGTCAGCGGATCGACGGTTCGGCCGACGGCCAGCTCTTCGAGCTCTCGCTGCGGGTGACCGCGCAGCCGGTGTTCAACACGAATCGCGCCGAGCCGGGCGTGTTCAACTTCCCGCTGCTGATCGGCCCTTACGCGGAGTTCGGGTTCGACCTGACCTGGGATCGCCTGCTCGCCACGACTCCCGTGGAGATCGGCAAGCCGGACGCGGACGGCTGATCGGCGTTGTCAGCGGATCTTCCGCGGGTTGGGCGCGGGGCGACCGTCGGTGTACTCCCAGACGGTGACCTCGACGACCCGAACGCCCCACTCGAGCGCGGCCTCGTGCGTCGGGAAGAGCACGTCGAGCCGATCGCCCTTGATCGCGCCGCCCTTGTCGAGGACCGGCACGATCGAGTCGCTCGCGTAGCCGGGGATCGTGAGCATCGAGCCCATCGGCAGGACCGCCGGGTCGGCGGCGACGAGATTGCCGCCGTTGGTGATGACCGAGTGCAGCGTGGCGGTCTGGCCGTCATCGAACGGCGCGCACGACGCGGCGTGCGGCGAGTAGGCGGTGACGGTCATGGTGACGGTCTTCGCGGCCGCGACCGGGCGGTCGCCGAACCAGCGGGTGCCCGCGTCGAAGGTCTCGATCGCCTCGACGGGCGCTGGATCGGCCGCGACGGGAACGATCGCCGGACCGGGACGCCGGATGAGCTCGGCCGGGGGCTCGGCGTGGGAGATCGTGGCCGAGAGCGGCGTGACCGTGTCGGAGAGCTTCTTGACGTAGACGGCCGAGGTGACCGCCAGCGCCAGCGCGGCGAGATAGCCGCCGATCTGAAGGGCGAGCTTCGAGGGCGCACGGCGGGCGCGCAACGTCGACGCGTGTCCGATTCGGGTCTTCAATTTCACCGCCTCCGTGGAGCCGCCGATGGGTCCACGCCTTGCCACCACAGCAGCGTGGACGATCGGTTGATGGCTCCCACCACCACTAGAACTCTACCGGTGGCCGCGAACCAGGAAACCGGTTTGTCGCGCGCGTTCTGGGACTCGGATCGGGGACGTCGAGGTGGCTGACCCGATCGTGACGCTGGTTATCGGGCTCGTGGCCGGGGTGGTCGGCGGGCTCGTGGGGATCGGCGGCTCGATCGTGATGCTGCCCGCGCTGGCCCTGATCGTCGGTTACGAGGGCCCCGACCAGCAGCGGCATCATGTCTTCACCGGGGCCGCGATGGTCGTCAACGTGGTGGTCGCCGCGGCGGCGACCTGGCGGCATCAGCGGGCACGGGCGATCCGCGGCGATGTCGTCCTGCGGGTTCTGCCCGGCATGACGGGCGGGATCATCGCGGGCGTTCTGCTCGCGGATCTTGTTGATGGACAATGGCTTAGGCGGATGCTCGGCCTGGTGATCCTGGTCTATGGCGTGCGGGAGCTATTCCGAAAGCCGGATCCGGAGCTCGTCGGCCCGCCCCCGCCGGTGCGGATCGGCGGCGCCGTGGTGGCGCTCTCGATCGCGACCGGGGTGATCGCCGGGCTGCTCGGGATCGGGGGCGGGATCGTGCTCGTGCCGGCGCTGATCGTGCTGGCGCGGCTCGACGCCAAAGCGTCCGTCGCGACCACGGCCGCGGCGATGATCATCAGCTCTTTGTTTGGGTCGGCCCTGAAGCTCTGGCGGGTCGAGGCGATGCCCGGATTCTCGGCTGGGGAGGCCCTGGAACTGGCGTGGCCGATGGCGATCGGGGCCCTTGTGGGCGCCCCCCTGGGCGCGGGGTTGACGCACCGCCTGCCATCGCGGCAGCTGCGGCTGGCGATGGCGATCGTGCTGGCGGTCGCGGGCGGGCGTCTGGTGCTCTGAGCGGCCCTGAACCGGGCGCTCGGGCCGGCGTACGAACTGCGACGTGAAACGGGCGATGCGCGCCGTCGAAGGAATGGCGGCAAGGAAGACCGAAGGAGGTCGAATTCGGCGATGGGTGTCGGCTTTGTGAACAACGTGAAGACCGCGATTCTCATGGGCGCCCTGATGGGCCTGATCGTGGCCGCGGCCGCGGCGATCGGCGGCCCGCAGGCGCTGGTCCCGGCGCTGGTCATCGGCGGCGTGATGAATATCGGTGCGTTCCTGTTCAGCCACAAGATCGCGATCGCTTCTATGCGGGGTCGCGAGCTGACGGCGGAGACGGGCGGCGACCTGTACCGGATGGTCGAGGAGCTGAGCGCGAACGCCGGGCTGCCGATGCCAAAGGTCTACCTCTGCCCGCACCAGGCGCCGAACGCGTTCGCGACCGGTCCGAGCCCGAGCAAGGCCGCGGTGGCGTTCACCCAGGGTGCGGTTGAACTGCTCGACCGCGAGGAGATGCGGGGCGTGATCGCGCACGAGCTCGCGCACATCAAGAACCGCGACACCCTGATCTCGACCATCGCGGCGACGGTCGCGGGCGTGTTCAGCATGCTGGCGTACTGGTTCCTCATGTTCGGCGGGATGGGCATGGGCCGCGGGGGAGGCAATCCCCTGGCGATGATCGGTGTGATCCTGCTCGGCGCGGTGGGCGCCGCGATCCTGAAGTCGATGATCAGCCGGAGCCGCGAGTTCGTGGCCGACGCGGACGGCGCCCGGATCGCCGGCTCGCCGCACGGTCTGGTGTCGGCGTTGCAGAAGCTCGAGGCGTACGCGGGGCGTGTGCCGCTGCGTCAGCCGAACCCGGCGGCGAACAACATGTTCATCGTCGAGCCGATGATCTCACAGGCGCACGGCGGCGGCTTCTCGCTCGGGAATCTGTTCGCGAGCCACCCGCCGACGCCGAAGCGGATCGAGGCGTTGCTGCGAGATGGGTACTGAGGCGCGCCGGCGGGCGCCGGCCCGTCGCTCAGGCCTCGGGCGCCCCTTGGCCTTCATCGTGACCGATCTTCGATCGCAGCTCGGCCTGGAGCGCGCGCACCTCGTGCTCGAGACGCTCGATCGCTCTGTCGGGGCCGTCCTTGATCAGATCGGCGTGCTCGATGGGCTCGCCGTAGGCGACGTGGATCTTGTGCCTGAAGGGTCTGGGCTTGCCGCCGCGGGGCCAGGCGGTGTCCGCGCCCTCGATGGCGGCGGGCAGCACGGGGCACTTGGCGCGTTTGATCATGAGCGAGACGCCGCGTTTGAACGGCTGGATCTCACCATCGGCGCTGCGCGTGCCCTCCGGGAAGATCAGCACGGCGCAGCCATTCTTGAGCCGGGCGAGGCACTCTTTGAGCGAGCCAACATCGGCGTCGCCGCGGCTGACGGGGATGCAGTGGAGTCCGCGGAGGAAGCGTGACGAGATCGGCCCGGCGAAGAGCGTGTCGCGTGCGAGGAAGTCGAGCTGCCGGCCCCGGACGCGGCAACCGACGATCGGGGGATCGAGGTAGCTCTGGTGGTTGCTGACGATCAGCAGCGGGCCCGAGCGTGGGACGCGTTCGATGTTGTGGGTGGTCAGGCCGAACCCGAGCTTGAGCACGAGCGCGGAGGTCAGGCGGCAGACGTCGAAGAATATGACCCCGAGGACACTCGAGCCCGGGTGGCGATCTCGGAGGGCCTGGAGCATGCGGGTCGGGGGCTCAGAGGAGGTAGCTGGCGTCGAGGTCGTCGAGGCGTTTGCGA
>JBCBKP010000018.1:0-68180 GCA_038521625.1 Planctomycetota bacterium
AGCGGGACTTCATGCCCGCGAGCGGCTGCAAGCTCACGCCCGAACGGGCGTGACACGATCGAGATCGCCCCGAGCGCGAGCGCGGGATCAGGTACCATCGCAGATCATTCTGGTCCGCATCCCCGCCGCGACGACACCCAGCCGCGAAGCGGGACTTCATGCCCGCGAGCGGCTGCGACCTCACGCCCGGACGGGCGTGACTCAACCCAACACCGGGTAGTCCGTGTACCCCTTCTCCGTCCCGCCGTAGAACGTCGTCTGATCCCACTCCGCGTACGGACCGCCCAGACCGATCCGCTTGCGAAGGTCCGGGTTCGAGATGAACATCTTCCCGAACACCGCCGCATCGGTCTCGCCCTCCGCGACCTTCATGTGCGCCAGCTCCGGCGTGTACCCGCCGCAGCCGATGTACGCCGAGCCGCCGGCACCCTTGAACCGTGCTCGGATCTTCTCCAGCATCGACTCGGTCCGATCGCTCCGCTCCCCGCCGAACTGCGCATCCGTCTCGACCGCGTGCAGGTACGAAAGCCCCATCGCGCCCAGCCCATCGACCAGGTGCCCCCACGTCTCGACGATCGCGTCGTCCGTCAGGTCCTTGCCCATGTCGCTGAACGTCCCGAACGGGCTGATCCGGTACCCGATCCGCCCGGCGCCCCAGACGCCGCACACCGCCTCGGCCACCTCGAGACAGAACCGCGCCCGGTTCTCCACCGAGCCGCCGTACCGATCGTCACGCTTGTTGCTCCCCGGCTGCAGGAACTGATCCAGAAGATACCCGTTCGCCCCGTGGATCTCGACGCCGTCGAACCCCGCCGCCTTCGCGCGCTCCGCCGCCGCCCTGAAGTCCCCGACGACGCCCGCGACCTCGTCGGTCTCGAGCGCCCGCGGCTCCGACACATCGATCAGCCCCGACTCGGCGCTCACGTACGTCTTGGCCCCCTCGGCACGGATCGCCGAGGCCGAGACCGGCTTGCCGCCGCCCGGCTGCAGATCGACGTGGCTGATCCGCCCGACGTGCCACAGCTGCAGCACGATCAGACCGCCCTCGGCGTGCACCGCGTCGGTCACCAGCCGCCAGCCCGCGACCTGCTCGTCGGAATGGATGCCCGGCGTGAACGCGTACCCCTTGCCCTGCTGGCTGATCTGCGTCGCCTCGCTGACGATCAGCGACGCCCCCGTCGCCGGGTTCGCCCGCTGGCGGTAGTACTCGGCCATCATCTCGTTCGGAACATCGCCCGGCTGCGTGCTCCGGCTCCGCGTCAGCGGCGCCATCACCACCCGGTGCTTCAGATCCAGATCCCCGGCCTTCAACGCCTCAAAGAGCTTCTCACCCATCGACCGTCTCCTTCATCGCCTCCCCCGTCGCCGACGCACCGGGATGCTGTCATTCTCGGATGCCTGATGCCTGATGCCTCTTCTCTTCACCCGTGCTCCGTGTCCAAGCAGCGCTCGATCCGCACCCCCACGCCTTCTCTGCCCACCAGCGCCAGCGTCTCGCCAAGCGGCGGGCTGACGTTTGTCCCCGTGATCGCCACGCGCAGCGGCCCGGCGATCTTCCCGAGCCCAACGCCCCTCGACTCGGCGATCTTCCCGATGCCAGCCTCGAGCCCGTCGGACGACCAGTCACCGATCGCGCCGATGTCCTCCGCGACATCCCGCAGCACGCCCAGACCGCTCGGATCACCCTTCAGCAGCCCCTTCTTGACCGCCTTGGCGTCGTACGCGACCGCGTCGTCCGCCAGCATCGCGAACGCGACCACGCCCCGCCCGTCGCGCAGCGTCTTGCACCGAGGACGCGCCGCCCGCGCCGCGATCGCCCAGCGCCCCGGGTCGTCCTTCGCCCAGCCCGCCAGATCCGAGTCGAACCGCTCGGCCCACGCCAGCCACAGCTCGGCGAACCGCCCGTCGGTCATGCCGTGCTGGATCGTGGCGGCGTTGAACGCCGCGAGCTTCTCGCGGTCGAACCTCGCGTTCGACTTCCCGATCCGGACCACGTCGAAGTGCTCGGCCAGGAACGCCGCGTCGAACCGCTCGACCTCCTTGCCCTCGTCATCGCGGACGCCCGGGTTCCATCCGAGCAGCGCGATGAAGTTGACGACGACCTCCGGCAGGTACCCCGCGGCCCGGAAGTCCTCGACGTCGATCTCCGGCAGCGTCAGGTCCATCGCCCCGGCCAGGCGGACCAGCTCGTCCCGCCCCAGCTGCGCCTGCTTGTCCTTCGCCCACTTCTTCAGCTTCTCTTCGCCGAGCTGGGCCTCGATCTCGCCCCGTGCCTCCGTGCCGTCTTGCCCCTGCGCCTGCTCCTTCCAGGCCTTCTTCGCGATCTTGTCCTTGTCCCGCTTGCTCATCTTCGAGCCGTCGCTGTTGAAGATCAGCGGCATGTGCGCGAACACAGGGACCTCGAAGCCGAGCGCCCGGAACAGCGCGACGTGCTTGGGCGCGTTGTTGAGGTGCTCCTGGCCGCGCAGGACGTGCGTCACGCCCATCAGCGCGTCGTCGCAGACGACCGCGAAGTGGTACGTCGGGAAGCCGTCCTTCTTTCGGATGACGAGGTCGTCCAGCTCCTCGTACGGGAACGACACCTCGCCGAGCACCCGGTCGACGACCGTCACGGGCTCGGCCGGCATCCTGAACCGCAGGACGTGGTCCTCGGTCCTGGCCCGCTCGAGCGCCGCGCTGTGGTCGTAGTCCTCGCGCCGGCGGTAGATGAAGCTGCGCTTCTCGGCCTCGGCCTTCTTGCGCATCTGGCCGAGCTCGTCGGGCGTCTCGAACGCCGGGTAGGCCAGCCCGGCCGCGATCAGCTTCTCGAGGTGCGCGTTGTAGATCTCGAGCCGCTCGCTCTGGTGGAACGGCCCGACGGCGCGGTCGTCCCCGCCGAGGCTCCGGCCGTCCGTCTCGAACGCCGGCCCGTCGTCCCAGCCGATGCCCAGCCAGGCCAGGTCCTCGAGGATGCCCGCGGCCGCGTCGGCGCTCGACCTCGCCCGGTCGGTGTCCTCGATCCGCAGCAGGAACCGCCCGCCCCGGCCTTGGGCGCGCTCGTGCGCCGCCAGGGCCCAGCAGAACAGGGCCGTGCGTGCCCCGCCGATGTGCAGGTGGCCGGTGGGCGACGGCGCGAAACGTGTGACCACCGTCTGGCTCATGGCGGCAGGGTACGCCGCCGATGTTCAGCGCCGCCGACCCGACGCAACCAGCCCCGCGAGGCCGAACGCCGCGACGCCCGCGGGCGACGGCACCTCGTTGGACTCGATCAGGAAGTTGTCGAGCGACGCGTAGCCGCCGGCGGTCAGGTCGAACAGCAGCGTGACGTTGCCGTCGGTCGAGCCGGTCGCGTTGAAGAAGAACTGGTGGCTTGTCCAGTCGAACTCGAACCGGGGCGAGGCCACGCCCGTCGCCGTGCCCGAGCCCAGAACGCCGAACGAGCCGGGCGAGCCGATGTTGAACACGCCGCCGGGCGTGTCCAGCAGCATCACCGAGAGCTCCGGCACGCTGACCCCATCCTGTGTGAACGGCCCACCGAGCCCGGGCAGATCGATGCTCGACAGATCGAAGAACACGTTTACGAAGTCGCGGTCGGCGACGTTGAACGTGAACGCGAACAGATCGTTCTGCGCGTCGGAGAGAAGCCCGATCGAATAGTTCCCGCCCATGCCCGAAGGATCGCTGAACGTGTTCTGCGGCCCGTTAATCGCCAGCGTCTCGACGGTGAACGTCTGGTTGAAGGTCGCCCCGTAGATCGAGGCGACCGTCTGCTGCGTGACGTCCATGTCGCCGCGCAGGTTGATGCCGGTCGGGCTCTCGAAGTCTTCCTCGAAGACGGTGACCACCGGCTGCGCCGAGGCGGCGCCCAGGGGAAGCGCCAGGGAGGCGGCCCATGAAAGAACCGGGACGGAATCGGTGTGGCGGTGCATGCTCTCGCTCCGTATGTGTGCGTGCCGGCACGGGTTGCCCCGAGCCCGTCAGGTTACTCCGAAGCGGCGGCCGCGCCACCATCTCACGCGGTTATCGAGCCTTCCGCGGCATCTCCGGATCTGCTCGCCCGTTTCTTCACTCTTCCTTTATACTCGGGTGTTGGGTCCGGCTCGGCTCGGTTCTCGCGCCGCCCCGCGGCCCGCAGGGAGAACTGTCTATGGCTGTGCGCAACCCTTCCGATATCCGCAACATCCTCCTTACCGGCCAGTCCGGCGCGGGCAAGACCACCCTCGCCGAGCGCCTGCTCTTCGCGACCGGCGCGATCCAGCGGATGGGCTCGGTCGAGGAGGGCAACACCGCGTCGGACTGGCGCGACGAGGAGAAGCACCACAAGCACTCCCTGCACACCACCGTGCTGCACTTCGAGCACGAGGATCACCTGGTCAACATGATCGACGCGCCGGGCCTCTCCGACTTCCTGGGGCACACGATCGCGTGCTTCCCTGCGGTCGAGACCGTCGTCGTCGTCATCGACGCCCACCGCGGCATCGAGCCGGTCACTCGGCGCATGATGAACGCGGCCAAGGGGCGCAACCTGCCGCGGATGATCGTGATCAACAAGATCGACGAGACCGACGCCGACCTCGCCGCGCTGACCGGGCGGATCCGCGAGGAGTTCGGTCCCGAGTGCCTGGCGGTGAACCTGCCGACCGCCGACCGCGGGGGCGTGGTCGAGGTCTTCGACGAGGAGTCCTCGGAGGAGCCGCTGTTCAGCAGCGAGGAGGAATCACACCAGCGGATCATCGAGCAGATCGTCGAGATGCAGGACGACCTGATGACCCAGTACCTCGAGGACGGCGACGACAAGAACCTCGACAAGGCCAAGCTGCACGACGCCTTCGAGGAGGCGCTCCGCGACGCCCACCTCGTCCCGATCTGCTACTGCTCGGCCAAGACCGGAGCCGGCATCGAGCACCTGCTGCACGTGTTCGCCTCGCTGCTGCCGAACCCGCTCGAGGGCAACCCGCGCCCGTTCATGCGCACGGCGCCCGGATCGGACGAGGCCGACGGCGAGGAGGTCGAGTTCCACGCCGAGCCGGACCCGGCCAAGCCGGTGCTCGCGCACATCTTCAAGATCGCGACCGACCGCCACGTCGGCAAGCTCGGGGTGTTCAGGGTCCACCAGGGCACGCTGACCGCCAAGAGCGAGCTGATCATCGATGACCAGAAGAAGCCGATCCGCATCGGCCACGTGCTGAAGCGCATGGGCAAGGACCAGGTCGAGGTCGAGGCGATCGGCCCGGGCGACCTCGGCGCGATCGCCAAGATCGACGAGATCCACTTCGACGCGGTGCTGCACCAGGACCACGACATGGACTCGGTGCACCTGCTCCCGCTGCCCCTGCCCAAGCCGATGTACGCGCTGGCGATCGAGCTGAAGAACCACGCCGACGAGACCAAGTTCAGCGCCGCGATCCACAAGCTCTGCGCCGAGGATCCGTCGCTGCGGCTGGAGCGGATCGCCGCGACCAAGCAGACGCTGCTCCGCGGCCTCGGCGAGCTGCACCTGCGCGTGGCGATGGAGAAGCTCCACGACGCCTACGGCATCGAGCTGGTCACCAGCCCGCCCAAGGTCGCGTACAAGGAGACGATCCGGGGCAGGGCGGAGGGCCACCACCGGCACAAGAAGCAGACCGGCGGCGCCGGCCAGTTCGGCGAGGTGCACCTCCGCGTCGCGCCGCTGCCCGAGGACCACGCGACCGGCTTCGAGTTCGAGAACGCGACCGTCGGCGGGTCGATCCCGCGCCAGTTCATGCCCGCGATCGAGAAGGGCGTCCGCCAGGCGCTCGAGCACGGCGCCGTCGCGGGCTACCCGATGACGGGCGTCAAGGTCGAGGTCTTCGACGGCAAGCACCACCCGGTGGACTCCAAGGAGATCGCGTTCATCACCGCGGGCAAGAAGGCCTTCATCGACGCGGTCAACAAGGCCCAGCCGGCGCTGCTCGAGCCGTTCGTGCATCTCGAGATCACCGTGCCCCAGGAGAAGATGGGCGACATCGCGGGCGATCTCTCGACCAAGCGCGGGCGGGTGCAGGACACCAAGATGCTCGCGGGCGACCTCTGCACGGTCATCGCCGAGGCGCCGCTGGGCGAACTGCAAAACTTCTCGACCGAGCTGAAGTCGATCACCGGCGGCGCCGGGACGTACGCGATGGACTACGCCCACGACGAGCCCTGCCCGCCGCACATCCAGCAGGAGGTGATCGCGGCGTTCGAGGGCCACGGCGACGAGGACTGAGCGGGCCGCGCCCCGCGCGTGGTAACGGATACGGCTCACAGGCTGCGCGAATCGAGTTCCGAGAACCCGTGTCGCGCGAGCGAGTTATTGAGTGACCGCGAGCGCCGCGTTACGCTCTCCCCTGGAGCAGAGAGGGATCGACCACGCCGCTGAGCTCGTCGCGCGATCTCCCTCCCCCATCGCGAGAAGGAGAAGAGGGATGCACCGCGCCGCCGCCGTACTTTCGATCGTCACGACCACCGCCGCCGCCCAAGTCGGCGCACTCACGCCGCCGCCGGGCCCCGTCCAGGAGTCCGGCCGATTCGGGAACCGAACGGAGCTCAGTCAGACCAACACGCCCGGTGACAGCAACTCGGTCTTCAAGATCACCCAACCCGGGCATTACGTTCTGACGAGCAATCTCGACGTCGTCGGCGACACGACGGGCATCGAGATCGCATCTGACCACGTCTTCATCGACCTCAACGGTCGCGTGATCCGTGGAACGGGCGACGGGAGCGGAGCCGGGATCGCCATCCGGAATGGCACCAGCGGATTCGAGGGAGAGAGCTACAGGAATCTTGGCATCCGGAACGGCTCGATCGCCGACCTCGGGACGGGCATCCGGCTCGGCCGCCTGATCTTCGGTGCGCTGGTGTTCACCGTGAATGGCGTGACGATCGACAGTGTGACTGTTTCCAGCTGCGATATCGGTGCCACCCTCTTGGATGCAACGATCTCAAACTCGACGGTGATCGCCAACAGGCTCGCGCTTGACGTCTACGACTCGACTGTCAGCTCCTGCGTCGTGGAGCTGCGCGGGACAGACGACACCGTCGGCGCCCTCAACGCGACCGACTCGGCGATTCGCGGATCCCGGATCTCCCTCGTCACGTCCGGGTTCGGCGATTATGCGCTGCAGGCGACAGGATCCAGCGTCGAGGGCTGCACGATCGAGGCGGCCGAATCGGATGCCGTGCCCGCCCTCCTCGACGGGAGCGTCGCACGCGGATGCCGCGTTATCGGCCCGGGTCTCGGCTCATCGAGCGCGTTGATCATGCTGAACGGCTCGATCGCCTCGAACTGTCTGATCTCGGACGCCCAGTTTGGATTCACCGCCGCTGATTCCTCGGCCATGCTCGTCGAGTCATGCGGTGTGATTCGCGTGAACATCCCGGTCGCGGGGAGCTTCACGAGCCGGAATAACGCGGGATTCTGAGGTCGATCGTGGTGATGGCCGCCTTCGAAGTCCTCGGCGACGCGGACTGATCAAGCGGCGCATCGTGAGGCAGGGGATACCCCTTGCCCGTGCCGCGCATCGAAGTTCTGAGAACTCGTGCCGAGCATCCCGGGCGCTGAGTGACCCGACGCGTCCCGTTACGCTCTCTACCGGAGCAGAGGGGATTGACCGAGCTGTCGCGATGTCGGCGTGATCTCCCTCGCCCACAGAGAGAAGGAGAGAAGGGATGCACCGCGCCGCCGTCATCGTCTCGATCGTCACGTCCACCGCCGCCGCCCAGCTCGGCGCGCTCACGCCGCCGCCGGGCCCGATCACCGACACGGGCCCCGACCTGAGCGACATCAGCACGCAGATCGATCGCGCCGAGCCGCGGACCCCGCTGTCGGCTTCGACGACGCCCGGCAACGCCGGCAGCGTCTTCACGATCGTCAATCCGGGGTCGTACTACCTCACGGCGGATCTTTCGCTGTTCGGGATCAACGGCATCGAGATCGCTGCGGAGGACGTCACGATCGACCTCAACGGGTTCACGATCTTCGGAGACAACGCCCGCGTGAAGGGCATCACCAATGACGGCGCGGCGAACGCGAGCAACATCGAGATTCGGAACGGCGCCATCAATGGCTGCGACGACGCTGGCATTGACCTGACCCAGTCCGGCACGAGCCGGTTCGTCGTGCGCGACGTCCGGGTCATCAACGGCGGCTCGGGGATCCGCGTCGGCCCGGACTCGCGCGTCCTCGGCTGCCTGGCCGATTCGAACTCGAGCGTCGGGATCAGCGTCCGCGATCGATCGAGGGTCATCGACTGCATCGCGAACAACAATGGGAGCTCGGGCGTCTCGACCAGCCGCGAGGCGTTCGTATCCGGATGCTCCGCGACCGCGAACGGGGGCAGCGGCATCGGCACGTTGGAGGACTCGGTCGTCGAGAACTGCTTCGTCCACGAGAGCGGGTCGAACGGCATCTCCGTCAGCTTCGGCAGCGTGGTCCGAGACAGCACCGCCAACGAGAGCACCTTCATCGGGATCTCGACGAGCACGAGTTGCAGCGTCATCCGCTGCACGGCGAAGTCGAATGCCTCGAACGGCATCGTTGTCGGCAACTCCAGCACTGTGACCGATTGCGTCGCGAGCGTCAACAGCCGCCACGGCATCGAAGCGTTCGCCGACAGCTACATCGCCCGGAACCACTGCGATTCGAACGGCACCGATGTCTCCTTCACCGGCGCCGGCATCTTCATCAGCGGGAGTGACAATCGGATCGAGGCCAACAGCGTGGCGGACGGCGAGAACGGGATCCAGCTCAACGGAACCGGGAATCTCATTATCCGGAACTCCGTCGCGAGAACGACATCAACCGAGTACATCATCCCCGCCGCCAATCGTTACGGGCGGATCGTCGATCTGCGGTCGAGCGCGACCGTCGCCGTGAGCGGCGCCTCGGCGACATCGACGCTGACCACCTCGGACCCCTGGGCCAACTTCGCGTACTGACCCCTCCGGGGGCCGGCGCCCATGGCCGGGCGTGAGAATTTTCGGGAGTGCGTGTCGGGGCCGCGCTCTGGGTTGCGGCTGGACTGTCCGGCGGGGATCGGCCCGGCCGGAACCAAGCCAGCCAGCCCGGAGGAGCCCCGACCATGTCCCGTACCGCAACCATCGCCGCGCTGGCGCTCGTCGCCGGCGCCGCGGCCGCGCAGCCCCAGTTCACGTTCCAGCGGATCGCCGGCACCGGCACCGTCGTCCCGGGCGACCCCTCGGGATCGCTGGAGAACGTGGCGCTCGGCTCCGCGGCCCTGGATCTCGGCCAGGTCGCGTTCGTGGGGCTGCGCTCCCTGTCCGCGCAGGACATCTACCTCTTCGACGGCAACCAGCTCGGCGTCGTCGCCCTCACGGGCGGGACCGCGCCGTTCCTGAGCAGCTTCCGGTACGACGCTTTCGACAGCGACGTCACGATGGAGGTCGGCGCGGCCGGCGCGACGGTCGGGTTCGAAGCCCTCGATTTCTCGGACCCGAACAGCGGTCGAGAGGTCGTCGTCACCCAGACGGAGGGCGTCGCGACCAACCGGGCGGATTCGATCTCGACCGTCAGCCCGAGCAACGGCGCCGTGTTCGCGTTCATCGATGAGCCGGCGATCAGCGGGGGGTCGGTCGTCTTCAGAGGCGAGACCATCGATCCCATCACCTTTGACATCTTCGACGGCATCTACACCGATCTCACCGGCCCGCTGACCACCGTCGTCGACGAGAACACGCCCGTGCCCGGGCTCCCGGAGTTCGGGTTCACTTCGTTCGACCAGAACGTCGCCTTCGACGACACCTTCGGCATCGAGGCACGGTTCTCGAACGGGCCCGACGTCGGCACCATGATCCTCACGGTCACGCCGGACGGCGTGATCACGGATATCGCCAATAGCATCAACACACCGAACCCGAGCACGGGCGTTCGGTTCGGAGACGTCGACGGGCCCGACGTGAGCGGCTCGCACATCGTCTTTGGCGGCTCCGACATCGACGGCGCCCCGGGGATCTACGCGGACTTCGGGGCCGGGCTCATCATCATCGCCGATCTCAACACGCCGGTCCCGGGCCAGCTCGCTGCCGAGTTCTCTGGCTTCAGCCTGGATGATCTCAGCATCGAGGGCCGGCGCATCGTCTTCCGCGGAATCTTCAGCAACGGCACCGAGGACGGCGTCTATCTCTGGGACGACGGGATTCTCTCGCGCGTCGTCGACTCGACTCAGGCGATCGGAGGACAAGAGCTCAGCATCCTCGGCGTCCGGCAGACCGGCGCGATCAGCGGCGACCAGATCGCCTTCGGCGCCGGATTCGACGACGGCTCGACCGCGATCTACCTCGCCACCAGCTCGAGCTCTTGCAGCGCCGCGGATCTTGCGGGACCGTTCGGCGTGATCAGCCAGGCGGACGTGGCGGAGTTCGTCGAGCGGTTCTTTGCGAACGACCCGGGGGTCGCGGCGCTCGCCGCCCCGACCGACGTGGTCAGCCAGACGGACGTCTTGGCGTTCGTCGAGCTGTTCTTCGTCGGATGCCCGTCGGCCGTCACGATCCCCATCGACTTCGACTGATTCGCACAGCGACGAGAAGATTGCCTCCCACGACACGCGCCACAACCACCGCCGCGCTGGTTCTCGTCGCCGGCGTCGCCGCCGCGCAGCCCAGCTTCCGGCAGATCGCCGCGACCGGCAACTCCGTCTCCCGATCGGGCCGATCGGGATCGGCACGACCGCCCTCGCCCAGCTCGCGCCGCCCGCCGGTCCGGTCGCGGAGACCGGACGCATCTGGGGCCGGGCCCGGCGGGTCGCCCTCAAGGGTCCGCGGCCGGCGTATTCGGGCGGTTTTCCGAGACGATGCTGGCGCTGTGCGGGGTAGGCTCGGTTGGGGCCACCGGAGAACCACCATGCCACGCTTCGTTGCCATCGCGTTGGGCGTCATCGCGCCGCTCGCCGTCAGCACGACCGCCATCGCCCAGATCGATCCGCCGACCGGGCCGGTCGGTGATTCCGGGCCGTCGCTCGCCCAGCTTGCCGGAGCGCCCCCCACCGCCGACACCGCCCAGGCCTACATCTCGGTCCGCCTCGAAGCGAACGGCACGCTGATCACGCGCGGCTCGGAGACTCCAGACCCGACCGATCCTGAGTTTCTGGTGCTGACCGGGTTCCAGTTCGAGGTCAACGTGGATCGCGACGCCGGCAGCGGTCTAGCGACCGGGCGCCGGACGTATGAGCCGATCGTGTTCCGCAAGCGGATCGACAAGGCGAGCCCGCTCATCGCCAAATCGCTCACGAACAACGAGTCGGTCACGGGCGCATTCAAGTTCTTCCGCCCGAGCCCGGCGGGCGACGGCGCGACCGAGCACTACTACACCATCGAGTTCGCCGATGCGCAGGTCGTCTCGCTCCGGCACCTGACGGTCCCGCTGGCCGCGGGCGAGTACACGCACGAGGAGGCCGTCGGCGTTATATTCAGGAACGTCACGTACCGCCACGAGCCGAGCGGGATCGAGCACACCGATACGGTCGGGACGGGCGTTTGAGCCGCGACTTGGATGTCTCGGAGAGCGCTAGCGCCGGCGCCGCGCCGCCACCAGGCCGCCGATCCCGAGTACGACGGTGCCCGACGGCGTCGGGATGACCGAGACGCTGCCGGAGAAGGTGACCTCGGAGGGCGAGAGGCTGAAGGGCAGGTTCAGGTCACCGCCGGCTGGGAGCGTGCCGAGACTGATGTTGATGATGTTGAACTCGATGTCGCCGCCGCCGAGGACCACGAACGAGACCGTGAAGGCGATCGACGGGTCCATCTGACCGGGCGCCGTGTAGCTGTAGTCCTGGACGAACAGCGCCTCCATCGGGCCGACGGCGCCGGAGCCCGACGACGCGAGCGCCGAGGCCTCGAGGCCCGGGAGCCCGACGTAGTCGATGGTCTCGATCTGGCCGAAGAATTCCTCCTCGAACGAGATCGAGGTGATCTCGAAGCTCCAGGACAGGTTCGTCACGTCGGTGATGACGCCGAGGCTCCCGGTGCCGACGGGCGCCCCGTCGGTCGTGAACGAGAACGGGTCGGCCGCAGCGCCCGAGGCGAGGCCGGCGACCGGAGCCAGGACGGGAACGAGACGGCTGGGCGTGCTGCGTATCATGGTGCTCCACGAGGACTTCGGGCCACGGAGCGGGCGCACCTCGCGCACCCACACCGCGCGGGGACAACCTGACCCCTTCATGATCCGATCTCCAGCGTGCTCGGAATCGGACCGGCTCGCGAGATTCAAATAGGAAGACCGGCGTACGAGCCGAGCCGGTGGTTCTCCCGGGCGGGCGGGGCCGCGGGCGACCGATCTTCGCCGCTTTGCCCTTCTCGCCACGGTCCCCTTCAATGGACCATGCCCTCCGACCTCGACCGCGTCGTGACCTGGTCCAAGCGATTCGAGACCCACCTCGAGCGCCGGTACGGCGCGACCGGGCGGGGCCTGCACGAGAAGCTGGATTCGGTCGAGCGCCGGCTGCCCCGAGAGGCCGTCCGCGATCTGCGGTATCTCGCCACGATCCGCAACAAGATCGTCCACGACGCGGACTACAAGCGGCTCGACGACCGGCGCGAGTTCAAGGCCCGCGTCCGGCGGGCCGCGAAGAAGGTCCGCCTGCGTCGGGGCCTCGTCGCCACCCTCACCCTGGGATTGCTCGGCGGAGGCTGACCCCGGATCGATGCCCGCGCGGGATCCGCGCGAATGGGCCGCGGCGTGCGCGAGATTCACGCGTCGGACGCGCAGACCCGATCACACCCGGGAGAACGCCATGAGCAGCATCCCCCCCTCGATCCCGCTCCGCCTGGCCAACGCCTACGGCACCGCCGCGCCCTCTCGCGGCCCGGCGCCCGGTTCGGCGCCCAGTTCGGCGCCCTCTTCGGCCAAGCCCGAGCTGAGCCGGACCGAGCCCAAGCCGGCCCCCCGTTCGGGGACCGACGCGGACGGCCGCGCGGCCAGGCTGGCGGATCTGGCCACGCTCGTCCGGGCGCCGGTCCAGAAGGCCGCGAACCCCAAGCCAGCCGCCGCAGAGCCGGGCCGGACCGAGCCGCTGCCGTTCTATACCAACCCGGTGGAGCGGAACGCCGCGGCGACGCGGATCGTGGCGGCGAGTCTGGGGCGTTCGCTCGACACGAGCGCCTGATGCTGAGCGCTCCGTAGCGCCCTTCGGGCGCACACTCGCTTCTTCGCGACCGCGCCGGAGTGAATCCAGCGGGCCTGAGCGGCCGCTGTCCGCCGCGCGTTCCGGATGCCCGCTCCGGGTGATCCCGACGAATCTCCGCGCGCGGGCGGCTCGGAGCGGGGAAGATGCGGGGATGACCCACGACCACCCGCACGCCGGACGGCCGCACCCCTCGCCGCTGGCGCGGCACTTCCCGCTGGACCCCGCGGTGGTGTTCCTGAACCATGGGTCGTTCGGCTGCTGCCCGAACCAGGTGCTCGAGAAGCAGGCCGAGTACCGAGACCTGATGGAGGCCGAGCCGGTCCGGTTCTTCAACCAGACGCTGTACGAGCTGACGGACCGGTCGCGGGAGGCGATCGCGCGGACGCTGGGCGGGGCCCCGGAAGACTTCGTCTTCGTGCCCAACGCGACGACGGGGGTCGCGACCGTGATCGACAACCTGCTGCCGACGCTGGGGCCGGGCGACGAGCTGATCGCGGCGGTGGACGAGTACCCGGCGTGCCGGCACATCTTCGAGCGCGCGGCCGGGCGGACCGGCGCGACGTTCCGGACGTTCCCGATCTCGCATGACCGGACGATCACGCCGGAGATGCTGTTCGACACGGTCCTGGCGCAGGTCAGCGAGCGGACCAGGCTGGTGCTGCTGAGCCACGTGACGAGCCCGTCGGCGCTGGTGCTGCCGGTCGAGCGTCTGGTGCCGGCGCTGCGCGAGCGGGGCGTCGAGTGCCTGGTCGACGGGGCGCACGCCCCGGGCTCGCTGCCGGTCTCGTTCAGGGACTTCGACCCGGCGTACTACCTCTGGAACTGCCACAAGTGGTTCTGTTCGCCCAAGGGCGTCGCCGTGATGCGGGTCCGGGCGGACCTGCGCGCGACGTTCCGACCGATGGTGCTCTCGAACGAGGCGCACCTGGACCGCGGCTACGGCGGTCGGAGCAAGTACAGCAACGAGTTCGACTACGTCGGGACGGACGATTACACGGCGCGGTTCGCGGTCGCCGACGCGATCGGCGCGATGCCACGGATCGCCGCCGAGGGCGGGCACGCCGGCTGGGCGGGGATCATCGCCCATAACCACGGGCTGGTGCTGAGGGGTCGCGAGATCCTGGCGGACGCGCTGGGGGTCGAGCCGCGGATCGACCCGGCGTGCATCGCGGCGATCGCGACCTTGCCGCTGCCGGACGTGCCGGAGTCGCACCTCGAGCGGCTGGGTTCGCGGCCGACGATCTACGCGGACGCGCTGCAGGACGCGCTGGTGGGCCGGCACGGGGTCCAGGTGCCGGTGTGGCGGACGGGCTCGCAGCTCGGCGGGGACCGGTTCGACGGTCGGCGGTACATCCGGATCTCGGCGCAGCTGTACAACAGCGAGGAGCAGTACCGTTTCCTGGCGCGGGCGCTGCTGGAGGAGTTGGAGCGGGAGCTGGCCGGGTGACCGGCGCCGAGGGAGGGATCGCGGTTTGTGGTGGATGATCGGCGGCTGGGTCGTGACGGCGCTGGGGCTCGGCCTCGTCGGCTGGGCCATGTTCGCCGACCGAGCGCGCGGGCGGCGACGCTGCCGGCGCTGCTGGTACGACATGGTCGCGGTCGACGGCTTGCTGTGTCCGGAGTGCGGGCACGAGCACCGCGATGCCCGGCGGCTGCTGGCGACCCGCCGCCGCTGGGCGTTCGTCTGGCTGGCATTGGTGCCGCTGCTCGGCGGCTGGGCGCTGCGTCTGACGCCGAAGTATCAGCGCGGGGGTGTGGCGGCGATCACGCCGGACTTCGTCGTGGCACTGAATGCGAGCTCGTGGTCCGGTCCGGCACTGGCGCAGACCGATCATCGTTACCGGCGCCGCGTCGATCGGCTCATGCGGGACGAGGATGTCTCGGATTCGACGCGCAGGCTGGTCGTCGACCGAGCGCTCCGAGTTCTCGCCGACGCAGACGCATCAAACAATCGGCGTGCCGGGGCGGCATCGATCCTCTTTCATTCCAGCCGGGAATACAGTCGCTGGCGCGAGTCACTGATGTCGATCGAGCATTGGAGCTCGCTCGGGCTCGAGGCGCCCGAGCGGCACGTCACCGGCGCGGCGCACGACCGCTCGTATGCGAGCTTCAGCGGCGACCGCTACACCACGTACATCGACGCGACACTCGCGGGTTTACGATCCACTGATCCGGCAACGCAGCAGGAAGCCACCTACCTCGCGAATCAGCTCGTCCCTTTACGTCGCCCGGGGCCCGACGACGAGCTTGTCGATGATGATGCGTTCGCGGCGTACCGCCGCCTGTACGGCACCGTAGCCTCCTTCGCGAGCGCGCCCGGCGGGCTCGGCGAGTCGACGCTCGCGTGGCTCGGGTCTGAGTCGCATCCTGAGTTGTGGTCCCTCGTGCCCAGGCTCTCCAGGCTCGGCTGGCCGGAACAGACGACGTCGGTCGCGGAGCTCCGCGCCTGGCGCGACCTCGATCCGCCCGCCTTGTTCGAGCGGATGCGGCGAGCGACCGCGCATGAGGATGAGCGCGTGGTGGTCCTCGCGCTCTTGGGTCTGGCCTCGCCGATCGAGGGCTCGCCAAGCCCGGAGGCCGCGGAGGCCGAGCTGCGTGCGGCGCTTGAGAGAGATTCGGCGCTCGTGCGTTCGGTCGCCCTCTGGGTACTCGCTCAGTGGGCGGACCAGGCCCTCGTCTCGCTCGACGCGTCGGTTCTCGCAGAAGCCCTCGCGGACGACGACGTCGAGGTCTGGTCTCAGGCGGCCCTTCTCGCGGACTGTTGTCACGACGACGATCGGATCCGCAATCGCCTCGTCTCGATCCTGATGCGGGGTTTGCCGGCTGCGCATGAGGGGCAGCGCGGCTGGAAATGGGCGGCTCGCGGATTGCGCGATGCGCCGCCGCAGCCAATGCTCATAGATTGGCTCGTCGAGCGGATCACTTCCGGGCCGCCGGACGACGAGGGTCGGCTCGCCGCGTGGACAGAGGTGTTCGACGTCGCGTCATTGGCCGGTGAGGACCCGCGCCTGCTCGCGTGGCTCGAGGATGTCGTACGGCGGGGCCCTCCGGCGCGGCCCGAGCGCGCCGAGGACGAGCCGTACCGGGCGTTCCGACCGGACTTCAATCCGGCGTACGACGCCTGGACGGAGTCGCTTGATCTGTTGAGTGAGATCGATCCATTGATGGCCGAGACGCTCGTCCTTGAGTGGATCGAGCGAGAGTCGTACTCGGATCGTGCGCTGGACGAGATCGCGAACTTTCTGAACTGGGAGAGCCCTCGCGGCGATTGGTCGTCGCTCGAAGAGCTGGCAGCCCGGCTCTACATGGAGGACGATCGAGCCAAGCGCCGCTTGCTCGGCGCGAAGATTCTGGAGGGGCTACGGCGAGCGCCGGACGCGGCGTATCGGCGCGCCGTCGCAGATCTGGCCGATGCATCGACCGCGCCCGACGCCCAGGATGCCGCGTGGTGGCTCGCCCATATCGATGCGGAAGCGTGGCTCGGGGCAGAGCCGGACACGCTCGACACGCTCGAAGGCGCCTACTTGCGATCTCGGGACACGCGGCGCCGCCGGCTGATCGCGGCCGTCCTCGAAGAGCTGGAGATCGTCTCTCCGGCGCTTGTCGCCGATGCGCGGACCGAGCTGCTCGCGACCGACGACGAGGCCGTGCAGAGCACGTGTCTGATGCTGCTCGGCCTCGCGGAGTTCGATCGACCTGACAGTGAACTCAGGCTGAAGTTGGTCGAGCTCAGCGGCTCAAACGACTTCGAGTTCTCGGGAGTGGACTTCATCTTATCGCGACTGCAGAGAGCGTCGGAAGACTGAGACAAGCCGGCCTCACCTCGCCGCGTCGGCCTCCAGCGCCGCCTGGTAGCGCTGCAGCACCGACGTCCGCGTAACCAGCGCGACGGGCTTGCCGAACGGCTGGCCGTCCGCGGGCGGGCTCGCCAGGCAGAGGGCGCTGACGTCGTGCTTGGCGAACTTGCGCATCACCGAGTCGAGCGTCTCGTCGACCGAGATCGTCGGGATCTCCGGGCGGACCAGCTCGGCGACCAGCAGCAGCGGGATCGCCTCGCGGTCGATCAGGGCGCTGCGGACGTCGGCGCCGCTCACCAGGCCGACGTAGACGCCGTCCTGGCTGGTGATCGCGAAGTCGGGCGCGATGTTCCGCGCGTGCAGCTCGACGACCTTGCTGAGCGGGTCCGACGGGTAGATGGGCTCGGCCGCGAGCGGCGTCCGCTTGACCTCCGAGACGGTCAGCGAGCGCAGCAGCGTCTGGTCGCGGGCGCGGCCGACGAGCACGCCCAGCTTGCGGAGCCGGTGGGTGTAGATCGAGTCGGGCTCGGCGAGCTGCGCGAGCACCGTCGCGATGACGGCGCTGAGCATGATCGGCAGCACGACGCGGAAGTCCTGGGTCAGCTCGAAGAGGATCAGGATCGCCGTCAGCGGCGCGTGCGTGCTCGCCGCGACGACCGCCGCCATGCCGACCAGGGCGTAGCTGGCGGGCGTGGAGCCCGGCGGCAGCAGGCCGAGGCTCTGCAGCGTCACGCCGGAGACCGCCCCGGCCGCGGCGCCGAGGAAGAGGCTGGGCGCGAAGACGCCGCCCGATCCTCCCGAGGCGAGCGTGAGCGCCGTCGCGACGAGCTTGAGCAAGACCACGAGCGCGAGCAGCTCGAGCTCGCCGGCGATGCCGACGGCGCCGGAGAACGTGAGCAGGCCCGACGAACTCTCGGCGAAGCCGTAGCTCTCGGTATCGATCACCTCGCGGATGAAGGCGTAGCCGCCGCCGTAGAAGGGCGGGAGCTCCCCGCCCTCGACGCCGAGGTTCTGGACGAGAAGGACGAAGCCGACGCCGAGGGCCCCGAGCCCGAGCGCGCCGGTGACGGGCTTGAGCAGCGGGTGGATGTTCCACTTGTCGTAGAGCGACTCGGCGCGGTGCAGGGTGCGGTTGAAGGCGATCGCGACGAGCCCGCAGACCAGCCCGAGCACGATGTAGCTGGGCAGCTCGGCGATCTGGAAGCCGAGGCCTCGGAGCAGCTCGCCGGTCGCGAAGATCGCCTCGGAATCGCTGAGCATCGCCTGGGTCGTGACCTGGCTGAAGACCGATGCGACGACGATCGGCGTGAAGATCTTCACCGAGAAATCACGGAGCAGGATCTCGAGCACAAAGAAGACGCCGGCGATCGGCGCGTTGAAGATCGAGCTGATCCCGGCGGCGGCGCCGCAGCCCACGAGCGTCCGGACGCCCTGCTCGTTGAGGCGGAGGGCCTTGCCGAGCTGGGAGCCGGCGGTCGAGCCGATCTGGACGATCGGCCCCTCGGTCCCGGCCGAGCCGCCCGAGCCGACGGTCAGGATCGAGGCGATGGTCTTGACGACGCCGATGCGTGCGGGGATTCGGCCGCCGCGTTTGATCAGCGCGAGCAGGACCTGGGGCACGCCGTGGCCCTTGGCCTCGCTGGCGAAGAAGTGGACGAGCAGGCCGGTGAGGAACATGCCGATCACGGGCGTGATGACGAGCCAGGCGAGGCCGCCGCCGGGCAGGGGGAGCAGCTCGCCGAGCTGGAGCCGCTCGACGAGGCCCTCGAGCAGGTGCAGCACCTCGGCGAATCCGACGGCGCCGGCGCCGGTCAGGGTGCCGACGAGGGCCCCGATCCCGATGAGGTACCAGTCCGCGGCGAACCCGAGCCGCTTGGAGAGCAGCGACAGCGCGTTCGAGGGCGTGCCGGGTGAGTAAGCCATGCCGCGCCGTCATGTATAGCCGACGGGGCGGGCGACCGAGGCTGGGCCGGCCTTAGGCGACCGATTCGAGAGCGGGCGCCGGGGAGGCCGGCGGGGGGACCTCGCGGGGGTCATCCTGCAGGAGGAGCTCGTCGACGGTCGGGGCGGTCTTCAGCGGCTTGCCCTTCGCGTCGGTGAGGGCCCGACCGTCGAGGGTCTCGATCACCGGGATGGGGTTGGCGGCGAGGTTGGCGCGCAGCTCGTCCTCGAGCTTCTTTCGCTTGGCCTCGTCGAGCTCGGACCACTTTCCGCGGCCGCGGCATTTGGGGAACCGCGAGCAGCCGAGCCAGGGACCCCGGACGCCGTCGCGCAGGTTCAGGGGCGACTCGCAGATCGGGCAGGGGAGGTCGGTCAGGACCGGCGGCGGCGAGGGCGCCGTCACGAAGCCCTTCTTGTCGATGTTGAGGATCATGCCGACGTCCTGGGCCTCGCCCTCCTCGAGCAGCGTCGTCAGGAACGGGCCGAAGCGGCCGGAGCGGCGGACCATCGGGCGCGCGGTCTTGGGGCAGCGGACGTTGACGAACTCGGCGAGGCGCGGGCGGCCCTCGCGGTCGCAGGGGCAGGCGTAGTCGCAGGCCGGGTAGGTCGAGCAGCTGAGGAAGCGACCGTTCTTGCCGAATCGGTAGACGAGCGAGGAACCGCACTTCTGGCAGCGGTACTCCTCGGGGGCCGGGCGGACCTCCGCCTTGGCGTGGGCGAGCTCCTCCTCGGCCTTGGCGAGCGAGGATCTGAACGGGCCGTAGAACCGCTCGAGCATCTCGATCCAGTCGAGGTTGTCCGATTCGATGCGGTCGAGCTGGCTCTCCATCTCGCGGGTGTAGCCGACGTCGAGCAGGTCGGGGAAGGCCTCGACGAGCTTGTCGGTGACGACCTCGCCGAGGTCGGTCGCGTAGAACGCGCGCCCGATCTGCTCGACGTACTTGCGGTCCTGGATGACCTGGATGATCGAGGCGTAGGTCGACGGCCTGCCGATGCCCTCGCTCTCGAGGGTCTTGATCAGGCTCGCCTCGCTGTACCTGGACGGCGGGCTGGTGAACTTCTGGATCGGCCGCAGGTCGAATGGGTTGAGCGTGCGGTCCTCGGTGATCGCGTCGGGCAGGACGAGCTCGTCGCCCGAAAGCGGGACGCCGGCGACCTTGTAGAACCCGTCGAACGCCAGCTTGCGTCCGGTCGCGCGGAACGTGCAGGGCGCGGCGGGGTCGCGTCCGCCCTCGAGCAGCACGACGGTCGAGTCCCACTGCGCCGGGACCATCTGGCAGGCGATGAACCGCTCCCAGATGAGCCGGTAAAGCTTGAGCTGATCGCCGGTGAGGACGCGGCTCAGGCCGTCGGGCGTTCGCGCGGCCTCGGTCGGGCGAATCGCCTCGTGCGCCTCTTGGGCGTCCTTGTTCGAGCTGCGGTAGACATTGGGCTTCTCGGGCAGGTACCGGTCGCCGTAGCTGCGCTGGATGTGGTCGCGCGCCATGCCGATCGCCTCGCCGGTCAGGTTGGTCGAGTCGGTCCGCATATAGGTGATCAGGCCGACCGGCCCCTCGCCCGGCACGTTGACACCCTCGTAGAGGGCCTGCGCCGCGCGCATCGTCCGCTGGGCGCCGAAGCCGAGCCGGCTGCTCGCCGCCTGCTGCAGCGTGCTTGTGATGAACGGCGGCGGCGGGCGGCTGGTGGTGCGTTTGGTCTCGACGGAGGTGATCCGGTACTCGACCGACGGGTCGGCCTCGCCGGAGACCGTGCGCACGAAGCGTGCCGGGCCCTTGCCGCGGTCGTCCTCGGTCGTCGCGATCTCGATCTGGTTGAGTCCGGCGGCCTCGGCCACCGAGCGCACGCGGGCGGTGAGGTCCTCGGGCGCGTCGGTCGCCGTCTGCCCGATCTCGAGCTTCTCGCCGCCGACCTCGACCAGCTCGGCCCGGACGGCGCCGCGCTCGCCCAGGAAGGCGTTCTGCATCTTGACCGTCGGCCCGTTGCCCTTGTCGTCGCGGCGCGCCATCAGCTCGCGCCACTCGGGTCCGAACTTCGCGGCCGAGGCCTCGTCGAGCGCGAAGCAGCCGGTGATCTGCCAAGACTCGTCGGGGACGAAGGCCCGGATCTCCCGCTCGCGCTCGACGACGAGGCGGACCGCGACCGATTGGACGCGCCCGGCGCTCAGGCCCCGCGCGACCTTCTTCCAGAGCAGCGGGCTGACCTGGTAGCCGACGATGCGGTCGAGGATGCGCCGCGCCTGCTGCGCGTTGACGCGGTCCTCGTCGATCGCGTGCGGGTTGCCGAACGCCCGGGCGATCTCGGCCTTGGTGATCGCCGCGAAGACGACGCGCTTCGCCTCGGCCGAGGAGATGCCGATCTCCTGCGCCAGGTGCCAGGCGATGGCCTCGCCCTCGCGGTCGAGGTCGGTCGCGAACCAGACCCTTCCGCCGGTGGAGGTGGCGTCCTTGGCGGCGCGCTTGAGGTCCTTGAGGACCTGCTCCTTGCCCTTGAGCACCTCGTAGTCGGGCTTGAACTTCCGCTCGAGGTTGACGCCGGGGACCGGGCTCTTCACGCCCTTGGGGTTCTTGCTCGGCAGGTCGCGCACGTGACCGATCGAGGCGAGCACGACGTAGTCGTCGCCGAGGTACTTGTTGATCGTCTTCGCCTTGCTGGGCGACTCGACGATCACCAGGTCGCGCCCCTTGGCGTCCCCGGCGCGGTACGACTGCTTCGACCGCCCGCCACCGGCACTCCGCCCGGCGACCTTCTTGGTGGCCTTCTTTGCCGTCTTCTTGGCCGTCTTCTTGTTGGGGGTCTTCTTCGCCATCGGCGCTCGCGTCATCCCTGGGCCGCCCGCCGGCCGAGGGCATCATCTATACACGCCCCGGGCCGACCGGGGCGGGACCGTCTCTCGGAATACCGAACACACCCCTTCGGCCGGACGGGCTCGGCGGGTGCAGACAACCCACCGGCCGCGGCCGATGTTCCCGCACCCGATTCTGGCGGGTCGAGCCGGTCGGGTGCAGGACGGGCCGCCTGCCCCTACCGTGGCCGCGGTATGGCCGACGCGACGAAAGACAAGCACAAGACCAGCAGCGCCTCGATCAAGGAGCTGCTGATCAGCCTGGTCATCTCGTTCACGATGGCGTTCATCTTCCGCGGGTTCGCGATCGAGGGCTTCGAGATCCCGACCGGCTCGATGGGCCCGACGCTGCTGGGCAAGCACGTGCTCGTGATCAACCCCGAGACCGGCTACCGCTGGGTCGTGGGCCCCAAGCCGACACAGCTCGGCGTCCCGCCGGCGCCGGTCCAGGAGAACGTGAGCGTCGCGGGGCCGATGAGCGGCGAGCGCATCGATCTGGCGCGCGAGCGGCTGCGGGGCGGCGACCGGCTCTTCGTGCTCAAGTACCTGCGCGGCCTCTACGACCCGGACCGCTGGGACGTGGTCGTGTTTCGGGCGCCGCACGCCAACTCGAACTACATCAAGCGGCTGATCGGCCTGCCGAACGAGCAGCTCGCGATCGTCGACGGCGACGTCTTCACGCACCCGCTCGGCGAGATCCCCGCGGGCTGGGACGAGCCGAGCTGGTCGATCCAGCGCAAGCCCGAGATCGTGCAGCGGGCCGTCTGGCAGCCGATGTTCGACAGCTCGTTCACGCCGCCGAACCCGGCGAGGCGGTTCCGAGCTCCGTGGATCGGTGAGGGCTCGGGCTGGGAGGGCATCCGCGACGCGCGCGTGTACCGCTACACGCGGAGCGCCGCGACCTCGCTCGCCTGGGATCACGAGAACCGGCCGATCACGGACCGGACGTACTACAACGACTCCGGCCCGCCCGGCGGCGACCACTTCCCCGTCAGCGACGTCGCGACGAGCCTGGGCATCGAGCCGGAGGACGCGGGCGTCTCGGCGACGGTCGAGCTCGAGGCCCGGGGCATGACGTTCCGCGCGTCGATCGAGGACTCGACGATCCGGCTGAGCCGCGTCATGGCCGGGACCGAGGTCGCGGTCGAGATCGAGTCGAGCGACTTCGATGGTCTCGAGCCGGGGCGCGTCACCAACATCGAATTCTGGCACGCGGACCAGGCGCTCTGGCTGTTCATCGACGGGAAGCTCGTCGCGGGCGGACCGGAGGACGGCGCGTACGAGCTGAGCCCGGCCGAACGCGCCGCCGCGGCGACCGGGCGCGACTGGCGCACGGCGGCGGGGATCGACGGCCCCGCGACGAGCTCGGAGCTTTCGCGCCCGAGCACGTTCGTTCAGCCGCGGCTCCGCTGGCGGTTCGAGGGCGGCCCGTTCGCGCTGCACCGGGTCCGGCTCGACCGGGACCTGCACTACAAGTTCACGCTCCGCAGCGACCCGCCGGGTATCCGCGGCATGCACCCGACCACGCCCGCGATGCTCGACGGCGACCATTTCTACTTCGCGGGCGACAACAGCCCGAACTCGCTGGATGCGCGGATGTGGGACTACACGCACCCCTGGATCGCCAGGAGCATCGAGGGCGGCGAGCCGCAGCACGGGCTGACGCACCGCGACCTGGTGATCGGTCGCGCGTTCGTCGTGTACCTGCCCGCGCCGTCGCGGTCGGGCCTGCTGCCGTTCATGTTCGATTTCGGCCGCGTCCGCTGGGTGTGGTAGCGGCGGCTCAGACGCCCGTATCGCGGGGACTCGGCCCGGACGGGGGCCCGGACGGGGGCTCTGGGAGCGGCGCGGTTAGCTCGACCGACTCGCCCCGGCGGACAAGCCCGCCCTCGTACCCGGCCTCCTGCAGCAGCTCGAGCAGCGTGTCGTCGTCGATCGTCGTGTATCGGCCCGCGCCGGAGGTCCGGACGATCTCGAACGACGGGCCCGCATCACCTTCCGGCGGGGCGCTCGTGGCCACGACGCCCGTGACGGGCGCCGGACGCTGCATGGTCGTCAGCAGCCCCACGCCCGCGGCCAGGACGACAATCGCGAGGCTCGCCCTCGCGGCGACCCGCCGGCGGCGACGCGCCCGGACAACGCCGCGCAGCTCGCCGAGCATGGCCTCGGCGCGGTCCCGGCCTTCGTCGCTCAGGTGCTCGTGCATCAGTCGTTCTCCTCGGCCCGCTCGCGCAGGCGCTCGATGAGGCGGCGGAGCTTGCCCTTGACGGCGCCGGGGCTCACGCCCGACGCGGCGGCGATCGACGCCGCGGAACGGCCGCCGCCGAACCGCAGCATCAGGATCGAGCGCTCGGGTGGGCCGAGGCGTTCCAGCTCGGCGCGCAGCCACTCGATGCGCTCGTCTGTCTCGTGCAGCGCCGGCTCGCCCGTCCCGCTGCGCTGCTCGCGCACCGCGCGCCGCCGCTCGGAGCGGAAGCGGTCGAGCGCGCAGCGGTGGACCACGCGTCGCATCCACGCGGCCAGCTGCTCGCGCGAGGCCATCGGGCGCATGCGGCGCGCGGCGCGGAGCATGGACTCCTGCACGACGTCGAGGCAGAACGCCTCGTCCCTCCTGGTCAGGGCGCGGGCCATCTCGAAGCACTCCTCGAACCAGTCGCGGTAGAACGCCTCGAACGCGGCCTCGTCGCCGGCGGCGATGCCGCGCGAGATCTCGCGGGCGCCCGGTGCGCGCGCGACGGCGGGGTGCGCGTCGGTGCGCACCCCGGTCGCGGTCGGTGGTGGTGATGGTCCTGCGATGGCCAGTCTCGGGTGCACGGGCTGCCTGCAATCTACTCCCGCTGGCCGTCCGCGAGAAGCCCCGCGGCCCGGAGGACGCGGGCGATCGCGCGATGCCCCGCGTCGTCGGCGGTGATAGACATCTCGGCCGCGCGGTTGCCGCGGGGGTCCTCGACCACGAGCGACGGATCAACGTTCGGGCTGATCGAGGCGATCGCCGAGACGATCTCGAGGGCGCGTCGGCGGTCACGGTCGCCGACGCGGATGTTGTACGTGCGACGCGCTCGGTCGGCGGTCGGCGACGCCGACGCGACGTCCGAGCGGATCTCCGCGAGCTGGCGCCCCAGCAGACGGACCCGCTCCTGCGTCAGGTTCAGGGCCGCCTCCTCGCTCTGCAGACGGGCGCGGAGCTCGATCGTCGCCTCCGGCCGCGTCTGCCCCTCGTTCGCCTCGGCGCGGGCGAGGAGCTGGACGATCTGGTCCATCTCGATCAGGCTCTGCTGGCGCCGCGACTCGAGCTGCGCGAGTTCGAGCTCCAGATTCCTTACGGCGTTCGCCGTGTCCTCGTCGCGCCGACTGCGCGTCGTCACCGACTCGAACGCCGCGTCGAGCACCCGCTGGATCGTGGCGATCTGGTTGTCGGTGCCGCGGACGATCAGCAGCGCGGTCTCGGGGTGGAACCGCATCTCCGGCTGCGAGCGGGCGTCGCCGAGTTCGAGCGCGGTGGTGATCGCCCCGACGACCGCGTCGATCTCGGCCTCGTCGGTGCTGAAATCGGCCATCGGGAAGACCCGCAGCGAGGCCGGTGCGCTCTGCCCCGCCACGATCGAGCCGAGCTGCTGGCTCGCCTCGTACTGCCCCTTGATCACGTAGACCGGGTTGCCGGCGGCGCCCGCCTTGACCTCGAAGTCCTGGTAGAGCGTGCCCCCATCGACGACGCGCCATCCGCCGCGGATCGGGATCGCGACGTCGATGGCGGTCGAGACGTCGACCTGGCGCAGCCGGATCGGCTCGACGGCGGCCTCTCGCGCCGCCTCGCCCGACCAGACGATGTTGAGGGGGAACGAGTCGGCCGCCTCGACCGCCTCGCGGATCTTCGCGATGTACGCCTCCATCGTGCCGCCCTCGAAGCGGACGTCGACGACCGGCTCGAACGCGGGCTGGGCGTGCGCCCTCGGCGCGGCGAGCGCGAGGGCCGCGATGACCAGGGCCGCCAGCGCGGCGAGGGGTGTTCTGACAGCGAGGTTCCTCATGGGATCGGTCTCCTTGTGGGCCCGCGGGTCCGGCTTCGGGATCCGGGCTCTGGGGCCCAGACGCCGCAGGGCGGGCCCGGGTGCGCCGATCTGTGGGGATTCTGGCCGATCCTGAGCGACGGCCGATGCGTATCTGCGGCGTGGCGGACGACGACACCCAACAGGGGGAGGAAAAGGCCCGGCTCGCGGGCTGGCTCGCGGACCACGACGAGCCGTGCCCGAACTGCGGCTACGGCCTCCGCGGCGTGCCCGAGCCCGTGTGCCCGGAGTGCAGCGCCCCGATCCGGCTGGGCGTCGTCGCCCCGCACATGCGTTTTGGGCCCTGGGCGGTCGCCATGCTCGGTCCGGCGCTGGCCCTCGGCTTCGACGGTGTGATCGTGCTGCTGACGACCTGGCAGCTGATCGTCACCGGCGGCCTGCCGACCGAGGTCGAGCCGCTTTACTGGGGGCTCGTCGCGCTGGGGGGCCTCTGCCTGCTCGGCATCGCGCTGCTGATCTCCAGGCGCGCCCGATGGATGGCGCTGGACCCGGGCCGACAGTGGCGGATCGGCTGGTCGATCTTCGTCGGGGTCGGCGTGGTGCACGCCGCGTTCGGCTTCGGGTGGTTTGCGATATTCGTGCTGTGACTCTGGTCGCCGCCCTCCGGCGGTGAGACGCCTCAGCGACCGAGTCGGCCGGCGATCTCTTCGGCGACGGTCTCGACGCCGAACTCCTCCTGCTCGCCGGAGTCGAGGTCCTTGAGCGCGACCTTCTCGGCCGTTTCGATGATGACCGCGTAGCGCGCGTGCTGCCGGCTCGCGTCCTTCAGCAGCTTTCGGACATTGCGGCCGCCTTTGTCGCTGGCGCGCGCGTGCAGCGGCGGGATGACGTATCGCGCCGGATCCCACGGCTTGCCGTCGAAGTCGGCCTGCTCCCGACCGCGCCGCAGGCGGGCGACGAGACCGGTGACCTCGGCGTCGAGCGACTCGTCGGGCGTGATGACGAACGCGTCGGGGCGGACGCTCGCGGGCGGTCGGCCGACGGCCTCCATCAGCTCGCGGCCCTCGGGCAGCAGCCCCTTGTCTTCGAGCAGGAGCGAGAGCACGACGTCGCCCATGGCGAAGCCGACGGCGTTGGTCGGGGTACCCCCGAGAAGTCGAATGAGCTCGTCGTATCGGCCACCGCCGGCGACGGCGCGTTCGCCCTCGGAGATGACTTCGAACACGGTGCCCGTGTAGTACGCGAGGCCGCGGACGATCTGCGGGTCGATTTCGATTGCGTCCGTTAGCTCCCGCCGGGCGAGTTCGGCGACCACAGGCAGATTGTCTCCATCACCGAGCACGAACGCGAGCTGCTCATCGAAACGCGTGAGTTGCGCAGGTTCCAAGCCGATCTCGGTCCACGCGGAGAGCGCGGCTTCGACCGGGAGCTTCGATCGGCGATCAAGAATGCCCAGGACGTCGTTCGCCCGATCCTCCGGGATCCCCGCCCTTGTGATCGCGACTTCGACCGCCTTGCGATCGTTCAAATGAACAACCACGCTGTCTTGCTTGAGACCGAGTGCTCGCATGGCGAGCACACAGGACTCGATCGTGTCGGCCTCGGCCTCCGCACGAGCCGCGGGGTGTCCCCAGTTTGCGAGCACATCGCAATCGAACTGCAGGAACTCGCGCAGGCGCCCGCGCTGCGGCCGCTCGGCGCGGAACCGCGGGCCGATGTTGAACCAGCGCGTCGGCCTGCCGAGTTGCTTGGCCCTGGCCGCGAACATCCGCGAGCCCGTCGGCGTGAACTCCGGTCGCATCGCGTAGGGCGCCCGCCCGGTCTTCTGGACCTCCTCGACCTCCTCGGGGCTCTTGCCGCTGTAGGCCTGGAAGAGCTCGCCGAGGATGCCCTCGCCGGACTTCACGGCGTAGAGCCGGCTCATCTCGAAGGTCGGCCCGTCGATCTCCTCGAAGCCGTGGCGGATCGCGGTGTCGCGCCACGCCTGCGTGACGTAGCGGCGGCGGAGCATGTCTTCGGGGTAGAGGTCCCGCGTCCCGCGGGGCGGTGCCTGTTTGGGCGATGGGGCCATGGGCGCAGGATAGAACTGTCTCGATCGCTCCGTAGCGACCGTCCGGCGGCCGGCCGGCTGCGCACTCGCTTGCCGGAGATCTGCATCCGCGCCCGGCCCCCGGCTCGTACGCTCTTGACATGAGCAACACGCCGCGATCAGGTCGCCAGCAGCCCGGGTACGGCGCCGCCCTGGTCCGCGCCCTTCCGAGGATCGTCTTCGCCGCCGTACTGGTCGGCTTCACGACGTTCGTCGCCTCGCTCGTGCTCCGCCCGCTGCCCCAGGTCGCGCGGGTCGCTCGCCCGTCGACCAACCAGTCGCAGCTCTGGCGGCTCTACACCGAGGGCCAGTGGGCCGAGCTGCTCGAGGCCGTCCTGCCCGAGGAGATCGAGGTCGATCGGGTCCCCGACTCGTTCACGCTGCGTTTCGCGGGCTGGGCGGCGGACGAGCTCGCGGCGGCGGCCGAGGACGACGCGTCGCGCAAGGCCTTCGCCGAGGTCGCCGACGACGCCTGGCAGCGCATCATCGAGATCAACGAGCCGCCGTCCGACCGCGAGGAGTCGCCGTACGACGGCGCGTACCGCCAGTACTGGCGTGCCTTCGGCGTTCAGGGGCTCGGACGCGCCGACGAAGCCCGCGCCCTCTGGGAATCGGCGATGCTCGGCTTCGAGGCCGCCGAGATCCCGCGGCGCCGCGACGCCTCGCGCTACAGCCTCCTCGCGCACGCCTCCGCGGCCGCGGGCCATACCGACGAGGCGTTCCGCGCCATGGCCGCCTCGATCGCGATCGGCGGGCGCGGGGCCGGCTCGCTGCTGACCGTGCACCCGGTCTTCAAGGACCTGCTGGAGGAGACCCGAGCCAGGGACCTGGTGCGGCTGCGCGACGACGGCCTCGAGCGGTTCTGCCGCCGCCTGCTCACCGCGGGCGAGCCCGAGACGATCGTCGCGCTCACCGACGCGGTGCTCTCGTACGCCGCCGACAACGACGCCGCGTACTACCGCGGCCTCGCCCTCGAGGCGCTCGGCGCCGACGAGAAGACACGCCGCGCGGCCTGGCAGTATCTCTACGACCTCGTCGCCACGGAGACCGAGTTCTTCGACCAGACCGTGGCCGACGGCGTCGACATCCCGCGTCCGACGACCGACTCGGGGTTCGACGCCACGTTCTACTTCGCCGGCTGGGCGACGCGCGGGCTGGGCGATATCGAACGATCCCAGGAGCTGTTCGTGCGCTCGATGGGGGAGCTGCTTGCGATCGATCCACCCGACCGCGACGAGATCCAGTGGTACAACATCGCGTGCGGCTATGCGCTCTCGGGCCAGCTCGAGGCCGCCCTGGACGCGATCGAGCGGGCCCTGCCCGGCAGCGACCCGACCTGGACGCGGGTCGATCCGGACCTCGAGCCGCTCCGTCGCGATCCGGAGCTCGGGCCGCGATTCGAGCGGCTGATCAGGGCTGCCGAGCTGACCTCGGTCGGCTGAGCCGCCGACGGGGATTTAGAACGGGCACCCCTCGAAGAACTTCGTCACGAACGCGGAGACGTCGGCCTGCGTCACGATCTCGATCGGCGCGGCCATCGACGCGACCACGAGGCTGCCGCTGAAGTAGCCGTTGACAAACTCGGCGACGCAGGTCTGGTTGATCACGCCGAACGGCGGGCTCAGGTCCGCGACGGCGCAGCCGGGGATCGGCCGGATCGTGAACGCGTACCGCTCGTTCGGGCCCGGGTTCATCCGCGGATCGATGAAGTAGCCGATGACCTGACCGGGCTCGACCGCGAGCTCGACCTCAAGGAACTGCACGGCCGGATCGAGCCCCGTGCCGCCCGACAGGATCGCCGAAGGCCCCGATTCGTCCGGCCAGCGCGAGTAGACGACCGTGTCGTCGATCGTGATCGCGAGCCGATCGCCCTGGCCCGGGCCGATGCCCTCGAACGCGAAGCGCACGATCGCGGGACGATCGACCGAGAGCACCATCGTCCCGCCGTACTCGACGCCGCTCCCGTTCGCCCGGAACAGGATGTGGTCGGGCGCCATCGACACCCGCGCCTCGCCCGAGGCGCCGCCCGGGCCGAACGAGATCGTCTCATCGACGGCCGCCTCCCCCGGGGCCCACGAGATGCTCTGGAACGCCATGGTCGAGTTGTCGGTCGCGAAGAAGCTCACGCCGTCGAACGGCGGCTCCGCGCCCGGCGCGGACGCGAACGCGGGGGACTGTGCTGCGGCGACCCCGCTCGTCAAAGCGACAGCGAGAACTGGCAGACGCATCTGGATTCCTCTCATCGAACCGCCCACGAACGGGGCTCTCCTCGAATGTAACGCCTCCGAGCCCTCGGGCAAGGCGGAAGATCGAACAAGCCCCGTCGGCCGCGCTCTCGCTCGCACCGCCCGGCGAGGACTCCCCCTAGGGGCCCCTCCGGGCCCGGCCCCGGGCCGCGGCACCCGCGGGGCGGGGCACCCTACCATCGGGCCGCAGAAAGAAACGCCACAGGACCACGCCATGCCCACCATCACGATCAACGGCGCCAAGGCCGACTTCACCCCAGGCGAGAAGATCCTCCAGGTCGCCAACCGCATCGGCGAGCGGATCCCCTACTACTGCTACCACGACAGCCTGTCGATCCCGGCCCAGTGCCGCATCTGCCTGGCCGAGATCTGGGCGCCCAACCCGCGCAACGAGGGCAAGCTCGAGCCGCAGATGGGCGGCAAGCTGCAGCCGACCTGCTCGACCGACGCCCAGGACGGCATGGTCGTCTACACCAACTCCCCCTCGGCGGTCGCCAACCAGAAGGCCGTGATGGAGTACCTGCTAATCAACCACCCGCTCGACTGCCCCGTCTGCGACCAGGCCGGCGAGTGCGAGCTGCAGGACTACAGCTACCAGTACGGGCGCGGCGTCAGCCGATTCCAGGAGTCCAAGGTCAAGCAGGCCAAGAAGAACCTGGGCCCCAATGTCTACATCTACGCCGACCGCTGCATCATGTGCACCCGCTGCGTCCGCTTCGCGCGCGAGATCCCCGAGACCGGCGAGCTGCTGATCGACGGGCGCGGCAACCAGAGCCAGATCGACGTCTTCCCCGGCGTCGCGCTCGACAACGAGCTGTCGGCCAACGTCATCGACCTCTGCCCGGTCGGGGCGCTGCTCGACAAGGACTTCCTGTTCGCCCAGCGGGTCTGGTTCCTCAAGAGCACGCCCTCGATCGACGGGACGACCGCCAGCGGCGACAACATCCTGATCGAGCACAACGAGGGCAAGATCTACCGCTTCAAGCCGCGCGAGAACATGGCCGTCAACAAGTGGTGGATCACCGACGAGGTCCGCTACGGCTGGAAGTTCATCCACGGCGAGGACCGCGTCCAGACACCGCTTCGCCGCCAGCACGGGGCGCTGATCGAGACGGATTGGGCCAAGGCCTACGACCAGGCCCTCGACGGCATCGCGGCCCACGCGACCGCCGCAGGCAAGCGGCTCGCCGTGGTCATCAGCCCCATGCTGGCGATCGAGGAGGCCTACGCGCTGGCCATGCTCGCCCGCGCGATCGACGAGCACGCGATCCTCGCCCTCGGCCCGGTGCCCTTCCGCGGCGAGGACAAGCACTTCCCGCCGAGCAAGCCGGCCGACGACCCGAGCGTCTTCAAGATGTACGCCGAGAAGGCGCCCAACGCCCGCGGCGTGCGTCGCGTGCTCGAGGCGGTCACCGGCAACGCCCCGCTCGAGTTCGACGACTTCAAGGCTCGCCACCTGGACGAGACCGGCGCGATCATCATGACCGCCAACTACCACTTCCCCAGCAACTGGGCCGAGGACGGCCTGCTCGACCAGCTCGAGCCGCACTACGTCGTCCTGATCGACACGCTCGAGTCCGCCCTCCGCCAGACCGCCGACGTCGTGCTGCCGAGCGCGACCTGGACCGAGAAGGCCGGGACGTTCGAGAACGCGACCGGGCGGCTGCAGACCTTCGAGCAGGCGATCCCGACGCAGCACGAATCCAAGTCCGAGGGCCAGATCGCGAGCGACCTGTCGACGCTGCTCGCCGGCGGCGAGCTCGACCGGGTCCGGCCGGTCGGTCCGGAGATCTACGGCGGCGTCTCGATCGTGGACGAGGGCCCGGGACAGGTGCCGCAGGCGACCGACGTCGCGCTGATCCCGCGGGCGAAGCTGTTCAACGCCGCGGACGTACGGGCCGAGGCGGCGTCCCGGTTCGAGGGCCTGCGGGCGCTGGCGACGGATGTCGAGACGCCGGCGGTCACGGCGAAGCAGCGGACGGACGTCGAGGTCGTGGAGCTGTAGGCTCCGGCGCATGAGCTACGACATCTATCTCGTCGCAGGCGACTTTGCGAACGAATTCCAGGGTGATCCGAATCCCGAGTCGGAGGAGGCGCTTCTCCGCGGGGCAAAGTCGCTCGTGCGCCAACTCGACCGATCCATCGGCTCACGAGGCCCGTCGGGCCTCGTCGATCTGTTCGAGAAGCATTTCCCCTCGGAGGAGGACCCAACGTTCGGCCAGGTCTCGTCGGCCTCGGCCGAACAGGACGGGGTCTGCCTCGTGGTCGAGGTGTCATACAACGAAGCGTGTGGACCGCCGGATCGCGTCATCGCGTCGCTCTGCGATCTTCTGCTAGAGATCCAGTCCGAATGCGATCTCATCGCTTGGGACCCGCAGCTGGAACGAGCCATCGATCCGGCCACCGACAGCGAGTCTCTGGTGAGCAAGTACGTAAAGGGACGCGAGATGCTCGCCGAGATGATGGCGGAGCATGCCCGGACTGAGAGCCCATCCAAGAGGCCCTGGTGGAGATTCTGGTAGAGAATCAGCGTGCCCAAGTCGGCGTGGGGCGGTCGTGACGCCCCACGCCGGCGGAGGAGAGAGTGTGCATCCCGGCGAGGGCGACACGCGACCGCATGCCGCCCCCATGAACGCCCGATCGCCGGTGGAGGGTCCCCGGCGATGGGCTCGCGTTGAAGGGCTCTTGCCGAGGGCTTCCCCTCGCCGAACCGCCTGATTCACAAACTGTTCAACCGACAACACTGCTTCGAGATTGCAGCGCCGCAGTTGCTCGAACGAGCGATTTGAAGCCATCTCGCGACGGGGCAGTCCGCGAGATGGGGAAGCGCCCGGAACGCCCGGCCGCCGAATGGGTCAGGGGATGAGCGAAAAAGACGCCGGGGCGCTCACGCGCCCCGACGCCATTTTTCTGCCCGCGTTCTCTCGGAAGAGGGGGTCGCGCGGGCGGAAAGGGATGAGCGACTCCCGCGAACAGCCGGAAACCGCGGCTCCGAAACCACTCCGCCGATCAGACCGGCCCTCGCGTCAGCCGGCGAGCGCCCGCTCCGCCGCCGAGCGGATCACCGCCGAGTTCCGCGCCTTCGCGCCGGCGATCCGCCCGAGCGCCGCTTCGCCCGCCCGGCGCACCGCGGCGATCGCCTCCGCCGGCGCCCCCTCCTGATCGAGACGCGCGATCAGACCCACCGTGCCGCGCGTGGCGCCCTGGATCGACTCCACCGTGCCCGCCGTGATCTGCGCGACCCGCGCGACGCAGCGCTCCACAGGGCCGGGCGTCTCCTCCTGCGCCCGCGCCGGCGAAGCCGTCAGCGTCATCGCCGCGGCCACAGCGGCGATCGCCCAGACCTTCAGACTCGAAACAAGACGCGCAACACGATTGATCTCCAGCATTTCCATACCCAGGCTCCTGTGATCTCTGGCTCGTGGGCGCAGACCGACCGCGCGTCGCGAGGCACCAAACCGCGCGAGAGACACCGCACGCCGCTCTCCAGCGCCCTCGGTCCCGGCCGGCCGCAGAACGCGGCCGCTCGGGAATCCGAACGTCCGGTGCCAGCGGGCATTGCACCGGCGTGACAGATCTCGCGGGCCGACGCGACAGGCCCTGCCGTCCCGCGCATCAGGCCGCTTCGAGACCCGGATCGCCCCGGGCATCACTCTTCTACAGAAGCGAGGAGCTTCCCGAGCATGCGGACCCCGATCATCGCCGCCGCCGGCATCGCCGGGGCCCTGCCCGTCGCGACCCCGGCCTCCGCCCAGGGCGGGCCACGCTGGACCCAGCATGTCGAGTGGGAAGAGAACGGCCCCGAGGCCCGCGAGCATGCGAGCGTGATGACGTTCGGCGACACGGTCGTGGTCTTCGCGGGCTCGGGATACAGCCCGCAGCTCGCGCCGCTCGCCGACGCTTGGGCGTTCGACACCCGCGCCGACGCCTGGCGACGCCTCGAGACTCGGGGCGACGTCCCGGAGGGTGGGGGCTCGAAACGCGTCGCCCACGCGAACGGCGGGGCCGTTTATCTGTTCGCCGGCTACGGCGCGGGCTTCGCCATGCACAACGAGCTGATCCGGGTCGACCTGGACGGCGACACGCTCCGGTTCGAGTCGGTCGAGCAGGTCGGCGCGCCGCCGGCGCGATCGCTGCACGCCTTCGCGTTCGACCCCCGATCGTCCCGCTTCGTCGCCGCGCTTGGCGTCGGCCCGGCCGGATTCCTCGGCGACACATGGATCGGGAGCTTCGACCAGGCCGGCCGACTGGTCTGGCGTGAGATCGAATCCGAGAACGGCCCAGAGCCGCGGTTCGGATTCTCCTACGGCTTCGAGTCCGAGTCGGGCCGGCTTGTCGTGCATTCCGGGCAGGTCCAGGGCGACGGGACGACGCCGCTCGCGGTCACCGACGATCTGTGGACGCTCGACGTCCGGGCCGACGATCCCGCCTGGGAACAAGTCCAGATCGGCGACGCCCCGCCCGGCCGGCGCAATGCCACCTTCACCTTCGACGACCGCCGCGACGAGCTCCTTGTCTGGTGCGGCACAGCGGACGGGCGCACCAATGTGCCGGGGCTGCTCGTGGTTCGCCTCGAGGACGGCGTCGAGTGGACGGTCCACCGGTTCGACGACGCCGAGGCGCCGCCGCGCAGGTCTTCGGGATTCGGATTCGCCGATCCGAACTCAGATGCTGTGCTGCTCGGTTTCGGGAATTCGGCCGCCGGCGTGTACACCGACTTGATCCGCGTCGTGACGCCGCGCGACGACTGACCCGCCCCAGCGGGTTACGCTCGCGTGATGCTCACCGCCGAGCGCGTCGCCGAGATCCTGGGGCTCGAGCCGCTCCCCTTCGAGGGCGGCTTCTTCCGCGAGACCTACCGCGACCCGCGGGCGATCCCCGCGGGCGTGATGCCGGGCGTCGAGAACGCGACGCCGCGGGCTTGCTCGACACAGATCTATTACATGCTGACAACCGAGCAGACCTCGTCGCTGCACCGTCTCCGCGTGGACGAGGTCTTCCACCACTACCTCGGCGACGCGGTGCGTCAGCTCCGGATCGATCCCCGTCCCGGTGATCAGGGTGGGCCCCACGTGGCCGAGATCGCCGTGATGGGCTCCGACCTCCAGGCCGGCGAGCGCCCGCAGTTGCTCGCCCCGGCCGAGGTCTGGCAGGGGGCCGAACTGGTCCCCGGCGGCCAGCACGGCTTCGCGCTGCTCGGCACGACGGTCGCCCCGGGCTTCGTCTGGGAGGACTTCGACCTGATCACCGCGGTGCAGGCCGGAGCACTGGCCGAGGCCGTGCCCGAGCACGCCGAGATGATCCGCCGCCTGACACCGGCGGAGGGAAGGACGCGGGCCTGATCCCAGATGGCGAGTCCCAAGTCCCCAGCCCCCACCCGCTACAAGCTCACAGTCGCCTACGAGGGCACCGACTTCTCCGGCTGGCAGAAGCAGGAACCGCCCGACCCTGATTCCGAGCCGGACCCCCAGACCGGCGAGCGCCCGCGGCTGCAACTCCGCACCGCGCAGCACGTGCTCGAGCGGGCCGTCCGCGAGGTGGTCCGCGAGACGGTGAACGTCAAGGGCGCCAGCCGCACGGACGCGGGCGTCCACGCCTGGGGACAGGTCGCGGCGTTCACGTCGAGGCCCGAGCCCGACAAGGGCGTCGGCTGGCCGGCCGAGCGCGGCACCGGGCCGCTCGTCCGGGCGCTCAACGGCCGGCTGCCGCCCGACCTGCTCGTGCGCCACGCCGAGATCGTGCCGCTCGAGTTCGACCCGATCACCGGCGCGACCGACAAGCAGTACAGCTACTCGATCCACAGCTCGCTGACGCGCCCGCTCTGGGACCGGCGGATGGTCTACTGGACCGTCCACGAGCTCGATCTCGACCGGATGAACGCCGCGGCGGCGCACCTCGTCGGCGAGCATGACTTCGTGAGCTTCGCGCAGGCCAATCACGGCCGGCTGACGACGGTCCGGACCGTGTTCGACTGCCGCGTGCTGAACGAGACGACGACCCAAGTCGCCGATCCCAAGTCCGAGGTCCCGAACCGCTTGCGGCTCCAGATCTCCGGCTCGGGCTTCCTCTACAACATGGTGCGGATCATCGCGGGCACGCTCGTCGAATGTGGCAGGGGCCGCATCGATCCGGGCTCGATCCCGGAGATCCTCGCGGCCAAGGACCGGGGCGCGGCGGGTCCGACGCTGCCTCCCGAGGGGTTGCGTCTGGATTGGATCCGGCATGGCGATCATCAAGCTGGCAGCTAGATCGACGCTCTACCTCGTTTGTGGCCTCTGCACGGCCATCGCGACGTTCGCGACGTACTTCCAAACGACCACGCACTTCGCGCTCGGCACGAGCCGCGGTGAGATTCGCACTCGATACGGGCAGCTCGGCGTCGAGGTCTCGAGCGACTTCCGGTATCCCAAAGAGCGCTGGATGGACAGCCGCTACAGCCAGCTCGCGCCGGGGCTGGCGCTCCGAGTTCCCACGATGTCGCACGCAGGAGGCCGATTCGGATGGTCGGTCAGCCTGGCGATCCCCGCGACGCTCCTGCTCGGTGCTTGGATCGCCCCGCTGATCCTCTCCGCGAACGCCGAGCACCGGAAGCTCAAGCGAGAGGCGAGCGGCCGGTGCGTCGGCTGCGGCGACGACCTCACCGAGGGCGACGGGGACGCCTGCCCCGAATGCGGCCTCGAGATCGTGCCGCCGAGACGGGATGAGCCGGTAGAACAGGGTCCATGACCCGCCCGTGCGTTGCCCGCTGGCTGCACCGGAACGCGATGATCGCGGTCGGCCTCCTCGCGCTCGCGATGGGGACGCTCACCTGGATCTCCAACGGCACGTCGGTCGTCCTCGGCCTGCCGCCGGCGAGCGACGTGGTACGCACGCAGACATCGCTGCTGCTCGCCCGGGGCCAGATCGTCTTCCGCCGGATGTGGCTCGACCTGCACGTCGTGCCGGGCGACAAGCCGGGGCACGCCGTCCTGATGCCCGGGCCGCCGCCCGCCGCCAGCCCGGTCCAGCTCGCCACCATGAGCGCGATCGAGGCGCCGACCGGCGTGAGCTCCAAGGCCGAGGCGCCGGGGCTCGATCTGTGGTTCACGAATCGGCCCGCGGTCTCGTTCGCCATCGGCGTCGGCGGCGCGCCGAACATCGGCACCACCAACGGCGTGATGTTCGGCGTGCCGCTCTGGTTCTCCGTGGTCCTCGCGCTGCCGCTGGTCCCGCTGGCCGCCTGGCGGCGGCGGCGCATCCGCCGCAAGCGGGGATTCTGCGTCGATTGCGGCTACGACCTCCGCGAGATCGCCGGCCCGGTCTGCCCCGAGTGCGGCCTCGCCGTCGCAAGGCCTACCACTTCTCCCCAAGTCCCCGATCCCTGATCCCTGATGCCTGATGCCTGATGCCTGATGCCTGATGCCTGATGCCTGATGCCTGATGCCTGATGCCTGATGCCTGATGCCTGATGCCTGCCCTCCGAATCCTCCACATCTCGACCCGCCTGATCCTCGGCGGCAGCCAGGAGAACACGGTCCTGTCGTGCGAGGGCCAGGCGGGGCTCGGGCACGACGTCCACCTCGCCTTCGGCCCGATCTTCGGGCCCGAGGGCTCGCTGCTCGAACGCGCGCAGCAATTCCGAACTTCAGATGGCCGCGCGATCACGCTGCACCAGATCCCGAGCCTCGTCCGGGAGATCAACCCGCGCAAGGACTGGGCCTGCCTGTTCGCGCTCAAGCGGCTGATCGAAGAGATCGAGCCGGACATCGTGCACACGCACAGCTCCAAGGCCGGCATCCTCGGCCGCGCCGCCGCCTGGGCGATTCATAGACGGAATCTCAGAACTCCCGGATCCGCAACCCAGGTCCCAGGTGGCAGTTCCCGAGTCACCCCTGCGGTCATCCACACCATCCACGGCCCGCCGTTCCACAGGTTCCTGCCCGCGCACAAGAACACGATCTACGCCGTCAGCGAGCGCTGGGCCGCCAAGCGTTGCCACACGATCGTCTCGGTCGCAGACGCGATGACCGAGCAGTACCTCGCGCGCCGCATCGGCAGGCTCGAGCAGTACATCACCGTGCGGAGCGGCATGGAGACCCGCAAGTTCCTCGCGCCGGCGCCGGGCGAGGACCGCGATTCGATGCGGGCCGAGCTCGGCTTCGCCGAGAACGACTTCGTGATCGGCACCGTGGCACGCCTGGCGGAGCTCAAGGGCCACGACGATCTGCTCGACGCGCTCGGCGACGAGCTCAGGAACCGGTCGAGCTGGAAGCTGCTCTGGGTCGGCGACGGCTGGTGGGCCGATCGCCTGCTGGGCCGGGTGAAGGAGATGGGCCTGGCCGATCAGGTCGTCCAGACCGGTCTCGTGCCGCAGCACCGCGTGCCGGCGATGATGCGGGCGATGGAAGTGCTCTGCCACCCCAGCTACCGCGAGGGCCTGCCCAGGACCGTCCCCCAGGCCCTGCTCTGCGCCGTGCCGCCCGTCGCCAACGACGTCGACGGCACGCGAGAGATCTGCCGGGACATGGACACCGGGAGGCTGACGAAGCCGGGCGACATCGAGGGACTGCGGAACGCCATCGTCTGGATGTTCGAACATCCCGAGGAACGCAGGGCGATGGCCGAGCGCGGTCGCGACGAGGTCGCCCGGGAATTCTCGGCCGAACGCATGGTCGAACGCCTCGAGGAGGTCTACGCCGATGCGCTGGATCGCGCTCGCGTGCGCACTCGCAACCAATAGCTCGCTCGCCCAGCTCCTCGAGCTCGGCCGCCCGCCCGAGGTCGCCTCGGGCCCGGTCGCGCGTGCGCTGGCCGACGACCTGCTCGACGCGGCGCGGGCCGACCAAGACGACGGGGCCGCCCCGCGCGCCAAGCGTGCGTTCCGGCGCATCGCCGCGCGGCTTCTGGAGTCCAACCGGTCCTCGTCGGTGCTGCTGGGGCGGTCGATGGCCCACCTCGTGCCCGACTTCGACGACGCGGTCGAGGGCCCGAGCGCCCGCTTCGCGAGCGTGCTGACGGGGTCACGCCTCGGCGCCCTGGAGCAGCGGATCCTCGCGGGGAGCCTCCCGCCGACCGAGTCCATCGAGCACGACCTGCGCGAGGCGCTCGCGCCGATCCTGGACACGCTCGAGCCGCCGCCGCCCGCGAGCGGCTGGACGGCCCGCGAGATCGACGCGAGCGCCGATACAACGACGACAACCGAGGCGATCAGAGCGCTCGAGCGCCGTGCGGTCCTGAGCGAAGCCCAGGCGGGCGAGCTCACCGATCTGCTCGTCGTGCTCGACGAGGCCGAGTCGATCCCGACGTTCACGACCGATGTCCGGACCGCCAGATCGCGTCTGCACCGAGCCGCGCTCGCGATGGCGAGCCCTCCGGGCTGGATGCCGCGCCCGGACCGTGGCGCCCTCGCCGAGGACCTCGTCGCCGCCGCCCGCGGCGCGATCATCCCGGACCGGCGCGACCGCTCGCTGCTCGCCCTGGCGCGCGTCGCCGTCGCGGCCGAGTCGATCTCCGAGATGAACGCCCTGCCCGAGTCCCGCGACACCGAGCGCATCCGCGGCCGCTTGCTGGCGTTGGTCGAGCGGTCACGCGACGAGCCGGCTCGCTGGTTCGGCTCGTTCGCAGCGCTGCGCGCCGGGCTGGCGCTGCGGGATCTCCGGGCGTTCGCCAAGACCGAGCCGGGCCTGGTCCGCCAGCTGCGCGTGCCCTGGCGGGAGCTCTGGCGCGAGGCCCGGCGGACGAGCGCGCGCCTCGACGCCAACCTCGACGAGCTCTTCGCGGGCGAGCGGCCCGAGAGCAACCCCGCGGTCATCAGCCTGCTGCTCGACCAGCGCGCCGCCCGGCGCACGCTCGAGGACATCGTGTGGCTCAACGACCGGCTCGCGAACACCGAGCGCTCGCGCGGAGGCCGGCCCGCCGTGCGGGAAGAGATGGAGGCGACCGCCGACCGGGTCATGCAGCTCGGACGCCGGCTGGACGAGCCCGGCCCCGAGGGACGCGCGGCGCTGATCGAGATCACCGCGTTCGCGGCCGATTGGCGCCGCTTCGAATCGCTCCGTGGCGAGCATCTGCTCTCGGGCGACGAAACCTCCGACGCGATCCTCGGCGATCGCGCGGTCTCGCTTCGGCGTGATCTTGACGCGCAGCGTGAACAATGGCGCCGAGCGTGGTCGCGCGAGCGCACGACCGAGGCCGAGCGTGCCCGGCAGCGCCTGCTCGAGATCGAGACCACGCTCGCGACCCTCGACGACCTGCGGACGCTCGACATCGTGCGCTTGAACGCGTGGCCCGCGTGGGAGCTCGACGACAGGTCGAGTCAAGCGCTCGCGGGCTCGCTGCGCGCGGTGCTTCGCGCGCGGCTGGAACGGCGCGAACCGCGGCGATCGTCCCGCGAGCTCGCCGAGATCGCTGCCTTCACCGCCGCGCTGGCGCGCGCGTTGCCGCCACTCGAGGAACCGATGCCGCTCGCCGAGATTGCCCTCGGCCCGCCCGACACCGCGGCGTCGTGGCTCGCCGTGCACCGCGAGGCGATCGCGAGCCTCTGCCGGTCCGTCGAGGAGTCACTGGCCTCGCCCGACCCGCAGGAAGCCGCCCAGCTTCGCGCGGTCGCCCTGTTTGACATCCGGTTGCTCGGTGAACGGGTCAGGTAAGCGTCGACGCACGAACGCGTGCGGCCGGGTTCACGCGATTTCTTGCGAGACCCGCGTGATGGATCCGTGAGTTCGTTCGCTTCACCGGCGTCAGCGCCCGCGCAGTTGATCGGGCCGATCCGCTGCGCCGATCGCTGTGACAGTGGCGCGGAGGTATACGCGCGCGGGGCGTCCGCCTAGGAGGGGGCGGATGGTCCGCGAGATGGATCCCTTCCTTTCCGTCCGCGGGCCTCGTCGATCTTACCGGATTGGCGAGGCCGTTCGAGTTCGATCCGGGATCCGCACGGTGCCGCCGCGCGGCCCAACCCCGCGTACCGTTCGCCCGTGACCGGCGCGAGCCCCCCCACCGCAGCGACGAGCCCGGATCCGACGCGGCCCGCGAGCCCCCCGCGCAGGCTGGCGGCCAAGGTCGCCCGTTTGGCCTCCGATATCAAGCTGGCCCACTCGGTCTTCGCCCTGCCGTTTGCGATCCTCGCGGCGTTCCTGGCCTTCGACCCATCGCTCGGCTGGACCCGCTTCGTCGGCCAGCTCCTGCTGATCCTGGTCTGCATGGTCGCCGCGCGGACCTGGGCGATGGTCGCCAACCGGCTGCTGGACCGGGAGTTCGACCGATCCAACGAGCGCACGGCCCGGCGCGCGTTCGCGGCCGGCGATCTGACCGCGCGCGACGGCGTCATCGCCCTGGCGGCCTCCGCGGGCCTGTTCGTCCTCGCCTGCGCCGCGTTCGGATGGCTGTTCGCGAACTGGGCACCGCTCTGGTTCAGCGCCCCGGTCCTGGGCGTCATCGCGGGCTACTCGCTGACCAAGCGGTTCACGGCCCTCTGCCACCTCGTGCTGGGCGTCTCGCTCGCCCTGTCGCCGATCGCCGCAGCGGTCGCCGTGGGCGGCCTCGACGTGCTCTCCACCGCCGACCCCGGGCGGGCGCTCTGGAGCCTCGCAGCGATGGTCCTCTGCTGGGTCGCCGGCTTCGACATCATTTACGCCCTGCAGGACGCGGGATTCGACCGCGAACGCGGGCTCTCGAGCATCCCGGCGAAGCTCGGCTGGACCGGGGCGCTCTGGGTCAGCCGCACGCTCCACGTCGTCGCCGCGGCGGGGCTCGTGGGCGTGCTCTTGCTCGCGGGCGAGCTCGGCCCGATCTTCGCGGTCGCCGTGGTCGCGGGCGTCGGGCTGCTGGTCTGGCAGCAGGCGATCGTCGCGCGACGCGGGGCCGCCGTGATCGGCCCGGCGTTCTTCGAGGCCAACGGCCTGCTGAGTGTCGGCGTGGGCGTGCTCGGCGTCATCGACGCGCTCGTCTGACCGGCCAGGGATCGGGCGCGGCATTCAGCGGATCTTGTTATCCTCTTTGCACCTGCCGACAGCGCTGTCGTGATGTGTTGAGCGCTCTTGGTCGGCGTCCCCGGAACGGCGGCGGTCTCGCTCCGGCAGGCCGCCGCCTTCTCTGTCTCCGAGCCGTCGCATTTGCGCGGGCGGCCGTTCGAAGATTTCAAGTATTTCTGAAATGACCATGGAATAGGGTCAGCCGAGTGGCGATACTCCTGATGTGAGCGATCCCGCCCCGATCCCAACGTCCGGCCCCCCCGGCGATCAGCACGCCGCGGTTGTCGACCGCTTCGTCGAGGCGTGGGGCCGCATGGGCAGCGCCTGGGGCATCAGCCGGACGATGGCCGAGGTCCACGCGCTGCTTTACGTGTCGGGCGATTCGCTCTGCACCGACGACGTGATGGAGCGTCTACAGATCAGCCGGGGCAACGCCTCGATGTCGCTGCGGGCCCTGCTCGACTGGGGCGTCGTGAGCCGGGTGCACCGTCGGGGCGACCGCAAGGACTACTTCTCGGCCGAGCAGGACGTGTGGTCGATCTTCCGCGCGATCGTGCGTGAGCGGCTGAAGCGGGAGCTCGACCCCCTGCTCGCCAGCCTGCACGAGATCCGCGACCGCGAGAACGAGCCGGGGCGTGACGAGAGTGCCGCGGCGATCGATGCGCGGCTCGAGGCGATGACCGACTTCCTCGAGATGGTGACCGCGGTGGGCGATCGGTTCGTGAGCCCGAGCGGTCCCGGCCTGCGGCTGGCGGCCTCGCTGCTCTCGGCGGTCGAGGATTCGGAAGGCGGCGACCCGTGACCGTGCTCAGCGGACGCTTCGAGCGGGCCCTTCCCGACGCGATGCCGCGTTCGATTCTTCTGCAATGGCGGATCGACCCGCGGGCCGCGGGCCAGCTCGGTCTGATCCGCTCGGCGCCGCCGGCGTACGAGATCGAGCTCCGCTTCGAGCAGGGCGGTGGGGTCGCGACGATGTCGCGGTGGATCGGGATCGGCGGGCTCGACGCCAGCACCGGCTGGAGTTTCGACGGCGAGGTGCACTACGACGCCGATCGGCGGCTGCTGCATATCGACGCGGGCCCGGCCGTCTCGGCGACCTTGAAGCTGTTCAGCGATGGCTCGGCCGTGCCGCTCTACGCGCGCAGCGAGGCCCTCGAGCGCAGCGGCCTCGCGGGCGGACGCTACGAACTCGCGGGCTGACCGCGGTTCGTCCCGCCGAGATCAGCTGTTTCGAAGGATGATCCCGCCGATGAAGGCGCAGACGATGCTGATGACCAGCCCGCCGCCGCCGACGCCGGCGACCCAGGCGAGGGTGACCTGGTCCAGGATCGACGACTGGCCGGTCCACGCCATGACCATGAAGGCCATCGCGGCGCAGAGCGTGACGACGATGCCGACGGAGATGCCGGCGACGAGTCCCGAGCCGAAGCCGTCGTAGGGCTCGGCGACCATCGGCATCATGGCCGGCGCCTCGGTGACGTCGGTGTCGGTCGCCTCGGCCGATTCGAACAGGTCGCCGCCGGAGGGGACCATCGCGCTCTCGCCGAGCACCGAATCGCCCGAGAAGACGTTCGAGGCCTGGGCCGAATCGGCCGGGACGTCGATGCCCGTGCCCGAGCCGTAGACATCGTCGAGGAAGTCGGCGCCGAGCGAGGTGTCGTCGCTCTCGAGCGCGATGTTGCCGAGGCCGGAGCCCGAGGCGGCCGGGTCGGGCGGGAACGTCGGTGTCGAGCTGGTGATCTGGGTCTGGGCGGCCGGATCGGCCTCCTCGGTGCCCTCGGAGTCGGCGTCGAAGATCGAGATGCCGGTGCCGGCCGAGGGGTCGTCGTCGAGCATCGAGCCGGTGCCCGAGCCGGAGGAGGCCAGGCCGATGGGCTCGAGGTCGTCGGCGGAGTCGGCGAGCGGGATCAGGCCGTCGGCGTCGTCCTCGTCGCCGCCGGCGAGCAGATCGACCTGATCGACCTTCAGCATGACGCGGTCGCCGTCGCGGAACTCCTGGAGCTGGCCGGAGCTGATCAGGTCGTTGACCTGGCCCTCGGACATGCCGAGCTTCTCGGCGGCTTCTCCGACGCTGTAGAACATCTTGGCCATGGCGGTGCTGCTCCCCGGGGTGATGCCGCTGGGCGGGTTCCCTGGCTGTTCCGTGTGGGCCGGGCGGCCGGTTCCCGCTCCACCACAGCGGGGTCGTCCGGAGCCAGGCGCAGGACGAGATGGTAGCGGTCTCCAACGGCCCGGGCGGGCGTAGGCTGGGCGTCGAAGGAGCGTCATGGCGGACACCGCGGTCTTTCTTGATGGGACGTTCGTGCCGCGGGCCGAGGCCCGGATCTCGGCGTTCGACGCCGGGGTGCAGCACGGCGTCGGGCTGTTCGAGACGATGACCGGCGTCAATCTGGGCGGCGGGCCGCGGGTCGTGGGTCTGCGCGAGCACCTCGACCGCCTCGCCGAGTCGGCGCGGGAGCTGCGGCTCAGCGAGCGGCTCGAGATCCAGGCCCTCGGCGACGCCTGCCTGGCGACGGTCGAGCGGTCGGGGCTCGAGCGCTGCCGTTTGCGACTGACGCTGACGGGCGGCGACCTGAACCTGCTCGAGACCAGCGGACGCAGCCAGCACCGGCCGACGATCTCGATCGTGGCCCAGCCGGCGACGGCGTACCCGGCCGAGATGTTCGAACGCGGCGTGCTGGCGAGCTTCGCCGACGCGCGGGCCAACCCACTCAACCGGTTCGAGAGCCACAAGACGCTGAACTACTGGTGGCGGCTTCGAGAGCTCCAGGACGCCGCGGCGAAGGGCGCGGGCGAGGCGATCGTGCTGCAGGTCAGCAACCACGTCGCGGGCGGGTGCGTGAGCAGCGTCATCGCGATCCACGGCGATCGGGCGATGACGCCGATCGTGCGGGGCGAGGAGCCAACCGGCGGCGTCCCGAGCCCGGTGCTGCCGGGGGTGACCCGCGCGTTCTGCCTGGGCTGGCTCGAGGAGATGGGGCTGGAGGTCAGCCGCCAGATGCTGACGGCGGGCGATCTGCTCGACGCGGACGAGGTGCTGCTGACCAACTCGAGCTGGGGCGTGCTGCCGGTGACGCGGATCGAATCGCGGACGATCGGCGGCGGGGAGCCCGGCGAGGCCGCTCGGGCGCTCCGCGAGCGCTGGGATCGATTGGTCGTCGCCGACGATTAGCGCTGGATCACGCGGACGTTGCGGCGTCCCTCGTCATCGAAGCCCAGGGCGGAGCCGAGCCACCGGAGGGTGCCCCGGACGATCGCGGCGACCGCGAAGAGCACGAAGCCGAGGATGAACAGCGGCAACAGGATCAGAAGGAAGATCGTCAGACCGAGGGCCAGGCCCAGCCACATCAGCGGCGAGGCCGCGGAAGAACGGCCGTCGCTGAACGCGACCCGGAAGACGCTCGCTCGCTCGTGACCTTCGAAGGCGGCCATTGCAAGCAGTTTACGTCCTGAGAGCGATTTCAGATCGCCGACTCGCGGCCCGGGCGGACGGATTGGGGAAAGCCTGTCAAGAGCGTGATCGGGTGCGGCGGATGTCGTAGACTGGCGGTTCCCAAGGTCCGTGTACTAGATGTTGTGAACGGTGAGGTGTGCCCCACCATGCCCAGTGGCCCCGATGACAGCCCGAGCCCGAATCCGGTCCAGAGCGATGGTCGGCCGGGATTCGTCCATCTTCACCTGCACAGCGAGTACTCGCTGCTGGACGGCGGGAACCGGCTCGACAAGCTGATCGCCCGGGTGAAGGAGCTCGGGATGGACTCGGTGGCCGTGACCGACCACGGCAACCTGCACGCGGCGGTGTCGTTCTACACGCAGGCGAAGGCGGCGGGGGTCAAGCCGATCCTGGGCTGCGAGGCGTACGTCGCCCCGGGCGACCGGCGCGACCGGACGTACACGGGCGTGGCGGACGGCGGGTACCACCTGGTGCTGCTGGCCGAGAACGAGACCGGCTGGCAGAACCTAATGCGGATGTGCTCGGAGGCGTACCTCACGGGCTTCTACTTCAAGCCGCGGATGGACCGAGAGCTGCTGGAGGCGCACGGCGAGGGGCTGATCGCGATCAACGGCCACCTGGGCAGCGAGCTCGCGTTCCACCTCATGCGGTACGAGGAATCGAAGGAGGGCAAGCACTGGGACGCGGCGGTCGAGGTCTGCGAGTGGCATCGGAAGGTGTTCGCGCCGACCGAGGCCGGGCCGAGGTTCTTCGTGGAGCTGCAGCACCACGTGCTGGAGCAGATCTCGATCAACCCGCACCTGATCCGTTTGGCGCGCGAGCTCGATCTGCCGCTGGTGTGCGACAACGACAGCCACTTCCTGCTGGCCGAGGACCACGACGCGCACGACACGCTGATCTGTATCTCCACCGGCAAGCTGAAGGCGGATGAGAGCCGGATGAAGTACACGCCGGAGCTCTACGTGAAGAGCCCGGAGGAGATGCACGCGCTCTTCGGCACGCCCGAGTACAACAACGAGGCGTACGGCGACGCGGGGCGTGAGTCGCTGGAGAACACGGTCCGTATCGCCGACCGCTGCAACGTCGAGATGCCGACGGACGCGAACCACGCGCCGGTCGTGATCGTCGTCGCGCCGCCGGAAGATGAGCTGCCGGCGCACGACGAGGCGCGTTTCGGCGGCGACCTGACGGCCTGGTACAAGGCCTACTGCGCGCACTTCGAGCTCGAGGCGGCGTCGGACGACATGGACACCGGCGCGCTGAAGGAGGCCTGCGACCGGGCGCTGCGGATGCTCTGCGAGTCGGGCATGATCTGGCGGTACGGGCCGTCGATCATGGAGGGGCGGCACGGGTACATCGAGGGCGTCGAGGGGACCGCGGACAGGCGGGAGGCCTGCCCGACCGACGAAGCCAAGGACACGTTCGACAAGTGGGCGCGGCTGAACCGCGAGCTGAAGATCCTCGCGGACAAGCTGATCAGCGCGTACTTCCTGATCGTCTGGGACTTCGTGAACTGGGGCCGCCAGGAGGGCATCCCGGCGCTGGCGCGCGGCTCGGGCGTCGGCACGATGGTCGGGTACGTGCTGGGCCTCAGCAACGCCTGCCCGGTGCGCTACGGCCTGCTGTTCGAGCGGTTCACGGACCCCGACCGCGCCGAGTACCCGGATATCGATATCGACCTATGCCAGGACGGGCGCGGGCTCGTGATCGACTACGTGCGTCAGAAGTACGGGCACGTAGCGCAGATCATCACGTTCGGGACGCTGAAGGCGCGGGCCGCGATCCGCGACGTCGCGCGGGTGCACGAGCTGCCGCTGGGCGAGGCCGACAAGCTCGCCAAGCTCGTCCCCGACGAGCTGAAGATCACGCTCGACAAGGCGCTCAAGGACGAGCCCGAGCTGCAGGCGTGGTACGACCGCGACGAGCGGGTGAAGCGGATCATCGACGACGCCAGGGTGCTCGAGGGTCAGGCGCGACACGCGAGCGTGCACGCGGCGGGCGTGATCGTCGCGACGACGCCGCTGGCGGAGCTGGTGCCGCTGTACCGCCAGTCCGGCGGCGGCGAGGACGAGGTCATCACGCAGTGGGACGGCCCGACCTGCGAGAACATGGGCCTGCTCAAGATGGACTTCCTGGGCCTGCGCACGCTGTCGATCATCGAGCGCGCCAAGGCGCTGATCCGCGGAGGGCTCGACGACGACGCGGTCTACGCGGCCGTCGGGCGCACGCGGGGCGACGGCGGGCCCGACCCTCTGGATCTCGACCGGCTGACCTACGACGACCAGCGCGTTTTCGATATGTTCAAGCGGGGCGACACGACCGGCGTGTTCCAGTTCGAATCCGGCGGCATGCGCCGGCTGCTGAACGAGATGAAGCCCGACCGGCTCGAGGACCTGATCGCGGCCAACGCGCTGTTCCGCCCGGGCCCGATGGACCTGATCCCCGACTACAACCAGCGCAAGCACGGGCGCCAGGAGGTCCCGAAGGTCCACGAGATCGTCGACCGGTTCACCGAGCCGACCTACGGCGTGATGGTGTACCAGGAGCAGGTGATGCAGATCGTGCACGAGCTGGGCGGCATCCCGCTGCGCCAGGCGTACACGCTCATCAAGGCGATCAGCAAGAAGAAGGCCAAGGTCATCGACGCCAACCGCCCGGTCTTCATCGAGGGCGCGGGCACGAAGGGGCTCGACAAGAAGGCGGCCGACGAGCTGTTCGAGCTGATCCTCAAGTTCGCCGGCTACGGCTTCAACAAGAGCCACTCGACCGGCTACGCGATCGTCGCGTACCAGACCGCCTACCTCAAGACGTTCTTCCCGGCGCAGTACATGGCGGCGTTCCTCAGCTTCGAGAGCCAGGCGCAGAAGGTCGCCGACTGGCTGCCGTACCTCGAGGACTGCAAGCGGACGGTCATCATCGATCCCGCGACCGGACAGCAGATCAGGCGCGGCATCGAGGTGATGGCGCCCGAGGTGAACCTGTCCGAGGCCGACTTCAGCGTCGTCTTCGAGGAGGGCGAGCCGCGCGACGCCCAGCACGGGCACATCCGATTCGGGCTCAAGGCGATCAAGGGCGCCGGCGCCAAGGCGATCGATTCGATCGTCGGCGAGCGGGACGGCGGCCCGTACACCTCGCTGTTCGACTTCTGCGAGCGCGTGCCGCCGGGCACCGTCAACAAGGCGACGATCGAGGCGCTGATCAAGGCCGGGGCGTTCGACAGCGTGCACGGGCGCGAGAGACGCTCGGCGCTGGTCGGCACGATCGACGCGGCCGTCTCGGCCGGGCACAAGGCGGCAGAAGACAAGGCCGCCGGGCAGAACCAGCTGTTCGGCTTCGGCGGCGAAGACGAGTCGCCCGCGGCGACGGACCCGGCGACAAGCGAGGCCCCGCTCGCGGCCGTGCCGGCGTGGAGCGAGGCCGAGACGCTACGCCAGGAGAAGGACACGCTCGGCTTCTATGTCTCGAGCCACCCGCTCGAGGAGTGGTCGGACTGGACGCGCGTCTTCACGCGGCTCGACTGCGGCTCGCTGCGCGGCCTGCCGCAGGACAAGCCGGTGATCGTCGCGGCCATGATCCAGTCGGCGCGGGTGATCGTCTGCCGCAACGGGCGGTCGGCCGGGCAGAAGATGGCGATCCTCACGGTCGAGGACGCGGTCAGCACGGCCGAGGCGGTCTGCTTCGCCGAGGTCTACGGGCGGTACAGCCATCTTCTCGAGGGCGACGAGGCGGGCGAGGCCAAGTTCGTCATGGGCCGGCTCGACCACAGCCGCGGCGACCCGCAGATCATCGTCGACCGCATCGTGCCCATCGAGGGGCGCCCGCTCGACGGCGGCACGCTGCTGGTCACGCTGCGCGCGTCGAGGCTGAACGGCGGGGCGGCCGAGCGCCTGGACCGGGTGCGCATGCTGCTCGACGACTTCACGTCGGAGACGGCCGAGGCCGGCAAGCCCGGCTCGCGGATGAAGCTCGAGGTCGAGGGCAAGCCGATCGCATACCACCTGCTGGTCGAGACCGACGACGCGTGGATCCGGCTCGAGCCGGAGAGCAAGGCCAGGGTGAAGCTCGAGTCCGACCTCGTGCGCGGGCTGGCGAACGTGCTCGGTCCGATGCCGGTCGAGCTCATCGGCGGCGTGTCGATCGACATGCAGAAGAAGGACCCGCGCGAGAAGTACCGCAAGCGCGCATGAGCGCGCGGCCTGCCTCCCGGGGTTTTGCCGGGCATTCTCGGTCGGGCTTTCTCGGGCGGACAGTTTCGGGCGGACAGTCTCGGACCGATTCCCGACAGCGGATCGGGGCTTCTGATGCCCGAGAGCATCGCTCCTGCTTTACGCTGAGAGCGGAGCGGGCGGTTGCCCGCGGCGCCGGGGGATCATCCATGAGCCATGCACCACGCGGCGGCGTGTCGCACGGGACGTGCGCGGCCCGCGTACTCGGGTCTCGAGACTGAGCCGAACAGAGCGACCGCGACGCGATCCACCGATCGTGCCGCGGTTTCGATCGCATCGGACGCGGGGCCGCCGATCGCGGCCTCGAGGGGCAAAGGGGATTCAGATGAAGAGAGCACTGTGCACATTGGCCGCCGTCTCGTTCCTGGTCTCGCCGGCCGCCGGGCAGGTCAGCCCGCCATCGGGGGCGGTGTCGGACACGCAGGCGGTCCTGATCAACTCGCCGGGCTTCGTCATCAGCCAGCCGGGCTCGTACCGGGTGGCCCGGAACCTGTCGAGCGCGTCGACGGTGTCGAATCTGATCACCGTCAACGCCTCGAACGTGACGATCGATCTCGGCGGGCACCTGCTATCCGGCGGCGGACGGGGCGTTGACATCGGCGGGGCCGTGAGCAATGTCGTCGTCCGCAACGGGACGTTCACCGGCCAGGCTGACAACGCGATCGAGGGCCCGAGCACCGGCGCGGGCAATCTGCTGATCGAGGACGTCGTGGCCAGGGATCTAAACGGCGGTCTCTTCTGCTTCAGCACGCCGAACATGATCATCCGCGACGTGATCGTCTCGAACACGGCGGGCGCCGGGATCGCGGTCGGTGACGGGAGCATCCTCGAGCGCGTGACGATGTCCGACATCGGCGGCAACGGGATGAACGTCCAGGAGTTCGTCCAGGTCCGCAACGTAACCATGCGCAACATCGGCGGCATCGGCATCCGCTCGGACGGCCGGCTCCACGCTGAGTCGGTGCTGATCGAGTCCACCGGGTCCGAGGGGATCGTCGGCGCGAGCACGGCGTTCATCCGAGACTGCCATGTGCGCAACGCGGGCCGCTTCGCGCCGCCGACCCGCTCGGTCGCGGCGCCCTCGACCGACCCGCTCGCCGACGGCTCCGGATGGCCGGAGCCCGTCGACGACGTCGTGCCCGGCCCGTTCGTCAGCGAGGAAGGGCTGGTCTACTACGAGGCGGGCGACGCCACCCGCAGCGCGACCGACGGCGAGGACGGCATCCGCGTCGGGATCGACTCGCTGGTCATCGACTGCAGCGTCGTGCTCAGCACGGAGGACGGGATCGCGCTCGGCACCGGCTCGAAGGCGACCGGCTGCAGCTCGAGCGACAACAGCGGCGCCGGCTTCATCGCGCTGAACAACGCGAAGTTCGAGGACTGCCAGGCCTACTCGAACACGGGCGCCGGCTTCTCGATCGGCAGCGACGGCGATGTCCGTTCCTGCAACGCGAGCTCGAATACGGGCGCCGGCTACCTCTTCAGCCTCGACGGGCTCGTCGCCGATTCGACCGCCAACAACAACAGCGGCGGCGGCGTGATCGTCGGCGACGACGGCACGGTCGAGCGCTGCAAGATCGAGAACAACAGCACCTTCGGGATCGACGTGAACGGCACGGGCTGCCGGATCGACTCGAACCATCTCGCGATCAACCTCGGCAACGGCATCCAGCTCGATTCGAGCAGTAACCTCGTCGTCCGCAACTTCCTCGAGAACGACAACATCTTCAACACCCCTGGGCAGAACAACGTGATCGGCCAGATCATCACGACCAACCCGGCGACGCTGACCAGCAGCACCGGCGCGTGGGCCAACTTCCAGTTCTGATCAGCGATCATCTCGTCGCCCGCGCCAGCGCGCGGGCGGCGTGTTACGCCGAGCCGTGGTGATCGGCCCAGCGGGTCTTCAGATCGTGCCCGCACCCGAGCAGGTCGAGGACCTTGCCGACCGTGAAGTCCACGATCTCCGCGACCGTCGTCGGCAGCAGATAAAACCCCGGGTTCGGGCTGCAGAGGATCGCCCCGGCGAGCGAGAGCCGGTGCATGTTCTCGATGTCGATGTGGTTCAGCGGCATCTCGCGGTGCCCGATGATTAGCGGGCGCCGCTCCTTGAGCGTGACCATCGCCGCGCGGCTGAGCAGGTTCGAGCCGGCGCCGGTCGCGATCGCGCCGAGGCTCGTCGAGCTGCACGGCATCACCGCCATGCCGTCGTGCAGGAAGCTCCCGCTGGCGATCACCGCGCCGACGTCCTTGTTCGGATGCGCGATGAACCGCGACGCGTAGACCTCGCTGGCCCGGGCGAGGTTCGGGCAGATCTGCTCGACCGAGACCTTGCGGATGCCCGCCTCGTCGAACATCAGCCGCTGGCCGTACTCGCTGACCACGCAGTGGACCGTGTGCCCGCCGAGCAGCAGCTGCTCGAGCAGGCGGATCGCGTAGGGCGCCCCGCTCGCGCCGCTGACACCCAGCACGAAGACCTTGCCCGAATCCGCCGGCGGCTCGGCGGGCGGCTCGGCGCGGACGATCATCTTCTCGATCGCCGCGGCGGCTCTGTCGGGGGCGTCAGCCATGGTGAACCCTATTCGGCCGATCCGGGCCCGCCGATGCGGATTCGGTGTCCCGGCCGCGGGACCACCCTGCAGATCGGGTGCTTCGGATAGAATGGCCTTTGATGGCAGACACCGCGGCCCCCCGCCAGCTCGACGGGCACCTGTTGTCCCTCGCCGGCCTGAGCGCCGACACGCTGCGATCGCTGCTGACCGACGCCAGGGAGTTCGCCGACGCGACCGAGCCGCCGCCGAGCCTGGCGGGACGGACGGTCGCCCTGCTCTTCCTTGAGGACTCGACCCGCACCCGCAGCAGCTTCCGCCTGGCCGCCGAGCGGCTCGGCGCCCGCGCGGTCGACCTGACCGGGGTCGGCAGCTCGGTGAGCAAGGGCGAGTCGCTGATCGACACGGCGCGCACGATCGAGGCGATGGGCATCGACGCGATGGCCGTCCGCACCAAGGAGGCGTGCGGGCCGGCGGTCGTCGCCGAGGGCTCGGCCTGCCCGGTCATCAACGCGGGCGACGGGCGGCACGAGCACCCGACACAGGGGCTGCTCGACGCCCTGACGCTCGCGCGGGCGCTCGGGCGTGATCGGGACTTCGACCTGACCGGGCTGCGGATCGCGGTCGTCGGCGATCTCGGCGCCAGCCGCGTCTTCCGGTCCGACGTCTCGATCTTCACGGCGCTCGGCGCCGAGGTGATCGCGGTCGGGCCGACGGCGCTGGCCCCGGGGTCGCTTGAGCGGCTCGGATGCCGCGTCGAGCGCGACCTGGACGCGGTGATCCCCGAGATCGACGCGGTCCAGATGCTCCGCGTGCAGTTCGAGCGCCACGGCGGGACGGCGATCGCCTCGCGCCGCCAGTACCGGGGACGGTTCGGACTCACGCGCGAGCGCGGGCGTGCCATGAAGGACGGCGCGGTGGTCATGCACCCCGGGCCGATGAACCGCGGCCTCGAGATCGACCACGAGGTCGCCGAGGGCGGGCCCGACCTGCCGCGACCGCTGATCCTCGAGCAGGTCACCAACGGCGTGTTCGTCCGCATGGCGGTGCTGAACACGCTCGTCAACGGCCCGCTCGTCGCGAACACGAAGCCGGCCGGCACGGCTAACCTCGCCCCGTGAGTCACGAACCGACCGCCGACGACCGCCACCGCCTCCCCACCGACACCGACGACGGCCTGCTGCTCGTGATCTCCGGGCCCTCGGGCGTCGGCAAGACGACGATCACGCGCGGCGTCGAGCGTGCGATCACCGACTCGGTCTTCTCGGTGAGCATGACGACGCGCCCGAAGACCGCGAAAGACGTCGAGGGCGTCGACTACCGCTTCGTCGGCGAGCGTGAGTTCGAGACGATCGAGTCCGAGGGCGGGCTGCTCGAGTCGGCGACGGTCTACGGCAACCGCTACGGCACGCCCAGGGCCTGGGTGGACGAGCAACTCGAGCGCGGGCGTGTCGTGATCCTCGAGATCGACGTGCAGGGCGCGAAGCAAGTCAAGGCGAAGGTTCCCGAAGCATTCTGCATGTTCATCATGCCGCCGAGCGAGTCGGTGCTGCTGGAGCGTCTGCGCGGTCGCAAGCGCGAGGCCGAAGACGTGATCCAGCGTCGGTTCGCCGAGGCGCAGCGTGAGATCGCGGCGGCGGAGGCGGCCGGGATCTACGACGTCTTCGTGGTCAACGACGACCTCGACCGCGCGATCCCCGAGGCGATCGCGGCGGTCGAGTCGCGGCGGCGGGGATGAGCCCCCGGCCTCAGACCGGCTGCATCTCGCCGGTCAGGAACTCCTCGCGCACGACCTTGCCGTCCTTGACCTCGTAGACGCCGACCTCGGTCATCTTCATCCGAGGCCACGAGCCGTCCTTGGGCTCGACGTCCATCGAGAACTTGATGCTGAACGAGTCCTTGCCGACGTACATCTCGTCGGCCGAGCCCGAATGCATCGTCACGCTCTCGAACCACTCCTTGTGCTTCTTCTTGAGCTCGTCGAGGCCCGACCACGATCGGCCATCCGACTCGACCGACACGATGTCGGAGCTGAAGTACTTGTCCCACAGCGGCTGGTCCGACTCGACGCCGCTGTTGGTGTGCTCGACGAACGCCTTGGCCATCTTGTGAAGCTCGGTCTCTTGCTGCATCGCCGTTCCTCCCGTGTGATCGGGCCCAAGATACCGATTGAAACCCGGATATCAAGCCCAAATACCCTATTTCGATCCGAAAAATCCTTCGCCGATCGACGAAATATAACTGGACCCGATCGCCGGATCCAGTATCATTTCGTCATATGGCGAAATATGAACCGCTCGATCTCGCCTTTGCCGCCCTGGCCTCGCCGGTCCGCCGGTTGATCCTGGAGCGCCTCCGCGACGGCCCGCGCCCGGTGGGCGAGGTCGCGGCGCCGCTCGGGCTCGCGAACGCGACCGTCTCGAAGCACGTCAGGGTGCTGGAGGAGGCGGGGCTGATCGAGCGCGAGCGCGACGGGCGCGTGCACCGGCTCCGGCTCGGCAGGCCGGCGATCGAGCTGGCAACGTCGTGGCTCGACGAGCACGCGCGGTTCTGGAAGGGCAGTCTCGATCGGCTCCAGCGCGTCGCGGAGGCCGAGCAGGATCGTGTTGACAGCGGGATGGGAACGCCCGGAATGGGCGAGAAGGAGACGTCATGACAGCGACGATCGCCGCGCTGCGGCTCTCGCGGAGCATCCGGGCTTCGCGCGAGATCGTGTTCGATCACCTGGTCAGCCAGGACAAGCTGGCGCTCTGGTTCGGGCCCGACGAGGCGTACGAGATCATCGAGTGCCGGACCGAACCGCGGGCCGGGGGCTCCTACCGGGTGGCGGTGCGTTCGCCGGACGGCGCGAAGACGCACACGGTCGTCGGCCGGTACACGGAGGTCGAACCGCCGGAACGGGTTGCGTACACGTGGGCCTGGCTGGGGGACGACGGCGAGCCGGGGCCGGAGTCGCGGGTCGAGATCGAGCTGACCGACGAGGGCGGCTCGACGCTTCTCAAGATGGTCCACCACGGCCTTCCGGACGAGCCGACCCGGACCGAGCACGAGCACGGCTGGTCGGGCAGCCTGGACCGTCTGGTCCGGCTCGTCGAGGGTCAGTAGCGCGATCAAGCCGGGCGCTGTCGACGGGCGGCACCCGGCATTCACCCCACCCCGCGAACTCAGCGCCCCGCGGCAACCGCGCCGATCTCTCGCTCGTCTTCATGAGGAGATCTTCGATGCCGATGACGAACGCCGAGATCCGCGGGCACTACGAGATGCACTGGTCGAAGCAGTCGGTCGAGGCCGAGTCGCTCGAGCACCTGCGGTACAGCGACCCGGTCGAGGACGACGCGATGTACCGCGCGTACGACCGCGCGATCCGCGACCTGGCCCCGGCGGCGATCGGCGGGCGGATCCTGGACATCGGCTCGGGCTCGGGTCGCTGGGTCCGGCTGTTCCTCGAGCGGTACCGGCCGAGCCGCCTGTTCGGCGTCGACATCGCGTCGGCCTCGGTGGCGCTGCTCGAGCGCTGGATCATGTCGGACGAATCGGCGGGGCTGCGCGGCGACAGCGCGTGCGAGTTCCGCCAGGGCAACATCGGGCTGGCGGCGTTCGAGCTGGGCGAGCGCTTCGACCTGATCAACGCGGCGAACGTCCTGTTCCACATCCCGGAGACCGAGCTATTCCTCGGCGCTCTTGTCAAGATCCGAGATCACCTGGCGCCGGGCGGGCGGGCGTTCATCACCGAGTACCTGCCGCACGGCGATAAGCGGACCGAGTGGATGCAGATCCGCGGCCGGTACACGTATCGTGCGGCGCTCGAGCGCTGCGGGCTGCGGCTGGTCGACATCCGGGCCGGCTCGTTCTTCGGGTCAGACCCGTTCGGCGTCGAGGGTCCGGACGGTGGGGCGCGGACGACGCTGTTCAGCGTGCAATCGATGCGGCGCGAGTTTCGTGCGAAGCTGCGCGATCCGCAGCTGCGCGAGGGGTTCGGCCGGTTGATGGTCGAGATGGAGCGGGCCGCGCTGGGGTTCTGCGAGGACAAGATCGCGCCGATCGACCTGCCCGGTCAGAAGCTGATCATCGTCGAGCGGGCTTAGCTGATCGTCAACGACGGCGTCCTGCCGCCGCTGCGCAGCGAGGCGAGCGCGACCTGGCTCTCGAGGTTCTGCACGAGCCTGCCCAGCGCAACCGGAAGCTGCGCCCCGCCGGCGGTGGCCTCTTCGAAGTTCCGCGTCGGATCGCCGGTGTCGGAGTTCTCGCGAAGGCTGGTGTTGATCGGCACCGAGCCGAGGAACGGGAGCCCGAGACGCTGCGCCATGGCCTCGGCGCCGCCGCGGCCGAAGATGTCGTACTCCTTGCCGTCGTCGCCGACGAAGTAGGACATGTTCTCGACCACGCCCAGCACCTCGACGCCGAGCTGCTGAAACATCCGCGCCGCGCGGACGGCGTCGTCCTGGGCGACCTTCTGCGGCGTGCAGACGACGACGGCGCCGGTGAGCTGCAGCGACTGGGCCATCGTGAGCACGATGTCGCCGGTCCCGGGCGGCAGATCGATGACGAGGTAATCGAGCTCGCCCCACGCGGTGCGCGTCGTGAGCTGCTGGAACGCCCCGTGCGCCATCGGGCCGCGCCAGATCAGCGGCTTCTCCGGCTCGACCAGCTTGCCGATCGTGACGGCCTTCACGCCGTGGACGGCGTGCGGGACGAGCTTGCCATCCATGACGGCCTGCTCGTGCGAGTCGAGGCCGAGCATGGTCGGCAGCGAGGGCCCGTAGATGTCGCCGTCGAGCAGGCCGACCGCGTGCCCGGCGCGGGCGAGGCCGACGGCGAGGTTCACCGCGACCGAGCTCTTGCCGACGCCGCCCTTGCCGGCGCCGACGGCGACGATCTTCTTGACACCGGGCAGCGCGTTCGCGGTCGCCTGGGGCCGATCGGGCGGGCGGTTCGGCTGCTGCTGCGCACCGCGCTGGGGGAGCGCGTGATCCTGCCCGGATTCGGCGCCCGCCGGCGCGGCGTCGGGATCGTCGGGGCCCTTGCCGGCGCGGAAGACGATGTTGCCCGAGTGATCGACGAAGATGAACCGCAGGTCGTTGACGGCGATGCCGTCGCGGCGCGCCGCCGCCCGGATCGCCCGGTCGGCCTCGCCCGCGAGGTGAACCATGGCCGTCTGGTCGGCGGGCGCGTCGCCGGCCTCGGGGAGCGACAGCCGCACGGACGCGTAGCCGTCGCAGGCCGAGATCCACTGGAGGATCCCGGCGGTGACGAGGTCCTGCCCGGCGGTCGGGCCGTCCGGCGCGTCCACCGTGGTGAGGACGCGCGTCACGTAGTCTTTGCTCAGGGTCTGCTCGGGCACCGACGAATTCCTCGCATCCGATCCAACGGCCAACGGTTAGCGTAGGAGGACGGGGTGGATTCGCCCCTCGGAGTTCGATGAAGCTGGCTTCTTTGGAGCTGGGGGACCCGTGATGGCGCGTGCGTCGGGGCTGATTCTCGCGGTGATCTGGGGCGAGGCGGCCGGCCAGCAGCTGACGTTCGAGCGGGCCTGGTCGAGGGCCGACGCCGGCTCGATCTCGGCCGGCGCGGTGCTCGCCGGCCCCCGCGTCGACGACGCCGGCGCTCCCGGACTCGGCAGCAAGATGACCGACGCGGACCTGCAGCGCCGCCGCTCGCTCGATCACGCGACCGTCGCCCGCGTGGTCCGCCGGATCGCGTCGGACGAGACGCCGGACGACACACGCATGCCCGTCGCGCTCCGCGATGCGCTGCTCGCTCGGCTCGACACGCACGAGCGGGCCATGGTGGTCTACGACGAGCGCTACTCCGAGGAACTCGCGCGCCATCGGAAGACGCTGCGGGACGGCGGGTTCGAGAGCGAGCTGGCCGCCGAGGACCGACCGAGCGTCGAGTCGATGATGGCCGCCCGTCGGCGGCTCGACCGGATCAACGAGTCGCGCCCGGAGCCGGCCGAGGCGTGGCAGATGGTGTGGGACGAGCTCGCCGAGAAGCAGCGTGCGCGCGGGCTCGAGCTGCTCGACGAGGAGATCCTGAACGCGCAGCGGATCCGAGAGGCCGAGATGGCGCGCGTTCAGCTCGCGAGCCTCGAGGAGGCCCGGCGGCGCGATCGGATCCGCCTGGCCGACGAGGCGGCGCCGGGGTTCCGCGTCGAGGACCTGCCCGAGCGGGTTCGCGAGCGGCTCGAACGGATGCCCGAAGACCGGCGCGAGGCGATGCTTGCGCGTCTGAAGCTGGCGCACGCGGCCCGCGCCGCTCGGGAGGCCCACACCGAGGAAACCCGGGGCCAGACCGATGATGCCCCCGAGCCCGGCGCGGACGACGACGCGATGCCCGAGATGGGGATGCCCGGGCGACTGAACCAACCGGCGGCCCCGCGGAGCGGCCCGAAGCCGCCGCCCTCGATGGACTCGGTGCCGCTGCCAGCGCCCCGCATCGAGCCGGATGGTGGCACCGACGGATCGACTGGGTCTGATAATCCCTAGCCTGATCCGCCCGAAACCGGGGCCAGCAGCGCAACAGATGCGGTTCTGGCGTCGTAGAAACGGTTCCTGTGCGGTGATAAAGTAGGAAATTTCGAAGGTTCAATGAAGAAATTGTGAGCCTTCCTTGAGGATCTGGCGTACCGTACAAGTGATCTCTCTCTCCTCCAGCGGGGCGCTGCTCGAACGGCGCCTCGCTTTTTCGACGGGGCCTGCTTCGAGCCATTCGCGAGCGACCTGAGACCCAACCGAAGCGTTGCGAGCCGGAGCGAAGCAGCCCGGGCAAGCTCGGCGGTCCCCCCACCCGATACAACCGAAAGCAGTGGGCGGCTTAGGCTTGCCGATCGTCCCCGCGGGGTGCGTTCCCAGTCTCGGGGCCTCTGGATACCGGCTTGAAGACGCAGCGGATCATCCTGACTGGGGCGGCCGGGTTCATCGGCTCTCACACCGGCGAGGCGTTGCTGGCCCGGGGCTGCGACGTCCTCGGCCTCGACAACTTCGATCCGTTCTACAACCGGGCCCTGAAGGAGCAGAACGTCGCGGCGTGCCACGCGGCGGCGGAGCGTCACGGCTCCCGGTTCGAGATGCGCGAGGTCGATCTGGCGGACGACGCGGCGCTGCGGTCGCAAGCCGAGTGGTTCGATGCCGACGGCATCATCCACCTGGCGGCGAAGGCGGGCGTGCGGCCGAGCCGGCTCGATCCCGAGGGCTACGCGCGGGCCAACGTCGTCGGAACGACCAACGTGCTCGAGCTGGCGTCACAGCTCGGCGTGCATCGGGTGGTCGCGGCCTCGTCGAGCTCGGTCTACGGCGACACCTCGCCGGTGCCGTTCAGCGAATCGAGGCCCGCGGACGAGCCGATCAGTCCCTACGCGGCCACGAAGCGGGCGTGCGAGTTGATCGGGTACACCCACCACCATCTGACCGGGCGGCCGGTCGCGATGCTCCGGTTCTTCACCGTGTACGGCCCGCGGCAGCGGCCCGACCTGGCGATCAACCTGTTCCTCCGCAAGATCGCCGCGGGCGAGCCGATCCAGATGTTCGGCGACGGCTCGACGAGCCGCGACTACACGTACATCGACGACATCGTCGCCGGCGTGCTGGCGGCTTACGACCGGATCGATGCGCACGGGTACCGCGTGTGGAACCTCGGGGGCTCGAGCCCGGTGCGGCTGGACGAGCTGATCGGCGCGGTCGGCGAGACCGTCGGGCGCGAGCCCCAGGTGGTCCAGAAGCCGATCCCGCCGGGAGATGTGCGCCGCACGTGGGCGGACTTGGATCGTTCGGGCGCCGAGCTGGGGTTCGAGCCCGGGACGGCGCTCGCTGACGGGCTCGCGAGGCAATGGGCGTGGATGCGGGACCGAGTGACGGCACCGACGGGCTCGTGAGCCCACGCGGCGGGCGCTGGGCGCGTCTGCTCCCGCTCGCGGTCGCGTGCCTGCTCTTCATCTGGTGCGGCTCGTGGGTCCTCGCGAGCGCGGTGTTTGCCGTGTCGAGGCCGCTGGCGTGGCCGATCGATGTCGGGGCGAGCGTCGTGCCGCAGGTGGCGTTCGTGTCGCTGGTCGTCGGCGCCGTGTTCGTGCTGCGTGGGCGTTGGCGCGCCGGGCTGATCTGCGGCGCCGGCTGGCTGGTCGGTCTCGCGGCGTTCGTGCCGGGGCGGGCCTGGACGACCGGCGAGGCGGTTCGCCCGGAGCAGACGGTCCGGGTCGCGGTGGTCAACGCCCACGGCGACAGCGGCGACGAGGCCAAGCTCCGCGCGTTGCTCGAGCGCGACGACCTGGACGCGATCGCGCTGCTCGAGACGCCGTTCTGGTTGGTCGGCGAGCTGAAGGCGGGCGCCTGGCGGTCGCGCTACCCGCAGCACTGGCTCTCCGACGCGGCGAACACGGGGTTCCCGGTGCTGCTGACGAAGTGGAGACAGCACGAGATCGAGACGCTGTCCGAGGGCGCCCACCGCGTGGCCAAGCCGCCCGGTCACGAGACGATCCTGGCGCGCCCCGGCGGGGCGTTCGGGCTGACGGTCTTCCACCCCCGGAGCCCGCGGTCGCCCGCGCGGTGGCGGCTGGCGCACGAGCTCGTCGATCTGGTGATCGCGCGACAGCGCGAGCACATCGTGGACCGCGGGATCCCGATGGTGCTGATGGGCGATCTGAACAGCCCGCCGAGCGCGCTGCACTCGCGGCGCGTGACGGGGGCGCTCGACGGCCGGCGGGCCAAGCCGCTGCTCGCGGCGACCGGGACCTTCCCGACGATGCTGCCCTGGCCGGCCCGTGTCGCGATCGACGACGTGATCGTCGGCGCGGGCGTGCGGGTTGTCGGCTGGGAGACGGCGGACGTCGGCAGCGATCACAAGGCGGTCATCGTGACGCTGGAGGTGCCTCTCGGGCGCGGGCCGAGCCTGAGATCGGACTAGGCGGGTTCTTGGTCGGCCTTGCTGGCCGCCGGTGGTGCCGCGTGCTTGGCGACGGCCTTCTCGACGTCCCAGACCGGACCGTCGATCCCCATGTAGCCGGCCAGCTCGGCGTGGTCCTCGGCCAGCTCGTCGTAGATGCGGCGGACGGTCGCCTCGTCGAGCGGCTCCTTGGTGACCTTGGCCTTGGGCAGGATCACCTCGCGGATCTTCTCGCGGACGGTGGTCGAGAGCAGCGGGCGGACGAGCCGCTTGTAGAGCGGGTTGTGGAGGACGGACTCCCAGCCGTGCGTCGGGACCGGGCGCCCGTCGGACTTGTTGAAGACGCGGTCGGTCTCGACGAGTTCGGGCTTGGGCTCGACGCCGATGAAGCGGGCGAACCGATCGGTGCAGTCGCGGCGGTTCTTGACGTAGTCGTCCATCCGCACGATGCGCACGCTCTCCCGCCCGAATATCTCGACCCACGGGCGGGCCTGCATGCCGTACCGCGTGTAGTTCATCATCTCTGGGTACTTGGCGATGGACTCGGCCACCGAGCCGTGCCAGTTCTTGAGGCCGGTCTCGTGCGAGTGGTGGCTCTTCACTCGGGCGACGGGCTCGCGGACGATATAGATCAGCTTGAGATCGGGGCCGAGGAGCTCGCGGGCGCGCTCGGCGACGCCCTCGTGGGTCGGGCGCTTGGTGTACGCGGTCGAGGCCTCGCCGCGCTGGTCGGTGTCCTCAGCTTCCTCGAACATCGCCGCATAGCGCTCGCGGCCGGCCTCGGTGAGCACGTCCGGGTCGCAGAGCGATTCGGGCTCCTTGTCGATCGGGAAGAAGACGCCGGGCTGGGTCATGAGATCGCGGTAGAGCGTGGTGCTGCCGCACTTCATGCCGCCGATGATGAGGAACGTCGGGAGCTTCACGCGGTGGTCCCCGCGGTCTTGGTCGGCGCGTCGAACGCGGTGGTCGCGAGGGCGTTGACGCCGGCCTCGGCGTCGGTCCGCCAGTCCTTGTCCGGATCGCCGGTGGGGCGGGTGCCGCTTCGCGGCTCGAGGATGCCGGAGAACTCGAGGGCCCGGCGCACTCCGTCGATCGGGTCGCCGCGGGTGCGCCAGTCGCGGAGGACGTCGGCGCTGCCCGCGCGGTATCGGTCGATGTTGGCCTCGTCGGTGACGTCCATGAGGGCGTCCGCCAGGGCTTCGACCGAGCCCGACTCGAACAGCAGGCCGTTGACGGCGTCGCGGACGAGCTCGCTGGCCGCGCCGACGACGTGGCTGGAGACGATGGCGAGGCCGGCGGCGGCCGCCTCGGGGATGACCGCGGCCCAGGGCTCGTACTCGCTGGGCAGGCAGTGCACCTCGGCGCAGCGGTAGAGCGCGGCGATCTCGGCGGGGCCGTCGACGAAGTCCGTGAAGATGAAGCGCTCGCGATACCGCTCGGGCACGAGATCGCGCGTGGCACCGAGCAGGTCGCCCCCGCCGACGAAGCAGACGTCCCACTCCGGGCGCGCGTCGGCGATGGACGAGAACGCCTCGACGAGCAGGTCGGGCCGCTTCACGCGGGTCATCCGTGCGCAGTAGTTGATGTACCGTCGTCCACGCTTCAGCCCGTGCTTCTCGCGCGCGGCCTCGACGCGCTCGGGCGGCATGGTCATGATCAGCGCATAATCGGGCTCGTGCGGCATGTAGAAGGTCGGCTTGCCGCGCCCGCCGTAACGGTCGTAGAACTCGACGCCGCGGACGGAGCAGGGCATCAGACCGGCGAGCATGCGCACGACCTTGGGGACGTAGAAGTTCTTGAGGGCGCGCCCGAGCCCCGAGGCTCGATCGCCGTAGACGTTGGAATCGTTGAACATGAAGACCGGGACGCCGGTCTCCTTGCCCCAGCGGATGATGCGAAGCAGCCCGAGGTCGTTGTAGCCGGTGAGGACGAGGGCGTCGATCGCGTGGCGCTCGAGCCAGGCGATGATCTCCCCGCCGCGGGCCCACTGCCTCAGGATGTTCTTGGGCTTGTTCTTCTCGGTGAGCAGCTCGCCCTTGCCGAAGACGACCGGCGCGATGATCTCGGGCAGCGGCTGCCGCCAGGGCGAGTTGTTGTGCTCGTGCTTGAAGACGGTGAAGTTCTCGATCTCCGGCAGCTCGCGGGCGATCCGGGCGCTCTGGGCGAGCCGGTAGGGGGCGGGCGCGTTGGCGACGACCGCCAGACGGGTCCGCGTCTTCAACCCCGGGATCGTCGGGCCGGGCTCGGATGGGCTCGTGTTCGGGGCCACTCGGGGTTCTCAGGCCGATTGCTTCGCCGCAGCCCGAGCGTAGAGCGCGTCGAAGGCCCGCGCGACGGCCTCGGGCTCCAGGAAGTCGAAGACCCACGAGCGGCCGGCCCTGCCCATCTTCTCGATCTGCTCGGGGTGACCCAGGAGCTGGACGACGGCGTCGGCGAAGGCGTGCGGATCGCGGTCCACGATGACCGCCCCGCCGCTCTCGCGGAGCTCGGGGTGGGTGTCCACGCCGGTGGTCGTGATCACCGGCGTGCCGCAGGCCATGGCCTCTGGGAAGACGAAGCCGAAGTTCTCCTGGCTCGTCGGGAGCGCGAAGACACTCGAGGCCTGGTAGAGGCTCGTCTTCAGCGCTCCGGTCACCAGGCCGACGAAATGGCAGCGATCGGCGACGCCCTCGACCTTCGCGAGCTGGCGCAGCTCGTGGACGTAGCCGTCGTCGCCGGTGCCCGCGAGGACCGCCGAGAACGGGATCCCGATCCGGCCGAGCTCGCCCATCGCGCGGATGAAGACGTCCGGGCCCTTCTTGTAGTGCAGGCGGCTGAGGAAGAGCACGACCGGATCGCCGGTCTCGAATGCTTCCGGGAAGGCCTCCCGGGCCGGGCCCGGACCGGGCGGCTCGCGGTACGGCTCGAGATCGAACACCAGAGGGGCGACCTCGCCCCGCGCGGGCTCGAACCACTTCTTCGCCTGGGCCAGCTCGTTCGTCGCGGTGCAGTGGATCGACGCGGCGCGGTGCAGCGTCTTGCTGGCCCCCAGGCCGAGGAAGAGCTTCTTCTTGAGGTGCTTCTGCTGCATCGACCAGTCGTCGAGCATGCCGTGCGCCGAGATGACGTAGGGCTTGCCGAGCCGGCGGGCGAGTCGCGCGAGCTGGTCGTTGCTGGGGTGCCAGATGCCGTGCATGTGCAGGACGTCGGCCCGGCGGATCGCGGCGGTCGCGGCGTTGAGCTGGGGCTGCGAAAGGCGGGAGAGGGCGCTGCCGTACCGTCCGAGCTCGACGACCTCGATGCCACGCTCGGACCACGAAGGCGGGGCGTCCTTCGCGTCGTGGGTCAGGACCGTGATCTGCTGGCCGCGGGCGCGCATCAGCGAGGCGAGGTCGAGCACGCAGCGGACGACGCCGCCGAGGGCGAGGTCGATCTCGTGGATGTAGTGGACGACGTGCATCGAGAGTGGGGCAGCGGGTTCAGAGGGGCTTGTCGCGGGCCGTTCTGCGGATCTCCTTCAGGTGCTGGACGGTCATGTACTCGTAGATCGCCTGGAGCACGCAATAGGTGAAGCCGGCCCGGCCGTCGAGGACGCCGAGCCGCAGCACGTAGAGATAGCAGAATTTGACCAGCGGGCGCCCGGGGAGCCGCAGGGCGAGGTTCTTGAGCTCGGCCCGGCGGGTCTGGCGGTCGGCGGCGAAGAAGTTCTGGAGCCTCAGAGGGCGGTCGCCGATCGCCCGGATCGTCTCGCCCGCCTCCTGGCGGGCGTAGCGGGCGTGCCGCTCGAGCCACTCGACGACGCCCTTCGAGAAGTTGTGGTGGTCGAACCGGTGATCCAGATAGCCGTGCTCGCCGTTGATCGTCGGCACCGGCCCGTGGCCGCGCTGCTCGAAGCGAACGCCGCGGGTGCGGAAGAACCGCAAGATGTTGCCGGCGGGCATCGCGAAGCGGAGCCAGCGGCCCCGGAAAAAGTTCCGACGGCCCGCGTAGAACGCGACGCGGGTCTCCGCTTCGTCCCGGGCGACGAGAGACATCTCGTCCCGGAGTTGAGGCGTCAGCCGCTCGTCGGCGTCGAGGTAGAAGACCCAGCGGTGGCGGAACTCGGCGTTGTCGAGCGCCCAGTTCTGCTGCTGTGCGAAGCTCTCGAACGGGTTGACCAGGACCCGGGCGCCGGCCGCCTCGGCGATCTCGCGCGTGCGGTCGGTGCTGCCCGAGTCGACCACGACGACGTCGTCGAGTCCGCAGACGGACTCGAGGCAGGCGGGGAGGTTGGCCTCCTCGTTGAGCGTGAGCACCAGGACCGAGAACGCCATCAGGTGTAGGGGTCTCCCTCGGCCCCGGCGTCGCGCCGCGACATTATTTGATTACAACAGCGCAAAAATGGGCAAAATGTTGCTCCAAATCGATTTACAGACGTAAGCAGAGACATAAAAGTTCGCTGAAGAATGAGAGAAGCGCGAGCCTTCTGCGAGGAGACGCCGAGGGCCGAGAGGAGATCGAGAAGACGGAGCACGCCCATGGATCGGCATTATGCCGCGAGCCCATGGGTCGCGGATTGGGCCGACAAGGGCCTGCGCGAGAGATTTTTTCGGATCAATCTTCGAGATGGGTGGGCACGGCGCAGAAGCGCCGCACCTTTCCATCCGAGGGAATCCGTCGGTCTGGTCTGAGGAGCCCAGATCCGTCGGGACATAGAGGGATTAGGAGACAAGACACATGCCTCGCATGCACGCTATCGTCGTGGCCGCTCTGGCCGCGGGTTCGGCCTTTGGCCAGGTCACGACCATCGATTTCTCGACCGAGGACGACGGGATCACACCGCTCGTCAACGGTCAGCAGATCGACGACGAGTTCGGCTTCATCTTTAATCTGTCCAGCTTCGGCGGAAGCAACTCCGGCATCGCCGTCTTCGACACCGGCCTGCCGAGCCCGAACCAGGGCGGCGGCGACGGCGACCTTCTCGTCGGCTTGGGCAACGCGCTGATCCTGCAGAACAACGGGGGCAGCTTCCAGACGCAGACGACGCCGGGCGTCTTCGACACGCCGAACGACGACCCGAGCGGCGGCACGATCCGCTTCGACTTCACGCTCGAGGTCGAGTTGCTCGAGATCACGCTGATCGACATCGACAACAGCGCCGCGACGCTCGTGACGCTGACAGACAGCAGCGGGAACACCCGCGTCTACGACGTGCCGGACAACTGGACGTTCGACGTCGACAACACCCCGGACGGCTTCGACGTGCTCGACCTGACCACGCTGGCGAGCCAGCAGGGCGAGGCCGGCGGGATCGCGACCGCGAGCCAGGACGCCGGCTTCGACGCGACGCGGGTCGTCCGCCTCGATGTCGCCCTGAGCGGCTCGGGCGCGATCGACAATCTCGTGATCAACGGGACTGACATCCCGGCGCCGGGTGGGGCGGCGGCTCTCGGACTGGGTGGGTTGCTCGCGACGCGTCGCCGCCGCGGCTAAATCGAGTCTAGTTCATCAGTTCTGCGTACGAGCCCAGTGAAACCACTGGGCTCGTGTCTTATTCGGGTTTGGCGAATTCGGACCCGATTCCGCGCGATTCTGTAGCTCATCCGCAGTTCAAACCGGTAACCTCTTGCAAGAGAGCGGCCTGAGAGAGGGCACGCCGGAGAGACTGAGGAGACAGGACATGCGCACTCTTGCTGCGATCGCGATGGCCGCCAGCGTTGGCACGGCCTCGGCCCAGGTGACCGTGATCGATTTCTCGACCGAGGACGACGGTCTGACCCCGCTCGTCAACGGCCAGGTCATTGACACCGAGTTCGGTTTCATCTTCAACCTGAGCAGCAGCGGCGCCAACGCCGGGCTCGGGATCTTCGACACCGATACGACCGGCCCGAACGCCAGCGGCGCCGACCCGGACCTGCTGGTCGACCTGGGCAACGCCCTGATCCTCCAGAACAACAACGGGGGCTTCGGGAGCCAGACCGCCGGCGTCTTCGACACCGCCAACGACGACGCCGACGGCGGCACGATCACCTTCGACTTCACGCTCGAGGTCGAGCTGGTCTCGCTGGACCTGATCGACATGAACGGCAACAACGGCGGCACGGTCACACTGACCGACGCCAACGGCCTGACCCGCATCTACACCGTCCCGAACGAGTGGACCTTCGACCCGTCGGTGCAGCCGTTCGGATGGGACACGCTCGATCTGACGACGCTCGCGGACCAGGCGGGCGAGACCGGCAATCTCGCGACGGCCCTCGAGGACGCCGGCTTCGACGCGGCCCGCGTCGTCCGTCTCGACGTCTTCTTCGTCGGCTCGGGCGCGCTCGACAACCTGACGATCCGTGGCGAGGACATCCCGGCGCCGGGTGGGGCGGTGGCTCTTGGGCTGGGCGGCCTCATCGCGACGCGTCGGCGCCGCTGAGCTGCTCTGCGACATCCAGACCCACGATCAACGCCCGGTGCGAACCCGCACCGGGCATTGTCACTCTTGAAGACACGATCCGGTTCGACCGCGAGACGAACGCGAGATCGATCGCCCACAACGGATATCGTCCGATGAACGTGTGACCGAGCCCGCGCCCGGCTTGGTCGTGACTCTCGGCGAATCCGCCGCGGAACGGCGCGAGCGACGCCGAACCGCGCGGCGTGTTGAAGTCTCCGATGATCGCGTCGGGCTCCGGGAAGCCGGTCGCCGCCCGCTCGGTCTGCAGCCAGCGCCCGAGCTGGTCGGGCACGCGCACCGTCCCCGCGAAGCGTTCCGCGGCCTGCAGCATCGCCGCGATCGCGCGCGGTCGGTGCAGCATCGGGTCGGAGGGCAGGTCCACGATCCAGAACGTCACGTCTCGCCCGAGCCGCTCGGTCGTGTCGAGCGTGACGAACGCGACGCCGTTCTGGAACGTGCCGAGGCGCTCCTTGGTCCAGGCGCTCGCGGGCAGGTCGAGCTTGGCCTCCCCCACCGCCAGGATCGGGTCGCGTGTGATCACGCCCGATGCGAGCACCCGCGCGTATCGGACCGGGCGCGCCCCGTCCTCGGGCAGCTCGCCCGCGTCGCCGGCCGGGGCGAGCGCCGCGATCACCGCCGCGTCGAGCGCGGTGCGCTCGCGCCCGTTGGCGAGCACGACC